>CAVPOU010000020.1:0-545661 GCA_963707125.1 uncultured delta proteobacterium | reverse complement strand
CTATTGATCGGTTAACGATTCCATCTATCGGGAGAGCCCTGGCAGGACTCTCTTCGAGTAGTAATTGAGTAAAATAGCTCCTAAGAGAAGGGAGCCCTGAGCAAAATAGATCCACTCAGGACCCACCCCCAAGATAGTCATTCCATTGATAAGGCTGATCAAAATGATGGCTCCCAAGAGGGTCCCCAGCATCACGTTCTTCCCTCCAAAAATCACTGTCCCGAGCATGGCCGCAGTGAAGGCCTGGAGAAGGAAGCGCTCCCCCAGGTCGACATTGGCCAAGCCCTGACGGGCTGCCAGCAGGATACCACTCAAGGTGCCCATCAAGCCGCAAAACACGAAAGCAAAGAGAATCAAGTTCTTGACATCTATCCCCGAAAGCCTAGAGGCCTCGATGTTGCCGCCTATGAACTGAAGGTATCGACCGTATTTCGTTTTCTCCATAAGCAGGTGGCAAATCGCAAAGGCAAAGACCATGACAATAATGGGAATGGGAAGTCCCAGGACGGTCCCTTTGCCTAGACGAGTAAAGGCGGCTGGCAAAAGCATGATGGACTGTCCGAAGGTAATCATGTAGAGAAATCCCACCAAGATGAACATGGTTCCTAAAGTGGCTATTAGGGAATTCATATAGAAACGGGTAACGAAAAATCCGTTGATGAGGCCGATCACGCCTCCTGCGACAACGCCGATCGCGACTCCGAGCGGAACAGGCAAGTCCCTAACGCCCAGGAAATAGCTGGTTAACATTGCCCCGTATCCGGCAATATTGCCTATGGACAAATCTACCGCTCCTGCTGCAATCACAATGGCTTCACCAAAGGCGACAAACGACACAAAACTTGCCTCAATAAGGATATCGTAAATATTCCCGAGGCTCAAAAAACCCGGGCGGAGATAGCTGACGATGGCGAAAAAAATGCCGAAGAAAACAAATATCGAATAGCGGATTAAGAAACCCAATGATCTCTTCAGCATGAAGCGGCTGGCGTGTGTTGTTTGATGCGCTTCCGCAGCGGGCAGTGCCAGACTAGAATTTGACTTGCTCAATTTCCCGCCTCCTTATAGAAGAGATCGCAACGGATGCTATAAGAATGAGACCTTGGGCAATGGGGATCAGGTAGAACTGCATACCTAAGAGCGTAAATCCATTCATTAAAGTAATAAGGAAAAAAGCACCAACAAGCGTTCCCGGGAAATTCGCCTTGCCCGCCTTGAATGTCGCTGTACCCAGAAAGCTGGCTGCCAACACGAACAACAAGAGCTGCTTGCCTGAGTACATAATTGCGCCGCCATTTCGTAACGTCTCGAGACAACCGGCGAACGCAAAGAGCAGTCCCGCAAGCACAAAAGCGGCTGACTTCACCAGATTCGTCCTGGATGCCTGTCTCCCGAGCAGCCTGCACGTTTTCTCCGATGGCCCTGGCCTGCTGCCCTGCCCGCGTCTGGGTTTGGAGAAACCAGCAGACAAGAAAGAGGGAGAGCAGTATAACAATAGGTGTAGGAACAGGCCCTATGTGCCCCTGAACAAGGGAGAGCATGGTCTTGTTGTCTATCCAAACGGTGACGCCGTGACTGTAAACCCTTTCAGCTCCCAAGCACAGAAAGAAGACAGCGACGGTGGCAAGAAACGATGAGAGCTTGAAGCCGAACGACCAAAAAGGCATTGAGCAAGCCAGCCGCACCTCCAATCAGCAGACAAACGAGGATTGCTGACAAAGGGGAATAGCCCTCCTTGAGCATGCTCGCCAGTACGGCCCCCACCAGGCCAATGATGCCGCCATAGGAGAAGTCGATCTCACCCACGATCAAAACGATCGTTAACCCGAAGGCGCATACCCCTAAGGCGGTGGATTGGACAGGATGTTTCGGAGGTTTCCCCAGCGAAAAAATGTGTCCGTTGCGATCGAGAAAAAGGCGATTGCAGCGAAAAAGCCAAGACAGCCCCATAGTTATTGATGATGTTCCCGAGTCCGTCGGTGTTCTGCCCATAGTCTTTCCCGCCCATGACATAGAACAGGATCTCTTCCCTGTTCGTTGCGCTAGTGCTCAGCTCCTTGACGATCCTTCCCTGGTACATGACAAGTATGCGATCACAAAGCGACAGCACTTCCCCGAGTTCGTTTGAGATAAAAACGATACCAGCCCCCTGGCGCGCGAGGTCGATGATCAGCCGGTAGATCTCATGCTTTCCACCGACGTCTATTCCTTTGGTTGGTTCATCGAAAATATAGATGTCCGAATCGCTGATCAGCCACTTGCCGAGGACCACTTTCTGCTGGGTGCCGCCGCTCAAGAATTGAACTTCCTGTTCAGTTCCGCGGGTGGCGATTCTGAGGGCTTCTATTGATCTTTTCACAGCCTCCCGTCTCCCGGCCTTGCTGGATCCACAGCTTGGCCGCGCAGAATTTCTTCGCCAGGGAGGCCATGGTCATGTTTTTCCTCAGGGATTCGTCTCCCACCAGACCCTGAGCTTTCCGTTCCTCGGGGATCAAAGCGAGGCCTGACGCAATGGACTCCATCGGATTGCTTGATGCTCACTTCTTCTCCGGATATCTGGATGGTCCCTGATTTCTTCGGGTCTGCACCGAAAACGGCGTGTGCCACTTCGCTCTTTCCGGCTCCGATGCTTCCCACCACTCCAAGGATCTCTCCCGATCTTGAGGTCGAAATCGATATTCTCGCCTTTTTTCTTCGGGTGACAGATCGCTGACCGACAGGATGACCTGGACCGATGGGCACTTGCTCCTTCGGCACCTGTTGGGTGATCTCCCTTCCGACCATGTGCCTGATCAGGTCGCCCTGGGGAAGATCATTCACGGGCGCGGTGATGATCTTCCGGCCGTCCCTCAACACGGTGATGCGATCGCAGATTCGGTAGATCTCCTCGAGCCGATGGGAGATGTAGACGACCGTAAGGCCTTTGCTTTTTGCATTCCTGAGGAAGGAAAAGAGATTTTCCGTGGCCTTTTGGTCAAGGCGGGCCGTTGGCTCGTCCAGAATGAGGAAGCGCGGCTTGGTTACCAGCGAGCGCGCGATGGCCACGAGCTGCTGATGAGAGGTGCTCAGGTCCTGGATTCTGGCGGTTAGCTTGATCTCCGGGGAGACCTCATCGAGGAACTCCTTTGCCTTTTCGCGCATCTTTTTCCAGTCGATGGTTCCAATCTTGGTCACGGGTTCCTGGCCCAAGCAGATATTGTGGGCGACGGTGAGCGTTGGAACTAGATTCAGCTCCTGGTGAATCAAGCTGAGACCTAGTTGCTGCACATCGCGAATCCCCATGTCCCTGATGTTCCGGTTGTCAATAAAGACATCCCCTTCATCTTCCAAGTACTCACGAACGATGATCTTCATCAGGGTGGACTTCCCCGCGCCGTTTTCGCCGACAAGGGCATGGACTTCGCCCCGTCTGACCTCAAAGTCCAGATCCTTCAGGGCCTGTACGCCCGGGAAATACTTTGAAACGCCCGGGTGGTGATCACGATGTCATTTTGCTGCTCCGGACTCGATGCGCTCATCTGGTCAGCTCCAAGGGTTAACGCTCCGCAAGAGGTGGGCTTGCGGGATCACGTGTGTGAATCCCGCAAGCCACGCAGTTCGACGCATTACCAGGGTCTCTTATGGGCGGAGTGGTAATACTGCCATGCCTCGTCCAAAGTGAAAACTCTCTTGGTCTTGAACTCCTTCTTCGGGTCCGTATTGGACGTCAGGTCCGCTGGGCACGACATAAAGGGTGTTCATGTTTGCCTTTGCCTCAGCCAGCGGTTTTATACCTGAGGGCATCCACGATCAGCTCCGCAGCATACTCCCCATTGAGTTTGGGATCCAATCCGAGACAGGCTGCGCGAGGCGCACCGGGTTTGGCCATCTCCGCAAGACAGGGCGATCTGCATCCGTGCAGACCACGGAAACCTGGTTCTGCTTCCCCATCTCGGTGATGGCCTGATGGCCCCCACGGCCGGGCATTCCCCATGTGCAAACCACCGCTTTCAAATCAGGGTGGGCACGGAGGGTCGACTTGACAATTGAGGAGGAGTTATTCACCGGGTCGGCGGTATCCACCTCGTAGACATTGGCCACGCGCTTTATGGCCGGGAACCATTTCAGGACGGTTTCAACGGCTTCCCTTCGGACAACCAAGGCTGTGCCAGCCGGCGGCATCAAGGATGATATACTTCCCCTCGCCGTGCATCTGGTTGACCAGCCAAATTCCCATGTTCACGTTACCCTCCCAGACATTGGAGTCGGTGGTTGCGACCGCGCCGGGCAGGAACATCATGACGCCAACCACCGGAATGTTCGCTTCGAAGGCCTTCATGGAGACATCCAGAAAGGCTCCTCCTTCACCTCCCTTGATGATGATTCCGTTCACTTTCTTGGCAATGAAATTCTCTACGTCCGCCTTTTGCTGGCCTGTTCTTCCCTGGGCGTTGGTCACCTCCGCCTTGACGCCCTTTGCTTCAAGGTACTTAACGATAGCCTCGTTGGCAAAAAAATTCCAGTCATTGCCCAACCACTGGTTAGCCACACCGATGACTTTTTGCTGGGCCGATGCTGCCGAAACGAAAGCAAACATACAGAGCAAAATCACAGCTACAAGAAAACCTTTGTTTCTCATCTCAAGACCTCCTTTAATCTGAGTTATAAGAAGTAAATCCAACCACAGTGCCGCCTTATTCTTCAGAAATCAGTCAGATCGGGAACACCTCCTTTCATCGGTTATGGGGTTGATAAGTATCAATGACTATAGTGCCAGGGAAACTGGGAAATAAGGAAATGACACATTGGTATGATAAGTGTACCACCAAGTCAAGTATTTTTTGAGCGCTTCTTTGGTTTTCCATATTTTATTGAACGCGCGGTTTGTTTTCTCTTGACAATTTCCCAGGCTGAAGCTAAAAGTCGCACAAAGATATCCAGTGGTAGGACCATTTATGGCCCAGATATTTGAACCCGTTAGACAAAAAAAAGTAGCCGACGAGATCGTAGAGCAATTGAAGGCTCACATTTTTGGGGGAAAGCTCAAACCAGGAGAGAAACTCCCTCCGGAAAGAGAATTGGCCAGGTCTCTATTCGTCAGCAGGGTTTCCCTTCGTGAAGCCTTGAATACACTCCAGGGTATGGGATTGCTTGAGATTCAGCAAGGAAACCGTACCTTTGTAAGACCGATCACAACCCGATCCATACAAGACCCATTGGTATCGTTCAGCAAGAGATCTCCCTCGAACATTCTAAAGATCATCGAGATTAGAAAATACCTTGAAATGGGTGCTACTGCTTTGGCTGCGGAGCGGGCTACGGACAAGGAGATTAAGCAACTGGAAAGTATTCTGAAACAGATGGAAGAAGATTTTGGAAAAAACCGGCTTGGAGCCAAATCCGATTTGGATTTCCATTCTAAGATAGCAGAAGCGACTCATAACGAGGCATACATCCATATGATGAAAACGATGTATGACCTGCTGCAGGAAGAGCTCCGCCTTGCGTGGGGTGGGGTTTTTAGAAAAAAAGACAGACGAAAGGCATTGTTACAACAGCATGAAAATATTCTTGGCGCGGTTAGAGAACATGACCCTCGGAGAGGAGCAAAAGAAGCTTTCAAGCACTTATGCTTTGTTGAGCAGAATTGGGAAGATACTTTGACGGGAACAAAATTGTAACAAGGCGGTGGAAAGATGGGTGAGATAAGACTTGTGATTGATGGTCGCGAGGTCAAGGGGCGAGAAGGGACGACGATTCTTGAAGCGGCGGAAAAAGTGGGGGTTCTGATTCCGACGCTCTGCCACAGGCCGGATTTGAGCCCGAGCGGCAATTGCAGGATCTGTGTGGTGGAGGTGGAGGGCTCTTCGAGGCTGGTGGCCTCGTGCCATACGCCGATCAGTGAGGGGATGGTGGTGCATACGCAAACTCCAAGAGTTCTCGCTACCCGCAAAGTGAATTTCGAGCTTTTGATCACGGCGCACACAGGCCCTTGTGTGATGGACACGGATGCGAGGGAGTGCGAGCTTCATAATCTTGCCTCTAAGCTGGAGGTGGGTGTGCCGAGGTTCAAGGTGAAGGATCCTCGTTTTTACCCTGTGGAGGAGATAAGCCCCTACGTGCGTCGGGACCTGTCGAGATGCATTCTGTGCCGCCGGTGTGTGCGGGCGTGCAGGGAGATTGCGAAGAAGAACATTTTCAGCATGGCCTACCGCGGTTTCCATTCCAAGGTGGTCGTGGATTGGGATGTGGCCTTGGACAAGGAGGCATGCAAGGACTGCGGGATCTGCCTTGATTACTGTCCGACCAGTGCGCTGAAGAAGTCGAGGAAGGGGGTGGCATGATGGGACAGAAAGGGAATGGACGAGAGGCGCTTTTGGGGATGATCAAAGAGGAGCAGGCGAAAACCGGCCATCTATCAAAGGATGCCATGGTGAGGGTTGCGGAGACGCTGGGGGTGACGGTCGGGGATGTCTATGGGGTGACGACCTTTTACAGTTTTCTGTCCACATGGCCCTTGGGGAGACACGTGATCCGGGTGTGCAAAAGCGTGCCCTGCTGCATGAAAGATGCGGAGAGGTTGATAGGGTGGGTTGGGAAGGAATTGGGGATTAACCCTGAGGAGACGACAGCGGATGGGCGCTTTACGCTTACGTTGACCAACTGCATCGGAGCCTGTGATCAGGCGCCGGCGATGCTGATTGATGATGAGGTGTACGGTCAACTGACCCCTGAGAGGATCTCTGAGATATTGAAATCCTTTGATTGAGAATCGGGAGGAATAACCGTGCCTGAGAAAAGAGTACTATTAAGTAATTGTGGAGAGATAGATCCGAGGCAAATCGCTGCCTATGAGAAGAAGGGCGGGTTCAAGGCGCTCGCAAAGGCCCGGGAGAAGATGTCGCCGGAGGAAGTGATTGAGGAGGTGAAGGCCTCTGGTCTTCGGGGCCGGGGGGGAGCCGGGTTCTCCTGCGGGGTGAAGTGGGAGTTAGCGAAGAAGCGCCCGGGCAAGGAGAAATATCTCATTTGCAATGCGGATGAAGGGGAAGTGGGGACCTTCAAGGACAGGTACCTTATCCAGAATGATCCCTTTAGTCTGATTGAAGGCATGGCCATAGCGGCCTATGCTATTGGTGCAAAAAAGGCCTACCTTTACCTGCGCGCAGAGTATCACTACCTGCTTGAGATTCTCAAGAATGCGATCATGCAGGCGAAGGAGAAGGGTTATCTGGATGGCCTGAAAATTGAGATTCGTGAGGGTGCGGGTTCCTATATCTGTGGAGAGGAGTCGGCCTTGATGAACTCCATCGAGGGGAAGCGAGGCGAGGCCCGCTATCGTCCTCCTTTTCCGCCGGAAAGGGGACTATTTGAGAAGCCGACCATTATCAACAACGTGGAGACGCTGGTGAACATTCCCCCTATTATTCTAAAGGGCTCGAAGTGGTACAGCAAGATGGGAACGGAGAAGAGCAAGGGGACAAAGATATTTTCTGTGAGCGGGGATGTGGCAAAGCCTGGAATCTACGAGTTGGAGTTGGGGTGTACCCTGAAAGAACTTGTGGTGGATCTGGCGGGTGCGAAGGGGATCAAGATGGTGCAGGTGGGGGGATCCACGGGCGGGATTGTTCCCTTCAGCATGTTGAGCACGCCGCTGTCCTTTGAGACGGTATTGGGTTCCGGGGCTGTGGTGGTCTTTGACGAGAGCCGGGATGTGATTGATTTTGTGTGCCGGACGATGGAGTTCCTCAACGAGGAGTCTTGCGGTTTCTGCACCCCTTGTCGGGAAGGGACAGAGGTGATGATGGAGATATTGGGACGACTGGTGAAGGGGGATGGTGCTCAGGAGGATATAGGGGCGTTGGAGGATCTGTCGAATGCCATGATTGCTTCATCGATGTGTGGATTGGGGCAGACAGCCGCGATTCCCGTATTGGATACGCTGAAATATTTTCGGAACGAATATGAAAACCGGATCAGCCAATCGGTCTTTTTGAGGAGTTTCCAACCCATCATGATCTCATAGGAGAGTTGTGCTCAGCAGAGCTCTTTCCCCGTTAACCGGCTTAAGGAGGTCTAGGAAGAGTGAAGGAGGAAACGATGAAGCATTTGTGTCCCTATTGTGCCACGAAGTTTGATGCGTTTGAGGCGTTAAAGGAGCATGCGCTGAGTGTCCATAGAGGTGAAGCGGTTCCGTTGCCCGAGGGGATGATCAGGCTTACGGTGAATGGCCAGGCGTATCAGATCCAGGTACAGCCGGAGTGGACGCTGAACTATCTGATACACGACAAGATGGGCTTGACTTCTCCGAAGATGTTCTGTGACAGGGGAGCATGCGGGTCGTGTACCGTGATCATGGACGGGAGGCCGGTTCTTTCCTGCATGTCCTTGGCCATAGAGTGTGATGGGAAGAAGATAGAAACGGCGGAGGGGATTGCGGATGCGGGTCATCCGCTGATTGAGAGCTATGTGAAGCACCACTGCATGCAGTGCGGGTATTGCACCCCGGGTTTGTGACAACGGCCAAAGCGCTGCTGGACAGGAACCCGAATCCGACCGAGGAGGAAATCGTGGAGGCGTTGGGCGGCAATCTCTGCCGGTGTGGGACGTACCCTCAGCATCCCAAGGCCATACGCGAAGCGGCTGGAAAGTTGGGACGAAAGAGAGGAGAATAGATCATGGGCAATGTCAAAATACGACCCTATGAAAATCTCAAGAAGGAAGGCCTTTACAATCTTGATGCAGATATCCCGACCATCACTTACAACCATATCGGAAAGCGCGGGATACGCCGCATTGACGGATATGCCAAAGCAAGTGGTAAGGCCGTTTATACCAGAGATATTCAAATCCCTGGGATGCTCTATGCTAAGGTGATGAGGTCCCCCTATGCCCATGCAAGAATCCTCAAAATGGACACTTCCAAGGCGGCAGCCTTGCCGGGGGTGCGGGCTATACTCAGATATGACGACCCTGAAATCAAGGGAAGAACCCTGAACGGCAGCGTGGGAGGACCGGACAGAATGGCCTCCCAGTTTTCCGGGTTCGCCCTGAAGCCCGAACGGGTCATCCTTGCGGAGAAGGCATGTTTTGAGGGACAGGCGGTAGGTGCGGTGGTGGCCGCCGATAGTGAAGAAATCGCGATAGAGGCCCTGCGGCTTATTGAAGTGGATTGGGAGCAGTTGCCGTTTATCCTTGATCAGGAAGAGGCCTTACGGCCGGATGCTCCGGTTCTCTTGCTCGGCGCTGAGAGCAACAAGTTGACGGATTTCAGGGAGTTCGTTGAAAAGGGGGATGTGGAAAAGGGTTTCAAGGAAGCAGATAAAATCATTGAATTCAAGGCGAGGCGACACGCTCATCTCTGGGCAGGGGCGGAAATGCCAAGCGTCGTGGTGCGATGGACAGAGGACAGATTGGAGTTGTGGAACCATTCGCAACACCCCTATCCCGGCAAGTTGCTTCTGAGTGAGCAACTGAATATACCGATGAACAAGATCACCATGTACTCCCCCTATCAAGGTTGCTCTTTCGGGGAGCGGTGCAACCCGGCTGATTTCTCCATAAACGGCATGAACGTTTTGGCTGTCCTCACGGCCAAGAAGGCGGAACGGCCCTTGAAACTGCTCTTTGACCGCAGCGAGAAGTTCTACGGGGAATCGGGCGATATGATGGTGAGCTACTTTAAGGTGGGGGCGAAAAGAGATGGAACCATAACGGCTGTGGATATGAAAAACATCTTCGCGGTTTTCCAGTGCACGCCTGGAATCGAACATTTTTTGGACAACACCCGAATTCCCAACCTGAGATGTAAAGCGCTAACCGCGGACGTGAGCAAGGCCCCGGCCTGGTGGGACCGATGCGAACAGCTCCCCAACACCTTCTGCCTGACCCTGGTGTTCGACCATGTGGCAGCCGAACTGGGCCTTGATCCAACCCTGGTGGCTTTGAAAAATGACGGCTGTGAAGGGCATGGGATGGATTGGTTAGCCAAATATAAGAGGGAGCATGGGTTCCCTGAAAGGGACAGCCTCAAAGAGTGCATCGACGCAGGGAAGAAGGCCATCGCCTGGGACAAAAAGTGGCATCCTCCTGGAAAAAACACGCTTCCCAATGGCAAGATGCACGGGATCGCATTTACCTGGGACCATGAATGGGATGATGTGCGCGGCACAGGGTCTGCTGCAGTATGGGTTGAAAATGATGGAACTGTAAGCATCGTTGCCCAGCAGGCGGACATTGGTGTAAATCCATGGACCGCCTACTGTCAAATCGTGGCAGATGAATTGGGAGTGCCCGTGGAAGATGTGACCCTAAAATATTTTGATTCCGATCATATCTTCTCCCTCATGTCGCCTGATGGGTCGTGCAATCTCTGTTCAAACGGATTTATCGTGCGCAAGGCCGCCCAAAAGGCCAGGGCTTTGTTGCTCGACTTGGCGCTGAACTCCTTTGAAGGTCTGGACGTTGAGTCCCTGGACATCAAGGACCGTTTTGTTTTTGAAAAGGCAAATCCTGAAAACAGGAAATCCATCAAGGATATTGCGGTGCTGGCGATGCCAATGCACAACGCCGTGGGAACCTGGACTCAACCTCCCATCGTTGGTTGGGCCTGGCACAATCACGGCATATGGGGGGATGCGCTGGAAACAGGGAGGCCCCGTATGTGCAGGCAGGCTCACTTTATGGAGGTAGAAGTGGATACCGAGACCGGTGTGGTTGAGGTGACCAAGGTGGTCAATGTCAACGATGTGGGCAAAGCGATATCTCCCGAGACCATAGAGGGCCAGATGTACGGTGGAACCTACATGGGTGTGGGCAGAGCCTTGACCGAAGAGATGGTCTGGGATCCTCAGACAGGGGTACTGCTCAACCGGAATCTGCTTGATTACAAATATGCGACCATCAAAGATTGCGTGGCCGCCGATACCATCATAGTGGAGACACAATTGGGACATGGGCCTTACGGTACCGTGGGCGTGGGCGAAGACATTGCCACCATGATCCCCACACTCCTAGGACCTGCAGTATTTAATGCGCTTGGGATATGGATTGATGATTTCCCCATAACGCCATCAAAGGTCTTGAAGGCATTAGGGAAGGCATAGGAGACGAACAATGAAGAAGTTTGCGCATTTTAATGCATTGACGGTAGAGGAGGCAGTTTCAATCCTTAAGCGCTACGGGAACAAAGCGAATCTGGTTGCTGGCGGCACAGACCTCGTCGGCAAGATGAAGGACCAGATACTGCCTGCCTATCCCGAGGCGTTAGTCAATCTCAAGAAGATACCGAATATGGATGCGATTCGGGAAGAAGGGGGTATGTTGAAGGTGGGAGCCATGGCCATCTTGGAGGATATCGCCCATAACCCCCTCATCAGAGAGAGGTATGCCGCACTGGCAGAGGCGGCAGGCAGATGTGCCTCGCCCCATCTCAGAGAGATGGGGACCCTGGGCGGCAATATCTGCCAGGACATTCGATGCTGGTACTACCGTCATCCTGACAACCGCTTTTCTTGCCTCAGGAAGAGAGGGAGCCGGTGCTATGCCCTTGAGGGAGACAACCGCTACCACTCCATTTTCGGGGGCAGCGTTGAAGAAGGTTGCGTTGCGGTGCATCCGAGCGATACGGCGCCGGCCCTCATTGCGCTGGATGCCAGCATCCGGACGTCCAAAAGGACCATCAAGGCGGAGAACTTCTTCCGGGTAGACGTGTCGAAGACCACAGTGCTTGACGATGACGAGATCGTGACAGAGGTTCAGATTCCAACGCCGCCTAAGAGTGCCAGGAGTGCATTTCTCAAATTTGCTTTGCGGAAATCCATTGATTTTCCTATTGTCAATTGTGCGGTGATGGTGGTGAGTTCCAAGGGGAAGGTTGAGAAGGCTAGAATCTGCCTGAACGCGGTCTATGTCACGCCTTTTCGGGCAACCAAAGCCGAGGAGGCCGTGATAGGGAAAGCTCTCAACGAAGCCAATGCTGAAGCGGCCGGCGAAGCGGCTATCGGAGGTGCAAAGCCGCTAAAGGATAACGGATACATGGTGCAAATTGCCAAAGTCTTGGTGAAGAGAGCCATCCTAGCTTGTAAGTAAACACTTCATTCGTTCTCAGTCAACTGGATCTGATTCCTTTACCTGCGTTCTTATACTTTTGAACTTGGGCATGTTGCGTTCAAGTATATCCGCCAGACATGAACCTCCGACGCAGGGGTGCCAACCTGCTTAGGGGGCGGATCTAAACCCGAAGAAAAAATGGGGGAAAATGCCCATGGCAGTGCGCGTCGAACTCACTCCTCTTCTTCGAAAGTATATCCCGGACTATGACCCGGATAAAGGCCTCACGATTGAGAATGGGGAAGGAAAGGCTGTGCGCCAGATTATTAAGGAACTGGGTATCCCAACGGATAGAGTCTTTACAGTCTTGGTTAATCACCTGCCCTCTCAGCCCAGCTACCTGTTGAGTGACGGCGATCTGCTGACCCTATCCATGGTCCTAGGTGGAGGCTGATGGGTGAAAATCATGCGGAATAACTGCTGACCAGAACCGGTGGCCTGATACGAATTGAAACGCAAAACTTATTTACAGGCGGTGGAAAGATGGGTGAGATAAGACTTGTGATTGATGGTCGCGAGGTCAGGGGGCGAGAAGGGACGACGATTCTTGAAGCGTCGGAAAAAGTGGGGGTTCTGATTCCGACGCTCTGCCACAGGCCGGATTTGAGCCCGAGCGGCAATTGCAGGATCTGTGTGGTGGAGGTGGAGGGCTCTTCGAGGCTGGTGGCCTCGTGCCATACGCCGATCAGTGAGGGGATGGTGGTGCATACGCAAACTCCAAGAGTTCTCGCTACCCGCAAAGTGAATTTCGAGCTTTTGATCACGGCCCACACAGGCCCTTGTGTGATGGACACGGATGCGAGGGAGTGCGAGCTTCATAATCTTGCCTCTAAGCTGGAGGTGGGTGTGCCGAGGTTCAAGGTGAAGGATCCTCGTTTTTACCCTGTGGAGGAGATAAGCCCCTACGTGCGTCGGGACCTGTCGAGATGCATTCTATGCCGCCGGTGTGTGCGGGCGTGCAGGGAGATTGCGAAGAAGAACATTTTCAGCATGGCCTACCGCGGTTTCCATTCCAAGGTGGTCGTGGATTGGGATGTGGCCTTGGACAAGGAGGCGTGCAAGGACTGCGGAATCTGCCTTGATTACTGTCCGACCAGTGCGCTGAAGAAGTCGAGGAAGGGGGTGGCATGATGGGACAGAAAGGGAATGGACGAGATGCGCTTTTGGGGATGATCAAAGAGGAGCAGGCGAAAACCGGCCATCTATCAAAGGATGCCATGGTGAGGGTTGCGGAGACGCTGGGGGTGACGGTCGGGGATGTCTATGGGGTGACGACCTTTTACAGTTTTCTGTCCACATGGCCCTTGGGGAGACACGTGATCCGGGTGTGCAAAAGCGTGCCCTGCTGCATGAAAGATGCGGAGAGGTTGATAGGGTGGGTTGGGAAGGAATTGGGGATTAACCCTGAGGAGACGACAGCGGATGGGCGCTTTACGCTTACGTTGACCAACTGCATCGGAGCCTGTGATCAGGCGCCGGCGATGCTGATTGATGATGAGGTGTACGGTCAACTGACCCCTGAGAGGATCTCTGAGATATTGAAATCCTTTGATTGAGAATCGGGAGGAATAACCGTGCCTGAGAAAAGAGTACTATTAAGTAATTGTGGAGAGATAGATCCGAGGCAAATCGCTGCCTATGAGAAGAAGGGCGGGTTCAAGGCGCTCGCAAAGGCCCTGGAGAAGATGTCGCCGGAGGAAGTGATTGAGGAGGTGAAGGCCTCTGGTCTTCGGGGCCGGGGGGGAGCCGGGTTCTCCTGCGGGGTGAAGTGGGAGTTAGCGAAGAAGCGCCCGG
This sequence comes from uncultured delta proteobacterium, assembly GCA_963707125.1. Lineage (GTDB taxonomy): Bacteria > Desulfobacterota > DSM-4660 > Desulfatiglandales > HGW-15 > CAVPDE01. The sequence continues at coordinate 531,780 of CAVPOU010000020.1, read as the reverse complement.
GCAAGGAGAAATATCTCATTTGCAATGCGGATGAAGGGGAAGTGGGGACCTTCAAGGACAGGTATATCATCCAGAATGATCCCTTTAGTCTGATTGAAGGCATGGCCATAGCGGCCTATGCTATTGGTGCAAAAAAGGCCTACCTTTACCTGCGCGCAGAGTATCACTACCTGCTTGAGATTCTCAAGAATGCGATCATGCAGGCGAAGGAGAAGGGTTATCTGGATGGCCTGAAAATTGAGATTCGTGAGGGTGCGGGTTCCTATATCTGTGGAGAGGAGTCGGCCTTGATGAACTCCATCGAAGGGAAGCGAGGCGAGGCCCGCTATCGTCCTCCTTTTCCGCCGGAAAGGGGACTATTTGAGAAGCCGACCATTATCAACAACGTGGAGACGCTGGTGAACATTCCCCCTATTATTCTAAAGGGCTCGAAGTGGTACAGCAAGATGGGAACGGAGAAGAGCAAGGGGACAAAGATATTTTCTGTGAGCGGGGATGTGGCAAAACCTGGAATCTACGAGTTGGAGTTGGGGTGTACCCTGAAAGAGCTTGTGGTGGATCTGGCGGGTGCGAAGGGGATCAAGATGGTGCAGGTGGGGGGATCCACGGGCGGGATTGTTCCCTTCAGCATGTTGAGCACGCCGCTGTCCTTTGAGACGGTATTGGGTTCCGGGGCTGTGGTGGTCTTTGACGAGAGCCGGGATGTGATTGATTTTGTGTGCCGGACGATGGAGTTCCTCAACGAGGAGTCTTGCGGTTTCTGCACCCCTTGTCGGGAAGGGACAGAGGTGATGATGGAGATATTGGGAAGACTGGTGAAGGGGGATGGTGCTCAGGAGGATATAGGGGCGTTGGAGGATCTGTCGAATGCCATGATTGCTTCATCGATGTGTGGATTGGGGCAGACAGCCGCGATTCCCGTATTGGATACGCTGAAATATTTTCGGAACGAATATGAAAACCGGATCAGCCAATCGGTCTTTTTTAGGAGTTTCCAACCCATCATGATCTCATAGGAGAGTTGTGCTCAGCAGAGCTCTTTCCCCGTTAACCGGCTTAAGGAGGTCTAGGAAGAGTGAAGGAGGAAACGATGAAGCATTTGTGTCCCTATTGTGCCACGAAGTTTGATGCGTTTGAGGCGTTAAAGGAGCATGCGCTGAGTGTCCATAGAGGTGAAGCGGTTCCGTTGCCCGAGGGGATGATCAGGCTTACGGTGAATGGCCAGGCGTATCAGATCCAGGTACAGCCGGAGTGGACGCTGAACTATCTGATACACGACAAGATGGGCTTGACTTCTCCGAAGATGTTCTGTGACAGGGGAGCATGCGGTTCGTGTACCGTGATCATGGACGGGAGGCCGGTTCTTTCCTGCATGTCCTTGGCCATAGAGTGTGATGGGAAGAAGATAGAGACGGCGGAGGGGATTGCGGATGCGGGTCATCCGCTGATTGAGAGTTATGTGAAGCACCACTGTATGCAGTGCGGGTACTGCACGCCTGGGTTTGTGACAACGGCCAAAGCGCTGCTGGACAGGAACCCGAATCCGACCGAGGAGGAAATCGTGGAGGCGTTGGGCGGCAATCTCTGCCGGTGTGGGACGTACCCTCAGCATCCCAAGGCCATACGCGAAGCGGCAGGAAAACTGAGACGAAAGGAAGGGGGGAAGTAAAATGTCTATGGTTCGTGATGAATACGAAAAAATGATTGAAATGCAGGACAACACCGGGGCAGACAAGTACCCTCTGAAAGATTTCAACAACATAGGCAAGGAACAAATCCGGAGATTTGATGGTATCGAGAAGGCGAGCGGTCGGGCTATTTATACCATGGATATCCAATTGCCGGGGATGCTCCACATGAAATTCCTTGCCTGTCCTTATCCTAATGCGAAGATCAAGCGAATGGACACGAGCAGGGCCGAATCCTTGCCAGGAGTGAGGGCTATCCTGAGATACGACGATCCAGCGCTACCCGAGGCGATTGACCTCGGGGGCCACGGGCCTACAGCCATTAGAGCTATACCTGCGGTTGCTCGCTTTGAGGGGGAACTCGTGGGTGCGGCTGTGGCAGCGGATACCGAAGAGATTGCAGAAGAAGCACTGAAACTCATCGATGTGGATTGGGAGCAGCGTCCTTTTGTTCTGAATGTAGAGGATGCGTTGAAGCCGGATGCCCCACGCGCACACCCGGAGAGTGTTCCCGAAAGCAATCTTGAGGTGGAACATGTCGAAGGGCACGGAGATGTGAAAAAGGGTTTTGCAGCAGCAGACCGGGTCGTCGAATTTACCGCAAAAAGACTTCTTCATACCTACGTTTCGCCGGAGCGGCCATGTGGCGTGGTGAGGTGGAACGGAGAATACCCGGAATTTTGGTGTAAACACCAGCGTCCCCATGAAGCCAAGCGAACGATTCACTCCTGGTTTGGCAAAACGCCGATGAACAAGATCGTGATGAATTTTCCTTACCAGGGAGCGACCTTTGGGGGATGGACCCAGTTTTATTGGAAACAGGGGCCTGACTACTGTGCCGCGCTCCTGGCCAAGCGTACAGGAAGACCGGTGAAATTTGCTTTCTCAAGGAGGGACGACTTCTACGGTGGCTCGATGGACGAAGGCAATTACTATTTCAAAGTCGGCTTCAAAAATGACGGAACGATCACCGCTGTGCATGCTGAAGGCCATTTTGCCAATGCGCAGTGGGAAGGTTTTGGCCCAGGGACTCACTTTGAAGACAACACGTCTATTCCTAGCCTTCATGCCCCAAGAAAGGTCGTGAGGGTAAACAAAGGACCGACCACGGCCGTCCGGTGCGAACAGCTTCCCAACACTCTAGCCTTTACGCTCGTGTTTGACCGTGTTGCCGCTGAGCTGGGCATGGATCCCATAGACATAGCTCTCAAGAATGATGGATCCAAAGGACACGACATCGAATGGCTCAACGAGCGGAAGCGGGAGCTGGGTTTCAATCCTAGAGACAGCCTGAGAGAATGCTTGCAAAAAGGGAAGAAAGCGGCGGACTGGGACAAGAAGTGGCACCCACCGGGCGCAAAGAGGCTTCCTAACGGGAGGATGCACGGGATCGCTTTTACGTGGAGCCATCAATGGGATGATTCCTGCGGAACTAGTGAGATAGCAATGCGTGTCGAAAGAGATGACGGAACCATCTCCATCCTTGGCCAGCGGTGTGACAACGGCGTGAATGCGGATACAGCCTACTGCCAGATTGCTGCTGATGAAATCGGGATGCGCCTTGAAGATGTATTCTACAACCAGCACAGAGACGTCCCTTTCTATCCCATGTGTCCCGATTCTTCCACCAACATGAGCGTCAATGGTTGGGCCGTGAGGCATTGTGCCAGACTGTTGAAGGCCAAGATGTTGGAAGCAGCCACAAGCCTTAGGGCAGTCACCCAGAGGGGAAGCTTCCCGCCCTTTTTCCCGGACTGCAAACCTGAAGACCTGGACATTAAGGACAGCGTCATTTATCTCAAAAAAGATCCTTCCAAGAAACTTGCAGTGGCTGATCTTGTCGGGGTCTCTGCGGAGGCTGGGCCCTTGGGTTTTCATGAATTGTATGGCGCAACCAGACACCCTTTCAGCGTGCCCTTCTTTGCCTACAGTCACCAGAGTCAGCTGTGTTGCTACGGGTGGCCGTTTAGGCCGAAATGGTCCCGACAGACCCATTTCATGGAGATTGAGGTTGACACAGAGACCGGAGAGATTCTCGTCACAAATGTGGTGAATGTGAACGATGTGGGGAAGGCTATAAGTCCGGAAACATGTGCAGGGCAGCAATACGGCGGCACTTATATGGGCGTGGGACGCGCCCTGTTCGAAGAGGTTGTCCATGATCCAGCCACAGGGGTCATGTTGAATGGCAATCTCCTAGATTACAAGATTGCGACCATTGGAGATTGCGGCGCAATCGATACGCATCTCGTCGAAACAGGTCAAGGCTACGGTCCCTATGGTGTCGTAGGGATCGGTGAAGACATTGCCACCATGATCCCCGCACTCTTGGGACCTGCAGTATTTAATGCGCTTGGAATATGGATCTATGAATTTCCCATTACACCGGATCGGATACTGAAAGCACTCGGGAAAATATAGGGGGAACGAAGATGAAGAGTTTTGCACATTTCAATGCGACGTCTATTGATGACGCGGTTTCGATTCTGAAACGTTATGGAGGTAGGGCGAATCTGGTTGCCGGCGGCACCGACCTCATCGGCAAGATGAAGGACCAGATATTGCCTGCCTATCCCGAGGCGTTAGTCAATCTCAAGAAGATACCGAATATGGATGCGATTCGGGAAGAAGGGGGTATGCTGAAGGTGGGAGCCATGGCCATCCTGGAGGATATCGCCCATAACCCCCTCATCAGAGAGAGGTATGCCGCACTGGCAGAGGCGGCAGGCAGATGTGCCTCGCCCCATCTCAGAGAGATGGGGACCCTGGGCGGCAATATCTGCCAGGACATTCGATGCTGGTATTACCGTCATCCTGACAACCGCTTTTCTTGCCTCAGGAAGAGAGGGAGCCGGTGCTATGCCCTTGAGGGAGACAACCGCTACCACTCCATTTTTGGGGGCAGCGTTGAAGAAGGTTGCGTTGCGGTGCATCCGAGCGATACGGCCCCGGCCCTCATTGCACTGGATGCGAGTATCCGGACGTCCAAAAGGACCATCAAGGCGGAGAACTTCTTCCGCGTAGACGTGTCAAAGACGACGGTTCTTGACGACGATGAGATTGTGACGGAGATTCAGATTCCAGCTCCGCCTAAGAATGCCAGGAGTGCATTTCTCAAGTTTGCTTTGCGGAAATCGATTGATTTTCCTATTGTCAATTGTGCGGTGATGGTGGTGAGTTCGAAGGGCAAGGTTGAGAAGGCCAGAATCTGCCTGAACGCAGTGTACGTCACGCCTTATCGGGCAAGAAAAGCCGAGGAGGCCATGATAGGGAAGGCTCTCAACGAGGCCACTGCCGAAGCGGCTGGCGATGCGGCGATCGAAGGTGCAAAGCCACTGAAAGATAACGCCTACATGGTGCAGGTCGCCAAGACTCTCGTGAAGAGAGCTGTTCTTGCTTGCAAATAGTCCCGAAGAAACTGGGACAGTGGCTGAACCGGGCGCCTTTGATCACAGGGAGGTCGTTTGTGCATGACTTTGTTGCCAGGAGAGAGAACGGAATGAAGGTAAAGGTGAAATTTTTCCCTCGGTTTAAAGAGGTCTTTCAAATGAGTGAAGGAGAGATCAGTCTCAAAGCCGGGGCCAACGTCAGAGACCTGCTCAACCTTCTCTGCAATACGGATGATCGCCGCAGCAAGCTATTCGACAGCGACGGTAAGACTCTCAGGCCTAACGTCGTCATAAGGAAGAATGGAAGATTCATCGTGCACTTGAATTGGCTTGATACGAAACTGGAAGAGAATGATGGTGTCGAAATTCTCTCTTTTGTCAGTGGCGGATGAGCTAAACCTTTAACCCCTCAACCAACGCCCTTTATTCGCGATTCTCAGTTTATGTGAAGCACCGTCAGAAAGAGCTTTCCGAGGATGACACGGTGATAATTTTCACTCTTTCTTGAGGCGATTGAAAGAACTCTGTGTCATTGAGAGGCCCTTTGCTATTTTTGTTTGCCAGTCCGTGTGGGATTTTAGGGAGATGAATGATGAAAAAGAAGATGAAAGGTGTCGTATTCCATGGAATCGGTGATATCAGCCTGGAAGAATTGGATGTTCCCAAAATTCAAAAACCATCGGATGCGATCGTGCGAATTACGCTTTCGACCATATGCGGATCGGATCTCCATTTGATTCATGGACAGACCGTGGTAGATCCGGAAAGTCCGATCGGGCATGAATGTGTCGGCGTCATTGAGGAGGTCGGTGAGGATGTGAGCAGCTTCAGAGCGGGAGACCGGGTCATCGTCCCGACATTTGTGCATTGCGGGAATTGTTTTTATTGTAGAAAAGGCTCTACGTCTCAATGTGAAAAAGGTGGCATCATCGGTTTTGGATCCATTCGTGGCGGACTCGGTGGAGCCCAAACGGAATATGTACGGGTTCCTTTTGCGGATATGAGTCTGGTCAAAATACCGAAAACGCTTACTGATGAGGACGTACTTTTCGTTGGGGATGTGATTGCGACAGCCTATTTCGCCCTTGAAAACGTCCCCATCAAACCCGGTGACACAGTTGCCATTGTCGGTCCGGGACCGGTAGGTCTCTGTGTCCAGGAGATCGCTCCTGTTTTCGGAGCCGGAAAAATCATTATGATCGGCATAGAAGCCTACAGACTGGCGGTTGCCAAAGAGAGGGGCGCCCTGACCATCAATCCCAATCAAGAAAATGCAGCCGAAAGGGTTCGGAAACTTACGAATGGATATGGCGCCGACGTTGTCGTCGAGTGTGCGGGCAATCCTGAATCCTTTAAAATTGCATTCGATTCAGTTCGTAAAGGCGGGTCGGTGTCTTTGATGGGCATGTGGGGTAAGCCTGTCGAGGTCCCCCTCAATGAAATGGTCATGAACAACATCACAATCTTCACCGGCTTGGTACACTGCGATCGTCTGCACGAGACCGTGCAGCTCATTGAGGCCGGCAGGATCAATACCAATTTTATGATAACCCATCGTATGAAACTGGATGATATTTTAGAGGCATACCGTATTTTTGAGCACAAGGAGGATAATGTCCTTAAAATTGCGATCAAACCCTAATTTTTGCCGGCTATGGACCCGATCATCCTGGGTTACGATTTGCATCACAACTCTATCGTGGAGACAAGAAATCGGTCGGTTATAAGTAACAAATGACGAAATAAGGTTGGGCGTTCTTTCTTCCTTCACCTCCAATTCTGGCAGTTCCTTTCGAGGATCAGGTTCACAAGACACACAAGAAAAGGAGAAATAACAAGAGGAGTCAAAAATGAGCTTAAAAGTCCTGATTGCGCCACTGCGATACGTCCAGGGCCCTAATGCTCTTACCCATCTGGCGGAAGGAGGCTCCGCTAGACCACCACCCCGCTTTGCCAGGGAGCGAACTCGTTGTCGCCATAGCCCAACAACTCACTCTTGGTCTTTTTCCCGGAGGCCGTTTCCAGTATCTTCTGGAAAATGACTGCTCCCATGTCTTCCACGGTGCTTTTCCCATCGGCGATGATACCGCAGTTGATATCCATGTCTCCCGAAAGGCGCTCATACATCGGCGTATTGGAGGCCAGTTTGATTACCGGTGTCGGCTTGCATCCGATCACGCTCCCACATCCGGTGGTAAAGCAGATAATGTTCGCGCCACCAGCAATCTTTCCCGTTGTGGACATCAGGTCGTAGCCCGGTGTGTTCATGAAAACAAATCCTTTTTCCAGAATCTGTTCCGCATACTGGTAGACTTCAACCAGATTGGTCGAGCCTGCCTTGGTCACAGCGCCCAAAGATTTCTCCAGAATGGTGCTAAGGCCGCCGGCCTTGTTGCCGGGGGTCGGGTTATTGTCAATCTTTGAGCCGTTCTTGGCAGTATAATCTTCCCACCAACGGACCACCTCTATGAGTCGCCGCCCAACTTCTGGGCTCACCGCTCGTCTGGCCAGCAAGTACTCGGCCCCGTAAATTTCGGTGGTCTCACTGAGCACGGCGGTACCACCATTCCTGACCACTAGGTCTGCGGCCGCGCCGAGGGCAGGATTGGCAGTAATGCCCGAGTAGGCATCCGAGCCGCCGCATTCCAGGCCAACAATAAGATGGGAAGCCTCTACCCGCCGGCGTTTCAAACGGTTGGCCAGCGGCAGCATGTGTTTTACAATCTCCACCCCTCGACGAACCGAGGCCTCTGTCCCTCCCGTATCCTGAATAGTCAACGTCTGAAGCCGGGAACTCATCTCAAGGTTCATATTCTCCACAAGTGGATTTATCTGGATGACCTCGCAGCCAAGGCCTACCATCAAAACACCCCAGAAATTTGGATGTGCGGCATAACCGGCCAACGTGCGCTGCAGGTTATCAAAGCCATCGCCATAGGAAGCCATGCCACACCCGGAACTCTGGGTCAAGCCGACGACTCCATCCACATTGGGAAAGTCATCGAGACTATCGCCGCGAAAGCAATCAGCGATGTATCGGCATACAGAACTAGAGCATCCGACGGTCGGCAGCACACCAATATAGTTCCGGGTTCCCACTTGCCCGTTATCGCGAACAATCCCATCAAAAAACGCCGACTCCCGGTCCGGCCGCAATTCCGCAGTTTTCTTCTCCGACCCAAAGGCATCATCATGGGCGTAGTCCGACATCTCCAGGTTATGCGTGTGCACGTGTTCGCCGGGCTGTATGTCGCGAGAGGCGCTGCCGATGATTTGGCCGTACTTGCGGACAAAGGTTCCTGCCGAAATAGCCACGGTGGCCACTTTGTGACCGGCCCGGATCGGTTCCCGTACAACGACCCTTTCTTGTTCAATGGTCGTGCACGGCTGCAGATCCTCCAATGCGACAACCACGTTGTCATTGGGATTCAGGCGTATCGTCAATGCATGTTCCCGCTGCATAGATTGTCTCCAAGAAGTGATCACCCGGATCATCTGCCCAGGTAAGATCGAAGCAATAGCTAAGGTTTGATCTAATTCCTGACCTTACAGGTAGAGAATTCTAATCCCATTCGATTCTATTGTAAAATGAGAAAATTTGAAGTTTTCCCTGCAGAATTGAATTGTGGAAGTAGGCGTTTTTGTAGCTTCCGAAAAAAGATCGAAACCTTTCTGGACTCTTCTCAGGAGGTATTTGGCACGAACTCTATTAGATATTGACAGGAGGTTTTCGAAAAGGGTAGTAGTTGAACGTCAATCGCTTTTCGCTGCAACCATTGGGTTTAAGTAGGGTAGATAGGGGACGTAACTTAGGGGTTTGCCGGCACCATCGCCACGGAACAACTTACGAAACAAGGAGGAAGTTGCCATGAAAAGGAAGTTTTTTGTTGGCGTATTCGCACTTGTGATCCTGATTGCCCTGATGACACCCGCCCTGGCCCAGGACAAGGTCATCAAGTGGAAGGTCCAGGGATTCGTCCCTGCCGGGATGCTTTACCATGAGACCCTCCAGCGCACTGCTGACATAGTCAAAGAGGTGACCGGAGGCAGGCTGGTGTGGGAGGTCTTCCCGGCGGGCGCCCTGGTCCCCCCGTTCGAAGGGCTCAAGGCCGTGAGCGACGGCGTGTATGAAGCCAATTTCGGCTATACGGGGCAGTGGGTGGGGAAGATCCCCGTGTCGCCGCTCTTCACAGCCGCCCCTGGGGGCATGAACGCCCTGGATATGCAGATGTGGTTCGAACATGGCGGCGGAAAAGAGCTGTATCAGGAGATGTATGACAAGTACAATTACAACGTGAAGGTCTTCATCACTTCGCCCATTGCCATGGAGATCTTCATGTGGTCCAAGAAGCCCCTTCGCAAGCTCGAAGACTTTAAGGGCATAAAGTTTCGCATGATGCCCGTCATGGGGGATGTGCTGACCAAAAACGGTCTCTCCGTCGTGTTCATGCCCGCCGGGTGAGATCATGCCCAACCTGTCAGAGGGGAGTCATCGATGCCGCAGAATACAGCATTCCCGGCCTCGACAGGACCCTGGGCATCTGGGAGGTCTGCAAGTACCTTCATCTTCCAGGGGTTCACCAGCCTGCATCCCAGCTGGAAGTCGTTGTCAACAAGAAGGCCTGGGAGGCCCTCCCGGCGGATCTGAAGGTGCTGGTGGATGTGGCCATCTGGAAGAGCCGGCTCCAGAACTGGCTCTGGATGGAGTCCAAGAGTATGGAGGCCATGGATTTTTTCAAAGAGAAGGGCATTGAGATCGTACAGGTGGACCCGGAGACGATAAAGACCTTCATGAAGTGGGCCAATACTTACCTGGACGAAATGGGTGCCAAGGATGAGTTCTTTGGCAAGGTGTGGAAGTCTCAGAAGGCCTTTGGCGACAAGTGGTATCCTTACTCCAAGATGTTCTCGCTGCCCCACTGAGAGGGGAGAGAAAATAGCGATGTCCTCGTGAGGGCTATTATCCCTGTGGCACCCATGGGGATATAGCCCTCTAGCAGGCTGCTGAAAAACGCCCATTTCCGGCGTTTCCCTCATCCCTCGTCGCTGCGACGTACCGGCAAGTACGCCTCGCTCCTCTGGATTTCGGGGGCCTTGGATCTGGACGTTTTTGAGCAGCCTGTAAGCACGGACTTCTTCAGCAACCTGCTAGTGTGGTTTTCTCCGAGAGAACGGGGGGAGGGACTCCATGGAAAAGGTCTTCCGTGTCATGGACGCGATCAGCGAGTGGACGGGAAGCTGGCCAGCTTCCTCATGGCCGGGCTGGTGGCGGCCATCTGTTATGACGTGGCCCTGCGCTACGTCTTCAACAAGCCGGCTGCCTGGGGTTTTGATATCACTTACATGGTGTATGGTGCGTATGCCATGCTGGGCGTGGCGTACTGCGAGAAACTCAAGGGCCATGTGCGGATGGACCTGGTCTACGCCTTGCTGTCGCCCAGGGCGAAGGCGTGGGTGGACGTGATCTGCTATCTCCTGCTGTTCTTTCCCTTCCTCATCGTCCTGACGTACAAATGCGGGGACCATGCCCTGTGGTCCCTCCTGTCCGGGGAGCGATCCTCCGGGAGCGTCTGGCGTCCGCTCTTGGGGCCGTTCAAGCTGATCATCACCTTCGGATTCGTCCTGTTCATCTTTCAGGGGCTGGTGAGCTTCTTGCGAGCCCTCCGCGTCGCCATCAAAGGAGGGTCCCATGAGTCCTGAACTGACTACCGTCCTGATGCTTCTCAGCCTGTTCATCCTCCTGGCAGGCTTTCCCCTGGCCTTTGGTATCGGCACCATGGGGCTCCTGTTCGGGTACCTGACCGGGGGAAACGCCTTTCTTTACATGATCCCGCAGCGGGTCATCAACGGCACCCTCTCGGAATACATCCTGGCCGCAGTCCCCCTGTTCATATTCATGGGGGCCATGATGGGCTCCTCAGGCGTGGCCGAGCGGTCCTTTATGATACTCCAGCGGTGGATGAGCGGGCTCAAGGGAGGGCTGGCCGTGGCCACCATCACCCTGGCCATGATGTTTGCGGCTTGCGTCGGTGTGGTGGGGGCCTCGGAGACGGCCATCGGCCTTCTGGCCATCCCTTCCATGCAAAAGGCCCGCTATTCCAATGCCCTGGCCAGCGGGGTGGTCTGCGCCGGCGGCACCCTGGGGATCCTGATCCCTCCCAGCGTCATGCTCATCCTGTATGCGCCTATGGCCGGGGTCTCGGTGGTGGACATGTATGCAGGGGCATTCATCCCCGGCATGCTCCTGGGAATACTCTACATCGTTTATGTCATCATCCGGACCATGATTACCCCGGAGATGGGCCCCAGCCTGCCCAAGGAGATGGGCCTGAAGTTCTTCTCCCGGGACTCCCTTGTTCAGGGCGTCAAATACCTGGCTCCTCCTCTGGGCCTGGTGTTCCTGGTGCTGGGATCCCTCTTCTTCGGGGTGGCCTCGCCCACCGAGGCCGGGGCCGTCGGTTCCATCGGGGCCATTACCCTGGGGCTTATCTACCGCACGATCACCTGGAAGTCCTTCAAGGAGAACTGCTACCTGACGCTCCGCATCACGGCCATGATCATCTTCATCGCCATCGCTTCCAACATCTTTACCGGGGCCTTTCTGAACGCCGGGTGCGGCCAGGTCATCACAGACCTGCTGATGGGTTTCGGCCTGGGCCGCTGGGGGGTATTCTTCGTGCTGCTGATCATCATCCTGATCCTGGGTTGCTTCATTGACTGGATCGGTATTCTCATGATCATGGTGCCGATTTTCGCCCCTGTCCTCTTCAGCCTGAAGTTCGATCCCCTGTGGGTGGGGCTGGTGGTCTGCGTCAGCCTGCAGATATCGTTCCTGTCACCACCCTTTGCATACTCCATCTTCTACCTGAAGGGGATCGCACCGGACATCCCCCTTACGGACATCTACCGGGGGGTCTTGCCTTTCGTCCTCCTTCAGATGTTGATCACAGTGCTTTGCATCGTGTTCCCTGGGCTTTGCCTCTGGCTGCCGAGGGTGTTGTCACACTGAGCGTCCGTGTATCATTAAGGACAAACGGGGCTGGGCTGAGATAGAGTTTCACAACCTAAACGAGGGAGGAGAGAGGAATGTCAAAGGCAATCATCACCGCAGCGATCACCGGAAGCATCCACACCCCGACCATGACCCCTCATCTGCCCATCACGCCAAAAGAGATTGCGGATGAGGCTGTGAGGGCGTATGAGGCCGGGGCAGCCGTGGCCCACATCCACGTGAGAGACCCCCAGACAGGGGCGCCTTCTGTGTCCGCAGACCTTTTCAGGGAGGTGATTACCAATGTCAAGTCCCGCTGCAACATGGTTCTGTGCCTCAGCACAGGCGGCGGGCTGGGCATGACCGCGGAGCAGCGCGCCGTCTCGGTGCGGACGTTCAAGCCGGAGCTGGCTTCGCTCAACTTCGGATCCATCAACTTCGCCCTGTTTCCACAGCTCTCCCGCTACAAGGAATGGAAGTTCCCCTGGGAGCCCCAGTATATCGGCATGACCGAGGACTTCATCTTTCCCAACACCTTCAAGACCCTCAAGGAGTTCTGCAATTTCTTCAGGGAGAGCGGGACCAAACCCGAGATCGAGATCTACGATGTCGGAATGATCAACAACGTGGCCTTCATGATCGAGGCCGGTTATCTCCAGAAGCCGGTTTACCTGCAGTTCGTCCTGGGGATACTCGGGGCCATCCAGCCCTCCTTGGAAAACGTGATGTTCCTCTACCAGACGGCGCGAGCCGCCTTAGGGGACTTCCAATGGTCCGTGTGCGCTGCGGGCCGCCATCAGATGAACATGTGCAACATGGCCCTCCTCATGGGCGGGAATGTGCGGGTAGGTCTTGAAGACAACCTCTACGTGGAAAAAGGCCGCATGGCCAAGAGCAACGCCGAGCAGGTGGAGAAGATCGGCAGGATCGCCAGGGAACTCGGGATCGAGCCTGCGACGCCTGATGAGGCCAGGAAAATTCTCGGGCTGAAGGGGCTGGATAAGGTCAATTATTAGAAGACAGAATTCAGGAGACAGAATACAAGAATCCAGGAGATCAGAATGAAGTTAGAAGACATCAAGACCATATCGGTCCTTGGATCGGGCATCATGGGGCATGGGATCGCCCAGACCTTTCTCATGGCCGGATACCCTGTTCTTCTCTATGATCTCAAAGAGTCGATACTGGAAACAGCAAGGGCGCACATCAAGAAGAACCTGGAGCTGTTTCATGATGCGGGTCTGGTGAAAAAACGAGAGATCGCGCCGGCCCTTCGGAGACTCACCACCACAACGGAACTGCGTGCCGCAGTGGAGGGTAGTGACTTCATCGTGGAGGCGGCGCCCGAGAACCTGGCACTGAAGCAGGATCTCTTCCAGCAAGTGGAATCCCTCTGCCCTGAGCATGCCATCATTGCCAGCAACACCTCCTCTCTGAGGATGACGGATATCGGCACCCGTGTAAAGAAGAAGGAGAGATTGGTCATCACCCACTGGTTCAATCCCCCTCACATCGTCCCCACGGTGGAGGTGGTGAAGGGCGAGAAGACGAGCGAGGTTACGGTTGAGACGACCGTCGGACTTCTGACCAAAATCAGAAAGCTCCCTGTGAAGATCAACCTGGAGCTGCCGGGGTTCCTGGTGAATCGGATCCAGATCGCTGTGGCCCGAGAGGTGATTGACCTCTATGAAAAGGGAGTGGCCAGCGCCGAGGATATCGACAAGGCGATCAAGGGCAGCATCGGGTTTCGCCTGGCCAGCATCGGGATGCTGCTCACCATGGATCTGGGAGGGTTGGATGTATGGCTCAAGGTTTACGAGAACGTGATTCCCAAGATTCAGAGCTCCACAGAAGCGCCCAAGGCACTCCAGGGCCTGGTCTCTCAAGGCCACTATGGGATCAAGACCGGGAAAGGGCTTCTACGATTATGCCCTGGATTTCTCCAAGGCGGAATTGGATGAAGCTGTTAGAAAACGAGATGAGGAGTTCCTGAAAAGACTGAAGGCGCTTTACTGGGGCAAGTCCCAGGACCAGGAATGAGGCGCAGATGCAAGAGCTACAACATCAAATGACAAAACCCAAATGTCATTGGAGAGACAATTGAGCCCCCTCACCCCGCCCTCTCCCCCAAGTTGGGGGAGAGGGGAAGGGTGAGGGGGAGGATCCGAATGTAAAAAAATTTACTGCGTTTGCATTAGTTTTGATCGGAGGCGGACATGAGCGTTTTGGTCACAGGCGGAACCGGGTTTATTGGCGCGCAGGTGGTGCGCGATCTCTTGGAAAAGGGGGAAAAGAGGCCGGTTGTCTTTGATATCAACCCCTCCACGAAGCTGCTCGATGATGTGGCGGACCAGGTGGAGGTGGTGCGAGGGGATCTGGGTAACTTCAGCCACGTCTTGAACGTGGTCAAGACCTTCAGGCCCAAGGTGGATCTATCATATCGGGGGTATGCTCTCGATGCCTTCTGACGCCGATCCGGCGGCCTCGTTCCGGGCCAACGCCATGGGGACATTCCACGTGCTGGAGGCGGCGAAATTGTTCGATGTTGCCCAGGTGCTCTTTTCCAGCACCATCGCCACCTATGGACTGGATATCCGCGAGTCCTTCGTGGACGATTACACCTTGCAGCGGCCCCAGCTTTTCTACGGGTGCACCAAGGTCTTCTCGGAGCTGTTGGGCAAGTTCTACAAGCGAAAGTACGGCCTGGACTATCGGGGGGTCCGATACCCTTCCATTGTTGGACCGGGGGTCAAAACGCCCGGCATCGTTCAGTACAACGCGTGGGTGATCGAGGAGTGCGGCAAGGGGAACCCTTACACCATGTACGTGAAACCGGAGACCCGGTGCCCGGTCATGTACTTCAAGGACGCGGGCAAGGCCATCGTGATGCTGGGGAAAGCACCCCTGGAAAACATCAAGATGGTAAACTACATCATCGCCGGCCCCACCCCTGCCGCCAGTGCCCAGGAACTGGTTGACCTGGTGAGGGCGAAGGTTCCCGGTGCCAAGATCGATTTCAAAGTGGATGAGGAACGTCAGAAGATCATTGACGGGTTCACGAAGCCCCTTGACGACGGCATCGCCCGGAAGGAGTGGGGATGGAAATCCGAATACGATCAGGAGCGGATCGTGGATGATTTCTTGAAGGAGATCAGGCTGCATCCTCAACGTTATACGTAAAGGCTTATTAAGACATGACAGAATACAGATTTTCGAAAGACGACACACCAGAGCGCAAATCGCCGGAGGGCGTGGGCCGGTTTGGCCGCCTTCTTTTCGACCCCAAAGTCATTCCGGGGGCGCATTGCAGTATGGCCATCCTTCGCTACAATGCTGGCGGCATCGGGCCTGCCCATCAGCACGAGTCGGAGGTGGAGGTTTTCTTCGGCCTGCAGGGGGTTGGGGAGATAGAATTTCTTGGAAAGGCCCATCGCCTGGAACCGGGAGTTGCCATCTATGTGCCACCCAAAACACAGCACCTGACCCGAAACGTGGGGGACGGGGAACTGGAGTTCATCTGCTTCTTCGCCCCGGCCACGGACCTGAGTTTCATCAGGGGCTGGGCAAAGTGAGGCTCCCCATTCGGTGATCTCCACCAGGATTCTAAAAAGACCATACTCGCAGGTTGCTCAAGAACGATCAGATACAAGGCGCACGAAATCCCGAGGAGTGAGACGTACAGTCCAGTACGTCGCAAGGACGAGGGATGAGGGCAACGCAGTAGATGGGCGTTTTTCAGCAACCTGCTAGTGGGCCGCAAAAGGAGAGAGTAGATTCCCGGAAGCATCGAATTCCAATTGCAGGTCTTTTGCCTCGATGGTCAGGTTGGATTTCCCTTGCAGGTCCGAGAGGCAACCTTTAGACACCACCAGGTTCTCGAGTTCTAGGGTGTTCTTGATATGGACGATGCGAAGGTCGTCAAGGCCATAAGGCCTGAGCGTCACCAGCGCCGCGGCAATGGCCTCCCGGTCACTGGGGTAGGTGAGCGGCAATTTACCTGCCTCGGGGCAACAGGCGGTCAGGCAGTTGATGGCGGTCACCTCGAAGTCGATCTTGTCCACCAACCGTTGGGTAGTGAAATCGGCCTGGCCGATGCCGACAGCGCTGCCCTCGCTGGCTTCGGTCAGGTCGCGGACAAAAATGCGGGTGATTTTAGGCCAGGGCCGCTCTGCCCCGTATGCGCACACGTCGCGCCCTACCACATTGGGGTCGATCCCTTCCCCGCTGATTTCCTTCCCCATCTCGTCTATGATAAGCAGATCAATCTCATCCAGAGGCAGGGTGGCCAAACAGGCACGCGCGTTTTTGAGGAGTTCCACCTCCATCGATTCGATCTCGTCGGCCCGGGCCATCTTCACAACTCCAGTCTCATGGTTTTGGTTTTCGACAAGGCCTACGCCAAAGAGGGCCCGACAGCGTTTGAGCAGTTCCCTTCCGGCTGAACTGATGATCTCATACTGATCTCGAACGACGGACAGACGGTGGTAGTGTTCGGCTCCGATCTGGTTACCCAACCCGATGGCAATCATCTTGATCAGGCCGCTCTCTGTTGGGCCGACAAAATTCGTGTGG
Organism: uncultured delta proteobacterium; assembly: GCA_963707125.1. Classification (GTDB taxonomy): domain Bacteria; phylum Desulfobacterota; class DSM-4660; order Desulfatiglandales; family HGW-15; genus CAVPDE01. Next base: position 515,140 of record CAVPOU010000020.1, on the reverse strand, counting down.
GGTTTGATCCTGTTGATAAGGACGATGCCGTCGGCCTCGTGAGCCACACGGTTCATGAACAGGGGAATGCCATGGATTTCGCCCATGGGCGCCACTTCCATGGTAGCCCGGACCGGCGCGCCGACACTTTCTTCGGTGATCCCACGAGCCCTTAACACCTCCGTCTGACCTTCGGCTGTAGCCCCGCCGTGGGAGCCCATAGCGGGCACGATGAAGGGTTCGCAGCCGGCCTTCTTCAACTTCTTCACAACTGCCCGAACAACCTCGGCTAGACCAGAAATGCCACGGCTGCCCACGGCGATCGCCACACTCCCTTTCGAAGGGAACTCGATTCGGTCTTTGAGTTCTACCCATTCCCGCTCTATCTCTTTCAACACATCTACCGTCGGCAGCACTGAGAGTTGCTGGTGGAGCATCTTCATTTCGGGGAGTACTAACTCCTGAGCTTTCGAGATTTGCATAACCTGACCTCCTTTAGCCGGACCCTGGTGCGTAACTTCCGGCTTCATGGTTATTCTCTCCATTCATTCGGGCCAAAAGACTTAAGTTATTGGTTAAATCCGTAGGAGGCATCATCAAGTTTTCCGTCAACAAGTAATTCTTGGCAAGTCAGCATTTTTCCAAGGCCGCCAATATTTCTTCTTTGACCAACCCCTCGCATTTAGGAAGGGCATCGGATAACGTCTTTCTAGCTTGTGGGCCGCCGATACGGCCCAAGGCCCAGGCGATCATGCCTAAAACCCGTTCGTCCTCGTTTTCCTGAAAGGCCTTGGCCAGCTCCGGAATAAATTGGTCGTCTAAGGTATTGCCCATGGCCCGGGCGGCATTCATTTTCCAGCGCCAAAGGTCTTTCTCGGACGTATAGAACATATGGGGCCAGATCCGGCTATTAAAATATTGGGAATCCATATGAAGCAATGAGTTGAGCTTGAAGTCATCCACCATGGCCGCTGATTTTTGATTCACGGGCAGTTCCTTAGCCAGCCAGGGGGCGTTGCGGGGGCAGATATTCTGGCAGCGGTCACAGCCGTACACCCATAAACCCATGGGTTCCCGCAATTCCAGGGGAGTAATGCCCTGGCCGTAATAGGTGAGAAAGGAAATACATTTGCTAGGGTTAATGTGGCGGGGACCTTTCAAGGCCCCGGTGGGACAAGCGGTCAGGCAGGCATTCCGGCACCAGTCTGGACAGCCGACCTCCAGGGTGGGTTCATCGGGGACAAATTCCTGATCCACCACCACGGCTATGGGCAAGACCCACGAACCCCGGCCGACTACTTTTTTGGAATAAAAAAGACAATTCTTTCCGAAGGTACCGAGGCCGGCCCGGGCCGCGGCCACCCGGTGAGGCAAATGAAAAGGCACCTTGGAGTCGATCCCGTTATCCTTAAGAAAAGTACGAAAGGCCTTGACTCTTTTGGCCAGACGGTCTTTGGTGATCCGATCATCATCCAGATAGCAGCGGCCGAAATGACGTTCCAAAGAGGCGGGGAAGGCCTGGCTAAAATAGACCTCCAGTAAAACAATAATGGTCTTGGCCTGGGGGAGGATTTGTTTGGGGTCCGTGCCGGCCATCAGATCCAGACCGGCTTTAAAGGCCCATTCATATTCCTGATAACGCTCCTGCAACAGTTCTTTTTGGGTTTCAAAAGGATCGGCCGTGGTAAAACCGATATCTCCAAAACCGCATTCATACGCTTTTTTAATGATTTCATTTTTACCGAGCATTTCTCAATCCCTCATCTCTGCTTCATCTTGCGCAGGCGGATTCAAAGGGGGGGTGATATATTCCATGGCCTGCGCCAGGATGATAGCAAGAACTTCCTTTTTGTGAGGCGAAGTATAGGGAACTTATGCTTGTGTGTCAATGCAATGAAGCGACACTACAGGCTGAAGGCTGACAAGGGAGTTCAGGGAAGGGGACACAGAGATTAGACAATGCTCATTGGCGGGCAGGAGTTTAGAGATGTTTACCCGGCGCAATTGTCTCTATCCGTGCGGCGCAGGAGTCAAGTTAAACTGCCATAGACTTCCATTCTTAAAACGACCCTAGGTTCGGGTATACTATTTCTACTAAAGGATTGCGCTGAGTCCCAATTTGAAGCGTGCAGACTGTGGCAAGGAAGGAAAGGATTTTCAGAGAGCATCGTCCACACAATAGCATTTGGTTAGTCGTTATCTGGCGGTTTCCAAGTTGGGTAAGAGACTTGCGCTGCTAATCGTCACGAAACGAGGACTTCACAAAGTCAGCCATATGGCAAGAACCTGAAAAACCGCCATAGGGCGATGTTTATTTGCTGTTGACATAGAATGAGACTTCCTCCTATACTTCGTCTGAAAGAAAGAACATGTTGGGGACTAAATGAACCGATTTTCGCTGTCTGTTTTTCTTAATGCCCTTGTGATCACCTTTGTAACGTTACACCTTCTTCTCGCCTTTGGGGACGAAACACTCCATTCTTATTCCCACAACGAGGCTCATTCGGAACATCATTATTCTGAAAAGCAAGTATCTACAACAACCCAATCAAACAAGAAGGCTACGGACCGACAACGTCCCCCATCTCGTACACCCCGAAATATCACCCCATATCTTCCAGCACTCTTGAATACAGATGCTTCGGTAATTCTATCCAACCACATCGTTTGCATTTCCTCAGTCAAACTTCGTATTTGATTGCACATCTGTAATTTCCTCACTTATCACAATTAAACTTCACTTATCCTTCATACCATGACCAAGGAGAAAGCAGCTCTCCTTTGGGTGTGATCAAATACAGTGATGGTTCCGTTCAAGGTCATTGCCAGTGAGAAAAATCTCAGGTGGCGCCTAGCGAAAACAACTATTGTGATTCACAAGCAACTATATGTTCAAAACGAGAAAGGAGAAGATGACATGAATTGTCCCGCCTGCAACGTCGCACTCGTGATGAGTGAAAGGCAAGGGGTTGAAATCGACTGTCGCCGGAGATCGACTTAGCCATTCGTTCGTGGATTCGGCGGCATAAGCGGGCATTGCGGCTGGGATGCTTCGGCTCGATCTTGATGGCGTTTCTGCTGCTCCGAACTGCTCGTACCGGGCGCTGTGTTCCTCAGCACTCATCCCACGCCACAAGAACGGATCGAGCGCCTCGGACAGAAAAAGGACGCGCTCGGCAGCCGTGAGTTCAAATCTTTTGTGGTCGAGTTCAAGGCCCTCCAGGCAAGCCTTCGCACGATCCCATAATGGTTCGATAAGGAGTAGCCCTATGGCAAAGGATTTCGAGGTCAATTCCCTCACCGGTCTTTCTGAAAACGAAGCATCAAAGCGGTTGAATGAAGAGGGACCCAACGACTTACCGTCCAGCAAAAAGCGTAGTCTTTTTGCAATTGTCTACGAAGTCGCACGCGAACCGATGTTCTTGCTGCTGGTGGCAGGCGGAACTCTTTATCTTTTCTTGGGGGATATGGAAGAGGCGTTGATGCTCCTTGGCTTCGTCTTTGTGGTCATCGGGATCACGCTTTACCAGGAACGAAAAACAGAGCGTGCGCTTGAAGCCCTTCGTGACCTTTCGAGCCCTCGCGCTCGGGTTATCCGGGAGGGGAAGCAAAAACGAATCGCCGGCCGCGAGGTCGTTCGCGGTGACATTCTGATTTTGAATGAAGGGGACCGCGTCCCGGCCGACGCCGTCATCCTTTCCTGTGTCAATCTTTCGGTGAACGAGTCGCTATTGACCGGCGAATCTGTCCCAGTGAGAAAAATGGCAACGACCGGTAATCCGGACATGAGCCGTCCCGGTGGTGATGATCTCCCGTTTGTCTACTCGAGCACGCTGGTGGTACAGGGCCAGGGAATCGCCCAAGTTCAGGCCACCGGGCTCCATACAGAAATCGGTAAGATCGGCAAAGCACTGCAGATGGTGGAACCAGAAGGAACATTGCTGCAAAAGGAAACCGGCCGGTTGGTCCGTAATCTTGCCATCGTCGGTTTGTCGCTCTGTGTGTTGGTGGTGATCCTCTTCGGGTTAACACGTGGCAATTGGTTGAACGGACTTCTGGCGGGGATTACCTTGGCTATGGCGACACTCCCTGAGGAGTTCCCCGTGGTGCTCACGATCTTCCTTGCGCTTGGGGCTTGGCGTATTTCGCAAAGACAGGTCCTCACGCGGCGTGTCCCAGCGATTGAAACACTCGGCTCGGCGACGGTGTTGTGTGTGGATAAGACTGGCACCCTGACGCTGAACCGCATGTCGGTAAAGAAGCTTTTCACCGGGGGTGAGTTTTGGGACGTTGGCCATTCGCCGGAAGTGATGCCCGAAAAATTTCATGGACTCATGGAGTTCAGTATCCTAGCCAGCCAAATCGACCCCTTTGATCCGATGGAAAAGGCCATTAGGGAACTCGGAGAACGGTACCTGGCACAGACAGAGCACCTTCACCAGAGCTGGGCTCTGGTCCATGAATATCCTTTGTCAAAAGAGTTGCTCGCCCTTTCACGTGTTTGGAAATCACCGGACGGCGCAGACTATGTGATTGGGGCAAAAGGTGCTCCTGAGGCAATCGCCGATCTTTGCCACTTCGATGCGACTCAAGTCAAAGATCTCACCAGGCATATCGGCGCAATGGCAGAAGAGGGACTGCGTGTCCTGGGTGTGGCCAAGGCATGCTTTAAGGAAACCAGCTTGCCCGGTTTGCAGCATGACTTTGAATTCGAATTCCTTGGTTTGATAGGGCTGGCTGACCCGGTGAGACCGACGGTTCCTGACGCAGTTCGGGAGTGTTATACCGCGGGCATTCGAGTCGTCATGATCACCGGAGACTATCCGGGAACAGCTCAGAATATTGCCCAGCAGATTGGACTCATGTCTTATGATCAGGTCCTCACAGGTCCCGACTTGGATAGAATAAACGATTCGGAACTTCAAAACCGCATCAAGACGGTTAACATCTTTGCGAGGGTCGTGCCCGAACAGAAACTGCGCTTGGTCAATGCCTTTAAGGCCAATGGAGAAATTGTTGCCATGACGGGTGACGGCGTCAACGATGCGCCCGCCCTGAAATCGGCACACATTGGTATTGCCATGGGCGGACGTGGAACGGACGTCGCCCGCGAGGCTTCGGCGCTGGTCTTACTCGATGACGATTTTTCCTCTATCGTCCAAGCGGTCAAAATGGGACGGAGGATCTTTGACAATATCAAGAAAGCCCTTGCCTACATTTTCGCCATTCACGTCCCGATTGCAGGGATGTCCTTGATCCCGGTCATTCTCCAATGGCCTTTGGTTCTTTTGCCTGTTCACGTTGTGTTCCTGGAATTGATTATTGATCCGGCTTGCTCTCTCGTCTTTGAAGCAGAGCCTGAAGAAGCCGATGTGATGAACCGTCCACCCCGGAATTCCCAGGAGCCGCTTTTCAGCAGGAGAACTCTGATCATAAGTCTACTGCAGGGCGCGAGTGTATTGCTCATCGTTCTAGCGGTTTTCGCCATCTCGCTGTACCGCGGGCAGGGGGAATCTGAAGCTCGTGCTTTGACGTTTACCACCCTGATCATTGCCAACCTGGGCTTGATCTTGACAAACCGTTCGTGGTCCCGCACCATCCTGAGCACCTTACGATCCCCAAATGCAGCATTGTGGTGGGTGTTAGGGGGGGCAGCGGTTTTTCTAGGAGCGGTGCTTTATATTCCATTCCTATGCAACTTATTCCGTTTAACCACATTACATTTTCTTGACCTAGTGATCTGTTTGTCTGCCGGGGTGGTCAGCATCATGTGGTTCGAGGGGCTTAAAATGGTTAACGGCCGGAAAAGGCGATAGAATGATTCGCATCATCTTCATCTCGATGGTATTCCTGATTCTTCAGGTCGTTCCGAGTTTGTTGCCGGCAAGCAATGGCCAAACAGGAGACACGCATTACACTCAACGTGAAAGCCGAAAAGAGCACAATGATCATGACGAGGAACATAGACGAGTAGAGGAAAAAGATTCCGAGGGGAATGAACTTACTGGTCAAGCAGCGGCTTGGCTTCTGGTTTCGGCCAACTTGACCGTTCTGTTCAGCCTCCTTGTGAAAGGAGCGAACCGATTCCTTCCTTTAAAGCCACAAACGAAAAGCTCAATCAAAGCATTTAACCAGCTCCAGAAAAAATACTTGATGAGATTTCACTATGTTTTAAATCTACTCGCCTTGTGTATAGCCTTTTTTCATTTTCTATGGTCTTCCTGTCGTTCGTCTCCTCTTCCTGAATGGGGCTTCCTATTGATAGGGATGATCGTTGTTCTGGGGTTAGTACTAAAATTCAAGGCATCCCCTAAGTGGATGAGAAGGAGTGTTTATCGCATCCATACGTCATCTGCAGCTTTCTCAATAGCAATCCTAGTGTTAATCGTAGGTCACCTGATGGTTGACTGAGGGGAATCTGCGGTGAAAAGTTTAATGATCATGTACTGGCAGGAATCTGAAGGGCAGGTATTCGTCCATGGAGAATTGTGGCGAGCCGTTAGCGAGTTCCCGCTGTCGGCGGGGGATAGAGCGGTTATCGAAAAGGTGGATGGACTCACGCTGAGCGTGATGTCCTGCAAGGACGGAGGCAGGTGAAAGGATCACAAATCTCTGGATTCAAGGCGCCGCCCAAAGGGGGCTCTCTGCGGGAAATCTCCCGGACTCCTCTCCGTACTCTCTTCTGGCATGGTTATTCAAAAAAAGGGGGTAACGTTTAGGGTCTGTCTGCTGCTCCGGCAGCGCGGCGAATCCGGCAGGATCTTTTGACTCCGCGTATTGCGGGGTCGCACGATGAGGGCCAGTGTTCGGAATCATACTTGTTTCAGCCTGCACCTTGATGCACGTCTACGTCTTTTGGCGGATTGCTTCTGTCCCCTTTGTAGATCGGCCTGTGACCAGGAAAGTGATCATCGGGACAGGCGTTTTTCTCTGGGCTATCTTCTTGTTCGGCCGTTTCGTTGGTCACGAAAGCACGGGAGCCTTGGCCACCTTGCTTGAATTGCTGGGCATGAACTGGATGGCCGCACTGTTCCTGGCTTTTGTCCCTCTGCTGGCAACCGATCTCATCACCGCGTTCGGATTCATCATGCCTCGGCTTGCCCCCTCGCTTCGAGGTTGGGCCTTGGTCGCCGGCGGGGTGCTTTCCATAGTCGCATTATTCCAGGGTCTTCGACCACCGGTCGTTCAGAGTTACGAGGTGCGCCTTCCAGGCCTTCCCCACGGGATGGACGGCACAGTAATCGTCGCCATGTCAGACCTGCACCTCGGCTCGGTACTCGGGGAGCGGTGGCTGGAGGCGCGGATCACCCAGGTTAAGGCACAGAGGCCCGACTTGGTGGTTCTGCTTGGCGATATCTTCGAAGGGCACGAGCAGCTCCCGGATGAACTGCTTTCGGTCCTGGGTCGTCTCTCAGCTCCGCTTGGCGTGTGGGCTGTCCCCGGGAACCACGAGTTCCACGGGGACCGCTCCCTGAGCATACGCTTGATTGAGGAAGCAGGCGTCCGTGTGCTACGCAATGGTTGGGCCGAAGTCCGGCCAGGGCTGGTCTTGGCGGGCATGGAGGATCTCACCGCCAGACGCAGGAGCGGGCAAATGGACGATGTTCTATCACAAACCCTATTAGGTCGCCCTCCGGGTGGGACCATCCTCCTCTCCCACACCCCGTGGCAGGCAGAGATTGCGGCGAGCGCAGGTGCTGGCCTGATGCTTTGTGGCCACACCCACGGTGGACAGGTCTGGCCGTTCGGCTATCTTGTCAGCATCATGTACCCACTGCTGGAGGGCAGGTACGAGGTGGGCGGCATGCCGGTCATCGTCTGTCGCGGAACGGGCACATGGGGACCTCGCATGCGACTCTGGCGTCCCAGCGAGATTCTACGCTTGACGCTGTACGGGAAGGAAAAAAGTTATGCTTTGCCCCATAACCGCCCAGCTTTCAGGGCATCCACAGGATATTGAGTTCGAAAGGGTTTACACATTACATGGAGAGGAATCCGTCAAGGTGGGGGACACGTTAAGCGCTCGTTGTACGGAGCCGAAGGGGTTCTTCTCAAGCGCTTAGATCGACATGAAAGCAACATTCTACAGACTGGGCGAGTACAAGATTATCGAAGACGACAACGGCGCGTTGTGGTGGGAAGCGCATGCCGGACTGGGTGCTCTTGTAGGAGGGAAGTGTTTCATAAGGGGAGAAATTCTGTTCATCGGACCCCGTGAAAGCGAAGAGCCGGGGTTTTTGGCAAACGAATTCCTTAATCAGATAGAGCGTTTTCCAAAATGGGGAAAAACCAAGCATTGCTGTTTGAATTATACGATATGTGAATGCAGATCCGGCAGGAAACTGACAGAGGAAGAAATAGCCGCATGGTCAATAAGCCAAACTCAATTGACAGAAGAGACTGGTTTTTCAGGGACACCGTTCGGGAAAGGAAATCAAGAACAAGGATCGGATTCGAAAGAGGACGTTTCTTACAGGCTAGGCAGGTATGAGATCATCCAGAAACCCAGCGGCCAGATGTGGTGGAAGACACCCTCTGGCCACACTGGTCTCAGAGTAGGAAAGAGCATCCTAGCGGGCGATATCTTATTCATGGAGGTGGGCGAAACAGAAGAACAGGGCAATTTGAAGCACGCGTTTCTTGAACGCCTCAATCAGTTGCCGGAGTGGAGAACTACGAAGTATTACTGCGCAAGTTGTGCGTTATACGATTGCAAGACTGGCAAGAACCAGGCCCGAGAAGAGGGAGGTGGGCGGCCCAGTGAAGCTCCCAGCGCTTCCCCAAGAGGCATCTTCACGCCTCCAGCAAGAAAAGCCTCATCATATCCTCATTCGACAAAGCTCTGGCGGATCCCCTACCTCGATTCATCCCTCTCCTTTCTGAAGGAGATTTCTGCGAAGGCGCGTAAAAGCGTGGAACGGAAACCACATGGGGCTGGCCTCAAAAATAAAAGCCGGCGGAAAACTAAAATTATCAAATCAGACCTAACGGCACCGAAGGCCCCGATTCATGTGTACCGTATCAAGAGATGGATTGCCTATATCGGTGCTTTTATGCTGATTATTGGGGCCTTGCTCTTGGCCCTTTTGCACGGTCACTGGAAGAACTGGGATGGACATCACAATCACCTTGGCCACTCCTCCAGCCATCACCGTGATCATTAAATGCAAGACTCGGAACCTTGAGGTAGATCCCCTTACCTGCCCCAAGCCTGTCCTGAGCCTGTCGAAGGATGCCACGGGCTGATGCGCGTCCTTTCCTTTATCGAGGATCAAGACGTCATAGATAAAGATCCTCCAGAGGCGGACAAGTTCTCAAGCACCTGGGACTATGGGAGGTAAACCCGCCGAACTTCCGGCGGGTAAAGCCCCGACCTCCACCCAAAGCGACCTGTCTGCGTGCGTACACGCACAGGCAGGCTGGGCCGCCAAAACCCGTGGAACATCATATCGACTATTCCATGTCCCACCTCCCTGTGCTTGCCCGCCTGGAGGGTCGGATAAGTGGCTTTATGTCGACCCGGAATACCCAGAGACCTACACCGGCTGACTCTTGAAATTGAGATGCGGGTTGGGGGGAGAGCTACGTCTTCACTTCATCCCTTTTGGGCCCCTTGTCTGAAAAGCAAACGTCGCGGCTATCTTTATCCGCCCTCCCTCATTCTGCCACTACCGCCCCATACCGGGTGAAGATGAGCATCCACAACATGATGGACTGGCTTTATCCTTGACACACAAGGCCGAACCCCGTATAGTCCGAGTCCGAAAAATGGATTTCTATTCCCTTACCTATGTGGTGTCGCATGGCTTTATTGTACTTGGTCTTGCTAATCTCTGCCTCGATGTCAGCTATCTGCTTGTTGTACTCGACCATGGCTTTTCGTGAAGCACTACATTTTATAAAATAACCGGGAAGTTAAACAGCGATTTTCCTGTTCAACCGTTACTCGTGAAAGTGTTCTCGATAAAGCTTAGTAACCCATGAAAGCACCAACAAGAATGCATCATGCAGGGCCGCAGCAAATTCATAAGAGTTAAAAACGCCTTTGTTTTCGGAGAAGGCTGATGAACGCAGTCAAAAGAACCGTGCAGAAATGGTCCGTAGCCATCAAAGTCATTCCTATCCTCGTTGCCGTCGTCAGCCTCAAACTCCTCTCCCACATCTACGGTTTTGAAGTCATAGCGCTGAACGCGTTGTTCACCAGCCTTGTGGCAGGAACCATATTCCTGCTCGGATTCCTCATCAGCGGCGTGCTCTCGGACTACAAGGAAAGCGAGAAGATACCGAGCGATCTCGCAGCATCGCTGGAAGCGCTTTTCGATGACGCACACACCATCCACAAGGCGAAAGACTCGAAAGCAGCAAAACAGCTCATCGAACACCACAAAGCACTCATCAGCGCGATACGCAGCTGGTTCTACAGGAAAGAGAAGACGCAGGCAATACTCGACCACATCAGCGAGATGAACCGGTTCTTCATAGCGCTGGAAAAAGAAGGAGTGCAAGCGAACTACATCATTCGGATGAAGAACGAGCAGAGCACCATACGCAAAGCAGTGTTGCGGATACACACCATCAGGGACACGAACTTCATAGCATCAGCCTACGCCATCGTGGAAGCACTTGGGTTCTCCATCGCCCTCGGCATGATACTCATCAAGATAGAACCGTTCTACGAATCGCTGTTCTTCACCGTGCTTGTGACGTTCCTGATAGCCTACATGCTCTTCCTCATCAAAGATCTGGACAACCCATTCGAGTACGCGGCGCACGGCGAGGGCGGAACAGAAGTGCCGCTGAAACCGCTCCACGACCTGGAACTAAGGCTGAACAAGATCAAATAAAACCACTGGTCACTGGAGATCTTAACGCAACTGGTCTAAAGTACGGTTCTCTCGATTGCTGCGGCGAGGTTTATGCGTGGAGCGGCAGACGGTCTTGACAGAGTTCTATCCCTGCATCACGCGCATCTACGTGCCTGCAGCCAAACGCCATACCGAGCGTCGAGGTTTGGCTGAGCGTGTCTTGCGCCGGCGTCTCGATAAGCACGGGTGGAAGGTATGGAGAGGAGACCTGCACACCATGGCGAAGTACACCGAGTATCCAAGCGTGCTGCAGGCCTGCGCGAAGCTCTGCTTCCATCTCGACCAGAGCTATCGCGGCCTCTGAGGATCATCCATACAGGTTCTCAATCCACCTCATTGCCTCCATATCAGTTACCTTTCCAAGATAACGCTGAGATGAAGGTGAAGAAGGCACGAAGAAGAGAAAAGCGAAGTCTTTTGGTGGCTTGGGATACTTTCATGATAGACCTCCTTTTTCTGTGAGTTTGTAAAGGGTTGACCCTAAGCAAGCTCTTATAATAGCATGGTTTGAAGCCTGTTCAATTGAAAAAGTTACTGGGACACTGCTCACGACGGTGGCCGCGAAGCAATAGAATATTTTTGTGTCAAGAAGGAGATTTGCATGTTTGGAGGAATGTCTTCTCTATCCGGAGAAGGAAGACCGATTCGGCAAAAGGGCAGGGCGGGTTGGGTCGTCATGGCTATCCTGCTATGCACCGCGGTGATCGCGGAGGTTGGATGCAAGAAACAGGAGCAGCAGGTGCAAAAAGAGGTTGTCGTAAACGTCCGGGTTTGGACAGCGGAGAAACGATCCCTCCAACCCTTTGTGGAATCTGTCGGTACGCTCAAAGCCTATGAGGAGGTCATCGTCAGCTCCGAGGTGGATGGTATCCTGAAATCGATCCGTGTCCAGGAGGGTTCACCAGTGACGCAGGGGCAACTCATCGCCGAGATAAAGGAGACCGACTACCGCCTCGACACAGAGCGGGCGGCGGTTGCCCTCAAGCAGGCGGAAGCGAGCCTTGCATACGCGAAACAGGAGTATGAGCGCAAGGAGGCCCTCTACCGGAAAGATCTGGTTGCTAAGCAGCAGTTCGACGACGTGTTGGCGCGACTTGTTCTCTCCCAGGGGGATGTAGACCGGGCTAAAATGGGCTTGGATCTGGCCCACGAGAAGCTTGCCAAGACGAGCATTTATGCCCCGATGGCCGGAGCGGTCAAAGAGAAGCGAGTGACCGCGGGGGAGTATATCCGGAATGGCACGTTCCTGGTCTCGATCATCCGCACGGAGATGCTTAAACTCTCCTTTACCATAACGGAAAAGGATGTGGGAAGCCTTCGGGTGGGACAGGATGTCGCCTTTACAGTGGATGCTTTTCCCGGGCGAGAATTCCGTGGCCAGTTGAAGACAATCTACCCCAGCCTCGAGGAGAAGACACGCTCCCTCCAACTGGAAGCCGTGTTGACGAACGCGGACCAGAGCTTGAAACCGGGCCTCTTCGCACGGGTGACGCTCTACACTGGGCCGGCGCGAGGCACGGTCGTCGCCCCGATCACGGCACTGCTCTACGACAACTCCAGAACCAAGCTCTTTGTTGTTGAAGGAGACCGGGCAAAGGAGAGAGAAGTCAAGACCGGCCGGAAATACGGGGAATTCATGGAGATCACCGAAGGATTGAAGGAAGAGGAGATCGTCGTGACCGTGGGACAGAACAATCTGATGGAAGGGGTGCTGGTCAATGTGGCTCGCTGATACCTCGGTCAAGAGGCCGGTTTTCGCCACCATGGTCATCATGGCCCTGGTGGTCCTCGGTGCGGTCAGTTATCCGGAGATCGGCGTTGATCTCTTTCCCAAGGTCGATTTTCCGATCGTGACCATCTCCACCCACCTGAAGGGGGCAAGCCCCGAAGTCATCGACGTCGATATTACGGACAAGATCGAAGGAGCGGTCAACACGATCAATGGCGTGAAGTCCATTACTTCGAGCAGCACCGAGGGGGATTCCCGGATCACGGTGGAGTTCGTCCTCGAGCGGGACATTGACCTCGCCGTCCAGGATGTCCGGGAAAAAGTCGCCCTGATCCGAAACAAGCTTCCCCAGGACATCGACGAACCCAGGATTGCCAAGGTCGATCCTGATGCGACGGCGGTTATGTGGCTGAACCTTTCGGGCCAGAAAACGGTCCGAGAGCTTTCCACCTATGTCGATGAGGTGTTGAAGGAGCAGCTCCAGCGGATCAACGGCGTCGGCGATATCCAGCTCGGCGGCCTCCAGTTGCGGCAGGTCCGCGTCTGGCTCGACGGCAGCAAGCTTAGGGCCTACGGGCTCTCCGCGAACGATGTCATGGTCGCCCTCCAGCGACAGAACGTCGAACTCCCCGGCGGCCGAATCGAGAGCGTCTCCAAGGAGTACACGATCAAAGTCAAGGGTGAATTCCTCAATGTTGCCGACTTCAATGATCTGGTCATTGCCTATGACAAGGGCGCCCCCGTCCGTCTCAGGGACATCGGGAAAGTAGAAGACGGGATGGAGGAGAGACGGTCCATCGTCCGCTTCAACGGAATCCCCGCCGTGGGGATGGGGGTCCAGAAACAGTCCGGGACGAACACTGTGGCCGTCGTCAACCTGGTCAAACAGGAAATAGCGAAGATTAATAAGACGCTTCCTCCGGGGATGACCCTGAATATCGCCATCGACCAGTCCACCTTCATCAAACGGTCCATCGCGGAGGTGCAGAAGCACCTGATCCTCGGGGGGTTGTTCGCGATCCTCGCCGTTTTCGTTTTCCTCAGGAACGTCCGGACGACACTGATCAGTGCGGTGGCCCTGCCGATCTCGATCATCTCCACCTTTGCCTTGATCCTGGCCTTCGGGTTCACCTTCAACAATATGACCATGCTCGCCCTGACGCTCTCCGTCGGGCTCCTCATCGACGACGCGATCATCGTCATCGAGAACATCTACCGGCATGTCGAGGAGGGGATGGCGCCGCGCGAGGCGGCGACCTTCGCCACCTCCGAGATCGGACTCGCCGTCATGGCCACCACCTTCGCCATCGTGGCAATCTTCCTCCCGGTCGCCTTCATGAAGGGGATGATCGGCCGGTTCTTTCTCCAGTTCGCCCTGACCGTCGTGTTTTCCGTGATGGTTTCACTTCTCGTCTCCCTCACTCTGACGCCGATGCTCGCCTCGATCTTCCTGAAGCGTGTCGCTCTCAGGCGGGAAAACCAAACCGGCGCAACGGTCGCCGTAAAGCCGAACCGGCTTGCAGAATCGTTTGAGCGGGGATACAAAAAACTGGAGGAGGTCTACCGGCATCTCCTGGCCTTTTCCCTGAACCACCGCGTTATCATGCTGGTCGGAACCCTCGTCATTTTTGTCGGCAGTCTCTATCTGACAACCTTCATGGGGAAGGAATTCACCCCTCCCGAGGACCAGGGGCAATTCATCGTCCGTCTGGAGGCGCCCATCGACTATTCGCTGGAAAAGGCCGATGAACTTTTCCGGCCTGCGGAGCAAATCCTGAGGCAGATGCCGGAGGTCAGGGCGGTCTACTATGTGCTCGGCATTGGCGGCGCGGTCAACCGCGCAATGATGATGACCAGCCTCATCCCGAAGAGCGAACGGAAGAAGACGCAGATGGATCTGAAAAAAGAGATCCGCCAGAAGCTGAGCCGGTTTCCCGGCCTCAAGGTATCGGCCGAAGATTTCTCCATGATCGGCGGCGGACAGAGGCAGGTTCCGATCCAGTATAGCGTTCGGGGGCCTGATCTCCTGGCGATCCAGGCCTATACGAAGCAGATCGCCGGCGAGTTCGCCAAGAAGCCGGGGATCGTGGATGTCGACACTTCCCTCGAGATGGGCAAGCCGGAACTCAAGCTTTTTATCGATCGGGACAAGGCGGCCGATCTCGGGGTGGACGTGTGGACTATCGCCGAGGCGATCAACCTCCTCATCAGCGGTGAAACGGACGTGACGAAATACAAGGATGAGCTCCGGGGGAAGCGATATGATCTCCGTATCCGTCTCAATCCGGAAGAACGTAGAGATCCGGACGACCTGGGCAAACTCTATGTCCGGTCGCGTGACGGGCGTCTCGTCGAATTGCGTAACCTCGTCCGGATCCAGGAGGGCGGAGGTCCGAGCGTCATCAACCGCGTCGATCGCCAGCGGGCGATTACCCTCTTCGCAAGCCTCGAAGAGAAGCCTCTAGGAGCGGCGATCCAGGACCTCAACGGCATTGCGGAGAAGATCCTCCCGCCCGACTACCTCCCGAAATACAGGGGCCAGGCCGATACCATGGGTGAATCCTTCGGGTACCTGCTGTTCGCCATCATCCTCGGGGTGGCGATGGCCTACATGGTCCTTGCCGCCCAGTTCGAGAGCTTCGTCCATCCTTTTACGGTGCTCCTGGCCATGCCGCTCTCGTTTATCGGGGCCTTCAGCGCGCTCCTGCTGACGGGAAACACACTCAGTATCTTCAGTTTTATCGGACTGATCCTCCTCATGGGGCTGGTCAAGAAAAATGGGATACTGCTCGTTGATTACACGAACGTCTTGCGGGCACGAGGTCTTTCGCGGCGGGAAGCGATCCTCCAGGCTGGACCGGTCCGGTTGCGGCCGATCCTCATGACGACCTTTGCCATGGTCTTCGGGATGATTCCGGTCGCCTTCGGTATGGGAGAGGGGGCGGAAACCCGCGCCCCGATGGGGATCGCGGTCATCGGCGGACTCCTCACCTCGCTCTTTCTGACGCTCTTGGTTGTGCCCGCCGCCTATGATTTGTTTGACGATATGCAGGGGTTTTTCAAAAGACGGGGTAAGAAGAAGCACGATGGGATTTCACCGCCACAAGCGTCTTCTGATCTCCACTGACGATCGGGGCGCGGTGGCTGCGAGGCAGAGGGGGTTAACCATGAAGATGTTCCTGATTATCTATTGTGAGGCCGCGGATGAAGAGGTGATCGCCGCCCTCAAGGACGCGGGGATCCATGGCTATACCAAGATGGTGGAGGCTCGGGGTGAGGGGACGGAGACGGAGCCGAAACTCGGGACCCACTGCTGGCCCGGGAAGAACAACATCCTTTTGATCGCCGTGGCCGACGAAGAGGTTCCCCGGATCAATGAACGGATCCGCAGGATCAAGAAGGAATATCCCCGCGCCGGCTTCCGGAGCTTCCTCCTTCCGATGGAAGAGAACCTCTGAAACAAAGCGACGAAGAAGACGATATCAGAATTCTCCATCAATCGGAGGATCCCTATCTTCATGGTGAGCCTGATCCTCTGTATCTTCAGGATCATCAAGCGCATCGCAACGCTGGGCAAGGTTTATTCGCCTGGCGGGCTCATCCAGAAGGTTTACGACCATGCGATAGACTATGGAAAGTAATCGGTCGTCAGAAGGACTCACAGGACGGGATCAAGGCATTTCCAAGTTGTGTGGAGGCGAAATGGTCAACGATCAGCTGAAAGAAGTCCATCGATTGCAGCGCCGGCTCATGAGCGAACATTACCATCGGGCCCTGGAGGCGAAGGCCGAGGGACGCCCGGTGGCCTATGTGACGGCCATGTTTCCTGTGGAGATCCTCAAGGCGTTCGAGCCGCACCTGATCACCGTCTACCCTGAAAACCATGCGGCCCTGCTGATCGCCAGAGGCCAGTCCCAGTTGGTGCGAAGGGCCGAGGCGGCGGGCCTGGACCGGATGGGCTGCGCTTATGAACTCTTTAATACCGCGTACCTGGCGGATGGGTGGGGCGCACTGGGGAGCGAGGACCTGCTTGACGCCGCAGGACGCCCCATCCCGCGGCTGGCCGAACCGGATATCTTGCTGGCCTGTGACAATCAGTGCCGGGTGATCTGCGAGTGGTTCCATCATCTAAGCGAGATCTACGGGAACAAGCCGTATCGGATGATCAATGTGGGGGATCGCTTCGACGGATCTTTCGACAACATACGGCAAGATTACGTTCGCAAACAACTCGAAGATCTGATCCGCTTCCTGGAGGCCCAGACCGGCACCCGGCTTGACCGGGATCACTTGCTGGAGACGGCAGAGACATCCCGCCGGGCCCTTAACCTCTGGCAGACCTATTTGGATTTGGGCATTCATGTTCCATCGCCCTTGACGGCCTTTGACGGCTTCTCGCATATGGCCCTGATCGTGTCCGAGCGGGGCCGGCCTGAGGCGGTGGAATACTATGCCCAGCTCATTGACGCCACTGAGGAGTTGATCAAACAGGGCGTCTCCCCGGTGGGCCGGGAGCGCCACCGGTTGCTTTGGGACAACCTGGCCACCTGGTATAATTTCCGGGAGTTGCAGGAGTATTTCGCGGCAAGGGGCATCGCGGTGGTGGGCTCTACCTACCTGGATGCCTGGCGCAAGGAACTGGACACCTCAAGCTACGACGCCCTCCTGGACAGCATGGCCAGAGCCTATTCGACGATGTACACGAATATGACCATTCCCGAGCGCGTGGCCGTGTGGATCGCCAACATCGAAAAATACGGCGCCGACGGGGTGCTTTTCCACAAGAACCTGAGCTGTCACACCTTCTCGCTCCGGGTGGATCATATTGCCGCCCGCCTGCGGGAGCACTTTGGCCCGGAGTTTCGCACCGTGGTGTTTGACGGGTGTCAGGGGATCCGCGGCCGCTTTCAGCAGCACGCCTTTGATACCGGTGTGACGCTCCATTTTGTAGAGAGATAAAATGCGCATCCTCATCTGTGATGATATGTTTCCATCCATGATCGACACGATCCGCAACCTGTTGCCTGAGGATGATGTCCGGGTCTGCCGCCAGACGGAGGTGGCCCGACAGGCGCCTTGGGCCGAGGTGCTGATTCCGGCCATGGCCCGCATCACCGCAGACATCATCCGGTCCTGCCCGGACCTGCGACTGATTCAGCAATTCGGCGTGGGGCTTGAAGGGGTCGATCTGGGCGCTGCCGCGGATCGCAGTATCGCGGTGGCCAATGTTCCCGGCGGGGAAGCCCCGGTGCATGCCGAGTGCACCGCAGAGGGCGGCCTATTTCTGATGATGGCCTGTGCCCGCCGCTACAATCTCTGCCGGAGGATGTTGACAGAAGGGCGCTGGGGCCGGCCGCAGGGCGAGGCGCTCATTGGCCGGACCGCCTTGATCATCGGCCTGGGCGCGGTGGGAAAGGCGTTGGCCGCCCGGCTCGTGCCGTTGCGGATGAAGGTCATGGCTTTAGACGTCGATCCTCAGCCCGGCGTGGTTCAAAAACTGGGGCTGGAGCTTTTGGCTCATCCGAATCGGCTCCATGAGCTGCTGCCCAGGGCAGACTTCGTCATCTCCACGGTCACGCTCACGCCTCAGACCCGAGGGATGCTGAATGTTTCGGTCTTCGAGCGGATGAAGCCGACCGCCTTTGTAATCAACATGAGCAGGGGACCGATCGTCAACGAGGAAGATCTGATCAAGGCCCTGGATACCGGATTGATTGCCGGGGCGGGTCTCGATGTCTTGGTCCAGGAGCCGCCAGGTGCGTTCCATCCCCTGGTCGGGCACGACAAGGTGGTGATTACCCCTCATACCGCCGGGGTTACCGAGCAGTCCTTTACCGCCCTAGGCCGGGCGGTGGCGGACAATGTGGAACGGCTAAGGCGGGGGGAGGTGGCACGCAATGCCATTGGCCCATAATTCACAGGGACAACGTCTTTCTCCAGAACCAACACGCGAGGTAGGTCGGTGAGGTCTTAGCAATACTCATACCTCCCTGCTTGCAGCGGGGTGGTTCATTTCCTCTTGACTTCTGCACAGTTCTCATCCAGTATCGTTCTCAACTTATCCTACCCAGCTAGGTTCACTCACCCTTTTTTCGAGGAAGCTATGAAGTGGGCCTGTCTCAAAATGCCTGACGGTTGCCTCCCTAAGGCGAATGCCTGAGGGGAGGCGCACCCTATGGTCGAATTACCTATACTTCGGCCCATCCAAAGCGGGTTCTTGTCACCTCACCGGGGGTAAAAATGAAACACAAGGTCTTGATCAGGCGATGTGATGAGTATGATCCAAAGAAAATCTTTGGCATCGTCAAGGAGGGTATGGAAGATCTGGATGTGAAGCCCTCAGGTAGGATTCTCCTGAAACCTAACGTCGTTATAGCCGACCCTGAAATCTTTCCCCATGCGTTTACGAGAAAGGAGTTCCTGGACGGGGTCATTTCCGCAACAAAGGCGCGGGCGGAAGGCGCTGAAGAGATTGCGGTGGGTGAGCGATCCGGGATCACGATGGCTACCAGATTCTGTTTCAGGAATGCGGGTTACCCGGAGGTGATCAAAAAGCACCGGATCAAGGCCTATTACTTTGATGAGGTGAGACAGGTGCCGGTGACGCTGAAAAGGGAAGGAAGGCTCAGGGATGAGATTTTTGTGCCTGCGCCCATCAAGGCATGCGATTTTCTCATCAACCTGCCTAAGTTCAAGGCACACCCATGGTCCAGGCTCACCCTCAGTCTCAAGAATTTCATAGGGATTCAGGATGATCGACACAGGCTTGTGGATCACAACAGCTTCCTGGAACACAAGATTGCGGATCTTCAGGAGGTCATCCAACCCCGATTTATCGCGATAGATGCTATAATCGCGGGGCAGAAAATGATGCTGACGCCGACCCCCTTCCCCATGGGAGCCATCGTGATGGGCACCAATTCCTGCGCGGTGGATACGGTCTGCTGCCATATGGTCCATGTGGACCCCAAGGATCTCGTTCACCTCCGTTTTGCAGCCGAAAGGGGTTTTGGCCCCATGAGCTTGGATCAAATTGAAGTTTCCGGAGACTTTCCGTTAGGAGAGGTTCAAGAAAAGACGAAGAATTTCGAGTTCTGCCTGGAACGGGTTGACAGTTATTTTAAGAAGGATAGCCATCTGTCCTGTACCGTCGGGACATTCCCTGAGGCGCACTCACCGGACTACTGCTGGGGCGGATGTCCGGGGGCCCTTCAGGAGGCAATGCATATATTCAGGGGTTTTGACCCGAACGTGGAAAAAGAGATGAGAAAGGTGCGCTATGTGGTCGGCAAAGGGGAGGGCCCCATCGAGGTGGCTGAGAATGAGAGGGTGATCTTTGCAGGGAACTGTACTCGCTGGGAGGGAAGCATAAACGGCCAAAAGATCAAGATTGAAGGCGACTACAAGACGACTGAAGAGGCGGATACGAGGAAGACGAAATCCAACGATATGTTTGGAAAAATGCTTGGGGCCCTCTGGAATTGCACCAGGAACAGGTCATCTCGATATATTCACGCAAAGGGGTGTCCCGTCTCCGTGGCAGAGCACGTGAACTATCTATCTTCAGTTGGAAAAATCAAAAATCCCAATTTCGATCCCAGATTGGCCATTGGTGCGACTCTGGGTTACTGGCAGATGCGATTTCATCGCTTCATGCATCGCTTCCTGGGCTAGTGACGATAAGGATGTCGCGGGCCTTGGGTCCGCAGTTGAACAGGAGATCGAAGGTGGAGAGGTTAGGTTGGTGAGGCCTTTCTTCTCAGTTTCTTGACAGCAAGGAGGGTGAGCAAACCCAGGAGAAGGATCAAGAGGAGGACTCCAAAAAAAGCTGCCCATGTTACCATCGTTCCTTTCGATAACAGCGAAACAGGATTCCAACCGGCCTGGCTGATGATCCTTCCCAGCTTACCCCGGTATTTATCAGGAACATCGGGACTCCCGTCGCCGTTGGTGTCTGGAAAACTCCGGATATATTCCATTACCCCGATCCACTCTTTGAGCTCCTGGATCCCGGGCTGATTTTTGTCGGCATCCACCCTGGAGCCAGAGAGGTCATCAATCGGATTTCCGTTCAAGTCCTTGGGCATGATATTGAGGATCTGGTACGTGTACTTTCCGATGATTTTGAGAAAGGTCGCGTTATAGATATTCGTGGTGATTCGGTAAAGGGTCTTGTTAGATTCCGAGTAATCCAGAGGAACATAGCCTTCCTCCTCGCTTCCCAGCCGGATATCGGTCACCCGGTCGAAAATCACCCGCCGGGGATTGTAGGTGAATTTCACCCCCGATACCTGCAGGAAATAGGAAGTTCCCTTACGGGGATAAACGCTGGTCAACACCTCCATGGCCTTCTTGATTTCCGAGGCGTAAAAATAGCAGGTGATGAGGGGATAGCCCATGGTGTCGTCCATGCCGATGCCCAGGGGTATGGCGGCAAAGACGTCCGTTACCGCCAGGGCGCCGCTTTTGCCCCGCAGAAGATCATCCCGGATGAGCCCATTGGACTCAAGGGCCACCACGACTTTGGTCCTAGGATCTTGCGGATCGGAATCACGCTTGTTGACGTACCATCGAAGGGCGTCGGCGATGAGATTTCCGAGATTGGACTCTTCTTCAGCAATCTTGAGATCAAAGGCGGTGTGTCCGATGACTTTCCCTGAACTGAGATTTACCCCCATGAGAACATCCCGGTCGATGGTTTCCATGAACGAATCAATCGTCTTCTGCAAAGCGCTATCGCCGGGGATCGAGGAATCGATATCCACCAGCCGGTAATCCTTCTGTTTGATCTTTCCCTTTTCCCAGAGAAGGTCCAGGACCCCGACGCATTTTCCGTAGGCCGAAGCTTGGAGGATCATAGTGGAATTGATCACCAGGGGTTTTTCCTGCCGGGTGTGGCTGTGACCTCCCACGATGATGTCGATGCCCTGAACTTTTTGGGCCAGGAGTTCATCTTCCGAGATGGATTTCGCCTTCCTCAACCCGCTGTGGGAAAGGCAGATGACCATGTCCACCTTTTCCTTTTCCCGCAGGACCTTCACCATCTCCTGGGAAGTTTCGATAGGATCCCTGAACCTCACCGGGGAGGCAAAAGGGGACTTTTCCGCCGCATCTTTTCCCATGATTCCGAAAATCCCGATTTTGATTCCGCCCTTTTCGAGGACCATATAAGGCTTTACCATTCCCTGATTGAAAACCTCTTCCAGGGTGTCATCCCGGTCGCTCTCTTTGCTGAAGACAGCATTGGAAAAAACAATTGGAGGCATTTCTCCCTTGGCCATGGCCGCATGAAGAATCCGAACCAAGCCTTTCGGCTTGAGGTCAAATTCGTGATTTCCCAGGGTCAGGACATCATACTCCATCGCCTTCATCAGGCGAAGTTCCATGGCCTCTTCCCGGGCAAGCATATGGAAGAGGGAACCCATGTGAAAATCCCCGGCGTCCAGCACGAGGACCGGATGATTCCTCTTATCCCTTTCCTGTTTTAGGACCGTGGCGATCCTGGCCCAGCCTCCCTTGGTAGCGTCGCCCCCGGTCATGTCGGGCCGGTAGTCGATGTTAGGGGAGAATCCCAGAACATGGGAGTGGAGATCGTTTGTATGGAGGATGGTGATTTCTTTCTCCCCGGCAAAAAGTTCGGGGGAGACCAAAAGAACCGCCAAAAAGATGATTTTGATGATTATCATCGTTGAAAGTCTCCTTTAGGCAATGAGGGTCTTGACCTCGGAAGACTAGATTGTGTTGGAATTAGAATAGATCTTCTTCGGAGTGATGTCTAGATCCTTTGTCTGCCTGCTCTGATTGGTTTGAATTGACACGGAAACAAAAATTCCTTATATTCCAGCCTACCGAAACTCGGTTCCATCCCCCTTACATCAATAGTGAAGCTTAGAACGAAAGCGCGAAGCAATTCGCAGACCCTTTCGAGGTCAGGGGACAACCCTTATTGCGCGGGCCGAAAATCTTTCGGCTTTTCGCTGTTCCAATGGAGTGAAGCAGGTTAACAAATCAAGAAAAGGTCGCTCAATAAAACGATGAAAGGAGATGCCCTATGCCGATTATTACCATATCCCGCGGAACGTTGAGTGGTGGAGAAGCCCTCGCCAATTGCCTCTCACAAAAATCAGGTTTTCCCGTCGTCGGGTTAGAAGTTATCAAAGATGCAGCAACCCATTACGGAATCTCGGAATCCGCAATTTCTCAGCAACTCAAACAAGGTCCCAGCGTGATCGAACGCCTTATGGGAGACAAGCGACGGACTTATGTTATTGCTTTGCAGTCTGCTTTAGCGGAACGAGCACTTAAGGGAAGTTTCATCTATCACGGGCTTGCAGGACATTTTCTCTTTCCTGAAGTGCCTAATATACTCAAGGTCCGCCTCGTTGCCCCTTTAGCCCAGAGAATAAAGAGTGTGGTGGAAAGGAAACGGTTAAAAGAAGAAGAGGCGGTAAAGTATATTGAAAATGTTGATGAAAAGAGAAAGCAGTGGACGAAGTTTCTCTATGATGTCGATTGGACTGATCCCATGCTGTATGACATGGTCATCAACCTCGCTCAGGTGGCTCTAGATACCGCCTGTGGCATGATCATGTACGCCCTCGACCAGCCGGAATTCAAAGATACCCCGGAGAAAACAAAAGCAATTCAAAATCTCGCTCTTTCCTCACAGGTGAAGGCTAAATTGGCCCTCGACCAACGGACGAGGGGGATGGAGCTTGAGGTAGAGGCTAAAGATGGAAAAGTGTTGATCAAAGGACAGCTCGTGACCACTATGACCCCCTTTGCCACTGGTACGCAGAGGACAAAGGATTACATCAGTGAGATCACCAAGGATGTCCCAGGTGTAAAGGAACTGGCCATAGATTTGAAATAATCGCCAATCCCAGAAGTTTTCTGTACCTTCCAAAAGGTACACGGCAGAGAAAAGTCTGATGCACTGATACAAACGCAATTAATTCTTCGCTATTCAGCCCCCTCACCCCGCCCCTGGTCGCCTTCGGCGCCGCCACAGGCGGGTAAACCTCTCCCCCGAGTTGGGGGAGAGGGGAAGGGTGAGGGGGAACTCCCAAATGTCAAAAGAAATACTGCCTTGGTATTAGGCAGTTGGCAGGTAGCGCTTCCCATCAGGCAAGGGAGTTCAGCCGACGCGGATGTGTTTCCCGATCCATTGGGGGAGATAGCGCAGGTTGTAGTAGTCTCCCATCGTGTGGTAGCAGGTGGAGGAGCAGTTCAGCAGACACTTTTTCTTGATGTGATCCAATCGGTCCTGGTCGAACTTCGGTTCCCAGATCCGCCCCCAGTCCTCCTCATAGGTGATCAGATCAAAACAGGGGGAGAGGCTGCCGTCCGTTCGGATCAAAGCGCCGTTGTGACCTGCGCGGCAATCCCACGGTTGCAGGAGGCCGCGCATTCGCAGTTTGAAGTTCCTCAGATGAGCGATCGAGTTGACCATGGGCCAACCGTCGCGCTGCTTCTCAATCAGCCAGTCCAGAAGCCCATCCACTTCCTCCCATTCTTTCTCCGTGATGCTCAGCATATCCTCCTGATGAGCGTAGTGGTCTGTGTCGACAAAAAAGTGAGGAGGCTCATTAAGATGGTAGTCCGTGCCCATGCCGTTCTGGCGAGCGATTTCCGTCAGCAACCGGACGTCCTTGATGTTGTTCCTGCAAATATTGATGTTGAAGAAAAGGACATAGCCGAGTTTTTTTTGACGCTCCACCAGGTAGCGGAACTGGGGCTCGATGTTGAGCAATGACTTGGGCAGACCTTTTCGGGGAGCAATGCAATCCACCGCAAGGTTGATGGCGGCCACTCCGGCCTTGCCAAGTTCATCGATAAACGGCTTGTCCAGGAGATACCCGTTGGTGGGCAGGTACATGAAGAAGCCATTTTCCGAGCCGTATCGTACGACTTCCAGCACGAAATCCTTTCGCAAGGTAGGCTCGCCTCCCATGAGAGGGATGACACGGCAGCCGATGGACCTGAGCCAGTCCACAGCACTCTTGGCGGTCTCCAGGTCCATGCTGGGCAGCCGCTTGTCTGTGTGGTTGTCGTACTGAAAGCAGTAGTGGCAGTCTATGTTGCAGCGCCACTCCGTGAAGAGGTAGCAAAGCACAGGGCGGAATTCATTGGTGTAAATGCAGGAATTAAAATAAGGAATAGCCCACCGGCGGAAGGCGCGAACACCATTGAGGGTCTTGTACTTCGTCGTCTGCATCCTGGTTTCCCCTCCTTGATCCACGACAGCTCGTTGTGTGATCTAGACAGAACCAAAATGCGACACAGAGAATTTAACAGAAATATAGATGTTCAGGGGCTACTTGTCAAGCCTTCGGCTGCCCCATGCTCCCGCACGGGACATGCTCAGGGTTGACCCTGAGAGTCTCTTGCTACCCCGCTCTTCTCACCCTCCGCAGTAGCCCTGCTGCGGAGGACGGGCGAGCGGGGCTTGAGAGCCGTCGAAGGGTCAAGGAGAGGTTGCCTCTTGCGGGTTCGCATGCACTATAAAATTCGGTCAATCTGGCGCAGCTTCTTTTTGGTGAGCGCGATTTCCTCTTCGAGGTCTTCGATGGCGATGATTTGGTGAGGTCTCACCGAGTGGGCGGGCAGGGCGGCAACCCTCTGCTGCAGCTCTTCCGTGAGACTCGCAAGATTCAGCTTGAGTTCTTCCCTTTTAGACGGCAGCGCAGTCTGGGCTCTCCGGATTTCGTTGACAAACTTCTCCACCTTCCTAAAATCTTTCTTGAAGCGAATCGCCTTTCCGGATGGATCCACCTGGTTGGTGTGGGTGCAGCTGTCTGCTCCTGCGGGCAGGACTTCGGTCACTGTGTCAAACACATTTTCAGGCGAGAGGCCGCCCGCAAGGAGCACGGGGACGCTGCTCTGAAGAACAACCGCCTTTGCTCTTTCCAGGTCCGCCAACTTTCCGGTGATACCGACAAACCCTTCAACGGGCTCTTTACCCAGCCAGGTGTCGATCAGGAAAAAATCACTCACCTCTTCCAGCGCACGAACCAGGTCAAGGCAGGGAAAATCCGGCGCCAGGCCCGCAGCAGGCAGCGGAATAGAACGAACGATTCCGATATCAGGGAAAGCGTTCTTGAACTTCTTTTGCAAAAGTATGAAAGGGCTCAGGTCAACTTGGTGGCCATGCTCGTTGGTGAGCGTGTCACAGAAATGGACAAAGTGAGGACGGTAGTAGTCCATTACTTTGCAGAGGGTGTCCCAATCACCAAACAGCGGAATCAGACTGTTCGTGGCCCCCGTTCCCTTGGAAAGACCGATGACCTCCCGGATGTCCGGCCTTTTCCAATCTGATGCAGAAAGAAGAACGCTGCCGATGCGGTCAACCCCGAGGTCGATGCACTTCTCGGCTTCTTCCGGAGTCTGGATTTCATAGATTTGAGTGAGCATAGGAAGAAGTGCCTAAAGTTGAAAAGCCAAAAGAAAAATCACGAAAACACAAAGTGCCTTTCTCTATCTTCGAATCGGAAATCGGCAATCAAAAATCAAAAATCCCAAGTACTAGCTTGCTCCTAAACTGATTACTGATTACCGATTACTGATTTCACGGCTTCCAGCACGACTTGGTGGAGTTTACCGTTTGTTGCAATGACCCCCTTGTTTTTTACAAGGGTCTTTCCGTGAGAGAAGTCCAGGGGATTGCCGGCCAGATCCGTCACCTTGCCGCCGGCTTCCTCCACAAGAATGCAACCTGCAGCGTGGTCCCAGATCTTCTCGACATACGCTTTCTTGGTGGGCAGACGAAGGTAAACGGTACCGTCTCCTCTGGCCAGGATGCCGTACTTGGCCTGGCTGTCCATTCGAAGAGGAGGCTTCCTCACTCCCAGAAGCTTCACGATCTGACCCATATCGCCGTGGGAAGAGTGAGCGGATTCAAAGGATTCGCAAAAGAGCGCCTCCGAAGGGTTCGAGATGTCTGCGACCGTGATTTGTCTTTCTTCATCTCGATCGATAGCTCGGATGGCTGAGCCCAGTCCGCGGACCCCCACAAAAAGCGACCCCCCCTGTCCCTGAAGAGAAAGAAGGGGAAGGCTGGGGCACCCGAGCACGCCGAGTCGAACGAGGCCGTCCTCAATGAGCGCAAGAGCGACCGCATACTGATCTCCGCGCAGAAAGCCCTTGGTGCCGTCAATGGGGTCAAGGGCCCAGAAACGACCTTCAGATCCTCCTTCGGCGTTGCCGCGGTCAAGGGCAGCGAAAATATCCTTGTCTTTGAGGCGAGGGCTGATCAGGCGGACGTGCCTCAGCGTCGTTTCTTTGATCGTTGCATTTTCCGGTTGCCGCAAGAGACCGGAGTCTTCTTCCCCCACGAGCGGGTCATGAGGGAAAGTTGCAGCAAGGTGGTCGCTCACCACGGCCTGGGCTCCGAAATCAGCCACAGTCACGGGCGATTTGTCCTCTTTGTCAATCACTCCCCCTAAAAGATGGGCAGCCTGCACGGCGCGGCATAGGCTGCAGGCTTTGATCACCGCCTCTATAGCCACACGACGTTCCATTTCATAACTCACCATGCTCCACCTCGTGATAACCGAAAATTTCTTCTCAAGGCTCCTGAATGATCTCTCGCAGAGGCCACTTAGATCACAGCGCAGCATAGCCGCAACCAAATTCGAAGCACGAAACTCGAAACTCGAAACAAATTCCAATGAGCAAAATTCAGGTGATCCAAACAAGTTGCAAATCAAGAGAGCGAAAATGCTTAAGAGAATTTCAAGAAATCGCACATTAGTAGTACAGAGGCACCTCACGGTTTACCGCAAAGCACTCTATTTGACACGGCGCTGCTTGTCACCTATAGTGCCATCCAACTCTCGTATCTCGATGACCAAGGGAATTTAGGGGATCTTGTCATGCATCTCAAGAAAATAATACTTCACTCCGAAAAATACCCCACCAAGGACTATTACCCCTTTAACCAGGAGATTTTTCGAAAAACCAGGAGTCTTCGCTTCGATTCTCCCATCACTTTTTTTGTGGGGGAAAACGGGACCGGTAAGTCAACCCTGCTCAGGGCCATTGCCCAGCGCTGCTATATTCACATCTGGCGTGACACGGACCGGTTTCACTATGAGAATAACCCTTACGAGGAGTTGCTCTATCGGTATGTTTCCGCTGAATGGAGCGATGGGGAGGTGCCCGGTTCTTTTTTCGCCTCGGACCTCTTTCTTCATTTTGCCATGAACCTGGATGAGTGGGCTTCGTCGGATCCCGCGCTGCTGCAATATTACGGAGGGAAATCCTTGACGGCTCTGTCTCATGGCCAGTCTCTCATGTCCTATTTTCGGAATCGGTACCAGATCCGAGGCCTTTATTTGGTTGATGAGCCTGAGACGGCTCTTTCGCCCAGAACCCAGCTGGAGTTTGTTCGGCTTCTCAAGGAAATGGGCGAACAAGGGCATGCCCAATTCATCGTTGCAACCCACTCGCCTATTCTGCTGGCCTGTCCTGGTGCCCACATCTATAGCTTCGACGAGATTCCAGTCAGGCAGGTGACTTATGAAGAGACAGAACACTACCGCCTCTACAAAGGTTTTATGAACCACAGGGACCGGTACTTGTAATAGTTTTTTAACCAGATTCTTAGATGAGCTCAAATTCGAATATCGAAATTCGAAATCCGAAACAAACTCAAAATCCAAAATCCAAATGACCAAAACAAATGCGAATCTGTGCTCCCACCGATTCTTCTTTCGAATTTCGGCTGTTTGAGCTTCGTGCTTGTTTCGGATTTCGTGCTTCGGATTTCGGATTTTCAAGTTGCGCACGGATTTTTAAGTAAGGTTTGATCACAAGAATTTGAACGAAGGGGGATTCGTGATGGCAGCAACACCCGAACAACCGAGGGCTGCTTCAACGGTCGTGCTTGTTCGAGAAGAAGGTCCGGCCTTTGGGGTTTATCTCCTGAAGAGGAGCGGTCAGAGCGGTTTTTTTCCGGGAAGCTATGTGTTTCCCGGAGGCACGGTTGATTCGGACGACAGGGACACGGACTTCTGGCAAAGATGCAGTGACCTCGCTTTAACTGAAGTGGACAAACGGCTGGGAGAGACCCTCCCGGCAATGGAAGCGCTTGCTTATAGCGTGGCGGCCATTCGTGAGACTTTTGAAGAGGCCGGGGTGTTGCTTGCAAGCCGTGCCCAGGAAGCCCAGTCAGGCATGCAGGCGGTTTGTGAGAGGCGCAAGGTGGAAAAGCTTTCAAAGGGCTGGCTCAGGGAGTGGGTCGTGTCAGGCGACTGGCACCTGCTGCTTTCGAGGCTGGCGCGCTGGGCGCACTGGATTACACCCGAAGCGTTTAAGCCCCGCTTTGACACCCGGTTCTTCCTCGCCTTTGTCCCCCCGGACCAGGAGTGCAGTCCTGACGAAAAGGAAACGATCCACGGAATATGGGTCACTCCTGAGGAAGGGCTACAAGGCAATATGAAGGGAGACATCCCTTTGAGCCCTCCCACGCTTGTCACCTTGCAGGAATTGCTGGCTTACCGGACACTGAGCGAACTGGAAGAGGGGTGGAGGGAGAGACCGTGGGGTGAACAACGCCTGCCCCGTGTGATTCGGATCGAGAAAGGGGCCGTGATCCTCGAACCCTGGGATCCCATGATTCATGAAAAGGATGTGGGATTTGATATTCCCACTCTGAACAAGCATGTCCTGTCTGTAGGCGAACCTTTTTCCCGGCTCTGGCTCTATGAGGGAATTTGGAGGCCCATCGGCGTTTGAATTCCTAACCGCTTGAGAGTTTTTGGTGTCGGGATCCCGTTGTGGTCGTAGCCGCGTTTTTTGTAGTACTTGGAGCGGAGTTTTTCAAGGGGCACCGTGTGTCCTTCAGGGTCAGACTTGCGAGCCTTCATTCAACAAACGGTCCGGCAAGGTGTCGTGCAGACGCCAGATCCCTTCCTGCGTGTTCATGTAGCGCTCCAGCACGGTGATCCGGTCACCGGCTTCCAGGTATTCCCTCCGTGACATCTGAACACCCGTGACCGCTGACCAGAAATCCCTGTAAAGGGTGTAATCAATGAGCGGGATCGCCACCTGGGGCAACTCCTGCATCAAGAGCCCGAGGGCCAAATCGGGTGTGTACTTCGTGATCGGAGGCTCCAGCAGGTAGGCGAACAGAGTGAAGAGGCAGGTTTGCAGGGAGTTCACGCAGTTGTTGAGGCTCTCGAAGAATTTGACATAGTCTGCCTTTGCGCGGACGGCATGGGGTCTCAGCAAATGAAGGAACACTTCCTGGGCGACCAGAAACGCGGAGAGGTGGCAGCCGCCCCGGTTGGCCACTGCATAGGCCAGGCCGTGGCCGAAAGAGCCTCGCGGGTCATAGCCGGCTAATTCAAGACCCTTCACATGCATGGCAAAGGAAGTCCCGCCGTATTTCTCAGATAGAGATCTGCTGCCCTGGGCCATCTCCCGGCCGAATCCCTTCCCATAAGCCGTGTCGAGAAGGGCTTGCGATATTCCCTCAGGAGAGCCGAACTTCAGATCGCTCTGTACCAGGCCTCTTTGAGCCGCTTCCATGACCCAGGCCAGGGTTCCTCCTGCGGAGATGGTGTCCATCCCCATCTCACCGCAGATCCTGTTCCACTCAGAGATCTTCTCGATGTCAAAGATTCCGAGATTGGACCCCAGCAGGCATAGGGTTTCGTACTCAGGGGCTGGAAGTTGCTGCCCCCCAAACATCCCTTTCTTCCCGCAGAGGATGGTGCAGGGCTTGCACGTGTGGTGGCTCGTCTCCCGGTTCTTCTTTGTTTCCTCTCCGCTGATTTGTAAGGCCTGGGCGTGGGTCCCATCGCTGAAGTTGTTCACAGGAAGGATCCCCGCTTTGAGGCTGAGAGCGACATTGGCTGGCGTTCCATAACTGCGGTAAAGGCCTCCGGTGATCCGGTTGCGATTGATGTAGGCGGTGGCCTTCTTCTTCAATCGGTCAAAGGCGGGTTGGTCCAGCGGGCTGATCTTGTAAGCCCCTCCCAGAGCGACAATGGCCTTGAGGTTCTTGGAACCCATGACCGCCCCCATGCCCCCCCGGCCCAGAAAGCGATCTCCTGTGGCAATGTTGGCAAATCGGACAAGGTTTTCACCTGCAGGACCAATGGCCAGGATGCCTGCCTTCTTTTCATCCAATTTAGACTGGGTCTCAGTAGTATCGAGTCCCCAGAGTTCTCCTGCGTCCCTGAACTCCACCCCTTCGGAAGTGATAAGAAGATACGTTGGATTGTTCGCTTTGCCACGGACAAGCAAGCCGTCCCAGCCTGCGGTCTTGAGACTCATACCAAAAGGCCCACCACAGGAGGAGGCGACCATGATGCCGGTGAGAGGCGATTTCGTGACTGCAGCAAAGCGGCCTGAGCAGGGGGCGCCTGTGCCCATGAGCACGCCGGGCATGAAGGCAAGGATGTTTTCCTCTCCCATCAGGTCTGCTCCAGCCCGGAGACGATCGTAGAGGAGCTTCAAGCCTAGACCTTTGCCTCCCAGGTACAGCCTGCGTTCCCTTGGCTTCACCTCGTAGATGTCCACCTTGTTCCGGGTGAGGTCGACTTCCAATATCCTGTTGCTGGTTCCGATGATCTCTTTCATGATGGCTTCCTGATAGGTTTCGAGTGCGGTTTTCTTTCCAGCCGTCCACAACTTCATTATAGCATGTCCAAAGAGTTCTACAAGGGTCAATGCATTCCGGATCATTGATTGACGCACAAAAGTCTTTTCGTTATAGTAGGAGGCCTTGCCTAAGTTCGGGAATTCGCGTGAAGAGCAGAGCAGAGTACTCGTTGAGGTAGAGGGATGTCCATCTGGATGGAAAAGAGACCTGTCGCTTGGCTTTCGGTGGGGAGCAATACCCTACTCACCGCCGGGAAACTTGTTGCTGGGTTTGCCACCGGCTCGGTGAGCATCCTGTCCGAGGCAGTCCACTCTGCCATTGACCTCATTGCCGCAGGCATTGCAACCTTTTCTGTGCATGTTGCGGATCGTCCTCCCGATCATACCCATCCGTACGGTCATGAAAAGATCGAAAATGTTTCTGGAGTAATCGAAGGTCTTCTCATTTTCGCGGCCGCAGTCTGGATCATTTATGAGGCTGTGGACAAACTGATGCACGGTGTCAATTTGAAATACCTCGGTCACGGCCTGGTGGTGATGGGGATTTCCGGCGCCATGAACCTGGTGGTAGCGAGGCTCCTCAGAAGATCTGCGATTCGAAACCGCTCCGTTGCTTTGGAAGCCGATGCAGCTCATTTGTATGCGGACGTGTACACATCGATAGGAGTGTTCGTGGGGCTTACAGTGATCACTGTGGGAAGGCACTTTTTTAAAGCGGATCTCGCCTGGCTGGACCCGGTCATAGCCATCGGAGTAGCCGTTCTGATTCTCGCCACAGCCTACCGGATCACCCGGAAAAGCTTTTACCCTCTCCTTGATTCCGCAGCGTCACCAGAGGAGATATCCATGGTGGAAGGGATCATGAACGAATTCGGCAAAGACGGCATCGATTTTCACAAACTCCGAACCAGGCGGGCCGGAGGCTCCCTTTACGTGGACCTTCACATGGGATTCAAGCCTGGAATGTCTCTTGAGCAAGGGCATGATATCAGCCACTCGCTTACAGCTAAAATCGAGGAGACAGTGCCCGGAGCGAAAGTCCTGGTCCACCTTGAACCGGCGAGCACGATCGAGACCATCCCGGATGCGGATGAACAGATCAAATGCATGCGCGAGGAACTTCTCAAAGATAAGAGAGTTTGTGAGGTGAGGGATCTCCGGGCCACACGCTACAGGGGAGACATGAGAATCGAAGCAGACCTGAGCCTTGACCCTAAAGTGAGCATCGCTGAGAGTCACGCCGTTGCTTCGGAGCTCAAGACGAGAATCGAGTCCTGCTTTCCTGAAGTCAAAGAGACTTCTCTCTCCTTCCATCCGGGGGATGGGTGGCAGGAGGCTTTTCATGACGATGACATGGAGCGGATAAGAAACCTTGTCGGAGAACATGAGAGCCGTTTTGCCGGCATCCATGAGTTGGAGGTGGTTTCATCGGGAGGTTTCCATCGCATTCATCTTTCCCTCGGGATGCCTCCGGCGTTGCCCGTGTCCGACGCTCATGCCGTCGCCAAACATATCGAAGGGGATATCCGAGAGCTTTTTCCGGAAGGCGCGGAGATAGACCTTCACATCGAACCCTGCAGCGAGGCCTGCGAATCCTGCCACGCCATATGCCCTGTGAAGCAAAATATATAAATGAATTTGAGTAAAGGGAAGGTCAAGGCGATCGAGGTCTGAGGACGAGCTCATGAGTGAGAGGGGTAAGGCGCTATGCTTTCTTTGGTTGATCGTTGTTTCAGTGAGCGGTATCTTTCCGCGTGAAGTGCAAGCCGGTTTGGCTTCCTACTTGCCGGGGCACTCTGAACTCAAAGGCTGGAAGCTTGATGACGCGCCCCAGAGCGCCGAAGGGGAACAGTTGTTCGTGCTCATCAACGGCGGAGCGGAGATCTATCTGGAATATGGTTTTAAATCAGCGGTCCTGGCGAGCTATCGAAACGAGAAGGAAAAAACCATCAGCGTTGAGATGTATGAAATGACCGATCCCGCGGGCGCCTTCGGCGTATACGGTTTTAAGGCAGGCGACGAAGGCAAAGAAGTCTCCATCGGCAACCAGGGACAGGTGGAGGAGTATTTCCTGAATTTCTGGAAAGGAAGCTTTCTGGTAACCGTGAGCGGGCCTGACTCAAGCGACGAGACCATCGAGGCTCTCACCAGCATAGCCAAAACGATCGAGGCAAAAATCAAAGTCAGCGGTGAAAAGCCTTTATTCCTGAATGTCCTTCCTCTTGAGAACCTGGACAGGCGTTCAATAAAGTATATTCGTGGTCCACTGGGGTTGATGAAGAACGGTGAATTCGGGACTGAAAACATCTTCGGCGTGAAAGAAGGAATCATTGCCAGCTATGGAGAGCACAAGGCTTACGTCTTCAAGTATCGGGATAGCGCTGAAAGCAGAGAATGGTTCCTGAAAGCCCAAACGCATTTCAATAAAAACCCCGGGGATGAGAATCGCGATCAGGAATTCCTGGCTCTTGGTGAAGGAAAACGATACCTTCATGCGTTTCTTGTAGGGAAACATCTTGTTTTGGTGACAGGCAAGGAAAAGAAAGGCGGGGAAGGCCTTGCCAAGAAGATCAAAGAAAGATTATGAGGGGAGGAGATTGACGAGATGAGGATCAGCAGAAGAGAACGATGAAACTGGGAAGCAACAAGAGTCGGCTGATCATAGGCTGTCTGATCGGTCTGGTCTTCCTCTACTTGGCCGGCCGCAAGGTGGACTTCAGCCTCATGTGGGAAGCCTTCAAGAAGGTCAACTACTGGTTTGTCCTGCTTGCGATCCCTGTTTTGTTTTCAAGCCATATCCTGAGGGCCCTTCGCTGGCGCTATTTGATGGATCCCATCAAAAGGCTGGATGTGACCAGCCTCTTTTCCGCCTTGCTGATCGGTTACATGGCGAATATCCTCATGCCTGCCCACCTTGGGGAGGTCCTGAGAGCTTACGTCCTTGGGAAGAAAAGGGGTGTGAGTGCCAGTTCGACCTTCGCAACCATTGTGGTCGAGCGGATCATCGATGTCTTCGCCCTGCTCTTGCTGATGGTTTTCGCGATCCTTCTCTACCCATTCCCCGACTGGATCAACAAAGCGGGCTATGTCATGCTGGCCGGCACCGTGGGGCTCTTCGTGTTTCTCATTCTCCTGAAAAAACACTTTGCTTTTTTCGAGCGCTTTCTCAGTGTTCTCTTCAGCCCCCTGCCCAAAGGGTTGCAGGAAAAACTGGGGCGAGGGATCAGAAGCTTTGTGGTTGGAATTGTGCCGCTTCGAAGCGGTTGGGATTACCTTGTCGTCGCCGTTCTTTCCATGGTCATCTGGGCCTGCTACGGGTTCATCCTCCATCTGCTTCTCTATGCCTTTGACTTCGTGCGTGTTTATCATCTCCCTAGTTCAGCGAGCCTTATCATCCTTGTCATCACCACCATAGGGATCGTTGTCCCCTCCTCGCCCGGGTATGTAGGGACCTACCATTGGCTATGCCAGATCTCTCTGGCCATGTTCGGAGTCTCTGCGGGTCCGGCCCTTTCCTTCGCGATCCTGACTCACGGCGTGAACTTCTTGCCGGTGCTGATCGTCGGCCTGATCCTGGCCTATTACGAAGGCGTGGAAATCTTCCGGGTACAGGACAAGAGTGCCTCTGCCAAAGACTGATGCAACAACACTCGGAGCGAAATGGAAGTTCGAACGGTGACCAAGAAGGAGAAAATTACAGCCTATGCGGCGTGGGGAGCGGTTTGCCTGTTCTGGGGGACGACCTATCTGGCGATCCGCATAGGAGTGAGGACCGTTCCCCCGGCTTTGTTCGGAGGTCTGCGCTTCCTGACTGCAGGATTGATTTTTCTGGCCTACCTGAGATGGAGAGGCCACGCTTTCCCTGAGCGGAGAGAATTCCTGGACATGGTGATCGTGGGCATTGCCCTCCTCGTGACCTCCAACGGTCTCGTGATCTGGGCGGAGCAATGGGTTCCGAGCAGTATTGCCGCCCTGCTGGTTGCCACTCTTCCTTTTTGGATGGCGGGATTCGAAGCGGCGCTGCCCTCAGGGGAAAGTCTCACGCTCCGAAAAGTGACGGGTATTGTCGTTGGATTTACCGGACTGGTGATTCTCTTTGCACCCGAAATCAAAACCTCATTCGACATGGCCTACCTGAAAGGCGTGGTGGCACTGCTGCTGGCTCCCCTATGCTGGTCCGCGGGCTCCGTTTATTCGAAGTCCAGGCCCGCTAAAAGCCATCCTCTCATGGCGGCGACCATGCAAATGATCGTCGCAGGAATCATCCTCATCCTCATCGGGTTAATGTTCGGTGAATGGCAGCGGTTCTCCTTTGACGTTGAGGGACTTGCTGCAACCGCCTATCTGGTTGTTTTCGGTTCCATTGTTGGATACGGATCCTTCATCTATGCACTGGCAAAACTTCCCGCCACCAAAGTCGCCATGTATGCCTACGTCAACCCGGTGATTGCCGTTGGCCTGGGGTGGCTGATCCTGGATGAAAGATTGGACTGGAGCGTGCTTCTGGCAACCGCGGTCGTTCTTCTTGGCGTGGTGCTCGTTAAATCGTCAAGATCCTGAATAGCCAGCGAAAAGCCTTGCCAAAGATCTTTTGACTGTGATAGAGATTTGTTGCTGGTGACAAGCTCTTTTGATAAAGAACCCGCGCTCTCACAGGACCTTTCATGCAACATATCCTTGATCTCACCAAAGACCTGATTCGCTTCAAGTCCATGCTCTCCAGACCTGACGAAATAAAAAGGTGCGCCGACTTCATCGAGCGCTTTCTGAAGGATATCGGCGCGAGCTGCAGGCGCATCGAATGCGACGGGGTTCCCTCCATTGCGGCTCTTCCCGGACCTGATTTTGCCCCCATCCTGCTCATGAGCCACATCGACGTGGTGGATGCACCGGATCAGCTTTTTGAGCCAGAGGAAAAAGACGGGAAGCTCTATGGCCGGGGCAGCTTTGACGACAAGTATGCGGTGGCGCTCTCCATGATTCTCTTCAGAGAGCATCTTTACAAGGCCAGGAAAGAGGGGCTGGCTCAGAAGGATCTCCCTCTGGGCATCCTCATTACAGGGGATGAGGAAGCAGGAGGGCACAAGGGCGCCAAGGAAGCCCTGAAGACGGTTCGCACGGATTTCTGCATCGCCCTTGACGGAGGCAATGTCCGAAAGATAGTGACCAAAGAAAAGGGAGTCCTTCGCCTGAAACTGATCAGCAGGGGCAAGGCCGCCCATGGGTCAAGGCCCTGGCTGGGTGAGAACGCTATTGAGAAGCTGTTTGAAGACTATCAGAGCATCAAGGCTTTTTTCCGGGAAGAAGCGCCGGAGCACTGGCACAGGACCATCAATTTCAGTATCATCAATGCCGGCAAATCCGCCAACCAGGTTCCGGATTTTGCAGAGGCTGTCTTCGACATTCGTTACACGGAAAAGGATGATGTGGAAGCGCTCGTGAAAAAAATGAGGGACAAGATTAAAGGGGAAATCCTGGTAGAAATGAAGGAACCCCTTTTCTTGGGCGGGGAGTCGCCTTACTTGAATCTTCTCCTGGATGTTTCAAAAAGCACAACCCTGGGCTTTGAGCACGGGGCGAGCGATGCGCGTTTCTTAAAGGAACACGGCACCCCGGGGATCGTATGGGGCGCTGACGGAGACCTGAGTGCCCATGCCTATGATGAACACCTGAATCTCGACAGTTTCTACGAACTTTACAGAATTCTCGACAGGTTTTTCGAAAGAGCGAAGGACGTTGAGTTCACAAGAAGTCGTCACCCCGGTGAAAACCCGGGTCCAGAGAATTTGTAAGAATTCTGAAGCACTGGATTCCGGCTTCCGCCGGAATGACGGAAAAAAGATCTTGGAACTTTTTCCTAACCCATCAAGGAAGTGAGAGGTAACGTTAATAAAGTCATTTAACCAATTGAGATGAAAGGAGAAAATGGATGATTAAGAAAATTACCATCATGTTGCTTCTGCTCACGCTGGTGGTGGTCGGTGCAGCCTTTGCACAGGCCCCGAAAAAAGGGGGAACCCTGGTCTTCGGTAGAGGAGGAGACAGTGTAGGGCTTGACCCGGCCTATGAAAGCGATGGGAACTCTTTCATGATCTGCGACAATGTTTTTGAGGCTCTCGTGGAGTACAAGGACGAAACCACGGAACTCGAACCGTTGCTGGCCACCTCATGGCAAATCAGCCCGGACGGGCTCACCTACACCTTCAATTTGCGAAAGGGAGTCAAATTCCATGACGGCACGGCGTTCAATGCGGACGCCGTGGTTTTCTCTATTGGGCGGCAGATGAAGGAGAGAAAACTGAAATTCTTCGGCAAGGGCTGGGAAATGCCCAAGCAGGAGAGACCACCGGAATACTGGAACAACATGGCGATGGACAAGACCGTAGACTCCATCGAAGCCAAAGACGAGCACACGGTCGTTTTCAAGCTCAAAACAGTGGAAGCCCCGTTCCTGGCTAACCTGGGGATGGACTTTGCCGACATCATCAGCCCTACGGCTTTCATGAAAGACCCTGCCGCTTTTGTACGCAATCCCGTTGGCACAGGCCCTTACAAGTTCGTGAACTGGGTAAAAGATGATCGAATCACCCTCGAGGCCTTCAAGGACTACTGGGACAAAGACAAAGGGCCCTATATGGACAAGGTCATCTTCAGGGCGATCCCTGAGAACGCGGTTCGGTTCCTCGAACTGAAGGCGGGGAAAATCCACATCTGCCAGTTCCCTAACGCTGCGGACATTCCCATGGCCAAAAAAGACACCAAGCTCTGGGTTCCGACCCAGCCCGGCATGAACATCGGGTACCTGGGCTTCAACCACAAGAAAGAGCCGTGGAAGAGCAACCAGAATCTTCGAAGAGCGTTGGCCCACGCGATCAACCGCAAGGCCATTGTGGACAACATTTACCAGGGCATGGGTGAAGTGGCGAAGAACTGCATTCCTCCCACCATGTGGGGCTACAACAAGGATGTGCCGGGGTACGAGTACAATGTCGAACTGGCCAAGAAACTCCTTGCTGAGGCCGGTTATCCGGAAGGCAAAGGGCTTCCTGAAATTACCCTGTGGTCCATGCCTGTGGCAAGACCTTACAATCCTGAAGGGTTGAAGGTCGGTGTGGCCATGATCGGCGACCTGGCCAAGATCGGGATCAGTGCACGGATCGTGAGCTATGACTGGGGAACCTATCTCAAGAGACAAATCCAGCAGCCGAATGACATGGACCTGTTCCAGCTTGGTTGGACCGGGGACAACGGAGACCCGGACAACTTCCTTGCCGTTCTCTTTGACGGCATGGCTTCAGAGGCGGTGCGGACCCAGTGGCAAAATGAGGCTTACCACAAGCTCATGCTTGACGGAAAGCAGACCATTGACCCGGCCAAACGCGCCGAGATCTACAAGAAGGCGCAGCAGCTCATGTTCGATGAAGTGCCGGTGATTCCCATCGCCCACTCCACCGTCATGTGGCCGGCGGTCAAGGCCGTCAAGAACTTCAAGCTCCATCCCACAGGATCCGTGAGACTCAAGAGCGTTTGGCTGGAGAAATAAGCCAATCGAACGGGGAGAAGGAATAAACCTTCTCCCCGATTTTTTTGTCGAGAGTTCGTTGAACTGATGCTTGCTTTCATTATCCGCAGAATCCTGATGGTTATCCCAACACTCCTGGGAGTGACGGTCATCGTTTTCCTGATGTTGAGGATCACTCCGGGAGACCCGGCAGAGTTGCTCCTCGGCGAGCGGGCAACTCCTGAAGCCCTGGATGCGATGCGGGAGTATCTGGGTCTCAAGGAGCCCCTCTATGTCCAGTACGGGATGTTCATCAAGAGAGCGATACAGCTTGACCTTGGGGAGACCATCTTTACCAGAGAAAAAGTCTCGAACGAGATCGGACAGCGATTTCCCGCGACCATCGAGCTTGCAGTCGTCGCCATGTTGATCAGTTGTTTCTTCGGAATCATCCTCGGGATCATTTCAGCCACCAAGCAATATTCCTGGTTCGACTACGTGGCCATGGTGACATCCCTTTTCGGGGTGAGCATGCCCGTGTTCTGGCTGGGGCTCATGCTCATGCTGCTTTTTTCATTGAATCTGGGGTGGTTCCCCATGTCCGGCCGGATCGGCATCGAGACCGATATTCAGATCGTCACGAATTTCTTCGTTATCGATGCCGTCCTTGCCCGTGACTGGGCGGCCCTCGGCGATGCGCTCATGCATTTGGCTTTGCCTGCCATTGCATTGAGCACGATTCCTCTTGCGATCGTCTCGCGCATGACCCGATCCTCCATGCTCGAGGTGCTTCGACAGGATTACATCAAGACGGCCAAGGCCAAGGGCCTCAGCCAGCCGAAGATCGTGCTCAAGCATGCTCTGAGAAACGGGCTCATCCCGGTGGTGACCGTCATCGGGCTTCAGTTCGGAATCCTCATGGGCGGCGCCATTCTCACGGAAACCGTGTTTGCCTGGCCGGGAGTGGGGAAGTGGCTTTTCGACGGGGTGGTGAAACGGGACTACATGGTGATTCAGGGCGGGACCCTGCTGGTGGCCACCACCTTCGTGATCGTGAATCTGATTGTGGACGTGCTCTACGCCGTGATCAATCCAAGAATCAGTGTGAAGTGACCTATGATGGAGAGGCTTTCGTCAGCGACTTCTTTCTGGGCCAGGATGAGGAATCCCGAGGATCGGCATCCTTTTTTTGACCAGATCGAAAAGCTTTTCAAGAACAAGACAGGCCTCGCAGGGCTCATCATCATCACCCTCTTTTCGGCAGCCGCTATTTTCGCGCCGGTCATCAGCCCGCACGACCCGATTGAGAACGCCCTCTATGATCAGCTCAAACCTCCTGTGTGGGATGAGGGAGGGGCCACAAAGAACTGGCTCGGCACCGACGACCTCGGTCGCGACATCCTTTCCCGGCTCATTTACGGGGCCCGTGTCTCTCTGACCCTTGGCGTGGTGAGTGTCGGCCTCGCTCTCACCCTCGGAACTCTGCTCGGAGCGCTGGCAGGATTTTACAAGGGTTGGCTGGACAACCTGATCATGCGCTTCATGGACATCATCCTGGCCTTTCCTCACATTCTGCTTGCCATCGTCATCGTCGCTTATCTGGGGCCCGGTCTCAGGAATGCGATGATGGCGATCGGAATCATCAATATCCCCCGCTTCGCACGGATCGTCCGTGCCTCGGTCATGGATGAATTCGGAAAGGACTACGTCACCGCGGCCAGAGCCGTCGGCGCAAAGGATCGAAGGATCATTTTCAATGCCATCCTGCCGAATTGCCTGGCTCCCATGATTGTCCAGGCCAGCCTGGGGTTTGGTGCCGCTATCCTGGACGCGGCGGGCTTGAGCTTCCTGGGTCTTGGCGCGCAGCCTCCTATCCCGGAGTGGGGGGCCATGATCGCCGAAGGCCGGGCCATGATTCTGCGTGCCTGGTGGGTCATGACGTTCCCCGGAATCGCCATTCTCCTGGGCGTGCTGGGTTTCAACCTTCTGGGCGACGGGCTCCGTGATGCCCTTGATCCAAGGCTGAGGGATTAAGCGGTGGAAAACCTCCTGGACATCCGCAATCTAAAAACATACTTCAACGTTCGCGGCGCTGTGCTCAAGGCAGTGGATGGCGTGAGCCTCACCATTGAGGCCGGACAGACCCTCGGGCTGGTGGGTGAATCCGCCTGCGGCAAGAGCGTCACCGCTGCTTCCATCATGGGCCTTATCCCCATGCCGCCGGGCTGGATTGCGGGGGGCGAGATTTTTTTCGATGGGGTAGATATTCTCAAGCTGCCTGAATTCAAAATGAGAAAAATCAGAGGGAAAAAGATCTCCATGATTTTCCAGGAGCCTATGACCTCCCTCAACCCTGTTTTTAGTGTGGGGGATCAGGTGGCGGAAGTGATTCGGCTGCATGAAAAACTGTCAAGAAAAGAAGTTCGTGGCCGGGTCATAGAAAGTTTCCGTCTCGTCGGCATTCCTGCACCGGAATCGCGTGTCCATGATTACCCCCATCATATGAGCGGCGGAATGCGACAGAGGGTGATGATTGCTATGGCCCTTGCCTGTTATCCCAAATTGATGATTGCCGATGAGCCGACAACCGCCCTGGATGTGACCATTCAGGCTCAGATCCTTGAGCTCATGAATAAACTCAAGGCGGAAACAGGAGCATCCATCCTTTTCATCACCCATGATTTGGGCGTGATTGCGGAGATGGCACAGAAGGTGGTGGTCATGTACGCCGGTAAAGTCATGGAAGCTGCAGACGTCAACGATCTCTTCGGTGACCCCAAGCACCCTTACACCATCGGGCTCATGAGCTCCATTCCCGTCCTGGGTACGGGGAAAAAGCAGAAGCGCCTGAGCACCATTGCCGGTGTGGTTCCTTCCCTTTTCAGATTACCTGAAGGGTGCCTCTTTAATGAACGGTGCAGCGTGGCACAAACAGACTGCTGTCGGATTGAACCCCCGATGAGGGACTTGGGAAATGGGCACATTGTGCGCTGCCATCAGTGCGTGTAAGAGGAATGGAGTACTCCAATACTCCAGTACTCCAATGCATTCCTGCGGATTCTTTTATGATTGCGGAACCTAAACCAATTCCTGTTCCCCTCGTTGAGGTCCGGAATCTGGTCAAGCACTTCCCGATCACCGGTGGGGTGTTTCTTCGGGAGATTGCTGCAGTCAAAGCCGTTGATGGGGTCAGCTTTGTCATCCAACCGGGCGAGACACTTGGCCTGGTGGGCGAGTCCGGATGCGGTAAGTCCACGCTGGGGCGGCTGATCCTGCGCCTGGAGGAACCCACGAGCGGCGATATTCTTTTTCAGGGCGAGAGCATCCTCGGCTATGATCCGGGTAAGATGAGGCGCTTGAGAAAGGGAATGCAGATCATCTTCCAGGACCCTTTCTCTTCGCTCAATCCCCGCAAGAACGTGGGCCACATTGTCGGGGAACCTCTCTACGTCCATGGGATGACAAACCGG
This sequence comes from uncultured delta proteobacterium, assembly GCA_963707125.1. Classification (GTDB taxonomy): domain Bacteria; phylum Desulfobacterota; class DSM-4660; order Desulfatiglandales; family HGW-15; genus CAVPDE01. Next base: position 472,987 of record CAVPOU010000020.1, on the reverse strand, counting down.
CGCAAACGGGAAGCTCGGGTGCTTGAACTTCTGGAAGTCGTTGGGCTCAAGCGTGAACACATGCGCAGGTATCCACACCAGTTCTCCGGAGGCCAGCGCCAGCGCATCGGTGTGGCTCGCGCGCTTGCCCTCAATCCGAAACTGATCATCTGTGATGAGGCCGTGTCAGCTCTCGATGTTTCCATCCAGGCGCAGGTGATCAATTTGCTTGAGGATCTGCAGGATGAGTTTGGCCTGACCTATCTTTTTATTTCTCATGCGCTCAGTGTGGTGCAGCACATCAGCGACCGTGTGGCGGTCATGTACCTTGGAAAAATTGTGGAAATGGCGGAATCCGGCTCCCTTTACCGGGAGCCTCTCCATCCTTACAGCCAGGCTCTCCTTTCAGCCGCCCCTGTTCCCGATCCCAAGAGAAAGCGGGAACGCATTGTCCTGCCCGGGGATGTGCCAAGCCCCATCAGCCCTCCTCCCGGATGCCGTTTTCACACCCGGTGCCTCTATGCGGAGAAGATCTGCAAGGAGCAAGATCCAGAGCTTCGCGAAATAAGAAACGATCACTTTGCCGCATGCTTTTTTGCAGGCTCATTGGCGCCAAAAGTCCGGTGAGCGTATCCTCTTGACACGGAACCTCGTTTCTCCTATCCTCTGCACTAATCCTGACGCAATAACGAATTTCTCACTTTGACATGCAAATGCACTGCATCCATCCCCACTTGGAGCCTGTCCGACAAACTAAAATCCCCCTCCCCCTCGACGGGGGAGGGCAAGGGTGGGGGTGGAAAAGATAACAAATATTGCTCAGCTTTCTTGTTTTCCCCTCCCCTTTATCCCCTCCCGCAAGGGGAGGGAAGACGAGTTGTCGGACAGGCTCGATGGGAGATTTTGAACGAGTCCGTATTATGCGGATGAGAGATGCTCTTCCCAACGCTGGAGAAGAGAAGGGTAGGTGTGAGGGGATGATGCCATGAAGATCAAAGCGCTAATGATTCCGAATCCTATTTCGATCACCGAAAAGACTTCCATTAAGGAAGCCATCGAGATCATGAAAGTAAACTCTATCCGTCATCTCCCGGTGACGGGAACGGGTCACGTTCTCGTAGGGTTTGTCACGCTGGCCGATCTGAGGACGGGACTGATTCCTTCCATGGTTGCAGGGCTCACCCTCTCTGACCTGATGATCAAGAACCCGATCATCGTGGACCCGGACAGTGATATCGAGATTGCCGCGCAACTCATCTACAAGCACAAAATCAGCGGGATCCCTGTGGTGAAAAAAGGCAAGCTGGTCGGGATCATCACGGAATCCGACATGCTTCGGGCCTTCATCGACATGATGGGAATCCTCAATGCCAGTTCCCGCATTGATGTATCCATTGGCTCTGAGCCGGGCATGCTGAGAAAAGCCGTGCAGATTATCGAGGAAAATGGAGGGGAAATTGTCAACGTGGGCATGACCCCGCAGAAAACCAGAAAGAAAGTCTATTTCTTCCGTCTCAATGCCTGTGATACCAGCCTCATCAAAGACGCTCTTGAAGAGGAGGGCTTTAGAGTCGTCGCGGCGATGGATTAAATCTCAGTGGAAAAAAAGAGCCTGCGCTATTCTTTTTTAGTAATGATCGTAGTTATCCAGTAAGAGAGCGCCTCACCTTGTTTCTTGATGTTTTTCCATGTATCCCACGGTTGGACGATTCCTTTATACTTCTCTATGTTGATCTCTTCCAGATCATAAGGAACCGGTTCTGCCAGTTGCCGCGCCAGTTGAAGCAATGGAGAAACCTCCTCCTCCCTGTACATGTCCTGATAGCATTCGTCGAAGGTCTCCAGGGCGGTAATGCTTCTCGTTTCCCCCAAATGAGAGGACAACGCGGCTAGATCGATGTAGTCGCGCAGGGCGTTTCTTGTGAGAGCAAGCCAGCCTTTGACCCTCAGCATTTCTTGCGCTGTCGGAACAACGATCTTCTTTTGCTCCAGCATGATCTCAACCGTTTCCAAAGGTTTCTTGCGAATGATCTGTCTGAGGCCGGTCTCTACCCCCATAAAACGGCCAAGGATGAGCTTGGGAGGCTGAACCCTCTGTGTTCGCCAGTTTTGATTGGATTCGAGAAAATCGAGAAGCGCCTGGAAGTTGTCCTCAAGATCAGGCAGCACGTGGTTGGCATCCAACGAGAATCTGTGTTCGGCATGAATGGCGGCGGCGGTTCCGCCGACCAGGACGGCCTTAGGAATGATTTGCTGCAGCTCTGCCGCAGCTCTCAGGAGTCTTTCCCAGTCAGTTATTTTTTCTTGCACGCCACCGCTCCAGGGCAATCCTGAACAGGGTAGGGTAGCCGTAGACCTTTGAATGCGGCAGGGCTTTTTGAACCGCTTGAGCCGCTGCTCCGCAAGGCTCTTTGCGCAAGGTTCGGAGCAGGGCAATCACGTCTCTGTCCGCACCTCTTTCCCAAATGGATTCGATGACAGCGACGGACCACTCGCCTTCAAGAATATTCAAATGTCTGTGGATCATTCTGCTCATTTTGATGCTGAGGTCCCCATAACTATTGGACAGGTGCGCCGCCGCCTTCTGCCAGCTTAACGAAAGCGGAACATTTGCCATGAAAGTACATGAAAGAACAAGAAATGTCAACGGGCTCTATCATCTTGTTGCCCCAGACTCCAGGTTGATGGCCAGTTGACACTTGGAGGGAATCTCTATATAGTCTCGCCCGAATTAAAAGGGGACTTAAACCCCGGTAGGGTCGACAAGGAGGTCCGTCATGCAATACCTCGAGAAAATATGCAATTTCCCTGAAATCGCCTATTACGAGCTGAAAGATCTCAGCCGAACGGAAGTGGAGCGGTATGTTCTCTCTACCCCACAGACAAGAAAGATCTGCAATGCTCCTGAAGTCGTCGGCGTGAAGTATACCTCCCTGATGCAGGAGGCTATGGTGTCCGGCCTCAAGTATCTGCCCCGGAGCGAATACTTCCTGAAAATTCCTCAGAAGCAGTTCTGCGTTTTCACGTTCTTGAGGGGAGGGCTGAATTTCTGCCTCAGAGAAGCGCTCTATCAAGCCTATGGGTTCAATAATCACACGTCGTCCTTCATGACCTCTCAGCGTTACATGGAGGACGGTCAATGGCACATCAAGGAAAATCAGTACAGGAAAATCAAGATTCCAGACAATGCGACGTTGATCATCGGCGATGTCGTGGCCACAGGGGTGACGATCGACGAAGGGTTCAATGTGTTGCTGGATTATCTGAGGGTGAACCGTATCCGCTTGGAGAATCTGATCTTCTTCACCATCGGATGCGAGAATGCGGAAAGGATCTTCAGGAATATTGACGAGCGGCTTCGAAAGATGAACCCTGCCTACGGAAGAACGATCGTTGTGTACATTGAAGCGAAATTCAACGTGGCGGAGGAGAGCACGAACCTGAAAATCAAGATTCCGGGGACGGATCTCGTCAGGACCGATGCGTTGGTTGCGCCGGAATTTGCCCTGTCCCAATATGAGGACATCGCCTATCCGGTTGAAAGGTGCGCCATCTACGATGCTGGCTCACGCTCCTTCGATATCCCGGAGTATCTTCATGACGTGATTGATTACTGGGCGCAAATGAAAAAGCTTGCAGAAAGAGGGTTCACTCTTTATGAGGCTCTGAAGGAAAGATGGCGCGACGACGAGTGGGAGGATTTTGATGCCCTCACCGAGCAGAAGAGCAAAGAATGGCCAGGGGTGGACAAGCTCTTCATGCTCCAGCTTCACAAGGCATACACGGAAAGATGGAACCCCAAGTTCCTTGAGATGGCCAAGACCAACAAAGCGCTCATCGAGCTCTGCATCAAGCGGATTGCTGAACTGAATCGGTGACCAAGCAAAAAGTGACAAGTGACAAGTGACAAGGTGAAGAGCGCAAAACCGCTTCTTACTCGGTGCAGTGGGCATCGACGAAAGCTCTGATCCTGGCGCCTGCATCCTCTAAATCCCGGTAAGGGTGGCACTCCACGCGGCAGGTCACATATTTTGATCCTGCCTTGCCGCGGAGGTAGGAGGAGATCTTTTCCTCTAATCCGTGCTTGAAAAGCATCAGAATCGGTTTTTCCGCATAGATCATGTCCGAGATTTCGCTGCCCACACCCAGACTTGGATTGCTGATTTCGAACACTCCCACGTCCGAATCGAGCAGCCACTGATAATCTCTGTCGTGAATGAAGACCGGTTTCAATTTCGCTTCGCGCTCCAGGACCCCTGGCTGAGTCTGGTGGTCTGAAGCGAGCCCGTACCCCAACTCTGCGATGAGTTTTGGGAAGCTCGCCAGTTCGTCCCTGGACACGGCAGCATACCCTCCCAGCATGGAACACCCGAAATAGATGATGATCTTTTTCTTTTTTTCGCCACTGCGGGAGATGATCGGGTTTTGTTTTTTCATCTCAGCCTCTCGAGAAAAAGCCAAATCCCCCTCGCCCCCTTTAAGAAAGGGGGAAGAAACATTCTCCCCTTTTCGAACTCCCCTTTTCGAAAGGGGAGGTAGAGGGGATTTTGAGTTGCAATGGATTAGAAGTTGTCAAAACCAAGAATATGCTTGCAGGTCATTAACAGCGGTGCCGAGATCTCTTCTCGCTTGTTACTGTAAATCGCTTTCAACTCTTCCTCGCTGAGCCACCGCTCGTTGACCTGTTCCTCATTCAACCTCACGGGTCCCATGCTCGTCCGGTAGGTTGCCCTGTACACACGGAAGCTTTCTTTCTCTATTCTGGAGGAATATTCCTTTTCAAACCAGAAGGCACCGACATATTCGAGACGATCTGCTGCCACTCCTGTTTCTTCCTGAAGCTCTCTTCTGGCAGAGTCCACATAGGATTCTCCGGACAAGACATGCCCGGCTGCGGAATGATACAGAAGTCCTGCCTCCGCCTTGATCCTGGAAGCCGTGGGAATCAGGTATTTCCTGTCTGCTCGCCGTAGCAGGACTGCGGCAACCCGGTGTCTCAGGCCTTGCCGATGAACGAGAGCTTTGGGCGCCTGCCCGGTGATCCGGTCCTTTTCATCGATGACATCCACATCCTCATCGGACATCAGTGGCTCTCCATTCAACCAAATGCCATGCAATAGCAAACATAAATCCCCCCTCGGAGGCTGTTCGAAAGCCTCCTCGCCCCCCTTTACTAAAGGGGGGATGGGGGGATTTTCAATGAGCAATAACCTTGGCATTATAGAGACTCCGACCCGGTTTACAATGAAAAATCTTTGCAGTACAAGATGGCGATTATCGTCTTGACATGAACGAGCTCACCTTGCGATTCTACGATCATGGAAATTCTGAATCCCATACCCGTCCAAGTTGACTTGCGTTCTATAAAAAAGAGCGCGCGTATCCCCGAAGGGGAAGAGGAGAAGCGACTTCTCTCTTTAATTGAAGCCGCCCACTCTGTGATGGCTGCTAAAGCGATTTACAAAGTCTCTTACATCGAAACAAAAGCAGAGGATTCCGTCATGATCGACGGAGTGCGCTTCAGGAGCAAGGTGCTGCGCAAGCATTTCGATAAAGTCGAACGTGTCTTTCCCTATGTGGTGACCATAGGAGCAGGGGTGGAAGACATGGAAAAGGCCTGCGGAGACCCGCTGGAGAAATACTATCTCGATCTAATCGGTAACGCGGCAGTCGTCAAGACCAGAGAACACCTCAAGAAATGGCTTAGCACTCGTTACGCGCTCCACGGCCTTTCATACATGGGACCCGGGCAACTCAAGGATTGGCCGCTTGAAGAGCAGAGGCCTCTGTTTGCGCTGCTTGGAGATGTAGAGAGCGCCGTTGGTGTCACCTTGAGCGACAGTCTTTTGATGATTCCGCGAAAGTCCCTGTCCGGCATCTATTTCCCCACAGAAATCCCTTTTATGGCCTGTCAGCTTTGCCCCAAAGAAAGCTGCCCATCGCGAAAAGCCAGGTACGACGAAAAGCTTGCCGGAGAGTATGACGCTTGAACCGCGTGGAGCGTAGGCGGCAGTATGAACGATGCAGTATGCAGAAGATGCCCCAAAGACTCTTGACAGCAAGGGTTGTCTCCTATATTCGGGATGAGCGAAAGCAAATTGAAAAAAAGTGTGGATACGGAGGTTCCATTATGTCAGATCTCATGGGTATTGTTAAAGGAAGGCGCAGCATTCGACGGTTCCAGGACAAACCGATTCCGGAGAAAGATCTTCAGCAGATTCTTGAAGCTGTCCAGTGGTCACCGTCGTGGGCAAACACGCAGTGCTGGGAAATCGTTGTGGTCAGAGAAGCGGCGACCAAGGAAAAGCTCAAGGACTCTTTCCCCCCTACCAATCCCGCCATCGTCGGCCTCACCGAGGCGCCTGTGGTGCTGGCGCTCTGCGGAAAGCTGCAGAGTTCCGGTTACTACAAGGGCCAGGTGACGACCAAGTTTGGGGACTGGTTCCTGTTCGATCTGGGCATCGCCTGCCAAAGCCTGTGCCTGATGGCTCACAACCTTGGCTTGGGCACGGTCATCACCGGGCTTTTTGACCAGGACAAAGCCGCGGGGGCTCTTGGGGTCAAAGAGGGATATCAGCTGGTATCTGTGATTCCCCTGGGGTATCCTGCAAAGGAGGGCGCTGCTCCAAGGCGGCGGGAAATCAGCGAGTTCACGCACAACGAGAAGTTCTGACGGCATTGACTCCAAGGGGGGTATCGCTAGCAGGGGAAGTGGACACAGGGTTTAAGTTTCAAGATCAAATTCGAATTTTCTTGTGTCATAGTGGCCAGATCCTGCATCAAAGGTCCGGTCCATGAAAGTCACGCGGTCGTTTCTGTCGATATAGAGAAGCGTTGAAGATCGAGTCCCATAGTCCGGGCTCTTAATGAAAATGGGCGAAAGCACGCGTTCCCATTCCAGGCGGACGCCTGTGGACGGAAGCTCTTCATCGGGCGGCTGATGATTGTCCTGGAGCAGATTGAAGAGAGAGTCTGAAGAAGGAACGGGATGATCCTGGAGCACCCGCGCCAGAAGCTCTTTGCCGCGAACGGTTTTGGGCCAGGGGGTGTTGAGAAGGTGGTTGCTCACGCCGTGAATCCCGGGTGAAAGACGCACGATCCGTTCGCTCCGATTCGAGTACCAGGAGATGCGGTCTTTCTCTCCAACGAGGAGGTTGAAGCCGTTGTAGCGATCGGCTTCAGGCCGGATGGCCTCCAGGTATTCCGAGGGGGAGTCCTTTCCAAGCAGGAAACCGGCCACGAGCTTTCCCCTGGAAGGAGCTTCTTTCTTGAATGAGGCAGGATCCCTGTAGTTGGTGATGGCGGCGATCCTTCCGCTCCGGGTAGTGCCCAGCCACGTGCCGCCTCCTGCAAGGTCTCGGCCCGCAAGCAGGTGAGGGGCATGTTCCCAGAAAGAAGGAGGGGCAGAGGGCCGATCATAGTATTCATCGCGATTCGCTGCGAGAACAAGCTTGAAAGAAGGGTGCATATTGAGCGCTAGAAGAAGCAGGCACATGACCAGGGTTCTCGGAATATTGGAATCATTAAATGGATATCGAATATCGAACAAGGAATTTCGAATGATGAAGTTTAAACTCTTCGATTGTGTCCTTCGGCGTTCTTCATTCGTTATTCGACCTGCCCGCTATGCCCTCAAGCAGAGTTGAGATAGGTGGCCAGTGCTTACGAGTGTCATGGCTACCGTTACGGTGCAAAGCACTTCGCAGGGCAGGCGGGTATTCTGCGGTTCGTTCTTGAACTTCAATGCCACTTACGAAGAATTTACAGCCTGGGATTCTAACCAAGCTTACTGAAAGGACCAGTCATTTCGTGTATTCTACTTCGATTTTGATGCGTTTTCAACGGAACTCTTAGGGAGAGAAACTGGAGGGTGAACCAATGAGCCTTTATCAGGAATTGGCAGGCCGCATCGGGCTTGGCGAGTCGAAGATCGCACCCAGATTGTTTGAAATGCTTGCGGACGAAAGGGATGCGGAAATCCTCCTTTCCCTTCCGGGCACAGTTCCGGATCTCCAGGCGAAGATGGGCCTGACCCAGGAAGAGGCCGAGAAAAGGATGAAGGATCTGTTCCTCAAGGGGCTCGTGTTTCCGTCTCACAAAACCACGCCGGCCACCTATCGCATGGGAAGGGACTTCGTACAGTTCCACGATGCCACCATTCTATGGAAAGACGCGCCCATCGAGTTTTTGGATCTCTGGCAGGAATTCATGGAAAAGGAGTGGCCGGAGTATGCCCGTCGAATCAGCGAAATGCTCCCCAAACCCTTTACAAGGATGATTCCCGTCAACGTTTCCATTCAAGCCAAGACCAATATCCTCGATTTTGAAAGTGTGAGCGAGATGGTCAAAAAGGCGAGAGTTCTGGCGGTGACGAAGTGCACCTGCCGCCTCACGGCCCGGAAGTGCGACCGGCCTCTGGAAGCCTGCATCCAGGTGAACAATGCAGCAGCCTATGCCTTGAGCAGGGGCACAGGAAGAAAGATCAGTGCGGAAGAAGCGCTCGATATCCTCAAGAAGTCAGAAGAAGAGGGCCTCATCCATGTGACCATGAACCGCCATGAGGTGGATCATTTCATTTGCAACTGCTGCCCGTGCTGCTGCCAGACCATGCCCATCCTGATCAAGGGCGGCATCCGGGTGGTAGATCCCAGCCGATACATGGCAGAGATCAATGAAGAGCGTTGCACAGGTTGTGGAACCTGCCATGACCGCTGCTATTTCAGCGCCATTTCCTGGGAGAACGGGCAGGGAAGCGCAAGCCGAGTGGACGTGGAAAAATGCATGGGTTGCGGCCTGTGCCGTGTGACCTGTCCGGAGGAAGCGATTGAGCTTGTGGAAACTAGGCCTGAAAGCTTCGTGCCCTAGACTTGAGTTAGCCACAGACCCACACAGACCCATGCAGTACTGAAAGAGAAACAGTTGTCGGTTTATGTCTGTGGCTAATTTTAAATGACCTTGCAGGGGTTCACCAGTGCGCCCTACCTTTTAGATTTCAACAACCACCACATCCCCATCCTTCAGACAATTGGGAATGGTTTATTTGAGGAAAGGAGAGGGGGGAGGGAAGAATCTATTTTTCTATGTAGGTGCTGTACTCTTCTTTTACTTGGGCTGAAGGTACGGCAAAACCGACTCCGCTCACCGGCATCCCTTGCTGGGAAAGGAACTTGAGACTAACCACACCCACTACCATCCCGTTTGCATCCACCAAGGGGCCGCCGCTGTTGCCGGGATTCAAGGGGGCGGAAAACTGAATGAAAGTTCCTCTTACTGATTCTATGTTTCTGAAGCCGGTGAACACGCCGTCGGTCACAGTGGATTGCAGGCCTGCGGAAGCGCCTACGGCGAAAAGGCGATCGCCCGGCGCAAGGCTCTCTGCGTCACGGATGCTAAGGAAAGGCATTTTGTTGGGCACCATGACCTGAACCAGCGCGAGATCATACTTGGAGCTCAAGGAAATGACATTGAGTTGCGCTTCTTGCTGATCGTTCAAAAGGGCTGTAAGATTGGGAACGTCCTCAACGACATGTTTGCAGGTCAGCGCATATCCACCTGAAGAGATCAGAAAGCCGGAACCAAGCCTTTTGGAACCTTTAATGGTAAAAGTGCAGTTTGTGACATATTCAATCGGATTTCTTACAGTTTCTTTGATAACAGTATCTTGGGTCGGCTGAAGCGAAGAGGAGTCTCTGATCTCCCTTTCTTCAACCTTTCCTTTAAGTTTGTCCGATTCCGGCTCGCGATCCGAGAAGTGGACCACGCCCCTCTCATCGACCCATTTATAGATCTTGCCTCCGAAGGCGGGCCGTTCCAGGTAGGGAACAAGAGCGAAACACAGGATGAAGACAACTCGCAGAAGGTTCATTTCCTGATGCCGCCGGCACCCTTGATGCGCGTGCCTCAGGTCCTGCACCCTTGCTGAAGGGACTCTTTGTTTGCGTTGATCAACCTGTCCAGAAACCGGCTCCACCATGTTTTCTTGATTTCCTTTGATGGAGAATAGCTTTTCTCAGTCATGATCCGCTTTTAACCTCCTGCTGTTTGAGATATATCATACTATTATAACTAGCATTTATCAATACCCAACTTCATCTTCTCTTTTGCGCCGGTTCAAATTCTCTTTGACCCGTGTGCTGAATTCTGTTATTGATTTTACTCCTAACTCGGATAAGGGAGGGTCTGATGACTAGAGAGAGCCCACTGAAAGATAAGGTTGTGCTCGTGGTTGACGACGAGCCTGATGTTCTCGAAACGGTTGCCGATGAGCTTGACATGTGTATTGTCCACAAGGCCAAGGACTATGATACAGGCCTGCAATATCTTCTGAGCTACACCTACGATGTGGTCATCCTGGACATCATGGGAGTAAACGGGTTCGAACTCCTCAAGACGTCCGTGGAGAGGGGATTCCCTTCTGTCATGCTGACAGCACATGCTCTGACTCCTGATGCGCTGAAGAAGTCCATAAAACTTGGCGCCCTTTCATTTCTGCCCAAAGAAAGAATGGCCGACCTCAAAGAATTTCTTGAGGATGTGGTGCTTGGCGCAGGAAAGCCTCTGTGGATCAAATTCTTTGACAAGCTGGGAAGCTACTTTAATAAGCGCTTTGGGCCGGACTGGAAGGAGAGAGACAAGTTCTTCAAAGAGTTTGAGGAATCCCTCACGAAAAGCGAGCAGGCAAACTCCTAAATCATCGAAGGGTGAACGGGTTTAGGACGGAGAATCACGCTTCCGCAGTCTCTCCTGCATGAACGCTCTCCGCTCCCGCGTTGAGCGGCTGAGGCTTGTACCCCTCACTCACTGCAGTCCCGTGTAGGTTGTGTACAACAGCCTGGGGATTTGCTTTTTCATGCGCTTGCAGGGCGGTTTCCAATGCTTTCCTGCTGTTCTCCTCCAGAGTGGACCAGCCGATGCGGCCTCTGCATTTCGGGAATTTCGAACAGCTGAGCCACGGGCCCCTGGCGCCGCGACGAAGATTCATGGCAGAGTTGCACTTAGAGCAGGAGAGATCCGTCAAAAGGGGAGGAATTTTCGGCGCCGCGATCAGGCCTTTCTTATCAAGATTCACAATGCCGTCACACTCCGGATACCGGATGCAACTGAGGAAGAGACCGAAGCGGCCTCTTCGAAGGAGCATGGGAGACTCACACTTCGGGCAGGCAATATCGGTCTGTTCCGGGGCCACAGGGTTTCCTATTCGATCCACGGGTGCGGCAAACTTGCATTTGGGATAACGGGCGCAACTCAAGAAACGCCCATTTTTGCCAAAACGGTAAACCGTTTGTCCGCCGCACTGTGGACAGGTGTGGGATGCCGGCTGGGTTTCTGCTTTTGCGTGGGCCATGACTTCATAAGCGGATTCAAGGCTCTGAGCGAAAGGGTCGTAGAACCGACGGAGCATTTCCACCCAATCAGCATGCTTGTCCTCGATATCATCGAGCTGCTGCTCCATGTCCTTCGTGTATCCCACCTGCATAATCTCGGGAAACCCTTCCATGAGCTTGTCCGTCACCACCTTGCCCAGGTCTGTGGCGTAGAAGCGGTTTTGGTTTTTTTCTACGTATTTTCTGTTCTGGATCACCTGAATGATCTGGGCATAGGTGCTCGGCCTGCCGATCCCTTCGGCCTCCAGTTTCCTGACCAGGGACGCTTCCGTGTAGCGGGGCGGTGGAGAGGTGAAGTACTGGTTCGGTTCGATTTGAAGGGCCCCCAGTTCCTTGCCTTCCGAAACCGCCGGGAGCACCGCCTCTTCAGAGGCATTCGGCACTCCCGTGACCCGGTAATACCCGTCAAAGACCAGCACCCGGCCCGTGGCCTTGAAGACCATCTCTCCCTTGTCGTCCTGCCCCGAAACCAGCACCGTGGTGGCATCCCACTGAGCGTCCGTCATCTGGGAGGCGACAAAGCGCTCCCAGATCAGCTTGTAGAGCTTATAGTGGCTTTCCTTGAGGGAGGAGCGCACCCGGGCCGGCGTGAGATGAACATCCGTCGGACGAATGGCTTCGTGCGCTTCTTGGGCGGACTTGTTTGAGGAGGTGAAGGTATTCGGTGAAGGCGGCAGGTAAGGACCTCCATGGTTGGAGGCGATGTAGTTCCTCACGGCCTGAATCGCTTCAGGGGAAACATGGGTCGAATCGGTCCTCATGTAGGTGATCAGACCCACAGACCCCATCCCTTCGATGTTCACTCCCTCATAAAGGTTCTGGGCAACGCCCATGGTGTACTGGGCGGTGAAGTTGAGCTGGTTGGCCGCAGCCTGCTGAAGGGTGCTGGTGATAAATGGCGCGTAGGGGCGACTCTTTGTTCTTTTGGTCTGAATCGATTTTACTTCCCACCGGGGCCCGGCTTCCAGGTGCCCGATGAGGTGCACCAGGCGATTGGCAGGCGCCTTGGCGCCGGGATTCTCCGCGATGTGCTGATCATCAACGTGAAAACCCGCACGCCTGGCTGCTTCCAGAACCTTCTCGAAACGGCGGGACTCAATCTTGGCGCCGTCCACTTCCATCAGTTCCGCTGAAAAACTCGCGTGCCCCGCCAGCCAATCGTTTTTCTCCGCCACGGTTCTGCCGTTGGACTTGCGACCGTTTTTCTTCTCTCCCGCCTCTGAAAGCCACCGGAGCCATTGTGCCGAGAGGGCAGGGGCGTGTTGCGGGTCAGAGGTGAAGGTTCCGGTCACCTTCCAGTACTCTTCAGGAACAAAGGCCTCGATCTCCCGTTCCCTCTCCACGACCAGGCGAACGGCCACGGACTGCACCCGGCCGGCGCTCAATCCGCCTGCGACTTTTCGCCACAGCAGCGGTGAAACCTGGTAACCCACAATGCGGTCCAGAACACGCCTTGCCTGCTGGGCATTGACCTTGCCCATATCGATCTTGCGAGGGCTTCGAAAGGCTTTCTCGATTTCGCTTCTTGTGATGGCATTGAAGACAACCCGCTTGGCGTCTTCCGGATTGACCTGGAGAGCCTCAACCAGATGCCACGCAATGGCCTCTCCTTCCCGGTCAAGGTCGGTGGCCAGCCATATTCCTGCCGCCTTCTTGGAGGCGCGTTTCAATGCGGTCACCGTGGATTCCTTGCCGTGGATGATGTCATAGCTGGGCTTGAAACCGTTCTTAAGATCCACTCCGGGCACAGGGTCTTTGACTCCCTTCGGGTTTCTGTCAGGGAGATCTCTTACATGCCCTACCGAGGCCATCACCACGTAGTCGGGACCCAGATATTTGTTCAGCGTTTGGGCCTTGGCCGGTGACTCGACAATCACCAGTTGTTTGCCCGATGTGTCCGGCGCTTGAGAGCCTCGTTTTTTCTTAAACGTTTTGCTTTTCTCTGCCATGTCTCGTGGTTGCCTCACAGACCCGCACCCAAAGAAGGGAAGACCTAGCGAACGAACAGCTTGCCGGGAAGCTGCCTGACAATCCCTTTGAGTTCCATTCTCATGAGGACAGCGGATGCAGTGCCTGGTTCCAGATTTCCCTCTCTCACAATGTCGTCGATATGCACAGGGTAATCCCCTATCAGATCGTAAACCCTTTTCTCATTATCCTCCAGCGGGGGCAGGGCGGGCTCTGTATAAGAGTCTTTCTTGGCCGCGTGGGTGTAATTCAGCCCGAGTTCGTCCAGGACGTCATCTGCGTTTTCAACGAGCTTGGCTCCCTGTTTGATCAGGAAATGGCATCCCGTGCTCTTGAAGGAGTGGACGCTCCCCGGGACAGCGAAGACCTCGCGGCTCTGTTCCAGAGCCACAGAGGCTGTGATCAAAGAACCGCTCTTCATCGTGGCTTCCACGACGATCACGCCTCTGCTCAAACCGCTGATCAGGCGATTTCGGATGGGAAAATTCTTCGGTTCCGGCGGCGTTTTCAAGGGAAACTCCGTGATCACCGCGCCCTTTTCAACCATCGCGTCAAAGAGCTTTTTGTTGGACTGGGGATAGACCCCGTCGATCCCGGTCCCCAGGACTCCAACGCTGAAACCCCGGCCTGCAAGACAGCCCCAGTGCGCAGCAGAATCGATTCCACGCGCCAAACCGCTCACGACACCGAGCCCCCTTCTCGCCAGGCCCTGGGCCAGGTTTTCAGCGGTCTTGAGTCCATAAGGGGTCGAATTCCTGGAACCCACAATGGCCACAAACGTGGATTTGCAGGGTATCTCCAGGCCCTTGATGTAGAGCACCATGGGCGGATCATGGATCTCTCTCAGAGGCTCGGGATAGGTCGGATCTGAGAAGGTCACCATCCTGGCGCCAATTTTTTCGAGATCCCTGAGCACATTCAGGGGGTCCAGGGAAAATTCTCGCTGCACAATCCTCTGTGCAACCTGCTTGCGGAGCCCTTCCACCTGAGCCAGGTCCGTCAGGCTTGCCCGGAAGACCTCAACCGGGTCGCCGAAGCGGTCCAGCAGTTTCTTGAAGGCCACGTTTCCAAGGCCCGGAACCAAATGCAGGGCAAGCCAGTCCGCTCTGTTTTCAGAGGGGATGCTCTTCATGATCCAGCTCTTGTGTCCAATAGAAAGGGGCAGGGCACACTCTGCCCAAGTGCTTGATTTGCCGACCGAAGCACTAAGGATGGCGGGGATTTAAAACAGAGGACCTCTGAATAGTCAAGCTTTTTCTTTTACTCCAAGGGACAAGAGGGGAGTTTCGCCAGGAATTCAGGAGGCTCTGACCATGAGTATCCTTTAATGAAGGCTCCATTGAAAAAATTATCAGTTGAGGAGAGGATAACGGCTGTCGAGGAAACCGGTCGGGACTCCACGATCATGAGTTTCCCCACAGGGAATTCATACAGTTTCTTGCCTTCGAAGAGCTTATTCCATAAGTCAGCCAAATATTCCTCTTTCGAAACAGCGGCGGAGACTTCGGCAAGGTTTTCCTGAAAGGTGTTTTGTCTCACATTCACGTAAGGGATCTTGGTGATTCTGATCACGTCGAATACCTGTCCCCGCTGAATGCCGTCTTTGAAACCGGCATCGAGATACACCACTGAACCCCCGCCAATGATTCTTCTGTCGTCCTTGACGGCGACAATGTTGCCGTAAAGTTTCGGATCCGTTGCCATGGGCTGCACGCATTTGGACATTGGCTCAAAGGGGAGAACAAGGGCCCCAATCCCAAACTCCATGGTCACGTCCGTGACCTCTGCAAGAAAGAAGTCCTGCTGGAGGTGCTCTTTTACCACCACTGCGCCGCGGAAATTGATGATTTCTCCCATCAGTCGGTCCGTGAGAGGGTGTCGGACAGTGATGGGCCTCGCTACTCTGAATTCATCCCCCGGCTTCACGCCCGCTCGATTCATGAAATTGATGAAGATCTTGTCGCCCTTCTCTGCGCCAAGCTCTGATCTTGTGCTTCCGGAGATTACACCCCAGGGTTCTACCTTGGTGAGAGAAAGGTATCCCATGGTGGAAGGAGTGGTGAGGCCACTCAGATCAATGCCTTTGATCTTCGGGGCAACCTTTGCGACTTCTTTGGAAGGTTTCTCCGAAGGGGCCTTTTTCTTTAGCATGTCTTCTTTTTCGATCAGTGTGATCATGTCTCCGGGTTTCAGAAGGTGTGGGTTGGTCACAAAAGGATTCATTTCCCACAATTTAGGCCAGAGAGTAGAATCACCGTAATATTTTTCGCAAATTGACCAAAGCGTATCGCCTGATTGAACCTTGTGCGTTGAGGGCTGTGCTCTGATGTCGGTTGGGACTGCAATGAGAAGCAAACTCAAAATCATGAAAACCGAAGCAATCACCGCACCTTTTGTCTTCACTCTGTCGATCATGGCTTGTCACCCGATAAATTGGAATGCATATAAACTACAGATTTTATTCACATTTGTCAAGCTTTTTATTAAGGTTCAATGATTGGCCGCTAAAAGGACAAAGGCGGATGGTCCTGCTACGATTCTCAATCCGTTGTCGAGGGAAATCAGGTAGAGCTCAAATTTCGAATCCGTTTTCAATGCGATAGTGCCTTCAGCACCGCGGTACCCTTTGGTCATTCTGACGCGAGTTCCTTCAGCGAGCATACCCGTTCATTCCTTTCCAGTATGAAAAGATCCTTTCACTCACATCACGCAGCAAAACCTGATCCCCTTGTCCAGGGGCCAGGCTCTCTTTGACTCTTTAAAAGCATATGACCTATCCGGCGGCCTTCTTGGCCTTCTGCTTTTTTTTGGGGCTTTCTTCCTTCTTTGGCGGCTCCTCAACGGGCACTGGCTTTGGTTCTGCTTTCCGTGCCTTCCGAGTGGCCGCCAAAAGCCTTTTCCGGTAACGACTGAGTTCTGCCTTGAGATGCCGCAGAAGAGGATCTTTTTCCATCGCAGAGTGTTCTGTGCCTTTCTCCTTCAAGGAAGCATATCGCTTAGCGACGGCATCCCCGTAAGAAGCAATTTGATATTCTCTGACGCTCTTGTCTTTGATTGCCATGATTTCGGCCTCCGTTGTTCAGCTCTCGTCTCTATCCTTTGCTCACCGCCGTGTTCTTCGAAAAAAGTTGATGCTCTTGTAAACCCTCATCACCGGATTTCGGTCACCCCCACGTATGAAAATGTAGGGGCGCACTTTGCGTGCGCCCGCAACGGGCGGGGATTAACCCCGACCCTACGAGCGTATTTTCACGGCAAGCTTTTACCCCACAATCAGGCCTCGCTCCTCTTGTGTTTGCGTTCCCATCGAGACCTCAGAATAAGAAGCACAACCACCGATCCGACGAGAATGAGCGTGGCGAGAAGCTGAGTGGCGCTCATTTCAGTGCCCTGGATGAGGCCGCGCTCATCTCCTCTGAAACGCTCCACAAAGAGGCGAGCCGTGCTGTGCAGAATCAGATACCACAGAAAGACCTGTCCTTCGAACTTCTTTTTCCCGTGGAGAAAGATCAGGGCCAGGAAAACGGCAAAGCCGCTGACCGCTTCAAACATCTGAGTCGGGTAGAGAGGAATGTTCAGAGGGGCAAGGGTTTGCGGGTGGGTGAACACCACACCCCATGACGACCCGGTGGGTCGGCCATAGCAGCAGCCGGCCATGAAACACCCAAAGCGACCGATCGCCTGCCCAAGTGCAAGAGACGGCGCCCAGAGATCGCCCGTGGACCAGAAAGAGAGGCGGTGGCGCCTCAGATACCACCACATGGCAGCGGCGGTTGCTACCAGCCCGCCGGAGAAAACGAGTCCCCCTTGCCAGATCTTGATGATATCTAGGGGGTGAGCCTTGTAGTAAGAGAAATTGATGAGCACATAGAACAGGCGTGATCCGATGATGGCCCAGACGATCATCACAAAGGCCATGTCCATCACTTGCTGCGAAGGGACTCCTTGGGTTTTTCCGACCTTAACCGCGGTCAGAATCCCCACAGCGAAACCAACGGCGACAAAGAAACCGTAGGTATGAATAGTGAAAGGTCCTATGGAAATCAGATCAGGAAACATTGCGCCTAAGTCTTTTTCTCCTTTGGTGCAGAGTGAAAGAGGAGAATCACAGCCAGCCAGAGGGTCCCCACGGTGATCGCGGAATCCGCGACATTGAAAGCAGGCCAGTGGTAAGGACCTATGTGGAAATCGAGAAAATCGATCACCTCTCCCATTCGCACCCGATCGAAAAGGTTCCCGGTCGCTCCTCCCAGGATCAGGGAGAGAGGGAGGACCATGCCCCGGTCCTCTGATTTCAGTCTGTAGAACCAGAACAGCAAAAGAGCGACCGCTCCGAGGGTTGCACCAAGGAGAATATAGAAACCCCAGTCCGCCCCGGGACGGTTCATGATGCCGAAAGCCATGCCCCTGTTTCGAACGTGAACCAGATTGAAGAAGCCGCTGATGAGAGGCTGGCTATCATGCAACGGAAACCGGCTCGCAATAAGATGCTTCGTGATCTGATCCAGAAGGAGGACGGCAAGAGCAGGCCACAAAAGCAGCATTTTCTTCACCAGCAGTCTACCCCACTTCCGCCATAGCGTCGAGACATCTTTTGCAAACTCCGGGGTGGTCTTTGTCCGCCCCTACCGTGGGGTCGTGAACCCAGCAGCGTTCGCAGCGCGGATTCTTGCTCATTTCGACTTTGACCCTGATCCCTTCAACTTCGTATCCGCCTTCCACCTCATCAAACGGAAGGGTCGAGACGGAGGAAACGATGAAAATGAAGGGCAAGGCATCGCGATAAGGCTCAAGGTGCGCGACCAGGTCGGCAGGCAAGCCGAGAGTGACGGACGCTTCGAGAGAGTGACCGATGGTCTTGTTCTTTCTCTCCAGTTCGATCGCCCTGGTCACCTCTTTCCGAATCTTCAGAACATGCTCCCACCGTTCGGCAAGAGCCGCATTCTTGTGTTCCTCTTTAAGAGGAAGGAACGTTTCCATGTGAACGCTCGGGCTCCGGCGTTGCCCGCGCATGGATTGCCAGATCTCATCGGCTGTAAAGGAAAGGATCGGCGCCATGAGCCTTACCAGGACTTCCAGGATTTCCTGAAGAGCGGTCTGTGCCGACCTTCTCGCCTTTGACTCAGCCGGTGACACGTAAAGGCGATCCTTAAGGATGTCGAGATAAAAGGCGGAAAGATCCAGCACACAGAAATTGTGGAGATTGTGGAAGACCGGGTGAAACTCAAAAGACTCATAGGCTTTGAAGACCCGCTCCGCAAGCTCATGGAGGCGATGGAGAACCCACTGATCCAGTTCCTCCATTTGATCGTAAGGCACCTGATCCTTCGAGGGATCGAAATCATAGAGATTCCCCAGAATAAATCGGCAGGTGTTTCGAATCCGGCGATAGGCCTCTACCAGTCTCTGGAGGATCTCTTCGGAGAGGCGGATGTTGTCTCGAAAGTCTTCGCCGGCCACCCAGAGCCGGATGATCTCGGCCCCGTATTTCTTGATCAGGTCTTCGGGTGCAATCACATTCCCTGCTGATTTGTGCATGGCCTTGCCGGTGCCGTCGACAACAAAACCGTGGGTGAGGACGCTCCGGTAGGGCGCATGGCCCCTGGTTCCCACAGAGCAAAGGAGGGAACTGTGGAACCACCCCCGATGCTGATCACTGCCCTCCAGGTAGAGATCAGAGGGGCTTTCCAGATACCCTCTGGCTTCCATCACCGCAGCGTAGCTCACACCCGAATCGAACCAGACATCCAGAATATCCGTCTCTTTCTTGAACCGGGTGGAACTGCAGTGCTCGCAACGGGTGCCGGCCGGCATCAGTTTCTCCTCCGGCTCGATGAACCAGATGTCGGCTCCGGATTTCTCAACAAGGCCGACAAGGTGATCCAGGATCTTCTTTGAAAAAAGGGGTTTTTCACATTCGAGGCAGGTAAACAGGGTGATGGGGACTCCCCACACTCTCTGGCGGGAGATGCACCAGTCCGGCCTGTTTTCGATAAGACCGTAAATGCGGTCCCGGCCCCAGCCCGGAATCCAGGAAACTTCCTGAATGGCCTTGAGAGCGTTTTTCCTGAGCCCATTCTTTTCCATCGAAATGAACCACTGCTCGGTGGACCGAAAAATCACGGGGTTCTTGCATCGCCAGCAATGAGGGTATTCGTGGGAGAGCGCTTGCTCTTTGAGAAGAGCCCCTGCTTCCCTCAGCTTCTTGTTCACAACGGCATTCGCTTCAAAGACCTGAAGACCTGAGAAGAACTGGACGTCTTTCGTGAAACGGCCCTCGTCGTCCACCGGGGAATAGACGTCCAGACCGTATTGCAGCCCGGTTTCGTAGTCCTCTCTTCCATGACCGGGAGCCGTGTGGACGCATCCCGTCCCTGCCTCCAGGGTCACGTAAGGGGCAAGGACAATCAAGGATTCCCTTTCGTAGAGGGGGTGCCTGGCTTTGAGGTTTTCCAGACGATGGGGGTCCAGTTCCGCCAACACCCGGTAATCCCGGATTCCAAAAGTGTCCATGCAAATGTCCATCAGCCCCTTGGCGAGGATCATGACCTGGTCGTTGCCCGTGTCCACGGCCACGTAGTCGAGATCCGGATGGAGCGCAATGGCGAGATTCGCAGGGAGGGTCCAGGGCGTGGTGGTCCAGATCACCACGAAAACCTTCTTTCCTTTGAGGGCCGGAATTTCTTTTGTGAGATCCGAGATCATCGGGAATTTGACGAAGATGGAAGGGGAGGAATGAGCCTCGTACTCCACTTCCGCCTCTGCCAGAGCGGTCTTGCATGAGATGCACCAGTAAATCGGTTTCTTGCTCTTGTACACGCTGCCGTTAAGATAGAACCTTCCTAATTCCCGGACAATGACGGCCTCGTAAGGGAAAGCCATCGTGAGATAGGGGTTGTCCCATTCCCCGAAAACACCGAGTCGCTTGAATTCGCTCCGCTGAATGTCGATCCATTTCTCCGCGTATTTGCGGCAGGTCTGCCTGACCTCCGCCTGGGACATCCCGATCTTCCTGGATCCCAGTTCAGTGTCCACCTTGTGTTCGATAGGAAGCCCATGACAATCCCAGCCGGGAACGTAGGGGGCGTCAAAACCCGCCATCTGCCTGGATTTGACGATCAGGTCCTTGAGGATCTTGTTAAAGGCCGTCCCCATGTGAATATGGCCGTTGGCATAAGGGGGGCCGTCATGGAGGGTATACCGTTTTCTACCTTTGGAAGACTGGCGTATCCGGTCATAGAGTTTCTCTCTTTCCCATCGCTCGATCATCTCCGGTTCCTTCTTGACCAGATTGGCTTTCATGGGGAAGTCCGTTTTGGGCAAGTTAAGCGTTTCCTTGTAATCCATGAACAAAGCCTCCATCCGCAAAAGTGATGTTTGATTAACAGATTAGCAGAGTCAAGTCAATGATCAGGAACTGCTCGGGGAAGTATTTGAGCCCGGGCCGGGGGGTGTGGTCTCTTTAGAGCGGATGAGTTCTGGTCGGAAGCACGCGGTAAGAAGTAGGCAGTAATCCGTTCTGCATACTCCTTACTGCATACTGCTTACTCATGGCCTTGCACTCTGAGGCCTACATGACGCGGTGGATTCGGCAGGAGTTTCAGGTTCTGATGGAGAGCTCTTGGAGCATCTCGTTGACCCACTCGATGACGAAATGCACCTGCTGAGGTGAGCAATAATCCTGGCAGGGGCATCTCATATCTCTCAGAGTACGGAGGTAGAGTTCCGCCTTTGCGAACTTTTGTCCTGTTTCAAAGGCAAAGACATGGGGCTGGCAGGGGATGTGCTCCTGCTGGAGAGGAGTCAGAAGAGAGGTTGGAACCTTCACCCAGAAGAGAGTTTCCACGCCGGAGGGAATTGCCTTCCCACTCAGGAATTCGTGAATCCGCTTGAGGTCCGCGACTCCGATTTCGTCGATCAGATAAGACTTCACTTGGCCTTCGCCCCAACCGACCGTTCTGATTGGAAAGCCACCCAGAAAGCGTCCACGACGGAGTAGACCCAGACGATAGCGAAAGCGCCCGCGATCCCTGCCATGAAAAGCAGATCTCCTCCGCTGAGCTGCGCCAGGTGGGAAGTTTCCGCGAGATCGAGTGGACTTGTCATGGACTTGATGATGAACGCGAGTTTCACGACCCCGGCGACGAACAGGACAAAGACCAGTCCCAGAAGGATCAGGCCCTTCCTGATTTGCTGGTTCAGAATCTGGCCCAGTCCCGGTATCACCAGGCCTGAACACAGAGGAGCGGTGATGAATTTTTTCATCGTCCGTGGTTTCCGCGAAGAGAAGCTGGCGCGACTCTATAGGAAACCTGTTTCCGTGTCAAACCAGCGAGAAGAGGGAGGCCTCTTTCCCGTTGAAATTCCGACCTGCATCGGATAATCTCACGGGCAGTCGGAGGAGGGGATGAAAGAGAAAGGGCCCGTCAAATCGAAAGAAGATGCGTCTGTTCAAAAACCGGATCCCGTGGTGCTCGGCGTCCCTCCTCTCATGGAACATCCTTTTCCGAAATCGACCCCGGTCGCCGAAAAGCTCAAGAGACTTCTTGACCTCGTTCAGCCTGAAGACACGGTGGGGATCCTGATCACTGCGGATCCTGACGCCATGGCCAGCGCCCTGGCTCTTCAGAGGCTTTTCTGGCGCCGGGTGAAGAAGACGTCGGTCTATCGCACCAATGTGATTAAGAGAGCGGACAACCTGGCGATGATCAAATTGCTCAACTTCAAGCAGCAGCACATTCGAAAGCTGAATCCCGCTGGAATAAACAAATGGGTGATCGTGGATTCGCAGCCCCATCATAACGAGCAGTTGGCCAGGTTTCGTTTTGATATCATCATCGACCACCATCCTCTGTCCCCCGGTTCTGTTGCGGCTTTTGTGGACATTCGGGAGGATTACGGTGCAACCTCCA
Source organism: uncultured delta proteobacterium (assembly GCA_963707125.1). Classification (GTDB taxonomy): domain Bacteria; phylum Desulfobacterota; class DSM-4660; order Desulfatiglandales; family HGW-15; genus CAVPDE01. The sequence goes on along the minus strand of CAVPOU010000020.1, from coordinate 450,744 downwards.
CCATGATGACCGAATACCTGAGAGCGGCAAAGATCAAACCCTCCCCAAGGCTTGCGACGGCCCTCTTTTACGGGATCAAAACAGATACGGACAACTTTGTCCGAGCTTCTATCCCGAATGACATCAACGCGTTCAGGTATCTGTACCCATTTGCCAATATCCACATCGTCAAGATGATCGAATCCTCGGAGATGACGAGAAAAACCTTGACCAGTTTTAGAGCGGCTCTGGAAAACCTGGTGTTCTTTAAAGACAAGGCGTGGATCCACATGGGAAAAGTGAAGGACCCGGACATTCTGGTCATCCTGGCCGACTTCTTTCTGAAGCTGGTGGAATCCGCATGGTGCATCGTCTCCGGAGTCTATGGCCAAAAACTGATTGTCATCTTCAGACATGCAGGCTTTCGCTTGGACGCCGGGAAGGTGGCCCAGAAGCTCTTCGGGCAATGGGGCCCTGCCGGCGGGCACAAGAGCGCTGCCCGTGCCGAAATTTCTGTCGATGAGCTTCCGGCCCCTTCTCAGAAGGAACCGGAGCTGAAACAGTTTATTTTGAACCAGATCAAAGGAATGTAAAGGCCGGCCCTGAGCCTACCAGCCGCAATCTTCTGTTTGGATCTGCTAGGGGGGGGCGGGCGGGAAGTAGACGGTAAAGATCGTGCCTCCGGATTGATGGCAGTCCTCTGTCTTGGAGCAGATAGGGCAAGCGCTGATCTTGCCGGGGCACACGTCGCTTTCCTTGGGGAGGTGCTTGCACCGGGTGGAGGCCATGTGGATCTGGAAGTGGTATCTTTCTGAGAAGATCTTCATCCGGAGCAGGTCGGCGCCTTTGCCTCCTGCATTGAAGTCAAAAGGCCTTTTGGACGAGTAGGCCATCGTATCCCTTGTCGTGAAAAAGCCTTCAAAGATCCTCTTCTGCGCCTCTTTCGGTATTCCGACGCCGTAATCTTGGACGATCAGCAAAGCCCCATGTCCTTTTTTCTGGACCGCCACCTCGATCTTCCCTTGATCCGGGGTGTTCTCAATCGCGTTCCGGATGAGGCCGTCAACGACTTTCTGCAAGACCTCCGGAGGCACAAGAATCGTGGGGGCCGGTTCGAGCTGTGTCAGGACAGCCACGTCGCGGTGGGAGAAGAGGGGATTCAGGGAATCGAGTCTCCCTCGCACCTCTTGGTTCAGATGGAGTACCTTGGGTTCCGCCTCCTTGGGGCCGAAGCTCTTGTCCAGGTGGTCTTTGATACGCTGGAACAGCGGCTCCCGGCCGGTCTCTTCCGCGACAAGGCTGGAGAGTTCTTCCACGCATTGATCGAGCAGCAGAATCAGGAGGCCGTAAGTCCTCTGCTGCTTATCCTCCATGATGTCATCCACCTCGTACTGGATTTCCAGGATGCGGTCGAGATTGCGCTTGATCCTTTCCAGGGTGGGCTTCCATGTCTCGTCCGGAAGATCGGCCATTCTCTTGGCAAGCAGGTTCAGAGAACTCGAGAGGATGGCGACAGGGGTCTTGAGTTCATGGGAGAGATGGTTGATCGCTTTATCCTTGGCCCTGTTGAGGCTGGTCACTTCCTGGTAGGCCTTTCTCAGTTCTTCAGACACCTTGGCATTTTCAATCGAAAGGGCCACCGTCCCTGTGATCGTGTTCAGGGACTCCAGGTCGGTCTGCTCAAAGCCGCCATTCTTCTTGTTGATGGCGCACAGAACGCCGGTGATGCGCTGACGGGTTCTAAGGGGAACCAGGGCGAGGTTTTTTGTTTTGTATCCCAGCTTCTTGTCTCTTTCTTCGTGAATGCGGCTATCCACAGAGGTATCCGAGACAATCATGGGCTCTCCAGTCTTGATGACCTTGCCGGCAATGAGCTGGTCGATGGGAAACCGGATCTCCTTGATTCGTTTTTCCGTCTCCGTGGCATCGTATGCGGCGCCCAGGACAAGAAACTCCTGTTTCTTTTCGTCCAGGAGCAGAACGACGGAACCCTCTGCATCGACGAGCCGCTTCACTTCATCATTCACATAGTCGATAAGGTCTTCGAGCGCTGGATGCTTGGGAAGGGCCAAGCTGATTCTGAGGAGGGCCTCGTTATTGCGGAGGGATTTCTTGAGGTCTTCAGAAAACCTCGCATTCTCAATGGACAGGGCCACGGTTCCCGCCACCATGTTGAGCAGTTCCAGATCCGTCTCTTCAAAGGATCCCGCCTTCTTGTTAATGGCACAGAGGGCGCCGATGATCCGGTCGCTGCTCTTCAGGGGAACCTGGGCCAGGTTCCTGGTCCTGTATCCCAGCCGTTTGTCTCTCTCCTCGTGAAGTTCGAGGTCTGCTGAAGTATCCGAAAGGATAACCGGCTCTCCGGTTCTGATCACGCGGCCGGCGATCAGCTGATCCATGGAAAAGCGGATCTCTTCAATCCTTTTCTGGGTGTCCCGGTCGTCATAGGCGGCGCCCAGAACAAACAGGTCCCCTTTGATTTCGTCGTGGAGCACGGCCATGGCTCCTTCGGTTCCCAGAAGGACTTTGACTTCGCTGTTCACATAGTAGAGAAGATCTCCCAGATCCGGATACTCGGGAAGAGCCATGCTGATCCTGAGCATCGCCTCATTGTTTCGTGCGATCCTCTTCTCCTGAGTCACGTCCCTGAGGATCACGATAATGCCCGCAGGCTCATCCTTGGATTCAAAAAAGACGGCTGCCCGAATGACCACGTCCAGAATTCGGCCTTCCTTGGTCATCCGCTGCGTTTCAAAATGCAGGATGACCCGCTCCGCATACAATCTCTTGATCCCCTCTCGCGTTTCCTGCTCAAGCCCTGCCGGGACAAAGGGAATCCTTTTGCCCTCGAGCTCATCGAGGGTCCAGCCGAAGCTTTTGGTGAAGGCCGGATTCAGGTAGGACACTCGTCCGTCAAGACTGAACACGACAATGGGGTAGGGCTCAAAATTGAGGAGGGCCCTTTGCCGTCTTTCGGAAATGCGCAGAGCTTCTTCAGACCTTTTTCTGTCGCTGATGTCCTGAAGGGTTTCAATCGCTCCGACGACTTTGCCCTCCTCGTCGATCAGGGGAGCTGCCGTGAAGAAAAGCCATTTTCCTCCGCCCTTGAGATTCGGGAAGAAATCCTCTGCTTCGTAAGCTCCCTCGATGAGCGATGACTTCTTGTATTTGCCCGCGTAGTAGGTGGCAAGCTCCTTTTCAGAGGTGCCATGAACAATGAGATCCGCCAGGATAGGTCTTTGGCTGGGATAAAAGGTCTTCCACTGATTCTGCGTTCCCACGAGGACTTCCGCGGAAAAACCCGTCAGATTCTCAAAGGCCTTGTTGCAGTGGGTGATGACGTGATTGTCATCAATGACAAAGGCTGCGATGGAAAGCCCCTGGACGATCTGGCTGAGACGCTTCTTGCTTTCCTTCAGGGAGGGTTGTCCTCTTGCTCCTTTGAGAGGTTTTCTTTCTGGCTTGGATTTCGGGTTTTGAGGGGAAAGTCTCTTGCTCATGAGGAATCCCTGAAAGCGCTATCTCCTAAATGAGGGAGGATAGTACAGGCGTGTTGAAATCTCAAGGCTCTTCTGCTATTTGTTCGCCTATCCCTGGACGATAACCACGGAACTCCGTGGTAAAGGAGAGTTATGGATCGATTCATGAACCCCAAAAGCGTCGCGGTCATTGGAGCCTCGGAAGATCCGCGCAAAGGGGGCTATGCCCTTGTCGGCAATCTGAAGGAGAAGATTCCTGAGCACCTGTATCCGATTAATCCCGGATCTTCAGAGATCTGCGGCCTTCCTGCATTCAAGAGCGTCAAAGATCTTCCCGGGCCTGTGGATCTCGCGATCATTTTTATCCCCCCGCGCGCGGTGCTGGAGGTGATGGAAGAGTGCGGGGAAAAGGGGATCTCCAGGATCATGATTCAGAGCGCCGGTTTTGCTGAAACAGGCCCACAGGGCCTTGCCCTTCAAGAGGCCTGCGTGCTCACGGCCAGGAAATACGGCATGCGTGTCTGGGGACCCAACTGCATGGGCATCGTCAACGGCGGGACAGGCATGGTGGCCTCTTTTATGAGGCCTGATATTTGGAGAGGCCATCTCAAGCCGGGAAAGGTTTCTCTTATTGTCCAGAGCGGGATGCTCTCGGCCGGGTTTCTTATCCAGATTTTGAAAGAAGGGTTTTTTGGCCTGAGCAAAGCCTGTTCCATCGGAAACCGGTGCGATGTCAATGAAAGCGACCTTCTGGAGTACTTTGCTGAAGATTCTCAAACAGAAGTCATCGCCATGTACCTGGAATCCATCGTCGATGTTCCTCGCTTTCGCGAAGCCATTGCCCGGTTGAAAAAGCCCGTTGTTCTCCTGAAAGGGGGAACAAGCACCGAGGGAGCCAGGGCGGCTCAAAGCCACACCGGCAGCCTTGCAGGCGATGCGCGGCTCACGGAAGGGTTCCTGCGCCAGATGAAGATTCACAGGGCCATGGATTTTTTTGAGATGGTTGACATGACTCGAGGTCTGAGCCTCTGGCAGGGGAGAGGAAGGGGAAGTCGAGTGGGGATCGTCACGTTCAGCGGGGCCTCCGGCATCGTGGCTGCCGACCATTTCGCCGGCCTGGGGATCACCCTTGCGCCTCTTTCTCCGGAGACCATCCGAGCCTTGCAGACGGTTTTTCCCCCATGGATGAACCCTCAGAATCCCGTGGATGTGTGGCCCGCCATTGAACGAGTCGGGCAAAAGGCTTTTGAAGTTGCCATAAAGGCGATCCTGGCAGACCCTCAGGTCGATGCGCTCTACCTCCATCTCTACATGGACGGGAAGATCCTTGAACAGGGAGTCGGGTTCTTGGACAGCCTGAAAGGCTCAAAGAAGCCGACGGCCATTTGGCTGATTGGAGACCCCCAGTGCTTCCGCAAGGTTCGCGATATCGTGGAGCCTTTTGGCACTCCTGTCTTCGCAGAACTGGCCCGCGGTGCCAGAGTCCTCAGTATCGGGCTGGCCTCTGCATAAGACCGATTTCATTCAGAGCCTAAACGAAAACACTCTAAAGCGCGTCACTATAATCTTAACCTGCACTTCTTCGCAAGCTACGGGGAGGTTTTCTGTGACCGACCACCCGCTGGGGGCAGCCACAGGAACCCAAAGATCAATCGGTGGAAGAGGGAAATGCGCTAAGATGCGCTAAGACAGGTATCGCAAGATCCCGGTCGAGTCGATTTCGTTCTTGTCAATCCCCAGCGTCTTTCCATCAATTCCCAATGCAAGCCCAATCAACTGGGTATAGAGAATAGAGGGCAGGGTCTCCTTGGTACCTCTCCGGGAATGAAGAATTCTCTGAACCCTATCAAATTGGAGTTGGCAAAAGGGACATGCCACGCAGAGGAAGTCTGCTCCAGAGCGCTTTGCATCCAAAATCTTTCTCTCCGTGAGATCGAGGGATAACTCGTCATTGATGCCCCAAAGCGGAGACCCGCAACATTCGAGCTTTTCAGGCCACGAAATGCTCTTTGCGCCAGTCACTTCCACTAGGTCGTCAAATTTCGCGGGAGCAGCAGGGTTGTCAAATTGGGCCACCTGCCTGGGTCGCAGCAGATGGCATCCATAGTGGGTGGCGATTTTAAGACCACCGAGCTCTTTCCTGATTTTTTTTCTGATGCCTTCAATGCCGATCTCCGTAAAGAGGATGTCCAGGACGTGTCGGACCGTGACACCGCCGGCGTATTCCAGGCCTTCCCTATTCAGGACGATGTTGATCTCTTTTCTCTCGGAGGGATGGTCTTTCATGATCTGGTCTGCATGCTTCAGGCTGCCGTAACAGCAGTTACACATGGTCATGATATTGAGATGTTCTTTTTCAGCCAAGGCCAGGTTACGGGCCGAAGAAAGGAGGTATGCCCTGTAACGGAAGTTCTTGAGGGGATATCCGCAGCAGCTGAATTGTTTGATGTCAACGATCTCCACACCGAGCGCCTTGAGCACGGCGTCTGTGGAGGACTCATATTGCTTGAGATAAATCGATGTGCCGCAACAGCGCTGTAATGCGAGTTTCATGAACGAGTTTCCGCCAAGCTTTTGATTTTCAGGCGCTCCATGGCCATATTCTTGATCTGATAGAGGACGTCGGTGACGCGCACTCCCTGAGGGCACGCCTCCTGGCACTGATAACAGCCCAAACAAGACCAGAGCATGTTCGATTTGAAAATGGGATCGCTAAAACCTAAAAGAGCGGCATGGATGATCTGGTGAGGGGTGAGCCCCAGGGCTGCAGGAGGATTTGGATAGTGCCGCACCACAGGGCATGCTGCGGAGCAGGTCGTGCAGGTGAAGCAGAAGGAGGAACTCTCGCTCCAGTCGGAGAGTCCGAGGTCCTTCTTAAAGCACTTGTCAGCTTTTTGAATGTCTAACAGGCTGGCCTGAAGGTCGACCCCTGTGCAGGCGTCCTCAAGCGCCCTCCGTATTACCGAGAGCGGCTTTTCATAAATTCTTCCTTCCAAGTCTTCGCGTCTTAAGCCACGATAGAAGGAAAGGGGGGAGAGGAGGAGCGCCTCTGGGATACCTCTCCCGAGTAAGGCCTCTCTCCCCTTGAACCACAATTCCTGAAGGTTGATCCCCACGGGACAAACCCCTGTACAGCGATAGCAGTTGCTGCATAGGTAGAGGCCTTCCTGAAGGTTTCTGATCTTTTCTTCACCCAGATTTTTTGCACGGGCAAAGGCCATGAGCGGACCGAGTTTTTCGGACGGCAGAATCTTCAAGTTCGGGATTTCTTCTGCCCAGATTCTGACCGCGCAGCGGCTGGTGCAGGTACCGCAATGGGTGCACGCATCCAGTTCCATGATCTGTTTGGTCATGAGATTAGCCGGATCGGATTCCTTTGAGTCCATGACCGCATTGGCAAGAAGGCTCAAAGGGCTTGCGATGAGATGAAACATTCTGCTGAACGGGAGATAGGCCAGCCCGACAAAACAGGCGAGGAAATGGACGTACCAAAGGATCAAGGGAAATCGTACCCTGTCCAGCAGCCCCCCCAAGGGTTTCAGTCCCTTTGCCATACTGTAACTGATGAAGGCCCATTGGGGTCTCGAATGGCAGCTTGCACAGGCGACTTCATGGACCTCCCTCCCTTGCGCCAGGATTTCCCGGTCAAAAGGACCTCTCACGCGAGAAGAGACAACCCCGAATTTCTCAACCCAGTAGCTTTCCAGAACGCTGAGCTCTTTTTCATTGGCGGTAACCGCGTACTCCTCCACCATCGACTGGTAAGCCGTGTGAGACCCGATTTTTACCCCCTCCAGGAAAAAGCCGGAGAGCATGACCAGGGCTAGAATAAAGAGGGCATACCGATCCATGCGGTTCGTGAAAAGGGGCACTTTGAGGAAAAAGCGTCGGTAGATTGAAATTCCGACTCCTACCATCACCATGAGCCCGAATAGATTTCTCAGGAACAGAAATGGATTCAGGGTGGGGGAGTAGTCCTTAAACAGAGAATAGGAAATGTATTTTTCCAGAGCATGCATCAGGAAAAGCAGCAGGAATCCCCAGAAGAGGCACCCGTGCATCACCCACCGAAGCAAGCTCTCCCGCAGAATTCTTGACTGGAAAAGGACGTCGAAGAAGAAGGTCTTCACCAACTTCAAAATCTTCCTGCTGAAAAGGGTGAAGAGGATCCCTTCCAGAGACGCTGAAACCCGTTTGCCGGGTCTAAGCGCTTCGATTTCTCCGTCGAGAGTCAACCGAAACCAGGAGGACACCTTGTAGATCAGGCCGAATAGGAAAATACCTAGAGAGATATAGAGGCTGGCTGTAAAGAACATACGGAATCTCTATCCCTGTAATCAGGCGGCTCTGAGTCGCATACCTTACGCTTTTCTTGTCGTATTTCAAGCAAAATCATCCCGGAACACGCATTACACGGAATCGACCCACTCCTTCCATGTGAAGCGGGGCGGCCATTCCACTGCAAAACGGCCGTCTTCTTTGACGATGACACGATTGCACTTTCTCCTTGCCTCCCCGCGCTATATCGGTTATGTAAGTGACGGGCGCTTTTAGGGGCGCTCCGGAGGCCTCACCCGTTCCATCAAGCCGGACAGAGAATTCAAGAAATGGCTCCTACCATGAAGAAGGGGGATGCTCTCAGTGGACAGAAGCAGGACAGAGGCAAAGGGAAAAAGGACTCTTCTGGAAATGGGCACGGGGAAGGTGAAATTCGAAGCCTTCGGGGAAGAGATGCTTGAAAAAAAGGTTAGCCTCAGCGGAAACAGCGGAAGAATTTATCTTCCGCCCGACTGGGTCGGCCATCACGTCAAAATTATTCGAATTGACTGATTCTTTGAGCGAAAGGGGTGGTACGGTGGGTAAAGATAAGATCCTCATCAGACGCATGAAAAAAGCGGATGCCGAGGCCATAGGCAAGATCGATGCAGCCATCACAAAGGCGCCTTCACAACTTGACTTCAAGCAGATCGTGTCGGAAGAAATCAAGAGGGCTGTGGATACAAGTTATGTTGCTGAGATCAAAGGCAAGGTTGTAGGATTCATGATCAGCTACATGACCTACGGCAATTTCGGGGCAGACCGGTGCGCCTGGATTGCCATGTTCGGTGTGGACCCCAAGTGGATGGGGCAGGGGATTGGGAAAAGACTTGCTGAGGAAATATTCAAGGTCTACAAGGAAAAGGGCGTTACCGAAGTCTTCACTTCGGTGAGATGGGATGCAACCGATATTCTCTCCTTTTTCAAAACCCTCGGCTTTGAAAGAAGCAACTTCATCAATCTTTGGAAGAAGGTTGAATGAGAAGGACAGGGCCTTTACGGGCCCAGGTCCCAGCTCGTTTGCCCGGCAAAACCCGGCGCCCTGAAGCGGCCCGGAGAATGTATTCCCTGAACGAGAAAGGAAGGGTCATGATCTATATAGGGAACTTTCTTCATACTACCAATCAGGAGAAGCAAAAGGAGATGGACAGAAGGCATGGAGAATTCACCCTGATCGTGGAGACGGACGATGCAGAGACAGCGCTCCACCTGTTCAGAGAAAAGATCCTCGCCTACAGAAGAGTCAGAGATTTTTTCGAGGGGGAGTGCTCTGTTTTTCTGACCCAGTTCTACGAATTGAAGACTTTTCCAAGAAAAGAAGCTCTCATGTTGAACTACAGTTCCTACGCCGGAGACCCGGCCATGCCTTTCATCGGTTGCACACTCCCGTCGGCCATGTCGGATGAATGCAGAATCTATGAGTGGAACGAGAACGAACCGCAAATCAACGGGATGAAAGGCAAGCCCTTTATGGAGTTCCAGTCATAAAATCTTCGTGAAAAGCCCTTCTTTGCGAGGGAGTGGCATCTCTGTTCAAATGCTCTTTCTGCCGTGTAGAACAAATCCATGTACTTCTCTGCGATTCTGCTCCACCACTCCATCCCTTTTCTCCCTTGAGGGAGAGAGGAAAAGGGTGGGCAGGAGCACTCTAGGAGTCAACGGTGACGCGCTTTTACAAGTATCACGCCCTGGGAAATGATTACCTTGTCCTCAATCCTTCGGATCTTGAAGGGGAGTTGGACTCTTTTCAAATCCAGCGGATCTGCCACCGCAATTTTGGCGTCGGCTCAGACGGCATTCTCCTGGGCCCCCTGGAGACAAAGAAGGGTGACTTTGGGCTTCGCATTTTCAACCCCGACGGCAGTGAGGCGGAAAAAAGCGGGAACGGGCTACGCATCTTTTCCCGGTATCTGTGGGATCAGGGTCTCGTTAAAGACACACCCTTCACCGTCATGACCCAGGGGGGGATGGTTGAATCGAGAGTCCAGGACAGAGGCCGAAGCGTCACGGTCCAGATGGGACAAGCCCGGTTCGACAGCACGCTGATCCCGGTAAACGGAAAACCCCGGGAGGTGCTGAACGAAACCATGGTCCTGGATGGAAAAGAACTTCGCTTCTGCGCGGCCACGGTAGGCAACCCTCACTGTGTGGTGCTCAAAGAAGAACTGTCCGAAAAAGAAGCAAGACAATTGGGTCCCCTGATCGAGAGAGACCCGAGGTTTCCAAACCGGACAAACGTTCAGTTCATGAAAGTGCTCGATCGTTCAAATATTCAGATAGAGATCTGGGAACGGGGAGCGGGTTACACTCTTGCTTCCGGAAGCAGCAGCAGCGCGGCTGCGGCTGTGGCTCACCGGCTCGGGTTTTGCGATGATCACGTCACGGTCCACATGCCGGGAGGGGAGCTCGACATCCGCATTGCGGAGGATTTTTCTGTGCGGATGACAGGCCCGGTGACGAAAATCGCTGAAGGGATCCTGTCTCACGAAATGTTCGATTCATGATTTCCCGAAACCTGGATTCCCAGGAGCTCCTATGAGTGATCGGCAAAGGGGGAGAGTCGCTGTTTTGGCTAGCTGCGTGGCGATTTTCTGGCCCGGAGCGTTTATTTTCAGCTTCCCGGGGGTGATGGGCCTGCACTGGCAGCAAACGTTTGGTGTCAGCCGAGCAGCCACCGGACAGACGCTGTTCTTCGTTCTCGCCGCAGTAGGCGTCTTCATGTTTATCACAGGCCGCTGGCAGGAAAAAGTTGGCCCTTCAAGGCTCGCGGCGTTGGGGGCGTTGCTTTGCGGTGCCAGCACGATCCTCGTGGGATACGCCGGGAGTATCACCTGGGTCTACCTGTGGGCTTTCCTCATGGGAACATCCTCCTCCTTTATTTACATTCCCACCCTGACGGTGGTGCAACGGTGGTATCCTGCAAGAAAAGGCTTGGTTTCCGGTTTGGTGAACCTGGCCTTTGGTCTTTCAGCGGCTGTCATGTCCCCGGTTTTCAGCCGGATGCTCAGCTCCATGGAGTATAAGAGCATGACTCTGGTCCTTGGTCTTGTGGCGTTGGGGGTCGGCCTTGCCGTTTCATCCTATGTCCAGCTTCCCGAATCAAAAGGACCCGTGGAAATCTCCACGGTCAGCCAGATCCTTGCGTCCCAGCACTCCTTCACCCTTTCCCAGAGCCTTCGAACACGGTCCTTCTGGTTGATCTGGGGGACTTGGGCCATGGCCGGAGCAGGGGGTATTGCCATGGTGACCCTTTCAACGTCCTACGGCCTGTCCAAAGGGTTAAGCCTGCGCGATGCGGTGGCCATTCTCACGGCTTTCAACCTCACGAATGGAGCGAGCCGGTTCGTGAGCGGCTATCTCTCAGATGTCATCGGCCGCAACCGGATGATGAGCATTTCCTTTCTTTGTGCAGCCTGTGCGTACTGGCTTCTTCCGAACCTGGACAGCCTTCTCTGGTGGACGATTCTTGCCGCTTTCATAGGCTTTGCTTTCGGCACCCTATTTGCTGTTTCAGCCCCCCTAGTGGTAGACTGCTTTGGGATGACCCATTTCGGGATGATCTTTGGGCTTGTTTTCACCGCCTATGGCTTTGTGGCAGGCGCGCTGGGACCGTGGCTCAGCGGTTACGTCTTGGATGTTACCGGAGGTCGGTTCGCCGCCGTCTTTTCTTACCTGGGAGTGTGTTATCTCGTGTCCGCAATCCTTATCTCATTTGCACGACCTCCTAGGCCGCGTGCGCGCGGAGTGACTGAGTGAAAAGGATCGGAAGGCTGCATCTTCTCACGGATGTCGTTCTGCAATCCCGGTTTTCACATGAGGAACTGGCCAGGTTGGGTATTGCCGGCGGGGCGGATACGATTCAGCTCAGGGAAAAAGGCGGATCCACCCGCCGCATGATCGAGGTGGCGAAGAGCATGGCTGCCGTGTGCAGGAAGGCCGGCGTGCCTTTCATCGTGAATGACCGAATCGATGTCGCCATTGCATCTGAAGCGGATGGAGTCCATCTCGGCCAGACCGACTTCCCTATTCCTCTTGCGCGAAAACTGCTCGGAAAGGATAAACTCATCGGAGGCTCGGCGGCAACGCTCGAGGAGGCCAGGATCTGCCTTGCAGAAGGTGCGGACTACATCGGTTTCGGCCCTGTGTATGTGACCGGCTCAAAAGAGGACGCAGGCCCTGTGAGCGGTCCAAAGGGGTTGAAACAAGTGGTTGAAACGATCCCTTTGCCCATCATTGCCATCGGCGGCATCACCGCTGAGAATGTCGCCGGGGTCATGAGGACAGAGGCCTACGGCATCGCGGTGATCTCGGCGGTTTGTTGTCAGATCGATCCGGAGGGAGGAACGCGGGCCCTTCGTGAGGCCCTGGAAAGAAGCACAAGATAATGCCTGAATCACTGAAGGACATTGGTGAATTTGGATTGATCCATCGGATCGATGAACTTCTGAAAAGAGAAGGGGTTCAGGCTCCGGGAGTGACGCTTGGAATAGGGGATGATACGGCATCGTTCAAACCGAAGCCGGGCTATGAGGTGCTGGTCACTTGTGACTCTGTGGTCGAAGGCCGCCACTTCCTGTCCCGGCATATCACTCCCACAGATCTGGGACGCCGCTCCATGATGCTCAACATCAGCGATATCGGCGCCATGGGAGGACATCCTCTCTACGCGCTGATCTCGCTGGGCCTGAAGAACGAGACGCTCGGAAAAGACATTGAAGACATGTACCGAGGGTTTCTCTCCGAATTGAACCCTTTCGGCGCCTCGATCATCGGGGGAAACCTGACCAAGTCCGGGGATGGAATTTTCATTGATATTACACTGATCGGTGAAGTGGAAGAGGGAAGGGCGGTCCGCCGCTCAGGGGCAAAGCCGGGGGATGTGATCCTCGTCACAGGGTATCCGGGGCACTCGGCTGCAGGGCTTCAACTGCTTCTTCAGTCTTTGGCTTCGGTGGAGCACCCGCTTGTGAAGGCCTACACCAAGCCCTCTCACCGTGCGCGGGAAGGAAGAGCGGTTGCGCTCACGGGATGTGCGACCGCCATGATTGATACAAGTGATGGGTTTCTCGGAGACCTCGGGCATATTTGCGAAGAGAGCAAGGTGGGAGCCCTCTTGGCTCAGGAGAAGTTTCCGGTCAGCGATGAACTCCGGGAGGCGGCCAAGATCCTGAAGCGGGAGCCTCCGGAGGTTTTCCTTCGTGACAGCGACGACTACCAGCTCATCATCACGTGTGGCGCAGGAGATGTGGCCCGCATTCGCTTTGCGATCGCCTTGACTTACAATGGTCCTGTGACGGAAGTGGGGCAGGTGACGGCACCGGATAAGGGCATCCGCCTTTTGCTTCCTGACGGCTCGGAACAAACCCTCTCCGCAAAAGGATGGGATCATTTTCGGTAAAGCTCGTATTCACCGCAGAGGCGCAGAGCACACAGAGAAGATCAAATCTTTCATTTGCCCCGATGAAGCATCGGGACAAATGAAAGCTATGTCTCTGTCTGAGGAGAACAGTGTATGTTTGATCACCGTCTGGCGCAAAAAGCATCCGACAATCTCAAGAAAATCCGAGCAAAGAAACCCCTCATACACAATATCACCAACTATGTGGTCATGAACTACACGGCAAACGCCCTCCTCGCCTGCGGCGCCTCTCCGGTCATGGCGCACGCCGCAGAGGAGGTCGAAGAGATGGTCTCCCTTGCCGGTGCCCTGGTCCTAAATATCGGCACACTGACACCCCAGTGGGTCGATGCCATGCTCCGTGCCGGGAAAAAGGCCAATGCATTGAAAATCCCTATTGTTCTCGACCCCGTGGGTTCGGGCGCAACCCAGCTGCGGACCGACTCCGCGAAGCGGCTCACCCGTGAACTTTCCATCCAGGTTGTCAGAGGGAACGCGTCGGAGGTTCTTTCTCTGACGAGCAAAGAAGCGCGCACCAGAGGGGTGGACTCCATCCATTCTGTGGAAGAAGCAGAAGAGGCAGCGGTCACTCTGGCAAGGAGTTTAAAAACAACCCTTGCGATCACCGGCAAAGTGGACTTGATCACCGATGGGGAGAGAATTTATAAAGTGCACAACGGACACGAAATGATGGGCATGGTGACCGGAACAGGGTGTACGGCCACGGTGATGATCGCCGCGTTTCTCGCTGTGGACCCGGATCCGGTTGAAGCAGCAACGACTGGCCTTGCCTATTTCGGACTGGCAGGCGAGAAGGCTGCATCTCACACGAAGACCCCTGGAACCTATCAGATCAGCCTTTTGGATGCCCTCTTCTCGATCGATGAGGAGGAATTGCGCAAGGGCGCAAAGATTGAGGTTGTAAAATAGATGAAAAATCAAAATGACATTGCAAACACCCAAGGTGACGAGTGGGGAAGAGACCCGGCAGTGCGGGGGATGCGACGGGTGTTCTCGGCCATGGATACGGCCCAGAAGGAGTTCATCAAGAACCTGGGCCTTACGCCCTATGACCACAGACTGAGGCGATGGCGGGAGAGGGCTCTTGCCGCTTTTGATACGAGTTGGGCTCGAACTGCGAGATCTGGTGTCGAATTGAGCGAGACGGAGGCAGGGTCTCTCTATGTCCATTGCCTTGGAAAAATCATGACCACAGAGGGAATGGACGTCCCTCCCGAGACTCTTCCGCAGAGCGAGAAACTCAAGAAAATCCTGAGGGAGGTTTTCCCGTGATCCGGTTGCGTCTGTTCGGTCGGTGCCGTATCTATCATGATCCGGTTGCGCCGGTGCTTAAGGCTCCTGCAGAAATCGGGTGGGAGGCATGGTTTCGACGCATTGACCTTGTATCACCGAGAAAACTCAAAGGCAAAGAACTCTTGATGCGCACCCGGGGTTGGTGGACGGTTGAGCCTTCAGAGATTGCGCCGGTGGTAGAAGCTCATGGCAAGCTTGAGGTTGGTGAAAAAGGCGAACTGCTGGTTGAGTTCCCGAATCAGGATGCGGTGGATGCTCTCACCAAAGCGCTCACAGAGCGCTTCGGTGACCAGGTTCTTCTTGCCCCCTAGAGGCTTTCTTGACAGAAGCAAGGTGAGGCAAATAATCTCTTCCAAGAGGTGAAGGCTGTCGGATGCTAAAAGGAATAGGCAGCCCTGATCGCTCATTGCTTGAAGAGGAGGTGACGGCCCTTCTCGATGAAGGGACCCCTGCCGGCCTTTTTGACAAGAAGCGGGTGCTTGTCCTCACGCCGGATGCCACGCGGAGCTGTCCGCTGCCGATGATGGTGCGGGCCATCCGCAAGACCGTCGGCGAACGCTGCGCCCGTCTCGATTTTATGGTCGCCCTGGGGACGCACACCCCCCTGCCGCTGGAGAGCATCCTGGCGCTTTACGGCATAGCCCATCCGCAGCAAGACTTCCCCAGCTCTGCATTCTACAACCACGAATGGGGCCGTACGGACACCTTTCTGCGCATCGGGATTCTGGCGCCCGCGGACGTCGAACAGATCTCAGGAGGGCTGCTGAGCGAAGAGGTGCCGGTCGAGATCAACAAACGCATCTTCGATTACGATCTGTTGCTCATCGCCGGGCCGGTTTTTCCGCACGAGGTCGTGGGTTATTCGGGCGGGGCAAAGTACCTTTTTCCCGGCATCTCGGTAGGAGATTTCCTGCATTTCTTCCACTGGCTGGGCGCGGTCATCACCTGCAAAAATATCATTGGCATCAAAGATACCCCTGTACGCCGGATGATTGACAAAGCCATGGAAAAAATCCCTGTGCCGGTCCATTGTCTGGCCATGGTGGTCAATCAGAACTCCAATCTGTGCGGGCTTTACGTGGGGGATGTGAGGGAAGCATGGTCCAAGGCTGCGGATTTGTCCTCTCAGGTTCACGTGGTGACGAGGAAGAAGCCGTTTAGGGTAGTGCTTGGCAGAGCACCCGCCATGTATGATGAAATCTGGACTGCTGGAAAAGTCATGTACAAACTGGAGCAAGTGGTGGCTGACCAGGGGACCCTCATCATCTATGGGCCTCACATACGGGAGATATCGCGAACCTGGGGCAAATACATCGAAAGGATCGGATACCACACTCGTGATTATTTCCTGGCCCAGATGGAGCGGTTCAACGATATCCCGAGAGGCGTACTTGCTCATTTAACCCATGTTCGAGGAACGGGGACCTATGAGAAGGGGGTTGAAAAACCTCATGTCCATGTGGTTCTGGCAACCTCCATTTCGAGAGAAACATGCCATCGCATCAACTTAGGCTATATGGATCCATCCGGGATCCGGCTGTCGGATTACGCGGACAGGGAAGACGAAGGAGTTCTCTTTGTGGATCATGCAGGCGAAATCCTCTATCGTCTGGAGCACGCTTAATGTCGGACGGCCCGCCTATGTCGTTAATCCGGAAGTTTACGAGAGGTGAATTTTTTGGGTTTTCTATGAAACACTCTGACTGGTTCATCGGAATAGACCTGGGTACGGGAAGCTGCAAAAGCATTGTGCTTGATGAGGAGGCCAGGGTGCTCGGTTTCAGCTCAGCCGAATATTCCGCTCTCCACGCGCAAGACCGATGGCAGGAGCAGGATCCGAGGGAACTCTTGAAAGCGGCAATCGATTCGGCAAGAGGCGCGGTGGCTGAATCCGGGGTTCGGCCCGAGGAGTGTGGCGGCTTAAGTATCGGTGGGGCACTTCACAGTGTGCTGGCCCTTGATGGCCACGGGGACCCCTTGACCGGGGTGATCACCTGGGCCGACGGAAGGGCGCTAGAACAATCCAGGGCCTTGAGGGGCCTGCCGGTGGCAAGCAGGCTCTACCAGGAAACGGGCTGCCCAAGCCACGGCATGTACCCGTTGTATAAGATTATGTGGCTTCGCGATAAGCAAGGGGATGTTTTCCGAAAGACCTGGCGGTTTGTTTCTGCGAAAGAATACGTGTTTGCCAGGCTGACAGGTGAGTACCTGGTCGACTATTGCCTTGCAGCAGGGTCTGGACTCTTGAACACACAAGCTCTCCGTTGGAACCCCTTGTGTCTCGAGATGGCAGGCATCCGGGAGGACCAGCTTGCATCTCTCTGCTCCCCGCTCACCGTTCACAGGGGGTTGAGCCCTGAGTTCGCCCGCGAGATGGGCATTCGCGAAGATGTCCCGGTCGTGGTGGGCTCTTCCGACGCTGCCAATTCCAATTTGGGTGCAGGCGCAGTGAATCCCTGGCAGGCGACATGTATGGTAGGCACGAGCGGAGCGTTCCGGGTCATCTCCTCCCGGCCGATCCTTGATGAAAAGGCTCGCAGCTGGTGTTACGCCATTGATGAAGGTCACTGGCTTGTGGGAGGTGCGATCAACAATGGAGGCGTAGCGTTGTCCTGGCTCAGAGACTGCCTGAATCAGGCGGTCCCACACATTTCGCCGGATCTACTGTTGTCTTTTGAGGATGTCATCACCCTGGCAGGAGGCGCAAAAGCAGGGGCCGGCGGTGTGATCTGCTTGCCCTTTTTTGCCGGAGAGCGAAGCCCCAACTGGAACCTGAATGCTCGTGCCATGTTCTTTGGAATGACCCTGGAGCATGGCGTGAGGCACCTGGCTCGAGCATTGCTCGAAGGCATTGCTTTCCGCTTTAGGAGCCTGAAAGAGGTGCTTGTCGACATAGGCGTTGACGTGAGACAAATCATCGCTTCCGGAGGTTTTACAAAATCGGACCTATGGCTGCAGGTGATGACCGATGCGCTGAACCGAGAACTGCTCCTCCCTGTTTGGGGCGAAACGTCCGCTCTGGGGGCTGCTTTCTGGGCCTTGCTCTCAGCGCGTGGAGAAGAGGGCTTGGAAAAAGCCGGCGATTTTGTGAAACTTAGGGACTCGTGCTCTCCAAATCCCGAGAGTGTGGAAATTTACAATCGGATGTATCCTCTCTTTGAAAAGCTCTATCAATCGCTGGAAAAAAGCTTCGATGAAGTTGCTGAACTCCAGGCGAAGCTCGAAAGATAGAAAAAAAACGGCACTGGGGGAAAGGTAGAGGCTTGCGGGTGAAGGAGGGGAAAGACGAGGGCCCCTGTCGCCCGACCCCATCCTGAGCGCTACTACAGTTTTACATCTGAATATTTCACACCAAAGGCTTGGGCCACAGGCTCGCAGGTTACTTTCCCCTCGCAGACATTGACTCCTTTCCTGAGAGCAAGGTCTTCGGCAATGGCTCTTTTCCAGCCCTTTTCAGCCAATGCCAGAACATAGGCAAAGGTCGCGTTTGTCAGAGCGATGGTTGAAGTCCGCGGCACCGCACCGGGCATGTTGGCCACGCAGTAGTGCACCACCCCTTCTTCCATGTAGATGGGGTCCTCATGGGTTGTAGGGCGGGAGGTCTCGGTGCATCCTCCCTGATCGATCGATATGTCCACGATAGCCGATCCTTTTCTCATTCGCCTCACCAGATCGCGGGAAATCAGCTTGGGGGCTTTGGCTCCCGGAATCAGGACCGTGCAGATCACCAGATCACTGTTGAGACACTCCTCTTCAATATTGGCCGGGTTGGAGTTAATCGTCACCACCCGTCCCTGCATGACGTCCCGGATATAGGAGAGCCTCGCGGGGTTAATATCCAGGATCGAGACCCTTGCTCCAATCCCCGAGGCGACGGTTGCAGCCGCCAATCCTGCGACACCGGCACCGATGACCGTGACTCTTGCAGGTCTCACGCCGGGAACTCCGGAAAGGAGAATTCCCATGCCGCCATTTTTCGCCTCGAGGCAAGAGGCTCCCATTTGAACGGAAAGCGCTCCGGCCACCTCACTCATGGGCGCTAGAAGAGGGAGGCTGCCGTCCTGAAGCTGAACCGTCTCGTAGCCGATGCCCACGAGTTTCTTGGCCAGAATTTTCTCAGTCAACTCTCTGCTCGCTGCAAGATGAAGGTAAGTAAAAAGCACCTGCCCGGCCTTCATGAAGTCAAACTCAGGGCCAATCGGCTCCTTGACCTTGAGGATCATGTCTGCTCTGTCCCAGACATTTTCAGCCTTCTTGAGGAGCTTGGCTCCGGCTTGCGCATAGGCCTCATCTTCAAAACCGGACCCAATGCCCGCAGTGGCTTCCACATAAACCTGGTGACCGTGAGCCGTGAGTGCCTTGACCCCGGCAGGGGTTGCAGCGACTCGCTTTTCAGCAGGCTTGATCTCTTTTGGAATGCCGATTTTCATGATGCCCCTCCTTTCCGTACTACTAATGTGAAATTTCCTTAAATTCTCTTAAGCATTTCGCCCTGTTGGCTTTCAACTTAATTGGATCATTTGAATTTTGGTCATTTGATTTTGTTTCGAATTTCGAGCTTCGTGCTTCGGATTTGGTTGCGGCTCCGCTGCGCTGTGTCCTCCAGAAAACGCCGGCCAATCTCTCTATATTCGTTCACGAAGATGCCGCTTTTTACCATGGAGAGAGAAGACCCGTCAAGGCGTTTCATGCAGAATGACCTTGAAACAACCTCCTCCTCATGTTAGTTTTTGAAAAGAAAAATCGCTTTCTTTGTCTTAGATTCATTTATTCGCGAAAAAGACGTCAATCGAGGAGTGGTTGATATGACGGACCCTGCAACCAGCTTCAGGATCGCCCTGGTGGGCGGAGAGGACTCCTGCAAGGAAATTCTCGAGACGGTTCTCAACAGCATTCAGGATTTCATCATCGTGATTTCACCGACCATGGAAATCGAGGAGGTGAATCAAGCCTTCCTGGAACAAATGGGCTACTCCAAAGAGGAGGTGATCGGCAAGGAATACCACGATGTCTTTCCGCAGCTCAACTCCCCTTGCGAATCCGACTTTATCGGGTCACTTTTGAACAAGGTCATCCAGAGCAGAAGGCCGAGCCAGCAGGTTCTCACGCGGGTGGACCGAGAGGGCCAACAGCATCATGTGAATGTGAAGATCTTTCCCGTCTGGGGGAACGAAGGAAAGATTTCCAAGTTCATTGAGGTCAGCCGGGACATTTCGGATTCGCGAAAAGAAGAAGAGGAGATGACCAGGCGATTGGAAAAAATGGTGGAAGACCGAACGCGGGAACTCAAGGAAACACATTTTAAAATGCTCCATCAAGATAAGATGGCCTCTCTCGGCAAACTCTCCGCCTCTGTCGTCCACGAGATCAACAATCCCATTTCAGGTATTCTGAGCCTTGTCATGCTCATGAATCGGATTATGGAAGACGGGAATTTGCAACAAAAAGACGCGGATCAGTTCAGCCAGTATCTCCGTCTTATGGAGACAGAGACCAGGCGGATCAGCCGCATCGTATCCAATCTGCTCGCGTTCTCACGTCACTCCAAAATGGAGTTCGGAGCGGTCAGGCTCAACCAGCTCATTGAAAAGACCCTCTTCCTCAATGCCAATCTCCTGAAACTCCATTCCATCAAGGTCGAGGAGAACCCGGATCCGGATCTCCCAGATCTTACGGGATCTGAGGATCGACTTATGCAGGTCTTTATGAATCTCATCTCCAACGCCACCGAAGCCATTGAAGCAGGCCGTGGCGACCGCGTGCTGAGCATCAGGACCAAGCATGTGCGTGAAAAGGGGTGTGTCTCGGTTTCTTTCGCAGACACGGGAGTGGGCATCCCTCAGGAGAACCTCTCCAAGCTCTTTGAGCCTTTTTTCAGCACCAAGAAAAAGGGAAAGGGAGTCGGCCTGGGTCTTTCCGTGGCCTACGGGATTATTCAGGAGCATGGAGGCTCCATTCATGTGCAATCGGAAGAGGGAAGGGGAACCACATTTACCATCGAACTTCCTCTGAAGACGAATCCAACGGTCTTTACTCCATAGGGAGGTGTCATGAGCGGGGCAAAAATCCTTATCGTTGATGATGAGCTGATTGTGCGGGAGTCTCTGGGGGGCTGGCTGGAGCGAGACGGTCACAAGGTGGATAAAGCAGCCAGCGGGGAAGAGGCTCTGGAAAAATGCCAGAAGACCCGTTATGACATTCTTCTGCTGGACATCAAAATGGAAGGCATGAGCGGTCTCGAGGTCCTGAAGAAAGTCAAAGAAAACGATCCCGACCTATCCGTGGTCATGATCACGGCCTATGGTTCCATTCCCAGCGCTATCGAAGCCATGAAAAACGGGGCGCATGAGTACCTGCTCAAGCCCTTTGATCCCGATGAACTTATGGTACTGATCGAAAAGATCAGGAAACACCAGGCCGAGACACGGGAGACTCAGTTTTTGAGGGAGCAATACAAGGAAAGAACCCGTTTTGAAAGCATGATCGGCCAGTCCAGAGCGCTTCAGGAGGTCTTTGATCTCATCGAGAGAATTGCTCCCACGGATTCCACCATCCTGATCAAAGGCGAGACAGGAACCGGCAAAGGACTGGCGGCGAGGGCGATTCACACGAAGAGCCGGCGCGGCCAGGGACCGTTCGTGGTGGTCAATTGCGGTGCATTCCCGGAACACCTGCTTGAAAGCGAGCTCTTTGGATATCAAAAGGGCGCTTTCACGGACGCCAAGACCACCAAGAAGGGCCGGCTGGAGCTGGCGCACGGGGGAACCCTTTTGCTCGATGAGGTGGGGGAGATCAGCACGAGAATGCAAATTGATCTCCTTCGTGTCCTGGAGGACCATATCTTTTATCGTGTGGGCGGAACCCAGCCGATCGAAGCGGACTTCCGCATCATTGCTGCGACGCACAAGGATCTGGAAAGAGCCATCAAAGAACGAACGTTCCGTGAAGATCTCTATTATCGTCTCAACGTGATCGCCTTTGCCATGCCCCCTCTCAGGGAACACAAAGAAGATATCCCTCTCCTCGCCGACTACTTTCTGCACCGCTTTGCTCAAGAAACGAATAAGCCGGTGGATCAGATCAGCCGGGAGGCCCTGGATGAAATGATGCTTTATGACTGGCCGGGAAACGTGCGGGAGCTGGGGAACGCCGTGGAGAGAGCGGTCGTGATCGGACGGGGCCGGAGGATTCTACCCCGGGATCTTCCCATCTTTCGGTCTGAATATGTGTCTTCTCCGCCGGGTAGGACTCTCAGAGAAGTCGAAATGACCCATCTGAGCAGCGTCCTCAACGAAACGCAGTGGAATGTTTCCAAGAGCGCCGAGATCCTGGGAATCGATCGCTCGACCCTTTATGACAAAATAAAGCGATATGACCTTCGCAAGCCCGCTTGATGAGCTCCAAGGAACATACCCTCGTGATTTCTCCCATCGGGGACCTCGATGTGGACAGAGAACTCCTTGAACAGGTCGGGAAGGAGGTTGGCAGGGTCTTCGGTTACGACACGAGCATTCGGCCCCTCATCGAGGAAAAGGATCTGTGGTTGGATCCGATCCGGAAGCAATATCATTCCACCCCCATTCTCGAGACGCTTGCCATCATCAGCCCGCCCGAGGCGATCAAAGTCCTGGCCATCACCAAGGTCGATCTTTTTATTCCGATCTTGACCCATGTCTATGGGGAAGCCCAGCTAGGAGGAAAAGTGTGCATCCTCTCAACATACCGCTTCACGGAGGGACTCTTTCTCGCTGTCGGCACAGAGAGCTTTCGTTATCGCATTGTCAAGGAGGCCATCCATGAACTGGGCCATACCTTCAATCTCCGCCACTGCCCGGACGCCGTCTGTGTCATGCACTACTGCAGGAGTCTCAAGGACGTGGACCGCAAATCGGATCAGTTCTGCCGCTACTGCGCCGTCCTTCTGGAGGATGAAATGAAAAGGCGTCTAAAATCCGACGGCGTCGGATTTTAGGTGCGCAGGAACGATCGGGTCAACCTTTCCCAGCCCAGCTGAGGCATGGCCCCAAACACGTCCTTCCCGAGATACCCGCCGTCGGCTGCGAGGGGTGCAGACACCTCCTCAATGAGATGATGGAGCCGGTCCACTTCCTGCTCGAGAAATTCCGCGGTTTGCTGTGCGATCATCAGGCCTTTGATCTCTTTTCGCAGGTTTTGAGGGTGAAGGGTCATCACCCAACCTTCAGTGTACGGGTCGTGATTGGCAAGGTTTCCCTGCTCCCTCAGTCTTGGATTGACGGCAGTGATCACACCGCTCAGCGGCGAGAGCAGTTTTGCCTGGTGCTGCTCCCGGCTCACCGCCACGTGAGGCTCGCCCTGCTTCACGACCTTGCCCATGAGAGGCGCCTCCACTCGATCAAGAGGCCCCAGGAGACTGAGAGCGAAATCATCAATCCCTATCCTGACCGAGGACCCCTCTTCGATCTTGACCCACGCGTGTCCACTGTGGAGATAGTAACCCTGTGGGACGCTGAAACCCTCGACCTCCATGACCTCCACGGGTCTTACCACCGCGTGGACCGCGTACTCGTCGTAGAAATATTGATCGAACTCGCAGTTGCCGCAAAGGTAGTCGTTGGTGCATGGTTTGAATGGAATCCGCCCCTTCAAATGGTGAAGGCATGGCCTTTGGGAAGGGGGCAGGGCTTTCATCGCCTGAATCTGGGGTGTTGAGTCTATCATGGGTTTTAGTACTCCTTGTTCATTGAAAAGATTCACTCTTAGGGGAAGCTCTTTCTATTCCGTCTTGAGGAACGTCTTCGTCAGGTTTCTCCAGCCCAGGGCAGGGAGGTTTCCGTAGATGTCTTCGGCGATATAACCGCCGTCTGCCGCGAGAGGGCCTGCAACCGATTCAATCATGCTCTCAAGTTTTCCAATCTCGCCTGCCATCCAATCGACGCTGACGGTCTCATCCATCAGTTTCTTGAAGGCCCCTTTTGTGTCCGGGTTTCGAATCACAAAAAGCCAGCCTTCGCCATAAGGTTCCTGGTTGGCAAGCATGGGTTTTTCCCTGAGCTTCCCATTGACCTCAACAATCACGCCGTCCACAGGGGCGAGCACGTCCGCCCGGTTCGCCTCTCGCTTCAAACCCCAGCCGACCTTGTCCTGAGAAAGCTCTTTGCCCATGAGGGGAAGAGTAAACGCCTCCGCTTTACCCAGAAGCTTCAGGCTGAAGTCGTCCATTCCAACCCGAACAACGCCGCCGCTCTCGATCCGAGCCCAGGTGTGTCCGTTGTGAAAGTAGGATCCCCTGGGAAGCTGGAAGCCTTTGATGTTTTGCATGTCATAGGGCTGGGCTCGGGTCTTCGTGGCCCACACCTCTTCGAAGAACTGATCGAAATCACACGTGGAGCATTCATAGTTGTAAGCGCATGATCTTCGCTCAATCCGGCGGGTCAGAGTGTGGCGGCAGACTCTCTCGAGACCCGGTCTTTTCCTCATGCCATCCTGCCAGCTCAGCTGCGTGCCTTTTTCTACCTGCTTTCGCATGCCTTGGTCATACTTGCAGGTCGTGCAGTCATAAAAATTGTTGCAGCTTTTGAGCTCCACCACGCCCGCCTGCATCCACAGGCAGGGGTTGGCGGTTTTGCCATCCTTGTCCGGCCTGATCATCCAGACCTGTCCTCCCGGCACAGCCCCAGTCCTGGATCTCTTTTTCAAATCATGTTGAGTTCCTTTCCGGTAAGAAGAGCCGAGTCCCGCACGGCCTCTGGTGACTCCCTTAGTGTTCTCTTCCATGTCTTTCGCTCCTTTTGCGCGGATTTGATCTGCCCAATCCTATGAGCAAAGAAAGTGCCAAAAGAGGAGCGAGGCGCTTGCTGTTCTCTAACGACTCGATATCCCAACGAATGTCTCTTCCACTGTCTTGGAATTGAAAGCAGAACTTAAGCGGAATCGCTGAGAAGAATGTAGAGATATGCCACATTGAACGATTCGGAGGGCGGGGGAATTCAATCCATAGAAACCTGTTCAATAATCATTTTAAACTGTTATGAGGTATTGGCATTCTCCACACCAGAATGTAGCTATTCCCAACACCCTAAGAAGGCAAGCATCTTTGATGGGGAAGAAAAAACCGGCCCCCTAAAAAAACAGGGGGCCGGTAGCAAGAAAGGGCAAGTTCAGGGGATCAGCCTTTGATAATTCGGGGAAGCATCATGTGATGTTGCGGACAGAGCGATGTGGGGTTCTGGTACACGCATCCCACAAACGCCGCAATGTACTTCCTCAGGTTGGGGAAGGAAACGATCTCATCCACAAAGCCCCTGTTGGCGCAGTAAATCGGTCTGGATTTCCGGTAGTATTCCTGCGCCAGTTCGTTCATCTTGTCGATGACCGGCTGGAGCGGCTTGCCGTCGTCTTTTTCCTTCACGAGCCGCCTTGCAAAGGAAGCCACTGATGCTGTTTCCCCGTGCATCACGTAGATCTCGGTCGTGGGGGTGCCCAGGGTGAAGGCATTGTGGTTGTTGGCCGTAGGGCCGCCCATGATGTAATGAGCCGCAGCAGTCCCTTTTCTGAGAATGATACACATCTGCGGGACATCGGTCTGCTCGATCGAGTAGATCAGGGACTGACCCAGTCCGAGGAGTTCCGCCTTTTCAGCGATATCTCCGACGTCAATGCCTGACGTATCCTGGAACCAGACAATGGGGACACGATCCCGGCCGCAGAGAGTCACGAACTCGTTCATCTTGATCAGGCCCTGGCGGTAGAGCTTTCCGCCGATGCCGGGGTAGGGGGCATATTCAGGATACTTCTGTCCAAGAAATCCGTGAATATTACCGATGAATCCCACGAGGAAGCCATTGATTTTGGCAAGGCCCGTGTAGACCTCCGGTCCATATCCCGGTCTGAATTCCATGTGCTCGCTGCCGTCGAAAATCCTGGCGAGCACGTCGGGGAAGCTGTAGCTTCGCTTCTGGTTAAAGGCGACGATGGTGTTGAGATCCTCTCCCGGGTACAGGGGTTCTTTGGGCTCAGCGACCTGGAAAAACTGGGGATCATAGGCAGGAGCCATATCCACATACTTCTTCACCGCATCGAGCACCTGGAACTCCGTGTCATACACTTCCTTGAAGAAGCCCGTCACCTTGTGGTGGATGCCCACGCTGCCCGGAGGGACGTCCTTGAAATGCCTCGTTGCATTGATGATCGCCTCTGCGCCCTCCTCGTCAAAAGATCCCTTGGGGCTCATGCCGCTCACGATGCCGCCACCGCCCACGGCAATGTTCGCGTCCTTGTGAGCGATAAGGATGGTGGGGCTGATGCCCTGATAGCCGCCGCCGGCCGGGTTGGTACCGTAAATGCCGGCGATGACAGGAACGCCGAGTTTTTCCAGCTCTGCATGGCGGAAGAAGGTGGTGCCGTTTCCGCGGCGGTTGGCATAGACTTCTTCCTGCTGGGTGAGCTTGACGCCGCTGCAGTTGACCAGCCATACCAGAGGAACATGGAGCCTCTTGGCGAGGTCGGTTACCCGCAGCTGGTTGTCCGCCTGACCGGCAATCCAAGCTCCGGCCATGACCTTGTTGTCAAAACCGATCACCACGCACCACTTTCCGTTGATCTTGGCAAGGCCGTCGATCACGCCCGTAGTGCCTTCCTCGTTAGAGAGTGGGTTGTAGAGGGTGTGAAGGGGACACCAGGTTCCCGGGTCCACGAGGTACTCGATTCTTTCCCAGATCGTGGTCTGCCCTCTTTTCTTGATGGTGGCAGCGGGTATTCCCGCGTTCTTCACCGCGTCAATGGCTTGGACCACACCCTCTTCCACCTTCTTGATGTCCTCTATATTCTGCTTTCCACTCTGCTTTTGCGCGTCGGTTAAAGGTTTTCCTATAAGTGCCATTTTTTCAAAATAGGGTCTCATTCTTCCCTCCTCAGTTGTCAAAATTGGAGTCCAACACACCTCCAGACAGCGCGTCGGCGCGTCTGAAGGGTGTTTGACTCGGTCAGTGATTATCGGTTTGCTTTCCTTATATCCAGTTGATCGAGCGCCGTGATCCACTTGCAGATGTTGGAGGAGCCTTCCACAATCTGGTAGGTTGGCGCGTCTCGGTAGTATCTCGCCACAGGGTATTCGGTAGAGTACCCGTAAGCGCCCAGGATCTTCATGGCCACATGGGAAGCCTTCACCGCGATCTCGCCGGCAAGGTACTTGGCCTGGGCCACTTCCAGGGTATTTCCCAGATTCCCCTGATCCTTTTGGACCGCAGCCTTATACACCATGAGCCGTGCCGCTTCGAGCTCACAGGTGACCTGTGCGATCAGGTCCTGGTTCATCTGAAACTCACCGATCGGTTTGCCGAACTGCACTCTTTCCTTGCAGTAAGCGGTGGCGGCATCCAAAGAGGCCTGAGCCACTCCGATACCCCCCGCCGCGGCAGAGAGTCTGGTCTGATTGAGAGATCCGAACACGATCTTGCTTCCGTCTCCGGGTTTCCCAAGGATGTTCCCCTTGGGAACCTTGGTATCCTCAAGGATCACCTCTCCGGTAGGAGAGGATCGGGAACCCATTTTGGGAAGATCATTGGTGGTGATCCCGTTATAATTCTTAGGCTCGATCACAAAGGCGCTCAGCGTTTTTCCGCCGCCCTCTTTGTCCGTGTAGGCGTAAAAGATCAGCACGTCGGCAACCGCCGCATTGGAGATCCATGTCTTTGTCCCGTTCATCAGCCAGTGGTCTCCCTTGTCGGCCGCAGTGGCCTTCATGGCCATGACATCGGAGCCCGCATTCGGTTCCGTGATCGCAAAACCGCCGCAGTACTCCGCGCTCACCAGTTTGGCAACGTACTTCTTCTTCAAGTCCTCCGAGCCATACCGGTAGATGGTGTAAGCGCACCCGAGGGCCTGCATGTTGATCTGAACCCTCAGGGAGCTGGACGCTCTTGCGATTTCCTCGGTCACGATAATGGCGGCGAGCCAACCCATGCCGTTTCCGCCGTATTCTTCGGGAATGCACGTTCCGAAAAGGCCAAGTTCACCCATGGGCTTTAGCGCTTCTTCATAGGGAAAGTAGTGCTCTTCGTCCCATTTGTCTGCAAAAGGCGCAATCTTTTCCTTGGCAAAATCGCGCACCATGTCTCGCAACATCGTCAGTTCTTCGTTCAACGTAAAATCCATAACTGTTCCTCCTGTTCGTGAGTGTCGCTACCGGGTTGTCCCGGTATATTCATCCTGGGTCCCGGCGATAACACCGGGGTGTTGATAGTACAACAAAAGTCATGGCCTTTATAACGGAACGATCCGCGAATGGCAATAAAAATGTTCATAATGTAGCTACAATTTAATTACACCCGAAAAAGGGGAGACTTCTTTCGAAATCCGACTTCCGAAACCCCTTTGGCCCCCTTGAGAGGCAGCGTTTTAGTCGCAACCCATATCCGAAGCGGATGAACTTAATGAATATCGAATGTCGAACAAGGAATTTCGAATGATGAAGTTTAAGGGCTTCGATTATCTCCTTCGAGGTTTTTGATTCGGCGTTCGATATTCTGCGGTTCGCTTTTGAACTTCTCTGCAAATAGAAGTGAAGCCGTAGACTGAGACTCTGACCAATCCAAAGGGCTTATTTTCATTGACATATCTATGCGGGAAAGGTAAAAAAATCGCTTAATTTTCGTACTGCTTAGGTGTTTAGGCTGAAGGCTGAAGGGCAATAATGATCATCCATGGCACAATCACCTGCTAACGTATCCAAACGATCTTGGCTTTGTGTGATCGTGCATGTCTTTTCCTTCAGTCTGTCTACCTTCAGTCTATCTACCTGAGGAGTTACTAATTTTCACGGATGAAGGAGGGATTGGATGGAACCTGCCGTAATCAACCCAAAACAGAGCAAGCTCCGGGTGGCGCCCGAGTGGGCGGACGTGTGCTTCACCTGCGGCACCTGTGCCGGCGGGTGTCCGGTCACCGGGGTGGACGGTATGGACCCGAGGAAAGCGGTCCGAATGGCCGCCCTTGGGCTTGACCAGGAACTCATTGACTCCCGTTTTCCATGGGTCTGCACCCTGTGCGGCCGCTGCGAATACGCCTGCCCCCAGGGCGTGGAGATCCTCAAAATGATGCGAAAGGCGAGGGGCCTTCGGGAGCGGGACAAGGTGCCTGGACCCATCCACAAGGGTGTGCTCATGGATCTGAACAGGGGGAACAATCTCGGGATTCCAAAGCCAGATTTTCTTTTTCTCCTGGCGGATCTCAGCCGGGAGCTGGAAGAGGAGGGGTTCCCGGGCTTCTATGTGCCTGTCGACAAAAAGGGCGCCAACGTTCTCGTGACGATCAACTCCAAGGAGCCTTTCGGAGAGCCCGATGACATGAAGTTCTGGTGGCGCATTTTCTACAGTGCCAAAGAAGACTGGACCGTTCCCTCGGTCAACTGGGAAGGGGTTAACTGGGGGCTCTTCTCGGGTGACGACGCCTCCATGAAGACCTTTGTGGGACGGATTGTGGAGCACCTGGAGAGGCTGGAGTGCAAGACCCTTCTCTTGCCCGAGTGAGGCCACGCCTACTATGCGACCAGGCTTGGTCTGCAAAACTGGTTCCCTGAAGTTTTCAAGAAGGTCAGAGTTCTTTCCGTTCATGATCTTCTGAAAGAATATATTGAAACAGGGCGAATCAAGGTGGACAGGACGATCCATGAGGAGCTCACGACATACCACGATCCCTGCAACTACGGACGGAAAGGGGCAAAGGCCTTTGGCCACGGCTATTTTGAAGAACCCCGCTGGATTGTGCAGCAGTGCTGCGAGAACTATGCGGAGATGTACCCCAACCGCCTGAACAACTACTGCTGCGGCGCAGGCGGAGGCGCTTGGGCCATGCCCTATTCGGATGAGAGGATTTACTACGGCCGGGTCAAGGCAAAGCAAATCCGGGACACCGGAGCAAAGATGGTCGTCGCGCCCTGCCACAACTGCCGCGACCAGCTCATGAAGAGCTTGGATAAAGAGTACGATCTCAAGGTGGAGGTCAAGTACCTGTGGGAATTGGTATCCGAGTCCCTTGTCGTGGAGCCCTGGAGTGAAGAAGAAGTGCAGAAGGCCCATGACCTTCGAGATGCTCAGTATGAAAGAGACGAAATCGTCTTCGACGAGGAGGAGGAAGAGGGGGAAGAATAGCTCTCTTTTCTCCGTTCACTTGAAAGCAACGAGCCCTAGCCCGTAAGGGGGAGGGCTTTTTTGTGAAGTCACTGAGATCACTCAGTTCGGAGGAAGAGTATGTGGGGTGAGGGGAAAATTCGATTAAGGCAACCTTCTTCGTCCCGGCAGAGACGGCTCGACGCCATCCTGACACGGTAAAGCGGATCTATCAGAAGGGGCACGAAATCGCCCATCACGTCTCTACCCGCAAGACTTCCAAAGCCAAAGAGATCAGGAAGAGGATGCCGGACTTCATCGCTCTATCGTTAAAATCAAAATGCGAATTGTGCAAAGAAGCGCTCTCTTCACCCATGCCCAGCCTGAACATCGCCCCCGGGAACTTTTTAATATAGTAAGAGAAATCTTCCGCACCCATGGATGGGCTCGTAAGATCAATCCAGTGCCCGGCGCCTAGGACCTTCAAAGCGACCTTCTTCCCCAGAGTGACCATGCGCTCATCATTGATGGTGGGGATGTAGGGCGAATCATATCTGAGGCTAAAGGAGGCTCCCATGGAGTCGCACACGCCCTTCACGATTCTTTTTATGGCGCTGTAAATCTGTTGTTTGAGCTCCGGTCTCAAGTAACGCGTCGTGCCTTCCATTTCAACGGAATCAGGTATGATATTGCCGTTTGTTCCACCCGCAATGCGACACACACTCACAACCACGGGCTCCAAGGAGCTCACTTCGCGCGAAACAATGGACTGCAAGGACTCAACGATGCGCGCGGCTGTCAAAATGGGATCGATCGAATCTTCAGGACGTGAGCCGTGGGCGCCTTTTCCTTTGACCTCGATGGTAAAAAAATCTGAAGCCGCGAGCAATGCACCGGGCTTAGAAGCGATGGCACCCAGAGGCATGCCTCCCCAGGCATGCAAGGCAAAAACAGCATCCGGTCAGAGGATCTCGGAGTGCCCCCTTGGCGACCAGTTGTTTGCCTGCCGCAACGATTTCTTCGCCGGGCTGAAACACAAATCGCACGGAACCGTTGATCTCGTCTTTTAATCGGTTCAATAGGAGCGCGGCGCCCAGAACCATTGCCGTGTGACCGTCATGGCCGCAGGCATGCATGGTTCCCTTCCTTTTCGACGCATACGGAAGACCTGTCTTCTCCAGCAAAGGCAGGGCATCGATATCCGCACGCAACGTCACATTCCTGCCTGGTCTCTTTCCTTTCACCATAGCCACCACATCGGTTTCGAGGAAGGGCTTGAGCACTTCGATTCCTGCCTCTTTCAAGAGCTTTCTGATAAGCGCCGAAGTATCAAACTCCTTGAGAGCTATTTCGGGATTCTGGTGGATGGTGTGTCTGACCTTCACCATATCAGGGATGATCTTGTCAACTTCGGTTTTGAGTCGCTGGTTGGCTGTAGAATCCGCTTTTTTTGGGGTGCGAGAGGTGGTCATAAGATCCCTTTCGTTACAGCCACGCCCCTCTATTCCCTTTTGGTCACCGAGGGAACTTCGAAGTGTTCCTGAATCGCCTCCAGGGCAGGTTCAAATTGATGGCGGGGCACGACCCCGGTGATGGATGCGATCGTACAGCTTAGCGCCAAAAGATCCACCTGCCGGCTCCCCAGGGAGCTAAACAGTTCACTGACGATGCCGTACCGGTCACCGAAATGGGGGCCGTTCATTGAAAAAATGATGACCGAAGGGGTTTCCTGGAACTCAATCTCAGGAGCAATTCTCTTGATGACTCTTCCGTACGCTTCGCTTTGCGAGGCGGGAAGACAGAAGGCCAGGATTTCTTTCCCCGGCTCATGAGAGGGGCTTGTCGCCAGGAAGGTGAGGTTCACACTGAGGCGGGCGAATCCCCGAAAAGAGGCTCCCACATGGGTGATCTTTGCGCGGTTCAATTTGATTTGAACCAGGTGTTGACCCTCATAGACCTCCAGACCGTAGACTTTAGGCTTCTTCTCCTGATAGGTCGCCACGACCTCCTTGTAGAGCGTTTCCTTTCCCTGCTGGGCCAGTTTCCAGTCCTCCGGCGTTTGATAGGCACTAAAGGTGAAAGGCTCGAAAAGGGCATGGCTTGCGCTATCGATCAAATCCTGCTTCAAGACGACCGAGATGGTTGACGGAGAGTTGGCCAGAGCATCGGGTTCCAAGCTCTGCTGCTCGAAAGCTTCAAAGAGGCGTGCGCTGATTTCGGGATTCCTTCTGTGGGGGAAAACAGAGAGAACCGCGCTTCTGGAGGCGACGCTGAAGATCTTCCCGTATTTTTCCGTGATGAGACGGCAGATCTTTTCCTTTTCTACCGCCTCCGCCACGATGTTCAGCCCCCAGGATGGCCCCTCATGGACAAGGGTCACATAGGGGAGGTTGATCTTCTCCTCTGCAATCCTGCGGAAAAGTTCTTCAGGAAAGCTATTACCGTCGGATACGACGGAGATCCTGACCACATCCTTCAAGATCTTGAACCCGCCCAGCGCGGCTTGGGCCGTCATGAGCTTGCGCACTCCTTCAGATTCTCAGAGTCTAGAGCAGATTGGTCACCGCGGCCCAGAGGCTCTCGGTGTCGATGGGCTTCGGAATGTAGTCATCCGCTTCCGTGGCCATGCCGTCCGCATGGGAATATCGCGTGCTGGGCACGGCCTCTCCGACAGCCGTCAAGAGAATAATCGGAATCTCTCGTGTCTGAGGGCTTGATTTGAGTTCGGCGCAGAGCACATAGCCGTCCTTTCTGGGCATCATGATATCCAGAATGATGAGATCCGGCCTGCGCTTTTTGATGGACTCCTCGGCTTCAATGCCGTCGTAAGCCATGCCCACTTCGCATCCCTTGCTCTCCAGCATCATCGCCACGGTTTCAACCAGATCAGGATCATCGTCTACCACCAAAAGATACTTATCAGCCATGTACGAAACCTCCTGTGAAATGGTGATCTTTGCCTAGAAAATTGCTCCTCAATACGTTCGGGTCCTTATTCGATTTTAGGCCGCGGATAAAGCCCGCTCTGCTCCACGATCTCGGGAACTTTCTCTTCCCACTCAATCGCCATCACGTGAAAGCCCCTGACCCCCGGCACTTCTTTGAGCTGCTGAATCGTCTCCACGCAGATCTTGAGGCCTTCTTCAGCCTGTTTGTCCTTGGCCACGCCGCTCATCCTTTTGATGATCTCATCCGGGACGTCCATGCCAGGGACCCTGTTTTTCATGTACTTGGCCATGCCCACGGATTTGAGGGGAGTGACCCCGGCGAGAATAAAGGCCTTCTCCGGGAGACCTCGCTCCCCGGCAAGCTTCATGTAGAGCTTGAACTTCTCCACGTTAAAGATGCACTGGGTTTGAATGAATTCGACCCCTGCCGCGATTTTCTTGGCCAGCCTGGGGACCCTGATCTCAAAGGGATCGGCAAAGGGATTGGCCGCAGCACCCACAAACATCTGCGGCGGGCGTTGGATCGGGTCTCCGCCGAGGAACTTGCCCTCGTCCCTCATGTGCCGGACGGTCTGGATCAACTGCATGGAGTCCAGATCAAACACGTTCTGGCCTTTGGGATTATCGCCAAAGATTTGGTGGTCACCGGAAAGGCAGAGAATGTTGAAGATATCAAAGGATGCAGCGCCGAGGATGTCACTCTGTAGAGCGATGCGGTTCCTGTCCCGGGTCACCATCTGCAGAATAGGCTCAAGCCCCAGGAGTTTGATGTGGATCACGGAGGCGAGACTGCACAGCCGCGTCACGGAAGTTTGATTGTCCGTGATGTTGATGGCGTCCACATGGTTCTTGATCATCTCCGCCTTCTTTCTGATCACGGCGGCATCGCTTCCCCTGGGAGGACCGCACTCGGAAGTGACCGCGAGGTGGCCTGCTTTGAGCACCTTTTCCAGCCTGCTCGGTGTCTTGAACTCGGTGATCATCGGACATCCTCCCTGACGATTTTGCGAGGTCCGCCGGCTCGCTCTTTGGACCAGTCTTTGATGGGGATGAGAAGCTCGTAGTCATCGAGCTTGCCCAGCTCCTTGAGGCGGTTGATGATCAACTGCCAGCCGCACTCCAGGTCTTTGTCGATTTCGCATTTGCCGCGGGTGGACCCTCCGCAAGGCCCATTGAAAAGCCGCTTCGCACACCGTGACACAGGGCATATGCCGCCGGTTCTGGCCAGCATGCACTGGCCGCAACCCTGGCAGCGTTCCGTCCAGACCCCTCTCTGTTCCGTCACCCCCATGAAGCACGTATCGACGCCCGGAAGCACAGGGGTTCTCATGTACTTTTCAGCGAGGAACTGGACTCCTACCCCGCAGGCAAGGGAGAGCACGACGTCGTACTGCTCGATGGCCTTCCTGAGTTCCTCCAGATATTCGTGATCGCACTGCCGTTCCAGGGTGATCTCATCGATTTTGACCTCTTTGCCGTGGTTCATGAAGTACATGCGGAGCGCCGAAGCGAGGACCGCTACCTCCTTCTTCCCGCCTGACTCGCAAACCGTCACACACTCGTTACACCCTGCGACCAGGATCCTGTCTGCGTTCTTGAGTCCCTCAATGATCTCATCTATCGGTTTTTGCTTCGCCACAATCATAGATCGTGTCCTCTCTTTCTCGGCAAACGAAGAGACCTCTCACGCCGCCATCTTCTTGCGTGCCGTCTTGATCGGGTTGGGGCCCAGCGCCAAGATCTTCCGGGTCATCTCTTCGGCGATCTCCACGAACCGGGGAGCCTCGCTGGAGGCCAGGTTAAACATTTGCACCCGGTCTCCGCCGATGCCGATCGCCGCCAGAATGGTCCGGGCTTGCTCCACTCTCTTTCTTGCCCGGAGATTGCCTGTCGTGAACTGGCACGAGCCTTCCATGCACCCCACCACATACACCCCGTCCGCGCCTTTTTCAAAGGATCGGAGAATGTGAATCAGATCCACCTTGCCGGTGCAGGGAAGGCAGATAATCCGGATACTGCTCGGGTACTGCAGACGCATGGAACCTGCCAGGTCCGCCGCTGTGTACCCTCAGAACTGACAGCAAAAGGCGATGATGATCGGATGAAAATCACTCATGGGAGAACCCCCTCCAGCAAGGCATCCACCTTGCTCATGACCTGGTCATCTTCGTACCAGCTGAGTTCAATGGCTTTAGCCGGGCACTCTGCAGCGCAGATGCCGCATCCGCGGCAGAGGGCTTCATCGATTTCGCTCACCCCTTCTTTGTTGATTCGCGGTACCGCGAAGGGACACGCTCGGACACAGATCAAGCAGGACGCACACCGCTCCTGGTCCACTTTGGCCGTCACCACCGAGAGGGTGATCTCGGGCTGGGAAAGGAAGGTGGCCGCCCGGGAAGATGCGGCCATGGCTTGGGCAATGGTCTCTGAAATGAGTTTTGGTCCGTGGGCGGTGCCGCAGACATAGATGCCCTCATTGGCCATGTCCACGGGCCTGAGTTTCACGTGGGCTTCCATGAAATACCCGTCCGGGTTGCGGGGCAGCTTGACGATCGATGCCAGTTCCTCCGTGTCTGCCGGCCTCATGCCTGCGCTGAGGACCAGGAGGTCTGCGGAAAGTCTCAAGTCCCGTTGAAAAACCTGATCTTTGAAGGTGACCGAAACGCTTCCGTCCTCGGCTATCGCCTGGGGGGGTTCTTCGCGGTCGAAGCGGAGGAACTGAACTCCCATCCCCCTGGCCTTGCGGTAGAAGTACTCCAGCTCCCCGTAGGTTCGAATGTCACGGTGGAGCACATACACTTCCGCCTCAGGGTTGAGCTCTTTGAGGCGAAGGGCATTCTTGACGGCGCTCTGGCAGCAAATCCGCGAAC
This sequence comes from uncultured delta proteobacterium, assembly GCA_963707125.1. Classification (GTDB taxonomy): domain Bacteria; phylum Desulfobacterota; class DSM-4660; order Desulfatiglandales; family HGW-15; genus CAVPDE01. The sequence continues at coordinate 415,353 of CAVPOU010000020.1, read as the reverse complement.
AATTCGCGAAGTCCTTGTTCCGGGACCCAACACACTGGATCATCACCACGCGCTTGAGATCTTCCGCGCCCTGTTCCTCCAGCCGCTTGCCCAATTCGATCTGAGTGAGGACCCGGCTGTCCTGACCGTAGAGAAATTCATTGGGTTGGTACTCCACGGCCCCTGTGGCCAAAATGACCACACCATGGTCAATCTTTCGTTCATACATTGCAGGCCCGACCATCACCTCCGTGGTGAAGTTTCCCTTGAACCCGCTGAACTCTACAATGAGAGACTCGGTGAGAACCTGGATCTTCTCATGATGGGTCACCCTGTCCACCAGTTCGAGAAGGTGTTCGGAAATACGGGCTCCCTCAATGGTGTGGGCCAGATGCCGGGCCAGGCCGCCGAGATGGGGATCCTTTTCCACAAGGACCGCCTCAAAACCCTGATCCGCAAGGCTCAGGGCCGCGGTCATTCCCGCGAACCCTCCTCCGATCACCAGGGCCCTTTTATTGATCGTGATGCGTTTCGCCGTGAGAGGTTTGAGCAAGGCCACCCTGGCGACGGCCATTCTCACCAGGTCCTTGGCCTTGTCTGTGGCAGAGGCAGGATCTCCACTGTGAACCCAGGAATCCTGGTTCCGGATGTTCGCCATTTCAAAAAGGAATTTGTTGAGCCCACAGGCCTGGAGCGTCTCCTGGAAAAGAGGCTCATGGGTTCTCGGGGAACAGGCGGCCACCACGACCCGGTTCAGATGGTGCTCCTGGATCAAGGTCCTCATGCGATCCTGAGTGTCCTGAGCGCAGGTGAAGAGATTCTGTTCCACGTGAACGACGTGGGGCAGGGTGGAGGCATAATTCACCACACTGGGAACGCTCACGACCCCGCCGATGTTGGTTCCGCAGTTGCACACGAAGACGCCGATCCTCGGCTCCAGACTTGAAACATCAAGCTCCTCAGGGGTTACCTTGGTTTTCGTCTGAGTCCACCGGGCTTTGCTCAGGTCCATTGCTGCAGCGCAAGCGGCAGCACTCGCTTCTGTGACGGATTGAGGAATATCCTTGGGTCCCTGAAACGCACCGCACACGTAAATCCCTTCTCTCGAGGTACTCACCGGGCGGAAAGGAAGAGTCTCACAGAAATGCCCTTCGGTGAGAGAGAGGCCCAGTTTCTCGGCAAGTTCGAGGGTTCCCCTGGAGGTCTCCATGCCGACGGAGAGGACCACCATGTCAAAACGTTCCTCGAGAAGTTCCCCGCTCTCTTTCACGTACAGGAGCGCCAGATCTCCCGTATCGGCAACCGGTTCGATCCTGTGCACCCGCGAACGAATGAAACGGACCCCGTGCTTTTCCCTGGCACTGTCGTAATAGCGTTCGAAGTCTTTGCCGTGGGTTCGCATGTCCATGAAGAAAATGGCGGCATCGAGCGGCTCCTTGCTGTGCTCCTTGGCGATGACAGCCTCTTTGATGGCATACATGCAGCACACCGAGGAGCAGTAGCCATGGTCGCAACGGTTGATGTCCCTGGACCCCACGCACTGGAGCCATGCGATTCTTCGGGGCTCCTTTTGGTCGAAAGGACGAACGAGGTGCCCCATGGTCGGACCGGAGGCGGAAAGAATTCTCTCGAACTCGAGCGAGGTGAGGATGTTGGGATGGTTGACGTAGTTGTAAGTCTCGTACCTGGAGGGATCAAAGGGGACAAAACCCGGGGCCAGGATCACGGAGCCCACCTCCAGTTCGAGCCTCTGGGTGTCCTGGCGATGGGTTTCAAGGGTTACGGCGTGGGGGCCGCAGGCGGCTACACACTGAAAGCATTCGCAGCAGTAACCGCAGTTCAGGCAGCGGCTCGCCTCCTCCCGCCCCGCGGCCTCCTCATAGCCCAGTTCCACTTCTTTGAAATTGCCCTGTCGTTCCTTCACAGGAAGGACCGACATCTCCCCTCTCTTTCTCCTGGGCTCCTCTTCAGGGATTGGGCGGTAGAGCGGGCTCTCATTGGACGCGGCTTTGCGACCTTCGGCCATGTCCCGGCCGTCCAAGTATCTCAGCACGGATTCGGCCGCCTCCCGGCCTGCGGCCACAGCGCCGATGGCAATCCACGGGCCTGTCTGAAGGTCCCCGCCTGCAAAGACACCGTCGCGACCGGTGGCGTAGGTGAGGGTGTCCGCTTCTGCGGTTCCCCAGCGCGAAAAGCTGAGCCCGGGAATCCCTTCAAGGGCGGAGAGATCCGGTGTCTGTCCGATGGCGGGGATCAGCTGATCCGCATCGATTTCGTACTCGCTCCCGGGAATGGGAATGGGCCTTCTTCGGCCGGAAGAATCCGGTTCCCCCAGTTCCATTCGGATGCAGCGAAGGCCCACGACGTTGCCTTCCTCCGTGAGGACCTCCTGGGGGGCTGAAAGATAGGTGATCTTCGCACCCTCCGCCTCTGCGGCGACTCTCTCTTCCTCCCACGCGGGCATTTCAGCTCTGGTCCGTCGATAGATAATGTTGACCTCTTCAGCCCCAAGGCGCACGGCTGAGCGAGCCACATCAATCGCCACGTTGCCGCCGCCGATGATGGCGACTCTCTTTCCGATCTTTGCTTGGCCGCTCAGGTTGAGTTCTCGCAGAAAATCCACTCCCTGGCGCACGCCCTGAGCCTTTTCTCCGGGGATTCCCAGTTCAATCCCCTTGTGAGCGCCCATCGCAAGATACACAGCTTTGTAGCCCTTCTTGAAGAGGTCGGCGACGGTCAGGTTCGGGCCCAGAGGGGTATTGGTTCTGATCTCCACCCCCAGGTTCGTAATCAATTCGATTTCCTGGTCCAGGATCTTGCGGGGAAGACGGTGCTCAGGAATTCCGACCCTGAGCATGCCGCCAGGCTGCGACAGCGCTTCGAAAATCGTGGACCGAATTCCTTTCCTGGCCAGATGATAGGCCGCGGAAAGCCCTGCAGGGCCGGAGCCTATGATGGCGACCTTCTCTGGTCGGGAAGGGAGGCATTTGATTTCGATCTGGCGCGGATCGAACCGGTCGGCGGCCAGCCTCTTGAGATCCCGGATGGCCACGGCTTCGTCTTTGTCGCAGCGGCGACAGGCCTCTTCACATCCGTGTGGGCAGATTCTTCCCAGCACTCCGGGGAGCGGCAGATCCTCCATGATGATTTCAAGGGCTTCTTTGAACTTTCCTTCCTTTACCATTTGCACGTAGCCCTGCACGTTCAGACCGGCAGGGCAGGCAAGCCGGCACGGGGCCTTGTCCGCTTTTTGAATGGCGAAAGCACCGGGAATGGCCTGGGCGTATTTCTTGTATGCGGCCCTCCTGGTTGCCAGACCCTGATCGTATTCGCTCGGCAGTTCCACAGGGCACACCTTCGCACAATCCCCGCAGGCCGTGCACTTTGATGCATCAATGTAGCGCGGAGTCTTTCGGAGGGTGACCTTGAAGTTTCCCTTGACGCCCGAGAGGTTCTCAATTTCAGCGCACGTGATCAGGTTGATGTTCAGATGCCGGCCGACCTCGACCAGTTTGGGCGAGATAATTCACATGGCGCAGTCATTGGTCGGAAAGGTCTTGTCCAGCTCGCTCATCACGCCACCAATGGCGGATGACTTCTCCACCAAGTGAACAAGATAGCCGGAATCTGCAAGGTCAAGGGCCGTTTGCATCCCCGCAATGCCTCCACCAACGACAAGGACCGATCCGGTGACTTGGCTCTGGCTCATAAACCGCTTCCTTTCCACCCCGCCGGGTTGTTCCCTTCTTCAGGGCAGGGAGGGATCTGTTAAAGTTTTGCCTCATCCAGGACAAGAGGAAGTTTGTCCTCCCACCCCACGGTGGAGACGAGGACCCCTGCCATTCCCATGTCTTTGATTCGGGTGATGATCTGTGCAGCAACTCGCACACACTCTCTCACCTTGTCCGGGGCTTTTTGAATATCCCGTATTATTTCAGGGGGTATGGAAATACCCTTAATGTTGCGATCGATGTAGCGAGCCATGCCGGCGGATTTGAGCAGCAGCACCGTGGGAATCAAGGCGAGAGGCTTGACATCGATTCGTTTTACGAACTGCTCAAAGCGCTGGAGGTCAAAAATCGGGTTGGTCAACACGTATTCGGCTCCAAAATCCACTTTTCGCTTCAGGTTTTCTAGCTCAATGTTGAGAAGGCCGCCAGGCGCACCCGTATCCAAAGTGGAGCCCACACAAAAACTGACGGACCCACGCAGTTCAATGCCTGAGAGGTCTTTCCCGTTCTGGAGTTTCTGCACCGCCTCAAGCAGCCCCATCAGGTCCAGATCATTCACGGTTCTTGCCTGGGGATGATCGCCGAAACGAATGTCTTCACCGGGAACGGCCATGAGGTTCCTGACCCCTAGCGCAGCCGCGGAAAGAATGTCCGCCTGCAGGGCCAATCGGTTCCTGTCCCGGCAGCACACTTGAAAAATGCTCTCAACGCCTTCCCTCTGCAGATAAGCACACCCGCCCAGGGAACTGGCTTTCAAAACTGCGTTCGCCATTTCAGGGACCACGATGGCGTCCAAACGCCCCCTGGAGAGGTTGGCACTCTTGGAGAGCGACGAGAAATCAGCCCCTTTGGGTGGCTCAAATTCTCCCAGCACCACAAATCTGCCGGACCTGATCTTCTCCTGTAACGTCATGTCATAACCTCCAGAAATTTGAGGAACCTAGATTACGCCTTTTACTTCAACCCCCGGTCTTTGGCAACCCCATTCATCCATCGATTCAACTCTGGCGGGGATTCGTAATGCTTCGTTCAGATCAAGAGGGGGGCGCCCCGGACTCTCCTTGAACCGCGGGGAGCAACACGGTGAAAGTGGTTCCCTGATCCGGAATGCTCTCCACGTGAATCGATCCGCGATACGCTTCTACAATGCCTTTGACAATGGAAAGCCCCAGTCCCGTCCCTGTGACCTGGCGCGTCTTGGGATGCTTCACCCGATAAAACTTGTCGAAGATCTTCGGCAACTCTTGGGGATCGATCCCGACCCCTGTGTCGGAAACCTTGATCTCTACGAAATGGTCCACTCCCCTCGCCGTCACCGTGACCTTTCCGCCCTCGGGAGAGTAGTTGATCGCATTGGTCAGCAGGTTGTTCAGGACTTCTTCGATGTTCTTGGGGTCCGCCACGACAAGCTTCATGTTCTCGCACGAGTGGGTGAGCACAATTCCCTGCTCCTTGGCGCGCAACTGCATGAGAAGCACCATGTCCTCGATCACTTCCGAAAGGTCAATGGCCGTTTGTTTCTGGACCAGTCTTCCGGCTTCGAGTCTCGCCACGTCCAGAAGGTCGTTGATGAGCGCCAGAAGGGCGTCGATCTTCTTCATTCCCCTCTTCACAAAGTCCTCCTGCTTTTCCGCGAGAGGACCGGCCAGTCCCTCCAGGAGAACGCTCTGGATCTGGCGAATGGAGACGAGAGGGCTGCGAAGCTCATGAGCCACCATGTTGACGAAGTCCGATCTCATCTGATCGAGTTGCTTGAAGAGGGTGATGTCCTCGAGCACGGTGACCGCCCCTGCGACGATCCAGAACACATGGCGCTCGGGTTCAAGAGTCGGGGCGGAGATGGCCCTCAGAAATCGCTGGCCCACGCGGATCTCCTGGGCCACGAACTCCTTTTCAAGGGGTTCGCCGCTCTGGATTTTCTTGAGCGTTTCGATCAGGGATTCGTCTTTGACGATCGCGTGGACAGGAACGGGATTGGCGATCGGAGCGGTGACTTCCAGCAGGCGGAGAAGGGCAGGGTTGTGAAGAACAACCTCCAGGTTCTTGTTCGTCACCATGATTCCGTTGGCAATGCAGCTGATGATGGTCTCGAGTCTTTTTTTCTCGGTGCTCAGGTCCAGGAGATTCTGGACGGTTTCCTCTTGATAATTCCTTGTTTTTCGCTCCAGGTTTCGTTTTTCCAGAGCCCGTTCAATACTGAGGATCAACTGGGGGATGTCAAAGGGTTTGGTAAGAAAATCATAGGCTCCCTTTTTCATGCAGTTGACGGCAGTGTCCAGCGTGCCGTGACCGGTGATCACGACCACAGGAATGTCGGGGTAAAGAGGGTGCATGGCTTGAAGGAACTCCTCTCCACCCATGACCGGCATTTTCAGATCCAGGAGAATCAGGTCAACGGAGTTCCTGGAAAGAAAATCCAGGGCCCGTTGGCCGTCTTCAGCGGTGATCACATCGTACCCTCTTCCCGTGAGAAGCCGCTGGGAAGACTCTCTGAACCGTTTTTCATCATCAACCAGAAGAATTGTCGATCGCATGATCCGGCACTCGCAGCACCCGCATCCGCTTCAAGCTTATGGGGAAGACTGGGGAATTACCGGGAGAAGCACTCGGAAGGTCGTTCCCTTGTCCGGCACGCTCTCCACATCAATGGTGCCGTGGTGAGCCTCAATGGCGCCCTTGACAATGGCAAGGCCAAGCCCCGTGCCGGTGACCTTCCTCGTTTTCGGATGCTTCACTCGATAAAATTTGTCAAAGATTTTGGGGAGCTCTTCAGGGGAAATTCCCACGCCCGTGTCTTCCACCTTGATCTCAAGATATTCGCCCAGTCCCCGCGCTGTAACCCGAACTTTGCCGCCGTCGGGAGAATAGTTGAGGGCATTGCTGATCAAGTTACTGAAGATCTCCTCCATGCTTTTCGGGTCTGCCTGAACGGGTTTGAGATCCTCAAGAGAACAGGTCAGTTCAATCCCTTGACTTTTCGCCCGCGGCTCCATGAAAGCAATCAACTCCCTCAGAAGATGGCCGATGTCGGTGGGGACCCGGCGTTGCACAAACTTTCCCGCTTCAATCTTGGCCACATCCAGAAGATCCTTAATGAGATCAAGAAGGGTGTCAATCTTTTTTGTTCCACGGCTCACAAAATCTCGATGCTTTTCTTCCATCGCTCCGGCCAGCCCGTCGAGAAGAACGCTGTTGAGTTGTCTCATGGCTACAAGAGGACTGCGGAGTTCATGGGCCACCATGTTGACGAAGTCTGATTTCATCTGGTCCAGTTGCTTGAAGTCAGTGATATTTTCAAGGACGGTGACCGTTCCCACCACCTTGGCCTCCGGCCCTACGAGAGGAGCGGAAATAGCCCGGAGCACGGTTTTCCCCGCCACGATCTCCTGGACCATGGCTTCATGTTCTGAAGAGTCTCCGCTGACCATTCTTTCAAGGGTTTTGAGAAGAAATTCCTCCTTCAGGATCTCTGCGGCAGGGAAGGGGGGGGCGATCTTCCCGGAGATCTCGAGGAGCCGCATCAGAGCCGGGTTGTGAAGAACGACCTCCAGTTTACGGTTGGTCACCATGACGCCGTTTCCCATGCAATGAATAATGGTCGTGACCCTGGATTTTTCCAGGGCGAGATCATAAAGGTTCTTCGCGCGCTCCTCTTCGAAAATCCGGGCTTTTTCCTCCAGCCGCCTCTTGTCTGCCGCTCTTTGCACCACGATCAGGAAAGGGTCAAGCTGAAAAGGCTTGGTAATGAAATCATAGGCGCCTTTTTTCATGCACTGGACCGCCGTGTCCACGGTCCCGTGGCCGGTGATAATGATGACCGGGAGCTGGGGATGGCGGGTCCGCACGATCTCCAGAACCTCCTCTCCTCCGAGCACGGGCATCTTGAGATCCAGGAGAAGGATGTCCACCGGTTCTCTCTCAAGCACCTCCAGGGCGACTTGCCCGTTTTCCGCCAGGAGCACATCATAGCCTTTGCCCGCGAGGACCCGGTGGCACCCTTCGCGGATCGGCCTCTCGTCGTCGGTCACCAGGACTCTAATCTTGTCGTCCATGATTCATCCTATTCAATGAAAACAGGCTCCTCTCCGAGGAAAACCCCTCCCTCGGAGGAGAAGCCGGGATGCGAAAGGGGAAGTTCGACCGTGAACACGGTCCCGCCTTCAGGCGGACAGTCAAAAGCAATGTGGCCCCCGTGGATCTTGAGGATGTTCTGTGAAATGCTCAGCCCCAGGCCGGTGCCTTTGCCCGCCGGTTTTGTGGTAAAGAAAATATCAAAGATCTTCTCCCGACAGTCCTGGGCAATGCCCGGGCCTGTATCTGAAACCTGGATGACAAAAAGAGAACGATCCCGGTCAAAGGTTGCACGGATATGGAGCGTTCCCTTCCCGTCCATCGCATCGGCGGCATTGATAAAGAGGTTTGTGAACACCTGCTGAAGCTGGCTCATGTCGCCGGTCAGGTTCGGCATGTTCATGTCCATGTTCGTGGTGACCACAATGTCCTGAAAGCTTGCCTTGTTGATCAGCAGGGCGAGGCACTTGCTGATCAGGTCATCGAGACTGAAGGAGGAGATCTTGCCCGCAGATTTCCTGCTGAATTCCAGAAGCTCGGAGGCAATCGTCTTGCAGCGCAGAGTCTGGTCGACGATCTCTTGAAGGTCTTTCAAGACCTCGGGCTTGTCCTTGAGAGTTTCCTTCAGAAGCTCGGTGTAGATCAGGATGCCCGAAAGAGGGTTGTTGATCTCGTGGGCAACGCCTGCGGCCATGCGGCCGATGGAGGCGATCTTCTGGGACTGGATGAGCTGGATGTTGGCATCTTCCAGTTCCTTCCTGATCTTGAGGATCCCCCGCATATCCGTGAACACTCCTACGCTTCCCACTTCCTTCCCATCGATCGTGATGAGGGAGGCGGACAGGGTGACCGGAATCTCTTCCCCTCTCTTGCTTTTGATCGTCATGCTGGTGGGATTGAGTTTTCCGTAAGGCCCGAACTGATCGCTCCGCATTTTCTTCATGTTTTCCTTGGCCACCTGGATATCGTAAAAGCTCGCCAGGTGGCCTTTATTCATGATCTCGGATGCAGAGTAACCGGTGAGCTGTTCCATGCCTTCGTTGAAGATGAGCACGTTTCCCTTGGTGTCCACCACGACGATCCCGTCCACGATGCTCTGGATCAGTTTTTCAAAAAAGGTCCTGGATCGCTGCGCTTCCCGTTCAAGGCGTATCCTTTCCGTGACATCTCTGGAGGCTTCAAGGACCTGGACCACTTCCCCCTGATCGTCATAGATAGGCGCAATGGTGACCACGTCAAAACGGCTTTCGCCGCGCTCGTCCTTGTATTCCTGGTAAGTGCTGATCAGACCCTTTGCTTTGAGCTCTTCAAGTCGATCCGTAAGGGAGCAGGGTCTTCCATAATCCGAACAGGGCTTGTCCAGACCATGCCTCACGGAGTAGCAAGCCTGGCCGAAAGCCTCCTCATACGTAAGACCGTGTTCCTTCAAAAAGGTGCGGTTGACCGCATCAATGGTCATGTCCATGTTGACGACCATGATGCGATAGGGCAAGGAATCCAGAATCACCCGGATCTGCTCACGGCTTTTTCGAAGATAGGTCTGCCGCTCCTGTTCAAGGCGGGTTCTTTCGGCTTCGATCTGGAGAAAATCCCAGAGGAGTCTCGCCGCTTTGTGATCCATGACGGAGACCCCGGCCGGTCGTTTTGCGTAAATCTCGTTCTGAAGATCAGCGGAGCCTGTCAGCTCGATGATGAGGTTCAGCCCTTCCAGACGGAAGAGATCTTCCATGGAGTGGGTCACGAAGAGATTCAGATCCTTCGCATACCGGAGCCCGGGGGCTTCGGGGCGGCCGTCAAAAACTCCCAGGATCTTCATCTTGAGACGGGAGAGGCGCTCCGGGTCGAGAAGGTGCAAGAGGTCAGAGCAGGCCTTCCCGCCTCCAACGATGGCCACGTGGAGAGGAAGTTCAGCCTGCCTTCCCCGCCGGATCTGCAACGCATCGCTCGGCACATCGGCCTTGGCGCTATGTCGGGCGTGATCCACTCCGGTTCACCTCGATCCTTTCTCCTGATGGAGCCTGAGGGTCACCTTTTCTTCCAAGTCCCTGGCAATCGCTCTCATGGTATCGTTTTCCCGAATCGGGCCGGAATGATTCCATCCCTTCTGAAGAGCCTCTTCTTTCTTTTTCCGGAATTCTTCCACACTCGAAGCCATGGATTTCCAGAGAAAAAGCTTCTGGAGGATGTGTCGCTCCGGAGCGGTCAGGTCGCTTTCCGTGTCAAAGGATTGCCCGGTTCTCGTGGTCAGAATCATGGGTCTTCGTACGCCCTATTCAATAAACAATATCATAAAGGTAGGAGAATTAGCCGCTCTCATGGGAAGCCGAGTTCTTGAGGGACAAAGGGCCAGAGGCACAAAGGCACAAAGCAGAAAAACCATTCCACTCTATCCCTCTGTCCCTTTGTGCCTTTGTCCCTCTCTTTCTTTGTGCCTGCATCAGACTTTCGGCCTCGGAAGAAGGCCCGCCCTTTCAGCGATTTCGGGCACCCTGTGCTCCCACTCAATCGCCATGAGGTGAATGCCGGCAAGACCTTTCATCTCTTTGAATTCCTGGATCTGCTCGATGGCAAACTGAATGCCCTCCTCGGCCGCCTTGCCTTTTCCGGCCCCGCGCAATCGCTTGATCAGGGATTCCGGAACATCCATTCCGGGAACAGACTTGGCCATGTACTGGGCCATACCGACGCTTTTCATGGGAGTGATCCCCGCGAGGATGCGGGCTTTTTCGTGAAGCCCCATGTCCACCGCCATCTTCATGAAGTTTCTGAATTTGTCCATGTTGTAGATGCACTGGGTCTGGATGAAGTCCGCCCCGGCAGCGATCTTCATGGCCAGGCGATGGACCCTGAATTCAAAGGGATCGGCAAAGGGATTGGAGGCGGCTCCAATGAACATCTTGGGGGGGACATCGATGTCTTCGTCGTTCAGGAACTTCCCCTCATCCCGCATTTTCTTCACCAGCGAAATGAGCTGCATGGAATCGATATCATAGACATTCTTCGCCTGGGGATGGTTGCCGAAAGTCTGATGATCCCCGGAGAGGCAGAGCATGTTTCGAACACCCATGGCATAGGCGCCAAGAATGTCGCTTTGCATGGCCAGCCGGTTTCTGTCGCGGCAAACCATCTGGAAATTGGGCTCCACCCCGTTCTGAACCATGACGGCTGAAGCGGCCCAGCTGGACATGCGCACCACGGCGGTCTGGTTATCCGTAACGTTGACGGCATCGACCACGCCCTTGAGGTGGGAGAACTTTTCTTTGAGATGCTCCACGTTGGCCCCCTTGGGGGGACCGCACTCGCCCGTCAATGCAAAGTGTCCGGCTCTTAAGACTTTCTCGAGATTGCTTCCGGATTTGAGATCGTTCATTGTACCAGGTCCTCCCTCACGCTCTTTCGAGGCCCTCCGTCGCGAGCGGTGCGCCAGTCCTTGTTCGGTTTCATTTTGGTCAGGTCCTCGAGACGGCCCTTTTCCATTTTTTTCTGGACGATCATGTCCCAGATGCAATCCACCTCTTTGGAAATCTCGCACTTCCCTTTCGCAGAACCTCCGCAGGGGCCATGGAGGATGCTCTTGGAACACCGGGCGATGGGGCACATGCCGTCAAAGTGGTGGATCAGGCAGGTCCCGCAGCCGGCGCATCGTTCCGACCAGATTCCGTGTTGAATCGCACCGCCGAAGGAAGTCGTGTTGACGGCAGGGAAGAAGCGCTGATCCGGGTAAGCCTCGCTCAGGAACTGAGGGCCGACCCCGCAGGCCATGGAAATCACGGCATCGTATTGGCCGACCTGGTCCTTGACCAGGGCAATGTATTCGGGATCACACTGCCTCTCAATCGTCTTTTCATCCACCTGCAACGGCCGGCCCTCTTTCTTGCGGGCGATCTTCAGAATAGAGGCCAGGACGCCGACCTCTTTTGTTCCTCCCACGTTGCAGACGGTCACGCAACCCTTGCACCCCAGGATGAGCACTTTGTTGCAGTCCTTGACCATCTCCAGCAATTCACCAAGGGGTTTTCGGTCAGCAATAATCATACATCACCTCGTCACGCAGCTTTCTTCATTTTCACGGGGCTAGGACCAAGGGCTTTAGCCCGTTCAACCATCTCCCGGGCGATTTCCGCGAACCGAGGTCCCTCGCCTGCAGAGAGATTGAACATCTCCACCCGCTCCGGTTCAATGCCGAGCTCCTGGAGAACTTTTTTCACGTACTGCACCCTTTTCTTTGCCTTCAGATTTCCGACAAGGAAATGGCATTCTCCTTCCATGCATCCGGCCACGTAGACGGCATCCGCCCCGTCTTCAACGGCCTTCAGAAGGTGAATGATGTCAACCCGGCCGGTGCAAGGCACCTGGATCACCTTGACGTTGCTCGGGTAGGAGAGCCTCATGGAACCTGCCAGGTCCGCAGCGGAATACGCTCAGTACTGGCAGCAGTAGGCAAGAACTTGAGGTTCAAAGTCACTCATCGATACACCTCGCTTTGTTCAGCAGAGATTTACTCCTAAGAAATTTGCTGTTGCAGTCATCTAAAATCCCCTCTGTCTCCCCTTTACAAAGGGGAGGACGCGTGCAGGTTTCCCCCTTTTGAAAAGGGGGAGCAAGGGGGATTTGACCGTGAACCGTGTACCGTGTACCTTTTTCAGGCGCTCTGCGCCTGAAAAAGGGCATCGGTCTTTGCGATGATCTGTTCATCGGTGAAATGCTTCAAGGCAATCGCTTTGCCCGGACACTCGGCGACACAGGCGCCGCATCCGCGACACGCCGCGGGATCGATGATCGCATAGCCCTCTTCACCGATCCGGGCAGCGCCGTAAGGGCACGTTCTCACACAGGTGAGGCAGGCTGCGCAGCGATCCGAATTCACCGAAGCGATCACGCCTCCCACAAAGATCCCGTCCTTGGACAGGATGGTCATGGCTCTTGCGACAGCGGCCTTGGCCTGGGTAATGCTTTCGTCGATGGGTTTGGGGTAGTGGGCCAGACCGGCCATGAAAATCCCTTCGGATGCGAAATCCACGGGTCTTAATTTGGCGTGTGCTTCAATCAGAAAACCTTCCTTGTTCACGGGAACTTTGAAAAGCTCGAAGAGCTTCTTGTTCCCCGCCGGAAGAATGGCTGTGGCCAGGATCACGAGATCGGGTGCGATCCGGATAGGCCTTCCGAGAACATGATCCACGACCTTAAGCGAAAGCGTGCCTTCGCCGTTGGAGGTCAGCTCCGGCAGCCGATCCAGCTCGTAGCGCACAAAAAGAACCCCCTTCTTCCTGGCTTCCCGATAGAGGTCCTCCCGGAACCCGTAGGAGCGAACATCCCTGTAAAGAACGAAAACGTTCATGTCCGGGTTCAAGTCCTTGAGTTTGAGAGCGCTCTCCAGGCTGTGGGTGCAGCAGATCTTACTGCAATAGGGCCTTTCAGGAATGCGGGAACCCACGCATTGAATAAAGACTGCGGACTGTGCCTTGGTCACGCGATCCTCGCCGCGAACAATGGCTTCATCGAGATCCAGATGGGTCAACACTCCGGGGTGCTTCCCGTAGAGATATTCGGAAGGCCGGTATTCCTGCCCGCCCGTGGCAATGATCGTGGCGCCGTGATCCACGGTCACCGGCGACCCGGTGCCATTCTGAGGCACAAGGGTGCTGGTGAAATTTCCCAGAATCCCTGACGTTTCTTTCACTTCGGTTTCCATGAAGATCTGGATTCCGGGATGGTTCTTCACTCTGTCTGCGAGGCTCTGGACATAATCGGAGATTTTTTCTCCCCGCCAGGTGCTTCGAAGTCTTTTCGCCACCCCGCCGAGGGCGCTCGTCTTCTCAACGAGGTAAGCTTGAAAGCCTTGCTCGGCCACTCCGAGCGCCGCTTCCATGCCGGCCACCCCGCCGCCGATCACCAGCGCGTTCTTGGTGACCTGAAGCCTCACCTGCTCGAGGGGTTCGACCAGCGCCGCTTTCGCAACCGCCATGCGCACGAGGTCTTTCGCCTTCTCCGTCGCCCTCCTGGGCTCGTTCATGTGAACCCATGTGTTCTGATCCCGGATGTTGGCCATCTCGAAAAGGTACTTGTTCAAACCCGCATCCCGGATGGTCTCCTGGAAGAGGGGTTCATGGGTTCTCGGAGAGCAGGAGGCCACGACCACCCGGTTGATCCCTTTGTCCTTGATGACCTGTTTCATCTTGTCCTGCGTGTCCTGAGAGCAGGTGAACAGGTTATCTTCCACGTGGACCACGTAGGGCAGGGTCCCGGCATATTCCCTCACAGCCGGGACATCGGCAATGCCGCCGATGTTGATTCCGCAATTGCACACAAAAACCCCGATCCGGGGCACCTGGCCGGACACATCGAGTTCCGGAGGCAGTTGCTTGGATCGGGTCAAGGTTCCCCTGGCCCCAGCGAGAGCCTCGGTGGAAGCGGCCGCCGAGGCGGAAGCTTCCATCACGGAATGAGGAATATCCTTTGGAGACTGGAAAACGCCGCAAACGTAAATTCCGTCTCTCGAGGTTTTCACAGGCGCGAAACTGCTGGTCATGGCGTACTGATGCTCATTGAGAGCGACGCCCAGTTTTTCGGCGAGCTCCTGGATGCCCTGAACAGGGGCCAGGCCGATGGAGAGGACGACCATATCAAAGTCTTCCTCTTTCACGTCCCCTGACTCGGGGGCAAAGCGGATCCTCAGGTTGCCGTTTTCCACGGGCTCGATGGTGTGGACTCTGGAACGGATGAAGCGAACACCTCTTTCCTCTTCGGCGCGGTTATAGTACTTTTCGAAATCCTTCCCATAGGTCCGCATGTCCATGTAGAAAATGGCTGCGTCGAGCGGCTCTTTGCTGTGCTCCTTGGCGATAACAGCCTCTTTGATGGCATACATGCAGCACACCGCCGAACAATAGCTGTGGTCGCAGCGATTGATATCCCTTGATCCCACGCACTGGAGCCATGCGATTTTTTGCGGCTCCTTGTGATCCGAGGGTCGGGCGAGATGTCCTTCATAAGGCCCGGAGGCTGAAAGGATTCGCTCAAATTCCAAGCTCGTGACCACGTTGGGGTGGATGGAATAACTGTAGGTGTCGTAGCGGTTCGGATCAAAGGGAGTGAACCCGGGAGCAAGAATGATGGCGCCCACTTCCAGAACCCTCTCCCTGGGTTTCATGGAGTGATCGACAGCACCTGCCAAGCAGGCGGTCACACACTGGTAGCATTCGGAGCAGATCCCGCACTTCAGGCATCGTTCCGCTTCTTTCCGAACCTCCTCTTCGGTGAAGCCCAGGGCAATTTCTTTGAAATTCCCCTTTCTCTCCGACGGCGCAATCGTCCTCATGGAACTTCTTTTCTGTTTCTCCAGCCCGGCGAGGTCAGGCTTCTCATAGGTCCAGTCCTGGCTCCGGTCTTCACGCAGATCGCGGCCGTTGATATAACGATGAATGCTCTCTGCAGCCTCCTTTCCGCAGGCCACGGCTTCCACGACGGACTTGGGCCCGTAGAGAGCGTCTCCTCCTGCAAAGACCCAGCCCAGAGGCGTTTGAAGGGTTACAGGATCCGCATCCAGACCTCCTCTTTTTGTGACAGCAACTTTTTCGCTTTGTGCAAAAGAGTGGTCTCCGGCCTGACCGATGGCAATGACCGCTCCCTCGGTTTCCATAGTGGTCAGTTCTTTTTCGTCGTAGCGGGGATTGAACGCACCCTTTTCATCGAAAACCGCGGTGCATCGCTTGAATTCTATGCCCGCAATCTTTCCACCTTTCTCAAGGAAGCGCGTGGGGCCCCAGCTGTTCAAGATCTTCACGCCTTCTTCGAGGGCTTCCTCAATCTCATATTTCCATGCAGGCATCTCTTCTCTTTTTTCAAGACAGACGAGGGTAACCTCCTGGGCGCCCTTTCGGAGAGCGGTTAGAGCCACGTCAATCGCGACATTGCCGCCCCCGATAACGATCACTTTTTTGGGGAGGCTCACAGGATTTCCAAGAGCCACATCCCGAAGGAACTCCACGCCGCGGAGCACCCCGGGCATTTCTTCTCCTGAAACATTCAGCTTGCGGCTCACGTGGAGTCCGGTGGCCAGGAAAACGGCTTTGTACCCGTCCTTCTTGAGACCGTTGAGCGTGATGTCTTCTCCGAAGGCAACTCCTGTCTTGATCTCCACTCCCATTTCGCGGATAACCTGAGTTTCCGCCTCAATGATGTTCCGCGGCAGACGGTACTCGGGAATGCCGACGGCCATCATGCCTCCGGTCACAGGAAGTTTTTCAAAGACCGTGACCGGGTAGCCTTCTTTGGCCAGGTAATAAGCGGCGGTAAGACCGGCAGGACCCGCACCGATAACCGCGATTTTTTCCTCCCTCCGTTCCTTGACTTTTGGAATCGATCGGCCTTCGCCGGAGAGCTCGTAGTCGGCCAGAAAACGATGCAGGTATTCGATGGCAATGGGCTCATCCAGATCACTCCGGGTGCAGATCTCTTCGCAGGGGTGGTGGCACACACGACCGCAGATGGCGGGGAAGGGGTGGGCCTCTTTGAAAAGCTCCAGAGCTTCGCGGTACTTGCCCTGGTTGATCAAGGCGATATAGCCCTGCACGCTCACGTGGGCCGGGCAGGTGGCCTTGCAGGGCGCCGTGCCCCTTTTTTCGATCGCGTAGGCGCTCGGCATGGCCTGAGGGTAGAGTTTGTAGGCTGCTTTGCGGTTGCGCAGTTCTTCATCAAAGCGGTTGGACACATCGATGGGGCAGGCCTTAGAGCACTCGCCGCAGGCCGTGCACTTGCTCATGTCCACGTAGCGGGGCTTCTGGAGCACCTTCACCTTGAAATTCCCCGGCTCACCGCTTACGTCCATGATTTCTGTCAGAGGCAAGAGGTCGATGTTGAGGTGTCTCCCGCACTCGACAAGCTTCGGCGAAATAATGCACATGGAACAATCATTGGTGGGAAAGGTCTTGTCCAGCTGTGCCATGACTCCACCGATGGCCGAGTTCTTTTCGACGAGATAGACAAGATAACCTGAATCCGCAAGGTCCAGAGAAGCCTGGATGCCGGCAATACCGGCTCCGACCACCATTACCGATCCTACTGGAGTGTTTTTACTCATGGAACAAAGAATCTCCTCGTGAGCATGAACTATCCCCTAAGGGACGAAGCCCGGAATTTTGTTCTTATAAAGGCTGATGATAACCGGGAGGCGGGTGTTTCGACCTAAGATGGCCGATTTACAACCAATTTTGAATGAAGGACAATCCCATAGCGCAAAGGCGGGTGTCAAGAAATAAACGCATCCGAGTAAAATACACTGCTATTTTCTTTGCCGTGGAATAGCGTCACAGATCAACACCATTCGGATGGATGCTCCTCAACAAAAACCTCGGCAAACCAGCCCTGAACTTGTTATATATAAAATGGATCGTGGTCCCTAAAGATTCAACCCGTTTTGATGTGGCACGATTGGAATCAAGCAAGAATTGAGGAGGGTGACCTTGATGGATATCAAAATAGGGGAGGGCAGGATGAAAGATTCCTCTCTTCAGCAGCAAGCCCCAATCTGGATAGACCTTGACGAAATGGCGGAAGGCCCAGGACCCTACACCATGAGTTATGGTTTCAACCTCGACGTTCTCTGTGAATCGATACGAAAGGTGGGACTTCTCAATCCTCCTTTGGTGGCCCGAAATGAAAAAGGGAGCTTTGACATTGTTGCAGGATACCGCAGGATCTTGGCGCTGAAGTTTCAGGGCGAACCTAAAGTTCTCTGTAAAGAGGTGACCTCAGTTCTGCCTTCGCCTTTGGAAAGATTCCTTGTCAACTTCTATGAGAATGTGGCTACCAGGAAGTTCAACGACATTGAGAAAGCCATGATCCTTGAGAGGCTCCGGGGCTACGTGCAAAAGGAAGAGATCCTTGCTTCTTTTATGCCCCTCCTATCCCTCCCTTCTCACGAAGGCACCTTGGAGTTCTACTTGAAGCTCGTGAATCTCGAAGAAAGCGTTCAAAACGCCATAACGCAGGAAGAAATGTCGATGAAGGCAGCTAAAGCTCTTCTTGAATTGGACCGAGGCTCTCAGCAGGTTCTTTTCCGCTGGATCGGTGTTCTGAAATTCAACTTTAATCAGCAGATGAAGTTCCTTGAGCATATTCGCGATATCGGCATGCGAGAGCACATGACCATTCCTGAAGTTCTTTGTGAAGCGTCTCTCTTGAAGATACTGGAGAATTCACGATTGAACAATCCCCAGAAAGCCAAAGCAATACTTGACGCATTGAGGATCAGGAGGCATCCCCGCTTGTCGATGGCGCAGCAGATGGTTGAAAACAAAATTTCCTCTATCTCTCTCCCGTCCGGTGCTGCCATCCATTACGACCCCTATTTTGAAGACCCGAATTATCGCCTTGAGATCAGCTTCAAGGACGGAAAGGATCTCAGGAAGTCGATCAGCCTGCTTCATTCCTTGGATGGACTTGAAGCAATCCCTGAACCCTGGACCGGTCAATGAATTTTAAAATCAAAACGACAATTCTTGAGACGGATGCTGAAAAATATCCCTTTGCCCGCAGAGCTGTGGACCGTCTTCAGAGCCTCTCTGTGGGTAAAGGTGAAGATGAAACCTGTTCTTACAGGCCGGGGGAGTTCCAGTTGGACAAAGAAACCCTTCGCCTGATCTCTTTTCCCGGTCAGCTTCTCAAACCCTGTCCGGGAACCCGAGAGTATCTTTGCTGCGGGTATCAGATTCTCAATATTGGCACGAATTGTCCTCTCGATTGCAGCTACTGCATCCTGCAAGCTTATTTTAACCAGCCTTCTCTGCGTGTTTTCGTGAACCTGGAGCAGCAACTTGAAGAAATTGGTCAGGCGCTTCAAGCCTCCGGCCGAAAGATCTTCAGAATCGGCACAGGGGAATTCACGGACAGTCTTGCTCTTGACCCCATTGTAAAGTGGACGGAAATCCTTCCTTCTTTTGTTGCGAAACACAAGAACACGGTCCTGGAATTCAAAACAAAGACGGTGTCCATAGAAGGTCTCCTTTCATCCCAATACCGCGATCGAATCGTGGTGTCCTGGTCACTTAATAGCCCCTCCATTTCGCACAGGGAAGAGCACGGAGCGCCTTCGATCAAAAGAAGGCTTGAAGCAGCAAGGGCTTGCCAGAGGGAAGGGTATGTTCTGGGATTTCACTTTGATCCTTTGATTGAACACCCTTCCTGGAAAGAGGAATATGCTAGGACCCTCGATCTGATGGATCGCTATATCGATCCGGCCGGGGTCATCTGGATAAGCCTTGGCTGCCTCCGGTACATGCCCTCGTTAAAGCAGGTGATTAGAAGGCGCTTTCCAAAAACTCACATCATGGACGGGGAATTCATCCCAGGGCTTGACGGCAAAATGCGATACATCAAGCCGGTGCGAATTGAGATGTATGCCTTCATGAAAGCAGCTCTTAGCCGGTGGGGCGTTGAGCACGGGATCTACCTGTGCATGGAAAGCAGCGATGTGTGGCGGAAAGCGCTTGGCTGGTCCCCGGAGAGTTCTGAGGGCCTCTCTCGATATCTGGACAGCCGGGCCAGAGCGGTCTTCAGGATCTGAGCAACATGCTGACGCTGTCAGATAACTCGGATTGATACGGCGGCAAGGAAATCATCAGCCCTTCCGTTCGTGGTGAGGTATCAAACCACGAACGGAAAATCAAACACTCAGAGAACACACTCTCCGTTCGCCCTGAGGTATCGAAGCGTGAACGGAGATCAGACTTGGTTGTTGGACAGCCTCGCGGAAAAGGTTTTTTCTCTAAACATTTACTTGAACTCTCGCCTTTGACTGTGTTATGAAAATAAACAAATAGGGCTTTTGAACAGGGAGGTGTGACTTTGATGCTTAAAGAGAAAGTGGAAAGTGCTCTGAACAAGGTGAGACCCTCTTTGCAGGCTGACGGGGGAGATGTTCAACTGATCGACGTGGATGACCAGGGTGTCGTGAAGGTCAGATTGACCGGAGCCTGCGGGGGTTGCCCAATGTCCCAGATGACTCTTAAAATGGGCATAGAGAAGATTTTGAAACAGAATGTTCCTGAAGTAACAAGAGTGGAATCGGCATAGACATTTCAGACTACGGAGGAAGCAGAAATGGAGATTCGGAAAATCGGTGTGATCGGCGCTGGCACCATGGGGAACGGGATTGCTCAACTTGCGGCTCAGATCGGCTGCGACGTTGTCATGAGAGATATCGAGGATTCCTTTGTGGACCGCGGTCTCAAAAGCATTGACAAGTTCCTGGCCAAGAGCGTTGAAAAAGGGAAACTCGCGGCGGACGAGAAAAACAAGATCATGGGCAGAATCAAGGGAACCACGAACATGGCCGACCTCAAAGACGTCGACTTTGTAGTGGAAGCGGTTATTGAAGACCTGGCCCTTAAGAGAAGCGTTTTCAAAGAACTCGACGCTTTGTGCCGGCCTGAAGTGATTCTCTCCACGAACACGTCATCCATGTCCATCACGGAGATCGCGTCAGCCACAAAGCGGCCTGACAAGGTTTGCGGAGTTCATTTCTTTAACCCTGTGCCTCTGATGAAGCTTGTTGAGATCATCCGGGGCTACCATACGAGCGATCAGACTGTTGCAACCGCCACGGCTCTGGCAAAGAAGATGGGAAAAGTGACTGTGGAAGTCAAGAAAGACTCGCCGGGATTTATCGTCAACCGGTGCATGATTCCCCACATGATCGAGGCCATCAAAATCGTCGAGGAAGGGATCGCCAGCATTCAGGACGTGGACACAGCCGTGAAGAACGGGCTCAACTATCCTATGGGGCCTTTTGAGCTCATGGATCTCACCGGCATTGACATTGCCTATTTTGTGAACGAGTATTTTTACAAGGAGCTTAACAAAGAGCTGAAATGGGTATCTCCAAACCTGCTCAAGACCATGATACGGGCCAACAGGTTAGGCAGGAAAACAGGAGGAGGGTGGTACGACGTCGGCAAGTAACTGCAGACGCTGAAGTCGGCACCGGAGAAACAAGAAGGCAGTCCGCATCACCCCGGACTGCCTTCCTCTTTTAAGGCCCGCAGAAGCTACTTGTTCTTATGCCGCATCAATTTCCTCTGCTTTCGGTTCTTGTGCTTTCGGATCTTTTTTCTTCGCTTTTTTACCACGCTGCTCATTCGCAGAGGTCCTCCAATCCTGTAATAAGTCAGACGTATCTACACTGATGCATGCACCATGTCAACAAAATATTTGGTTTTTTCGCCGCGAAGGAGGCGGGAGGAGAGGAGTAAGCGTGTTTAGCTTGGGGAATACAGGAGTTGTAATAAGTTTACATAATATACATTATCAGAACTAAAGCAAAGGGTCTGTTTAGTTCATCATGCCGTCCTTACGCTGTGTCTTGGACCTGTAGAGATTGGCATCAGCGAGTGCCACGAAGTCCGTGAGGTTCATGTTCTCCCCGTAAACAGCGTATCCAAAACTCGCTCTCAGTTCCCCGTTGTTCCTGATTGAAAAGTGAACACGTTTGCCGATCTCCTGAGCTATTGAAAGATCTGAGTCTATGAGAATGATCGCGAACTCATCTCCTCCGTACCGGTAGCCGGAGTCGACGCCTTCTCGAATGCTTCTCAAAATCGCTTTTCCCACGTCCCTCAAAGCCTCATCACCTGCAATGTGGCCGTTCTTGTCGTTGTACACCTTGAAATTGTCCAGGTCCATGAGAATCAGGGCCAGCGAATGCTTTTGCCTGGTAGATCGCACAATCTCTTCCCTGAGGCGCATGTAAAACTGCCGCTGATTAAACAAGCCTGTCAGCGAATCCGTGATGGAAAGCCTGTTGAGTTCCTTCCTGAGATCCCTTTCGCTGATGCAGCGGACAATCTTCGCTTCGAGCTCGGCGATGTCGATCGGTTTCTTGACGAAATCATTTGCGCCTGCGTTGATGATGTCCACATACTTGTATTCGTCTGCGTACCCGGTCATGGCAACAACGCTGACGTTCGGAAAGGTTTCCCTTGTTCGTCGAATGAGTTCCATGCCGCTCATTTGCGGCATTTTCATGTCCGCCAGGAGGAAGGTGTGCTGTTTCTCCTTGAGTATTCGCAAGGCTTCCTCTCCACTGATAGAAGATGCGGCAGGGAACTGCAGGGCCCCAAAAAGTTCTTTAAGGACCTCGCAAACCCTCTGGTCGTCATCTACGATAAGTATCGATTCTTTTGTCTTATCGATATCCATGGCAAGCCAAAAAGATCAACTTCAGTACGTTACATTTTTACATCAACTTTAATGCGAAGTCAACTCTCCCCAAAGAGAATTGAATGAGGAGCGCTTAACTTTTACATTTACTAATCTATTTATATTGCTGCTATCGCTGTTAAAATTAACAATTTTATTTGTATCGGTCCTGCCTGTTAACTGCTGCCCCTTTTTACTTGTTCCTTCAACTAACACTTCAATGCTTTTCCCGACCAATTCTTTGTTTTTCTTCAGCGTGATGTTCCTCTGAACTTCCTGAAGGCGGGCCAGCCTCGTGAGTTTTTGGTTTTCAGGGATCTTGTCAGTCATCCGTACTGCAGGGGTTCCCTCTCTATCCGAGTACTTGAAAGAATAGAGGTTGTCAAATTCTATTTGGCATATAAGGCCGAGGGTCAGTTCGAAGTCTTCTTCTGATTCACCGGGAAATCCGACCATCACATCGCTTGTCACGGCAATGCAGGGTCGCGCCTCTCTTAGCTCACGGATAAGATCCATGTATTTTTCGCGAGTATACCCTCTTTTCATGGCTTTGAGAACTCTGTTTGAGCCGGCCTGGAAAGGAAGATGGATGTGAGGGCACAGTTTCTCCAACCTGGCAAAACACTGAATCAGCTCTTCTGAAAGATCCTTGGGATGGGATGTGGTGAATCGCATCCTGTGAAGGGTCTTGATCTTATTTATTGCCTGGAGGAGTTCCGGAAACCGTGTCTTCTCGTATACGTAGGAGTTGACGTTCTGGCCGACGAGAGTGATTTCCCTCACACCCTGGAGAACCAGGTTCCTCGCTTCCTCCAGGATCTCATGGGGTGGCCGGCTGATTTCTCTTCCCCGCACGTAAGGAACAATGCAGTAAGAGCAGAAGTTGTTGCACCCTTCCATAATGGTAATGTAAGCTTTAACGCTATGTTGGAAATACTCGAAGCGCCCCATGAAGGCGGTGGGCGCGCGATGGACATCAACCGCAGCAAGCCTCGTGCCGTCGTTTTCGATTTTCCTCAGGATGTCTCTGAACCGTCCTATCTCTCTCGGCCCCAGGACAAGGTCCAGGCTTGGAAACCTGGCAAGAAGGTCCGTCCCCCTCTGTTGCGCCACACATCCGGCCACTGCCACAAGGAGTCGCGGGTTTTTTTTCTTGAGAGCCACCAACCGACCCAGTCGGCTCAAGGCTTTCTGCTCTGCCTTGGCCCGCACAGAACAGGTATTGACAAGGACGAAATCCGCTTCCTCTGGTTCGCTTGTGGCTAGGTAGCCTGAGTCCTCTAAGATACGGCCCAGGTGATCAGAATCATACTGATTCATTTGGCAGCCCATGGTCTCTATGTAGTAATGCCTGGCCAACGGATAAACCTCACAAAGGTCAGTTTTGATTTCCGCACAGCTTCTTGCCCGTGGACGGCACTTTTTGAAGCCAGCGCCTCATCACCTCACTCTATGCTCTTCGCTCTTTGCTCTATGCCGATTCCCACTGGCTCCAGACGAATTCGTTCCTTTTCCCTCAAGGCCGCGAGGAGCCTTGAAACCAAATCCTCACACCCGGGAGCGATCAGAAGCTCAATCGTCGCCTCTCCGGGATCCACTGTCCTCACCACAGCCATTCCGTCATAGGACTCAATCGTGGTGCGAAGATAGTGAATGTCTTCCCGATCCACCTTGAAGATGCGCTTAGTCGTCTCCATCACGGTTCTTGAAAGGAACTCCTCCCCACATGAGTTTCTCTCTTAGAATCTCGAAATAGCTCTGATCCGGTGACTTGATGAGCTTGATCTTCTCTTTTGCTTTCTGGATAATCACCTTGTCCCCCTGAAACAAGTCGAATCCCACTTGGCCGTCAAAAGTCAAACTCACCCTCTCCTCCCCTCTCCTGCTGAGCGTGATCGAGACAACGTGAGATTCGGGCAGGAGGATAGGCCGGTTGGTCAGAGTAAAAGGGCATATGGGAGTCAGAATAAAGCTCGAGATGGTCGGATAGAGGATGGGACCGCCCGCAGAGAGATTGTAGGCTGTTGATCCGGTGGGCGTGGACACAATCAGTCCGTCCGCCCTGAAGGTGGTGAGAAACTGGTCGTTGATGACGACATCCAGGTCAATGATCCTGGCAAGCGCCCCTTTGTTGATGACCACGTCATTGAGGACCAGAAAGCGGCACGTTTCCGTGCCTTCCCGCAGCACCACGGCTTCCAGCATGAGCCTGGTTTCCACCTCAAGGCGACCCTCGAGCATGAGTTCCACGGCCGAATAGAGCCTCCTCAGTGGGATTTCAGTGAGGAAACCCAGCCCGCCCAGGTTGACCCCCAGAATCGGGACCCCGTAGCGAGCGACTCTGCGTGCAGCGCCGAGCAGGGTTCCGTCACCGCCGAGAACAATCACGAATTCCACCTCTCTCGGGATGAAGGAAGGCTCTTCAAAACAGGCATTCATCGCCGCCCTGGCGCCCATCTCCTCGGAGAAAGCCCTCACATTTCTTTCGCGGAGCCAGCGATCGAGCTTCAGCGCCTCTTCTTTGGCCGGCTCAAAGTGATGCTTGTAAATGATCCCAACCGATCTCTCAATCATAGACTATCCTCCTGCACAAAAAGCGGCACCTCGACAAACATCCGAACATCCACCAGCCCCTTGTCCGTGAGCTTCAGCTCCGGAATCACAGGCAGAGCAAGAAAGGAAAGAGTCATAAACGGCTCAGGCAGAATGCACCCCAAAGATTTTGCCGCACCGGAAAGCGTCTTGAGCTGAGCGCTCAGAGACTCAAGGGGTTCTTTAGACATGAGACCTCCGATTTCAAGAGCCACCTTCGCCAGAATCCTGCCACCCTCTGCAACAACCAGCCCACCTCCCATGCGCCGGATCTGTTCAACCGCCGTGAACAGGTCAAGATCTTCCACGCCTGCGGCAATGATGTTGTGTGAATCGTGAGCCACCGAGGAAGCCAGCGCCCCTCTTTTCAATCCGAAACCATGAACAAGAGCTCGGCCTATCCTTCCTGTTCCTTTGTGCCTTTCCACAACCATGAGTTTGAGAACATCTTGTTGGATATCCGAAAGGACCCATTCCCTGTCGGAGAGTACTTCTTCTACCCGGACCTTGGTTAGAATCTGCCCCGGGATCACCTCGATGACCCTTGCCCTGGCACCTTGCTTCCGAATTCTGAAGCTCTCCGGGGTGAGAGAAGGGATCTTGATCGGCCAGGACGGAAGATATTCATCCTTCTTTTGCGGGAAATGAACAATCTTCCCGTTGCGGACCACCAAGCGCCCGTCCTTGTAAACCATCTCTACAGAAAAATTCTCCAGGTTTTCCATGACCACCAGGTCCGCACGGTAGCCCGGTGCGACCGCTCCCCGGTCATGGAGCCCGAAAAACTCTGCCGGATTCAGCGTAACCATTTGTAGAGCGGTCAAGGGATCCAAGCCCAACCGAACCGCCTTTCTGAGCACATCATCCATGTGGCCTCTCTCAAGCAAGTCCTCCGGGTGAAGATCGTCGGTCACAAAGCAGAACCTCCTGCTGTTCTTCTCGTTCACGAGGGGGAGCAGTGCCTCCAGATTCTTCGCAGAGGTTCCCTCGCGGATCATGATCCTCATCCCGGCTTGAAGTTTCTCCCGGGCCTCCTGGAGGTCGCTCGTCTCATGGTCGGACCGAACGCCGGCCGAACAATAGGCCTGCAGATCATGACCTACAAGAGACGGAGCGTGGCCGTCGATCACCCTGCCCCTGAAGAGGGACAGTTTCTCAATCACTTTCTCATCCCCGGCGAGGACGCCGGGATAGTTCATCATCTCGGCCAGCCCGAGGATTCGTGGTTCTTCTCTCAGGGTGGCGAGGTCCTCCTGATCCAGAGAGGCCCCGGAAGTCTCGAGGTGGGTCGCCGGCACACATGAAGGGGCCATGAAGAAAATATCAAAAGGAAGAGCTTGGCTATCCCGCAGCATGAAGCGAATTCCTTCAAAGCCCATCACATTCGCAATCTCATGAGGGTCTGAGACGATGGCCGTTGTCCCGTGCACCAGAAGGGACGCGGCAAGCCTGGAAGGGATGAGCATAGTGCTCTCAATGTGCATGTGGCCGTCAGTCAGCCCAGGCGCGACAGTGCAGCCTTTGACATCCACCTCCTCTTTTCCCTGGTATCCCGCTCCGACACCGACAATGACCCCCTGATGGATCGCGACATCCATCTCCAGGATCTCTCCTGAAAACACGTTGACCACCCTGCCCTTCTTGAGCACCAGGTCAGAGGGGATCTGCCGGCGAGCGGCTTTGATTCTTTCTTGCAGGAATTCAATGTTCCGCTTGTCGCTCATGGGAGTTTTTTTCGGGCGCTACCGCAGCCCCTTAGAGAGAACTTCTCATCGGGTGACCTTATCAACGACAAACCACTCTGTTTCGAGGTTGGATGTGGTGTCCACCAGAAGATGGAGAATGTTCAGGGTCGGAAAGAGGCGTTTCAGGTCTTCGAGATCAACGGCTTCAAATTTCTTCTTGTTGTTGAGGTAGGCCTGTTCGGTCAGGGCATTGGATTCATAGTTCTCCTTGCTTCTTTCCGAGATTCTTCTCAGAGAAATTCCCTGGGGACACTGGGTCTGCTGGATCACGAAACGTTTGCGATTCTTGGCTGCCACTTCCGCAGCTCGCCGCCTCAAAGACTGGCTCACGAAGGTGGCGTCGAAAAGAATGCTTTCACCCTTGCCCGCGAGTTCTTCGCCCAGTCTGAACATTTCATCATAGACGAGCCTTCTCTTGTCCATGTTGGAAGCGACCTTTTCATCAAAAATATCTTCCCCTTTCAAAACCTCGAGGCGGATCATGTCGGTCCGAAGGATGGCGTATCCCTTGAGACGGGCGATCACCTCCGTGGTTTCTGTCTTGTAGGATGCGGGAAGACCGCAGGAGATGAGAACGGTATCCGATCCCAGCTCTTTTTTCATGAAATCAATAAAAGGTTCTCTCATCTCATCTTCTCCCTGAATGACTCGTTGTCGCAACGCTCTTTGAGCCCGGACCGGGGGTGTGGTCTCTGGCGAGTCCGCAACCGGAAATGGACTCATCCCGCCAACCGCCCCCTTGCCCTTGAACCTTCCCCATAGCAGGAATGAGTAAGCAGTATGCAGTAAACAGTAAGCAGTGGGGAACATGCACTCAGAATTACTGTTTACTGCTTACTGCCTACTGTTTACTGGTCCTGTGCGGCTCTAAAGAGACCACACCTCCCGGTCCGGGCTCAAATGCTTTTATACAAGTAACGTGCCGGCGCATTACCGTCTAGGACTGAGTGTAGGACCATGCGAGCGAAAAATATTTTCTCGCCCTCTGGACCGCCCTGTCCTTGTCCTCCGCACTGATCGCCGGGTCGTCGACCTGAAAGCTATTCACCTTTCCGCGGACAACGGCTCGATACACTTTGTAGAAATCAAGGAGCGGATCCACAGCCTCTTCTGCGGCGAACTTCCTGTAATGCTTCCAGAGCGCAGAGGAAAACTTCTTTCCCCCGTGATATTCGAGATCCATCAGAAGAAAGGCACTGTCCGCCACGGTGTCACTGTAGCGAAACCGGTCGTTAAATTCAATGCAATCGATAATGGAAAGACTTCTTGAAAAGCAAACATGCTCCATGTGCAGATCGCCGTGACAATCCCTGATTTTGCCTTGTTTGATTCTCTTGTAGAAGAGCTCGCGCCTTGTCCGGCAAAAGCGATCGGTCCAATCCTGGAGAGCGCCGAACTGTTCCCCCTCGATGCTCATCCCTATGTATTTCTTGATCTGTGAGAAATTTTCGTCCGTGTTGATCCTGAATCGGTCCGGTTCTCCAAACTCATCGATAACCGGGCTCCTCAAGGCATTGAGATGAAACCTTGCCAGGGTTCGAGCCAAGCGGCGCAGATGGTTTTCAGTCAGGGCCCTCCTCTCGTAAAGGGATTTCATCAACCGATCCTCCGAAATCCGCTTCATCTTTACCGCATGCTCCACGATCTCCCCTTTCGTGGATCGCATCGTGTATCTTTTCCCGTCAAAACGGATGGGAAGTACATCGATGTAGATGTCTTTTGCAAGGCGCCTGTTGAGCAACAATTCCTGCCGGCAATAGAAGGCCCTTTTTTCAAGGGAAGTGAAATCCAGAAACCCGAAATTGACCGGCTTCTTCACCTTGTAGACGAATTCGTCTGCCACGAACACGAGAGAGATGTGGGTCTGAACGAGCAAGACCCTCTTTGTGGGATCAGGGAATGCCTCAGGCTTCAGAAGGTCTTCGATCATGGAAGAAAGCATGTTTCACCTCGGGTTTGGATGGAGAATAAGTTTCTAGCTTACAATCCCTTTTCTACGCAAGTGTTTTGTGATAACTAACAGGCTGCTGAAAACCGCCCATCTCCGTCGTTTCCCTCATCTTCCGTCGCTGCGACGTACTTTCAAGTACGTCTCGCTCCTCCGGATTTCGGGAGCCTTGGATCTGGACGTTTTTGAGCAGCCTGTAAACAAGGATTTTTTCAGAAACCTACTCAAGGAGAAGAGCGTCATGCTTCAAAAGATCGAGGAAGCCGCGGACTTCCTGCTGGCGAAAATCCCATTTCCACCCAGATTCGGCTTGATCACGGGGACCGGGCTTGGAGACATCACCAGGAATGTGGAGGTTCATCTCCGCATCCCCTATCCGGAGATCCCCCATTTTCCCAGTGCGACCACCATGGGACACAAAGGCACTCTGGTATTCGGCCGCCTTGGAAAGCAGAGCGTCATGGCGATGGAAGGGAGATTTCATCTCTATGAAGGCTATTCTCCTGAAGAGGTGACTTTTCCTGTGCGGGTCATGGCCAGACTCGGCGTGGAGTTCCTGATCATTTCAAGCGCTGCGGGCGGCCTGAACCCTTTGTTTGAACCGGCCGACATCATGGCGGTTACGGATCACATCAACCTGACCGCAAGAAATCCTCTCCTCGGCGCTAACTTGGATTCTTTCGGGCCCCGTTTCCCTGATATGTCACAGGTCTATGATCCCGCCCTGATCCAACTGGCAACGCAGAAAGCCATGGAACTGGGGGTCTCCCTCAAGGAGGGGGTATACGTGGGGATCCTGGGGCCAAGTTTGGAGACCCCTGCTGAAACGCGTTTTTTGCGAATGGCGGGAGCGGATGCGGTTGGAATGTCCACCGTGCTGGAAGTGATCACTGCGGTCCACTGCGGCCTCCGTGTCCTGGCCATCGTTGCTATTACGAATGTGAATCTTCCGGACCGCATGAAGAAGATCTCTATTGAAGACGTAATTGCTACAGCAGGCAAGGTCGGGGTAAAGCTTGCCCCTCTTGTCGAAAAAGTGGTCGGGAGTTTATAGCAAGGCATGTATTGGGATATTTGAATGTGACGTCACTGCTATTTGCGTAGAAGTTGAAAATCCGAAATCCGAAGCACGAAATCCGAAACAATATCCAATGACCAAAATTCAAATGACCAAAACGGAACATCGCTGCGTTTCTATTTGGAGCATTAGAGCATTGGTATTTTGAATTTCTTTCGGATTTCGTGCTTCGAATTTGGGCCTGCTGGCAGCCCTGATGGAGAGATAAACTGTGAAACAGGCTGACATTGTTATCAAGAACGGCACCATCCTCACGATGGATCCAAATAAAACCATCATTGAAAGCGGATTTCTGTGCATCCAGGGAGACGCCATTTCTGCTCTCGGAAATGGGGATACTCATGAGATCCGAGCCGGTAAAGCGATTGACGCAAAAGGCGGTCTCATCCTTCCCGGTCTGATCAACGGCCACACCCATGCGGCCATGACCCTGTTCAGGGGTCTTGCCGATGACCTTCCTCTCATGGAGTGGCTCAACCACTATATCTTCCCCGTGGAAAGCCGGATGGACCGCGAGTTCGTGCGCACCGGAACCCTTCTTGCCTGCGCCGAGATGATCCTGTCGGGCACGACGACCTTCTGCGACATGTATCTTTTCGCAGAGGAGGTGGCCGAAACCGCCCATGAAGCAGGGATGCGGTGCCTTGTAGGCGAAGTGCTTTACGATTTCCCTTCACCGAACTACGGGCCCATCGAGGAGGGCCTGAAGTACACGGAATTCCTGATCAGGAAGTGGCAGGACCACCCCCTTGTCTCCATTGCCGTGGAACCCCACGCCGTCTACACGTGCAGCCCGGATCTGTTGATTGCTGCCAATGGATTGGCAAAACAGTACGGGGTTCCCCTCATTATCCACGTTGCTGAAAGCGCGAGCGAGATCGAGGAGGTGAAAAAGAAATACGGCAAGAAACCTTTCGAACACCTTGAGTCCCTGGGCCTTCTGGGGCCCCACCTCATTGCAGATCACTGCGTCCATTTGGATGAATCGGAGATCCAGAGAATGGTGAACCATGAGGTCAAAGTCGTCACGAACCCGGAGAGCAACATGAAGCTTGCCTCCGGTATATGTCCTGTTCCGCGGTTGCTGGTTCGCGGGGTAACGGTCGGACTGGGAACGGATGGGTGCGCGTCCAACAACAACTTGGACCTTTTTGAAGAGATGGATACCGCTGCAAAAATCCACAAGGTCGGCGCCATGGATCCTACGGTGCTGGATGCGTTCACCGTTCTCAGAATGGCCACCCTCTCAGGAGCAAAAGCGCTGGGCATGGAGGATCGCATCGGCTCGCTCGAAGTGGGGAAAAAGGCGGACGTGATCATTGTGGACACTCACAAACCGCACCTCACGCCCATGTACAACCCTTACTCCCACCTTGTCTATGCTGCAAAGGGAAGCGATGTGAGCCACTCTCTGATCAACGGCAAGCTGGTCATGGAAGACAGGAAGCTCTTGACACTCGATCTCCAGGAAATCCTGCGCAAGGCCCAGGAAATGTCTCTGAAAGTTCTCTCATGGCTTTCCCCGCCCCCATTGTCTTCCTGAATATTGTGTGGTTCTCAAACTTATTGACATTGAAGCCTTTTTCTCATTAAATAGTAAAGATCGAGCTTAGAATTTGATGGGGCATTGGGCGAAGTGATTTCAGTGCGGCAACAAGAGGAAATCCCCCTTACCCCCCTTTACGAAAGGGGGGTAAGGGGGGATTTTGAAATGGCTGTTGTTGATCCTCGCTTCGCAACTGGGATGTTAACTTAGTAAAGTCTTTCACTATAGTTTGGTTAGGGCCAAAGGCCTGCGTAAGGGTCTTTTATCATCCTGTTCTCTTGAGGCGAGAGTGGCGGAAAAAAGAAAAATATTTGTAGCGTTAGGCAGCAGGCTCAAAGGGGTACCTGAGGTTCTGACTCTGGGGGTGAAAGCTAATTTTCAGGACTATTCTGTCGAAGAGAGAGAGATTATTTTGAGCGCTGCCATGATCCTTTATCCGACCACCAACTATGCCCAGTTCTTCAGTACCATGGGAAAACCCTTTTTCCCCAGCCTTGAGACCTGCCTCTATGCTGACGAAAAAATCAAACAGACCACCCTGTTCTCAATGCTGAGCGTTCCACATCCCAGGACGAGGATTTACTACCACCTTCACCACAAAGACATCCTCAGGGACTTCTCCTTCCCCTTTGTCGCGAAGCTGCCGCGAGCTTCTGCCGGGGGAAGAGGCGTTTACAAAATCGAAGACCAGGACCAGCTTCAGGCATACCTCCGCTTGACCCGTGTGGCCTACATTCAGGAATATCTTCCCCACGATCGTGATCTCCGGGTCATCCTGATCAACTATGAGCCGATTCTCTCCTACTGGCGCTACAGAGCCCCGACGAACTTCCGAAGCAATCTTCATCAGGGCGGCACCCCTCATTTTCTTGAAATTCCGGATGAAGCCCTGTGCCTTGCCCGCGATACAGCGCTTCGCTGTAAATTCAATGACGTTGGTCTTGACCTGATTCGTTGCAGAGGGCGGTGGACCGTGATCGAAGCGAACATGGAATATGGGAGAGAAGGTTTGCGGATGAAAGGAATGGACTTGAAACAGATCCTCAGAGAAAAACTTCTGTCCGGCGAACTGATGCCCTTCTCAAGCGGGCAAAGCGATGCAGCAGCCGCGGGGCAGGCTCTCTCGGTGGCATAGGTCAAATGATGAAGACGGTCAAGAGGCTTTTTCTGGCTTTGCTCATCCTGGGCTTCCTGTCTTTTATCGGAGCGGCCGCGCTGCTCTACACCATCTACAATGATGTTGCCGAGGAGGCGAAGGAAAAGATCAAGCGGGGAGCGATCGACAGCATCATTTTCTCTGAAAGCCCGGTCTATTACGATGATGGGGAGACCGTGCTGGGTGTTTTTTTCGACAAAACACATCGCAGGTACATCGAATACAAGAGTATTCCTCCCGACTTCGTCAAAGCTCTCGTTGCCACAGAGGACAGAACTTTTTTCACCCACCCCGGGTTTGACCTGAAAGCCGTTGCCAGGGCCATGATTGCCAATTACAGGGCAGGCCGCATTGCTCAGGGCGGCAGCACCCTTACCCAGCAGACGGCGAAAAATATTTTCACCAGGGAAAAGAGGTCTTACCAGGCCAAGCTCAAAGAGCTGATGGAGGCCCTGTTGCTGGAACGGCAGTACTCTAAGGAAGAAATTCTCGAGATGTACATCAACCAGTTCTTCGTCACCGGAATCGGAAGAGGACTGCGGATTGCGGCACAGTACTTTTTTGATAAAGAAGCCGAGGACCTGGATCTGGGAGAGTGCGCCTTTATCGCAGGGTCCATCAAAAGCCCCAACCGATTCAATCCCTTCACCAAGAGAACGGAGGCAGAGAGAAGAGAGGCAAAGCGGCTTTCGAGGCAGCGCAAAGATCACGTCCTCAGCAACATGCTCGAGATGAACTTCATCACGGCAGAGGAATACCAGCACGCCAAGCAGAAGGACGTGCCCTTCAAACAGGGAAAGCTGGGCTACCGGCTGAACGTCATTCTGGATTACATTCGTGAGCAGCTGGAGTCAGAGTACTTCAAGACGGTTCTCCAGGAGCAGGGAGTCGACAATATCGCCACTTCCGGAATCAGAATCATCACCTCGGTGAACAAAGAAATGCAGGAAGGCGCTTTGCGAAGCATTCGCAGACATCTGCCCCTTCTCGATGTGAAGCTCTCAGGGTA
Organism: uncultured delta proteobacterium; assembly: GCA_963707125.1. Lineage (GTDB taxonomy): Bacteria > Desulfobacterota > DSM-4660 > Desulfatiglandales > HGW-15 > CAVPDE01. The sequence goes on along the minus strand of CAVPOU010000020.1, from coordinate 382,302 downwards.
CGGAGACGAACTTTCCAGGAAAAGGTATGAAGAGTTCGCAGAAGATCTCTCGGGCAAAGTCAAAACCGACCTGCCCTTTCTCTCCAAAATCACGGCGATTTCTATGGACAAGCAGAATCCCCATCTCGTGGTTTCCTGGGGGGACGGCGAAGGGGCCATCGACTACGAAGGTCTTCAGCCTGTCGGCGATGCCTGGATAAAAGGGAAAAGCGGCGTGTGGACGAGTTTTGAAAAACGCCTTGTTCCCGACTTTCTGAAGCAGCTGCACGTGGGGGACACCGTCCCGGTGCAATACATGGAGACCCTTGAGGCGCCGGGCCAGAAAAGGCTCATTCTGTCCGAGGTCCCTGAACTGGAAGGCGGAATCATCGTTGTCCAGGCAGGGATGGTAAGGGCCATGGTAGGCGGCTTTTTTGACCGCTTTTTCAACCGTGCTACAGATGCCAAGCGGCAGCTGGGGTCTATTTTTAAACCCCTGGTTTATGCCGCCGCCCTGCAGCTCAACTGGAACACCATGGACCCCTTGATCAATGAGCCGGACCTGTTCCGTTATCAGAGCACCTTTTACCTGCCCAGGCCGGACCATCACCCGGAGTCGAACCGGGTCTCCATGACCTGGGCGGGCGCGAAATCGGAAAATCTTGCCACGGTCTGGCTCCTCTATCATCTCACGGACCAGCTCAGCCCGGGGGAGTTTAATCAGGTGATCGAAGGTCTTGGTCTTGCGCGGCGGGATGATGAAACGTACGAGCAGTATGTGGCCAGAATTCGAGACAAGTACGGCATCATGGTGGACAAGGAAGCACTCCTGGAAGCAGCTTTTGAGGAAGCCAAGAAAGAAATCGAGTCGGATCTGATTTTCAGCGGTCATGAAAAAGCCATCGAATTCCTCCGCCGCCTTCACTACAGCCTGGATACGAGCGAGCTCAATCTGCAGACCCCTGAAGAATATCAGATTTATCGTCTGAATTTCTCGCGATTTCAATCTCTCAACGGGGAAATGAAAAGGAAATTCAGGAACCTGAAGGAATCCTCCTCTCTTTACCGGGGGAGCCACGATCCTGCTCTGGAGCAGATGATCCGCTCCGAGATCCCCTACTTCTGTGTTCAAAATCAGGAAGAGGGGGATACCCACTTGGTTTTCACGCCCACTCCTCAGCGGAGCAGCGTTGTTCAATGCGAGCCCCTTTCCTTCGACACGTTTTTTGAGGTGCTCCAGGGGGTGACCGAAGAAGACGTGTGGCTGGACGGCGTCATCACTTCAAAGACGATCGACCTGATCGAGAGCCACTCCAAAGAGATCTACGATAAATGGGCTCCAAAGAGAAAGTATGACGCCGAAGTTCTTTACAGGCTCAGTGATTTCAGAAGACTGGTGAATCTTCTTTACATCACCAGACTTTCAGAGCAGATGGGGATTTCCACAAAACTGGATCCGGTCCTCTCTTTTCCTTTGGGGGCCAACTCGATCAGCATTCTGGAAGCCGCCCTGACCTACGAAACGATCATGACGGGAAAGGTCTATCCATTGGGAGACGGACTCACTACGGGCATGGTGCCGATCATTACCAAGATTGTGGACAGGCAGGGAAAAACGGTGTGGGAATACACCCCTCAACCCAAGAAAGTCCTCTCTGAAAGGGTCTCAGGGCTCGTAACAGACATCCTTAGAGCGGTCATGGACAACGGAACCGGCCGAAGTGCGAAAGAGGCGATCCGGCTCAACCTAGGGGCTCAAGAAGAAAAGCTGAGCGTCAATATTCCGACCTATGGCAAAACCGGGACAGCGAATCGATTCACCAACTCCAGCTTTGTGGGTTTTGTTCCGGGTCCTGACAGGGAATCCGGAGAGATGGGGCTTGAAAACGGATACGTGGTTGCAAGCTACGTGGGATATGACGACAATCGTCCCATGAAAACAAGGCACATCTCCATTTACGGGTCTGCCGGCGCCTTGCCTCTCTGGATCGATACGGTCAACATGATCGTGAACAGCCCCAATTACCGCAAGAGCCTTCAAATGGCGGATCTGATTTTTGAGACGGGCTCCACGGGAATGCCCTCAGGCGAAGCGTTTCGAAAGGTGCCCCTCTCACCCAAGAGCGGGCTTCCTGCAACGCTGAAGGATGAACCTGTGCCGGGAAATCTTCCGAGGGCGCTGACGGAACTCGACTTACAGGACAACCCATGGACATTGAAAAGAGTTTTTGAGCCTCCTCAAGGAGTCCAGCATGGTAAAGAATAAAACTCGTACTCGGTTGATCTTAGGTGCTCTTCTTATGCTGACTCTTTTGGGGGCCTGTCAACCCGCACTTCAAAGAGAACCCGTAAGCGCAAGGCGGGATCTGGCGCCGGCGCCTTCTTTCTCTGCTGAGGCGCTTGACAGGCGAATCCTCTACCTGAGCCGTCTCCTGGAAACTCAGGATCTTTCGAGGGAAGACCGGGAACTCGCAAACGATCTTCTCGCCTCCTATAAAGGTCTCAAGGCAGCTTCGGAGCGCGGCTCTTTGAAGCAGAATTACGCTCCCATGATAAGCATTCTGCTGAGAAATCTCGAGGAGATAGAGAATCGATACTTCACGAAACAAGTCGCGGGTGCAAGCCTCTCCTCAGAGGGGGTTCGCCAGCTTGCAACCAAAAGGAAAAAAATTCTGGAGGCCTTCTCTGCAGGCAATGATCAGGGGGTCATTGACGGGATTCTGGATGTGGAGAAAACATTCGGACCTGAATCGCTCACCCCGGAACTAAGTCTCCTGCTTGCCCTTTCCCTTGGAAAAAAGGGAACCTTTACCACAGCCCTCGGCGTCGGGCAGGATGTGACCAGCCAGATCGAGGGGAAGCCGGATCTGCTCCAACTGCGGGCACAGATGATCGAATGGCAGCTTGCTCTCGGCAACGAGAAAGGGGCAAAAGAAATCTATGAAAGGCTGCAGCGCAAGCTCAGTGAACGAGAGGCTCTGGTCAAGGGGCTGGAACAAAAGCTTGCTCTCGACGGCTCAAGAGTGACTCAGCCGGACTCCACTCCGACCAGGGGAGACATGATCAAGGCAGATATGGACCGTGATCTGAAAGACGCTCTGTCAAAGGCAGACGAGTCAACGCAAAAGGGGGACTTTGGAAGAGCAAAGTTTATCCTTTTCCAGCAAAGAATCCGGTTTGATGAAGGGCCAGAGGCAGAAATGATCGACCAGGCTTTGAAATCCGTGGAAATGGCCGAGGAAAAGGCCCAGCAACAGGGAAAAACCGAGGTCGCTGCCAAGGAACCTTCATCAGTGGACTTGCAAAAGGAACTCCAGCGGGAGGCGGAAAAGCAGGATAGCCTGAAGGTCGCCCTCAACTCCATTCGAAGCGAGAAATATGAAGAAGCAATCTTAAAACTCGATGAATTGCCCCCTTCTGATCCGGCGGTCAAAGAACTCAAAAACATGGCTGTAGAAAAAATCATCAACCGCGAACGAAACAAGGCTGCGAAGCTGTTCCTGACTGCACGCAACACCAAAGACCCGGTCAAGAAAGAGGAGCTGTTAAGTTCCTCCTATAACATCTTGAAGGCTGTGGGCGACAAATACCCTTCATCGCCCCTGATCCCAAAAGTCCAGGATCACATGAACCAAGTCACAAAAGAACTCGTGAAGGTAAAGAAAGGAGAAGGTTGACGCCTTTTGAAGACATCGAGGTTGTCGGACTTGGCCAGGCCTGTGTCGATTACCTGGGCAGGGTTCCCTCATATCCTCGCGAGGACGGCAAGGTGGAACTGCTGGATCTCCGGAGTCAATGCGGAGGGCCCGCCTCCACTGCCCTGGTGACTCTTTCCCGTCTTGGCATTAAGACGTCTTTCGTCGGTTCTATTTCCGATGACCCCATAGGAGTCGAGATCCTCAAAGGGCTCAGGGCGGACCGGGTGGACTTTTCCTTTCTGAAGATCACTCTAGGGTACACCTCCCAGTTTGCCTTCATCGCCATAAGCAGGGAAAGCGGCAACAGAACCATCTTCTGGCACAGAGGGAGTGTCCCTCCACTGAAGAAAGAAGACGTGGATCTGTCCCCGTTCTCCGGAGCCAGGGTGCTCCATCTGGACGGCCTGATGATCGAAGCCTCTATTGAGGCCGCGCGACAGGCAAAGGCGAGAGGTCTCAAGGTGGTCCTGGATGCGGGAACCATGCGCGACGGTTCCCTGGAGTTGGTATCACAGATCGACGTGCTGATCGCGTCAGCACGATTTGCAGTACCGCTGGTAGGTGAGGATTCCCCAGCAGAGAAAGCGCTGGAAACCCTGTCCTATTTCGGTCCAAAAGAGATCGTGATCACACTTGGCTCCAAGGGTAGCGTGGGATGGAATATAGGAGAGATCATCGGGCAGAGCGCTTTCCCAGTGGAGGTCGTTGACACGACAGGCGCAGGGGATGTTTACCACGGAGCGTACCTATACGGCCTGCTTCAGGGCTGGGACATGAGGAAATGCATGCGATTTTCCTCTGCCACATCTGCTCTCAAATGCAGGGCCATCGGCGCAAGAGCAGGAATACCAACGCTCCAGGAAACCTATCGCTTTCTGGAAGCCCATCCCGGGATGTGATTGATGGCCATCTTGTAAGACGATGAGAAAACCCGAAGCACGAAACTCGAAATTCGAAACAAATTCAAAATTCAAATGTTCCAATGTTCGAAACAAAAACCTAGCACCTTACTGTTGTTTTGGTCATTTGAATTTGGAACTTTGGGATTTGTTTCGGATTTCGTGCTTCGGGTTTCGAATTTGAACGGCTCAGCAGATAGCCTACAACTGACGGACTAGGAGCCCTCCGTATCTGCATGCTACTAGGAATGGGGCATCCATTCCGCCCTCTTTATTCTTCTTCGATGAGACTTCCTCTCTTGATCGCTTTATGGCCGAACTTCTCCGTGATGGAGTCCATGGCCTTTTCGACTTCCCGCCATGAGTGATCCCGCTGGCTCGCCCGATCAAACAGGTTCAATTGCGCGGACGAACTTTGATCCCTCACAAAGCTGGAAACGGCAATGCCGATGAGCCGGAATTTCTCGGAAAGGTCCACCGCTTCCAGAAGCTTGAGAGCCCAACCATAAATGGTATTGGTGGAATCTGTAGGTTCGTTGAAGCTGATGCTCCGGGTGATTCGAACGAAATCCGCCCTTCGGAGCTTCAGCGTGACTGTGCTCCCCTTTAATTCATTTTTCCTCAACCGTCGGCCCACTTCCTCAGCCTGCAGGAGGAGCTCCTTCCTGAGCGCTTCAAAATCATTCGTGTTCTCTTCAAAGGTCTCCTCACTGCTGATGGATTTCGCATCCGTGTGAGAGACTACGCGCGATTCATCCATCCCTTTTGCATACTCCAGCAAGGTGTAAGCAAATTTGCCCACCGCTTTGAGGAGTGCCGTTTCCCGCAGTGCGAGCAGGTCGCCAAGGTTGGTCACCTTCAGTTTTGCCAACTGCTCTACCGTTTTTTTCCCGACACCGGGGACTTTTCCCATGGGAAGGCTTTGTGCAACCTTTGAGGCTTCCTTGGTTGGAATAATGGTCAAGCCGTCGGGCTTGTTTGCTTCGGAAGCAATTTTTGCGAGAAACTTATTGGGCGCGATCCCTATGGAGCAGGTCAAGGAGGTGACTCTTCTGATCTCCTCCTTGATGCGCCGGGCGATTCCCTCAGGCGATCCATGGAGTCGCTCCAGCCCGGTGATATCGAGGTACGCTTCATCAATAGACACCTGCTCGACGATGGGCGAGTACCTCTCCAGGATTTCCATTACTTGATTGGACATTTCTTTGTACCGTGCCATGCGCACAGGAACAAAAAAGCCCTGGGGGCACCTCTTCTTCGCCTGGAAGATCGGCATCGCAGAGCGAACACCGAACTTCCTTGCCTCATAGCTTGCCGCTGATACAACCCCCCGGTTGGAGGTCCCTCCCACGATCACGGGTTTCCCTCGCAACTCCGGGTGATCCAGCTGCTCCACAGATGCATAGAAGGCATCCATGTCTATGTGAAGGACAATCCTTTCCATAGCCTTAAGCCCTATCTGATGCAATCGCTCTAATTACCTAATGTGAACCTATGGTCACAACCAAATTGGAATTCCGAAACCCAAATGTCGAATATCGAACAAGAAATTTCGAATGATGAAGTGTAATCACCACAATTGCCCCCTTCGGCGTTCTTTATTCGTTCTTCGACCTGCCCGCTATGCCCGCAGGAGAATTTGAGCCAGATCCGCCATGCCTATGAGTGTTGGGGCACCCTTACGCTGCGGAGCCGCTTGCAGGGCAGGCGGGTATTCTGCGGTTTACCCGCAGGCGGGTTCGCTTTTGAACCCCTTCGCAGCTTGCGCAGAAGTTGAAGGCTAAGATTCTGAGATTCTAACGCCGCTTTAAATCTACCCATCTCCCCCTTATGCGCCTCCACACACCAGTCCTTTTCGCCCAATAACCATAGACGAGAATGTAAAGAGCCGTCAGGAAGATCTCCCCTGCTCTGAGAATGTTCTCAGGGATATCCGGGTACACAAACTTCTCCATGTATTTCATCATAAATGAAGTTGAATAGATCGCATGCACATCATGAAGAGCACGAAAGTAGTTTTCCACATAGGTGAGCGGGCAATACCACCCCATGGCATTCAGGACAAGGGCGAAAGCCAGTCCTCCCAGATGAACATAGGCAATTCTTGAACCCTTCAAGGCAAAGACGAAACCGAAGACCAGGAAGAGAATCCACAAGAGATGAACGGTAATGGTTATGTCAACAAGAAGTGCGACCATGGGGACGACCAGAGACAAGCTCAGACACATAGGCCAAGCATTTCCTGATCTCGTGAGGCTTCAACTCAAGGGTCACTGTGCGGTCGTAATGAATTCGACGCAACGCTTCAAACAGCCCCTTGAAGTCAATCACCCCTTCGCCGGGCGGGAGATGCAGGTCATCCGTGTGGGAATTCCCTCCGCGGTTATCATGGAGATGAATGTGCTTAATTCTCTCCGGGAACTTCTCGATGAAGCCCAGGCTCCTGTTCTTCTCGCAAAGAAGCTCCCCATGACCTAGATCAAGGGTCATCATCAGGGACGGGATCTCATGGAAAGGCAGTTCCAGATCCCTTGCCTCTTCGCTCAGGTTCTCGATGCAGACCGTGACCTGATATTCAGCAGCCTTCTCCACGATTCTCTTGAGAATTTCCAGTTTTGATTCAAGCGAATCCTTCTTAACAAAACGTTGGTCCAGCCAGAGATGAATGGTCAAGACCTGCATGGAGAGGCTTTGCATGATGGGAAAGACCTCAAAAACCTTGGGGAGATACACTTTATTGAGCGCTTCCACATCGTTGGGGTCGCCTTCCTTCGGCCCATGGCAGAGGTAGTAAAACCCTAGTTTCTTTTGCAGCGACTGATAGATTGGGACAAGGGGCACGAACTTGGAGGGATTGCTAATGGGAATCTCGGCAAACTGGAGCCCCAGATCGTAGAGGCTCGTTACATCTTCAGGGCTTCTTGCGGTGCCGCCGAGAGCAATATCTTTCATATGGCAAATATCCCCTCTTCATAAATCACCACTTTCTTTCCCCCTGCCAAATACGCAGTCACTCTCTTATCCTCTGTGTTCACCAGGTCCCAGTGAAGAGCGGAATCATTGAAGCCCAGTTTCTTTTTCTTTTCTTTTGTCAGAGTAGAGCTGTCGCCTGCGAAGGTGTCGGAATAGGAAGACCCCAGAGCAAGATGACAGTTTCCATGCTTGCCACCGTAGTTCTCATCAAAGAGCGTGTTGGCCATAAAGCGGTCTATTCTTGAGAATCTCTTGTCCGTAAGGGAAAACTCCCCTACCCTTGCGGCGCCCGGGTCCAGAGCCGCCTGCTTTGCCAAGAAGCTCCCACCTTTCGCAGCCTCTGATTTTACAACCTTTCCCTTTTTAAAGGTGAGCTTCACGCTTTCCACATAGTTCCCGTTGCGAAAGGAGGGTTGATCCGCGTAATAAATCCCTTCCGTGCCCCGCCAATCCGGAGAGAGAAAGATTTCGAAACTGGGAACATTGTGGCCTGTGATGCCCACCCACCTTCTTCTTTCCCCGGGAGTGAGCCGCAGGTCCATGCGATCCGATTCCACGTGAAGCCGCTCGATCCTCATGCGGTTCAGCCACCGCTTGATCTCCAAGGCACTCCGGTAGGTCTTCTTCCACTCCTCAACAGGATTTTTCCTGTCCAGATAACAGGCTTTGATCACCTGCGCTGCGTATTGAGCCATCGGGAGTCTTGCTTGCTTTGCCAATTCGGCGGTTGGAAAGAGGCAGAGGGTCCAACTAAACTTCCCTGTTTCCTCTCGCCGATCCAGGATGTCTTTCAAGGGCTTTCGCGCGACGGCAGCTTTCCCGATTTTGTTTGAATCCACGTCTGCAAGGTGGGTCAGCGAATCAGGAGCATGAAGATAAATGCCCCCGTTGAGTTTTTGATAAAGCTCCCTTTCGCCGGGCGGTTGAAACACGAGCTGCCTTTTGTTTGATTTGACATAGAACTGCTTTTCCATCCTCGGAGTCATGCCCACACGAAGAACCGGGTTCATGCCTGCATCGAGCAAACTCGCCTGAAGAGCCTCGGCTAACCTCAGAGCCGGCAGTTCATAGCGAATCATGACAATCTCATTCTTTCTGCGCGGGCCTTTTCTGGCCGTCTTCAAAGCCCACAGAAGGACGTGGCAGTACTTCTTAATGGTCTCGTCGCTAAACGTCATGGTGCTCCCTCAAATCTCCCTCTCCTCAGAAGGTCGATCAAAAGTGTTCTTTCGGTCTTTGCTGTCATTCCCGCGAAGCTTGTCCCCCGCAGGCGGGAGCGGGAATCCAGTCTTTCTGAGGTCTTCTGGACTCCCGCCTTACCGGGAGTGCCGACCTCACATGTTGTTTTTCAGCAGTCTGTCAGGGTTTTTGGTTCAGCTTGGGTAAACGGACTTTTTTCTCGCCGTAACTTTCGAACAGTCTCACATGGCGTTCTTCTTCCTCGATGATCTCCTTGAGCTCCCGGCGCGGTTCCTCATCGGGCATGAAAGAGCCGACCATTTCATAAAAAAGAATCGTATCCTTTTCAAACTCTATCGCGAGCGCTACGAGTTCGTCTACACTCTTGATCTTGGAAACATCAGTGTCTTTGAGAGAAAAGGTTTGATTTCCCAAAATGTCCCGCAGCATGGAGGTGCCCATTTCATCCAGGAAAGGATTCTCTCTCTTCTGTTTGATCGCATCCATTCTTTTCACGAAAAAGTCCACATGTTTCACTTCTTCTTCAGCGAGCATTTTCAGCATGTCCACGATGGGGAAGCTCCACGCCTGTTTCATGGCATCCCGGTAAAACTTCTCTCCGTTTTTCTCGATCCGGATCCCCAGGTCATACACCTCGGCAAGTGAGAACATAGACAGTCGCCTTTCCGAAAATGGTTGTGGTCTATTTTAGTCTCTTGGGTCCAATTCCCCGCAGCTGGCTGCGGCGTTGTCATTCCCGCGAAGGCGGGAATCCAGGTAGCGGTATCTTTTCTGGACTCCCGCCTTCGCGGGAGTGACGGTTGTGACATTAGCTCAAATACCCCGTAGCTTGCTGCGGGGGAGTTCATTGTCTTAAGTCGACAAGGTTTCATGCCAGGGAATATAGCAGAAGGCCTCTCTTTTACCAAGAGGATTCAGGGTTTGCCTATATTGAAACCCTGGGCCCGCACTTGACAAGAATCAGTTCTCTCTTATTTTTTGCTATGAATCGTCTCATAAATCCCTCCTGACCTCCCTTTACCAAAGGGAGGGAATACCCCTCTTTACTAAAGAGGGGCTCGCCCTGTTAAATTCCGCCCACGGCGGACCCCGCAAAGCGGGGATTTAACAGGGCAGGGGGAGATTTGGCGAATCATGTCAATCCGACGTCGCATATCCTCTGCAAGGAGATGAGGTAAGTGTTAAGAAAACTTGTTGTCGGTCCTTACCAGACCAACTGTTATATACTGGGCTGCAAAGAAACCAACCAGGGCTTGGTTATCGACCCAGGAGACGAGGTGCTTCGTATCGTCAAAGAAATAACCCGATCAAGCCTCACCATAAAGTATATCCTCATCACCCACGGCCATATTGACCACGTGGGCGGTGTCCCCGAACTGAAGCGCATTACAAAGGCGCCGGTTTTGATTCACCGTCTGGACGCGGGCGGTCTCGGCGCAAGGCCCGACGGGTTCCTGGAAGAGGGGCAGATCATCCAGGTCGGGAACTACAGCATCTCTATCATCCACACTCCCGGGCATTCCCCCGGCGGGGTGTGCCTCTATGCGCCTGGAGCCGTATTTAGCGGAGACACTTTGTTTGCGGGCTCGGTGGGCCGAACCGATTTTCCTGGCGGCAGCCATGAATTGCTTGTAGAAGGTGTGAGGCGGAAGATCTTCCCTCTGGGAGATGACCTGAGAGTTTATCCCGGTCATGGGCCTGAAAGTACCATCGGCAGAGAGCGCCAGACCAATCCCTTTTTCCGCCTCATCCGACATGCATAGACGAGTCTCCTTTCCTCTTATGTCATCTCTCTTGGGCGCGTTGTGTCCCCTCTCCCCTTGCGGGAGAGGTTTCCCCGCCTCTGGCGGCGCCGAAGGCGACCAAGGGTCAGGGCGAGGTTTCTATATGACTGATCTCATTTCCCCGCTGCTAACGTCCCCTCCCCCCGGCGGGAGAGGGCAAGGGTGAGGGGGCGTTCGTCACTCTACTCGACTAGCCTGGATTCCCATGTTAGTTTATTTACTTAACACCACGGATGTTCAGCCGAAGAGAAAGCGAATTCGCTTTCCCTTTAGCCAGGGCACCTGGATGTCCGTTTTGTCGAAACCCGCTCCGAAGAGCAGAGGGTTGTGAGCCCTCTTTTGAAAGCGAACCAGGATGTCTTTTCCCTCAATGAACAAGGTGGCGCCGGCGTCGATGAAATCTCTGAATATATGTCTGGACTTGGCTTTCCGATACCCATTGCCCAGTTTGCACCCGAGCAAGCGGTAAAGGCTGCTTGCCATGAGGGTGAGCTGGAGATCAAGATTGACCTTCATCGCCACCGAGGAAGACAGGGCGTCCATATGAAAGAAATCAATTCCATCGGCAAGGTTGTTTTCAATAATCATCCTCTGGGCATAACGCTCTATGAGTTTTGCGGCTGATCGAGTCATCTGATTGGTCAGAAGAAACGTGGGCTGTTCATGGCCAAGCTCAGTGATCACCAACTGGCGAATGGGTCCAGTGTAATCCTTAAGAGGAATCTTGGTGTCCAGGATTCTGGGGGTCTTATAGATGCGGGAAACCCCATCGAGCTCAATGCGCCTCCATGCGGACAGGGGCTCCTTGTGCACTTCTTGAATCATGTTTTTTGAACGGCGCCTTAAGGTGATGAACTGCACCCCCCAGTCGTTCAGGGTATCGAGGTTGGTATACGTGGTCAGCTTGGAGTCAAAAACGAGTTCCTGGGGAAGCTTCCCGGTACGCTCTTTCCAGAACTCAGCAAACCTCAGGATCTCGTCATTTTGGTCTTCTTTTCGAAGATCGGCATTGCCGTAGCAGAAGACCTGAGTGGATGAATCTTGAGCCACAAAAGCCAAGATGCCCTTTTGACGGCGGCTTCGTTTGGAGACATAATGTTTCTCCACCAGGGCGTCTTCCCCGTGAAAAGGGATGGTGTGAAAGTCCAGGTCAAAAGAGAGGCCCTGCTCAAGGCCCAGAGTTGCCATGGCGTCAAACCACAGGCGCATCATTTTGGGATAGCACTGGGGGTCGATCCGGCAACTGTATTCGGTGAGAAAAGAGCGCTTGGGGATCTCGTTCAACCCGGCAAAAAGAGCCAGCCCTTCGTCGAGGACGTAGCTCATCACGTGACTGTGGCGAGCGGAGCCGAAAAGTTTCAAGGCCAGAAGAGAGCGAAGGGCCGCTCCGGCAGGGATCATCTTTGATCCGGGGAATCCTGCTTCAAGGAGCATTTTATCAAAAGGAATGGCAGCCAGGAATGGAACAAAGAGGAAGAGACCGCCGAACTTGGTGTTCACGTGCCTTGGGGCCAAGTCCAGGTGTTTGACATTCGCTACAGCCCCTTTGGTAGGCTTTAGAGTTGGAGGGCGCTCCTCATCGCGTCTTCTTGGGAGCCTGGCGAAACCTTCCTCGTTCAAAATGATGGACACACTGACAGGGCTTATTTTGCGCCCTTTGGTTTCAAGCACTCTGCTGATGTCGTAAATGGAGAGATTCTGTTTTCGCAGTGCAATCACGTGTTCCCGGACCTTGTCTTTCTTGGGGGCCTTTTGAGGTCCCCTTGAGGGAGGAAGGAAGAACTCCCGGTGAGGGTTCTGCCGGAAGTCATGGACCAGGACGCGAAAGCTTCCTTCCGTGTAACCGAATCGTTCAGCGGCCTCCTTGTTGGTCAGGCCATCGACGAGATAGGCGCGCAGGGCCTCGTATTGTCGATGGGTGGAGTTGGAGGGTTGGAGGAAGCAGGAGGCCACATCAGTTAGCTTAGATGGTGAACTTATTAACATGTAGCCACTATGTGAGAATACCCATGACTGACCAAATCATGAAGCGCGGCGTGGAACTGATTCGGGAGAGCAACGGAATTCTGGTTTTCGTAGGAGCCGGCTTAAGCACCGAATCAGGCATTCCTGATTTCAGGAGCCCGGGAGGTGTCTGGGACAAATACGATCCCTCCGACTTCTACTTCCAAAGGATTGTTTCCAGCGAAAGCGCAAGGGAGAAGTACTGGCAGATGAGCACGGAATTCTGGGAGACCATGAAAGACGCTATTCCGAGCCGCGGTCACCTTGCAATCCGCGAACTCGAAGGCATGGGCAAACTGTTTGGCATTGTCACCCAGAACATAGACAACCTTCATCACAAAACCGGAAATTCGCCTGAAAAAATCATCGAGATCCATGGGAACGCCTTTACGGTCTCGTGCCTGAGCTGCAGGAAGAAATATGACAGAAGCCTGATTCAGGACAGGCTCCAATCGGGCGTGAAGGTTCCTTATTGTGATGACTGCTCAGGGATTCTCAAGCCCGACACGGTTTCCTTCGGTCAATCCATGCCCGAAGATAAAATGGCTGAGGCCTATCGGCTGGCCGGCGAGTGCGATCTCTGCATGGTCCTTGGTTCTTCTCTGGTGGTCTATCCGGCAGCCTACATTCCCCTGCATGCTCTGGATAAAGGCGCTAAGCTTATGATCATCAATAGAGATGAAACCGGTCTCGATTCGAGAGCGGATCTCGTCATCCATGATTCCATCGGTAAAGTGCTCGGTGAACTGATGGAGCTGGTTTCGAGAGACTCTGCGGGATAGTCTGCTCATACACATGAATCGTTTCTTAATCTCGTTTATTTATTCTCTATGGGTCTAGTTCCCTGTAGCTTGCTGCGGCGTTGTCATTCCCGAGAAGGCGGGAATCCAGTCAACGATGTTTTCCCTGGACACCAGCCTGCGCGGGTGTGACGGTTGCGACAACAGCACAGATACCCCGTAGCTTCCTGTAGGATAGTTCATTTTTTTCTTGAATGATGCTGCAGTTACCTTTATTTTGACAAGTTCAGAATTAAGTCCCGATTCTCCGTTCTCCCCTGAGGGGAGGAAGTCGGGATGAGGGGGATAATGATTTATGAAACGGAGGCAGCGATGCTCAGGATAGGCTTTGTAGGGTGGAGAGGCATGGTAGGTTCTGTTCTCATGGAACGCATGTTGGCAGAGAAAGATTTCAAAGGCTACGAACCGGTTTTCTTTACGACTTCCAGCGTCGGTGGAAAAGGTCCGGATGTGGGCCTCGACATGCCGCGGCTGAAGGACGCCTTTGACCTCAACCTTCTTTCTTCCCTCGATATCGTGGTCACCTGCCAGGGCGGCGATTACACCCAGAAGGTCTACCCCGAACTTCGCAAGAAGGGCTGGAAGGGCTACTGGGTGGATGCGGCTTCCACCCTCCGCATGGAAAAAGACAGCATCATCGTGCTTGACCCTGTGAATAGAAAGGTCATCGATGAGGGCCTTGGGGCAGGCGTCAAAACCTATGTGGGCGGGAATTGCACGGTAAGCCTCATGCTCATGGCTGTTTCCGGTTTGTTTGCTGCAGGCCACGTGGAATGGATCTCTTCCATGACCTACCAGGCGGCTTCAGGCGCCGGCGCAAACCACATGAGGGAGCTCATCGCGCAGATGGCCTCTCTCGGCTATGCGACCAAGGACTTGTTGAGAAACCCCACGTCTACGGCTCTTGAAATTGATACTCTCATCACCAACGAGCTTCGAGGTCCCTCCCTCCCCGTTCAGTATTTTGGTGTTCCCATCGCTGCAAGCCTTATTCCTTGGATCGACAGGGCAGTGGAGAACGGACAAACCAGAGAGGAATGGAAAGGTTTTGTAGAGGCCAACAAGATCCTGGGGACCAAGAAGCCGATTCCTGTGGATGGAATATGCGTGCGCGTTGGAGCCATGCGCTGCCACAGCCAGGGTCTGACCATCAAGCTCAACAAGGACATGCCCCTGGACGTAGTGATTGATCTCATCGAAATGGGGAATGACTGGGTCAAGGTAATTCCGAATGATAAGGAAGCCACGGTCAAGCACCTCACCCCTGCGGCGGTAAGCGGAACTCTTACTGTCCCGATTGGACGCATCCACAAGATGATGATGGGGCCGGATTATGTCACCGCCTTCACCTGCGGAGACCAGCTCCTGTGGGGCGCTGCAGAGCCGATCCGGAGGATTCTGAATATCCTCATCGAGCATTTGTCGTGACCGTTTCACCACGGAGGCAGTAGAGTAGAGAGGGAGCACTCATGCTTAGGCCACTGACTTCCATTGTATCGGCTCTTTCGAGCGGCGTGGCAAATAGCCAGCAGGCCATACACTCCGTGCTGCCCTCCCCCTCATCGAACCGGACGTGCAGATTTCCCGCATCCGGCTCTCCGACAGTCTCTCGCTTCAAAGCATACGCAAGGAGTTGACGGCTTGCAGCCCCTACAGGTACATCAGCCCATAGCGCTTCAATCCAGCGTACAGACTCTCCCCCTGCCGAAAAGGCTTGCTGCGCCGTTGGCTCCGGTTATCCAGAAACCTCTGGAACCGACACCGCACAAAATGGTTCACATCCCGAAACACCTTCCGAGGGTAGCCGTAGCCAAAATAGTTAGCCCATCCTCGAAGGATCACATTAACTTCTTCAATGGCCTCCTGGAGGGGCTTCTTATATCCACTGGCGGTCTTTACCCGGATTTTGTCCCGGATGCGCTTCACGGCCTTGTCCGAAGGAAAGATGTTCAGGTATCTCTTGTCTCTTCCCTTCAGATCCCGGTCATAGCGCAGGGTGAACCCAAGAAAATCCAGGGTTTCCCCCTCTCTTCCCATTCGCACGATGCTCGTCTTGTCCCGGTTCACTACCAGCCCAAGCTCCCTCTCAAGCTTCCCCTCAACCCAACTCACTATGCGCGGCCCTATATACCGGGCCATGATGACAAAATCGTCGGCATACCTGACCAGTCGGGCTTTCGCAGCTTTATAAGGTCCCCCCTCTTCTTCATGAAAGGCCAGGTCCATCTGATGAAGATAGATGTTGGCCAGCAACGGGGAGATCACTCCTCCCTGCGGGGTTCCCTTCTTCGACTTCCTGCCGCTTCCTTGGCCCCCGTCCTCGACCACCGGACAGCGAAGCCACATTCGGATCAGCTTCAGGACCGGCCGGTCCGCTATCCGTTTCTCCACCATCTGCATCAATTTGTCGTGGGGGATGCTGTCAAAGTAACTGCTCAGATCCGCGTCATACACCTCCTGCCGACCCACTGTCAGATTCTTTCTGATCTGCTCCATGGCCCCCTGAGCTCGCCGCCCAGGCCGAAACCCATGAGAACAATCCAGAAATCCGTCTCAAAGATCGGCTCTATGACCAAGAGCACCGCCATTTGCACCACCCGGTCCCTTACGCAAGGTATCCCCAGGGGCCTCAGCTTGCCATTGGCCTTCGGAATGTACACGCGGCGCACCGGCAGAGGCCGGTAGGTCTTGTTCTTGAGCTCTTCCTCAACACCATCGAGAAAGACTCTCACTCCACCTTCCTGCTCCTCTATGCTCCGGATGGTTACCCCATCCACGCCCGGTGCCCCTTGGTTCGCCCTCACCCGCACCCACGCCGTCTCCAGCACATCACGGCGATAGACCCGGTCATACAGGGCGTAAAACCGGAACTGACGCTCTTGCTTCGCCTTGCAGCCCAGTTTCCACCTCAGAAGAGAGACCTTCTCCGGCATCCCAGGTTCCACTTGGAACCCTTCCGCCTTCCATTCCGTAATGGAGCGCTTACGGCTCAAGCGGTTTCTCCCTCCTTCGATCAAAACATGACTGAAGTGTGGCCCCTTCGCTCCCTCCCCTTTCAGGGACTTCTTCGCTACTATGGGCCACTCCGACTCCCGGCCACGGCCGCTCCCCAGGTTATTGATTCCCCAGGGGCGTTGTCTATGTCTTTCGACACAAACCCCGTGCCGGGTCTCCCAGGTTCCTCGACTGATCTTTCGGCACGCGCTCTCCTCAATCACCCCGGGCGGCCCAGCAGGTGCTCACGCTCGTTTCTTCCCCACTGGTGGCAGGCTTCACCATCTCTGGAAGGTTGGCCACCGCCATCTAAGTGTAACGAGGCCGAATCAGGTTCACTTGCGTTAGGGCTCGCGCCTTCGTTGTCCAGGGAGGCTCTCTCCCTTTCGCCTCTTAGCCCAAGGCCAAGAGACCGGCCTACTTCCCGCGTTTTGGTTGCCCTCCGCGGGAGGCCGCAACTACATGTTGAACGAGCAATTAACATGTATGACACCTTACAGTCATATAGATCAGCCAGGCTTATCCTGGCGTACCAGAGGGCACAGAGAGGAATTTTATTTTCGCCTGTCGGGAGATACCGACAGGCGAAAATAGACCCTCTGGCAAATTCATCCTGAGTCCTCGCCACTAGCCTGCGAGCAAAGGTTCCAGGACAACACCTTTTCATTTGCCGGTATCTCCCGGCAAATGAAAATGCTTTTCTCTGTGTACTCCGTGCCTCTGCGGTGAATCCTTGGTGAATCCCGTTGACATGAGCTCCTCTGGCCATTATTATTGCTGCTGGAAGTGGTAAGCTCACTGGTGGGGCTCCCGGACTTCAAATCCGGTGTACCGGGCTTAAACCTGGTAGGTGGGTTCGATTCCCATGCACTTCCGCCAGAAAAATTTAGGGGGATACCTTTTACAGGTTATCCCCTTTTCTATTGCGCCCTGACAATCGCCTTAAATCGGATCAAAGCTCCTTCTCGCTCAATGCTGCCCCCTTATTCATAATGAGTCCACATTCGAATTACTTTCACTGTTTGGATTTCCTTTAGAACCTGGTACACTAGGCGGTGCTGGATGTTGATGCGGCGGGAATAAGCACCTGAGAGATCGCCGACCAGTTTCTCAAAAGGGGGTGGACTCTGGAAAGGGTTTTTAGACAGGATCTCAAGAAGCTGCTCAGCCTTCTCCCTCAGTCCTGCAAAAGCAATTTTTCGAGCATCCTTTTGTGCCTGCCTAGTGTATACAACCCTCCATTTTACCATCCGGCCTTCTCACTGCACTTCTCTAAGGGAGTCTTCAAGCCTTTTCGAATGGATTCGCGCATGCCGGGGATCGATAGGAGATAAAGAGTTTCCTGGATGGCCCGCCAATCTTCTTCTGAGATCAGGATCGCGTTCGACCTTTTGCCTGTTATCTGAATGGGTTCATGCGATTCGGCAGCATGATCGAGCAGCTTGAATAGCTTTGCCCTCGCTTCCGTTGCCCTTATCGTTGTCATATGTATCACCTCTTTGGAAAACGTACATTATACTGTACGCTATGTCAAGAGGTTTCAAGACTGGGGAATATCACACTCGCGGATGGAGGATGCGATGCGACCCACATAATCACGCCCTTTTCCCTTTCCACTCCTGAAGCTTCTCATGAGGCCAGCGTACTCAGAAGACAGCCTTAGCCGCCGCGTTTTCTCTCCCTGATGATGATCACGTGCGGCATGTCCGGGTCACACCGTTTCGCTGATCCGGCTAGCCCCTTGATATTTCAAAACCATGTTGTTGCACTCTGAGCAGCTATGTTCTGTTTCACACAGCACATGTTCTATTTTGTGCTCAAAAGACACGACTATTGAGGAAGACGAAAACTCAACTAGGCTTTTCTAACATTTTGGATTTAATGAATAAAAAATAAATCCTCAATAAGCCTCGTGTTTGGTATCAATATTGCTTTTCCATAATACCATGCACTTGAGTATTGGTGCGATATCCTCCGGAAAGGAGATGAGGCCATGCATAGAAAACCGCTGAATCAAGAATTAGTGGATGTCTTCAATTTCATGATTATTCCCATCGTGATGGCGATTGTGTTCTTTCTGGTTATTCACCCTTACAGTGGCGCCTCTTCATTTTCCATCGGTCTCGGTCACCTGTTCGCCTGTTTGTTTAGCCCTTGAGCTTCCTTCTGTGCTTTTCAGCCACGCACGCCTAGCCCGTGGGCGCTTTATTTGCAGTATCATGCTAGGAACTCTTTCCTCCTAAGCCCCTCTGATTCTCTCTCACAACGCACAGAGGGGCCTATTTTTTGGGAGCTATTCCCATGCACTTCCACCAGAAAAAATTTAGGGGATACCTTTTACAGGTTATCCCCTTTTTCTTAGGGTGTTCTCATTAATAAGGAAGCGTTAAACCATTTTCCCTTTCCACTCCTGCAGCTTCTCATGAGGCCAGCGCACACAAAAGGCAGCCTTGCCTTTTGTAACAAGCTTTGTGCACGTATCATCACAGTCAGGGTGGCAGTGAACAATTTCGCTTTCTTTTCCCTCGTTGACTTTTGACGGCCATTCAGGATCGGCCCAGAGCACCCGCGCAAGCCCGATTAAATCCGCCTTTCCTTGTGCGAGGATGCTCTCCGCGAACGCTCCCGTAGAGATGCGGCCTGCGGCGATGACCGGGACATTCACTTCCTTCTTGATGGCAGCCGCCAACTCAACCATATACCCTTCTTTTCGGGAGACCTGGAGTATTTCCGGGAGGAAGAACGATTCATAGGTTCCTCCCATGACCGAGATGTAGGCCACACCGCAAGCAGCGAGGGCTCGCGCATACTGGCGGGATTCGAGAATCTTCAGGCCGTCCGGCAACCATTCGTCCGCCAGAAATCGGTATCCGACCGGGAAATTGCCGACGGCTGCCCTAACCTCCTGCACAACCTCCAAGGGGAATCTTTGCCGGTTCTCAAGCGACCCGCCATACTCATCAGCCCTTTTGTTGGTTCTTGGCGAAACAAATGATGAAAGGAGATAGCCTGTCCCACCATGCAACTCGACAAGGTCAAATCCGGCCTTCTTAACCCTCACTGCCGCCTCGGCGAATTTCTGGGCAATCTTCCGCATCTCTTCCTTGTTCAAAGCTCTTGGCATGCGGCCGAATGTTTGCACAGCTGAAGGTGCGAGGGCGGGATCTGCGATGCCCGCAAAGCGGCCTGCATGGTTGATTTGCAGACAGGCCAGTGTGCCTTGCCCTTTTATGGTTGTCGCCAATTCGGTCAACCCTTTGAGGTTCTCGTCCGTGTCCGCGCGCAATGTTCGATTGGAACCGCTCCCCGTGGGATGATCCACGGTGGCGTTCTCAACCACAACCATGGCGACACCGCTTTTCGCCATCAACCGATAATGCTCCATGAGTATTTCGCTCACCGTGCCGCTCTCTCCGGCGTAGCCGAGGTAGAGCGGCGCCATGGTAAGTCTGTTCTTCAACTCTTTGCCTCCAACCATATTCCTAGAAAAAAGATGAGGATACATGTTTGCCTCCTTCTATTTTGTTCAATTTAAGCGAGATCACGTCGATATCCAATCTTTCGGTGTTTGCCGCATCCTACAGGTTTTCTCCGCATGCGCACTTCTTCTTTATGACCTTGTGCTTCTTGTGACAGATAGGACACTTTTGAAGAATTGCCCTGCCCTTGCCCCCGTTTCCCATTAACGGGTTATTCGGTGCCTGCCTCTTCGATGATCCTCCATGCCTGTTTGCCTGTCAGCCGCTTACGGGCGAGCAGAGCATTTGCAAGCGCCTCAACTTGCTTCCAGTGGTATCTCAAGCCTGTTTCGACCCGGCTCCGGCATTGCCGCATGTACCGTCCACGAGCCGGACCCGTGAATCCGACCTCATCCACGGTCGCATAGACCTGCGTCATGTCTTCCCGGGAAGAGAGATAGAAGTCGCCGGCACGCCCTATGCCGCAAGGACACATGCCCTCTGCCGTCGGCCCTGCGAGCAAAATCAAGATGCAGTTTTCTAAGCTGGCCGTCACACCTCGCCCGTGGTGAATCCAACCCTTCTTCTGAATGTAGGGGTATCCGTTCGATGAGGCTTTCCGCTCGATCCCCACGGAGACCACGGACACGCCCAAATGCAGAGAAATCAGGCAATGGCCTGCTTCGTGGTAAGCTGCCCGAATATCGCCCTTCCTGTGCCTCATGCAGTCACCAGAAAAAAGAATCCCGAAGGGGTGCTTACGGTCAACTTTTTCGTCTGCGCTTGACTAGCCCGTGAGGTTATCAATACGGAGTTCAACGATCCCCCCGGATTGCCTGTCCTCCCACGAGCGAGAAGCGCTAGTCATTTCTCCCTAACCCCTTTTCCCAGAGATCCTCAGGAAGGGGTCTTAAGGATTTCATAATGACCGTTCTGCCAGTGCGTGTTCCGCTCCTGAGGAAATAGTAGTTACGCTTTTTTGACGTGACCCATTCCGTTAGGATCTCCAATGTATCCAAAACTTCATCTCGAAGGACATTGTCCCATGCCAGAACCAGTTTGCCCGGCCCGACTTTCACCAAAATCTGTCCCCGCATTGATTTTCCCATGGCTCCCCCTCGAAAAAAATAACCCACAGAGCTGTGAATTGCACGTACACCTTTTCGCCTCTAGAATCGTAGCGCGTGGGCACTAAATTTGCAATGTTGTTGTAGTAACTCTTTCCTCCTAAGCCCCTCTGACTCTCCGCCCACGGCTCGCAGAGGGGAGACTGTGCCCGAGAGAAGGTTTTGACAATCGACCCCGGATCGATCTAAGAATCGGATCTCCATGGTAGTATCAAATAGCTATGAATTTGGTGAGTTGTCACCATGCGGAACTTTTGAATGACCTCTTCTTCTGAATACCTTGTTGCCCTCAGCGATTATCCCGACTCGAGCAATAGAGCTTGATCAGCCAGCTATTGCCCCTCCTAGCACGGCAAGAGTGTGTAAATGTTTGCCAATAGTTGGCATCGTGTTACTCACAAAAAAGGGTATTTCATTGCATATCTTTCCGATGCGTCCTTCGGGCGTATCCTATCTATATGAAACCTCATTGAAAGTTTTTCCCTTCTCTCTTGGCATGACCTTCGCATTAAGCATCTACTGAAGATTCGTCAAATGAAAACAAAAAGAGATCAAGACGGTGACTTGAACATTATGCGAAAAACCCTGCAACACTCCCTGAACCCTCTCCATATTTACTGTCGCTTGCTGAAGCTGGGTTTCCCAAAAAGCGTCGCGATCTCAATAGCGAGGTTCTACGAACGGGCCATTTTCACCTTCTTCTCGGGAACGCTATATAGATATTCAAGAAAGCCGCGAACCTGAGTGATTTCCTCGTGACCGGTCTTTGAAAATTTTCAGGAACTAGAGTTTGATGAGTGCCACCCAACTTCAACACCAAAGAACGAACCATGAGGCGGCCGAAAGCCTCCAAAGGTAATCGTTCGAAAAGGGAGCGTGAGGTGGCACTCGAAATACTTCTCGGATGTGCGTGCATCTTTTCACTCGGTCATTCTCACGCTGATTGGTTAGGCCTAAAGAGTCTGCACCGAAGAGAAACCAACGGCATCACGGGAAGCCAAGTTTATCAAGAAGAGGTAGATTGAGATGCTGTGGATTGTTTTGGCTGCAAGCCTGTTTGCAATAGCGCTGCTTGTACTTTTGCGCCGTAAAGTCAGGAAGAAAATAGAAACAGACATAGCTTTCTGAACATAGCAGAGATGATTTCTTTCACTGCTCATCACGGCCCCAAAACTTTTGCTGCCGTCTTACTGAGTATCGTCCTCTGTGTGCGGATTCCTATTTTACAATCGACATAGTGAGTCGCGGGGGACAAGAATTGAACGCCATAATGGCTTACTATCTGAATCAAGCCCCCTCTTATTCTTTATTGTTAAGTACTTGATAACCTGCACAGTGGTCATGATGATACTGAGTATCAGGAACAATTACATTTGGGGAATAAGAATACGCACCGGAGTCTTCTTGTCGTTTTTCTTTATTGCGTTTGCATTAGTGGTACAGTGGCAGTTGTTTCTCATTCATAGCGTGACTGACTGATGTAGTGCCCATATGACGTCATCAACCTCCACATTTATGCCAAAGGGACTCTTCAAAGAAGGAGGAGAAAGCTTTATGCAAACCGTTATGAACAAAATCCTGAAGGTAGTGGAAAGTTGCGTGACCCCTGAACAGCTTGAAATCGCGGGGCACCTTGCTACCTTAGCAAAAAAACAGATCAATCAAGATCAATGGCTGGACATAGCTTGTGCAATACAGTCCAAAGCTAGTGAGATGTTGTTCTATGATCTAGAGGATTTGGTTATCTTGAGGCGAGCGCATTCATTTAATGAACTCTCTTGACGTTCTTCGGGTGGCTTTTGCTTGCCAGATCTCCTTTTGCGCCTCAAGCAGGAGGACAGGCTCTGTCCTTGTTCAGTGTGAATTGCAGGGATCTCATTTGGGAGCAGTCTGTGTTGGCCATCCAATCTTAAAATCTGTGCTCCGGTTCAGGATCAATTGGGAAATCGTTACCTGGCAATCGCCTACTTGCTCGATCGACTTGGGATCGTAATCGCTTGGCAAGAATAGCAGTCGGCTTTACCCTTGACACACAGGCTCAAACCGCCTAGCCTCCCTCTGGAACCCAAATTAAAAGAAGGAAATCGAGAAGGAAAAGAAACATGAAATTAGAAAACAACGTAGTATTGAACTATTTTGCTATTTGGATAATCCTGCTTCTGATAACTATTTCTAATAGCAACGCATCAAGCGTAGTTGAAGTCTCCATGGATGAAATGCTTGAGCAGTCTCAGCTTGTTTTTGAGGGCACGGTAACTGCAATTAAGTGCAAAAGCAAATAGCCAAAAACGCATCCACACTTATGTGACTTTTGAGGTGAAGGATATCATCAAAGGTGAATATCCCGGTAACACCTTAACACTAAGATTTCTTGGTGGCACAGTAGGTGATTTAACCCTGGCAGTCAGTGATATGCGATTGCCTCAAGAAGGGGAGCATGGAATTTACTTTGTTGAATCATTGGAAAGATTTCAAGTGAATCCATTGTATGGATGGAGTCAGGGGCATTTTATCGTGGAACGTGATGCTACAGGCAGTGAGAGGGTAATGACGAACAGAAGATTACCAGTCACAGGGGTGATGGCCGATATGCCAGATGAGCAGATGACTCCGGCCAAAGAACGTATACAGGCTCTAAGCAAAGGGGTCTCACGTGATATTGTTGTTGCGCAAGAGGGAAAAGATAATAGAGGCATGCCGGTTGATGAATTCAAGAAAGCTCTTCATAAGAGAATGCGAAGGAACCAATGAGTAAAACATGGGATTGTCACTTAGCACAGCATACAAAAGCTAGAAGCGATGTAGCGTTCACCCACACCAATAAAACCACAAAAGCGGAACTGCCTCATTTCATCTTAGCCGTTTTGATTACTGCCCGCAACATGCGATTCATCAGTGGACTGTTGTTACTATTGACCCTTATTTGTGTATCGCCGGCTAATGCATATCAATTGGCAGGATATAAGTGGCCACAGCCCACCACTACTTTTTACGTTGATATTCTCCTGATATTCCTGGTGCCGATGGGTTATGGAATGATTCCTTTGAGACCGCTATGTACTATTGGGGTGTTGATACCATTTTCGAATATCGAATCGTCCGCGGGGTATATGGGGATCCTTGCGATCCAAATGATGGACGAAATGGAGTGGGTTTTGAACCTAGCTGTTGCGGAGACGCATGGGGAAGCACTACCCTTGCCATGACTTATTGGTGGTTTATCGGATCCACATTATCCCAGACTGATATAGTCTTCAATATCAATAAGTCTTGGCATGTCTATTCGACTTCGTGGTGGTCTGGGGATTGGTTTGGGAAAAACGACTTTCAGCGTGTTGCTGTCCATGAGTTAGGACATGCTCTCGGCTTGGACCATGAGGACCGTGGTGTGCCAACTATTATGAAAACTTATGTATCGGATATAACCATTCCACAACAGGACGACATCAACGGTGTTGGAGCTATGTATGGATTTGGACCAGCAGCTGCCCCGGCCACCATCACAGTCCCTGCCATCGACCCGGACGGCAACTATACAGTGAACTGGGCAATTTCGGCTACCGCAGGAGTTACCTATTTTCTGTCGGAGGCAACCAACAGTGCATTCACGGCTGGTCTGCGGACGCCGTACAGTGGCTCAGAAACCAGCACTTCGATTACCGGTCGCATTAGCGGAGTGACCTACTACTACCGCGTCAAAGCTACCAAGAGTGGATATACTGATAGTGATTGGCGTGCGGGAAGCAACGGGTGTATTGTTGATAGCCAACCACCTGAAGTGACCGCCTTCACTATTCCCGCCACTTCCAGCAGCCGGACGGTTCCGATAGCCACATTTAGCGCAACTGACAACATGAGCATTACCGCTTATCTTATTACTGAATCTGCCATAACACCTTTAACAACCGCAACCGGTTGGACAGCCATGGCGCCGACAAGTTATACCTTTTCTGGGTGCGGCAGCAAAACCCTCTACGCCTGGGTCCATGATGTCGCCGGCAATGTTTCTCAGACAGCAAGCGCCACCACTCTGCTTGATGACGCGCTGTGTGCGAGTAATCCCGGACTGTTACCCGCACTGTTGCTGCTACTCCTTGATGATTGAAAAGAGATGGACCATAAGATATGAAATCATCAAGATTGTTCTATGGTGACTCATCGCTCCGCCTTTTCTGTTTCAAGCGATGTTATGACTTGAGTTGCTAATGCGTTGCTCCCGGCTCTGCACCAAGCTCACGATTTCGATCATGATCATTTCTTTTTGCCGCACAAAAACACCGGACCAGGCATTGCTGCCCGGTCCGGTGTTGCAGGGGTTACATGGAAGCTCTACTTCTTCGTCGGCGCAGCCGCTTTAGGCGCCTTGGCCGGTGTTGCCGTTTCCTGCGGCCAGTAGTGGTTGGCGGCGAAAGAGTAGGGCGGGGTCAGGAAGCGCTTGGCCGGAACCACTTTCGACGCGTAGGCGCGCTGCGAATCGTAGACCTTCTTGAACACGGGGTTCTTGGCCGACTCTTCCGCGGCGATTTCATCCCACGCCTTCAGGAACGCGGTCAGGATCTCGGGCGGCGTGCGCAGGACCTGCGTGCCGAATTTGGTGCGCATCTCCTCCAGCGCATCGGCGTTCTGCTTCTGGAACCATACCCACCAGCGCACGTAGGTTTCGGTCGCGGCGGAGCGAATCGCCTCCTGCTGTTGCGCCGGCAGGCTCTTCCAAACGTCGGCGTTGATGATCAACTCGGCCACAACGCTCGGCTCGTGCATGCCCGGCGTGTAGTAGTACTTGTATATCTGCGGCAGGCCCAGCTTGAGATCTTCGATGGGGGCCACCCACTCGGCGCAGTCGATCACGCCGCGCTGCGCCGCAGCCGCGATCTCGCCGCCGGGCAGGTTGACCGTGCCCATGCCCATACGCTGGAAGATCTCGGCGACGATGCCCGTTTGGCGGCATTTCATGCCCTTGAAGTCGTTCAGGTCCTTGATCGGCCGCTTGAACCAGCCGAAGGCCTGCGGGCCGGCCGGCATGATCGGGAACGCGACCACGTTCATCTTGATCGTGTTCTGGTACCAATCCCAGTACATCTCCATTCCTCCGCCTTCGTGCATCCAGCCGAGGAAGTCCATATAGTCCATGCCGAAAGGCCCGGCCGGCGTGGACGCGAACAGCGTCGCTGCCGAGTTCTTGCCTTGCCAGTAGTAAGTCACCCCCTGCCCACCGTCAAGCACCTTCTTGTTGATGGCGTCGAGCACCTCGAATGGCGGCACCACCTGTCCGGCCGCCATGGTCTCGATCTTCAGGGCGCCGCCGGTGAGCTTGTCCACGCGCTCGCCGAAAAACTTGGAGTTTTCCTGCAGCGATGAGGCCGCCGGCCAGGTCGACTGCATTTTGAGCACGCGCGGCGCCGGGGCGGCCGGCTGCTGCGCCAACGCCAGTCCGCTAACCCCAAGGCACAGGGATGCCGCTGTTGCAAACGCAAGTGTTTTGAAAGCTGATAGTTGCATGTCACCCTCCTTTTGGTAAAAACCTGATGAACTCGTTAGCGTAAAACCCATACACTTTTACTTCCCGGTCGTCCTTTCTTCTGTCGCCGCTCCTTCCTCCTTCGGCGTTTCGGTACTGTACTCCTCTTCAAGCAAGTTGTTTCCCTGCGCATTTTCGGTGGCGGCATCCTCCACGTTCGAGGGCGCCATGCGTTCGATCGTAGCCCGCTCGGTCAGCGTGGTCGGCAGCCACAGCGCGACGCCGGGAACGTACAATACGATCAGAATGCAGATGCACTGGATCCACATAAAATCGAACATCCCCTTGTAAATGGTGCCAAGGCTCCATTGCGGCACCACCTGCTTCAGGTAGTAGGCCGACATCGCCACCGGCGGGGAAAGGAACGCCGTCTGCATCGTGACCGCCACCAGTGCGCCGAACCAAATCAGGTCGTAATGGAGCGCCTGCACCACAGGGGCGAAGATCGGCAGGAACACCAGGATGACGGCGGGCCACTCGAACGGCCAGCCGAGCAGGAAAATCAGCGTCAGAACCAGCAGCAGCATCAAGATCGGCGGCAGCGGCAGGGCCAGAAGCGATCGTGTGATCCATTGGGCCGTTCCCAACCGGGCAAAAACCGCGCCGAAAATATTCGAGGTCATCGCCAGGAACAGGACCATGCTCGAAGTGTTCATCGTGCTGACGCAGGCGTTCTTGACGCCGGTGAAGGTGAACCTGCGATAGGCGAGTGCGAGCATGAACGCGCCGAAACAACCTACGGAGGCGGCTTCGGTCGGCGTCGCCAGTCCCAGCAGGATCGAGCCCAGGGTGCAGGCGATCAGCATGCCGAGCGGAACCATGCCGAAGAGCATTTCCTTGATCACGACTGCCCAGGACGTGGGCCGCTCGTCCAGCGGCACCGGCGGACCGAGCTTAGGATTGAGGAAGCTGCGCGCCATGGTGTATGCGATATACATGCCGGCGAGCAGGAATCCCGGGCCGAAAGCCGCGGCGTAAAGGTCCGCAACCGACACGCCCAGCACCGGGCCCATCACGATCAGCATCACCGAGGGCGGAATCAGGATCCCGAGCGTGCCGCCGGCCGCGATCGAACCCGCAGCCATGCGCGAGTCGTAACCGGCCTTGATCATGATCGGAGCGGCCATTATGCCCAGCACCGTGACCGCCGCGCCGACAATCCCGGTAGCCATGGCAAACACCGTCGCGGTCAGGATCACCCCGAGGTAAAGCGCGCCGCGCACCGGCGCGAGCAGGTCGCGAAACGCACGGAACAGTCTCTCCATCAGGCCCGCCTGCTCGGTGATATAGCCCATGAGTATGAACAGGGGCACCGCCGCCAGTTCCTCCATTTTCATCAGGCCGATGGTCTGCAGATAGGCAAGGTCGAACACCATCCGGCCAAGACCCGCGTAACCGAAGACCAGGGCCAGGATCAGCAGGGTGAACGAAATCGGGAAGCCGATGAAAATCACCCCGATCATCACGGTCAGCATGATCAGGCCGAGACCCTCAAGGCCTGTCATATCTCGCCCCCGATCTTATGCTCGAATTCCCTGCCGGTGCGCATCATGTACCAGCTTTTCAGGATTTCCGACACGCCCTGGATCAGCAGCAGCAGTGCGGTCAGAGGCACCACCGATTTGAGCGGCCACAGGTGCGGCCGCCAGGGCGTTTGCTCTGACAGTTCGCTAAACGTAAAGGCATGCCAGGCATCGTCGATACTGGTCGTGAACAACAGGATCATGCCCGGAAAAAAGAAAAGGATGTAGGCGTAGAAATCGATCTTGCCCTTGGTGGTGTTGGAGAATTTCTCCCACAGCATGTCGGTGCGGATGTGGGCGCCGCGGCGGAGCGCAAAGGCTGCGCCGAGCATGAACAGCGCGCCGTAGAGCATGTAGGACAGGTCGTAGGCCCAGATGGTCGGGTCGTTGAAGAAATAACGCGACACGACCTCGTAGAAGATGACGACTGCGAGCGGAACGCATAGCCAGGCGAAGGCGTTGCCGGTCCACTCGGAAAACGTGTCGATTACTCGAATCGTCTTATAGTAGGTTGGTGAAAAATCGGCCATCAGGACCTCCTGCGGCGGAAACGTTACACGGATTCCCTTGAGACGGCCTATCCTAATTGGTATTGGCCAGCGGTTGTGTCAGTATGGGGCGGACACAGGTCGCCTCGTTTTCGCTTCACGCAGGCGATTCCCCACATGAACGCAAAACTCGGTTTTGACGGTCGGATAACTTTGTCAGATTAGCGTCTCAACCAACAGGAATCGCCAAGCGTTGCCTGGCGCACTAAGAACTTTCTTTTGTGTGGATTGAAGATACGGAAAAGAATTTTTTATGTCAAGGCAGTAATGTCCGGTTAATAAGCTAGCGATTTCAAGAAGCCCTTCGAGAACCTCAGGGTCCTGAGCCACGTCGAAGAACTCACCGTCCTGATTAAAATCACGAGACAAACCTCTTCTTTAGCGAAAGAATGGATTTCACGGCGGCTCAACCCATTCTACGGTTGATAAATACAATGTTTCTTGTTGGCGCCCCCTCCCCTTCACCCCCCAATCTAAGCTGCAAGCTCTCTTCCCCTAGCACGGTGGAGAGGAATTTGAAAAGAGCATCCCAGATGTGGACTGCTCTAACACTTTCGCTCAAATTGAGAAGAGATCTCTCACCGTGGCTACACGGACAAGCAGGGCTTGTCCGTGCCACCCTGATATGTGCTCAGAGGCTTGACACTGCGAAGGTGCTGTGCAACAAAGGGTCTCCTATAAGCAGCCTATTTCGGGCACAATGAACGTGCAGCTCGATCCCTTGAAGACAATCATCCGCAATAGGAGGGGCCAAGTGCTCGCGCCTGTTGTGCCGTTCTAAATAAGGTCCTCAGATGATTTCTGTTGAAAATATTGGGGAGGTGCGTGGATTTCGGCTGGCCCGGGGCATCCTGGGGCAGGCTTTGTACTACACGGCGGCTTACTGGGTGGACGGGCTGATGATCGACACGGGGTGCTTTTACACGGTGACTGAGTTGGTCTCCGCCCTTGAGAAACTCAACGTCGATCGCGTTGTCACTACCCACAGTCACGAGGATCACATCGGAGCGAATGCTGCGCTTGCAAAAAGGTTCGGCGCTGAAATTCTTGCCCACCCATTGGCTATTCCTGGGCTGGCGATACCCCGGGACCAAAAGCATCTGAATCCCTATCAGATAGTC
The DNA here is from genome assembly GCA_963707125.1 of uncultured delta proteobacterium. Taxonomy (GTDB): domain Bacteria; phylum Desulfobacterota; class DSM-4660; order Desulfatiglandales; family HGW-15; genus CAVPDE01. The sequence goes on along the minus strand of CAVPOU010000020.1, from coordinate 352,676 downwards.
ATGTGGGGATATCCTGAGCCTTCCTTCGCCGTCCCCATCCCCGACACAATTCAAACGGCCCACCACCACTTCAAAGTCATCCACACTCCGGGGCACAGCCTGGACCACATCTGTCTTTATGAACCTGACGAGGGTTGGCTGTTTTCCGGCGACACCTATATAGGCGGGAAGGATCGAGCCCTGAGGGCGGACTACAACATCTGGCAGATCATCGCTTCGCTCAAGGAACTCAGCCTATTGGACATCGATCTGATCTTCACGGGAAGCGGAAACGTTCGCAAAAATGGTTCTGCTGCTCTCAAAGAAAAGATCGCCTACCTGCAAAGCATAGGCGAGCAAACCCTTGAGTTGCACCGCCAGGGATTGAACTATGGTCAGATCCGGCGAAAGCTTTTCGGCCGCGAAATGTTGATTGCGTATGTCACCCTGGGGCATTTCACCGGCAAACACCTGATTCGGTCTTTCATTGAAGATAGACCCAAAACCCTATGATTCCAGAATGCAACATCCAGGAGGGAATCCAGTCCGTTTCTCTGGATTCCGGCTTCCGCCGGAATGACGACAACCGCCGCAAGCCTTGGGAAAGAACCCACGGAGTGTCGTGAGAAATCAGCCGATGAAGAGGTTTCTGGTTGCGAAGTTCGGATCCGTTGTGAGATGGATTCCGAGGCGGCGGAGGCCGGCATCGTCTCCCGGTGTCGGCATGTGAGTCATGTGGGCGTCGCAACCGCGGAGTTCCTTCAGCTTTTCGAGCGCGAGCTCAGTCGCTGAATTGGTTGTGGCTGAAAGACTGAGGGAGATGAGGGTTTCCTCGAGATCGAAACTTATGTTTTTCTCGTTCATGATTTCGGTCTTGAGCCGCTTTACGGAATCCGTGACATAGGGAGGCAGGAGCTTGATCTTTTCGGGGATGCCCGCCAGGTGCTTGATCGCATGGATGACCACACTGGATGCCGCGTGCATGAGGGGTGAATTGCTCCCCGTCACCATGGTCCCGTCTTTCAGGGCAATCGCTGCACCGCAGTAAATGCCTTCATTCCCCTTTCCCTGTTCCTGCGCTTCCACAGCAGCCCGCCGGGCCGGCCCCACCACTGCCCGGTGCTCCGGTTTGAGACGGAAATCCTCGATGAGTAGCTCCACCCTCTGCACCGTTTCCCTGTCCGTGAAGCCCAGCGCATATTCACACCGGTAGCGGAAGTAGCGCCGGATAATTTCCTGAATGGCCGCCTCAGAAGCGCCCTTGTCATCGGTAATGGCAAAACCCGCCCGATTCACTCCCATGTCCGTGGGAGACTTGTAGAACGGCTCCCCTCCCGTGATCTTCTCCAGAATTCTTCTCAGGACGGGAAAGACCTCCACATCGCGATTGTAGTTCACGGCCTTCCGGTCGTAGGCTTCAAGGTGAAAAGGATCGATCATGTTGAAGTCCCGGATATCCGCTGTGGCCGCCTCATAGGCGACATTGATAGGATGTTTGAGAGACAGGTTCCATATGGGAAAAGTCTCGAACTTGGCGTATCCGGATTGGATGCCTCTTCGATAATCGTGGTAGAGCTGAGACAGGGACGTTGCCAGCTTTCCGCTTCCCGGGCCCGGCCCCGTTACTATCACGAGGGGTTTTTGCGTCTCTATATATTCGTTGGCACCATAACCCTCGTCGCTCACGATCATCTCCACATCCGTGGGATACCCCTTGGTGAAGCGGTGGGTGTAGACCCGTATGTGCCTTCGTTCCAGTTTGTTCTTGAAGACCATGGCCGCAGGCTGATGATCAAAACGCGTGATGACAACCCCCAGCACATGGATTCCCCAATCCCTCAGATCATCGATCAACTTGAGGGCGTCCGAGTCATAGGTGATCCCGAAATCCGCCCGAATCTTTTTTCTCTCAATGTCTCCGGCATAGATGCAAAGAAGGAGTTCCGCGTTGTCCTTGAGCTGCTGCAAGAGGCGCATTTTTACATTCGGGTCATATCCGGGCAGCACCCTGGCGGCATGGTAGTCATAGAGGAGCTTTCCGCCGAACTCCAGGTAGAGTTTGTTGTGGGACTTCTCGGCCCTTTCGAGGATCTCGGCTGTCTGTTCCTGGATGTACCGTTCATTGTCAAATGCCGTCTTCACTGTCATCTTCTCTGCCTCCCGGTGTTGCTGCGGACCCCATCCCTTCAAGAAAACTAGCTGGACAAGGTTTTGGGGAGGCACAATACGTGAATGGCAGCCAGATTTCAACAAAAGAAAGGTCTTTCCTGTTGACACCCTGGAAAGACTTTTCTAGAATCGCGCCTCACAAACCAATACCTTGCACCTCACCAGCAATCCTTAATTTTGCGTCGTATCCGTCGGTACCCGCGGGAAATAAACACCCTGGTGAGGTTTCTGAGAAATGGGCGCTATACAGAACAACAAGTGGAAGATTCTTATCGGGATCCTTTTGCTGGGCGTCGTGGGCGCTGCCGGCGGGCTGTTCTTGAGTTTCGGCCCGCCCGAGCTCATGGCCAAGACAGAGACACCCCTATTCTGCGCCTCCTGCCACACCATGGAGTCTAACTTCGAGGCCTGGTTTCATGTAGGCGCCCATCGCACCATCAAGTGTGTCGACTGTCACCTGCCCCATGAAAACAGGGGCGTCTACTATCTCTGGAAATCCCTTGATGGGCTATGGGACGTTGCCGTATATTATTCCGGCAGGGTGCCGGAAAGGATTAACATTACTGAACATCAGCAGAGGGTCGTACAGTCCAACTGCATCCGCTGCCATGAGGCTCGTGTTGAGAAGGTTGACCAACAGCGCCACTGCTGGAGCTGCCACCGCTGGCTTCAGCACAACCTCTCGGCTGTGCGAATGACCCGCTAGCGTCGGGCGTGACAAAGGCACCCTCCCCTTCCCCCTCCCGTCTCCCCCAGCCGGGATCTGCGAAAGGGAGGGGGAGACGAAAGGGAGGATTGGGGTGCCGGGTGTGCGGAGATTAAACTTAATTCAAAAGACAAAGAGGAGGGGAAGATGTCTTTCGGTGCAAAAAATATTATAGGCATTTGCCTGTGCCTGTGTGTGGCCCTGGTGGTCGTTTTTCTCGGATGTGAACCCACCAAACCTGTGCAAAGGCAGGCGGTCACCATCCCTGACGGCGAGATTGACCCGGCCCTTTGGGGCAAGGCCTACCCCGAGGAGTATGAGAGCTGGAAAAAGACCGAAGATCCTGTGGGCGCAAGAAGAAGCAGGTATAAAACAGGAATGGACAGCGGCGCGCTCACCGTGGACAAGCTCTCCCAGTTCCCTTATATGGCCTTGCTCTTCAATGGCTGGGGCTTCGGCGTCGAGTACAACGAACCCCGCGGCCACGCTTACATGTTGCGTGACCAGCTGGAGATCGATTCCACACGGCTGAAGGCTGGTGGTGTCTGCCTGAGCTGTAAGAGCCCCTATGCCCCGGCTCTCCAGAAGGAAATGGGGATTGACTATTATAAGAAACCTTTTATGGACACTCTGAGTCGAATCCCGGAAAAAATGAGAACGTTGGGCGTTGCGTGCATCGACTGCCACGATCCCAAGGACATGAGCCTCAGGATTTCACGAGGATTCACCCTGATTGAGGCTTTCAAATCCATGGGTACAGACCCCAGCAAGCTGACCCGGCAGGAGATGCGTTCTGCCGTGTGTGCACAGTGCCACGTCACCTACAACATCCCCAAAGATGCTGAAGGGAATTCCGTAGGGCTGTATTTCCCTTGGCAGAACAGCAAATTCGGCGCCATCACAGTGGAAGATATTATCAAGCAGATCCGCACGGATGCGACCGTGAAGGAATGGAAGCAGAATGTCACCGGTTTCAGGCTAGGTTACATTCGCCATCCTGAATATGAGTTTTGGACGAACAACAGCGTCCATTTCAAAGCGGGAGCCTCCTGTGCCGACTGCCACATGCCTTACATGGTGGCAGGCGTGTACAAGATTTCGGACCATCGCGTCATGAGCCCGATCCAGGGAGATCTTCGAGCGTGCAAGCAGTGCCATGCGGAAAGCACGGACTGGCTGAAGGATAGGGTTTTTTCCATCCAGGACCGTACTGTCTCCATGATGATCCGCGCGGGATATGCGACGGCGACAACGGCAAAGCTTTTTGAGACCGTGCACAAGGCCAAGGCGAGCGGCGCGGTTATTGATGAGGAGCTTTACGAAAAGGCGAAGGATTTCTATGAGGAAGCATTTTACCGTCAGCTGTTCATTGGCGCTGAGAACTCCGTCGGCTTTCACAACCCGCCGGAAGGTTTGCGCATTCTTGGAGACTCGATCGCTTTTGCAACCAAGGCCGAAGGCTATCTGCGACAGCTCCTCACCAAGGCGGGCGTCAATGTCCCAATCAAAGTCGATCTGGAGATCTTAAAGTACGTGGACCAGCGGGGTGAGAAAAAGCTCAAGTTTGATCCTGCTCTTGAATTCAAGGATCCCATGGGCATTCAGGCGCATTTCTAAGAATTCCAAAAACAACCCAGAAGCCCCGGTCGATATGATCGGGGCCTTGATTTCTGATGTGTGAACCGCAAAGATTCAAAGGCTTTTGCCATGATCGAAAACGAATTTCGAAAGGAGAAATCATGAAAATCGCATTCATTTCCGCTCTCAGCGTTCTTGCCGCCGTGACTCCGGTTGCCGGCGCCGATAATCCCAAAGTCATCCTGGACACCACCAAAGGTCAAATCACGATTGAGCTCTATCCGGGGAAAGCGCCGGAGACGGTCAAAAACTTCCTCGCCTATGTGGATGCGGGCTTCTACAATGGCACCATCTTTCACCGTGTCATCCCCAACTTCATGATCCAGGGCGGAGGCTTTGCCTCGGATATGCAACAGAAGCCCACCCGTCCGCCGATCAAGATCGAGTCCGACAATGGCCTCAAAAACCTTCGTGGAACCATTGCCATGGCTCGGACCCAGGACCCGAACAGCGCAACCGCCCAGTTCTTCATCAGCAGCGCGGATAACGATTTCCTGAACTTCAAGGATAAGACGACCCAGGGATGGGGCTATGCCGTGTTCGCAAAGGTCGTGCAAGGGATGGAGGTAGTTGATGAGATTTCCAAAGTGAAGACCGGAGCCAAGGGCAGTCACCGCGACGTTCCTGTTGAACCTGTTCTGATCAACACGGCAAAACGCGCAAAGTGACCGACAAAAAATGCGTGACTTCCCGCTCTCTCGGAAGTCACTCATTTTTCGTCGATTCCCCGTCCTCATTCTGTCTTCTATTTCACAACCCGCTGGGATCTCTTCATATTGACACACCAGCGAGAATCCTTTACAATCCGACCTCACTTGAAAAAGCTTCAAGTGTCGCATCTCAGAAACACTCTGAAGGAACTTATGAGACGACGCACCGGCACTCAACCCGCTATCCGGGAGACCTCTAGTCAGGCGAGCACACGAAAAAGGTGACAGGATGCGCGAGACACGAGGGATATGGGCGATGGCCATGGGCGTTCTCTACGCCGGGTTCGTTGCATGGTCGCTTTACGGCGCCATATTCCTTGTGGAAACCTATATCTTCCGGATGGTCCACATGGCCTTCATTTTCGCCCTGGCCTTCCTGGTTTATCCGATGCGGCCGAACGCAAGCCGCTGGACACGGTGGCTGGACCTGATCCTGGCCCTCCTGGGCGTCGCCGCCATCGTCTACGCCCTGTGGGACCTGGATCACGTTCATTCGCCGCTCCACGCTTCCGGACCCGCTGGATCTCTTCTTCGGTCTCATAGCGATCCTCCTTTTGCTGGAAATCTCCCGCCGCATCGTCGGCAACACCTTCACCCTGGTCGTATTGGGATTCCTGCTCTACATGTATTTCGGGAATTACTTTCCGGACATCATTTCCCATAAAAGTTATGACATCGACCGTATTGTCGGCCACATGGTCATGACGCTGGAGGGGATCTTCGGCGTGCCGCTTTCGGTGAGCGCCTCGTTCGTGATGCTCTTCGTCGTCTATGGCACCTTCATGGACGTGGCGGGGGCAGGCGGCTTCTGGCTGGATCTATCGCTCGCAACGATGGGGCGACAATCGGCGAGCGCCGGGCGGGGCGCGGTGATCACCTCGGCGCTGCTGGGCGGGCCGCAGGGAAGCGGCGTGGCGACCACCATGTCCGTCACGCCGATCATGTGGCCGATCCTGCAGAAGGCCGGCTATTCGCCAAACATGGCCGCCGGGCTGATCGCCACCGGGGGGATCGGTGCGGTCCTCTCGCCGCCGCTGATGGGCGCGGCCGCCTTTCTCATCATGCAGTTCATGGGCGTCTCTTTCTGGGACGTCGTCGTCATGGTGACCGTCCCCACGATCCTCTATTACGTGGGGACGCTGTTCATGGTGGAGTTGGAGGCCCGCAAGTACCGCTTCGCACCCCCGGAGGCCGAAGCGAAGACCGTCCGGAAGGTGATGCTCACCAAGGGGTACCACCTGCTGTCGATCGTCGTTCTGGTGGCCCTGCTGGTCATCTGGAACAAGTCACCCGAATACGCGGCGATCGGCGCGATCGGGACGACGATCCTGACGAGCTTCCTGAGTCGGGAACGGAATGAATGGCTGACACCCCGCAAGATCATCGTGGCGATGATCGAGGGGGCGAAGAACATGCTTCCGGTCGCCGTGCTCCTGGCCGCGGCAGGCCTGATCGTCGGGACCTTTACGCTGACGGGCCTCGGGCTGAAGATCTCCTCCATCATCATGTCCCTGAGCGGCGGGTCGGTGCTGGCCGCTCTGCTGCTGGCCATGATCGCCTCCATGCTGATCGGCCTCTCCCTGCCCATTACTGCGACGTACATCATGACCGTGGTGATGGTCGCGCCGGCTCTGGTCAAGATGGGCATCCCGATGCATGTGGCGCACCTGCTCGCCTTCTACTTCGCCGTCCTTTCCGAGGTCTCCCCGCCGGTCGGCCTCTCCCCCTGCGCGGCGGCGGCTGTCACGGGCGGAAACCCCTTCGGCTCGATGATGCAGGCATGGAAGTATTCCCTTCCGGCCTTTCTTGTGCCCTTCTACTTCTCGACGACCACCGTCGGTTACAGCCTCATCATCTTGGGGGGGAACTGGCCCGATTTTCTCCTGGCCACGGCGACGAGCGTTTGTTCCCTGTTTTTCGTCTCCCTGGGCATCATCGGATATATGCGCAGAAAATTCCCCATGTTCGAGCGGGTGCTGCTGATCATCGCGGCCTTCGCCATGGTGATTGCCCCCATCGGCTGGTCCATTCCGGCGCTGGCGCCGCTTATTGCCGGCATTCTGATGATCCTGCACCATCTGTGGGTGACGCGCGGTGTCGTTCAGGAAAGCCAGGCCCCGGTCTGAGCCCAAATGTAAGGGCATGAAGCCCCCGACTTTTTAAAGGTTTTCACAGCCAGCGGGGTTGGATTTGTAAGGTCATTAGGTCATGGTATCTTTACTTCACAATTTAAGGAGGTTGGTCATGAACATTCGAGGATTCAAAACAGTTGCATGCGTGGTGCTCGTCTTTGCCGTATCGCTGTTCATCACGACAGGCGTTTACTCCCAGCAGCCCAAACAGGAGAAACTTTCCTTCAGCATCGTCACCGGCGGCACCGGCGGTGTCTGGTATCCGCTGGGCGGCGCGATCGGCGGAATCATCGGCAAGTACGTCCCGAACACCGAAGCGACGTCTGAAGCGACGACGGCAGCGATCGACAACATGAAGCTCTTGGGTGCCGGGAAGGCGGGGCTGGCATTCGCCTACGACTATCACATCGGCTGGGCGAACGACGGCAAGGTGCCCGGCATCCCGGCCAAGCACAAGATCCGGCTGGTGATGGGATTCTACGAGCAGCCGCTCCATATCGTGACCACGAGCGCCACGGGCATCGCCTCCGTGATGCAGCTCAAGGGCAAGCGCGTCTCCGTCGGCGCCCCGAACAGCGGAACAGAGGAACAGGCCGACTACGTGCTCAAGGCGCTCGACATCGACTGGAACAAGGACATTAAGAAGGAGAAACTCGGAGCCAGCGAGTCTGTCGCAGCGCTCAAAGACGGCAAGATCGACGCCTTCTTCTGGAGCGGCGCCGTCCCGACCGGATCCATCATCGACATGGCCTCCACCCCCGGCGTCAAAATGGTGCTGCTGCCGGTAGGCGGAGATATGGCGGACAGGATTATGAAGGAAAATCCCGGTGTTTTCCACAAGACCGTGTTCGCCAAGGGCTCCTACGCAGGCGTTGACAGCGACATCGAAGCGCTCGGCATCACGGCCGTCCTCCAGGCGATGGACACCTTCCCGGCAGAGCGGCTCTACCAGATCCTGAAGGCAATCTTCGACAACAAGGCCGAGCTCGCGGCGGTCTGGAAGGGGGCCACGGCGCTGACGCCGGCCATGGCCGTGGGACAGATCACCCCGGATGCGCTCAAGTACCTGCACCCCGGTGCCCAGAAGTTCTTCAAAGAAAAGGGCGCCCTGAAATAGATGAAGGGACGGAGCGTTTTTTTCGCCCTGCTTTTTTTCTTTCTCCTTGTCGCGGCGCTTCTGTCGCAGGTGACCCTGTCCGGGTACACCCGGATTCAGCTCAAAGAAGCCGGGACAGGGAGGAAGATCCTATCTGAAGTGTTGCGAGACGGAGAGGAGGTCGTGATGACCTGGAAGAACTCTCTCTTCGGTCTCAATGTCACTGAAGTCTTTCAGGCGCAGAGAGGAATCTTGGTCCTCACTCAAATCACCTTTGCTGATCCCCAGGGTTCTGTACCGCCGATGGTAGCGCCCTCAGACGTCGAAGATCTCTATCAAACGGGTGGAGCATTTACAGCAAGCGGACTCAGCAAACCATACCAGCAGATCGTTTACCGCGTCGGCGAAATCGGCGATCCCAGGATGAGCGTCAGAGGCAGAGAAGTCGTGTTCAAGCAGGAGGTAGGGTTTGGCGGGTGCATCGTCCTCACTGCAGCAGCACCGAAAGGGTATGAGATCTTGCTTGAAGTTAGTGGCAAGTGACGAGGAAAGCAGTTTTCTCCGGCAACAAGAGAACCATTCATAAGAAAGCTCAAAGCATGAAAATCATTTTTCTCGGGACAAACGGCTGGTACGACACGAAGACAGGCAACACTCTGTCCGTTCTCATCGCCACCAAAGAGTATAACATCGTACTCGATGCTGGAACCGGTTTTGCAAAACTGGACAGGGTCCTGTCTAACTCGAACCCTATTTTCCTTTTTCTGAGTCACTTTCACCTCGATCATTTAATCGGCCTGCATACCCTTTTCAAGTTTTCCTTTAGCCAAAAGCTCACGATTTCAGGTCCGAGAGGCACAGAAAAAGTGCTCAGGGCTTTGCTCAAGCAACCCTTTACCGCCCCTCTCGACCACTTGCCTTACAAGACAGAGATTCTGGAACTGCCTACAGGCCATGGGCAGCTTCCTTTTAAAGTAGAGGGGTTGGACTTGTTTCATCCGCCTTTGTCCATGGGGTACCGATTCCAGCTGGAGGGAAAAGGGATCGCTTACTGTCCGGATACCGGCTATTGCGAAAACGCGGTCACTCTGGCCAAAGGGGCGGATCTTCTCATTTCAGAGTGCTCTTTCTTGCCCGGGGAGTACAGTGTGGAGTGGCCTCATTTGAACCCTCAATTTGCGGCAAGAATAGCAAAAGAGGCCAGAGCGAGTCAATTGGCCCTGGTCCACTTTGATGCGGCCAAATACACGACGATCGAGTTAAGGAAAAAGGCGGAGATGGAAGCGCAGAAAATTTTCCCTAATACCATCGCCTGCGAGGATGATATGATGATAGAATTGTGAAAGGTCGGTCTTACCTCACAACCACTGATCCCCTTTTCTCATCTTCAGCATTTCCACGAAGGTTTCAAGTCGGAGAGCGGTCCGGCTGTCGACTTTACCGGGTTTATCCCCTTCGATCGTGAGAAGAGGCAAAGGAAGGCTCTCTCTAAGGATGATGTCGTAGATCTGCCTGAAGCAAAAGGTCTGTGTGTAGTGAATAAGGCCGTCGAGCTGCCTCTCCTCGATCGCCTTCCGGATATCTTCCAGCCTGCCCGTGATGCCGTAAGGATACGTGTACTTCAAATACTGGTCCACGATATCTCCCTCTGCACAAGGCATACTGAACTGCCGCTGGATCTCGTTGTACACGACTCTTCCGCCCACGGATTCGATGAATTCATAGAGATCACTGAAAATCGGCGGAACCCCGAGATAGCCCAGCCTTATGGATCCTTCCCGAGGAGATCTCGCTTTGGCCTCCTGGAGGAACTGATCCAATTCATTCTCGTAGGCATCCGGATCCGATTTGAAATCCGAACTTGTGACCAGAAAGAGGTGGTTCTCAAAACCGGTTACAAGATTCTCTTCATAGGTGAGCCTGTCCAGCTCCTGCAACTTCCGCCGAATCGTGCCGAGCCGGGCTCTGGCCTTTTCCACTTCACTCCAGGACGCACCAAGGGTTCGACTCAAGTTCTCCATCTGTCTTTTGAGAAGTTCGCGGTCACGATTGAGGGGGAAATCAAAAGGGGATAACCCTGACCCCTCTTCTCTCAAGAAGTTCCGCGAGCGCCGTCGTGTTGCTGCAATCCCCGCCTGTCACGGCAATCACGCAAGGAATGCGGTGCTGAAGGATCGTGGAGTAGATCCCTTTGATCCAGGCACAGATATTATGGGCGAACCCCGCGTGCTCGGCTTGCTGGATGAATTTTTCCGGTGCCGGGGAGGTGATGAAGATATTGTTGAGGTCCAGGGGTTTACACCCGGCAGCGAGGACGATTTCAACCGGGATAGTAGAGGTGAGTCCGACGGTAAAGCCCAAGGGTCCCTCATGCTTCCACGAAATGGAATTTCAAGGAAGGCAGTTCGAGACAGGTCAGTCTGTTCCCATAAACAGCGCCTGTGTCCAGGCCGATCTTGTTCTCCATAACCAGGGGCTGGGCAAAGGGCGTGTGGCCGAAGATCACCCTCTTGCCGAAGGAGTGGTTTGAGAAGATGAAGGAATCCCGGATCCAGAGAAGATCCTCAGTGTTCTGACTCTCTATGGGGACACCCGGCCTCAACCCTGCGTGAACCACATAATACTCATCGAGCTCGATGAGGAGTTTGAGAGAACGGAAAAAAGACAGATGCTCTTCAGGGATAAGAAATCCTCCATATTGTTGATGCTCCGGCCGGTAGCTGTTGAGAGTCGCCAGGCCCCCGTTTAGAAAGAAGGTGTTCATATCCTTCCCATCCAGAAAGTCGAGGAGGATCTTTTCATGGTTCCCCATGAGGCATTCCACGCGTCCGGAGAGTTTCGAGATCTCCACGACATACTCGACGACCCCCCTGGATTCCAAGCCCCGGTCAATGAAATCGCCGAGGAAAATGAGCCGGTCCGCCTCAGGGCTCCACCCAATGCTGTCCATGAGCCTCTTCAACATGCCGAGGCACCCGTGAACATCACCCACAATGAACGTTTTTCCGTTGGCACTCATCGCATAAAAATCAATCGAGCTTGATCCCTTTCGTCCAGACGCTCAATGCCGGCTTTTTTGGCAGCATTCACCGCGTCACGATACTCCTTTGAATGAAGACGGCGATTGATGAACTCATCCCGGCAAGCACTCCCGCAGGGCCTGTACTGGTCCATCACGTTCACATAGGTGCTCGGGGAGATCTCTCTTGCCAGGAATTCCATGATCTTTTCTGTTCCGGCGACCCGGTTCGGCATGACCAGGTGTCTTACCAGAAGCCCTCTGTAAGCGATGCCCCGCTCATCCATGGCCAGGTCGCCCACCTGCCTGTGCATCTCCCGAAGGGCAGCACTCGCCGCTTCCCTGTAGTCCGGCGCCCGGCAATACCTCTCTGCCCAGCGATTATCCCAAAATTTGAAATCCGGCATGTAAATGTCGAAGATCCCGTCGAGAAGCTCAAGGGTTTCCCTGCCGTCGTAACCGCTGGAGTTGTAGACCAGCGGTACCCTGAGACCTCTTTCGATCGCAGAGGGAAGCGCCTCGAGGATTTGGGGAACCACGTGGCTGGGGGTCACAAAGTTGATGTTGTGGCATCCGGCCTCGCTGAGCTGAACCATCATGAGCGCCATCTGCTCAGGCCCCACCTCAGCTCCCTCTTTCCCGTGGCTGATCTCGAAGTTCTGGCAAAAGCTGCAAAGGAGATTGCACGAACTGAGAAAGATCGTTCCTGAACCGGATCTTCCGACCAGGGGGGATTCTTCTCCGAAATGGGCATTGTAGCTGGCGACTCTGGCCTTCCTACCCATTTCGCAAAACCCTAATTCCCCATCCAGACGATTGACCCCGCAGTTCCTCGGGCAAAGACGGCACGATTCAAGTACAGCAAAGGCCTTCTTAATCCTTTCCTTCAAGAGTCCTTCGGAATACAGCCCCAGATAAGACGGCTCAAGATTCATGGCACGACTTAAAATAACAACCCCTCATGGAATCATCCGCCTTGACCACGGTAAAGCGGAACCAGAGGGGATGGTTGATCCGGATTACGTTAGTTCCTTCTCTGACCGAAAATGTTGAGTAGCATCAGGAAGAGGTTAATGAAGTTGAGGTAGAGAGACAGGGCACCCAGAATCGCTCCCTTTCGAATGACGCCTCCATCCAGGTTTGCCGGCTGGGTCATGGCCATGTTCTTGATCTTCTGAGTGTCATAGGCGGTGAGACCCACGAAAACAAAGACTCCGATGTAGCTGATGATCATACTCATACCGCTGCTCCGGACGAACATGTTTACCAGAGACGCAATGACGATGCCGATCAGACCCATCATCATAAAACCGCCCAGAGAGGTGAGATCCTTTTTGGTGGTCCATCCGTAGAGGCTGCAGGCAATGAACGTGGCGGCACAGATGAAAAAGGTGCTCACGATGGAGGCACTAGCATAGACCAGAAAGATCGAAGAAAGGGTCACCCCGTTGAGGGCGGAATAAATCACGAAAAGGGCCGTTGCCGTGCCCGCGCTCATCCTGTTCACCCTCCCGGCAATGGCGAAAACAAGACCCAGTTCAGCAATGATCAGCACCATGAGAAGAAGAGGATTCCCAAAAACAAGGCGCAGGAGACTCTCGCTGTTGGAGACATAATAGGCCGTGAACCCTGTGAGGGTCAGACCAATGCCCATCCAGTTGTACACGCTCCTCACGTAGTCGCTGACAAGGACTTCCGCCCTTGTTTTCACAACAGTGTCCGTTCTCATGGATTCAAACCTCCCTCAAATAGTTCAGGCATAGCTGCTCAGGTGTTTAGGCTGAAGGCTGAAGACTGAAGGGCAATAATGATCATCCACGACACAATCACCTGCTAACGTATCCAAACGATCTTGGCTTTGTGTGATCGCGCATGTCTTTTCCTTCAGTCTATCTACCTTCAGTCTATCTACCTGAGTAGTTGCATTCAGGCATACTATAAACGAATATCCGCAAACTTCAAGCCTGAAGTTTATCCTGACCCGTTTGCCTGGCCTATTTCCTTTGTCAGATGCCTACTGAACTGGAACCTTGCTAAAGCGACTGAATTCGTTTAGGCTCGAAATGCTTAGCACTTTGTCCGCTGAGGAGGGAAATCCCATGAACAAGAAGCTTCGCCTCTTACTGGCCCTCTCCGCCCTTTTCCTAATCTCAAACCTCGCCGACGCCAAACCCACGGTCAAATGCGACGTGTCCAAGGTTTCAGAACATCAATTGCTGGTCACTTTCGAATGGCGTGTCGCGATCTTCTCTGATAAGGCCTGGGACGGGTGCGATCTCAGGATTTCCTTCCAGGACAATAAGGGTCAAGAGGTCTATTTCGTGAAGGAAATCCTGAAACTGAAGGTCGGGCAAAATGAGTTCTCAGGATCGGATATTTGCAGTCGGGATGTCTGGAAGCGAGTGGCCAAATATTTGACCACCCTCGACTGCCAGTTCTAAGCCTGGAAGCACATCCTTTCTACTAAGAATCAGACCCCCTGCAATCCATACTTCGAAATCAGGCGCGACAGGTAGGTTCTTTGAATGCCCATGGTCTTGGCGGCTTTGCTTCTGTTCCCGTTGTGGTATTTGAGATTCACACAAATGAATTCCTTCTTGAACCGGTTCTCCGCCTCCTTCAGACTTAGGCCAAGCTCGAGGGCCGGCGGGCTCGTTTTCTCTCCGCCGATGGGCAGATCTTCAAGCAGGACTTCTTTTCCGTTCCCCATCACGACCGCTCGCTCGATCGCATTTCTCAATTCCCTCACATTCCCAGGCCAGTCATACTGGAGCATCTTATCCATTGCTCCTTTGGAGATGGGAAGATCCAGAAATCCTCTCTCCTGCTTGAACATGGTGAGAAAGTAGTCGACAAGAGGCGTAATGTCTTCCCGTCTCTCTCTGAGAGCGGGCATGCGGATCTGGACCACATTCAACCGATAGTATAGGTCCTCCCGGAATCTTCCTTCGCCCACCTCGCGCGCGATATCTTTGTTCGTCGCGCAAATCATTCTCACATCCACCGTGATCGGGGTGTTTCCTCCCACGCGATAGAAGACGCCCTCCTGAAGGACCCCCAGGAGCTTGGCCTGCATGCTCGGCGTCATCTCTCCAATCTCATCCAGGAAAAGAGTTCCTTCGTCCGCCAGTTCAAACTTCCCGTTTTTTTGAGTGAGCGCTCCTGTGAATGCTCCTTTTTCGTGCCCAAAAAGCTCCGCTTCGAGGAGTGTCTCGGGCAGCGCTGCACAGTTGAGAATGATCAAAGGCTTCTTTTTTCTTGAGCCATTCTCGTGAATCCTTCTAGCAAGTAATTCCTTGCCTGTTCCGCTTTCTCCCAAGATCATCGTGCTTGTTTTTGAATTCGCAACTTTCAGGGCATCTGAAATCGCCTTCTTCAGAAGTGCGCTATCTCCGATGATCTGGTATTTTTTCCAAAGCTCTTCTTTGAGGTCTATATTTTCCTGCGTAAATTGCTTAATCTTCTTTGCGTTGCTGATTGCCTGCGCAGCAAGCGCGGCAAAAGCTTCCAGTATGCTCTTATCTTCCTCCTGAAAGGGACTCCCATCCTCTTTGTCAATCATTTCCATTACCCCGATAATTTCATCATCGGTTTTTAAAGGCACGCAAAGAATAGAGCAAGTCTTGAAGCCGATGGATTCGCTAATTTGCTTGTACCAGCGCGGATCACTATTGACATCCTGGATCAGAAGAGTCTCTCCTTTCTGGGCAACCCATCCCGCAATACCCTGGCCTATGTTGATCTCAAACTTTCTGACCTCGTCCTTCGCTTCGCCCGTAGCTACTTCGAAATAGAGCTTTTTCGCTTTTGGATTCACGAGAAGCAACGAACTGGCCTTTGCTCGCATCCTCTTCGTGCCCCTATCGATGATGAATTCAAGAACGTTACGCAGGTCAAGAACCGATGAAAGCCAGTGGCCAATCTCGCGCAGTTCAGCTATCGATGATCCGGGTGTCGATGTTCTTCCGTTCATGCTTATCTCCTTGCGTTACTTTTAGCTTCTATATTATAGCCAGCAAAAAAAGAAATGTATACTTTTTTGGCGAATCAACTGGAAAAAAGTATACCTATTTGCATTTGGGTATGTTTATGGACAAAAAGCTTATGAATCAATTAGAGAAAGTATATAATATTAAGCAATTATTGGCTGTGATGAGTCATCCAATGATTAGAATATTACGTTTGTACACACACAAGAATGGCCGGCGAATGACTCCGGCACCCTTCACCGCCGTATCCCTTGGCGCGCGCCTTCTTGTTGAAGTCTTTCTGCAAAGGAATTCATCGAAACGATATCCTCATAAATTCCAATGAAATATAGGATCCTCGGGAAGGAGCAAACATTGGGCATGAGCTTTGCTTGTTTCTTGGAAGAGAAATAGGAGGGCGATACTCGGGCAATCTTTTGGATGGAGGTGTCTATGTCTGAGGCGGAACGTGTGCGCTCTCTGGTTAAGCAGGCTTCTGTTTACCGGGCACAAGGGCTGCTTGCTGAATCCAGGGGGAAGTATGAAGAAATCCTCTCGCTCTTGGGAACCAATCTGCAACTCCAGAATACTGAGAAGTTCACTGAAGCCGTGAAAAAAAGGATTCTGGATGTCAACAGAGACATTGCTGAAATTCGAAGTGCGCCCACGACTCCGGATTTATCCCCGCAGCTTCAAACCCTGATCAAGAAACTCTTCACCTTTTCTAGAACCAAAGAAGTAGCCGCCATTGAGGGCGCCCTGGCCCTTGCCAAATTCGGCCAGTACGAAGAAGCTGTCAGCGAACTCCAAAAGCTTCTCAAGGAAGGGATTCTTCCTACGATCGCGGCAAAAAACATCTTGCGATGCTACCTTTCGCTTTCTTTACCTCAATCGGCTGTCTCACAGTTCAAGGAATGGATGCGGAATGAGACTCTTTCCAAAGAGGATCTCAAGTATGTCCGAGATTTTCTAGTAAGCTCCTTGAGAAATAAAGGGATGAATGAGATGGTTCCGGCCCTTTCCGGAGAAATCCAGGCCTCGGTGAAAACTCAAGATGATTTCCTGGACATTTCATCCATCAAGATTCATTTCCATGATGGCAAAAGACACAGGTACGCGGTAGAATTGGATGTAGTTTACCAGGTTGGGGGTCTAACAAGCGTTGTTGTTTCTTCTGCTGATCGGGCTTTGCTCGACAGCTTGAAGCTCGGGAAAATACTCCATGACATCCAGTTTTATACTCCTGTAACGGTATTCAGGGGTGCGGGCATCGTCTCAAGAAAATCCGTCCTAGAAAAGGGACCGAGAAAAGGCAATTACCTGATCGACATCGCCTTAGCAGAGGAAAAATAGAAAGCGCGCCTGCCGTGATTCGAACACGGGGCCTGCGGATTAGAAGTCCGCTGCTCTATCCATCTGAGCTACAGGCGCATGGCCCTCACTCTAGCAAAGCCGGAAAGAGAATTCCAGTTCCTTTATCGATCCTCCCGCTCACGGCTCACCGGGTGGTTTCCCTTATCCCCGTTCACCCACTCCGCCGAAAAGCCGTTCTCTCCTCCGTTCAGAACGTGCCGCAGGAGGAAGTTTGTGTTTCTTTCAAGCTGACTCATGTTTTCTGCAAGGATCTTGAGCTGCGTCAGCGTCCTCCTGGACCTTTCACGGCTGGGGATGGACAGGGCCGGATTGGCCAGAAGCCTGAGCAAACGCTCAATCGCCAAATCATTGTACCCGTCCACATTGCTGTAAATCGCATCCACCCATTCCTCTTTCAGATCCCTGGGAATCCCCGCGTAACCCGCGACCACTTCTGGATTCCTACCGTAATAGAGCGACTTCTTGAGCTTGTCTACGGTCTGCCAGATGCGGCGGGTGGTCTTCTCATCCTGAGGGGACTTCGCAATCAGGTCTCGCCATCTTTCCTGGATTTGCAGGGCGACCCATTTCTCCGCCTTTTCAGGGCTCAGGGGAAGTTCGAGGAACCGGCGCTGCACACCCGCGAGATCATTTCTCATCTCCTGCGTGTTCCCCGTCATGTGGGTCAACAGCTCTTCCAGTTCTTTAATGGCCTCTTGCTTCATATTTTTTTCATGCCGCTCTCTCAGGAGCAGAGTCTCCCACTGGTCCCTCAGATTCCCGATCTCCATCTTAACGAGGGAAAAAATCAGAGCGGATTTGGTAATGGCGTTTCGAAGGGAGTCTGCAAGGATGTTGCACGCATTGAGCCTGTCCCTGGCCAGTTGCTGCATCGCTCGAACACTATCCTGGCGCAGATGGTGGGAAAGGAGCTGGGTACCCAGAGAGCGAGACAGTTTCTTGATCACCCTGGTTTCACGGCTGCCGACGCGGATCGTGTAGGGACTGAAATGAATCTTGATGACTGCGACCACCACATAATCGCTGCCCTGCCAGATGGTTCTCTCCTGGTAATCCCTTGGATACCCCAGGGAAGAATACTTATCGAGGTGGAGATCGGACTTGCGGACCAGCACCGGCTCCATGTGATGATAATCCTCTTCAACCCCCTCCACCTGGAGTCTCACACTCCGCAGATCGTTTCTGGGGTCAGCGGAGGTCCAGCTGAGCTGTTTTTCTATGCACCAAGCCATGGCTTCCAGCGGCCTTCCCGGTTCATCCCGGTAATCGATCCATGGCCTGCCGGGCGGATTGTATTCAGACTTCTCAGGAAGTCCCCAGGATATTTGTCTTCTGGGCGAATCGATGACTCCGGACGTGATTCGTTCGGTAATCAAAGCGGGAGGCCTGCCGACCCGATAGATGGTTCCTTTGAAAGCGACGGGAATGCAAAAGAGG
Source organism: uncultured delta proteobacterium (assembly GCA_963707125.1). Lineage (GTDB taxonomy): Bacteria > Desulfobacterota > DSM-4660 > Desulfatiglandales > HGW-15 > CAVPDE01. The sequence goes on along the minus strand of CAVPOU010000020.1, from coordinate 334,448 downwards.
ATCGTTTCGATCATCTCTTTGCAGGCGTTTTCCAGGACATTTCTTTCAATCTCTATGGACAATCCATTACCCTCAAAGTCAGGTACCGATCTGGAATCGTCTCTCTAAAGGCTGGTAATTTAAACTTTTTTCCGATTTTGTCAACAGAAATGAATTGACAACCCTCCCATGGGGTGCCAAACTTTGAGCATGTTTTCAGAAGCCATTGAAATCGCTTACATGCCAGACATGGACGATCCTGTTTTGATTGCGGGTTTTGAGGGCTGGGGTAATGCTCTTGACCTCTCAAGAGGGATGGTGGACTACCTTATTGAAAAACTCGACGCCAAAACTTTCGGAAGGATTATTCCTGATCCCTTTTATCGGTTCGATGAGAACCGGCCTTCCGTAGAAATTGAGGAGGGCCTGCTCAAAAAACTAACGCCGCCCGGCGGATACCTGCACGTCGTCCAAAGGCAGGCTGCGGGTCGTGACATGATTTTGCTCAAGGCTCCGGAGCCCAATCTGCGATGGCTCCACTTTGCCGAGGCGCTGGTGGGTTTTTGCGAAAAAACGAAGGTCAGGACGATCATCCTCCTGGGCAGCATGTACGACAACGTGCTCCACACGGACATGGTCGTCTCCGCCGTGGCCTCCAGCGAAGAGCTTCTGGCCCGGCTCAAAGAAAAGGGGCTCTCCACAGTCAATTATAAGGGCCCCAGTGCGATTCATTCGACCATCTTGAACGAGGCCAGAAAACGGGGAATCGAGTGCTTCATCCTCTGGTGTCACTGTCCCTTTTATCTTCAGGGAACAACCCACTTTGGTCTGCTTTCCCACCTGGGATCCCTGCTCGCTTCATGGGCCGGCTTCCGGCTGGACACTCAGGAGCTCGACAGGACATGGAAGGATCTGAGCAAGCAGATTCAGGGGATCATTGAAAAGAACCCGGAACTTCAGACCATGATCAATGATCTCCGAAAATCCAAAATCAAGGTCTCCTGGGACACCGCGAGGAAAGAGGACAAGGTCATTCACCTCGAAGATTTCCTGAAACCCAAGTAAACGGCTGTCGGCTTCAGCCGACAGCTTGAGGGACAAAGGGTCAGAGAGGCAAAGGCACAAAGTCATGCCGGTTTTTCTGTTCTTCTCTGCTTTGTGCCTCTGTCCTTTGCACCTTTGTGCCTGCAAAGCATCATTCCCACGAAGAATTAACCCACTCTCCCCTTGCGCCGCTTGAGTTCGGAGACAATCTGCGGAATGGCCTCCCCGGCGCTTTGCTCGATGAAAACGTCCGTGACCGTGTGAGTCAGGTGGGTGCTCTCCTTGTTGATTTCAATGATCTTTGCCCCACGGTCTTTGGCGATGGAGGGAATGGTATTGGCCGGAGAGACGACAGCGGACGTCCCCACCACGAGCAGGACCTCGGCGCTGGAAGCGAGTTGAAACGATCTGGTCAGGGCACCGGGGGGAATGGCCTCCCCGAAAAAAACCACATCCGGTTTGAGGATACTCTTGCACTCGCAGCGGGGTGTCCCTTCAGCTCTTTTCTCCTCGGCCCGGTAGGTTCTTCCGCAGGACAGGCAGGAAAGAGTGCTGGAATTACCGTGGTACTCGATCACGTTCTTAGCGCCACCTGCTTGATGAAGATTGTCCACATTCTGCGTGATGATGCAGTGAAGAAAACCCATCTTCTCCATTTCGCCCATGCCCGAGTGGGCGGGATTAGGACGGGCGCTGCTCACCAGCGCATCCATGTCCCGGAGCATGTTCCACACTCTTTCAGGATTCTGCCTGAAGGCGCTGATGCTCGCGTATTCCGAAGGATCATATTTGGACCAGAGTCCCCCGGCGCTCCTGAAATCCGGAATGCCCGATTCCACGGAAATGCCTGCACCGGTCAAAGCCAGAGTCAGTTTGGATCTAAAAATCATCTCTGCTGCACGACGGATCAGTTCACTCATGGTTCTACCCTCTCACAGGGCGGAAAGCAGGGTCATCGGATAGGTTCCAGGAGGATTTTCCTGCCGGACCCGCTGTACCCTTTTACCCTGGCTTTTAGGATCTTCTGCTCGCCGAAGATGTTGATCAACCTGATCTCATCTCCCTCGACTTCCAGTTCATCAACGCTTTCAAGAAGTTTCACTTCCCTTTCATCCTGCAAAATAAACGCATGAGCCTCACACATGGGACCTCTCCTTCCTGCTTGCTTTCTAACCCAGCGCTTTCATCGCTTTCTTCAGGCACTCGGTGCTTCGGGTTGTCAGACTGATCATGTCCTTCAGATGCCGAGCGCTTTCGATCTTTCCGGCCTCTTCGAGTTCCTTGGTAAAAGATGAATATTCCTCGTAGTGCTCTTCACTGTGATGAATCCAATGTTCCAGACGAATTCTCGCTTTTTCCATGAATTCCATAGAGCCCTCCTCCTCGATCTCAAGAGCGAGTATGCTATATCATATTGGAAAGGGGTTCTCAAGCGCTACGCTCAGTCGTCGCTCCTCGGCGCCTTGCATCGGACGCCTCGCTGGTGATTAGGAATTTCTCGAAACCCGAGTCCCGCGTACACTCCAGGAATTAGATCGACGGTGAATTTGGGTGGCAACCTCCGACACAGGGGAGTGACCAGGCATACAAATATGTTGACTAGGAGGATCTCTCGGGTTAACATCCGGCTACCCTTTCTTAGAAATGCCTTTAGCTTTTCCTAAAATAAAAAAACCGGATTCGACGGGTGAACCCTTGCCCCTGCGAGGCGGCAAGCGTTCCTGCAGGGCGAAGCGCCAGGTCCACAAGTAATCGGCCTGGGTCTGGGTCACCAGCAGCACACGAGCTTGCGCTTTAATCCATGGGAGGATGACGATGGGGGATGACGACATTCTCGAAGGGAAAAGGGTCTTGATCGTTGATGATGAACCCGACGTGCTGGACACTCTTGCGGAGATGCTGAGCATGTGTCTGGTGGACAAGGCTCCTAGCTTTGATGCAGGAGTCAAGTTTCTCAACAAGAACACCTATGATATTGCCATCCTGGATATCATGGGCGTCAAAGGCTATGATCTCCTGCGTATGGCCAAGCAAAAGGGCATCTCCGCCGTCATGCTCACGGCCCACGCCCTCAGCCCGGACAATCTGGTCCGATCCATCAAAGAGGGCGCCCACTCCTATGTCCCCAAGGACAAGCTTCCTGAAATTGCGGATTTTTTGCGAGATATCCTGGAAGCGAAACAGAAAGGAGCTCAAAAACACGGACGCTGGTTTTGGAAACTGAAGCCTTTCTTCGACAAGGTTTTCGGTTCAGGATGGAGAGAGAAGGACAGGGATTTCTGGAATGATTTTGATGCCAAGCATACGGTCAGTAAGAAAGACCTCGAAGAAATTCTGTAATGTTTTATCGACAGGAGCCGTTCCTGTCATAGCCTGATGTTTCACCATGGAATCTTGACTGAAAAGGTCGCACCTTTTCCGGTATCGCTTTCAAGGGAAAGTTCCCCTCCCATATCTTCGAGCAACACCTGCACCCCGGCCAGGCCCAGGCCGTGGCCTCTCACACAGTGATCTGTCTTCATGTCCATCTGGAAATAGCATTCGAATATCTTCTGGTGATAGCCGGAAGGAATCCCTTCACCGTCGTCGCTTACGGAAATGAAAAGATGGCCATCGCCCCGCACGATTTTCAAGACCACACGATTCTTTTTATACTTGAGGGCATTGATCAAAAGGTTCCTGAAGATCTGTTTCACCTTGCTTTCATCCAGATACAGATCGCGGCCCCAAAAGGTTTCGTCAAGTTCAAGAAGAAGTCCGTGCTCCGCGAGACACGTCTTGAGGTCCGCCAAAGTCCTGCACTCCTTGATGGCGTCCGCGGTGCTGTGGTCGGTGAGATCGAGAACCTCCACCAAAGTCTGTTCCACAAGCTGGGCCGGCGTGAACGTCGACTTATTGACGATTCCCTGGCTGGACCGCCCAAGTTCCAGGGCATCGTTCACAAGAGTCCGCGTGACAATGGTGTTTCTCAACGCCCTTTCCAGGATCTTGATCTGTTTCTCGTTCAAAGCCCCATATTTGTCCTGCTTTTGGAGCAAAGAAAGGACTCCCGCCTCGATCACGGCGAGAGGGACCTTCAAGTCATGGACCAGGAATTCAAACTTAATTCTATTTCTCTCCATATAGGTTCCCAAGCGTTAGAATTTAAAAGTAATCCGTGTGCTGCCGGCTCCACGGCCGCTTAAACAAAAACGACTCCCACGTATCCCACAAAGCTGTTGTCCGGCCGGACGTCATAGCTCGTGGCGTAAAAGAGCTTTTGCGCTTGGCGGGCACCGAGTTTCTTCGCGGCTGCGATTGCTGCGGCTACTGCCCCGGAGCAGCACGCATTGTGATTGGTCAGCGATTCCCGGATGACTTCCTCGGCATCCATCCTGAGAATCAAATCCACCAGCCTTCTATCATTTTCGTTCTTCACCCAGTCCACGGCGGCTTTGCCTACCCCTTTAGGGGCAAACCCGTAGTTATCGCCGTAGTGAGTGAGGTCTGTTGATCCCAGCGCAAAGGTTTTTCGGCCCATGTCGCGAGAGATTTCTGCCGCGCGCTCCCCGATTCGAAGAGATGCCTGAGCCGGCGGCACCCCCAGGGGCAGGATCTTCACCTTTGGAAAATAGTGTTTGATGAACGGCAATTGAAGTTCAATGGTGTTGTCCTGGTCATAACGGGTCGGGGTCTCAACGACAAATGGAAATTCAGCCAGAAGTTTTTCCCCGAGTTCCTGGTCGATCTCCAGATCGCCCAGAGGCGTGGCCCATGCCCCTTCGGTCATGATGTAGCTTTTGCTTGAGGGGTGAAGGTGCCTGCCAAAGAGGAGAATCGTGTCCGGCGAAGCCTGTTCGCTCAAGCATCGGATGACGTTGCAGGCGATTTTCCCGGAAAAAACCCACCCCGCATGAGGTACGATCCCTCCGACCGTCTCACCGGAGGGGCAAGGGGCGCTTGATCGGGAGAACTCCTCGATCGAGCGCCGGCAATCCGAATCCTTTCCCGGATACCAGGTTCCCGCAAAATCAGCCTTTCTCCTGGCCATCGTCTACTCCGATTAGAGTTGAACGCTCGAAAAAACCGGATTTATGATACCTGACGCACACCCTGTAGGGCAAGTTGAAATTTCGCACACCCCGGACCTTTCGTCAACCATTTTAGCTCTTGTCCTGTTAGGGGATTCCTGATAGTATCGCACGCTAGGATAAGAAAGGAAGGCTATGTTTGGTAGTATCCAAGAACTGATCGTAAATATTCCCGTGGTTCTTTTTGCCATTACGGTGCACGAATACGCTCACGCCCGCACCGCGCTATCCCTAGGAGACCCCACGGCAAAACAGGCTGGAAGGATAACCTTTAACCCCATCAGCCATCTTGACCCTATTGGAGCAATCTGTCTGTTGCTTTTCCACTTTGGCTGGGCTAAACCGGTGCCCGTCAATCCCCGGTATTTCAGAAACCCGAGAATGGGGAATCTTTGGGTCTCATTGGCCGGCCCCCTTGCGAACTTGGGCGTTGCGCTCCTTGCGGGAATACTTATACGTTATCTTTTTTTTCCTTCGGAATTGTATCTCAGGATCCTGCTTTCAATGGTTATTCTGAACATAGCGCTCGGTTTGTTCAACCTGCTCCCCATTCCTCCCTTGGATGGCTCGCACGTCCTTGAAAGCTTCCTTTCCTACGAGGCTCTCCAAAAGTACAGGGAAATGGCAAGGTACACGCCGATACTGCTTCTCGGAGTCTTTCTGGCAGACCGCTTTCTGAAGACCGGGATCATCTCCAGCATTCTCCAATATCCGCTTATCCAGCTTGCCCACCTCTTTGCCGGAGACAACTTTTTCAGGCTCTTGCGGGCCCTCTGAAGAAGCCTAGAGCTAAGAGCAGAGAGCTAAGAGCAAGGGCAAAGAGGATGGAGCGCAGAGCTTGGAGCAAGGAGTTACCCCAGTGCTTTTCCCTGCCCTTCTTGCTCTCTGCTCTTAGCTCTACGCTTCTTCAGTCGACGAGCATGAGGCAATACAGGTTCTGCGTCTCGCCCTTGTGGCGGAGCGGATGGATTGGAAAGCCATTGTTCCAGGCTGTCTGATAGACGTCGATTCCGCATGACTCCATGGAAGGCCTGGCGCGGGATCCGAAATTGCAGGGCTGACCCTCCGACTTGGCGCATTGGGCGCACAGCCCGCATGGGCCGGAAAGAAGCGCAAAAGCCTTGTAATAACCGTCCTTGAACATCTCGCCTTCAAGCTCTACGATGGCATCGAGGAAAGCTCTGCTTCCCTTTCTCCGGTTTACACCCTCTTTTTTTTCAGCCTGGTAATGAAACAGAATGGCTCGCCGATAGCCGCCCAGAATCTCCCTCGTTTGCTCCGGGGTCGGAGTCTCCGGCGGACAGCAGTACTCTCTTCCGTACATCTCGCACCCATACTTGCACTTCAGCCGAACCCACGGTGCGGTCACCACGCTCGCCGGATCAATGACCTTGGCCTCTGCCGGCCATCCCTTGATCACCTTTTTCCAATGCCTTTCCAGATCACGTCGCTTCATAGCGCCCTCCTTGCCCCTATCTGACTTTTCGGATTCTATGCTGCCGGGCTTTGATCGCTTTGATCTTGTGCGCTTTGGTTTTGTGGGGTGGCAACTGCCAGCCCAAGAACTTTCCGTCCTCCTGCCTTTCACGAGGGCATAGCCTCTTCCCGCACTTGGTGCAACGGTAGATACGATCTCCGTCAGGAACCCAGTCTTGTTGATCGCACCAGTCGTTCATTGCCCTCTCTGAGACGACATGCTCCACGCTGGATATTTCGGAACCGCGGAAAACGACTCCCCATAAATGATGCCGCCATGGCAGTATGCCATATCGTTCTTACACGCGGTACACCTATTTTCTCGGATAAGGTTAGGTTTGACAGGAGATGACGTTAACAAAAACGCAAGACAGGAGAGGCCCTGCAAGCAGAGATGGAGGAAGCGTAGACGCTAACGGTATTGCTGCGTCACTTCCTTACGCTTTTCATCGGGCAGGGATTTGACGTAGGACTTCCACCCTGGGCACCAACCGATATGCCACTTCCATATTCGACCCAGGATAGATCGGGGGTTTTTGTCATACCTCGCTCTGAAGCTGCATTTTTCACAACCACTCATTTCTTTATCTCCAATTTTTTGGGAACAATCATCCGGAGCCATGTCTGTGGTTTGGATGAGGTGCAGTTCCTTGGCCCTCTGTTTCTTGGTGCCTAGGGCCGGAATCGAACCGGCACGGTACTATGTACCGAGGGATTTTAAGTCCCTTGCGTCTACCATTTCCGCCACCCAGGCTATGATGGGATTGTCTTAGGATTCAGGGCAGAAGTCAAGGAAGAGAAAACGACAGATGGAGGTCGACGGCCGACCGCCGCAAGAGGCATCTCCAACCAAGTCAGGGGCAAGGGTGCGCGGTCGGCCGTCAGCGGTCAGTGGTCGGCTATCTCAAATAAATGGGATTGGAGAAGATCCAGGGGCGCCAGCCGAAAGGAAACAGGCGTCGATACACTTCAACCCGGTACACGCCTTTTTCTTTCGGCTCGTACATGACTTCTCTTCCCCGCCATTTTTTCACGACCTGACCGTCTTTGACCAGCCTGATTTCCCCTTCTGAAGGAATTTCGATCACGAAGCTTCCTTCCCTGAAGTCCCCCTCTTCCCCCATGTACAGGTCAGAGCCATCATTGGAGATGAAATCAAAGCGAAAGCCTTTCGCAGGGCAGAGGTTGTCATGGGCGATAAAGAGACGTCCCTCTTTGAGGGCGCCATACACTTCTTTCTTCGCCTCGTCGAGGACCTTCGGGATCCGCTTCTTGAGGAAGATGTGCACCGTGATACTGTTGAGCAGGTACTCATAGGTAAAAGGGATAAGGTTCAAGGGTCCCCATTTGAAATCAGTCCCATGGGCGTCAGACCCGCCAATAACCGCCATTCTTCGCTTCCGGCACTCCTGATCCCAGAAGGACAGAGTCTCCCGGCTGGGCCCTTTGAGGAGCTGTGTCTTGAAGGCCAGAAAGAAGAAGCCGTGGAGAATGGTTCGGATGCGCTCTTTCCATCGTGAAGAGAAGTTCCAGAGACAAATCCCCTGGTAGCCTGTCACGGACAGATCCTTCCATTTGTAAGCAACCGATTTTTCCACAAAGGGCATGCCCTTTTCAAAAGGGTGGGCGAGAAATCCGAATCCTCCCTGAGCCTTAACCTCATCGATCAATTTCTGTGGGGCGAGGTTGTGCTCTGCAATGCGCTGCTTCAAATCAAAGGCAAGATAGTGGTGAAAGCGAACGCCGAGCTCAGAACCGACAAGCACGAGCACTTTGCCGTAGAATCCCTCTTCGTTCAAATAGAGAACGTCTGTCATGTAGGAGTGATCGTTGAGAATGATGAAATCGAGCCCCACCTTTGCGGCGGATTCAGCAATCTGCTGAATGGTTCCTTTTCCGTCCGAGTGAACTGAGTGGATATGAAGGTTGCCGATGTACTCGAAGTCAAACATGGTGGCGATTTCTCTCCGTCATGATTCGAAGCGGGGATTATGCCAGTTTTCGAAAAGGAAAGTCTATTTATTTCACTCAGAAAATCCGCGTCCCGTCCCCCTTTACAAAGGGGGAAGCTGGAAGTCCGCAATGCCTTTTAGAATACTGGATTCCGGCTTTCACCGGAATGACAGAAAATGCCGCTTTCTGAGTTTTTGCCGTGAAAATACACCCCCCTCACCCTTGCCCTCTCCCCCCAAATGGGTGGAGAGGGGACAATTTTCATGTCTGGGGGCGAGCAATATGTGGCTCATGAGTCTTTACGAGGCCATCAATAATAAAACAAAAATGTTTCTTTGCGCTCTCAGCGTCTTTGCGGTGAAGAGGGTTCTACTCATACTGGCTCAGCGCTTTCAATCCCATTTTCATCGGCTTGTAAACTGCAGCGGCCATGATGAACAAGACCGCCGCAAAGGACAAGACAATCAAAAACCACTGCCACATGGCCACAGGTAATCCCCTGAGGTCAGCCATGACCAGGACATAGACAGGCCCTGCCTCCAGGATAACGACCAGAGCCACAAAAGCCGCGCTGAGGATCATAAACATGAGCCCGCCGAAACCGGTGGCTACCTGCGCAATGTTCTGGTGGTTGAAATTCGGGTACATGGCTCCCATCCCGACTCCAAGAGCCACGATCCCGAAAACAGCGAGAAACATGGTGAGCGAGGAAAGAACCATCATGAAAGGAGTCACTTCCAGAAGGTGGTTGGTCAAAAGAATTAGCACTTCCCCCAGGATAAGCATGGGAGGAAGGTAAAAGGCGAACTTGGTCCAGAGAAAGCGTTTTAAAGGTACCGGTGAAGATTGGACGATCCAGAATGCAGCCCCTTCTGAACTCACTGCCGGAAAGATGAAACGAACAGAGACCGCGGAAAGCACAAACCCGGCCAGCCCCACATTGAGAAATGCGATCTCGTTCTGAAGAAACTCGATGCGAATGGGGCTTTTGTCCAGAGGAAGAACCGAGAAATTGTAAACATAAACAACCACCAGCGCGCCGAGAAGCAGCAACTGCGACCACTGCGTATTATCGCGGAAAAAGGCACGAAGGTCTTTGTCGATGATCGCACCAAGCTGGGGTTTGAAAGGCCGCTTGATCAGAGCAACAAAAAAATCAAGAACCCTCTTCCCTGCCCGCCTTGTCTTCGCCTCTTGAGATTTGGAAAACCCGGAGAAGTAGATCGCCTGAGCCACCCACACGTTGATGACCGTGATGGCGCCGGCTGTGCTCCAAAGGAAAGCGGAGTACAAAAGGACGTCTTTGCCTGGGGACCGACTCAGGGTGGCCCAGAGAGTCTCGGTCATCCAGTGAGTGGGCAGGTAGGGGGAATCCGGGCCCTGAAGCGCAGCCATGTACTGGGCGATGCTGAAAAAGGCTTCAGGATCCACGAGTCGTTCCGGTCTCAGCAGCCGGAACATCAAGTAGAGAGCACCAAGCCCGCAGATCCCCAGGAGCATGATGATATCCCTGGTCCTTTGAGCAGGAAAGATGCGAACGAGGATCATGGTGATCAGAATGCCGACGCCTCCCGCGATGAGAACCACGCCGAACCCCATGTGCACGAGGGAAAAGTAGAAGCCGAAACCGGGCTTGAACACAAAGGCATAGGCCATCATGACCGGAAGGCCGAAGACGATGACCATCCAGGAGCTGTCGACCAGGGTGTAGACGGCGCGGCTCAGGAAAACCTCTTCCACATAGGCAGGCGAGGCATGGCAGAGCTCAAGGTCCGATGACAAGTAGAGGTTTGAAAGAGCGGTAATGATGTGGCTGAACATGAGGAGAGAAAAAAAGACCATAAGAATCATGCCCAGAAGGTGATGGGCCAGCAGATCACCAATGACTTCTACGGACTGGAAGTACTTTAAGACGCGAAAGGAAAGGCCGAACATCAGAGCCCAGAAACAGAGCCCCACCAGAAGCATGATGAAGGTTCTCTTTCTTCCCTTTCCTGTGGCATTCGAAAGGCCGTTCCTGAAACCCCGGATTCTCGGACTAAGAAGCAGACAAAGGCGTCGCATGGGCGATCCTCTTTCCCTCCGTGAGCTTCAAGAAGACACTCTCCAAACTGCCGTCAACCCCGGCTGCTTTCTTCAGTTCTTCTGCGCTTCCCAGGGCGATGATCTTCCCGGCCTGGATAATGGCGATTTCCTGGCAGAGTTCTGCGGCCACTTCGAGAGAATGGGTGGACATGAAGATCGTGGTTTTTTTGCGGGATTCCTCCAGGAAGATGTCTTTGACCAGCCGTGAACCTCTCGGGTCAAGCCCGACCATGGGTTCATCGACGATGAGGACCTTTGGCTGCGGGAGCAGGGCAGAGCACATGACCAGTCTCTGTTTCATGCCGTGGGAGTAACTCTCGATCAGTTCATCACCCCAGTGCGTCAGATCGAACAGATCGAGAAGATCGTGAATTTTTGACTGGAGGGAAGACGCATGATCCATGCCGTAGAGTCCTGCGATAAAGTGCAGGAACTCCATGCCGGTCAGCTTCTCGTACAAATAGGGACGGTCAGGGATGAACCCGATGCACTTCTTGACCTTCTCAGGCTCCTCGGCGAGATCCATCCCGTTGATCAGGATTCTCCCAGAGGTCGGTTTTAAAACGCCGGCCATCATCTTGATGGTCGTGGTTTTTCCTGCTCCGTTCGGCCCAAGAAAACCGAAGAGGGTCCCTTCCCTCACCTCCAGGTTGAGATCGTCGACAGCGCGAAGCTCTTTATAGGTCTTCGTCAAATGAATGAGCTTAATCATATCGATAGTCCAGGATCTGCACCTTGAGCTCGCCGATCAGTCCGGCAACCTGAACCTGTTTGTCAAGATTACCCTCGATGAGCTTGATGTGACTTGCATCCGCAGGCATCTGGTCCAAAGTTGCATCCATGGAGATCCATTCGCCCAGGTACGCTTCTGTCCACGCATGATAGTAGAACTTATCCCGGGTGTAAACCAGACCGATGCTCAGCCGCGCAGGGATTCCTGCCGCCCTGAGAAGCGCCGTGAGAAGGGTCGCGTGCTCGTTGCAATCCCCTGCCCTGGTTCGGAGCACTTCCAAGGCACTCGGAATAGAGAGAACCGGCTTTTTCTCTACGTTACGGTAGACCCATTTAAGGATTTTCTTTGCCACAGACACGGGATTTCGGTCATCTCCTGCGATTCGCTGCACCGCCTCCAGGATTTCCTTGTCCCCGCTCTCGATGTTGAACTCGGCCTCGAGGGACGCCTTCCATTCCGAAGGAACCTCCTGCTGCCCAAGAGAATAGAGGGATTGGACAGGTATCTTTTCCTTTTCGACCTCAAGAACACCCTCGTGCAGTCTCTGGCGGCCGCGGTTCAGCACGGGGTCCATCTTGTCCACTCCCTCCACTTTCATCTTCAGATAGCTCACCCTGGCTGAATCTTTCAGAGGGCGGTCCGGCACCACGGCAGTCATCTCATAAAGATCAGTCCCTCCTTCGACATTTTGAGGCGCCCTGAGGGCGTTCGACTTCACCGTCGTGAGCCCCATGAACCCTTCTTCCTTCAAGGTCTCTCCGTTTTCATCGATCCAGAAAAAGATCGGCTTTCCAAACAGGTCTGTCTCGAGCCGGAAAGCCTCGTAGGCCACCCGGTGAAGGGTCAGCGTTTCTTTTCCCGCCACCTTGATGACCAGTTCCTTCTGCATCATGGTGGAGGGATCGAAGAACGGTAAATGAAAGACGTCACCCACCTTGAGCTTTCGGGATCGGAAGAAGTACGTCATGCTTGATCCGACCATAGGGGTTTGAGCGAGCTTGATTCTCTTCGCGCTCTGGCTCCCTGAACTCAGAACAAGGACATCCTCCTCTACTTTCCCGGACATTCGGAAACGCACGACGCCGGAGGTCATCAGGAACTGAAAACTTTTCAGCAAGAGTTTCTCATCCACCTGGGCCTGGGTCAGCGAGTAAAGATTTCTTCCGAGCCCCATGAGGTTGAGCTTCAAAAAGAGTTCTTCCTGGATAAAGTATCCTTCCTTGAAAGCCCGGATCAGGCTGACGGTGTAACCAACTTTTCGATCCTTGAGATAGATCTCTCGCCACTCCTTGTCTTGGGTTTCAATGGTCTTCGCTGTGAATTCGCCGCTGCTCTCCTCTTTGTTTTCAGAGAACTCCGTTCTGTGAACGAGAAGGACCATCAGGATCAGCCAGGCGCCGACCAGGATAATCCCGAATAGGTGAAAAACAAGTCTTCCTCTAGTCATGGATGTCGGTTCAAAGGGTGTGCGTTAGGGTCTGCCAGGAAAGGGTCCTGGAAAAAACAGCGCGTCAAAGCGGGAATCCGATCCCTCCGAGAAGAAGACGCGAATTAGACAGGAACTCTTGAAGGGACTCTGAGGGGAGACCTGCTCCTTGAACCACCTTGCGCGCAAAAACTTCAGTCATGAAGTCCCCTGGAGCATGGCTGTCTGAGTTAAGGATCAGACGCGCCCCGGCTTCAGTCGCCAGTTTTGCAACATGCCCGTTGGTAAGGCTGTGCCCTTTTCTCGCGGTGATTTCAAGGAACACCCCTTTGCTCACCGCGAGCTTCACCTCCTCCGGCCTGATCAGACCGGGGTGGGCGATGACATCTGCTCCGGCTTCGATCCCTGCCCTGTTGGTTCCGGGGGCCACCGGCTCAACGATCGTCTCCCCGTGAATCACCACCAGCCTGGCTCCCATCTCCCTGGCTCTTCTGACCAGAGATGGGATAAACACAGGCGGCACATGGGTCAACTCAACCCCCGGAATAACTTTGACGGACTGGGCGTGGTTCAACTCCTCGGCCACGCGCACCATTCTCGGGACCACGTGATCCAGGTTGGAGGTGTCCACGTGGTCGGTAATCGCCACGGCAAGGTAGCCCATGGCCTCAAGTCTTCGAACCAGTTCCGAAGGAATTAAGGCGCCGTCACTGAACAAAGAATGGGTGTGTAGATCGATCATGGGTGAACTCCAAATAAAAAGGGACAAAGGCACAGAGGCACAAAGGGATAGCCGGATACAGTGGTTTTTCTGCTTTGTGCCTTTGTGCCTCTGTCCCTTTGTTCCTACATCTTGTACTTTCCGAAATCGTCCGGGTTCAATTTCTCCAGGATCTCCTGCCACTTCTTGCCCTGCTCGGTTTTATCGTCGGGTTCGGCCTTCAAATCAATCTGGGACGATTTTTTGATGACATCTTCGGAAACAAAAATGGGAGCGCCCATCCTCAGGGAAAGGGCAAGGGCATCGCTCGGTCTGGCGTCAATGGAGATCTCCTTGCCCTTGTGATCCAGATAGATTAACGCAAAATAGGTGTTGTTTTTCAGGTCGGACACTTCGATTTTGTTTACTTTCACGTCCATGAGGGACATGATATTCTTAAGAAGGTCATGGGTCATGGGTCTTGAAAACTTGATCCCCTCCAGTTCACTGGCGATGGCTGTAGCCTCAAGCAAACCAATCCAGATCGGAAGGGTTCTCTCACCACCTATCTCTTTCAGAATCACAATGGGGCTGTTGGTCAGAGGATCGACAGTCAGTCCTGCAATGACCATGGGTCTGAGCATGATTACCTCCAATGGAATCTTTTAAGCTATCTTAGGAACAAGAAATTCCTTTTGTCAACATAAGTTTCTCAGAGCCGTGACGTTTTTCATGATGGAGGGATTGATTGTCTGAAGGCGTATAAAAAGCTTGATTTGCAGGATCAAACCGAATTATCTATAGTTCCATACGCTTCACATTCACCGTGAACCATCCATGGATACTTCTGACAAAGAGATCTTATATCCCTACGTCCTTGACGACAAGCCGAGGTTTCTGCTGGGCTGGATTCTTTATGCCCTCTTCAGAAGAGCCAAGGTCGACGAGAACGCGAAAGAAGGCTTGAAGCAACTTCAGAAAGAAGGCACGGTGGTCTACGCAACCAAGTACCGAGGCCACCTGGATTACCTCCTCTATCACTACAACCTCAGAAGAAGACGTCTTCCTTATCCGAAAATCGCTTTCGATCTCAACATGTCGTTGCTTCTGCCCTTCACTCGCTTCTTCAAGGTCCTCTTCTCTCAGCTGTCCTATTTCTACCGGTCAGGAAAACTGCCCAGCCCTTATCAAACCGGCTTCTACGGCAAGGCGATACGGGAAGGCACGCCCTCCCTCATCTTCCTCATCGACCCGAAACGCTTTATCAGCCGATTCATTCACGCTGAAAAAGATCATCTCCAGTTTCTTCTGGAAACACAGAAAGATCTGGACCGTCCCATCTTCATCGTCCCTCAGCTCATCCTCTATGATACCTCCGTGGAGAAAGATTACGAAACGCTCACGGACCTTCTTTTCGGGTACAGGGACTATCCCAGCGTGGCAAGGAAGATCTTGATGTTCGCCAAACACCGGGGCGAGGCCTTCATCGACTTCGGTCAACCGCTGGATCTCAAGGCCTATCTGCAGTCTCAGCCCCCTGACCGACCTCTCCATGCCATGGTCACCGAGATCAGGGACGCGCTCATCGAGAGCATCGACAGCAGAAAGCGAGTGATCCTCGGCCCGATCATGAAGTCGCGGCAACAGCTCAAGGAAATGGTCCTCATGGACCCCAGGGTGAGCGAGAAAATAGAGAGCACCGCCGCCTCTGAGAAAAAGAGCCTGAGCTATGCCCGAAAAAAAGCGGGCGAGTACTTTGATGAAGTTGCCGCGGATTTCAATATCACCTATCTTCACCTTTTTGACATTGGTCTCAGATGGCTTTGGAAGAAGCTCTTTGAAGGGCTTGATGTGGATACTTCGGTCCTGGGCATGGTGAAGGAATGGGCGCGAAAAGGGCCTCTCATCTTCATCCCCTCCCACAAGAGCCACCTTGATTACCTGATCCTTAATTATGTGCTTCATGCATCCCACATGCACATTCCCCGAGTCGCTGCGGGGAAGAACCTGGCCTTCTGGCCCATCGGATACATCTTCAGAAAGGCCGGCGCCTTCTTCATACGCCGCTCCTTCCGGCAGCCACGACTCTATGTGGAGGTCGTTAACCGATATATCAAGGCGCTCTTGCAGGAAGGGCATCCCCTCGAGGTCTTCATCGAAGGGGGCCGAAGCCGCAACGGGAAACTGGTTCTTCCGAAAACAGGTTTTCTCTCAATCCTTCTTCACGCGCACGCCGAGGGCTTCTGCAAGGATCTCGTGTTTGTGCCCACTTCCATGGTCTATGACCGAATCCTGGAAGGGAAGTCTTACCGAAAAGAACTCGAGGGAGGGGTGAAAGAGCAGGAGAAACTCAAACACATTATCGGCGCAAGAAGACTCCTGAAGCGGAAGTACGGAAAGGTTTACATCCGCTTCAGTCCACCCGTCTCGCTCAATGAGTACCTCCAAGAAACAAAACTGAGCCCACAGGAGCTTCCCCGGCGCTTTGCGTTTCACCTGGTCAAGGCGATCAACGACGTGACCCTGGTCACCCCTCTGACCCTTGTGGCAACGGCTATCCTGGGGGCTCACCGACGTGGCTTCCTTTACTCGGAACTTTTCGAAACGGCGGAGACCCTGATCCGCTTTCTGAAAACCTTCAGCATTCCAATGGCCGCCAGTCTCGGTGATTCCAGTAGAGCCACACAGGAAACCCTTTCTCTTTTGCTAAACTGGAAGATCGTGGAAGTGCTGGAAGACGTGGACCAAGAAGAAGAGACGTTTTATTTCGTGGAAGACGAGAAGAAAATTGAGCTCGAATATTACAAGAACAACATTATTCATTTCTTCATCCCCCATGCCCTTGTGGCCACATCCTTGTTGGCAGGAAGGGAGGAAGAAAAGAAGCTCGACTCCATTCTCACGGACTACACCTTCATGAAGACCCTTCTCAAAAACGAATTTCTTTTCGATGAAGACGAAAACGAGCGAGAGAAGGTTCGATCCATCCTGGACTATTTTCTGGAAGCCTCCTTTGTCAGTGCTTCAGCGGAAAACGACGCTTTCAAGATCACCAAAATGGGTTTTGACAAGTTGCCCACCTGGGCAAGCCTGACCAAAACCTTTATGGAATCCTACTGGATCGCCACCAAGGCTATGGGCCACCAAAAGAACCTTGGGCTCAAAGAGGACGCCCTCCTCAAAAAGATGAGCTACCTGGGAAGAAGGTTTCACAAGCTGGGCGTTGTGGACCACGTGGGGGCTCTGTCAAGGCTGAATTTCACGAATGCCATTGCCGTGATCAAAAGAGACTTCCTGCGGCGGCGCCTGCGAAAAGAACAAGAACCTCTGGAGGCCCTCTCCCAGCTCAGCCAGAGAATCTACGAGCTCTCCCGACATGGGCAATAAAAGAATAGGTTAAAGGTTAAAGGGCAAAGGTTAAAGGATAAAAACAAAAAGAGCAAAGCGGACGAATAGACGCTCCGCGTCGGATGTTGTTCTCTTTCCCTTTTTCCTTTAACCTTTATCCTTTTTCCTTACACGAACTTGAACTCCGCCTCTTTGAGCTTCGCATGGGCCGCAGCCAGCCGTGCAATGGGAACCCTCAACGGCGAACAGGAGACATAGTTGAGCTGGATGTGGTGACAGAACCGGATGGCGTCCGGATGGCCTCCGTGTTCCCCGCAGATTCCGACTTTCATATCCGCCCTTGCCTTCCTCGCCCACTCCACGGTCATCATCATGAGGCGTCCCACCCCCTTGATGTCCAGGATCTCAAAGGGATTGTGCTGCAGGATTCCCCGCTCGTTGTAGAGGGGGAGGAACTTGTTTTCCGCATCTTCCCGTGAAAAAGAAAAAGTCGCCTGGGTGAGGTCATTGGTCCCGAAGGACATGAACTCCGCCAGTTCCGCAAGTCGACCGGCCCGCATGCACGCCCGCACGACTTCGATCATGGTTCCGAATTTGAAAGGAACCTTTATCCCGAATTTCTTTTCCACCTCTTGATGGATACTGGTCACATGGTCCCGCACAAACACAAGTTCCTGGAGCGTGCACACCTGGGGAACCATGATTTCCGGCGCAACCGGGACGCCCTCTTTGACGCACTCTGCAGCCGCTTCCAGGATCGCCTGGATCTGCATGGAATAGATTTCCGGATAGGTAATGCCCAGCCTGACTCCTCTGTGCCCGAGCATGGGGTTGGTCTCGGAAAGAGCTCTCACTTTCTGGAGCATGGTCTCCTTTGCCATGATGAGCTCCTCTTCCAGGTGTTTGTGCTTCAATTCCTCCAGACCAAACGTAATAGTTTCCAGGTTTGCGGAATACTTATTGTGAAGATCGGGATCGAGGAGCCTCAAGGTATCCGGCAGATCCGCCATGAGCTGCACGGTGTGCTTCAATTCTCTCAGATGCTCGATCTCATCAACCAGCTCCTCCTCGGAAGGAAGGAATTCATGGATCGGAGGATCCAGGAGCCGGATGGTGACCGGCATTCCGTCCATGACTCTGAGGATCTCCTTGAGGTCTTCGCGCTGGAAGGGAAGGAGCTTGGCGACACACTTGGCCCTTTCCTCCGTGTTTTCAGCAAGGATCATCTGCCGCACGATAGGCAACCGGTCTTGCTGGTTGAACATCCTCTCGGTCCGACACAGACCAATTCCCTTCGCACCGTAGTTCTTCGCCTTGGTCACTGAATCGGGAGTGTCTGCATTGGCCATCACCTTCAGCTCGGCAATATCATCCGCCCACTCGAGGAGAACGAGCAGATCCTCCACGAACTCGGGCTCAATCGTAGGAACAACACCCTGGTAGACATTGCCCGTGCTTCCGTCTATGGTGATCACGTCTCCTTCCCGGAGGGTCACCCCGGAGATGACGGCCTCCTTTGAGAGATCGTTGATCCGGATGGCTTCACATCCCGAGACACAGGGCTTGCCCATGCTTCTTGCCACGACGGCGGCGTGCGATGTCTTGCCTCCTCGGCTTGTGAGGATCCCCTGAGAGGCAAAGAAACCGTGAATATCGTCGGGCTTGGTTTCTTCTCTGACCAGAATCACTTTCTCGCCCAGTTTGCCCTTGCTCTCCGCCCTGTCCGCATTAAAGACGATCTTTCCTGATGCCGCACCGGGCGATGCAGGGAGCCCCTGGGCCAGAACCCGGACCTTGGCCTTGGGATCCAATCGGGGGTGAAGCAGTTGAGCGAGCATCTCGGGTTGAATCCGAAGGATCGCCTGCTGCTCGGAGATCAGGCCCTCATTGACCATGTCAATCGATGTCTTGATGAAGGCCGAGGCATTCATTTTGCCGTTCCGGGTCTGAAGGCACCAGAGCTTTCCCTTTTCAATGGTGAACTCGAAATCCTGCACCTCCCGGTAATGCATCTCCAGGGTATGGCGCAATCCCTCCAGCTGTTTGTAGACTTCCGGCATATCCCTGCGAAGTTCGCTGATCGGCTTGGGAGTTCTTATTCCCGCTACCACGTCCTCGCCCTGGGCATTGATCATGTATTCTCCGAAAAGGCGGTTCTCCCCGGTTCCGGGATTCCGGGTAAAGGCAACGCCCGTGGCGCTGTCGTTCCCGAGGTTCCCGAAAACCATGGTACACACGTTGACGGCTGTTCCAAGCGCCATCTCCGGGGTGATGTGAAATTCCTTGCGGTAGTCCACGGCCCGCTTCCCCATCCAGGATCTGAAGACTGCCTCTATGGCAAGCTCCATCTGAACGTAGGGATCCTCCGGAAAGGGCTTCTGCATCTTCTCGCTCACAAGACCCACAAACGCCTCTGTAGCCTCTTTCAGCGCCGCAGCATCCAGTTGCGTGTCATCCTTTGCCCCGGTTTTCTCCTTAATCCGGTTGAAAATGTGATCAAAGTCCTCGTCCGGCATTCCCAGCGCCACAGAACCGAAGAGCTGGATGAACCGGCGATAGGAGTCGTAAGCGAAACGCTCGTTCTGGGTCATCTTGATGAGACCCGGAAGGGTTTTGCTGTTGAGACCCAGATTCAGGATCGTGTCCATCATGCCCGGCATGGACATGGCAGCCCCTGATCTCACAGAAACGAGAAGAGGTTGCTCCGGACTGCCGAACCCCCTGCCTGTCTTCTTTTCAAGGTAGGCCATGGCCTCCCTCACCTGATTCATTAGGTCCGGCTGAAGCCCTTCTTTCTTTTGCGCCAGATACGACAAACATGCCTCCGTGGAAATGACAAAGCCCGGAGGCACGGGAAGGCCGATTCGCGTCATTTCACAGAGATTCGCCCCTTTTCCACCCAGGAGCTTCTTGTTCTTTCCGTCCCCTTCCTCAAAGTTGTAAACATACATGCTGCTGGAAACCATATCGTCCTCCTGTGTTATTTTTTCCTCCACACCTTTCGGGTGCATCAGAAATGGGTGATTAGAGCGCTCATCAGTGTTGTTTCTTAAACGCAATAACCTTGGAAGCCTTCTCTGTAGACTTCGGGCCCTGCGGCCGGCCACCGTCTTCGGGCGCTCCCCCAGTGGAAACTCTCTTCACTTTCTCCAGTCTCATGGACTGGCTTCCCATGGTGAAGGAGGCTCCGTTGATGTATTCCTCCCTCAAGATCCATGTGACCGACTGAGCAGGAATGGTCAAAAGCAGCAAGGTCACCTGGTACCACTCTTTCTTGATATCCGGGTTGATCCCTTCGATTCGCGCGTAAGCCGCGGGCTTTTCCTGATAATGGATCAGAACCACATCCCCTTCCCTGTTGACAGCACTCTCATCGGTCATGGATGAACGCCGGCTATTCACTATCCCTGATGACACTTCCAGGGTCTGTTCTCAGTTTTTCCAGTTTCTCTTCAAAACCGGCTCCCAGGTCCACGCCCATTTTTTTCGCCCTCTTTTTCGCGGCCAGTCCAATGTTGCGGCTGTCTTTGAAAAAAACATCCTCCTTGGCATCCGTGGCATTGAAACCAGCCAGACGATCCTGCTCAGACACATGGTAGGCCACGCGGGAAATTAAACGCTTCTTTTTGCCCTTTCCGCAGCTAGGGACAGAGAAGCTTCTTCTCCTCGGCCTCCTTCATCACCAGGCTCTGAAACCGCCACTCGCAGGAGAGGCACTCGTATTCGTAAATGGGCATAGATTGTCCTGAATTCTACTCCGGATGAGCACTAGATTACCAGAATACTCTGGGACAGGCAATCTATGAAATGCCGTCGTCAAAACATTTGCTATTTTTGAGGAAAACAGAAGCCTATTCTTTTTTTCCTTGAAATTTTGTGAACAATAGGCTACTTCCTACGCTTACTCCTGAGCTGCGTGTTGCGGAGCATTCTGCTGAAGACGTTCCATCTCAAATTCCGACGGCTCCGCCCATGATCAACGCAGACTGTGGGAGGAAATCCTTTTTCCTCATGAAGCTATTTATTCGCATTCTCCAATCTTCATCCGGGACTCTGGTTCCCGAGAAAACCTTCGTTTCCAAGCTTGAGTTTCATCTTTTGGTCATTTGATCTCCATGAAACATCGGCTGCCTCACGGGGCTGCCTGAGATGTGGTTGGACAGGGTTCATCAGCAACATTCATTCAAGTTTTGGAGGAGACAGCAATGAAAAAAGGATTCATACTGGCAGGACTCATTTTCGTGGTCACCCTTTGTCTTGGTCTTTCTTATTCCATTGCCCAGGACACGATCAAGGTTGGGATTGTTCTTCCCCTGACCGGCGATCAGGCGAAGTTCGGAGAGATCGAAAAACAGTCCTTTGATCTGGCTTTGGGGGAGATCAATGCCGCAGGCGGTGTGAAGGGGAAAAAGCTGGAATTCATCATTGAGGATGATACCGGTCGACCCGAAGTAGGACGCTCCGTCGTTGAGAAGCTGATTACGAAGGATAAGGTCGTCATGCTGGGGGGCGGGTACAGCAGCTCGGTCACGTATGCGGTGGCCGGCGTTTGCCAGCAAAACCAGATGCCTTTCCTCGTCAACACCGGCGCCGCAGACAATATCACGACCTCGGGCTGGGATTACATTTTCCGCCTCAACCCTCCTGTCAGTGAGTACGCAAGCTCCGTGGAGTCCCTACTCACGGCCGTCATAAAGCCGACGAGCGTTGCGATCCTCCACGAAAACTCTCTCTTCGGCACATCGGGCGCCAAGGAATTTGAGAAAACCTGCGAAGCCATGCAAATCAAAGTCCTCCTGAAGGAAGGCTATGAAGCGGGCGGTATTGACTATAAGCCGGTGCTGATGAAGGTCAAACAACTCAACCCGGACATCGTCTACATGGTCTCCTACATCATGGATGCCTCTCTTCTGATGAAGCAGGCGAAAGAACTGAAGCTGACACCCAAAATGTTCATCGGCGGCGCAGCCGGTTTCACTCTGCCGGAATTTCAGCAGAATGCAGGTGTTGCTTCCGAAAAAGTCATCTCCGCAACCCTGTGGCATGAGGTCCTCCCCTACCCGGGAGCCATGGACTATTACAAAAAGTATGTGGCCAAATTTGGGAAGCCCACGGAGTATCATGGCGCCGAAGCCTATTCGGCGGCTTATGTCATTGCCGATGTGCTGAAAAGGGCCAAGTCGTTCAGCAGCGCGGATATCAAACAGGCCCTTTCGGATACGAACATCATGACCGTTTTCGGGCCGGTAAAATTCGTCTCCTACGACAAACATAAGAACCAGAACAAACTGCCCACCTATGTGGTCCAGTGGATCGACGGAAAACTGGAACTGGTGTGGCCTGCGGACCTCAGCACCAAGAAGTTTGTCTTCCCGGTCGATTGGCTGAAGGCCTGGGGCTACTAGGCCTTTCCCTGAAAGAATCGAACAGCCGCCCACAAGGTGGGCGGCTGTTCGCTCCTGCCACCTTTTCAAAGCCCCTTCTGAAAGGAGCGTGACATGGATCGTCTCCTTCAAACGCTTGTAGCCGGTGTTCTCATTGGCGGCATCTATAGCCTGATCGGGATCGGGATGACCTTGATCATGGGTGTCATGGGAATCATCAACTTGGCGCACGGTCAACTCATGATGGTGGCCATGTACATCACCTTTGTCTTGTCCAGTTATTTGCATTTGGATCCCTACTTTTCCCTTCTCGTGGCCATGCCCGCCCTGTTTCTCCTGGGAGTCTTTCTGCAGAGGTTTTTCCTCAATCCTCTGATGAAAATCGAGTCCATTCTGCCCGAGAACCAGGTCTTGATGACGGTCGGCATCGGCATGGTGCTCACGGAGGTTGCGCGATTCATCTTTTCATCAGACTACAAATCGGTGAAGACCTCCTACAGCTCCTCTGTCTTTTTTGTTGGAGGCATTTCGTTCAATGTCCCCATGTGCATCGCCTTTCTCTTCGCCCTTGGTTTTACCGCGCTGCTGTTCTGGTTTCTCTTGAAAACGGACATCGGTCGTTCCATCCGCGCCACCGCACAGGACAAGGATGCGGCAACCCTGATGGGGGTTAACACGGCCCGCATCACGGTGATCACCTTCGGGCTCGGCTCTGCTCTGGTGGCCGCAGCGGGAAGCTTGTTGATACCGATTTTCTATCTTTTTCCTGATATCGGCGGGCCTTTCACTCTGAAAGCTTTTGTCATCACCATTCTGGGTGGACTGGGGAGCACGGTTGGAGCCATTGTGGGCGGGCTTGTCTTAGGGATTGCTGAATCTCTCGGGGCCTCTTACATCGGCATGGGTTACAAAGAGATGGTCGGGTTTGTCATCTTCGTGCTCGTCCTGGTGTTTCTGCCCGGGGGTCTCAAACGTTTGACCAAGATATAGAGGAAGCCATGAAGACAAAACATCTTTCTCTGATCATCGTCGGTATTGTCGCTCTCATCTTTCCTCTCCTCGTGCCCTCCGATTACTACCGGCATCTCGTCATCATCGCTCTCATGTGGGTGGTCATCGGCTCCGCGTGGAATCTTCTGGCAGGGTATACGGGCCAGGTTTCATTCGGACACGCCATGTTTTTCGGGGTCGGCGCCTACGCGGCGGGGATTCTTGCGACAAAGCTTCAGGTCTCTGCCTGGTGGGGGATGCTGTTGGGAGGTCCTGCGGCCATGCTTTTCGCCCTCTTCGTAGGGTGGGTCTGTTTTCGGCTCAGAGGCCCCTATTTTGCCCTGGCCACCCTTGCAGGCGGTGAAATCATCAGGCTCGTGGCAACCAACTGGGAAAGCCTGACCGACGGCATGGTCGGCATTCTTCTCATCCAGAGCTTCAGGAGCAAAGTCCCTTATTACTATATCGCTCTGGGTCTTGCGGCTCTGTGCATCTTCGTGATCCACACGGTCATGAGAAGCAAGTGGGGCTACTACTTTGTTTCCATCCGGGAAGACCAGGATGCGGCCGAGTCTCTGGGAATCAACACCACGCTCTACAAGAATATCTCTCTCCTGATCAGTGCCTTTTTCACCGGGATGGCAGGAGCCTTTTACATGAACTACATGGCATTCATTGATCCCCACGTGGTTTTCTCGCTCCACTACATTTCCATCATGGCCATTCTCGTGGGCATTGTCGGCGGCGTGGCAACCCACATGGGTCCTGCGGTGGGCGCCTTTATCATGGTTGGGGTTCAGGAGACTTTTAGAAGTGCCCTTTTCGGTCTGGCCCCCAAATGGGTCAGCCAAGGACATGCGCTGGTTTTTGGCCTGATCGTTATTTTCGTGATCCTTTTTATGGCAAACGGTGTTGTGGGGGACTGGGCAAAGATCAAAAAACATGTCTTCAGGATGAAGGCGTGATGGGAAAGGGATAAACCATGGCACTCCTAGAATTAAAAAAATTGGTGAAAGCCTTCGGAGGCCTCCTGGCCGTGAACGATGTCACTTTCCAGGTGGAAAAAGGGGAGATCTTCGGCCTCATCGGACCGAACGGTTCGGGCAAGACGACCATCTTCAACTGCATCGGCAATTTCTTCCCCATCACCGCAGGAGATATCGTTTTCAAAGACCGAAGCATCAAAGGCCTCAAGACGCATCAGGTTTGCCACTTGGGCATCGGCCGCACGTTCCAGGTGGTGAAGCCCCTGGCCAGGATGAGTGTGCTTGACAATGTGACCGCTTCTGCCTTCTGCAGGGTCAACACCATCAAAGAAGCGAAAGAGGAGGCTCACCGGGTGCTGGGTTTTTGCAACCTTCTCAGCGAAAAAGACAAGCAGGCAAAGAGCCTTCCCATCGCAGGGAGAAAAAGGCTGGAAATTGCCAGAGCGATGGCCACGAAACCCGAACTCATCCTTCTGGATGAAACCGCAGCCGGTCTCAATCCCTCTGAACTGGACGAGGCGATTGATCTCATCAAGAAAATCAGGGACAGCGGCGTGACCATCCTGATCGTCGAGCACATCATGAAAGTCATCATGACCATTTCCGATCGTATCCACGCCATTAATTTCGGGCAAACCATTGCGCAGGGCACACCTAAGGAAGTGGCAAACAACCGTGCAGTGATCGAAGCCTATTTGGGAGAGGAATATGCTCAAGGTTAACGGCATTGACGTCTTTTACGGCGATCTTCAGGTGCTCTGGGACGTCTCCTTTGAAGTGAAGGAGACGGAAATCCTGGTGCTTGTCGGCGCCAACGGAGCAGGGAAATCTACGACGATCCGAACCATTTCTTCCCTCCTCACCCCGCGAAAGGGAAGCATCGAGTTTGACGGGATCCGGCTGGACAAGACACCCCCCTACAACGTGATTGCTCACGGGATCGTGCATGTGCCCGAAGGCAGGCGGCTCTTTCCCCAGATGAGCGTAGAGGAGAACCTGATCATGGGGACGCTTTACCCGGAAGCCAAGGCCAACCGATTCAAGACCATGGAGCGCGTTTACGGGCTTTTCCCGCGGCTTCTAGAGAGGAAAAAACAACTGGCCGGTACCCTTTCCGGAGGTGAGCAGCAGATGCTCGCCGTGGGCAGAGGCCTTATGTCCCTCCCCAAGCTCATGATGTTCGATGAACCTTCCCTCGGCCTCGCACCGATTCTTGTTCAAGATATTTTCCGCATCGTGCGCAAGATCAATGAAGAAGGAGTCACGGTTCTCCTTGTGGAACAGAACGTGCGCCAGACGCTGGCTATGTGCCATCGCGCCTATGTGCTCGAAAACGGACGCGTAGTCCTTGAAGGCACGGGCCAAGCCCTGATGGCCAACGAGCATGTGAAGGAGGCGTATCTGGGGATTTAGCAACCATTGACATGCGCTCTGAGTGTGTTATGGTTTGATCGTGAGTTAGAGCTCTAATCGAATCGGAGGTTTAGAATGAACGCATATCTTGAAGGCGGTCCTAAGAACCCCATAAAGATTCAGGACAATACCTTCAGGGATGGGCATCAGTCCACCCTGGCCACTAGGATGAGAACGGAGGACATGCTCCCTATTGCCGAGAGAATGGACCAGATCGGCTTCTGGGCCATGGAAGTGTGGGGAGGAGCCACCTTTGATACCATGCATCGTTTTCTGGGCGAAGACCCTTTTGAGCGGATCAAAACCCTGAAAAAATACATCAAGAAGACCCCTTTCAACATGCTGCTGAGAGGCCAGAACCTGGTGGGCTACCGGAACTACGCCGACGACGTGGCCCGGATGTTTGTGGACAAAACCGCCGAAGCCGGCATGGACATCTTCCGGGTTTTCGACGCGCTCAACGACTTTCGCAACTTCGAAACCGTTGTGGAAAGGATCAAAGCCAACGGAAAGCACTTTCAGGGCACCATCTGTTACACCTTGACGGGACGGCGGATGGGCGGCGAGGTGTTCAACCTGAACTATTATATCTCCAAGGCTAAAGAGATCCAGAGCATGGGCGCAGATTCCCTTTGCCTCAAGGACATGGCCGGGATCATGGCGCCCTTCGACATCGCCAGGCTCATCACGGAGCTCAAGAAGGTGATCAAGATCCCTATTCACCTCCACACCCACTATACCAGCGGAATGGCCTCCATGGTCTACCTTGAAGCGATCAAGGCCGGCGTGGACATCGTGGACACCTGTCTGGCCCCTTTTGCGTTGAGAACGTCTCAGCCCGCAGTGGAGCCGATCGTGGCCACCCTCGTGGGCACGGACAGGGATCCGGAATTCAATCTGAACCTGCTCCTGGAATGCGGACAGCACATCGAGACCGTTGCGCCCAAGTATCGCGATTACCTGGCGAAGCACACCATGTCCGTCATTGATACCGGAGTGCTGGTTCACCAGGTGCCGGGCGGCATGATTTCCAATCTGGTCAGCCAGCTCAAGGAAGCCAAAGCGCTTCACCGTCTCCAGGAAGTCTACGGGGAGGTGGCGGTGACGCGGAAAGAACTGGGGACCCCGCCTCTGGTCACGCCGACCTCTCAGATCGTCGGCGTGCAGGCTGTGCTGAATGTCCTTTTCGGCAAGTACAAGATGGTGACCAACGAAGTCAAAGACCTCGTCTATGGCCTTTACGGGAAAACCCCGACCCCCGTGGATCCTGAAGTGCAGAAAAAAGTTCTCAAGGGGTACAAGCGGGGTGAAACTCCCATCACCGGCCGTGCAGCGGACTATCTCGAACCGGAACTCGAAAAAGCCAGGGCCAAAATCGGAAACCTGGCCAAGGACGACTTCGACCTTCTGGTGTATGCTCTTTACCCGACCACCGGGGAGCAGTTTCTGAAATGGAAGTACGGGCTGGAGCAGAGGCCGACTTCGGTCAAGCCGAAGACCCTGGACGATATCCGAAAAGAAGATACGGCCATGGCTGCGGCGCTGGAGCAGGTTTGTAAGGCGTCATTGTGATCAAGGCACGTTTTCCTCCGTCCCGGGCGGAGTCCTGAAAACAGAGAGGATGCTACAGGCGGGTCAGGTGTGCCCGCCTTTGGCTTTTGATGTACGGAATAGATTTTTCGATCACGGGGAAAGAAAAATGAACTGGCTGGTGAAAACCTTCACGAGTTCCATCGGCAGAAAGCAGATCATGGCGGTCACGGGTCTTTCGTTTTGCCTGTTTGTCACCGTCCACCTCATTGGAAATTTTACGATCTATGCGGGGAAGGACTACTTTCTCTCCTATGTGGACCGGTTGCATTCCTTTGAATCCCTGGTGACCCTTGCAGAATTCGGCCTCATCTTCTTCGCGGTTTTTCACATCGGCATGGGGCTTTTTCTTTTTCTTGAAAATCGCAAGGCAAGACCTGTTCCCTATGCGGTCAAAAAGAGCGCCGGAGGCCAGACTATTGGGTCGACGACCGCGCCTTACACGGGCGCGCTGATCCTGATTTTTGTCATCGTCCATCTCATCAAGTTCCGTTTCGTCGACAAGATGACCATCAATGACTTCGTGATCCTCTCCAGCACCTTCGCGGATTTCAATTTCTGGACTCTTTTTTATGTTGCGGGAGTGATCGTCGTCGCGTTTCACGTGAGCCATGGTTTCTGGAGCGGGTTCCAGACGCTCGGGCTCAGCCACCCTAAGTACATGCCCCTTGTCGAGCGCCTGGGGATCATCTTCAGTCTCATCATCGGGATCGGCTTTGCGTCTATCCCGGTTTTTGTTTTTTTGTCCTTGTAGAACGGAGGACCTTTTATGAAATTGGATTCCAAGGCGCCGGGAGGCTCCCTTGAAGGAAAGTGGGACCGGCACCGTTTCGAACTCAAGCTGGTCAATCCGGCTAACAAAAGAAAATTCGAGATCATCGTGGTGGGAACCGGACTGGCGGGCGCCTCCGCCTCAGCAACGCTGGCTGAACTGGGATACAACGTCAAAACCTTCTGCATTCAGGACAGCCCTCGCCGTGCCCACAGCATCGCCGCTCAGGGCGGGATCAATGCCGCCAAGAACTATCCGGGCGACGGGGACAGCATCTGGCGCCTCTTTTACGACACGATTAAAGGGGGCGACTTTCGGGCCAGGGAAGCAAACGTCTACCGCCTGGCGCAGATCAGCAACCACATCATTGACCAGTGCGTGGCCCAGGGCGTTCCCTTTGCAAGAGAGTACGGAGGCCTTCTCGCCAACCGGTCCTTCGGAGGGGCCCAAGTGGCCAGAACTTTCTATGCCAGGGGCCAGACAGGCCAACAGTTGCTCCTGGGGGCCTACCATGCCATGATGCGACAGGTCCAGGCAGGGAAAGTGAAGATGTTTCCCCGCCGGGAAATGGTGGACCTTGTGGTCGTGAACGGCCAGGCCCGGGGAATCATTGTCAGGAATCTGATCACCGGTCAAATGGAAAGTCACGCCGCCCATGCGGTGGTGCTTGCTTCGGGTGGATATGGCAACGTGTATTTCCTCTCTACCAACGGGATGAACGGCAATGTGAGCGGCCTCTGGCGAGCGCACAAGAAAGGCGCCCTTTTTGCCAACCCCTCCTTCACCCAGATTCACCCTACCTGTATACCGGTTCACGGCACCTACCAGTCCAAGCTGACGTTGATGAGTGAGAGTCTCAGGAATGACGGCCGGGTCTGGGTCCCCATGCAGCCGGGGGACAAACAACTCCCCAACGACATTCCGGAATCGGAAAGGGACTACTATCTGGAAAGGAAATACCCCAGCTTCGGAAACCTCGTTCCCCGGGACGTGGCTTCCCGCAATGCCAAGGAGATGTGTGACCAGGGCAAGGGGGTAGGACCCACAGGATATGCCGTCTATCTGGACTTTAAAGAGGCCATCAAAAGGGACGGGGTCGAGGGGATCAAGAAGAAATACGGGAACCTCTTTCAAATGTATGAACGAATCACGGGCGAGAACCCTTATGAAACGCCCATGATGATCTACCCTGCCATTCATTACACCATGGGCGGGCTGTGGGTGGATTATAATCTGATGAGCACCATCCCGGGGCTTTTTGTCCTCGGAGAAGCGAACTTCTCCGACCACGGGTCCAACCGATTGGGCGCAAGCGCCCTGATGCAGGGACTGGCGGACGGCTATTTTGTTATTCCTTACACGATCGGAGGGTATCTCGGCGGCACTCGCCTTCCGGAGGTGAGTGAAAGCCATCCTGCTTTTCAGGAATCGGCGAGGGGCGCGACAGAGGCGATCGGAAAACTCCTCTCCATCAAGGGGAAAAGGACCGTCACCGATTTCCACCGCGATCTGGGCCGCATCATGTGGGAGAATTGCGGCATGTCCAGAGAAGAGCCTGGTCTCCTGAAGGCCAAAGAGAGGATTCCCGCACTCCGAGAGGAATTCTGGGAAAACGTTAATGTTCCAGGGAGCGCTTCCGACTTGAACCAGAGCCTTGAAAGGGCCAATCGCGTGGCGGATTACCTGGAGTTTGCCGAGTTGATGATCGAGGATACTCTCTCCAGGGAGGAGTCCTGCGGATGTCACTTCAACGTCGCCTATCAGACCGACGACCATGAGGCCATGAGAAACGATGAAACCTGCTCCTATGTTGCGGCTTGGGAATTCAAGGGGGTTGGGAAACCTCCAACCCTTCACAAGGAGCCTCTTGTCTTCGAGTATGTGGCGCTGGCGCAGAGGAGTTACAAATGAGCAAGACCATTCATCTGACTCTCAAGGTATGGCGGCAAAAAGGTCCTGACCAGAAGGGGATTTTCGAAACCTATGAGGCCAAAGACATCTCCACGGACATGTCCTTCCTGGAAATGCTCGATGTGGTCAACGAGACCCTTGTGCATCAGGGAAAGGATCCCATTGCTTTTGACCATGACTGCCGCGAAGGGATCTGCGGGAGCTGCGGGAGTGTGGTCAACGGCCTGGCCCACGGTCCTGAAAAAGGAACGACCCTTTGCCAGCTCCACATGAGACACTTCAAGGACGGAGAGACCCTGGTGATCGAGCCTTTCCGGGCTCGCGCCTTCAACATGATCAAAGACCTGGTCGTGGACCGCAGTGCCTTTGACCAGATCATCCAGTCTGGGGGTTACGTTTCCGTGAACACCAGCCAGGCTCCGGAAGCGAACAGCATCCCTGTCCCGGCGGATATGGCCGAACTGGCCATGGATGCCGCCGCATGCATCGGTTGCGGCGCCTGTGTGGCGGCCTGCCCCAATGCCTCTGCGATGCTCTTCACGGGGGCCAAGATTTCCCATCTCGTGCTTCTGCCCCAGGGAAAGCCTGAAGCGGCCAAACGCGCCCTTGCCATGATTCAGAAAATGGATGAGCTGGGTTTCGGAAATTGCAGCAATCACAAGGAATGCGAGGCGGCCTGTCCTAAGGAGATTTCCATTTCCAATATTGCTCGTTTCAACCGGGAGTTCTTGAAGGCGAGCTTTGTTTCCGCCGAGAAAATGGGAGAAGAGACGAAAGCAGGAGAAGACGAGTGATTCGGTGTCATCAGAAAGCGTTTCATTTTGGGGTTTGGTTGCATCATCGATGGTCATAAAATTAGAAATTCGAAGATCGAAATCCGAAACAAACTCCAATGATCCAAATTCAAATGACCAAAACTGCAAGCTGATGGGTTTTCGTTTTGAACATTTGATCATTTGAATTTTTGATTTGTTTCGAATTTCGGATTTCGTGCTTCGGATTTAGAGGTTACCGATGGCAACAGGATTAGCAAATCATCTATAGATCCCTCGTGAAATCGGGATTCAGAATGAAAGGAGTTTGACCATGCGAAGAAAAGTCACCGTGATCGGGGCAGGCAATGTGGGCGCAACCGCAGCGATGCGCCTGGCTGAAAAAGAGCTGGCCGATGTCGTTCTCCTCGACGTGTTGGAAGGAGTCCCTGCAGGCAAAGCCCTGGACCTGGCAGAGGCGGCCCCCATTGAAGGGCATGATTGCAGAATTCTGGGATGCACCAATCAATACGCCAATGCCGAAGGTTCGGACATCATCATTATCACCGCAGGGATTCCCCGCAAGCCCGGGATGAGCAGGGACGACTTGCTGGCCACCAACATGGGCATTATGACAACGGTGGTGCGGGAAGTCGCCGCCGTGGCGCCGAATTCGATTCTCATTATCGTCAGCAACCCGCTGGACGCCATGTGCCACGTGGCCTACGACGTGAGCGGTTTCCCGAAGCAACGGATCATGGGCATGGCCGGAGTGCTGGATTCAGCGCGTTTCCGCGCCTTCATCGGCATGGAACTCAATGTGTCGGTGGAGAATATCCACGCTTTTGTTCTGGGAGGCCACGGGGACACCATGGTTCCCGTATCGCGCTATTCCACGGTCGGAGGAATACCCATCACCGAGCTGCTTCCGCCGGCCAGGATCAAGGCGCTCGAAGACAGGACCAGAAGCGGCGGCGCGGAGATCGTCGGCCTCCTCAAGACAGGCAGCGCCTATTACGCGCCCGCTTCTGCCGCGGTTGAGATGGCTGAAGCCATTCTGAAGGACAAGAAAAAAATCCTTCCTTGCACCACCTATCTTGAGGGAGAATACGGCATCAACAATCTTTTTATCGGCGTGCCCGTGAAACTGGGCGCCAAAGGCATCGAACAAGTCATTGAGATCAAGCTGAACGAAGAAGAGAAAAAAGCGCTTCAGTTCTCTGCGGATGCGGTTCGCAAACTGGTGGAGGACATGAAGCGTTTGAGCAAATAAGATTAAAAGGAGACATAGAAAATGAACGAAAAGATGCAAACCATTGAAGGAAATGAAGCAGCGGCGCATGTGGCTTATGCGCTTAGTGAAGTGGCAGCGATCTATCCCATCACCCCGTCGAGCAGCATGGGAGAATACTGCGATGACTGGGCCGCCCACGGAAGAAAAAACATCTTCGGACAGGTTCTGAAGGTAGTTGAGATGCAATCAGAAGCCGGTGCAGCCGGTGCCGTGCACGGGGCTCTGTCTGCAGGAGCGCTCTCCACCACCTTTACCGCGTCGCAGGGCCTTCTCCTCATGATTCCCAACATGTACAAGATTGCCGGTGAACTGATGCCCACGGTCTTTCACGTTTCGGCGCGAGCCGTCGCCGCTCATGCGCTCTCCATCTTCGGAGATCATTCCGATGTCAATGCG
Source organism: uncultured delta proteobacterium (assembly GCA_963707125.1). Taxonomy (GTDB): domain Bacteria; phylum Desulfobacterota; class DSM-4660; order Desulfatiglandales; family HGW-15; genus CAVPDE01. The sequence goes on along the minus strand of CAVPOU010000020.1, from coordinate 302,146 downwards.
GTTCGTGAAACAGGGTTCTCTTTACTGGCTTCCGCCTCTGTGCAGGAGGTCATGGATCTGGCTCTCGTGGCGCACCTCTCCAGCATCCGCCTGAGCCTTCCCTTCCTGCATTTTTTCGACGGGTTCCGGACTTCCATGGAAATCCAGAAGATCGAACTCATCGACTATGCGGATATGGCCAAGCTCATCGACTTGGAAGGCCTCGAGGATTTCAGAAGCCGTTGCATGAATCCGGAGTATCCGCAGCTGCGCGGCACGGCCCAGAACCCCGACATTTTCTTCCAGAGCAAGGAAGCGGCAAACCCTTACTTTGCAAGGATTCCTTACGTGGTTCAGGAAGAGATGCAAAAGGTAGGGGATCTCACGGGCAGGCGGTACAATCTTTTTGATTACGCCGGCGACCCGGAGGCGGACCGGGTCATCATCGCCATGGCATCGAGCTGTGATGTGATCGAGGAAACGGTCAACCACCTCAACGGGCTCGGAGAGAAAGTCGGCCTGATCAAAGTCCGGCTCTACCATCCTTTTTCCGAGGAGCATTTTCTGAGGGCCCTTCCCTCCACGGTCAAAAGAATTGCCGTGCTCGACCGGACCAAATCTCCCGGCGCCCTCGGAGAACCTCTTTACAGAGATGTCTCCACGGTCTATCAAGGGAAAAGCAGCACTCCCCTCATGGTCGGAGGCCGGTACGGGTTGGGAAGCAAGGATTTCACTCCCATCATGGTCAAAGCCGTTTTTGACAATCTGAGAGGTTCAGCGCCCAAGAACCACTTTACCGTGGGGATTGTGGATGACGTGTCTCACACCTCCCTGGGCCTTGGGGCGGACATTGACCCTGCGCCCAAAGGCACGGTGAGGTGCAAATTCTGGGGTCTTGGTGCGGACGGCACGGTGGGCGCGAACAAGAACTCCATCAAGATTATCGGTGAAAACACGAGCATGTATGCCCAGGCCTATTTTGCCTATGACGCCAAGAAGTCCGGCGGCATCACCGTGAGCCATCTTCGGTTTTCGCCAAGCAAAATCCAGTCGCCCTACCTTCTGACTCACTCGGATTTCATTGCCTGCCACAATCCGGCCTTTGTCACCCAGTACGACATCCTGGCGGGAATCAGAGAGGGAGGCGCTTTTCTCCTGAACTCTCCATGGACTCTGGAGGAAATGGAAAGCAAACTGCCGAATCCCATGAAACGCGCGATCGCCCAGAAAAAGCTCAAGTTCTACAACATCGACGCCGTCAAAATCGCAACCGAGCTTGGCCTGGGAGGCCGCATCAACATGATCATGCAGGCGGCTTTCTTCCATATCGCCAAGGTGATCCCGCCTGAAGAAGCTTTCCGCTATATCAAGGAAGCCATCCAAAAAAGCTACGGCAAAAAGGGAGGAGACGTCGTAAAGATGAATGAGGCCGCTGTGGATGGTGCGGTCGGCGCCCTCCAGGAGATCACCTATCCTGCGGCCTGGGCCAAGGCGGGCCAGGAGGCTTACCTTGAAAAAGGCGAGCCTGAATTCGTGACCAAAGTGATGCGGCCCATGTTGGCGCAGGAGGGAGACAAACTCCCGGTGAGCGCGGTCCCGGCAGACGGGATTTTTCCCACAGCCACCACCCAGTATGAGAAAAGGGGTATTGCCATCAACGTGCCGGTCTGGATTCCTGAAAACTGCATCCAGTGCAACCAATGCGCTTTCGTGTGCCCCCACGCGGTCATTCGGCCGGTTCTGGCGTCAGAGGAAGACCTCAAGGACGCGCCCAAGGAATTTGTCACGGTGGAGGCCAAGGGCAAGGAGTTCAAAGAGCTCCAATTCCGGATCCAGGTGAGCCCTCTGGACTGCACAGGCTGCGGCAACTGTGCGGACATCTGCCCGGCCAAGCAAAAGGCCCTTGTCATGAAACCGCTGGAGACCCAGACGGACGCACAGATTCCGAACCATATCTTTTCAACCGAGCTTCCCGTGATGGACGAGGTGATGCCCGCCACCTCGGTCAAGGGGAGCCAGTTCAGGCAGCCTTTGTTCGAGTTTTCCGGAGCGTGCCCGGGGTGCGGCGAAACCCCTTACATCAAACTCGTCACACAGCTCTACGGCGACCGGATGTTGATTGCCAATGCCACAGGCTGTTCCTCCATCTACGGAGGTTCCGCCCCGAGCTGTCCCTACACGGTGAATGACGATGGCCACGGCCCTGCATGGGCGAACTCCCTTTTCGAAGACAATGCGGAATACGGGCTCGGTATGGCCCTCGCCGTGATGCAGAGGAGGAACAAGCTCGCTGACCTTGTTCGCGACGCCCTTAAAGGGGAGATCTTGCCGGAACTTAAAGAAGCCTTCCAGCTCTGGCTCGATCACATGCAGGACGGGGAAAAATCAAAGGAATACGGCGGGAAGATCGAGGAACTTCTGGAAGCCGAACTCTTTGAGAAAAAATCGCCGGTCGCACCCCTTCTCTTCGAGATCCTGAACCGCAGCGACTATCTGACCAAGAAATCGATCTGGGTCTTCGGCGGAGACGGTTGGGCTTACGATATCGGCTACGGAGGGCTGGATCACGTCATTGCGAGCGGCTATGACGTGAACATTCTCGTTCTCGACACGGAGGTCTACTCCAACACCGGAGGCCAGTCCTCAAAAGCCACGCCCACCGGGGCTGTGGCAAAGTTCGCCGCAAGCGGTAAGCCGACCCGAAAGAAAGACCTGGGCCGCATGGCCATGACCTACGGTTACGCCTACGTGGCTTCCGTCGCCATGGGTGCGAACAAGAACCAGGTTCTGAAAGCGTTTCTTGAAGCGGAAAGCTACCAAGGGCCTTCCCTTGTCATCGCTTACTCTCCGTGCATCAACCACGGGATCAACATGGGAAGGACCCAGAATGAAGAGAAATTGGCCGTGGAGACCGGTTACTGGCCTCTCTACCGCTTTGATCCCAGACTCAAGGAGGAGGGCAAGAACCCCTTTATCCTGGATTCCAAGGAGCCGGCCGGCAATTTCAAGGAATTTCTCATGGGGGAAGTGCGCTATTCCAGCCTGACCAGGACTTTCCCGGATGCTGCGGAAAAGCTCTTCGCAAAGGCGGAACAGGATATGAAGGATCGGTTCGAAACTTACAAGAAACTGGCAGCGGCATAAAACAAAGGATAAAGGAAAAAGGATGAAGGATAAAGGTTTGTGCCTTTATCCTTTGACCTTTAACCTTTATCCTCTTTCTTAATTTCGAGGGATTTTTCACGGCTATGGATTTTGCGTACCAAAAGCCTTTTCCCCTGGGTAAGGAATTGACTTCCTATCGCCTTCTGACAAAGGAATTCGTGTCCGAGAGCGAGTTCGAGGGTAGGAGAATGCTCAAGGTCGCGCCCGAAGGCCTCACGCGCCTTGCAGGGGCCGCGTTCAAAGAGGTTGCGCACCTGCTGCGTACTTCTCATCTTGAGCTTCTTGCAAAAATCCTGAAAGACCCTGAAGCGTCACAAAACGACAGAACTGTGGCGCTGGAAATGCTAAGGAACGCCGTGATCGCCGCAGAGGGCGTGCTTCCTATGTGTCAGGACACGGGGACCGCTATGGTGATCGGGAAAAAGGGGCAGCACGTTTGGACAGGGGCTTCCGATGAGGAGGCTCTCTCAAAAGGCGTTTTCAAGGCCTACACGGAGAATTACCTGCGCTACTCCCAGAATGCGCCTCTATCCATGTACGAGGAAAAAAACACGGGGTGCAACCTTCCGGCTCAAATTGATCTTTACGCCACTGAAGGCGAGACCTACGAGTTTCTCTTCATCGCCAAAGGAGGAGGCTCCGCAAACAAAACCTTTCTCTTCCAGGAAACCAGGGCGGTGCTGAACCCTGAAACCCTGAGCGCTTTCATGGCGAACAAAATGAAAACCCTTGGCACCGCAGCGTGCCCTCCCTACCACCTCGCCTTTGTGGTAGGCGGGACCTCAGCCGAGACCAACCTCAAAACCGTGAAACTCGCCACTGCAGGGTACCTCGATGCCCTTCCTGACAAAGGAAATGAGGGGGGACAGGCTTTCAGAGACAGGGACATGGAAGAGAGAGTCCTGAAGCTGTCCCAGAACCTCGGGATCGGCGCCCAGTTCGGCGGCAAGTACTTCTGCCTGGATGTGAGGGTGATCCGGCTTCCCAGGCATGGCGCCTCATGCCCGATCGGTCTCGGCGTAAGCTGCAGTGCGGACAGAAACATCAAGGCAAAGATCACGAGGGACGGCATATTTCTCGAAACCCTGGAGACCCACCCTAGCCGCTTCCTCCCTGAACCGGCTTGGGCTGAAGAGAAGGCGGTCGTCATTGACCTGAATCAACCCATGGATCAGATCCGGGCCGCCCTGACCCAATACCCTGTTTCCACCCGTCTGGTTCTCAACGGGGACATAGTCGTGGCAAGAGACATTGCGCATGCGAAACTCAAGGAGAGGCTGGACCGCGGTGAGGATCTGCCGAGCTACTTCAAGGACCACATCATCTATTACGCAGGGCCGGCCAAGACCCCTCCCGGATACGCGTGCGGCTCTTTTGGGCCGACAACCGCCGGCCGAATGGATCCCTATGTCCCCCTATTTCAGGCCTGCCGCGGCTCCATGGTGATGCTCGCCAAGGGAAACCGCTCAGCCGTCGTCAAGGAGGCGTGCAAGAGATACGGTGGCTTTTATCTCGGCTCTATCGGAGGACCGGCTGCGCGGCTCGCAAGAGGATGCATCACCCGCGTGGAGGTTCTGGAATATCCGGAACTGGGCATGGAAGCGATCTACAGGATCACCGTCAAAGACTTCCCAGCCTTCATCATCACCGATGACAAGGGAAACGACTTCTTCGATAATCTACTTGGCTAGCGTTTGGGTCCTTACTTCATCATTCGAAATTCCTTGTTCGACATTCGACATTTCTTCCGTTTGGAAAACAGTTTTTTCAATTGACACTCCAGCATAGGAGCGGCTATTTACATACGCTTAACACACCCTTTGAGGAAAGCATGATCCAGTATCTTTTTCAACCTTTTCAGATCAAGGGCCGGCACCTCAAGAACAGAATCGTAATGCCCGGCCTTGCATCCTTTCTGATTGAAGACGACGGGTCCATCACGGATAAGGCCGTTGAACACTACAGGCGCCGGGCTGCCGGCGGCCCGGCCATGGTGATTGTGGAAGCCTGCGCCGTATCTGCGGAAGGGATCGTATCCCCCCACCAGGCAAGGATCTTTGATGATCGGTTCATTGAAGGCCTCTCCCGCATCGCCCGGGTGATGAAATCAGAGGGAGCTCTTCCGGCTGTTCAGATTCACCACGGCGGAAGGCAGACCTCCAGCCGGGTGATCAAGAGAAAGCCCTATGCGCCCTCCAATCTCCCCTGCCCCACCATCAGCGGTGAAGTGGAACCGCTGAGCCTTGAAGGGATCCAGGAGATTATTCGGAAATTTGGAGAGGCTGCGGTCAGGGCTGTTCAGGCCGGGTTCGAGCTGATTGAGATTCACGGAGCCCATGGGTATCTCATCAATCAGTTCATATCCAATTTCTCCAACATTCGGGAAGACGCGTACGGAGGAGATACGCCCCGGAGAGCCCGCTTTGCGGTCGATGTGGTCAGAGAAGTCAGAAGGAGAGTGGGCGAAGACTTCCCCATTTCCTTCAAGATAAGCGCCCAGGAGTTCGTGCCCGGGGGCCTGGGCGTGGAGGAAAGCATTCAGATCCTCAACTTGCTGGTTGCTGCGGGCATTGATATTGTCCAGGTTTCCGCAGGAAACGATGCGACTCCGGAATGGATCTGCCAGCCCATGTTCATGGACAAAGCTTGTCTGGCGGATTCCGCTGCAATAATCAGGAAGGCTCTCCGCATCCCGGTGATGGCGGTGGGCCGGATCAATGATCCCCTAGTGGCCGACGCCATCATCCGGGACGGCAAGGCGGATCTCGTGTGCGTGGGCAGAGGCCTTCTGGCTGATCCTGAAATGCCCAAGAAAGCCCAGGAGGGCAATCTCGACGACATCAGGATCTGTATTGCGTGCAACACGTGCATGGAGTCCATCTTCCGAAAGGGACGCGTCGAATGCCTGGTCAATCCCACCCTCGGCCGGGAAAAAGAAATGGAAATGCGGCCGGCGGAAAAACGGAAAAAAGTCATGATCGTCGGGGGCGGCCCCGGAGGCCTTCATGCAGGGTGGGTGGCCGCGATCCGGGGACATGAGGTGCATCTCTATGAAAAAGAGTCTCGCCTGGGCGGCCAGCTGAATCTAGGAAGCGTCACCAAGTACAAAAAAGAAATCCTCACGCTCATTGAGTTTCACAAAAAGCAGGTGGAAAAAGCCGGCATTAAGGTTCACCTCAACTCCGAGGTGACTCTGGAAACGGTGAAGCTTGAAAAGCCCGACGTGGTCATTCTTTCAACAGGCGCCACTCCTATTCTGCCGAACGTGCCGGGGATTGACAGATCCATTGTGGTCGGACTGTCGGAAGTTCTGAACGGGGCCCCCCCGGAGAAGAGAAGAGCGGTGGTGGTCGGCGGGGGTGCCACAGGGTGCGAAGTCGCCCATCACCTGGCAGAGCACGGCTCCTCGGTCACCCTTGTGGAGCAGCTTCCAAAGATCGCATTGAACCTGGAATCCATCACCAGGAAGGTTCTCCTCAAAGAGCTCAGGGACAGGGGGGTCAAGTTTCTAACCGGACGCAAGCTCTCCCGAGTTGAAGAGACCGGGATTGTGGTTACGGCAGATGACGGAACAGAGAGTTTCATCGAGGCGGACGCCGTGGTCATCGCCATCGGGAACAAGCCTGACAACAGCCTCTACGAGGAGATCAAGTCTTTGGGAATCCCTATGTATCAGATCGGGGACTGTCTGGAGCCCAGAAGCGCGAAAGCGGCGATTTTAGAAGCGGCAACCATAGGCCGCACCATTTAGATCAGCCTACACCCTTCGCTCACTTCGATCCGCTCGCCTTGGCCTGTTTGATCAGGTCTTCACCGAATCGATCCAGGAAAAGGTCCAGATCTTCCTTCCACTCCGGCAAGAGGTTGATTCCATGCTTTTTCAAAATCCTGTTCTCAAGGATGCAATTGGCCGGCCTTTTCGCCTTCCTTCGACACTCCGCCAGGGAGCAAGGTTCCAGTGAAGCCTTCAAACTTAGTTTGCCTATGATAAACCGGGCATACTCCAGCCGGCTGCAGTACCCTTCTGCCGTAGCATGGTACGTGCCTTTTCCACCCGCATGGATCAACTCCTGGATCTGCTGGGCCAGGCGATAGGACCAGGTCGGAGATCCAAACTGATCCTCAACCACTTTGACCTTCTTGCTCTTTTTTTTGCCGAGGATACTGGCAAGCAGGGCTTTGACAAAGTTATCGCCTTCCATGCCGTAAAGCCATCCGGTCCGGATGATCATATAATCGGGGGCATTCTCGCGAACCGCGATCTCGCTCTCCATCTTGCTCCGGCCATAGGCCGAGAGCGGATCCAGGGTGTCGTCTTCGAAATAAGGCTGGGGGATCGCCTTGTCGCCGCCAAAGACCTGATCGGAGGAGATTTGAACCACCTTGCAGTCATACCTGGCTGAGGCTTGCGCAATGTTCCTCGGGCCTTCGACATTCACCTTTTTAACCATGTACGAGTGCTTTGATTCCTCACACACATCCAGATCCGTGACGGCAGCGCAGTTGAGAACGATCTCGGGATGTAGGTGGTGCATCCGGTCAATGACCTTGTCCCAACTGACAATATCAAGCTCCTTCTTGTCAGGGGACAGGATCTCATAGTTGTCACTCAGGACTTCCTTGCAATCGCTTCCAAGCATGCCTTTGCTTCCTAAGAGTAAGATCTTCATTCTCTCCGGGCCCCCCCGAGATAACCTTAACATCTCTGCCGGCAAGGAATTTTCGCCCCTGTTTCTCTCTGCAAGTCCTGCCTTTCCCCTCGGTTCAGGAGAATTCTCCAGACGGTTTCAAGAAAGAAAACGAAGCGTTGCTTTACAAAATAATCAAGTTTATAATTTCTAACATTGCAAATTCAATAGGAATTTTATATATTATTACAAATTGAGCTATTTATACTGGTTCGCCATTCAAAACCGGCTGTAATGCTATCGGGGTTGAGTGTAACAGAGTTGAACAGCCTTCTTCGTATCTCAAAACCGGCTTTTTTCCAGACTCTTCTTTTTGTCGCCCTATCCGTTCTCCCGGGGCTTTTGGAGGCAGCGGAGATTGAACCTCTGAAGCTTCACAAAGGGCGCCCCAATCCCGACGTTATCCAAGGAATCAACCACCTTTATGATCTGGAGTTCGACGAGGCGGAGAGGCTCTTCTCCAAGATTGTCGCTGAAAAGCCGGACTATCCGATCGGCTATTTCTACATGGCTATGGTGACCTGGTCTCGACTATCCGTGGGTTTCTGGACCGCCGAAAACCTTAAAGAGTATGTGGAGCGGATCGACCTAACCATATCGGCAGCAAAACAAGGAATCGAGAAGAACGAAAAGGACAGCCGCAACTATTTCTACCTGGGAGGGGCTCTCGGTTTCAAAGGTCGCTTCGAATTAATGCAGCAGAAGTGGTTTTCCTCGTATAACCTCGCTTATGACGCGATTCAGGCCCTGAAAACCTGCCAAGAACTCGATCCTGACAATAAAGACGTTCTCCTGGGGCTCGGCATCTATGACTACTATACGGCGAAACTCTCCGGTGTTCTGAAATTCCTCACTTACCTTTTTCTTCACAGAGGCGACAAAGACGAAGGTCTGAGAAAACTTAACGTTGCAGCGAACAAAGCAGTTTACTCAGGCCCTGAAGCCAAAAGCATGCTGATTCACATTTATCTCTACCTCGAAGAGGACTATGATAAAGCCTTGCCCATCATCCAGGAGCTGAGGGCGAAATTCAAAAAGAACCCGCGTTACCCGTTTTTTGAGGGGCTTGTATACATCCGGCAGGACCGTGACCCCAAGTACAGGGAAATGGTGGATTTCCTCCGCGCAGAGAGCCGCAAAAAAGCAACCAAATCCGATTTCCTCATCTGGGAGAATCAGGCTCTCTATCTCGAAGCGACGTATCATCTTTTTCGAGGTGAAACACAGCAGGCAAGAAACAAGCTCGACGCCATCCTTTCCAAGGCTGATCCGGTGCTGGACCCTGACATGATCGCGTTTCCCATCCTCAAGAAAGGGATGAGCTGGGATCTTGAAGGAAAAAGAGACACGGCTCTGGGTCTGTACCGGCAGGTTCTCAAAATGGAAAACGGAGCAGGCGCTCAGTTTTTTGCGGAGAAATTCATTGACGAAGCCCCCAGGAAAGGAGACCCTTTCCTTGGGTACTAAAGCGGTAGCATGCACGCTGTTTGGGGTTCGCGGAGAAGTTCAAGAGCGAACCGCGAAAGGCGAATGACGAATGAAGAACACCGAAGGAGAAAATCAAATTGATTAAACTTCATCATTCGAAATTCCTTGTTCGACATTCGACATTTTCTTCTCAGCATTTAAAGGCTGCCATGAGTAATTTGGTTGGAGCCGTTTCCCTTTCACTAATATTTTCGTTCTTCTTTTCAGGCTGCATGCAATTCGCCCTGAGGGCCTCCCCTTCCCTTTTTCCAAATCTTGCAGCCACTATTTTTGAAGAATGTGATCCTGAGCTTGCGAAGACTTCGATCCCCCCGAACCTGAAGCTCATGGAAGGACTTCTGAAAAATGATCCTGAGAACAAAAGGATTTTGACAACCCTTTCCATGGGGTTTGCCGGCTATTCGCTTTTGTTCGTCGAACCAGAGGATCCGGAGCGGGCCTCGGCGTTTTATCTTCGGGCACTGGAGTACGGGATCAGAGCTCTAGGGGACAAGGGCGCACCCCTGCGAAACCGAGACGGCGGCCTTGAGCCCGTGAGAGCGGCGCTCAAGAACATGGACCAAAATGATCTTGAAGCCCTTTTCTGGACCACTCTCTCTTGGAACGCGTGGATCAACTTGAACCTGCACAAACCGAACGCACTGGCCCAGCTGAGCGCTTCCGAAGCGTGCCTCAAGAGAGTCCTCGAACTGGATGAACACTTCTTCTACGGCGCCCCTCACGTCCTGATGGGAGCCGCCCTTGCCGCCCGACCTCCGCTCCTCGGGGGGAGCCCTGAAAAGGCCAGGGAGCATTTTGAAAAGGCGCTGCAAGAGAATCACGGAAAATTCTTCCTGGCCCAGATTTACTTTGCCAAATACTATGCGGTAAGAGTTCAGGACAAGGAGTTGTTTTCCCGCGTCCTCGCGGAGGTCATTCAGGGCAATCCCGGCGAGCTCAAAGAAGCCTGCCTGATCAATCGGGTCATGCAAAGCAGGGCGCAGGAACTTGCCAAGCACGCAGAAGATCTTTTCTTGTAGGAGGATGTTTTGATCAGACTCGCTCGTCTCATGGTTCCGCTCTTTCTTCTCCTAGGCATTTCCGGGATGTCCTTTGCTGCTGAGCCCCTCACGATCAAGTTTGCCACGGTGGCGCCTGAAGGCTCCACATGGATGAACTCCATGAAGGAACTCGACAAAACGATCCGTGAGAAAACTCGGGGCCAGATCGCTTTTCGGGTCTATGCAGGCGGGGTGGCCGGTGACGAATTGGATGCCCTCAGGAAGATACGGATCGGGCAGCTCCAGTCAGCTGCCTTTTCAGGGGTGGGATTTGGACAGATTCTTCCAGCGGTAAGGGTGCTTGACCTGCCCTTCCTTTTCATGAACTCCAAAGAAATCGATCTGGTTCACAAGGAGCTGGAAGTCTTTTTTGCGGAGCAGTTCCGGCAGAAGGATTTTGAGCTCCTTTCCTGGGCAGAGGTGGGAAATGTCCACCTCTTTTCTCAGGAACCCATACGGAAAGTGGGTGACCTGGCAAAGCTGAAGGTCTGGACGTGGTCAGGAGATCCGATCGCCAAGGAGACCTTCTCCGCCATGGGAACCAACCCGGTTCCGCTTGCGATCACGGATGTCACCACCGCCCTGAACACAGGCATGATCGACACGGTTTATGCCCCGCCCCTCGGCGCCATCGCTCTTCAGTGGAACCTCAGCGTGAAGTACATGACCTCGCTGCCTCTTGCCCATTCCACAGGCGCCATACTGGTTTCAAAGAACTTTGTTCAGAAAATTCCCGCCGAACATTTCAAGATCGTCAAAGACGAATTTCACCGTTCCATGGAACACCTGACGCTCGAACTCAGGAAGCAAACAGAAGAATCCGTCGCTCTGCTTGAAAAAGGAGGAATCAAGATCCTTCCCGCACCGCAGGAGGCGGATCTGAAGGAGTTCTATAAAGTTCATGACCGGGTCGCGCTTGCTCTGACCGGAAAGGTTTACCCCAAGGAGGTCTTGGACCGGGTCTACGACATCCTGAAAAAGAACCGCTGATGAAGACACTCGCACGGATCGATAAAGCCATCGCTCGTTTCGAGGGACGGCTTCTCGTTCTTTTCCTGAGCCTCATGGTGTTCCTCACCTCCATCCAGGTGATGCTAAGGAGCCTTTTCATTTACACCCACATGGGATGGGCAAACGATCTCATGGGGAGCCTTGATTGGGCCGAACCCTTTGTGAGGCTTCTTGTTCTCTGGGTGACCTTTTTGGGCGCCTCCCTGGTGACCGGGGAAAACAAGCACATCAAAATCGACCTTCTCACCCAGATCATTCCAGTGTCCTGGCTTCCCCTGCTCGACGTTCTTTTGTCTTTGGCCGGAGCTCTTGTGACGGCTCTGATGCTCAAAGCCTCCCTGTTCTATGTCGGCACCGAGATGACCTTTGGCGGCAACCTCTTTTTGAACGTTCCCAACTGGATCGGCCAGTTGATTCTTCCGGCGGGCTTTTTGCTCATGTGTTTTCGCTTTTTAGTGAGGGGCCTTTCCTCTGCACTCGGGATCTTGAGGAGGACGGCATCGTGATCGCTGCGATCATTATCCTTATCACTCTCTTTTCTCTCTCAGGGCTCCCGATTTTTGCCGGCATCATGGGCGCTGCCATGCTGGGACTCCACACGAGCGGCGTGGATTTTTCCGCCATCGCCATTGAGGTCTTCCGCCTCGCCAATGCGCCGGTGCTCCTCGCCATACCGCTTTTCACCTTTGCCGGATATCTCCTCAGTGAGGGCCACACATCGACACGACTGGTCCGCTTCTCCAGGAGCCTTTTCGGATGGCTCCCCGGAGGACTGGGAGTCGTGGCTCTCGTTTCCTGTTCCTTCTTCACGGCAATCACCGGAGCAACGGGAGTGACTATTATTGCACTGGGGGGCCTCCTTTTCCCGGCGCTCATCTCCGAGAAATACAGAGAGGATTTTTCCCTCGGACTGGTCACCTCCTCAGGAAGCCTCGGCCTTCTGTTTCCACCGAGTCTGCCCATTATTCTCTATGGGTTTGTGTCCGGCGTGAGCATTGAGAAACTTTTTGTGGCAGGCCTTCTCCCGGGGATTCTCATTGTGGGGTCTTTATGCCTCTTCTCCATCTTCATGGGAAGGAAATGGAAACTCGAAACGCCTCCTTTCTCTGTCTCCGAATTCCTTCACGCTCTTAAAGAGGCAGCGTGGGAACTTCCCCTTCCCTTCCTGATCCTTGCCGGTCTTTATTCGGGCTTTTGCACAGCCACGGAAGCCGCCGCCCTGACCGTGGTCTATGTGCTTATTCTCAAGACGATCGTGTTCAGGGAGCTTCGCCTGCTCAGCGATGTGCCCAAGATCATGCTGGAGAGCATGAAGATGGTGGGGGGCATCATGATCGTGCTCGGAGCCGCCCTGGGTTTCACCAATTATCTGGTGGATGCTTTTGTTCCCATGAAGCTCTTTGAATTCATGAAAGGAATGATCGAGAGCAAGATCGCTTTTCTCCTTGTTCTGAACCTTTTTCTGCTGCTTGTCGGCTGCATGATGGATATCTTCAGCGCCATTCTCGTGGTGGTGCCTCTGATCATTCCCCTTGCGGAGAAATTCCAGGTGGATCCCGTACACCTCGGGGTGATTTTCCTGGTTAACCTTGGCATCGGCTACAACACGCCTCCCATCGGCCTCAACCTTTTCATCGCCAGCACCCGTTTCCAACGGCCTATCATAGAACTCTACCGAGCCACCCTGCCCTTTCTGTTCATCCTTCTTCTCACTCTTGCTCTGATTACTTACTGGCCCTCCCTGAGCCTTTATCTTCCAATGTTAATCCGTTAAATACCAATGATGATGCGTCCGTAGAGAGTCCCCAGGTTGTCACTCCCGCGAAGCTTTTCCCCGCGAAGGCGGGGAGCGGGAGTCCAGAAGAATTTAGAAAGACTGGATTCCCGCCTCCGCGGGAATGACAGAAAAGGGTTTGTTCGATTGCCTTGATTTCTTTGAGCCGAAGATTATATTGTTCACTTAGTTTTCTTGTGTCCTCAAGGAGAGTATCGAATGCCCATTTACGAATTCCAGTGCAGGAAGTGCGGAAAGACTTTTGAGCAGCTCATGTTCCCCTCTGACCCTGATGATATTGCCGTGTGTCCGACCTGCGGTGAAAATGACACGTGCAAGCTCATGTCCTCGTTCTCTTGCGGCTCATCGAGTTCGGGCGAGGGCGCAAGTGCAGAATCACACTCTTGCGCCTCTCATGGCGGCTTTTCCTGAGGGCACTGACGGCTGCCGTGAGCTGCCTGGGAAATCCCCTCCACCTCCCCTTTTTAAAAGGGGAGAGCGTTCTTCACCTCTTGCTCGATACCTGGCACTCTGGTCAGAAATGGCGGTAGGTTTTCGCGATCGCGGGGAATCCAGAATAAGGATTAGCCTCCCCCTTTGAAAAAGGGGGATTAGAGGGGGATTTAGGATTGTTGCATGGAAAACGAATTAACAAAGGGGAAAAATATGGGAATCTTGTGGCTGGTATTGATTGTGGTTTTGTGGGTAGCGCTTCAGGCCTACATTCTGCCTAAATTAGGAATCTCAACTTGAATGCGGAATGCTTGCCAGGTGGGCAAACAAGATAAGCAACAGGCGGAACAGTTTGAACATAAGAATTGACGGCTTCACAAGAAGCCGTCACTCCGGTGAAAACCGGAGTCCAGATGGTTCGCAACCAGACCCATAGACTGGATTCCGGCTTTCGCCGGAATGACGAAAAATAGTTTTCTGATCCCTTGGGGGATCATCAAATTTGGGATTCTGGTATCGTCCTGTCGATTACGCTTCCGCTCTTCGTTTTTCTTCGTCCCGGATTTCGCGGCGCAGGAGTTTCCCTACCTTTGATTTTGGGAGCATGTCCCTGAATTCGATGTACTGAGGAACCTTGTAGGCAACGAGATTTTTGCGGCACCACTTGATCAGATCATATCCGGTGATTCCCTTGATGTCCCCTTTAAGAACCACGTAAGCTTTAATCCTCTCACCGACCTTTTCGTCCGGTATCCCCACGACGCAGGCGCCCACAACCGCCGGGTGCTCCTGAAGCACGGCTTCGATCTCGGAGGCGGATACCCTGTAGCCCTTGTGCTTGATCGTGTCCACTGTTCTGTCCACGAAATAGATGTTCCCTTCTTCGTCCATGGACATAACATCCGCTGTGCGGTACCACTTCCGGCCTTCTATTTCTATAAAAGATTCAGCCGTTTCTTCCGGTTTATTGAGGTAAGTGTTAACCATGAGATCCGAGTTGACAAGGAGCTCTCCCGGCTCGCCCATCTTCACCGGTTCAAGAGTGTTCGTGTCGACCAGTTTAATTCTCTTGCTGGGTACGACACGTCCGACGCTCTTCGGAGGATTGTTAATCGTGACAGGGCACATGGCAACCCCGCCGCAGGTCTCCGTTGCCCCATACCCCTGATAAATCACCTTGCCGAACTTCTCTTGCCAGCGCTTTCCAACCTCCACGGGCAGAACGTCTCCGGCGCTATACCAGTACACAACGGAGCTCAAATCGTACTGGTCGACCCGGTCGTGCTCCAGCATCATCCGGTACAGAGTCGGCACGCCGATCATGGTGGTTGCTCTGAATCGCTCAATGCCTTCGAACGTGGCGTCCACATTGACTTTCGGCTGGAGCATCAGGGTGCCCCCCACGAAGAGGGTGGCGAGACTGCACGTTTGCCCCAGGATGTGAAACAGCGGCGCGTTCCCGAAGATGATATTCTTTTCCACCGGCACCAGGGGTTCGCTCACCGTGATCTGCTCAGCCATGGACACAAGGAAGAGGTCGTGGGTAAAGGGAACCCCTTTGGGGAACTTCGTGGTACCGCCGGTATAAAGGATTTCAGCTCTCGCTCTGCCGTCTCGCTTCAGCGCAGGCAGGTGATTGACCTCTCCTTTGTACTTGGACAAAAGATCCCTGAGAGAATACGTGTTCTCTTCAAGAGCGATCTTCCCTTTAGGGGTGACGTCAAAGAGATAGCCGAAAAATCGCTTCCACCAGGGCAAGAGGTCAGCCATACGGGTGACGATAACCGTTTTGATTTTGGTCTCAGGCAGGACCCTCTTCACGTATCCGAAGTTGGTATCCGCACAGATGATGGCTTCCGCTTCACTGTCGTTCGCGATATATCTGAGATCATGGGGCGTATAGATGGGCGTGAGGGGAACAGCGACCGCGCCTGCCCGCTGGATGCCAAGCCACGTGACCACCCACTGGAGCGTATTGGGGATGTAAAGCATAACCCTTTGGCCGGAAGTCACCCCAAGACTGTGCAGCGCCGCAGCGAATCGTTCTGCCAGGTTCTTGACTTCAAGATAGGAGTACCGGGTCCCAAGATAGATGACCGCCGGATGATCGCCTCGCCTTTGAGCCGTCGCTTCAAACGCAGCGTAAATGTTGTATTCTGTGGTTTGGTTCATTTCTCAAATAAACTCTTACCGCCGAGAACGCTGAGAGCGCAGAGAGTTACCTATGATTGTAGAAGCCCTCTTCTATCTGGTTTTTGCTGAAAATAACCCTCTGCGTTCTTTGCGGCCTCTGCGGTGAGTCTTCTCAAACCCCGAAGTAAGCCGCCTTGATCTCGGGATTGTCCATCAACTCTTTGCCTGTGCCGCTGAGCGTCAGCATGCCGTTCTCTATGACATATCCCCTGTGAATGATCGGGAGCACTGGTCTCGCGAACTGTTCAGTCATCAGAACGGTAATTCCTGAGTCTTTCTTCAGGTTGCAGATGGCTCCCACGAGGGTCTTTTGCATCATGGGGCTCAGGCCCAGAAGCGGTTCATCCAGAAGCAGAAGCTCCGGCTTGACCACGAGGCTCATGCCGATGGCGAGCATCTGCTGCTCTCCGCCGCTCAAAAACCCTGCCTTTCGGGTCTTCAGGTGGAGCAGCGCAGGGAACAGATTGAACACGTAATCCATCGCCTCATGGATTTGCGATTTCTTTCGGAGATAGCCGGCGATCTTCAGGTTCTCCACCACACTGCTTTCCGGGAAAACCGGGTGTCTTTCCCTTGAAAGGACGATGCCCTTTTTCACACGGTCGCTCGGGCTCGTCTCTGTGACATCTTCTCCCTTGTAGACGATCTTCCCGTAAACGGTGATCCGCTCTCCGCCCTTGCGTTTCTCCTTCGTGCGCATGTCCATGATGAGGCCTGAGAGCGTATTCATCAGGGTGGTCTTCCCTGCGCTGTTGGAGCCGATGACTCCCACGATTTCACCCTCCTCGACCTTCATGCTGAAATCATTGAGCGCCAGCGCATTTTCAAAAAACACCATGAGATTCTGAACATCAAGCATCGTCGATTCCATTCTTACCGCGGAGAACGCTGAGATCGCTGAGAACCCTATATAGTTCTGAAAACCCTGTTCTACGGTATTCTTACAAAAACAACCCTCTGCGTCCTTTGCGTGCTCTGCGGTGAGATTCTCCTTCCTATTCCTCCGAGCCGAGATAAGCTTTTTTAACTTCGTCGCTCTCCATGACCTCTTTCGCCGATCCTTCGGCAATCTTCCGACCGTAGTTGAGCACCATCAACCGGCTGGCAATTCTGAAGAGTTCCTTCAGCCGGTGCTCGATCATGATGATGGTCTTGCCTTCCATGAAGAAGCTTCTCGATGATGGGCACAATGCTGGCCACTTCAGCGAGACTGAGCCCTGAGAAGAGCTCGTCCAGGATCATGAGTTCGGGTTGAAGGGCAATCGCCTTCGCCAGCTCCAACCTCTTCAGGTACCCTTGAGGGAGCACACTCGCAATCTTGTACGCGACCTGGGCATCCCTTTCAAACCCGACTTCTTCAAGAAGATCCAGGGCCACGGCATTGCGGTCGCCGTATTTGCCTCCGGCAATTGCTTTCACCCTTGGAGAGTAAAGAGGGATGATCATGTTCTTGAAGGCGGGCAATTGATAAAAGGGTTTCACCATCTGAAACGTTCTTGCAATCCCGAGCCGGACGATCTTGTAGGGGGCCAATCTGGTGATATCCTGCCCTTTGAAAAGAACACGGCCTGCCGTAGCCTTCACGAAACCGGTGATGAGATTGACCGTGGTGGTCTTGCCCGACCCGTTAGGGCCGATGATGCCGAGAAGATCGCCTTTGTTGAGATCAAAGCTCACCCGGTTGACGGCCTGAACCCCGCCAAAAGCCTTTGAAAGATCCGTGACGCTCAACAGGGGGGCTTCGCTCATTTCTCCACCTCAACCCAGCGCTCAAACTGGTGATATTTCCGCGAAACGAAGTGGAAGATTCCCTCAGGGAGCCCAACAACAAAAATGACGAGAAAAACGCCGTAGAAGACGATTCTCAACCCGCCCAGCGCTCGAAGAGCTTCGGAAAGAGGAACAAGAATAAAGGCGCCCAGGGTCGCCCCTGCAAAGGAACCAGGGCCTCCCACCATGGCGGCCGCAATGGGGAGAATGGAATAATCAAGCGCAAATACCGGCATGCCCACGAAACGGTAGACATGGGTCATCATGGCGCCTGCAAAGGCGCCGACCGAACTGGCAATAAAGAGGGCCTGGATCTTGAACCAGTAGACGTTGATCCCCGCGTTCATGACAGAGCGGTCGTTGTCTTTGATGCCCTTGAGGACCAGACCGTAATCCGAGGTCATCAAACGCCTGAATCCGAAGAGGGCGGCAAGAACAGCCGCCAAGAGGATGTAAAGTTCCAGCCATTTGGAAGGGAGCGCCGTGAGGCCGCTGATCCCCTCCGTGCCTCCAAAGATCTTGGTTGCTTCAATCACCCGCTCCAGCATGAGAGGGATGATCAGGGTGACCATGGCGAAATACACGCCGCGAAGCCTCAGGACCGGCAGAAGGAGAAGCGTGCAAATCGCACCTCCCAGGACCGCGGCAATGGGGATCGTCACAAAAGGGGTAATCCCGAAATAGTGGTTGAGAATTCCGGAGCAGTAAGCACCCATCCCAAAAAAGAGCGCCTGTCCGAGAGAGACCATGCTGCTCTGGGCCAGGATATCCCAGCTGATGGCCAGCAGAGCAAAGACGGCGACGGAGAGCAGAACTCTTTGCCAGTAATCTCCCAGAACCAGTGGGAGAACAATGAAACCGATGATGGGAAGGAGTCTGGGCGCGGAAAGATAGAGCATCTCCCGCCAGGAACAGACAGCAAAAATGTCTTCAGCCCTGACCTTGATGCCCCGATCGATTCTTTCTCGTCGCTTCTTCACAATCGTCCTTCACCACGTTCCATCAATTGGTTATCTCAGATCACCGAAACAAAGCGAATGTCGAATATCGAACAAGGAATGTCGAATGATGAAGTTTGATAACTTCGTAGAAAGCCGCAAAAACCCCTTTTCTGTCATTCCCGCGTAGGCGGGAATCCAGTCTTTCCGGCGTCTTCTGGACTCCCGCCTTCGCGGGAGTGGCGACGTAGACGACTTCTTACGAACGCATCAAGTTCATTTCCCAACTATTTGCTCAGGCTCTTCGGTTCCCTTCGACATTCGTTATTCTGCGGTTCGACATTCTACATTCGTTTTTCCCGAATAGTTCTCACTCTCAGATTCTTTCTTCCAACTCCTTCTGTTTCCCGTACAACCCCGAGGGCTTGATCACCAGCACGATCAGGATGGCCACCAGGCTCACGATCATGGTCCAGTGGGACCCGATGTAGGTGTCCGTAAAGCGCTGCGCAAATCCCACAACAAGGCTCGCCACGATCACGCCGCTTGTACTGCCCAGACCCCCAATGATGGAGACCGCCAGAGCATTGATCAGCACATCATACCCTTGACTGACCGAGATGGTTCCCAGGGGGATGATAATCGTTGCGGCAATGGCCGCAAGCCCTGCACCAAAGGAGACGCTCAAGGTGGCGATATGGTCCGAGTCCATGCCGAAGGTGAGGGCGGTGCGTTCATCCTGGGCAATCCCCCTGAAAGCCAGTCCAAGGGAGGTGTAATGGACAAAAAGCCAGAGCAAAAGGACCAGGACCACGCTCGAGATCACGATCAGGATCCTCTGCATGTCCACATAAACGTCTCCGATCATGAAGCTCTCGTCAATGAACACGGGTAGCGCGTATTCCACTCCGACGAAACCCAGGTACCGGAAGAACTCGAGGATGGCCAATCCGATACCGAAGGTGGCAATCACCTCGGAAAGAACCTGTCCGCGGACGCGCATCAGGATGAAGCGATACATCATGGCGCCGATGAACGCCGTAAAAAGAATGGAGATCAGAGCCGAAACCAAATAGGGAAGCCCCACCAGATACAGAAGCATCCAGGTCACAAAGGCGGCAAGGATATAGAGCGCCCCATAGGCAAAGTTGGAGATCCCGCTGATGCCGAAGGTCAGGTTGAACCCGATGGACATCAGGATCAGGATGACGCTGTTAATGATCGCGTAAACAATCGTCCCTACGAACACGCCTGAAGTTCCTCTATGGATTTAGCCTGAGACCTAAGCAACCTTGTCAACCGCTGCCGCGTGAAGCAGACACCCTGCGCTACAAAGGGACAAATGAAGACAGGTACAAAGGCACAGAGGACAGACAGGAAAAGTTTTTCTGCTTTGTGCCTTTACCCCTTTGTCCCTTTGTCTCTTTGTGCCTATGTGCCTTTGTGACTTTGTCCCTGCATGCTTACTTCGCTGACTTCAAGCCTGCAGGAAGCTGGATCTTTGCATCAGCAATGGCCTCAGGGAAGACATTGATCCGTTCCCCCTTGTCGGTCCATTGAAAAACGCACGCCACAGCGGATTCTTTGGGGTCCATGCCAAAGATAGCCTGATGGCCGTCATCGAATTTAATGCGTCCCATGACCCCTGTTCGGTCTGTTTTCTTGATTTCCGTCACTAGGGCATCCGGGTCAAGGCTTCCGGCTCTTTCAATCGCTTCTTTCAAAATGTACACGGATTCATACGTTGGACCAGGGCCATGACCGGCTTCCATGGGTTTCCCGAATTTCTTTTCGTAAGCCTTTATGAATTCCACAGACGGAGGGACCTTCTTGGAAGCGATGGCGCTGCCGAGCTCGAAATTGCAGTTGATGGCGCCACCAATCTTCTTTTCAAAGGTCTGCCAGGCCCCCGGACCTGCAAGCGGAGAAATGAATCCGGCCATCAGCGCAGGGCACCTTCATGGATTTCCACTGCTTGACCAGGGTTCCGCTCTGGGGCATGTCGAAAATGGGAAGAATCACCTGGGCGCCGCCGCTCCTGGCTTTCATCAAAGCAGAGGAGAAATCCGAAGCGCCCGTGGGATAGCTCTCTTGGCCGACCACGGTCCACCCGGCTTTCTCAAAATAGTTTTTCACCATCCCGTCCGCTGTAGCCCTTGCCCAGGCCACATCCTGGTTCATTATGTAAACCTTGTTGAATCCGAATTCCTTGTTTGCGAATGACATGATTCCCACAAGGTAGTTAACAAGGTACTTGGCATTGAGACAGGTCTCTGAAAACGTATTTGTACTTCTCCGGCTCGTTCTTGATTTTTTCCTCTGAAGCAGGAGTCATGGCGATCGTTCCGAGCATCGGCACTTTGTATTTGGCGAGGATATCCATCGCCGCAAGCAAAGCCTCGGAGCGGAAAGGACCGATCAGGAGAGCTGCGGTTTCTTTTCCAGAATCAGCTTCTCGATTCCCATCAGCGCCTCCGGAACCGGTACACCTGGAGCCGCGTCTCGAATGTCAATGGATTCCACCTTGAGCATTCGCTTTTCCGAACCGACCTTTACCCCTCCCTTTGCATTGATTTCCTCTACTGCCATCTGCACAACAGCAAGCCCTTCCTTCCCTTCGACAAATCCCGTGGATGTCGGCACACCGATGACAATGGGATCCGCTCCGTACGCGGAAAAGGAAAACACAAAACCCAGGACCAAAAAGAGACCCACTACCCCCATTCGCCTTTTCATGCCTCTCCTCCTTTTTCTGTGGCTTCTTCCTTTGAAGTTGCCGGGTTAAGAGTAAAATTTAGACCGGATTCTAGTGCAGCCTTTCAAGAAAAGCAAGTAACTACTCAGGTAGATGGACTGAAGGAAAAGACACCTGCCTGCACCGCCGCGGCAGGCAGGTTGGCAGGTGATTGTGTCATGGATGATCATTATTGCCCTTCAGCCTTCAGCCTTCAGCCTAAACACCTGAGCAGTTACAAAAGCAATTCATACTTGCAAGAGAGAGTATAACAACGGAGCAGGGGGTCTGATCAAGGGCTAAGATTTTTCTTTCGACGCCTCCATGGCCACCTTCCTCAATTCGCGCTTCAGGATTTTCCCCGCAGGGCTCTTGGGCAAGTCCGTGACCACCCTGTACTCCTTGGGGACCTTAAAAGGCGATAGGCGCGACTTGAGATAGCTATGGAGGGCGTTCTTATCAAAGGCCTTGCCCGGCCGCGGTATGATGAAGGCGGTGACCCGTTCTCCCCATTCCGGGTCAGGCAGCCCTATGACCGCGCATTCCTCCACTTCCTCGCGGGTGAAGAGTACCTCCTCCACTTCCTTCGGGTAGACGTTCTCACCGCCGGTGATAATCATATCCTTCAGGCGATCCACGATGTAAAGATACCCTTGATCGTCGATGACGCCGATATCTCCTGAACGAAACCACCCGCCCTCCCAGAACGCGACCTTGGTTTCATTCGGATTGTTCAAGTAGCCCTTCATGATGTTAGGGCCTCTCGCACAGATCTCTCCCTCTTCACCCTGTTTCTTTCGGTTTCCTTCTTTGTCTCTGATTTGAACTTCCACACCGGGCACTTCCGTGCCTACCGATCCCACCACGTGGCGAAAGTAATGATTGTAGGTCACTGTGGGGGCTGCTTCGGTCATTCCATAGCCCTCATAGATCGCAAGGCCCGTCCTCTCCTTCCATTGTCTAACCACCTCCGCGGCCATGCTGGCTGCAGCGGAGAAACAGTATCGCACCGCCCCAAGCTTTTCCTTCAGCCCCTCCAAGGAGAGAAAACGAACATAGACCGTAGGCACGGCATAGAACTTGGTCACCCGACCAGCGGCCATAAGATCCAGAACCCTGTCCATGTCAAAAATGGGGATCATCTCAAGACATCCGGCGCTCAGAACGGTCGCATTCATGATGTGCATCTGGCCGAAGACGTGATTGAAGGGCAGGAAGCACAGGGCCCGGTCCTCCGGAGTGGATCGTTCATTGAAAACCACGGTATGGATCGCCGCGTTGACATTCTCGTGGCTCAGCATGACGCCCTTGGGGATTCCCGTTGTTCCGCCCGTGTAAAGGATGACGGCAGTGTCCGTGCGATCCCGGTCCACGGCTTCGAAGGTTCCTCTCCCCTGTTCCACGAGTCGACGAAGATCCAGATCTCCTCCGGGACTGATTACGGTTTCCACGCCCCCGGCGCCCCTCAGCCCTTTCAGATCCTCCAGTTTTTCATCCGTGGCAAAAAGCACCCTGGGTCGCGCATGGCCGACCAGAAGCTCCAGTTCGTCCTTTTTCAGCACGCTCGAAAAGGCAACCGCTACTGCCCCTGCTTTCAGCACCCCGAAGTAGAAAGAAAGCCAGTCTCCGGAATTCGGAGCGCACAGCCCCACGTGCTCACCAGGTTGAATGCCCATCCCCATGAGTCCCGTAGCAATCCGATTGGCCTTCTCGTTGAGCTGGGCATAAGTCATCTGTGAGGGGCCTTCACTCACAGCCGGCCGCTCCGGAAAAAAGAAAGCTGAACGTTCAAGATTTTTCGCAAGATTCATCGGCGGCACTCCCATTGAAGGAAAAACGTTCAGGAGTTGTCATTGCTTCTACTCTCATTTGAGCGCGCTAACGCCCAAATTCATAAGTAGATGTTTGACAAATTCATTTCCGTCCGGCTCATAGGCAGGAAGCACCCATGGCATCTCCTGTAAGGTCTGCAGGATGGAAGGCAGGAGGTCAAAGGGGATGGAAACAAGTTGCCTGCCTTCGGGAAAAAGCTTTCGGCGCTTCATCCCATGGCCAAGGCCGGTGACGGTGTAATTCAGTTCGCCGGTTGTATACGGATAGACAAAAACCCATGCGCATCCGATCGCAGCAGAGAACTTGCTTGACCACATTTTCCCGGTCTTATAGCTCATAGCCCTCAGCAAAATCTCTGTCTGGCCGGCCTCGGCAAGGATGATCAGCACATCTGGGTCAAAGGAGAGCTTCTTGAGAGGAGAAAAGGCGACATAGTTGGCTACACCATTTCCTATCCTCGGTAGATATCGGTACAGTCGACTCGCTGCACGAGGGCCTTCAAAGATCCTCAGGCCGGCACCGAATTTTCCACTGACAAAAGGCCCCGAAGCATCTGCCTGCCCAAGCACATGCAGTCCTGCCTCACAGATATGGTTTTCCTGATCAGCAAAAAAGGCCTTTCCTTCCTGAGCCTTCTTGAGCATTTCGCACAAGGCCATCTTTTCTCCGAGGCGCTCAGGCATGTCCGGTCGATCCGCCAAGAACTTAACGGCCACAGGTGGTACGTCGAAGGCAAATTTGTCCAAGATAGAGAAATCTTCTTTAGTGAGCATCATGTGAAGCGGCCTCTTTCAAAATCTCCCCAACCCCCCTTCACTAAAGGGGGGCAAGGAGACTGTCCGACAACCAGTTTCTCCTCCCCTCGTGCCCGTCCTCCGTAGCAGGGCTACTGCGGAGGATGGACGAGGGGACTAAGGGGAGGGATTGCCGGGGTAATCGGAAAGGTTCCAAGGGGATAGTCATGTGACCGCCCCTGGAACAATACTGGGCTGCAGCTATTTTTTTGTAAAAATATTGCGCAACGGATAGAGACCCACTTTTACCACTTTGCCCTTCTGCACTTGGTCAATCCGTATTTGATCCACTCCCTCGATATCTCCCGGTCCGTAGGTCAGAGGGGTACTGCTGATGCCGCCGGTTTCAAGGTTCTTGATCCTGTAAAAGCCATTCTCCAGCACGGCCCTGGGGGTAAGCTTGTCAACGGGAACCTTTTCCATGGCAAGCCGCAACGCTTCAACCTGGATCATGGCCTCAAGGAAGCCGCCCTGATACATGATGTGGTTGACGAACTTGTTGGGGTGATTCAATTTCTGTGCTTCGATCATGAACTTCACGCCGGGAGCTGGATCGTCCCACGATGGGAAGCTACCGGCGCACACATACCCGTCGCCCAGCTCTTTCATTGCATCCGCAAATACGACCGCGTGACCAGGCGAAGCGACGCCAAACGTCATCTTGTAGGGCTGAAAGGATCCCATACCCAGCCTGACCATCTCCTTGACCGTCGGCTGAGAGCCGGGGTTGATCATGACACCCAGGGCAAGGTCCACCCCTTTTTCCTTGAGCCATGTCAGCTGAGTGGTGGGCGGCGAGGTCGGCACAAGAGGCACATACTGGATGCCTACAAACTCATATCCGATCTGCTCCAGATACGCCTTCATCTCGGGGATCTCAATGGACTTGCCCATGGCGTTATCGGCTGTCAAGTAGGCAACCTTCGGCTTTCTCGCTTCCTTCCAGTTCCCTTTGAACCAATCGGCAATGGCGCCCATACAATCAGTATAAATAGGGTAATAGGTAAAGCAGCTTTGAGGCGGGGACAGGTAGTAGGGTCCGGTAGCCATACTCGTCGCTCCCATACCGTCTTCCCACAGTCTGTCTTTGAGTGCCAGCGCGATGGGAGACCCCGATATCCTGGCGACCAGCATTCCCTTGGCCTTGAGCTCCTCATAGATGGGCAGGGCTTTGGCCGGCTTGAGCTCATCATCCCGCCAAAGCACTTCCAGGGTGATATCCGCAGGGAGCTTCTCCGTTCTCCATGGAGCCAGTTTCTTGGTCGTGTTCACATATTTGACATAGTCCTCGAAGGCAGCCAGCACTGCCGCTGAATCCTCGGCAAAAGGCCCGGTCAACGACTGAGTGCCGCCGACATACAATGTTTTCGCATGGGTGGTCGCGGCAGGAATCCCCAGCGAGACCACGAGCATCACAATCACAAATGCCACTGCAGCCAATTTGATTCTAGTCATTTTTCGCTCCTTTCACGTTCACGGTTTCGTTCACACCATTCTTCGGGTATTCTGTTGAGCGTGATCACCTCCTTTCAGTCTGATCCTTCATGAGAAAAGGGCCAAAGCCTGAAGTAGGCCTTGATCATCTCCCAGCGGTGATGAAGCCCCCGGGGTTCAAAAATGAGGAATATGATGATGATCAATCCGTGGGAAATGAGGGCCAACGAGGCGGCCGCCTGAGGGGCAACGACGGCGGATAAGATCGGTCCGGCAATGGTGACGAGCTCATCCATCAGTTTGAGGGCGACGGCGCCAAAGACAGCCCCTGTCGTACTGCCCATCCCTCCCACAATGAGCATCCCCAGATACCAGACTGAATCCATAAAGGGAAACTGGTCTGTACTGGCGAAACTATAGTAGTGAATGAGCAATGACCCGGCCACTCCGGCATACACACAGCCGATAAAGAATGCCTGCAGCTTGTAATTCCAAAGACTGACCCCCATGACCTCTGCCGCCAGATCATTATCGCGGATGGCGATGAAGGCCCTTCCTGCCCTGGTCCGCACGATGTTTTTAGCCACTAACGTAGCCAGGCAGGTAAAACCCATCACCAGGTAGAAATAGTTGGTCTTGGAACTCAGCGAGATACTTCCTATCGCAGCCCTGGGCAAACTTAGGCCGTCCGCTCCACCCGTGAGGCTGTGCAGTTGGATGATGGTCCAAATGATAATAAACTGGGCGGCGATGGTCGCCATAATGAGGTAGAAGCCCTTGATTTTTAGGGATGGGAGGCCGAAGATCAGACCTGCTATTCCCGCAGCCAGGGCACCACAGGGGAGGGCCGCCCAGAAGGGCACGCCAAGCTTGGCGCACAAAATAGCCGAAGTGTAGCCACCGACGGCCATAAAGCCCGCATGCCCGATGGAGATTTGACCGCAGTACCCGGTTAGAATATTGAGGCCGTGGACGCTGATAACCGAGATACCCATCATGGTCAGTATGGTCAGTATCCTATCGCTGCAAAAGAGCGGGCAGGCGAACAGAAAGATAACAAAGGCAACCACGCTACCCCATTGCAGCCTCGAGTGGAAGATAGCCATATCCTGCGCGTAATTTTCGTGGAAGGTTCCTGTGCCTGAACCCATTGGTTAAATCCTCTCTATCCTGACCAAGCCAAAGAGCCCATAGGGCCTGAAGATGAGCACGATGATCATCACAAAAAAGGGGAATACCTGGGCCAGTGCTCCGCCGGGCAGGAGAGGGTCCAGGTACCCGGCAGCGACGTTTTCCAGCATACCCAGTATGATTCCGCCCACAATGGCCCCGCCGATGGAGTTCACCCCCCCCAGCAGCACCACGGCGAATGCCTTGAGGCCGATATTCGCGAGTTCCATATTCGCGCCCGAAACGCCCCCCAAGAGGATGCCGCCGATGACCCCGACCACACTGGCGATGATCCATGACACGGCATAGACGGTTGTGGCTCTGATGCCGACGCTCTGCACCACCTGCAAATCCTCGGCAGTGGCCCTCATGGCCAGCCCGATCTTGGTATAGCGGAAGAGAAGCATGAGGATCGCCACACAAATCACCGAGACGATGAGTCCGATCAAAGACTCCGAGGGTACGGATATCGCTCCTATCTTAAAATTGATCGTCGGAAGCAACCCATGATAAGCTTTATATTCGGCACCCCAGAGCAAAGTGGCCAGCCCTCCCAATACCGTGGAGAGCGCTATGGTCATCATGACGACGGCCAGCACGGGTTGACCCATCAGCGGGCGCAGCATCAGCCGTTCGATTAACAAACCCATTACGATGGCCACTGCGATTGCCAGCAGCAGAGTGGCCCATACCGGCAGGCCGAATGTGACCAAGAAGGTGAAGCCGAGATAGCCACCGATCAGAACAAAGTGTCCCTGGGCAATGTTAAACACCTCAGAGCATTTAAGAATGATCACAAAGCCTATAGCGATGAGGGCATAGACCATGCCTTGGGCAAAGCCGGTTACCACTAATTGTAAAAAGAAGTTCATCAGCCAGCTCCCTCAACAAACTGGATTCGAAGCGTCGTCTTGATGGTTCCCATCCCCGCGTCACTGTGTCCGACCCGGGCTTCTACCGGTACCTCCGTCCTATCACTGTAAATCGCATCAATGAGTTCGCTGTAACGTCTTTCCAGAAATGCCCTTCTCAGTTTCCTGTTCCTGGTAAGCTCCCCCTCGTCAGGATCGAATTCCCTATGGAGATTGACGTATTTCCTCACCCTGGAGCCAGGTGACAAGGTGCGGTTGACTCTGTCGATATCCTGCCTCACCAGTTCGTAAACCTCCGGCCTTTGAGCAAGTTCCGTGAAAGTGCTGTAAGGCACTCTCCTCTCTCCGGCCCACTTCCCAACATTATTGAAGTTTATCACGATGATCGCCGATACGTAGAGCGCGTCAGGGCCGCCCAGTATCCATGCATCCTGGATATAAGGGCTGAACCTCAGCCTGCTTTCTATCAGTTGCGGGGCAAGGGTCTCTCCATTTGCCAATCGGACAAGTTCCTTTACCCTATCTACAAACGCAATATGCCCGTCATCCCTGACAAACCCGCTGTCCCCGGTGCGGAACCATCCGTCCTTAAGCACTTCGCCGGTCTTATCCGGATCCCTGTAATACCCGACAAAGGTACCGGGCTGCTTATAAATGATCTCTCCGTCATCAGTTACGCTCACTTCCGTTCCCGTGTGAGCGGGACCGACCGTGTCCAAGCGGATATCATCATTTCTTGCGCCGGTTAGGGCCCCACCCTCTGTCGACCCATAGAGACTCTTGAGGGGCAGATTGAGGGCATGGTAGAACTTGAAGGCATCTGCGCTGAGAATGGCCCCGGTCGTATAGCAGAGCCTGGCGTTCTGCAAGCCTAGGCGACGTCTAATCGGTGCAAAGAATGTGGTGTCAACCAGAGAATAGAGTATTCTCCGGAACAGACCCGGCTTCTGTTTCTTATACGATGCTTCGGCCATCTGATTGCCGACAGGCATGAGCACCCGAAAGGCAAACCGGTTAATGAGATCAGCGCTAGAAATCTCCGCCCGAACCATCGCGGCCTGACTCTCCCAAAGCCGAGCCCCGCGGAATACAATGCTGGGCCCTATTTCCCTGGCGTCCCGCTGCTGGGTTTCAGGCCCTTCAGCAAAGTTGAGCGTGCAGGCCGAAAGAAGGTGACACCCGATTGCAAGCCACTGCTCGTTTATCCAAACGGGTGGAAGGTAGGGCACAATATTGTCATCTTCATACCACGGGTCGAGACGCAGGTGATATTCCGCGCCCGCCCTCAATGTTCTATAAGTGTGGACGGCTCCTTTGGGCGTCTCAGCGGTGGTTCCCGACGTGTAGACAATAGCACAGACATCATCCGCTTTGCCGTTTTCTACATTGCGCTCAAAGAGCCCCGGATGTTCCTTTTCGTATTTTTCACCGAGTTCCAGCACCTCTCTGAATCCTATCAGGATTGGATCCTCATAGTGGGCCAACCCCTTATAGTTCCAAAAAATGACCTTCTTCAGCCGAGGGAGTGCATCCTTGACTTGGAGCAACTTATCAACCTGCTCCTGGTCTTGCACGACCGCAAATCCGGCCTCCGAATTTTCGGCAAGGTATTTAATCTCCGCTCGGCGTTAGATCCGAATAGGCACCCACGGATACGCCATGGTCAGCTTGGGCAGCCAGGTCGGCATAATACCATTCCGGCGCATTATCGCCGACAATAAGCACCTTGTCTCCCGGTTTAACGCCCAAGGACATCAAACCCAGTGCCAGGGACTTCACATTGAGATAGTAATCCTTCCAGGTAAAGGGTTGCCAGATACCATGGTGCTTGTAGCGCAAGGCCCTGCGGGTGTCTCCGTATTTTTCATAGTTGAACTTGAGTACCTTGGGCCAGGTATCACCCTTTTCTTTGATCGTCCTGCTCCATCTCAGTCGCCTTCGATTCTGGTAATGCAGCTTTTGGGTCCAGATCAGACCAATTTCGAATCTCCATACTCTGAATGTCGAATGCTTATCCATCCGTTACCCCAGCCACCTCTTCTTTCGCCGGTAGTGCTTCACTTCACGATAGCTCTTTCTGGATCCAACCGCCGACACTCCCAGATAAAATTCCCGAACGTCTTCATTATCCCTCAGCCTGTCGGCGGGACCTCCCATGACGATTCTGCCATTTTCCATCACATGCCCGTGGTCGGCGATGCCGAGGGCAGCCCTGACATTTTGTTCCACAACAAGGATCGCCATCTTCCGGTCGGCACGTATTTTTTTTATAATTTCGTAGATGTCCTCAACCAGGAGAGGCGCAAGGCCGAGGGAAGGTTCATCCAAGAGCATGAGACTAGGATTTGCCATGAGCGCCCGTCCTATCACCAACATCTGCTGTTCACCGCCCGAGAGGTAGCCGCTTGTCCGTTGACGGAGAGGTCTGATCTTCGGGAAGTAATCAAAAACGAGTTCCAGATCCCTCTTGACTCCAGCCCGGTCTTTCCGACAGTAGGCGCCCACCAGCAAGTTTTCTTCAACGCTCAAGTGTTCGAGAACCCTTCGCCCCTCCATGGCTTGGCTAATGCGCATCGCGGCGATTACCTCAGGACCATACCCATCGATTCTTTTGCCATCAAATTCTATGCTGCCATCGGTTACTTCTCCCTCTTCCGTCCTCAGCATGCCGGATATAGCCTTCAGGGTGGTCGTCTTGCCCGCCCCATTAGCCCCCAGCAGGGCGACAATCTCACCGTCACCGACTTCCAGGGAAACGCCTCTCAGCACCTGGATGACATTCATATAGACCACTTCAATGTTGTTCACTTGCAGCATTTATTGTTCCCCTCGGGGATTGGGAGAAAAACCCTCGCCTTTAGTCGAAGCCTTCAGTTTGGTTTCTGCACAACGATTCAGGCACAAAGTTGCAAAGGCACATAGGCACAAAGAAAGAAAGGGGCAAAGTGACAAAGGTGCAAAGGCACAAAGCAGAAAAACCCTTCCGCTCTGTACCTTTGGCCCTCTGTGCCTTTGTGCCTGTCTTCATCTGTCCCTTTGTCCCTCAAGCAGTCGGCTTCAGCCGACAGCGGCTTACTTCCCTTTGCCCAGGTACGCCGTAATCACTTCCGGATTCGTGCTGATTTCGGCAGGGGACCCCTCGGCAATTTTGCGTCCAAAATCGAGGACGATAATCCTGTCCGCAATGTCCATCACCACGCCCATATCATGCTCCACCAGGACGATACACCGAATCCCATCCCTCAGGACCGGTGTATCAGGATAGGTGGCTCCCTGACCTTCGAAAACATCCAGGATGAATCGGGCGATATCCTCTTTTTCCTCAAGGTTCATCCCGGCCATCGGCTCGTCAAGGAGCAGGACTTTCGGTTCCAGAGCCAATGCCCTTGCCAGCTCCACCCTTTTCCTCATCCCATAGGGTAGAAGGCCGACGACCTTTTTTCTAATGGGCTGAATTTCCAGAAAGTCGATGATCTCCTCCACAACCCGGCGGTGCTCGATTTCTTCCTTTTGCGCCCAGCCGAAATAAAGCGCACCGCTGATGAAGCTCTGCTTCATGCGCACGTGCCGGGCAGCCATGATATTGTCTTGAGTGCTCAGGCCCGTGTAAAGCTCGATGTTCTGAAACGTTCTCGCAATACCGAGCTTAGCGAGCTTGTCCGGGCGCATTCGGGTGATTCTTTTTCCATTATGGAATATATCGCCCTTTTGAGGCTTGTAAAAGCCGTTGATGCAGTTAAGAAGGGCGGTCTTGCCCGCGCCATTGGGCCCAATGACCGCCAGGATCTCGTTCTCTCTGACGTCCATGCTCACATCCGACAGCGCATTAACGCCGCCAAAGCTGAGCGAGAGGCGGTCAATCCGCAATTCCACTTGCCTATCGGTTTGCATTTTTACTCATCTCGTACCAAGAATCTTTTTACCGATGATGATTTTCTCGATCTCTTTGCTTCCCTCAAAGATCTCCAGAACCTTGGCGTTGCGCCAGTAATGAGCAACGTCATACTCTTCCAGGATTCCATATCCTCCGTGAAGTTGAATCGCCTCATCCGCAACTTTCACCGCCACCTCTGCGCAATACCACTTCGCCATGGAGCTGAGGGAGGGATCAGCGCCGCCCGAATCAAGCTTTGACGCAGCACGATAGCAGATAGATCTGGCGGCTTCCGTCATGGTGACCATCTCCGCGATTTTTCCTTGTATCATCTGAAAGGATGCGAGCGGATTCCCAAATTGTTGGCGTCGTCGGACATGGGCGACAGCCTTGTCCAGGGCTCCCTGGGCCGTGCCTACACCCAAGGCGGCCACTTGCACGCGTGTCCGGTTGAAGAACTCCATGATGTTGTAAAAGCCTTTTCCCTCCTTGCCTAACAAGTTTTCCTGCGGGATCCTGACATTCTTGAACGCCACTTCCCCGGTATTGGATGAGCGAAGGGAAAGTTTGCCATGAAAAGCGTTGGCTTCATACCCTGTCCTGTTCGTCTCCACAAGGATCGTGCTGAATCTTTCGTGCTTTTTGGGATGATCCGGATTGGTGACACAGAGAACAATCAAAAAATCGGCCAGCGTTGCATTGGTGATAAAGATCTTGTTCCCGTTGATGACATAGTCATCATTTTCTTTGATCGCTGCCGTTGTGACAGAGGTCACATCGCTCCCTGCATCCGGCTCTGTGATGGCCACGCCCATCCTCATCTCGCCGCGGCATATTGGAGGAAGGTATCTCTCTTGCTGCTTTTCAGAGCCTGCAAGCTGGATGAGCTGAGCTCCAAAAAAAGTCGATTCAATGGCATGGGCTATCCCAAGATCCACGCGGGCGAACTCCTCTACAATCAAACACTGCTCAAGGTAACCTAATCCCAACCCTCCGTGCTTCTCATCGACGAAGACGGCGAGAAATCCAAGGTTCGCCGCTTTCTTCCACAGGCGGTCGTCGAACATCTCTTTGGCGTCCAGCTCTCTCGCAATGGCTCTGAACTCCCCTTCAGCGAATTCTCTCGCTGCTCTCTGGATATCGATCTGCTCTTTGGTTAGACTAAAGGACATGATCTAGAACCTCGCCTCTCAGCCCCTCCGGTTCCCTTCTTCTGAATCCGGAGCTTGTGGCGCTCGGTATTTCGACCGGATCGTCTTTTTCAGTATTTTCCCCTGAGCGTTCTTGGGGAGAGATTCAACGAACTCAACGGACTTGGGGGCCTTGTAAGAGGCCAGGTGCTCTTTGCAGAAGGAAATGATTTCCTTTTCCTGAGCCATGGCATTCGGTTTGAGCACCACCACCGCATGAACCCGCTCCACCCACAGTGGATCCGGTACACCCACCACAGCGACTTCGGCAATGACCGGGTGCTTGTAAAGAACATCTTCCACCTCCCGGGAGTACACATTCTCTCCCCCGGTCACAATCATGTCCTTTTTCCTGTCCACGATGTAGATGAATCCTTTCTCATCATAGTAGGCCAGATCTCCCGTATGGAGCCACCCCTCCACGATGGTCTCAGCGGTTTCCTTTGGCCTTTTCCAGTATTCAACCATGATCGAATCGCTCTGGACGATGATCTCGCCTACCGTTCCAGGCCCAACATCATTATTCTCTTTATCGACAACCCTGACCTGGACCCCAAGACTGGGCTGTCCACAGGAAGTCAAAATTTTCTGTTCTTCCGGCGACTTGTCTAAAACCTGGTGTGCCTCCTTTGGAAGGGTGGCAATTTGAGGTCCTGACTCGGTCTGGCCGTATCCCTGAGCGAAGATCGGGCCGAACACCTCCAGCCCCCGCCTCAATAGCTCCAAAGGCATCGGGGAAGCCGCATAATAGATCCTGCTCAAACTGCTCAGATCGTATGCATGAATATCCTGCCGGGAAAGAAGAGCATTGAGCTGCGTGGGGACAATCTGCATATCCGAGACCGTCTCCTCTTGAACGGCCTGAAGAACCGCAACAGGATCAAAGGATCTTTGAGTCATGATCACATTGCATGCCCCTGTAAGGAAAAAAGGCCACACGTGGCTGTCTCCGCCGATGTGAAAAAAGGGCAGCACCATGAGATGCCTGTCTCCAGCCTTTGTCCCCATTTCTAACGCTTTGATTCGAGTATTGTCGAGCTTGCGCGCATGCGTATAGAGGGCGCCCCGGGGGACCCCGGTCGTTCCGCTCGTGTAAAAGATGATGAGGGGATCGTCTCTCTGCACGTGGATGTCAGGCTCATCCGGTGAATGCCTTTCGAGGAGCTCGCGATGGGAGAGCATGTCCCGGTCAGCACCTTCGAGGGAAATATAGTGTTTCACCTTGGGAAGGCGGGTCCGCATGGCGCTAACCGCCTCGAAAAAATCAGGACCCACGAAGAGCGTGTTGGCTTCCGAGTAATTGACGAGATATTCCAGTTCCTCACTGTGGAGCCGAGGGTTGAGGGGTGAAGCAATAAATCCCCCTTTCATTGCAGCCCCATAGACGTCCGTGTACTCGAGACAGTTCCACGAAAGAACGCCTAGGACGTCCCCTTTCTCGATGCCTAACGACCGAAGACCATGGACCAAGCGATTCACCCGGCTATTGAAGCGCGCAAAAGTGACTCTTTCAGCGCCGTATACAAAAGCCTCATGGCTCGCATAGAGAAGCGCATTTCTGTAAATAATATCGGCAAAAGTTCCTCGCTCATAACGGCACAACTCTCTCAGTATGAGTTTGTCCGACATGCTTTCCCTCGCGGAGAATCAAATCGCAATGGCTGCGCCTGCTTAAAGATATTTCCAAAGCGGGCATTGTGTCCGTAACGTCATGGTACCGATTGTCTTCTTTATTTGGAACGCTTCAAAAGACATGTTTCATGCCTTGTGAGGAAACAGAGGGAATATCTCTGTTAGGAAGCATTAGAGCAAATTTGCATTTTTGTCAATTGATTCATTGTCAATGTTTTTAGTTCTTTAGCATGACCCAGAAATAGTCTTGCTTCGGGAAAAAGAGAGTGATAATGGTAAAATTGAATTTCGGATTGCATGGAAGCCTCGGTGAGCACAGTGGATACGAGACGATATGTGAGCGACTTGAGCAACAGCGAAAAAGTGCTCATGGCCCTGGTAAGAGCCGCAGAAATCTTCAAGAGAACCCACACGACCATCTTCAGAAACCACGGTCTCTCCTTCCCTCAGTACAATGTCCTTAGAGTTTTGGATGCGTCCCGGAATGGCAGGAACAAAATCTCTGAGATAAGCAGAATCATGCTCGTCCCAGGCGCCAACATGACGGGCATCGCCAAGAGGCTGGAAAGAGATGGCTTCTTAATCAGGAAATCAGATGCCAAAGATGAGCGCGTCACCATCCTTGAAATCACCCCAAAAGGGAGAAGGACATTGAAGAACATTGAGGGGAAAAAGAACCACAGCATCGAA
This sequence comes from uncultured delta proteobacterium, assembly GCA_963707125.1. Taxonomy (GTDB): domain Bacteria; phylum Desulfobacterota; class DSM-4660; order Desulfatiglandales; family HGW-15; genus CAVPDE01. The sequence continues at coordinate 267,424 of CAVPOU010000020.1, read as the reverse complement.
ACCCTTCTGAAGGGTTTTTCACGGAAGGATAAGGCAGAACTCGTGGACAAAATCAAGCAGTTGCTCAGGAACAATATGCGTTTGTCATAGCCGCTATACGGCCTTACCCTCGGGAATATAAGAACTCGATTTTGCACCTGATCAGCCTTGTGTTCTTAACTGCGGCCATCTCCTCCGGGGTCACCTGTCCCACCGTGGATGCGGACAAGGTTTGCCCTGCTGTTTTGTGTATCGACTTGCTTCTGGGGCGTGATCGGTTTGCACAGCGCTACCTGAGGAGCTTTAGAGAACGGATGAGTCCAAAAGAATAGGGAAAGATCTACTTCTAAAGAAGAAGCGCTCTTTTCACCAGCGTCTTGGTGATTTCGACCTTGTAAGCATTTCCGCTCAGCGCTCTCGCGCCGGAGACAGAAGCCTTCGCCGCTTCCTCTGCTATTTTGGCATCAAGAGGCTTTCCCTGTACCATTCGTTCCGCGCCCTTCGCCCTCAGAGGAACCGGTGCGACAGCGCCAAGCACGATTCTCGCATCCACGCAGACCCCGTCCTCGACAGTGATGACGGATGCGACGCTCGCAATGGCAAAGTCGATGGGTTTTCGTACGGTGAACTTGAGAAAGGTCTGCCTGTTCGCCTGAGCCGGCCGGGGCACTCTGATCTCCGTCACCAGGTCCCCCTTGCTCAAGGAGTTGCCCAGGGGCGTGAAAAAATCGTCGACAGGAAGCGTTCTCGTTCCCCCGGCCCCCACAATCTGGATTTCCGCCTGCAGGGCCAAAAGGGCCGTGGCGGTGTCTGACGGGCAAACCGCAAAGCAACGCTTTCCCCCCATGATCGCATGATACCGATGGTCTCCTTTGACAGCGTGACACGGACCGCTCCCCTTGCGATAGCAGAGCAACCTTCCTCCCATGTGATGAGGATAACGGTAGTACCAGCAGCGCACGTCCTGGCAGAGGTTTCCGCCTATCGTGCCCATGGAACGGATTTCGGGAGAAGCCACTGAGGCGGCCGCTTCGGAAAGGGCGCGGTATCCTGCTTTGATTGCCGGGGATGAGGCAACATGATCGAGCTTTGTCAGGGCTCCGATTCTCAGTCCATGGGAATCCTCTTTGATCCGGTCCAGTTCTGGAATGGATTTGATGTTCACAAGAACCTCAGGATAGTCCTCAAGAATCTCATCCTTCAGGACACCCAAAAGATCGGTACCGCCTGCCATAACACGGGCCTTACCCCCATACTTCTTCAGCAAGGACAGGGCCTCCTCCACGGAGGCGGCATCAAAGTGTTCAAATGTTTTCACCCTGTCTCACTCCTTCTTGATCTTCCCCAGAGCCTTCAAGACTCTTTCCGGTGTCACCGGATAGTCGCAGAGTCTCTTTCCCACTGCATTGGAGGCCGCCATGAGGACAGCGCTCGGGCCTGGGGACGTGGCGATCTCCCCTACTCCCAGGGCCTTATAGCGGTGCGTTGGAATACCGGTTTCAAGGATGATGTTGCGGAACCGGGGGAGTTCGCTGAAGGTGCGCCACTTGTAGTCCATCATGTTGATGTTCAGCAACTGCCCTTGCCTCCTATCCAGAACCGACTCTTCGAACAGGGCGGTATCCATTCCTGCAGCGCCCAAAGCCCCATAAAGCTGGCCCTCTAGACTGAGCGGATCGATGACCTGCCCTACATCTGTGGCCGCAACCACGTTCAGCAGGACCACCTGGCCTGTCTCTGTATCGACTTCCACTTCCACAAACAAGATAAGGAAATTGGGCACCGAATAGTCGGGTTTAAATCGCCCGAAACCCGTGCAGGTTTGCGTGAGACCGGTGACCCTGTTCCATGGGATGCCGGTATCAGGCTTGCCCTTGACACACACCTTGCCGTCCATGCTCTCCAGCTCATCGGGTTCGCTGTGAAACAGGGGAGCTGCAAGGGCAAGGAGCTTCTGTCTCGCGTCCTCTGCAGCGGCGATGACGGCAGAACCAATGGCAAAAGTGCCTCTTGAACCCACGAGTCCGAAATCAAAGGGATTGATGAGACTGTCAGGAGGGGTCATGCTCACACGCTCAAGGGGCAGTTGGAGAACCTCTGCAACCATCTTGCACAGGCTGCTCCTTTGTCCCATTCCGGATTCTGACACGCAAGCGTGGATGGTGGCTGTCGCATCCGGGTTCAATCGCACATACGCTTCAGACTCATCTTCCCCCACGTCTGCGTTGCCGTGAACACCCACTCCTACACCGATTCGTTTCGTTCCCTGAACAGCCGTGGGAGTGAGCCAGCCCTTCCATTTTTCTTTCCATTGAAAGGCCTTGGCTCCCTCCATGATGGCGTTGGAATAGTCCTTACCTCTGCACACCCACCAATTTCCATCGCGCCAGTAGTAGCCTTCACCCGGCTTGACATAGTTCTTTTTGAAGAATTCCACGGGATCCAGTTCCGCCTGCTCCATAGCGATGGAGAGGATGGGATGAAAAGCGCTCTCTAACTCTTGTCCTCCAAAACCCCGAACGATCCCTGAAGCGTTTCGATTCGTACACACCAGCCTCGTTCGTAAGTCCCAATTAAGGCACCGGAGCATCAGTTGAGCTTCTCCGCAACCAACTGCAATCTGCGCCTGCGCCATATCTGAAAAGGCACCGGTGTCAACGAACCATTCCCCTGAAACCGCGGTCACGGTTCCATCCTTCTTGATTCCGACCTTACCTCGGAACCGGGATCCCAACCGCAGGGCAAAGGCTCCGAATTGTTCTTCCTTCGTGTACCTGACTTTCACCGCTCTACCTGAGGCTTTTGCAAGCGCCGCTGCATAGAAGAGGGGCTGGGCGGAATAATTTTTGGATCCAAAACTCCCGCCGCAATGGGTACTGATCGTCCGGATGTCCGGGAAACCCATTTTGGAGAGCATGATAAACCGGTGCCATGAGGCACTCTGCGTTGCGGACCAGACGGTCAGTTTCTCAGGCCCTTCCCACTCGGCGATCACACCGGGAGGCTCAAGGGGAAGTGGGTTCGCAAGGTTTTCATAGGCATAGGTTCCCTCGCCAATAAAGTCAGCCTCGCCAAATCCTTTTTCCACGTCACCCATCACGACCTTTGAAAGGCTCTTGGGCCCAAAAACCTTTACGTCCAGCGGAACAAGGTTGCGCGGAAACTCATCATATAGCTGAGGGGCGTCAGGTTGGATGGCTTGTTCTACATCGTAAACAGCAGGAAGCTTCTCGTATTCCACCTTGATGAGCGCGAGGGCCTCAGCCGCAATTTCCTCTGTCTCTGCAGCAACGAGAGCCACCGCGTCTCCCACGAAGCGGACTTTCCGGTCTAGGACTCGCACGTGTCTGGGAATTCCCGTTTTCCAGCCCGGCACGTTCTTATGGGTCAGGACGGCCTTGACCCCGGGAAGCGCCTCTGCCTTCGCGGTGTCGATCTCCAGGATATTGGCATGCGGGTAAGGGCTCCTCAAAACCTTTCCGTAAAGCATAGCCGGCCGCTTCACATCATCAATAAATCCCGCTTTTCCGGTTACGATTTCCAGGGCATCGTTCCTCGGAGTGGGTTTGCCTATGTATCGGTATTGCGTTTTCATGGCTGTCATCTAATTCTTTTAGCGGCTTCCAGCACCGCCCTCAACACATGATAGTGACTGATGCACCGGCAATAGTGACCGGAAAGAGCTTCCTTGATTTGCCCTTCATCGGGTGAGCGGTTCTGCCCGAGGAGCGCTTTTGCGCCCATGATCATCCCGGGTGTGCAGAATCCGCACTGAAAAGCCGTGTGGTCGATGAAGGCTTGCTGAAGAGGGTCCAGGATTCCCTTTTGGGGTTCTCCTAACCCCTCGATGGTTGTGATGGACTTCCCATCACATTCCACCGTCAAGGTCGTGCATGAGAGAATCGCCTTCCCGTCCATGAGGACGGTGCAGGAACCGCAGGAGCCGCGGTCGCAGCCGATTTTCGTCCCTGTCAACCCCAGCGTCTCTCTCAGGGTCTTGGCCAGCGTGTGTGCAGGGTCAAGCTGGTGCGCCTGCCTGCCCACGTCCAACTCATAGGCATGTCCATTCACCGTGAGGTTGATCTTTTCTCTCTTCCTGATCCTCTTGCTTCTCACGCTCGTCTCTCCGCCCGCCACCATGCAGAACCTTCCCTTTGGTCAGAGCCCACTCTCATCGATTTTGGTATGAGCCGTATCGCTTTGCAAATTCGATCATCGCTTTCACGTTTTCTTTTTTAGAACCTTGTATCCCTGCACCGGTGGAGAGGATAAACCCACCGCCCACACCCGCATCATCGATGAGTTCCTGGCAATAGGCTTTGACTTCGTCGGGTGCGCCGGTGCACAACAGATCCAGAGGGACGTTTCCGGCCAAGCAGGCCACTCGGCCAACCGTGTCCTTAGCCTTTTTCATATCCGTTCGATCAAACCACCACACCACCTTGCCCTTGGGGATATCTGAAATGACTTCAAGACGATCGTTGTAGCCCCCTTCGGCAAAAAGCTGGGGCACCAATCCTTCATTGATCAGACCGATGATGACTTTTCGCAGGCTCGGCCAGTAGAATGTTTTGAACTGCTCATCGGACATGAAGCCGTCTGCGCCCTTGTGCAGAGGGATGAAGGGCATTATGTGGCCGCTTGCCCTGCAGGCGGCCACAGCACACTTGACCATGCTCGGTATCAGCCGCTCACAGGCTTCCTTCAGCTCATCCGGGTAACGGAACATATCCAGCATAACGCCCTTAGTTCCGCGAAGGCTGTCCCCGATGACATCAAAGGGCGCCTTGGTGAAGCCCCCTGAAAAAGCAGGAAATCCCTTTCCCATGATGCGGCCGCTCATCTCCCGGACCGCCGCTCTCCAGCGAAGCGCTTCCTCTCCTGCCTTACCGAGGCACTCCAAAGCCGCCTTCATGTTCTCCGCGCCAAAAGGCATGGCCAACGGCGGCACCATGGGGATTTCATTCACCGGAGGAAGGAGCGGAAAGGTTGCCAAGGGCTTGAGTGACCCGAAGATGCGGGGAAAGTAGACGTTCAGAAAATAGGCGGTAGGATCATCGATCAGATCCTGGTATTCCTCCGTCTTCATGTACTCATCCTCGACGTACTGGTATTCCCGCTCCTTGGAAACACCGTGTCCCGGCCACTGGTAGAGCTTCAGATCCAGGATATCCAGCACCCTGCCAGGTACAATCGTTGTGGGGCCGTTGTAGGCATCCGGCTCAAAGTCCTGATGGTAGATCTCCCAGGCTTTGCCAAGGGCCTGGTAGTCGTACATGGCATCGTACATCGTGATTCCGGCATACTGCATCGGGAAAAAGCCGGCAGACGGGCAGATGGGAATGCGGCCGGGTCGTTGCCTGAGCTGGATCGCATCCTTCAGCAGGGTGACCCGCTCCCGGTATGCCCCTCTGCGTTCTCGTCAACAAAGGGAATGCCTTCTCCCTTGAGCCAGGCCTCAAACCGCTCTTCCTGTTTCTTCTCCGCCTCTCTGTGAGATCTTCCAGGAATCTCTCTTTCATGCTATTTCCCTGGCTGTTCCTGAGTCCACTCTTTGGCAAAGTCTCACTCCTGCCATCGCATCCGGCAGCATAAGCATCGGCTCCGGTATAGTCTTTGATTTTTTCTGTGACCACACCTCCACCGATCATGATCCGCACCTTTTTCCGCAGCCCTGCCTCTTCAATCGCTTCGCACGGTTCTCTTCATGGAGTCAAAGGCCAGGGTGAGCAATCCGCTCATGCCCACCACCTGAGGCTGGAAGTTTTTAATGGCCTCCACGAATTTTGCCGGCTTCTGGTTGATCCCGATATCGCGCACATCAAAGCCGTTGGCCTCCAGGAGAAAGATGACGATGTTCTTGCCAATGTCGTGAATATCCCCCTCCACCGTACCGATGAGCACCCTGCCCCCTTTTGCTTCGCTTTTCTGCTCCTGGATCAGAGGCTTATCATCGCTTGAAATCTGCTTCAGCATCTCGCCCGCCATCATGAGGTGCGGCAAGAAATACACGCCCTTCTCAAAGCGCTGGCCCACGATCTCCATGGCCCTTGAGCAACTCTCAAGGATTTTCAGGGGGTCACTCCCTTCAGCCAGCAGTTGCTTCGCCCTCTGCAGCGCTTCCGCTTCTTTCATCTCCACCAGCGCTTGCACCAACAATTCCGTCATATAAGGATCTCCTTTTACCGAAAATTCCACATCGGGCCTTTTAATTCAACACGGAGAAGCAATGGTCTAAGGCCAATAGCCTCATTTTCCATCATTCCGGCTGAACTCGAAACCTGTCCCGGTGAAAACCGGGCGCCGGAATCCAGTTTATTCATAGTCTTATAAAACACCTGGACTCCGGTGACCCTGTCCCGGCGAAAGCCGGGAACCGGAGTGACGACTTTGTGCGAGGTCATCAATACTTCGGAATGTCAATATATTAAGCACCTAAGCGTGTCAACTAGTTTTGGGCCGGTTCCTCAACGACTTCTCGCGATGGATGGAAAAGGAAAAGGACGAATGGTTGGAAGTTCTGCTGAAGGGTTTTTCAAAAAAAGAAAGGTTTCAAGTTCTCAGCATGGTCAAGCGGCTCATCAAGAACAACGTCCGGTTTGCCACAGGAGAATCGGCACTCCTTTCCCACCATCGTGTATAGCGCGAGGGTAAAGGAGCTTACGGCTCGGCAAGCTTCTTCCTGAACCGAAAGAAGAGGTCTCCCACGGACTCCACAGCCCAGTCAAAAGGCATCCGGCTCGTATTCAGGACCATGTGGTAGAGCTTGGGGTCATCGATGTCGACGCCGAATATCTTAGAGGCCACTGCTTCGCGTTGGCCTTCTTTTTCTTTAATTATCTTTTCAGCTTCCTCGCGGGGCAGGTTGTAGCGATCGAGCATGAATTTCACCCTGTCCTCGTACTCCGCCACGAGCAGGATATGAAAGACCTTTGTATTCGATTGAAGAACGAATTGAGCGCCACGGCCAAGAAGAACGTAGCCCCCTTCATTGGCCATGGTGGTCATGATCCCTGTGAGAAAAGAAATGTATTTCTTTCGTTCGAAATCCTCCCCTGGAGCAGCAGGGGTCCTGTAAATGAGCCCACTCGAAACAATGCTTGAGATGAGACCAAGAAGCGTACTGGACGCCTCCTTTTCCATGGCTGTAAGCCAGTCCCCTTTGACTTTGGCTTTTAGGGCGAGCTCGTCGATCACAAATTCATCGACAAGGTGAAAGCCGAACCGTTCGCACAGCCTTTCCCCTAGCGTTCGGCCTCCTGCCCCGAATTGCCGCGATATGGTTATCGCCGCCACGCGGTTAACTCCTCAAAAACTCGAGCAGAGCTCATCGCCGATGAGCGCTCTTCCGGGGTAAAATCAAGCAAGAGAGGGATCTCCGGTTCTAAAACGCTCCGGCCATGACAATCCCGGCAACTAGCGCAAAAATCGCAAAGCTTTCTACCATACCCACCGCAGCAAAACACTTCCCGAAGATCTCCTGTTTCCTTGACGACCCGAGGATCGCCGTCGCAGCAACCTTGCCTTGGTAGATGGCGGAAACCATGATACCAATTCCACAAAAGAGACCGATGAAAAAAACTGCCAGTCCGGCCGTCGCCACTTTTGGCAGAAGCACGAACATCAGGATCAGTCCATAGATGGTCTGGCTGGAGGGCGCCGCAGAAATACCGATGAATTTGCCGTGACCTTCATCCACCTTGGCCATGACTCCGTGAGACACCGCGCCGGCGATCCCTACCCCTACCGCACTGCCGATAGCCGGGATTCCTATGGCGGCAGCACACCCTCCGTATCCTAGCATCGTCACAATATCCATATCCTCTCCTCCTGTGATCTATCTAAACTTGTTTTGCAATCTTTCTAAAGGGCTTGAAGACTAGGCCGTCACCTTCATAGCACCAGCGATACCATTCGAGAAAGTTCAACCGAAGCCCGTGGACAACCCCTCCCATGATCCCCAGAAGCAAGTTGATGGCATGTCCCGAGATTAGGATCAGCACCGCGGGTATGAAGCCGATATAGGGCAACCCCTTGTAAGCCATGTCCGCCAGCATGTTGAAGGTCTGGCACATATACATCGTGGCCAGCCCCAGCGCGAAGAGCCTCATGTAGGACAGGCAATCCGCAAGGAGCTGCACCACTCCAAGGGACCCGTTGAGACCGATGAGAATTCGAAGAATCGGATTCCTTGACTTGGAGGTAAAGAGCACCACAAGACCAAGTCCGGCAATGGCGATATACATCGCCACAGGGTTCTCTTCCCCTTTGCCCATTTTCGAATTGAGAAGAAAGTATCCTGACCAGATGACAATAATCCATCCCAGGGTTGGAAGGTCTTTCGTGCGATAGAACTTGATCGCAAGCGCTATGGAAATATGGATCATCCCCATGATGACGGAAATCAGCATCACCTGGTTCTGGCCTTCCTTTGTGTTCAAATCGAGGAGGATCAGCTTGTTCAGTGGGTTCTCCGGACGGAGGAAAATGCCGAAATAAGACGCGGAAATGATGCCGAAGAACAAGACGGAAAAGGACAGAAGGTAGCACAGGCGACGGAAACGAGTCCATAGGGGGCTGGTGCTTTTCACTTTCCGGTGGAGGAACGCCGTCAGGGCGAGCGAGACAAGGCCATACCCTGCATCACCGATAATCATTCCGTAAAAGACGGCGAAGCAGTAAAGGACAATTCCGCTCGGATCAAAGTCGTTGTAATTGGGTTGAGAGTACACCTGGACCAAGTCCTCTCCCGAGTCAAAGGTGGGCTTATTGGAGAGAAGAACCGGAACCCGCTCCCCTTGCTCCGGGTCTTCACTGAAATGGCCCAAGGTGAACCCCTCGCCGATTTTCTTTGCCAGTTCTTCTTCCGGCACAGGAGACCAGCAGGTGAGAACAAAGAGACGATTGTCCAACGCCGGACCTGCATTCAGCAGAACGCGACGGTAGTCGTAATCGTCCTTCAGTTTGGCCTCAGCGTCCACAAGGGCTTGAACTTTTTCAGAGAGGGTCCGGTATTCTTCCGTGATTTGCCCCAATTCCGCCTGCTTCGACTGAATGTCCCTGTCGATTTGAGAGAGGCTCTTGGACGGGAGTTTTTCCTCGGGTACTCCCAGGTCAAAGGGGCTTGATGCCATGGCTGTAAAAGCCACCTCCCCCTCAGTTTGACGCGTGATAAGACAAAAAACCTGATCAAGAGAAAGCGCATCGAAAAGCTTCCTGGCTACACGGTAGAACCGCACCTCCAGCCCTTTGGAACGGAAGCGTGCGATGTCCTGCGGGTCAAAGTCTCCCCAGGGCTCCACAATCTCCCGCTCCTTCTTGAGCACGCTGATCTCGCTCTGCAGCCGGGTTTCCCTCTGGCCGAGCTCCTCACGTCTTGAGCAAATGGCCGAATAGTCGGCGCCAAGTTCCGGAGCAGCCGTTTTTTTGCCGAGACGACTCAGGAACTTCCGCACCTCCGTTACCTTTTGAAGCTCCCGGGACACCTCCGCCGGCTCCACCGCCTCCATGGGCAAGGAAACGTGGGTCATCCCGATTTCCTGCAGCCGGTCAATGAAACGCTCTTTTTCCTCCTGGAGGCCGACAAACGTGATTTTTTTGACTTTGACGATCATCCTGTTCCCGCCTCTTATCCCGCGAGCTTGCCTTTGGCCAGTTTCGCTCGCCCCACTGCCGCAGTCTCGTCATCACCTAGGAAAATCTTTATCTTCCGAATGTTCTCTCTGAGTTCCGGGATAAGCTTTTTTTCAAAAAGATTGACACGCTGAGTGGTGGTTCGCAGCTCCTCCCTGAGAAGAGTGTTCTTTTCCAGAAGAACCCGCAGCTCTTCCCTGAGGGCCACGAGGCGTCTCAAGGTGGCCACCGCTTTGTCGAGCCACGGCGGGGTTGCGAAAAGGGAATAGAGCACATCCTTGTACACCACCTCATCGAACTCAGGCACTTCAACACCTGCGATGTTGTCCTTCTTGGTGCGCACCTGTTCGATCTGGAGATAATCTTCGATTTCGACGCTCGGCTCGGACAGAAGTCTGGCCCAGGGCCGGACACTGGTCAGGGTCTCTTCCAGTTCACGACGTTTGGCCTCCAGCACAGGCTCCAACTGACGGATCACGAGCTGCAGTTGCATCTTCTTCAAAAGAAGGATGGGGAGAAACTTCTGGTACTTCGCCAGCGAATCCCGCTGGCCCTTCAGGGCTGTCTTATTGAATTTGGGTTTTTCCGCCATCTTTTAGACCGCCAGTTTTGCCCGTTGGCTACTGGGCCAGAATTCTTTGATCATCTCATCTTTGAGACCGGTCTGCACCGGTTCCAGATGTTTGGCCAAGATCTCCCAGCACTTGTCGAGCGCCTGCTCAATGGGCATGTTCACGTTCAGGTCCATCATATCCCGCTCAAAATCCTCACCATAGGCGAGAAGCGTTTCATCCCACTTTGAAACCTTGAACCCCATGGCGATCTTGTTCCTGGACTCCCGGCAGTCCGCATAGAGCCGGATCATGGTGTTCATAATGTCGTTGTGGTCTCTCCGGGTCACTTTGGAAACGACATTCTGTTTAAGGCGCGAAAGAGAACCGAAAGGATCCACCACGCCGTGGCGAAGGTAGAACTGCCCTTCGGTGATGTACCCCGTGTTGTCCGGGATCGGGTGCGTGACGTCGTCGCCGGGCATGGTGGTCACGGCGAGAAAGGTAATGGAACCCAGCCCCTGAATGTCCACAGCCTTCTCGTACCGCGCGGCAAGCTGGGAGTATAGATCTCCGGGGTATCCGCGGTTGGAGGGAATCTGCTCCATGGAGATCGAAATCTCCTTGAGCGAGTCCGCAAAGTTGGTCATGTCGGTCAACAACACCAGCACCCGCTTGCCCGCTTCGGCAAAACGCTCGGCCACAGCAAGAGACATGTCCGGCACGAGCAGGCACTCCACGACCGGGTCTGACGCGAGGTGGATGAACATGATGACCCGGTTCATGACTCCGCTTTCCTCAAAGGTGCGCCTGAAAAAGGTGAAGTCATCGAACTTGAGACCCATCCCTCCCAGAATAATAATGTCCGCTTCCGCCTGCATGCCCACGCGCGCAAGGAGCTGATTGTAGGGTTCTCCGGGAATGGAGAAAATGGGCAGCTTCTGGCTCACCACCAAGGAGTTAAAGACATCGATCATAGGGATGTTGGTGCGGATCATCTGTTTGGGGATGATCCGGTTGGCGGGGTTGAAGGAGGGTCCTCCGATGGGGATGTCCTCTTCCTGAGGTTCGGGACCCCCATCAATGGGCACTCCGGACCCATTGAAGATCCTGCCCAGCAGCGAAGGACCGTATTTGGCCATCATGGGGTGCCCGAGAAACCGGACCCGATCGCTCGTGGAAATCCCTTTTGTGCCGCCGAAGACCTGGACCGTCACGTTGTCCTGATTGAGGCGAATGACCTGTCCCAGGGTGGTCTTGCCCGGCGACTCGATCGTCGCAAGTTCCCCAAGAGCAATCCCCGCAGCCTTGAGTGTGGCGATGTTTCCTGTAATTTCGTCAATTTTCGTGATGATTTGTCTCATGGATCAACACCCTACGAAATCATTGATTTGTGACTCAAACCGTTTCCACTCCTCGCTCTGCCAAGCCGAGGAGTTCCAGTTCCTAACCAGCGAAGACAAGCGGAAGAAAATGTTCCGCGCGTCGTCTTTGTCCTTGGCCACAATGTCTTTGTCCAGAATCTGGGCCACTTTCTTGAAGGTGTAGACCTGGCGCTCGATGGTGTTGGAGGCATCCACCTTGTCAAAAGCGTTCTGCTGCAGGTACACGGCATCCAGGAACTCCGCCTTCAAATAGGTGATGAAGTCCGTGATGGAGGTCCCTTCTTCCCCGACCACGTCCATTCTTTTCTTCACCTCATCCCCGCTGAAGACCAGTTGCTGGGACCGTCTGATCAAGTCTACCCACGCGGGGTCGATCTCGTCCAATTTCTCCTTCATCTGGTCCAAATATTTTGACCAGGAGATCAGCGGGTCTATGGCCGGAAAACGCCGGGCATTCGACCTAGCCCACGTCAAACCCAGGAACGCACCCACCACCGCGAGAGTTCCTTGGGTGACGGGTTCCTCGAAGTTGCCGCCTGCAGGGGAAACCGTGCCGATGACGGTCACGGCGCCTGTTTTCCCGTTTTTCAGACGGACGTAACCAGCACGCTCGTAGAACTCTGCGATTCGGGATTGGAGATAGGCGGGAAAGGCCTCTTCACCGGGGATTTCCTCGAGCCGCCCGCTCATTTCTCTCAGAGCCTGGGCCCAGCGGGAGGTGGAATCAGCAAGCAGAAGCACGTCCAGACCCATCTGGCGGTAGTACTCCCCGATCGTAATGGCCGTGTAGATCGAGGCTTCACGAGCGGCGACAGGCATGGAGGAGGTGTTACAGATGATGACGGTTCTCTCGATCAGTGTTTTCCCCGTATAGGGATCCTCGAGATAGGGGAACTCACGCAGGGTCTCCACCACCTCTCCCGCTCGTTCTCCGCACGCCGCGATGATAATAATGTCCGCATTGGCGTAGCGTGAAATCAGCTGCTGGAGCACTGTCTTACCTGATCCGAAGGGACCGGGAATACAGGCGGTACCGCCTCTTGCCACAGGGTAGAAAGAGTCGATAATGCGACACCCCGTGACCAGGGGTTCGACAGGCAAGAGCCTTTCTTCGTACTTCTTCAGAGGAATCTTGATGGGCCACTGCTGGACCATGTTTAGCTTGTGAGCTTTTCCGCTCTCATCCTCCACCTCGGCAACGGTATCGGCCACGGTGTAAGAACCTTTGGCCGCCACTTTCGTGACCTTGGCCCTGCCGATGAAATTGAAGGGCACAAAGACGAGATGTTCAAATTTTCCTTCCGGCACCCAGCCGAGAATGTCCCCTGCCACAACCCAGTCTCCGGCCTTTGCAACAGGGGTAAAATCCCACCGGGTCGAGCGATCCAGAGGCTCGATGTATATGCCCCTTTTCAAAAAGAGGCCGGCGGTCTGGGCCAGTTTCGGCAGAGGGTTCTGTAAGCCGTCATAGATTTGCTGGAGCAACCCCGGCCCAAGCTCCACGACCAGCAGATCGCCCGTGAACTCCACAGGGTCTCCGACCTTGATGCCCTGGGTAAGTTCGAAGACCTGAACAAAGCACTGGTCTCCTCGGATTCGAATCACCTCGCTCTTGAGTTTCCCGCCATCCGCCGTGTGGATGTACGCCAGCTCGTTCTGGCGGACGCTCCCTTTAAAAGAAGCGGTCAACATGTTTCCATACGCCGCCACCACTTTACCCATAAAGGACATATCACAATCCCCCTAACCGTCGGACTATTTCCATCCCCTTGTCTTCGCTCAAGGCCAGTTGCCTTTCCAAAATCTCCAGTTTCAGCAGGTAGGCCAAAATCACGCGAAAGTCAAAAGGGTCGGGTCCCGCATGTTCATCAAGATAATCCCACTGAATTTGTTCCACCATGGCCTGCCGTTCATGGGGTGTTTCCGCTTTGATCAGGCTCTCGATCCACGGGAATTCAAGGGAGAGGCCGAAATCCTCAGCCGTTGACGAACTCAGGATATTGACAACCTCTCCTTCGCCGATGAGATACTCCGAAGGGTCGAGCCCTTTTTGACGAGCCCTCAACGCCGCCACCACATTTCGAAGATTCTGCTGGAAGATGAAGTAATCCCGTACAAACTCATTGGCCGTCGTCCCAAGCGCATGCAAAAAATAGCCGGCATAAAGTCTGTCGATCTCCTTGAATCCAACACTCCGGAGGTCGGTACTTCTCAGGAAATCCAGCACAAACTCCGGCCCCTCTTTGGGTGACTTGATCTGATCTTGCCAGAATTCCACGCTGAAAAGACTGTGGCTGATGGACACGGTTTTCCCTGAGAGGAGCTTTTCAAGAACGAGAACGTCCCTGCCCAAAAGCACGAGTTCGATCTCTTTCCAGTCCGGCTCAGGGATGTGGAATCTCTCTTCCAAGAGATCGCCCAGGGAGACCCTTATCTTGATGTCGTCCCTGAGTATTTCGGGCAGGTGCGAGGCGAGGAAGTAGTATTTCATTTCTTGGACAGGTCCCCAATCTTAATGCTCTTGAAAAGATCTCTGAACTTGGGAGTCAAAAAACCAAGGAAAAGGGAGAGAAACGCCTCATCGCTGAAATCCAACCGCACATTCCCCTGTTTCTTGTTGACCTGGAAACCAAACTTGACATCCTGAGCTTCGAGTTCCAGAACAAGTTGATCACCCCCTTTTGCATGGCCATAGTGACGTGTCATCAACTCCATCGCAAAATCCTTCAATTCATCCTGCGCGCCTTTGGGCAAGAGAAGCTGAATATCCTCGGCCTGGCCGCTTCCGGCGTACGTCTCCACGAAACGCGTAATAAGAGCTTTAAGAAAACCAGGATCCCCCAGCGCTCCGGCAAGTTCTCTCTGGAGAGGAAGGGTCAGGAGATTTTCCTCTATGACGCCTTTGAGGCTGTTCACGAACTGGGAGGCAGCGATCTCCATGGACGACTGAAGCCGTTTCATCTGCTTTTCGCTTTCCTCCTTGGCCTGGCCGACAATAGAGGCTGCTTCAGCCTTAGCCCTTGCCAAAACATCCTCCGCCTGTTTGCGAGCAGATCCGACAATCTCCTTGCCGGCTTTCTCTCCGGTCTCCACTCCCTGTTTTTTCAGAGTTTCAATCAAGTCTTGCAGTTTATCATTTGCCATGTTCAAGACTCCTTTTCAGCTTTCACGGCGTCGCAACGGTGTCGCTATTTTCCAGCAAAAACAAATCATTAATTAGACCTCGTTGCTATAGTTCAAGGGCTTCTTTTCTGTCAAGTGAAAAAACGGAATCACCTCTTCCAGAATGGTTCTTTCAACCAAAGCCCAATCTCGCCATGGACTTGGATCGCATCGTAGTAAGGCTCCATTCGGAGCTTCCCTTCCCGATCGTACAACTTCCCCTGGATGCGTGTGAGATACCCATTGGCAAAGCTCTCGGTTTGAACATTGAGAAGGAACTCACCTGAAGGCAGAACAATTCGATATCCGCCGGGAAAAGGCTGGCGGAGACATCGGAGGGGATTTTCCAACATCCTCTTCGGTTCCATTTCCAGCACCAGGGCGCCCTGAGCGTCATAAAGCCGAGAATAAATCCTCGGCTCACTTTCCCCGGGCCGCACCACATCAGCCAGAAAATAAAAGTCATCCTTTGAATCAGGATCCCCGAGTGAGAAACCAGGAGAGAGCATCTGATTCACGAGATAGTTGTGATGGGCGCTGACCAGACTTTCGCGGGTTTTTAACATAAGGACTGTACTCTCGTTCACCCTTCGATACCTCAGGGCGAACGGAGGAGATCGCTTTTAGGTAAATGATTTCCCGTTCGTGGTGAGGTATCGAACCACGAACGGCACGGGGCTCAAGGACTTTTATGTGCGCCCTTGACCTTTGAGTTTCCATCATGCCATCATTCCAACGTTCCAATCGTCCGTGTCTTTCAAAGCCGTTTTCGCAATTTCTCCAACACCAGCGAGAGCACTGTTCTTGCATCCCCCACAAGCCCCAGATCCGCCATTTTGAAGATGGGCGCGTGAGGGTCACGGTTGATGGCAATGATCGTCTCCGCTCCCTGGATCCCGGTCGTGTACTGGACCGCACCGGATGTTCCTGCGGTGATGAGCAGTTTCGGCTTAACGCTTTTTCCGGTCTGCCCCAGGAGCCTGTTTTCTTCCGTCCATCCGGACAGGATCACAGGACGGGTCGCTCCCACCTCGCCACCTAGCAGACGTGCCAGTTCAAAGAGCATCTGGAAATTCTCCTTTGATCCCAGCCCCCTCCCCCCCACAATCACGATGTCTGCCTCTTCGAGGTTTCCCTTGTGGCTCTGCTCGGGCCTGGAGCGTATCAGTTGCACTCTTTCTTCCGCCTCTATGTCAACCTCGGGATAGATAATGCGGGCCGTCGCCTCCCTGTCGTGGGTTCTCTCCTCGAAGACGCCCGGGTGAACCGTGGCCATCTGGGGCCGGTGTTCAGGCGTGATAATGTCGGCAAGCAGTTCGCCGCCGAAGGCCGGAGTGGTCTGGATCAGAAGACGCTTTTCCGTGTCGATTTCAAGAGCGACACAATCGGCGCTCAACCCCGTGTTCAAGCGTTTTGCCAGGCGGGGAAAGAACTCCCTGCCGAAAGCCGTTGCCCCAGCAAGGAAGATCTCGGGTTTGAAGCTCTGTACCAGCTGTGAGACAACCCCCACATAGGTTTCCACCTGATAGTTCTTGAGGCTCGGGTGATCTACCACCATGACCACATCAGCACCATGAGCCGTGTATTCCATGGCATACTGGTGGATCTGCGACCCCAGCACCAGCACGGTCAGCTCGGTACCGAGTTTCCTGGCCAACTGGTTCCCCTTGGCAATCAGTTGGAGGGTCACCCGGTTCTGAAAGTAGTTCCGGTAATCGCCAAAGACCCAGACCCCTTCCCAGTCTCTATTCTGATTCGTCTTCATCAAGAATGCTCAAAGACACCAGTTTGCCGATCAGATATTCTGCCAGCGTTTGCGAAGAGCCGGTCACGACTTCCCCTTTTCTCTTCTGAGGCGGCCTGTAAAGCCTTAGAACAGTTGTCGCAGATCCGCTGAATCCCACCTCCTCAGGCTGGAGGTTAAGGTCCTTCAGTCCCCATCGAATCACACGGCCGTTTGAAAAGGCCTGCTCCAGATCTCCCAGGGGGATGTGACGGGGAACATTGAGTCCCTGCGAAACCGTCAGGAGGGCGGGAAAGCTCACTCTGTAAGTGTTCTGGAATCCGTCACTCAACTGCTTGACCACGAGAGCGTTCATTTCCACATGAATTTCCGTGACTCCGCAAACCTGCGGCCAATTGAGCTCCTCAGCAAGCTGAGGGCCCACGTGTCCGGTATCGCTGTCAATGGTCTGTTTTCCGCAGAGGATCAGGTCCGGGAAAGGATCCATCTTAGAAATCGCTTTAGCAAGTACACGGGAAGTCACCAGTGTATCTGCTCCGGCAAAGCCGGGGTCCGAAAGCAGGATGGCTTGGTCGGCGCCTGCGGCCATGGCTTCCCTCAGGGCTTCTTCGCTCTGTGAAGGCCCCATGGTCAGAACAGAAACCTTCCCTCCCTCTTTCTGCTTTAGATCCAGAGCTGCCTCAAGAGCAATGCGGTCCAGAGGATTGATGATGCTCTCCACACCGTCCCTGATAATGGTCATCCGAATCCGGTCGATGCGGATGAAGGGGGTATCAGGAACTTGTTTTATGCACACGACGATCCGCATAAAAGATAGGTTAAAGGATAAAGGTCAAAGGACAAAGGTTAAAACCCCAGCCAAACCTTATTTATTGCCTTTAACCTTTATCCTTTCTCCTTTAACCTTTGTCCTTATTTTTTGATGATGCTTCGCGCGATAACGATGCGCTGCACCTCCGAAGTCCCCTCGTAAATCTCACAGACCTTGGCGTCCCGATAATAACGTTCGATGGGATAGGCTTTTGAGTAGCCGTACCCTCCATGGATCTGCAATCCGATCCGTGCGGCATCCACCGCGGTTTCACTTGCAAAAAGCTTAGCCATGGCGGATTCCCTGGAATGAGGCATCTTCCGGTCTCTCAGAGAAGAGGCGCGAAGGATCAACAGGCGGGAGGCCTCAACCCGGGTGGCCATGTCCGCCAGAAAACCCTGGATCGCGCCGAAATCAGCGATGCGCTTGCCGAACTGATAACGCTCTTGGGCATATTTGATGGAGGCCTCGAGACAAGCCTGCGCGATGCCCAGAGCCTGCGAGCCGATGCCGATACGGCCTCCATCCAACGTGGAGAGAGCGATCCTCATGCCCTGCCCCTCTTCACCCAGGAGATTTTCCCTGGGGACTCTGCAATCATTCAGAACAATCGGGCACACAGGATTGCCGCGCATGCCCATGAGATCTTCCTGGGCTCCCTTTTCCAGGCCCTCTCTTTCTGACTCGATAATAAATACGGAATATTCCCGCCCTTTTTCAGAAGGGTTCGTAATGGCAAAGATCAAGTTCACGCCCGACACCCCTCCGTTGGTCACAAAAATCTTGCTCCCGTTCAGGATGTATCCATCGCCATCCCTGACCGCGGTGGTCTCGATGGAAGAAGCATCTGACCCGGCATTGGGTTCCGTGAGACAGAAGGTTCCGATTTTTTCCCCTTTGGCCATGGGGATCAGGAACGCCTGCCTCTGAGATTCAATCCCGAACTCGTACACAGGGAAAGCAGAAACACTGTTGTGTACGGAGATACACAGGCCCATGGCTCCTGAAGCCTTGGATATTTCCTCGATCACAATGGCATAGCTCACGCTGTCAAGACCAGCCCCGGCATACGCAGCGGGGATTTCGAGTCCGAAGTACTGAAGGGCCGCCATCTCTTCTGCGAGTCGAACAGGGAACTCGGCTTTCTCGTCCATCTCCGCGGCCGCAGGGACAAGTTTTTCCTCTGCGAACTTGCGAACGGTTCGCCGGATCACAGCGTATTTCATGCTAAGTTCAGGAGTCATGCTTCTGTAGACACAGCCCCTATCCTTCACCGCAGAGAACGCAGTGAACGCAGAGATCACTCTTCAGTGTAAAATCTCTCAAAACCATTCCTTGCATGTTTCTTAATCTACTTCACTCTCTCCGCGACCTTTGCGTACTTCGCGGTGAAACATCTTACCGCAGAGAGCGCCGTGCACGCAGAGAAAAATGAAAATGTATCATAAAGGAAAAATATGCTGAGATCAAACCGAATTACCTAACCAACCTTAACCCCCTTCTCCCGTCATTCCGGCGAACCCCGGATCGGGTCCGGGGTTCACCGGAGTGACGGCCTCCTGCAAGACGGCGTTTTTTAATTTACAGAAAGGGTCTTTTCTTTTACTTTCCTTCTTGTATTTTCCGATCAGTGATCGAGATTGGAATTCTGCTTAGAAAGGAGAACAACCATGGCAGTCAACCCTGAAGGGATCAAACCTCTGTCGGCTCAAATCGTGTCCGTTAAAGGTCCACTGCGGCGCAGGTCACAAGGCGGGCGATACCCTGTCCCTGAGCTGCTGGGACACGGGTGGGCTCTGCGGCTTCTTTTATCACGATATCTTTCCCAGCCTGAATGTCATGCAGTTCGGCGGGGCCTATCCATGGGGAAGTGCAGACGAGATGGTTCTTGAGTGTCCGGACCGGGAGAATCTGGTCAAGATCCGCATTCGGAGAACGTAATACAAACGAAACTGATCCTCAGCCACCCTATCCCCTTTTGCGTTCAAGGTGGGCTTGATTAGTCATCAATTGCTAACACATTCTTCATTCACCTGGCAAGTGGATAGGCGAATTGCTCTCTCGTTGTTGACTCGATCATCACCGGTCCTGCAACGGAGGAACACCTCCCTGTCGTCAGGGTTATCGCTCTTCTTCACTTCTAAACTCGGTTGAACGCTTTCCCAATCCTCTTTCAAGGACTCGCTCCGATATTCTTTCAACAGCCCGCGATTGGCGCCCCTGATGCACTGGCGACCATCAGACTTTGAATGTGATACCGGTTGACAAACGCTTACTAAAACATAATTATGTTAGTTATCGATTACCACCTTTTTACCCAGGAAGTCAATCATGAGCACCGTCCAAGTAACAGGCATCGGAAAAGAAAAAACACAACAGTAAGTAAAGCCATGGGTGGCATGGACGGTTCGATTTATAAATGACGGGAACGACTCTTGCGCGAAGCTGACCCACACTTCACCTTGATAACAAGTGGGGGGCCCCATCCTGAAATGATCAGGTTCTGGTGGCGGAAAATCTATTCCCAGCGGTCTTCCATGCGATTCGGCCGTGGCGGTCTGGTTTAAGAGGGCACAGTCCAGTTGCTGTGCAGTCGCAGCGGCCCACATTGAAAGCGCGTTTATGCAGACGAGCGAATTTATTAACTGTGCCACGACTTCTCTCGTGGCAGAAGGAGGTGGTTTATGAACGGAGGAGATTTTCGTCCTCAGGGACAGGCCCCGTCTCTAGAGGAGGTCCTTGCCAACCTACTGCAGCAGTGGCGGGGCATCAGCAAACGCACGATCGCTATCGTGATCGCGGTGGTGGCGGCGCTAATCGTGCTCTGGACATTCTGGTTTACGGTGCAGCCGGAAGAGACGGGGGTCGTGCAGCGCTTTGGAAAGGTCGTGCGCACAGCCGGCCCAGGTCTGCACTTCAAGTTGCCTGTCGGGATTGAAACGGTCCGCACGGTGCCCACGGCTCGTGTGCTCAAGGAGGAATTCGGATTCCGCACGATCACGGCCTCTACCCCGGGCCAACGGACGCAGTCTGCGCCTAACAAGGCCTATAAGGTCGAGTCCCTCATGCTGACGGGGGACCTCAACGTCATCGATGTGCAGTGGATCATGCAGTACCGCATCGAGGACCCGGTCCGCTTTTTGTTCTATGTGCGGGATACGCCGAAAACGATCCGGGACATCACCGAGTCGGTTATGCGCCGGGTGGTCGGCAACCGCCTGGGCAGCGACGTGCTCACGGTCGGCCGGGTGGAGGTCTCCAGCGAGGCAAAGGTGGAGATTCAGAAAATCTTAACGGATTATGAAACCGGTGTTCGTCTGGTGACTGTGGAACTCCAGGATGTAACCCCCCCGGATCCGGTGAAACCCGCATTCAACGAGGTCAACGAGGCTCGCCAGGACAGGGAGCGGACGATCAATCAGGCCCAGGAGCAGGCCAACAAGGAAATTCCCAAAGCCCGAGGGGTGGCGGCCCAGAGCATCAGCCAGGCCGAAGGCTACACACTCGAGCGGGTCAACCGGGCCAGCGGAGAGGTCAACCGTTTTAATGCCATACTCGACGAGTATACGCGGGCCCCGGAAGTCACGCGTCAGCGCCTCTACCTGGAATCCCTGACCAAGTTCCTGGCGGAGCTGAAAGGGGTCTATATCGTAGACACGGAACAGAAGGCCTTGGTGCCGTGGCTCCCCCTGGAGCCCGGAGCAAAGGCTTTGGTTGAAGGAGGTAAGCCGTGAGAAAAGTGTTGAAAGTGTCGATCATCGTCCTCGTGGTGGCGATCGCCCTCGGACTCCTTGGTACGTTTTACACGCTGGAGGAGGGCCAGCAGGCAGTGATCGTTCAGTTTGGCCGGCCGGTCGGGGAGACGGTGACCGAGGCGGGGCTGCACGTGAAGCTGCCCTTTGTGCAAGAGGTTAGACGTTTCGAGAAGCGCCTCCTTATCTGGGATGGGGATCCGAACCAGATTCCGACCAAAGGGCGGGAGTTCATCTGGGTGGACACCACTGCGCGCTGGCGAATCGTTGATGCGAAAAAGTTCCTGGAGAACGTGGCCACGGAAGCGGGAGCTCAGTCTCGCCTGAATGATATCATCGATTCCGTAGTCCGTGACCAGGTGTCGAGCAGTGAACTCGTCGAGCTCGTCCGCAGCGCTTCGTGGCAAGTCCCCGAGCAAGAAGTCCTGGCAGAGGTCCCGGCAGAGCAGGGAGAGGAGCTCAGAAAGCAGATCACCCGTGGGCGGGAGGATATCACCCGAACCATCCTGACCGAGGCCCGGAGGATCATCCCCCAATATGGGATCGAGCTGGTGGACGTGCGCATCAAACGTCTCGACTACGTGGAGAGCGTTCGAGAGAAGGTGTATGCGCGGATGATCTCCGAGCGCAAACGCATCGCCGCACAGTTCCGGTCAGAGGGAGAAGGGCGGAGTGCGGAGATTCTCGGGACGATGGAGAAAGAGCTGCTCCAGATCGGCTCTACCGCCTACCGTCGAGTGCAGGAGATCCAGGGCAAGGGCGATGCGGAGGCGACGCGGATCTACGGTGGCTCCTATGGTCGCAATCCCGAGTTCTACGCTTTCCTGCGCACCCTGGAAGTCTACAGAGAGGGATCGAACAAGAATTCCGTGCTGATCCTCACGACGGACAGCGACTTCTACCGGTACCTCAAGCGGGCCATTCCAGACGTAAAGCAGAGTCTCCGGACCGGGGCCCGCTGAGCCCGGATTCGAAATAACAAAGTTGGATGATCCAAATCTGATGGTCTTGTAAGAAGTCCCAAAAGCTCCTTTTCCGTCATTCCGGCGAAAGCCGGAATCCAGTTTTTTCTCAGACTTAAAAAATACCTGGACTCCGGTTCCTGCCCCGGACTTGATCCGGGGTTCACCGGAGTGACGACTTCTTGCAAAGCCGATTTTTTTGATTTACAGAAAAGATATTTTCTCTTAGGTTCCTGTTGGGACTTCCTTATCATCGATCAAGCTCGCCCTTATTTTTCTCGAAAGGAGGAAGATCATGGCAGTTAACCCCGAAGGGATCAAAGCTCTCTCAGCCCAGATCATCTCCGTCAAGGGTTCGTGCGGCGCAGGTCACAAGGCGGGCGATACCCTGTCCCTGAGCTGCTGGGACACGGGTGGGCTCTGCGGCTTCTTTTATCACGATATCTTTCCCAGCCTGAATGTCATGCAGTTCGGCGGGGCCTATCCCTGGGGAAGTGCCGATGAGATGGTTCTTGAGTGTCCGGACCGGCAGAATCTGGTGACGATACGGATTCGCAGAGGCTAGGGTTTTGTGGGAGAAGAAACCTTGACGGATCTCCCTCGCCTGCGAATCGCCTTATCGATCTCAACAGCGACTACGATGGTGAGAGCGACCATGACAATCTGAAGCCACTCCCCTCCTGAAAGGGCCTCTGTTCGGAAAACCCATTGAAGGGCCGGCACGTAGATCACTGCAACCTGTGCCAGGAAAGAAGCGACCATACTGTAAAACAGGAAGGGGTTGCTGAGAGGATTGATCCGGAACACGGATTGGAGCTCCGATCGCGAGTTCCATGCTTGGAAGAATTGAAAGAGCACCATGGTCGTCATGGCGATGGTGCGCGCTCGTTCAAGAGAAACCTCTTCGCGAAGTGCAAAATAGAAATTGAAGATCACCCCCAGGGATATCAATACACCGACCAAGAGGCTCCTCTCGTACATCAACCGTGACATGATTCCCTCTTTCGGATTTCGGGGTTTTCTTTTGAGCACTCCCTTTTCTGCAGGTTCAAAAGCAAGAGCCACATCCTGAAGCCCGTTGGTCACCAGGTTGATCCAGAGAATCTGGGCCGCCACATAAGGGATGGGCAAGTCCAGTGCCATAGCTATCAGGATGGAAAGAATCGCGGCCAAGCCCGTAGGGATAAGGAAGAGAGTCACTTTGCGTATGTTGTCAAAAACCACCCGGCCTTCTTCAACGGCATGGAAGATACTTGAGAAGTTATCGTCCGTGATCACCATGTCTGCGGCTTCCCGAGCGACATCGGTCCCTGTCTTGCCCATCGCGGCCCCAATGTGAGCCGCTTTGAGAGCAGGCGCGTCATTCACCCCGTCGCCCGTCACGGCAACCACCTCTCCGTGTCGCATCAGTTGCTGGACGATTTTGAGTTTATGTTGAGGGCTGACCCTTGCAAACACTGAGACGTCCCTCACTTCCTGAAACAGCGTCTCGTCATCCATGGATTCCAAGTCCCGGCCCGTTAGCGCCTTCCCGCCTTTTTGGCTGATACCGATCATCTTTCCAATGGCGGAGGCGGTGACGGCATGGTCTCCTGTGATCATGACCACCCGTATGCCCGCTTCCGTGCAACCCCTCACCGCCTCTGCGGCTTCCGGCCTGGGAGGATCGATCATCCCCTGTAGACCCGCAAAGGTGAACCCGCCCTCGACATCCTGCGGTTTGAGTTCGGACAAGCCTTCCGGAGCATCCCTGTAAGCCATGGCAAGGACCCTCATTCCATCCTGGGCCAGGTGCTCTGCCGTCGCAAGGTGTTTGCTTCGGTCAAAAGCCTCGCCCTGGCCCGAACTGGAACACATTTCGAGAATTTTCTCAGGAGCCCCTTTTTGCAAAAATCAGCCGCTTGCCGTCAAACCGGTGGAGGGTGGCCATAAAACCCCGCTCGGACTCGAAGGGAACAATGGAAAGCTGCGGGTAGAGCGCTTTTTCTCTCTCGCGGTCAAGCCCCGCCTTTATGGCAGCCACATGGAGAGCCGCTTCGGTAGGATCCCCGTCCACCTTGAACTCGCCGTTTTCTTCGATAATATTCGACTCGTTGCACAGCATGCCTATGCGTGCGATCTGGCGCATCCTCTCCAGCGTTGTCCTATCGGTGGGCTCCCATTCGCAGTAGAGTTCTCCTTCCGGTTCATAACCGCTTCCCGTGACTTCACAGGAATGGAGCCCATCGTAAATCGCCTTGACGGTCATTTCATTTTTTGTGAGCGTCCCTGTCTTATCGGAGCAGATCACGGTAGTGCTCCCCAGGGTCTCCACTGCGGGGAGTTTCCTGATGATCGCGTTTTTTTTGGCCATTCTGCTGAGGCCTATGGCCATGGCAACCGTGACAACGATCGGGAGACCCTCCGGCACCGCGGCCACAGCGGCGGCCACCGCTATTTTGAATATCTCCGCTACCGTCATCCCAAGGAAAAGCCCGAGCAAGGAAATGGCTGCCGCGCTTCCCAGCACGATGAGACCGATCAGGTGCGCGAATCCGGCGATCTTCTGCTGAAGCGGCGTCGCCGTTACCGCCAGCTCTTTGATATCCCTCGCGATTTGACCGAGAACGGTCTTCACTCCCGTCCCTACCACAATGCCCTTTCCTCTGCCGTTGACAACGATCGTTCCCATGAAAGCCATGTTGGTCTGATCGCCGGGAGTGAGATTCTCATCACCAATCGATGCAATCGTCTTGCTCACAGGAACGGACTCACCGGTGAGAGCGGCTTCTTCAATGCGAAGTTCCGTAGTCCGGATGAGTCTGAGGTCGGCAGGAACCTTCATGCCTGACCCTAGGAGAACCATATCGCCGGGCACAAGAGTCTCGCTGAGGACCTCCTTCTCCGCCCCGCCCCTCACCACTCTCGCTCGGGAAACCACCATACGATCGAGGGCTCTCACGCTCTTTTCCGCCTTGTACTCCTGCCAGAACCCTATCGTCGCATTGAGAATCAGGACGGCAGCAATGACGCCGGTGTCAATGTGCTCGCCCAAAAAAGCCGTCACCACGGCGGCCACTACGAGAATATAGATGAGGGGGCTGGCGAACTGATGGAGAAGAAGCTTCCACGGGCTGACGCCTTTTGCTTCGGGAAGCTTGTTCGGGCCTTCTCTTTCAAGGCGACTTTTCGCCTCCTGCTCGAACAAGCCGTATTCAGAGGTTTGAAGCTGCTTGAATACCGCTTCAGTGTCGATCCTGTACCAGTTCATGCCACAATACTCCCTCCCTCAGAACTCAGGTGCGATGCATGCAGTTCCATCGGGGTTCTCGGAATCTGGGACGACAATCTGCCTATCTCAAGTTCCAGGGACGGCCATCACCGGACAGGGGGCCATTCCGGCAACCTTAACCGCGACCGACCCGGCCATGTACGCAGCGCGGCCTGAAGTGCCGCGCGTCGACATCACAATGAGGTCAACTTTTTGCTCGGAAGCAAGTTTCACGATCTCATCGGGAGGATCGCCTTGGATGACCTGCAGCGAAACAGGAAGCTCTTTTTTGAAATGGGTCTCCGCGATTTCTTGCAGGGATTCTTTTGCCAAGCGGATCAGTTCGCCGTAATAATCCTGAACTTTGCCGGCGGAGACGCCGGAAGAAGTCAGCACATGCGGCGGTGGGACAACATGAAGCAGGATCAACTCCGAGGAGTAGGCGGAAGCTAGTTCCGCCGCCACCTTGATGCCCTCATGGGAGAGAGTGCTGAAATCCGTGGTGACCAAGATCTTTTTCAAAGGGAGCATTTTCTATTCCTCCTTGACTCCATATGCGGGAATCTTTGCAGAGAGCCATCCAGCACACTGAGATTTCTTCGAAAATCAGGTGCAACGATCGGCTCCCGCCTATTCCTCTGGATCATTTCATACCCTTTGCAGCATAGCTTTTTTTACCCAAAAAGCAACTTCTTATGCAGCGCCACTCAATAGATTCTGGATGGTTTTATCGATCTCTTTCACCTTGAACGGTTTCGTGACGATGGCGTCAACAGTGTTCATGGCCATTTTTTCCCAATGCGCATCGTCACAAAATCCCGTCACCACGATCACAGGGGTCGTCGGCGATCGTTCTTTGACGAGGCGCGACAGCTCCCACCCATTCATCAGAGGCATTTGAAGATCGGTCAGCACCAGATCGTAGGCGACGGTAAAAAAATGCGTGGCTGCCTCCAGACCGTTTTCTGCAGCAGTCACCTCATAGCCCAAGAGGGAAAGGATTCTCGACAGCACCTCCTGAACCGCCTTGTCATTGGACGCGACCAACAGTTGGGCATTCCTCTGCGTTACGGCAAAACAATGCGCGCCTTCTTCTCTCTTGATTTCAATCTCTGACATCTCTTCCTCCCGATTTTTCTGGAGATTGCATCGCCCCTTCAGGAGCCTTCGAGTCTAATCGATCCTGGTGGCTCCTCCCTGCCTGGGGCCTCTGCTCGCCGAACATCTTGACCCTTTCGCGCAAAAGGACCAGCTCCAGAGTCTTGCCAAAAGGGTCCTTGAGATTCTGAAGAATGAGGTCGGTCATAGGAATTTTCCCTTTTCGCCCACCGTGACCTCTGGTAGCCGCGGCTCAAGAGCCGCGCCTACCCGCACACGGCATTTAGGGGCGCGATCGTCTTTGCATTCTCCCCTGTAAACAGAAGTTGGAAGGACGAACGTCTCAATTCAGGGAGCTTTTTTTCAAAGACGTTCAATCCAAAGGGATAAATCGTTTTCAAACTGCGAGTGCAAATGACTACTCTCCGCACCCCGGCGGCATTCTCTTTCACCGTTTCGAGCAGCTCACATGCCGATGAACCATCGAAATCCCCGGACAACGTCAGGTGGAGGCTATCGCCATCCTGATGTACAAAAATCCGAAAGTTGGATGCCATGATGAACCCCCTTTCTTCCTTATTCCATGAGACTCTCAATAATCCGCAAGGGGATACTCTTCAGCTTTCGTTCTCTCTTCCGCCTCCTGTTCCTCCTTGCATTCAATACACAGGGTAGTCACCGGTCGCGCCATGAGCCGCTTAAGAGGAATATCTCGGCCGCACTCTTCGCAGATTCCGAAAATGCCTTGCTCCAGCCTCCCTAACGCTTCTCTGATTTTTCTGATCAGTTTCGCTTCCCTATCTCTTATTCTTAAAGCGAAACCCATGGCAGAGGCATGAGAGGCTTCGTCCACATGATTGGATAGCTTGTCCTTGAGATCCCTGATATCAATAAGAGTATCCCGGGCTTTTTCCAGGCTTTCATTCAGCCTTTGACTAAGCAACTTTTTGAAGCATTGCTTATTTCTCTCGGTCAGCATCGTAAAAGACCTCCTTTCCTGATGGCACTCCATGCCCTTGAACGACAGGCTAAAGTAAGTTATCGATTGCTTACAGCTTACCGAAAAACCCGCGCATGTCAACACAAAAGCAAAGGACACTCAAACGACCGTCGTCTGTGAAAGGAGGACGTTAGGAGGGGTAGATTTGAAATCGGTTGTTTCTTCGCAAGCAGCCTCTCTTCAACGCATATATTCGGGCGTTTTGTCCACCGGTTCTTTGCCCAGCAATACCATCGCAAAGTGCTCCAAATTCTCCTTTGTGCTCGGGTCCCGGTCGTGCCAGCGAGCCAGAAACTCGCTCTCTCGCAGCCATGTCCTGCGGAAAGAGCCGGGGTCCTCGAACAACAACACTCCTTTCGCATGTCCGATCACGATCGCGTAGTGCCCGTCGTCGTAGTCGTTGCGCCAGTCTTCCAGCGTCATGTAGCGGTCTGCCCAGGCTTGCAGGAGCACGATCACAGGATGCTTCTCGTCCACAAAGCGTTTCACTTTTCCCAAGATCCACCCTACCCCGGCCTGAACCTCGAACCCTTTACTTTTGCTGAAAGCAATCATGCTGGCCACAGGAGTGCCGTTCTGGTCAGTCCCCAGAGCATTCATCAATTCATCGCCGCGTATCTCGACCCCGTAATAGGCCAGGACCATCTGCAGGGCCTGAGCCCCGCAATCAAAATCAAACACCTGTCTTCCGATGTGAAGGTCAATGACATTTCGATCTTTCATCCATTCCCCCGAACGAGATGCAGCGTTTCAGCGATGGATTCGGCAAAAGCCCGCCTCAAGCGGTTGATCGCCTTCACATTGAGGGTCTGGTCCGGATTCCTGTAAAGCCGCTCGCAGGTCTCCTGGAGTATTGCGGGAACCCGGTTCCCTACTCGCTCCAAAGCGTTGACCGAGTGGGCGGCACAGACATGGCCGTAAACCGTATAATACTCTGAGGCGTTGACTGTGACGTTTACCTCAGGGAGGCGCTTGGCCAATTCCCTCGCATAGGTCTCAATGTAGATTGGCGGACTGTAGACCTTGGGCGCTTCGTCCAAAGGCGAATCCTGGAAATTCATGAGGTCGATCTGGTTTTCCCCAACCCCGCGCGCCGGGACCGTTGAATGGCCGTCAAGGAGAAAGACGGCGCCTTCGGCAATGCTCTTTTCGATATCGCGGTGAAAAGGGTCGAGGTATTTTTCGGCGAGCCGTTTGCGCAGTGCCTGATCAGGCCCGCAACCCTGCCGGTAGACAACCCTGCCGTAGACGTCTCTTAAAGGCACGCTGTCGTCAAGGAGATCCGGTCGCCTGTTCCCCTCAAGGATGAGACAGCAATAGGGGAAAACCACCTGCCGGTTGCCCAGGAGATCCCGGAAATCATAGAGCCAGTGGGTGTACCAATCCACGTTCTGCACGAGCAAGGGAAACTCCTCCGACAGGTTCTCAAGCGCTATCTCGTTGGGAACCATAATGCCGCTGTGAGGGATGACGACCAGAAGCTGTTCAAGAGTCATGGCGGTGGCCCCTTCTCTGTCGGTTTTAAAAAAGGGATCGCGACACCAGTCTAACTTGATCGCCGGAGGGTGTGCATGCGTCGGAGACTTCACGCACTGAATGTATCATTCTGCGCTATGTGTGGACCACCTTTTCGCCGGACCAAATAGACCTCAACTACCGAAACCCCGGGGTTCTTCTTAGAGTCATAGAGATCCTTCTCCTCTATGTGCGCCAGGGGGCGGACATCCTGCGGCTGGATGCCGTCACCTATCTCTGGAACCAGCTGGGAACACGGTGTATCCACCTGGAGCAGACGCACGAGATCATCAAACTCTTACGAGACATCCTCTCGGTCGTTACACCCCATGTGGCGCTCGTCACGGAAACCAATGTGACCAAATTCAAGCACAGAGTTGAGATACCGCTCGAAGAGATGAATGGATACAAGGCGCACTGGCAGGATCTCTTGAGGGAAAAGGAATTCAGTCCTAAAAAGGAGCGACTCTCGATCCCTCTCCAGCCCTACGATGTGCTGTGGCTAGTCCCTCACACCTAGACTTTTCCCTGCGACGACGAGAACACTCCTACCGAGTTCTCAAATAACCCACACTGTGCAGTGCTGAGACTCGGTGATGATCCGCAAGGCCACGGAGCCTCTGCGGAATTCTCTGGCACGCGTCGTGCCTTTACGACCCAGTAGCAGCGTCCCATAATCCCCCTCCTTGAGCTTTTCTCATCTTCTGAAAAACCTGTCAATGTGAACCGTCTCGCCCGAATGGGGGAGGAGGCTCGCATGGGAAACAAGGGATGAAAGGCTTCACGGCGGCAGAGGCCTCCGCCGTTGCACAGGCTGTTCGTTTCAGCTTCCTTTTCAAACCCATCCGTACTATTGGTATCACTCCTCGGAAAGGTTTTTTTCTGTTGAGGCAAGGGCCTAAACCATGGAGGAAGCGTGGCGACACTCAACAAAATCTATGTCCCCCTAATCGTTCTCTTGCCGTTCGTGATTACCTCTATGCATTATTGGCTCTCCGAGGCAGAGTCGCCTCCCATTGTTCTGGAGGAGATCTACTACATCCCTCTTTTTCTGGGGATCCTCCGCTTCGGTCTCAAAGGTGCGCTTTGGAGCTACGGAATTCTCTCGCTGGCATACGCGCCTTTCTTCTTCGGGATTTGGACAACCTCTTCGCTCGTTTTACTGGATCGCTTCCTGCATTTGCTCTTTTCAGGGATATTTGCATTTCTTGCAGGTTTCCTTATTGACCGCGAAAGACAACAGCGAAGACAGTCGGAAAAAGATCGTTACCTTGCCGGCATTGGACAGATGGCAACGACGATCGTTCACGATCTCAAGAACCCCTTGATCACCATTTTGGCTTTCTCCAAACGCATCCAGGAGGGCAAAGGGAACGTTGACAAAGCGGTACATGCCATCTGGGACTCTGCTCAAAATATGCAAAAGATCGTTGAGAGCACATTGGATTTTGCAAGGCCCATTCAGCTCGACATAAAAGAGGAGGAGCTAAAAGGCATTATCGACAACGTGGTGCAAACCTGCAAAACAAAGGCCGAAGAAAGCGGTGTAAACCTCTCCGTACAAGTTCCAACAGTGTCCATAAAGATTGCCACAGACAGTCATCATATGGAGAGGGCTCTGATGAATTTACTCGCCAATTCGATTGAGGCTTCCAGGGCCGGGCAGGACGTTGTCATCAGCGCAGAGAACAAGGGGAGCACGTGTGTGATAAGAGTCAAAGATAAGGGCGTAGGCATGGATAAAGAGATACTGGAAAATATTTTTGTCCCTTTCTACACAAAGAAAAAAAAGGAACCGGGCTTGGAATGCCCATCGTGAAAAAGATCGTGGAAGGACATTCAGGGAAAATCAGCATTGACAGCCGAATCGGCCATGGCACAGAAGTCATCTTAGAACTGCCTTACCATTCCCCATCAGGAGGCAAGTCTTGACCCGCACAGCCATCGGATTCGTAAACCTTGCTCGCATGAGGATCCAAAAGTCATCCCCATCGACGTGCTGCAAGCTCACGCCTATTCTCTTCTTTCTCCTACGATCAAAAAGGCAGGGCAGGAGTTTTGACCAGGGCTTCTGAAACGAGTGCCACGAGGCCCCATATGGCATCCGCTGACAGATGGTTCTCTATGGAGCGGTCAAAGAGCACGGAAATCCTGGGCTCGAACTCGTCATCCCCCTCCCACAGGAGATAGTACAGAGGGACCTTGGGGAACGCGGGAATCCTGAAGGCAGCGTCAGCCAGACTCTGCGCTTCTCCTCCCAGGGACTCCGCCGCTCTCCTGAACCCTTTTAGGTCTCGACCGAAACGTTCGAGCACCCCGCCCACATTCAGTTCATGAGGTCCCTGGAAAAAATGCGCGGTCTTGAGCTCTTGGGCGCTGACAAGCTCCCGGCAGAGGAGTTGAGGTCCTGCGTTCAGAAGATAAACGAGCACAAGAAGCTCCAGGAGGGAATGGCTCACCGGTTGCCACTCGCCCTGGTTCTTGCGCCTCAAAGCGTGATTCTTTCTATCCACCAGGATCTCCCGCCCAAGGATGGGAACCACGATGTCTTCAGCGGAGAAAGCCTGCGCAAGACTGTTCTCGCAGAGCACTGTGAGGTCTTTTTTCTCGAGCTCTTCCCAGTAATGGGGAGGGACATGGATTTTCTCTTTTGTAGGATCGAGCTTCTGATCCGCTTCGTTTCGTCTTCTTTCCTGCATTTTTACAAACCCTTCACTGAAAGGATAAGCCTGAAAGCGTTCGCATGGAAACTCTTCACAATCTCTCAAACAATGGTCTATTCCTCGGTTTGAAGCGCACTCAAGGATGGGGCAAGGAGCACCGAGAACTCGAACTTGTACCGCCATCTTTTGCTGAGCCTCCATGCTGTTTCCCGGGCCGCAGCTCAAACAGACACCCAGAACATTCAGCCGGCACACGTCACAGTTGATTCCGCAAGCACCCGTTGGCATGCTTATGCCTCCTCACTCATCCTTTCGCTCCAACTTCTCCCTTTTGCCCAGGTGAAGTTGTTCGGGAAAGCTTTGGACTAGGTTTTGAATTTGGGTCATTTGGATTTTTGATTTGTTTCGGATTTCGAAATTCGAATTTCGTGCTTTTTAACCTCACTGCGCTCCCGGACCTTTCAACAGAAAAAATGCTAATTGGGAGCCTCTACCAGCAGCGAGATTGAAGTCACCGAGCTTCTCTCTCCCCTCCCTGCTTCCAGAACGGCCCTGATCACCTCGTTGGATTGCTGGCTCGCGCCCCCAATCGTCACCCATTGACCAATGGGCGCAACGAGCCGGGTCGATGCTTCTGTAAAATGGATCACGCGAGAACCCGGTCCCCCGTGGGAAATCCTGGGAGTGATCTCCACGTCCGCATGGTCTTTGAGAATGACCGGCAACACTTCAAACCCTGTTTCGATTCGCTGAATCGTCACGGATTCCGTGATCCTGGCATATCGCCTCGTCAGATCGATCCAATGCTGGGTGTAGAGAATATCCTGCCCCACCATGATATAAGCCGGACTGCCCGAAACCACGGTGACGAAGAACTCGGAACTTCCCTGCTGCATGCGGCTCCTGTCCTCAAGCCGGATGTCCACCCCGTCCTTTCTCATCGGTTTGCCGGCGCTCACCGACCAGTCTTCCCCTGAGGCACGGGCTCTTCCCTCAACGCTGGTCCTCTCCCTTGCCCCGGACTCGTCAAACCGAACCCTGATCCTGGCCTGTTTCCCGAGCTTATCAAAACCTTCCAGGAACTCACGGACCCGTTGGATCGTCTCCTCGCTGTCCACGACGAGGAGCGCATTGGTGCGGCCATCCGCAACGGCCCGACCTTCCGGGGAAAGCAATTGCTGAACCATAGGCAAAGCCTCGGCCGCCGTTCTGTACTGCATGGGGATCATGGCGGTTGCTGCAAAGGAGGAGGCCGGCCAAAGGAAAGAGACACAGATCAGGGTGAAGAACAAAGACGCGGCTTTGCGTTTGGTAATGATTCCTCTGCTCGCTGTGAGATCCATCTAAGATATGAACCTCCCCTTTGAAGAGTTAATCGGTTTTTGCCTGTTTTTCCTTTTTCAACACGCGGATATCCGTGATTCGTGTGAACGGGTACTGGCCCTGGTCGTCCTTTTCCAGATACTTTACCATGTCCCAGAGGGTGTTAAGGGCCATGGACACGCCGACAAGGGCTTCCATCTCCACCCCTGTTCGGGCCTGTGCACTGACATAGCAGACAGCCTCGATTCCGTCCGCACGCACGTCAAAATCCATTCGGACCGTGTCCAGCGGGATCTGATGGCAGTGAGGGATCAGAATGTGGGTCTGCTTGGCTGCGTTCATGGCAGCAACCTCTGCGACCTGAAGCGGATTACCCTTCTTGATCCTCCCACCTTTTATCTCTTCGAGCGTTTTAGGCGACAGGAATATTTTCCCTGCAGCCTGCGCCTTCCTCAACACCACCGGTTTCTCGGAAACATCGACCATGCCCATAAGCCACCCCTCCAGAAAACTGGTAAAGGTACATGGCGACGTAACTTGGAGTACATGGAGTATTGGCCACGGAGCATCGGCAAGACCATAGAACCCGCAATGCTTCCTCGCATCCTACTTCATCAGCTTTTCTTCCTTTCCATCACTCCAGTACTCCACTACTCCATTACTCCACTGCAGTTTTCTTTCTTCTGTGCTCGCTTCCTTCTTGATTCGATTCACGGTGCTGACAAGGGCGGGAAACACATTTTCCCGTATATCACCTGCCACAACCACGACCATGATCTCCTCACCCACGTTCAAGCGACCTTCCCTTGTCTCCACCAGCACTTCAGCAATCCCAGACATCTTCTTGATATCACGGACAATGGCTTGAAGAGCTGCCTGGTCATAAACGACCTCAATGCTCAGAACCTCACGGCCATTGCGAGAGGTGCGGCGCACCACGCCCAAGTGGCTCGTGATCATGCCCACCTTAGACGGATCAGTGTTTTTTTTCACTCGTTCGATCATCTTGTTCAGATCCATGCTCCACCTCATCTCCGTTTTCCCGATCAAGACAAAAGAGTCTCCGCGCTGTGTCCAAATAGCTCTTGCCCAAGGGGCGATCCGCCTTTTTCTTCAAAAAAAGAATCGGGTCGTTCAGAATTTTTTCCGTGATCGACAGGGTCAGAGCCTCCAGGCTCTTCATCTGCGACGGGCTCAACTCTCCCAGGCTCGAAAGACTTTTCTTTAACTCAGCCTGGCGAATGGTTTCGGCTTTTTCTTTGAGAGACACAATGGTCGGCACCACTTCAAGAGTCTTCAACCACTGTTCAAACTTTATGACTTCTTCCTCCACAATCCGCTCCGCCTTGATTGCTTCCTCCTCCCTTTGGCCGCGGTTCATCTGAATAATGCCTTTGAGATCATCGATGTCATAGGCATACACATTCTCTAGGTCATTCACTTCAGGTTCCACGTCTCTCGGAACGGCAATATCAATGAAAAAAAGGGGGCGGTTTCTTCTTTTTTTCATGGAGCCTTTGACCTGATCGTGGGTGATCACATAGCCCGGAGCCGCTGTGGAAGAGATGACAATGTCCGCCTCCAGAAGCTGGGCTTCGATCTCCTCAAAAGACACGGGAACGCCCTTGAAAACCTGAGCCACTTCCACCGCTTTCTGAAAGGTCCTGTTGGCCACCGTGATGGCACTGACCCCCTGACTCAGCAAATGACGCGCCGCAAGTTCCGCCATTTCACCGGCGCCGATCAGCAGAACCTTTTTCCCTTTGAAGTCATAGAAGATCTTCTTTGCCAGCTCCACAGCGGCATAACTCACGGAAACAGCCGCATCCGAGATCCCTGTCTCCGTCCTGACTCTCTTGGCCGTGTGAAAGGCGCGGTGCAAGAGACGGTTCAGAATGACACCCGTTGTATTTTCTTTTGTGGCGCGGGTGTAAGCCTCTTTGATCTGCCCGAGAATCTGAGGCTCCCCAATCACCATGGAGTCGAGGCTCGAAGCCACCCTGAAGATATGGCGGACGGCGTCTCGGTCCTCATAGGTGAAAAGATTGGAACAAAGGCTTTCAGAAGGCATTCCTCCCAGCTTCGAAAGAACGGCAATGACGGAACCCTTGGCCTCATCCGTCTGCTCTGTGGTAAACAGAGCCTCTACCCGATTGCAGGTTGAAAGAAACATCCCCTCCTTGACGCAAGCGAGCTCACGCATCATCGCCAGCGCCCTGTCCGCGTGGGCCGGATCCTTTGCCAGGCACTCTCGCAGTTCGACCGGGGCGGTCTCATGGTTCATGCCGATGTTGACGATGCGGATCATGACCCGGATCGGCCCCCCATGTTCTTGAAGCTGTGGTAGTCACTGAGCCAGAGGTTGGCGCCGACAAAAGCGAGGAGCAAAATAAGAAACCCGAAGAGGGACAGCAACGCCGCTCTGCGGCCTCTCCAGCCGACCGTCAATCTCTCGTGCAAGAGAACCGCGTAGAAGATCCATCCAATCAGCGAACACACCTCCTTGGGATCCCATCGCCAGTAGCTTCCCAGCGCAACCTGGGCATAGATCGACCCGGTGATCATCCCTGCGGTCATGAAGGTAAAGCCGCAGATCAGAGCGTAGTGATTGATGGAGTCCAGTGTTTCGAGAGACGGGAGCCTGCTGTAGAGAGAACCCAATCGCTTTTTCTTGATTTGCGACTCCTGAATCAGGTACATGATCCCGGCCACAAAGGTGACGGCAAAAAAACCGTTCCCCACAAAGGCCGTCCCTATGTGGATCGGGAGCCAGAGGCTCCTGAAAATGGGTTTGACCGTCACTTCGCCGCCCGGAAGGGTGGAGGAGAGGATCAGCAGGCATGCGGCAAGTGGCGCCACAAAAGACCCCAGCACCATGAGCCGGAATTTCAGATGAAAGAGGAGGTACACGAGCAGAATGGCCCAGGCAAAAAAGGAAAGGGAGGATTTCAGGGTCAAGACCGGCGCCACGCCAAGCGTGTAATACTCGTAGCCGATAAAGAAAGAGAGAAAAGCAAAACCGGCCAAAAGCAGTCGGTAGGCCCAATGATAAGTCGATTTTTTCTGGCGCACCAGGTAGACAATGAACGCAGCCGTGGCCAGGAGGATCAGGACCAGTGCAAACCCATACAGGAAAAGAGCCATAGGTTATTCTGCCTTGAGAAAATCGAGAATCTGATTTTTCGAGACCGGCCGCCCCAGGACCTTCTCGATGATCTGGGAAGCGAGATCCCATTTTTTCTGACGGATGGCCTGGAGGAGATCGGAGTACACCAGTTTCTCAAAAGCCCTTTTATTTTCTTCCTGAGAAAGACCGAGACGCAAGATCTCCTTTCTCAGGTTTCCCATGAGGTTTAGAAAAAAACCGTACTCTTTGCCGAAATGTTGATCGAGTTCAAGTCTCACTTTTCTTGCAAAGGCAGGACTCTTCCCTGAGGTTGACACGGCAATCAGAAGATCCCCTCTCGAGAGAACGGAGGGCACGATGAAGTTGCAGTCCGCAGGCTGATCCACGGCGTTTACCAGCAAACCCCTCTTCTGGGCTTCCTGACTCACCCTGCGATTGAGCAAAGCATCATCCGTGGCTGCAATGACGAGAAACACCCCCTCCAGATGAGCTTCAGAAAATTCGCCGCCGAGTAACTCGATCCTCTTCCTGCTTCGCAGTTGCTCCAGTTCAGCTGTCAGCTCCCTCGCGATGACATGAACAGAGGCCCCGTATTCAAGAAGGCTTTCAATCTTCCTCTGGGCCACTTTGCCACCGCCCACGACCAACGCTTTTTTGCCCTGCAGATCAACGAGGATCGGGTAAAATCTAGACATGCTGATCCACCATATCGCTGATGAACCGCTCTATCTCCTCAGGGCCGCCCTTTGTTTCCAGTTCCTGGATGAGATTCTTAATCTTCCGGTAAGTGGCAGGATCACGCTCAAGATCGTCCGTGGAGCGATAGGCTCCGCCTCTTCTGCCGACCCGATAGATAAGTCGCTCTGAGTCAGGAAGCTCCTGGTATCTGCGGATCACGTCGAGCATCTTTTCTTTGTCTTCTGGAAATTTCCCGCTCACTTCTTCCAGGAGGTTCATGATGTGGTCGCTCGTCACCACGCTCGTTATCCCCGAAAGGGTCGAAATGAAGAGCTTGAGCTCCTCTGCCAGCATATCATCGGTTTGCATCTTGAAACCTCCCTCTTTCAGGAGAGCGGAAAGAGGGACCCTGTCAGGGATCCTCAGGCTTCGGATTCTTATGAAATGAGGGTTAATCCGGTTGAGCACTTCCGCAGTGGCTGTTGCGTTCTCCTTCCACATGCCCTGCCCTCCCAGGCCGGGCATGACGTACTCGGAGAGCTCGAGACCCGCAGCCACCGCCTTTTGGCCGGCTTCGACCTGCTGGGCCGCCGTGACTCCCTTTTTGACCAGCTTCAGGATAGGATCACATCCTGACTCCAGTCCCACGTGGACACGGTCCAGGCCTGCTTCCTTGATTCTCTTGAGCGCTTCGGCACTCTTGCGTGCGATGGTCCTTGAACGGGAGTAGGTGGTCACCCTCTTGATTTCGGGAAACTTCTCCCTCAGAAATTTGAGGACCTCCACGAGGGCATCCGTCTCCATGATCAGGTTGTCCGCATCCTGAAGAAAGCAAGCTCCGGTTCCGTAGTAGAGCCATGCCGCAATGCTCCGGTAACCCTCGCTGTAATTGGGGCTTTTATAAATATGGCTTACAACCTGATCCGTCATTTTTCCACTGAAACCGAGACTCCAGCAAAGAGCCTTGATGTCGTCGGCGATATCCTTTGCGGTCTGGATATCCTTCTTGATCTCCTCAACCTCTCTCAAGGAGAATTTCTGGCCTTTGTAAACCGGGCAAAATAGACACTGGTTCCAGGGGCAATTCCTGGTCAGGCGCAAGAGCAGGCTCGCCGCCTCGCTGGGCGGTCGAATGGGCCCCTGCTCAAAACCGATTTCCCTGCTCATATATCTCATCCCTGTTGGTCCTCTCTTTTCCTCGTCCAGTGGTCTTGGACTCGTAAAACCTCCGGAAACGCCCTTTTCTGTCATTCCCGCGAAGGCGGGAATCCAGTCTTTGCAAGCTTTTCTGGACTCCCGCCTGCGCGGGAGTGACGACTACGGGGACTTCTTGCAAGTGTATCACTCTTCTATAATATTCAATAAGATATATCAAGGTCGCGCAGGGTCAAGCGTCGCTCTTGATGCTTGGTTTTTTGGAGAGACGGGTATCAGGGTGAAAGGAGCATGGGTGGGTTATCCTGGGGGTGGGAACGGGTTGCAGTCTCCTCACACTCCCTTGATCCTTTGCAAGGGAATGAAGCTCTTTGACATGTCGAGGATCCGGCGTGCCGCATTGAAGCCGAAGTTCGCGTGATTGAGCACGAGCTCAGGGGTCTTTTGGACTTCAGGTTGTCCACAAAAAGAACGGCAGGCGATTCCCTTACTTGTAGCTTATTCGGAATTTTTTCTGCATGTACTCCAGGTACTCATTCCCGTGCTGCACGTTTAGAACCCACATTTGATAGCGTTTTTCATATGGGATCTCATTCTCCTCCACATAACTCATGGGATAAAACAGAACAGGAACGCGCTCCATTTCGTACTCCCCTGCCAGTTGCGAGATAGCCGTAGACAAGACACTCCAAGGCAATACTTTACTGTTTGACACTAACACTTTGATTCCATTCAAAAGTTCTGAAAGATTAAATCCGAGATCCGAATGGTTCACAATGAGCAAGGCGGTCAGTTTTCCGCTGGACTTGAGGGAGTAAGTTTGCCGCGTTCTGGTTAAACCAAGGTTCCGGTAGACCTCTTCAATCGAGTCCTGTCCCGCGTCCGTGTGGCTGAGACCCATTGCATCAAGCAACAGTCCTCCCGAGTGGTTCATGTAAAAGTGTTCGAATTCCCACAGATCCCGGTCCGAGCTCAAGCTCAGGGTCCAGCCGTCCGGGAGCTTTGTCCCAAGGGACAGACGAGTGTATGGAAGATAACCGAAGAGATCCAGTGAACACCCGCGAGGGTTGTTGTGCTCCCTCGCAAATCCGCCGAAGACTCTGTCTGGGAATTTGTTCTCCGGTCGGAAGTAGGAGATCGCGTAGTCCATGCAGGCAGAGGGCAGGCGATGCATGTCATTCAAATAGTGCATAATCTGTTTCAGGACCATGAAACCCGTTCTCTTGTTTTCCATGACTTTGGCAGCGTGATGATGAATCATCCAGGCCCGCTCATAGGCTCGCACCATAGAGATGTGCCCGAAGATGCGGCCGTTTCTTTGGTAGGTGAAGTGTCTCGCGATTCCGGGATTGTCCTGGTAAAGTTTCTTGTAAGTCTCTTTGAACCGAGCTCTTTGAGGCTGGATGAGCCGATACTTCTTCGGGTAAAGGAAACCTGTTTCAAAGAAGAACTCCCACAGCGCATCCATGTCCACCTCTGTGGAAACATAGGCATGAGGGTCCATGGCGCTTGTGAGGATGTGGGTCAGGCTGCTGTAGGCCTGGATATCCATGTCCAGGATGGCCAGTCCGCATTGGACACCATTTCCCTCGCAGGGTTTGCAGTAAATCACCTGAGCGGAACAGTTGACTTTAAGGAAACCTGCGAAGCCAAGGGTTGCCTCAGGGATAATCATACCGGGCAGGAGCACTCTTTCATCCGCCTCTTCCTGAACAGAGAACCCGGAGGTGGAAATATTCTCCACTTCAAACTGGACTTTTTTCCCGAGAAAGGGGTGAAAGAAGGAAAGGCTCGGAGTCGGTGCAAGTTTCTGCCGCACGTTTCGAATGTGTTTCTTCTTGAACCGCTTGATTTCACCATTCAGTGGGGCAAACACGATTTCCTTTTCCGCGGATTGCCCCCGCTGGCGGACCGTGCGGCACGGTCCTGAAAAAAGAATTTTGTTTTCACTCCTCAAATGGACGACCGCCGTATCCTCGGTGTTGAACCAGTGGAAGGAACAGGAAAGATCAGGGCGGACCCGGATTCGAAATCCCACCGGGCTGAAATCCAGGAGTTCTCCCTCGGCATGAAACCCATTCTGGATCAACTCTGCCTTGACCTCTCGGCACGTGTACCTTCGCGCCTGCCTTTGACCGAGCGCATAGCTCTCCTCCGGCAACTCGAGGACGAAAAAATCCCTATTAATCTCCGTTAAGATTGCGGGCACCATGATCATGGATCGACCATCGTCAATGATCAGGTACTTAAGCTGAAGCCCTTCCAGATGCAGACCGGAGAAATCCTTGTTTTCCCAGTGACAGGTGACGGCTTTGCCGATTGAAGGCTGAGGGCGAGCGTTCAAGAGAAGGGATTCCTTGTAATCGGGATGGTGAAGAAGGACCCGGACAAGTCCCTCAGTGAAGTGGATATGGTTTATTGTGTTTGTAAGAGCATCCTGGCCCAGTTTCTGGGCGCTCTCCAAAGCCTGCAGAAGCCCTTCATGCTTGAAAATCCACGGAGGCAGCCAGGTTTCATGCCCGGGCATGGGCGTGACCGAATCGGATCCAGGAGAAAGGAATTCCAGCCGCTTGTTGGCCTCCATCATACCCTCCATATCTCTGAGTTTATTATGATCGCCTTCTGTTGGGGACTCTCCACCCTAACCCTTTGCAACATTGTTTCAACTTTCGTGCCAGCATCCCAAGGAATCATAGGGATTTCAATGGTTTTCCGACGGAAAGGGCTGAAAACCATTGACTGGCGAAGATCTCCGTATTTCAGGCTTCTTCGTTTCCCCGTGGCTTTCTGCAACCTAGACTTTTTCTCGCACTGTAGATTCTTCTCTGATTGCACAGAAATATGTGCATGTCTGCACAACACATCAGGCATAGCACAGAGGGTTTCTCTTATGGGGAGGTAAGTCCTGAAGGCTTAAGAAATTGGATTAAAATCACGCGGTAACCATTCGATATGTCTCGGATTGTCGAATGCGTGAAGTTATTTTACCCTGCATCAGGAGCCCGATCCCGAGTACCTTTTCTCGAAGGAGGAGGATTACAAATCCATCCTCCATCGCAGTATCGACCTCAACAGGTTCACCCCTCAGCAGCCGTTCAAATTTATTATCGCTGAGCCGATGAACTCCTTTCGTAGCATGGTGTCCGAAAATCTGAATCACTCTGGTGGTCGGTTTCAGGTACTTCCCGACTTTGTCAAAAGCCTTTAACCCAACCTGGGACACCTTGAGTCTTGCCATCGGAAGCACGTCAATGGTCTTCCGGAGGAGCCACCAGCTTTTTCTTCTGCTGAACACATGAAAATCGGCAAAGGCTTTTTCAGGGATTCCGAAACGCTCTTCCAGATACGAGAAAAGAACACGTCGCTCATCCTCGTCTGCCAATCTTGGCCATGAAGAATCCCACAGAATCGATCCGGTGCGGGTAGAATCTCCCGGCCCTCTGGACTCCTCCATCATATTTCTCCTTTCTCCACTCGGAAACCCCTTGTTCAATACAGGGAGCGCCGCTAAAAGGAAGATGCTCCGCTTCCCTGTTTTTCAAGAGAAAGTCAACAACCCCTTCATTTTCCTCCGGGTTGTAGGTGCACGTGGAGTAAACCATGACGCCATCTTTTCTCAAGAGATCAAAGCCTCTCAGGATCATTCTCTTCTGTGCCTCCACCATCCTTGCTCGATGCTTCGCAGCGTCACCCTGATAGACATCCCCTGGAGACCGCCACCTCCCCTCCCCTGAGCAAGGGACATCCGCCATGATGAAATCAAAGCGTTCCCTCAGAGGGAATTCCTGAGCCGGATAACTCGTCAAAACCGTATTCAGCACCCCGAGCCTTGAGAGGGTGTGAGCAAGAGGAGCCTGCCTGCGCTGATGAAGTTCATTGGCAACGATGATGCCGGTATTGTCCATCAATTCGGCCATGTGAGAGGTCTTTCCCCCAGGCGCAGCGCAAAGATCGAGCACATAAGAATTGGGTCTCGGTGCTAAGACCAGGGAGGCGAGACAAGAGGTGAGCGCCTGCGGGTGAATGTAACCGAGGAAATACTCCAGCAGTTTGCCCGCCGACAAGGTCCTGGGGGCGTCATAAAAGGTGTCACCCCCGAAACCGACCTGTCTCAGGGAGATCCCTTTCTCATGGAGCATCCCGATGAGGGAAGCAGGGGAAGTCTTCAGGCGGTTCACGCGAAGGTGATTGGGAAGAGGCCTTCTCAGGCTTTCCAGAAAGGAATCAAAGTCAGGAATGAAATCGCGGTATTCTTCGAATAATTCCTTCATAAATAGCCAAGGTGAAAGCTCAACTTCGGTAGAATTTTCTTGCACCAGGGTGTAGGCACAAAGATGCAAAGGCACATAGGCACAAAGCAGAGAAATCATTATATCCCTTTGTCCCTTTGTGCCTATGTGCCTTTGTCCCTTTTACTTCCCCAGAATGTGGTTGGATATGACGGTTCTCTGGATCTCGGAGGTCCCTTCGTAAAGGGTCAGGACTCTCGCATCCCTATAGTAACGCTCCACGGGGAAGTCCTTGATGTATCCGTAACCGCCGTGGATCTGAAGCGCCCTGTAAGCAACCTGATTGGCCATTTCCGAAGCAAAGACCTTTGCCATGGATGCGGCTGCTGAAAAATTTTCCCGCCGGTCCCTCATGGCAGCGGCGTTAAAA
Source organism: uncultured delta proteobacterium (assembly GCA_963707125.1). Lineage (GTDB taxonomy): Bacteria > Desulfobacterota > DSM-4660 > Desulfatiglandales > HGW-15 > CAVPDE01. Next base: position 224,977 of record CAVPOU010000020.1, on the reverse strand, counting down.
GTGAGAAGCCTGGCTGCCTCAATCTCGGTTGCCATGTCCGCAATCATCCATCGGATGGCCTGAAACTGGGCAATCGGCTTTCCAAACTGGATGCGCTCCTTCGCATAGGTCACGGCAGCGTCGAGGCAAGCCTGGGCCAGCCCGACGGATTGGGAGGCAATGCCAATTCTGCCCCCGTCAAGAGAAGCCATGGCAATGACGAACCCGTCCCCTTCTTTGCCCAGCAGATTCTCCCTTGGAACACGGCAGTCTTCAAAGATCAACTCCACTGTGTCCGACGCGCAGAGCCCCATCTTTTCCTCTTCTTTTCCCACGGAGAATCCCGGGGTTCCTTTTTCTACTACAAAGGCGCTAATTCCACGGTGCTTCTTCTCTTTGCTGGTATAGGCGGTGACCACGGTCACATTCGAGTTCTTGCCCGTGGTGATGAGGACTTTGTTTCCGTTGATCACGTAGCTGTTCCCATCCTTCACCGCCCTACTCTTCTGGCTTGCCGGATCAGAGCCTGCGCCAGGTTCGGTCACTGCGAAAGATCCGATCATCTTCCCGGCAGCAAGTGGTTTCAGGTAGTTCTCCTTCAAATAGTCGGAGCCGAAGAGGTAGATAGGGCCGCAGGCCACGGAGTTGTGAACCGACATGATCACCGCCGTAGAAGCACAGGCATAGGCGACCTCCTGGAGGGCCACCGAGTAGCTCACGGTATCCACGCCTGCCCCGTTGTACTCCGCCGGCACATTCATGCCCAGGAGGCCCAGTTCACCCATCTTGCGAAGGTTTTCCTTAGGGAATTCCTTGGTCCTGTCTCGCTGCGCCGCAGTGGGGAGGATTTCGGTTCGGGCAAATTCTCTCACCATGGCACGGATCATTTTCTGTTCTTCGGTCAATTCAAAGGACATGGACTCTCCCTTCCCCGGCTCATGGCGTATAGAGAACAACCAGCAGTTCTGCTTTTTCGGGGCTGAGATTGCGAAGCCTGTGGACGATGGAGGAATTAAAATGAATGCACTCGGCAGGCTTAAGGACGCTCCGGTTCTCTCCGACTAAAACTTCGATCTCGCCCTTCAGGACGTAGATAAACTCCTCTCCGAGATGCTGGTAACTGACCCCCTTGTGATCAGATTTGGGATCGATAAACACTTTGAATGCTTTGAGATGCTTGTGCTGAGCCTCGGGAGTCAGGTTCTGGTAGGAGTAATCTTCTGTTCGTTTCTGATAATCGTCATGGGACTTGCTTCCGACCTGTTTTTTCTCTTCCTTCAGGAGAATGCTCGAATCGATTTCCAGAGCTCTCGATAGTTGAAGGATCACAGCGACCGGAGGAATCACTTCCGATTTTTCGATCTGAGAAATGTAAGAGGCCGCCAATCCGGTTTCATTGGCCAGGCTCTGAAGCGACACGTTCCGCTCTTTGCGCAGTTTCGCCAGTCGTTTTCCAAGAGGTAAGGGTCCCTGCTTTGCCGGCATGCCTATGCCCTCCTTCCGCCTGTGGACAGGATCATTGGACATTGATCATTGAACATCGAGCATTGATCATAGGTAACTACTCAGGTGTTTAGGCTGAAGACTGAAGGGCAATAATGATCATCCATGACACAATCACCTGCCAACGTATCCAAACGATCTTGGCTTTGTGTGATCGCGCAGGTCTTTTTCTTCAGTCTATCTACCTTGAGTCTATCTACCTGAGCAGTTCCGATCATTGAACATTGAGCACTTGCCATTCACGGTGCGATGAAAACTCGGAAATATGCGCTCTCTGTCATTCCCGCGAAGCCTGTCCCCGCGCAGGCGGGGAGCGGGAATCCAGTCCACTTTACTCGCTCTTCCTTTTTCGGAACTTGAGAATCAACCCCAACAAAAGCGCCGCACTGATCAGGATCACCAGGTTCGATGCAAAAAAGGTCATGATGAACGACAATGGGTCTGTGAGATGGTACGCCAGAATCAGGAGATAGATCCCAAAGAGCAAGAAGAAAATCTCAACGATCCCCAGCGCAATGCGTCCCAAAAGCAAAAGAAAAAAGGAGTGTTCAGGCCCACCGTTTTCAGGCGCGTCAGAGCCGTTCATTTCTTGCGGCTCAACTTGGACAGGACAAGATTGTCCGAAGCCGTGTAGGGATCCATGTCCCCGGCCAGAATCGCCTCCACCGCACGATCAAAATCACCGCTTTCGATCAGTTGATCAAGCACTTCCTGAACGAGTCGGTTCTTGACCATCTCGGCCAGTTCTTCGCGGATTCTCAGTGTTCGGCGCACGAGGTGCTGATCCCCTCCGGACTCCATCAGGTAGGCTCTGTGCTTCTCGATCGCTTCCAGAAGTTCGACCACCCCCCGGTCGAAAACCGCTTCCACCTTGAGTATGGGCGGTGTCCATTTTCCTTCTTTGTACTTCTGGTGGCCCATGCTGATCATCTGCCGCAGCTCGTTCAGAGTCTTGTCCGCTCCCTCTCTGTCCGCCTTGTTGATGACAAAGATGTCTCCCACCTCCAGGATACCGGCCTTGATCGCCTGGATGTCATCTCCCATGCCCGGGATCACGACAATGATCGTCGTCTGGGCGCTCTTGACCACGTCCACTTCATCCTGTCCCACACCCACCGTCTCCACCAGGATGTAGTCCTTCCCCATGGCATCCAGAACGTCAATCGCGCTTCGCGTGGACTGGGTGAGCCCCCCGAAGTGCCCTCGCGTGGCCAGAGAGCGGATAAACACCCCCTCATCCAGGCTGTGGCGCTGCATCCGGATGCGATCGCCCAGAATAGCCCCTCCGGTGAACGGGCTGGTCGGATCGACAGCAAGCACGCCGACCGTCTTACCCGCTTTTCTCAAATGGGCCAGCATCTGGTCCACAAGCGTGCTTTTGCCCACTCCGGGCGCGCCTGTGATGCCGATCACATAGGCGTGACCCGTGTGCGCGTAAAGCGCTTTGAGGATTTCCCGGACACCGGGGACTCGGTCATCAATGTCCCGGATTAAACGGGCCACGGTCCGCACATCTCCTGCAATGACCTTTTCCACTGCGCTTGCCATCACCCCACCCTCGGCTTCACATGGTCTCTCACCCATTTCACTATGTCATCCAGTTTTGAGCCGGGAGCAAAGATCTCGGCAATTCCTGCTTCTTTCAGTTTCGAGACATCCTCGTCGGGGATGATCCCTCCGCCGCACACGACAATATCCTCAACCCCTTTTTCCCTCAGGAGCCTGACGACCTCGGGGAAAAGATACATATGCGCTCCAGCCAGGCTGGACATCCCCACCATGTCCACATCTTCCTGGATCGCCGCCTGAACAATGGCTTCCGGCGTCTGATGGAGTCCTGTGTAAACCACTTCAAACCCGGCGTCGCGGAATGCCCGTGCGATAATTCGGGCCCCTCTGTCATGACCGTCCAGCCCCGGTTTAGCCACCATCACTCTAAGCTTGCGTTCCTTCACCATCCTCCCCTCTCAGATCCCTGGCAATTGATCAAGGGTTTAGCCATCTGTTGCTTTGCTATTTTAATATTGGTTCAAAAGCGAACCGCAGAATGCCCGCCTGCCCTGCGAAACGCCCTGCAATAGAGCGGTAGCCCTGAGACTCGTAGGCCGGACGCGACTATCTGAAATCCTTCTGCGGGCCCAGCGGGCAGGACGAACAAGGAATGTCGAATGTTGAAGTGAACCCTTCATCATTCTTCGGTTCCTTGTTCGACATTCGACATTCGTTCTGTCAGTCGACTTCGGTTATTCACGGACAAACCATGTTTGTCCGTGCCACCCTTTGTCCGTGCACCGTGTACCTTGCGCCTTGCACTTCGCGCTATGTTTTGGCCTTAACGTGCACCGTGTACCGTGTGCCTTGCACCTTCCTAATAGATCCCCGGATCCCGATACTCCCCAAAGGCCTTCCGAAACACATCACAAACTTCCTGCAGAGTCGCATAGGCCTTCACCGCGTCAATGATGGGATCCATGGCATTCCTGTTCCCGGCGCAAGCCTCTCCCAGCTTCTCCAGACACTCCTTGACCTTCTTGTGGTCACGAGTGTTCTTGACCCGGTTCGTCTTCTCGATCTGCATCCTCTCCAGCGTATCGTCGATTTCGAGAATGTCCACCGGGACTCTCTCTTCAGTGATGTACTTGTTCACACCGACAACGGTCTTTTTGTTTTCGTCGATCTCTCTCTGATAATGGTAGGCGGAGTCCGCAATCTCCCTCTGGGGGAAGCTTTTTTCTATGGCGGCAAGCATCCCTCCCATGTCGTCGATCTTCTGGATGATGGCAAAAGCCTCTTCCTCCATCTGGTTCGTGAGGGCTTCCACAAAATACGATCCGCCCAGGGGATCGATGGTGTTGGCTACCCCTGACTCTTCCGCGATAATCTGTTGAGTTCTAAGCGCTATGGTGGCCGCCTCCTCCGTGGGGATGGCGAGCACTTCATCCAGGGAATTAGTGTGAAGAGACTGGGTCCCCCCCATGACCGCGGCGAGAGCCTGGAGCGCGGTCCTGACGATGTTGTTGTAGGGCTGCTGCGCGGTCAGCGAGCACCCGGCCGTCTGGGTATGAAAGCGCAGCCACCAGGATCTCGGATCCTCGGCTTTGAATCGCTCCCTCATGATTTTTGCCCACATCCGTCTGGCTGCCCTGAACTTGGCGATTTCCTCGAAGAAATCCAGGTGGGAGTTGAAAAAGAAGGAAAATCGCGGGGCAAAATCGTCGACGTTCAAACCCCGATCCATGGCTGCCTGGGTGTAAGCGATGCCGTCGGCCAGCGTGAAGGCCAGTTCCTGAACCGCCGTGGAACCCGCTTCCCGGATGTGGTAACCGCTGATGCTGATGGTGTTCCATCGGGGCACTTCCTTTGTTCCGAATTCCACCGTGTCCGTGATGAGCCGCAGCGAGGGTTTGGGCGGGCACATGAACGTCTTCTGGGCGATGAACTCCTTGAGCATATCGTTCTGGATCGTGCCGCCGATGATCTTCCTGTCAATGCCGCGATTCTCGGCCACGGCAATGTACATGCCCCAGATGACCGGGGCAGGCGGATTGATGGTCATGGAGGTAGTGATCCGCTCAATGGGGAGCCCCTCAAAAAGATTCTCCATGTCCGCCAGCGTGTCAATCGCAACCCCGCACCTGCCGCATTCTCCCCTTGCCCGTGGCGAATCAGAGTCATACCCCATCAGGGTCGGCATATCAAAAGCGGTTGAAAGCCCTGTCTGCCCTTCCTTGACCAAGTGATGAAAGCGTTTGTTCGTATCTTTTGCAGAACCAAGTCCCGCAAACATGCGCATGGTCCACAATCGGCCTCGATACATGGAGGGCTGAACTCCCCGCGTGAAAGGATAGTCTCCCGGGAATCCCAGAGCCTCCTGGAAATCCTCACCCGCCACGTCCTCAGGCGTATAAAGATTCTTGATCTCCTTGTCCGAGACCGTCGAAAACCGTTCCAGTCGCTCAGGTGCCGCACCGAAGATCTCATCCAGCTTCTTCTGCCATTTCTTCTGCTCTTCCCTGATCTCACCCGTGATCTTTTGGTTGTAGGTCAAGGTCATGAGGCACCCCCTTTTCAGCTTGAAAGGCTAGAACTTTCCGAGCAGTGCGCTGGCGATGGTGTTCTTCTGGATCTCCCGGGTCCCCTCGTAGATCTCCATGATCTTCGCGTCTCTGTAAAAACGCTCCACCTCATACTCCAGCATGTAGCCGTACCCGCCGTGAAGCTGAATCGCCTCATCCGCCACTTCCACGGCGATTCGTCCGGCGTACATTTTGGCCATGGAGGTCAGCTTTGGGTCAATGGTCCCCTGATCAAAATTCCAGGCCGCCCGGTAGATAATCAGCCGCGCAGTCTCTATTTTGGTGGCCATGTCCGCAAGCTTGTGCTGGGTGACCTGGAACTCCGCGAGCTTTTTCCCGAACTGGCTGCGTTGCTTCGTGTAAGCCAGGGCTCTGTCAAAAGCTCCTTCAGCGATTCCCAGAGCCTGGGCCGCGATTTCGATCCGGCTCTCATCGAAGAACTCGAGGACCTGATAAAACCCCCGGTTCTCTTTACCTACCAGGTTGGACGCGGGGACCTTCACATTGCTGAACGAGAGTTCTGCTGTGGAGGTCATCTTGATCCCCATCTTTTCACCCACGTCATTGGCCGTGAACCCCGGAGTTCCCTGCTCCACGAGGATGACGGACTGGCCGCGGTAGGTCGGTTTTACATCGGGGTCGCTCTGACAGAGGACGAGAACGAAATTGCCGATGGTCCCGTTGGTAATGAAGGTCTTCACACCGTTGATCACGTATTCATCACCGGACCTCACTGCGGTCGTATTCATCAGGGTGATGTCGCTCCCGTGATCCGGTTCGGTGAACCCCCCGCTGCTCAGGAACTCGCCCTTGGTGATGGGAATCAGGTACTTCAGCTTCTGCGCCTCGGTACCATGCCTTAGAAGAATCTCCGAGGCAAAATCCGCAAGGCTGATGGCGATTCCGAGCCCTGAGTCCTGGCGGCAGAACTCTTCGGTTACCAAAGTGTTCTCTATAATGCCGTATTCCTGGCCGCCGTATTTTTCCGGGTAGTGAATGCCGACGAAACCCAGGTCGCAGGCTTTTTTCCAGATCTCCTTCGGGAAATCTGTGCGCCCTCTCATGTTCGAGAGCGATCTCCTTGTCGAATTCGCCCTTGGTGAAATCCCGAGCCGCCTTCTGAATCTGTTCCTGATCCTTGGTCAATCTGAAGTCCATGGTCCAAATCTCCTTAATCCAATTCTCCCTTAAACTCCGGCTTTCTCTTCTCCAGGAAAGCGCTCATGCCTTCTTTAGCGTCCGGGCTGCTCATGCAGAGCCCGAAGTGATCGCACTCCATCTGGCATCCCCGGCGAAGATCCGTGTCATAACCCCGATCAATGCACTGTTTCACGGACCTCAAGGAGACTTTGCCCTTGGAGGCAATGAGATTGGCTGTCTTCATGGTCTCTTCCCAGAGTTTGTCCGGAGGGAAGACTTTGTTGACGAGCCCCATCGCCTTGGCTTCCTGTGCGCTGATCATCAGACCCGTCATGCACAGCTCCTTGGCCATGGCTTTACCCAAAAGGCGAGACAGCCTCTGGGTTCCTCCAAACCCCGGGATGATGCCCAGGTTGATTTCCGGTTGTCCGAATTTCGGCATTCTCGGAAGCGTAGATGAAATCACAGGCCATGGCCATTTCCGCTCCTCCGCCCAGGGCAAAGCCGTTGACGCAGGCAATCACCGGGAGAGGGAAGTTCTCGATGCGGAAGCCCGAGGTCATGGCCTTCCTGCGACCATCTTCTGGCTCCCAGGGGAGGCAGGTTCACCATGTAGGAAATGTCAGCTCCTGCGATGAAGGCCTTGTCTCCCTCTCCGGTCATCACCACGACCCGGAGGGAAGGATCTTTCTCGATTTCATCGAGAGCCTGATGAACCTCAGAGATCAGTTGCGGGTTGATGGCATTGAGTGCCTTGGGCCTGTTGAACTTGATGACTCCAACATGTCCCTGTTTCTGGAAAATAATCGTTTCGTAAGCCATAGGTCATATCCTCCTACACTCTTTCCAATACCGTGGCCATGCCCTGACCGCCGCCGATACACAGGGTCGCCAGACCGAGGGCGTGTCCCTTTCCTCACCATCTCATTGGTGAGGGTGAGAATGAGCCGGGCGCCTGAGCATCCAATGGGATGGCCGATGGAGATGCCGCTTCCCAGGACATTGGTTTTCTCCATGTCGCATTTCAGCTCCCGGATGCAGGCAATGGCCTGCGATGCAAAGGCCTCATTGAGTTCGACGGTACCGAAGTCGTTCATGGCGAGTTTTTCTCTGTACAGGATCTTTCGCACAGCAGGAATGGGACCTAGCCCCATATAGGCCGGATCAACGCCGCCTGTGGCATAGGCTCTTATTTTCACCAGAGGCTTGAGCCCGAGCTCTTTGGCCTTGCTCGCGGACATGATAAGGAGCGCAGCAGCCGCATCATTGATGCCTGAAGCATTTCCCGCTGTCACGGTTCCGTTCTTTTTGAACGCAGTAGGCAGTTTCGCCATTTTTTCGGCGCTCGTGTCCATGGGCCTCTCATCCGTGTCAAAAACCAGAGGATCGCCTTTCCTCTGAGGAATGACGACAGGAGCAATCTCCTGTTTGCAGATTCCGTCCGTAATCGCCTTCCTTGCCCTTTGATGGCTCAGGGCTCCCAGCTGATCCTGCTCTTCTCTCGAAATTCCGTAGTTCTCTGCAATGTTCTCGGCCGTGAGGCCCATGTGATAGCCGTAAAAGATCTCGTAGAGGCCGTCGAAAACCATGAGATCCACGAGGTCCACATTGTTCATCCTGGCCCCCCACCGTGCGGCCGGCAGAGCGTAAGGGATGAGGCTCATGTTCTCCATTCCGCCGGCGAGCACGATTTCCGCATCCCCGCATTTGATGGACTGCGCCGCAAGAGCCACGGCCTTCATGCCTGAAGCGCACACCTTGTTGATGGTAAAGGCATTGGTCTCTTTCGGAATACCGGCCTTGATCATGGCCTGCCTGGCCACGTTCTGGCCCTGCCCCGCGCCAACCACATTGCCCATGATGACTTCATCAATTCTTATGGGCTTCAGGGAATCCGCATAGTCATAGGACTTTTTCTCCAGATCAACCATTCCTTTGCCTTTAAAAGGATCCGGAGCAAATCGTGTTTGTTCTTCCGTAGCCACAGGCCTGAGGCCTGCCCTTTTCAAGGTCTCTTTCAATACCAGCGCACCCAAATCCACAACAGGGGTTGCTTTCAGAGTACCGCCGAATGAGCCTACAGGCGTTCTGACACCCGCCACAATCACCACATCTCCCATAATCTTCTCTCCTTTGCTTTGATATTTCAGATCGTATTAGGAAACTGGAGTGTTGGAGTGCTGGAGTATTGGAGTCATGGAAAAGGCCCAACACTTCTCCGTCCCAGTTTTCGGATTACTGCTTACTGCTTATCACCTACTGCTTACTATTCATTATAAACCACCAGCGTGACCGCCTCTCCTCCGCCGAGACAGAGGCTTGCCTCTCCTACTCTCGCACCCCGATCCTTCATCGCGTAGATCAGGGTTGTCAGAACCCTCGCCCCGCTCGCTCCAATCGGATGTCCCAGGGCCACGGATCCGCCGTTCACGTTCACCTTTTCCGGATCAATATTCAGCACCTTGTTGATCGCCACAGAGGAGGAACTGAAAGCCTCATTGATCTCGTGAAGATCCACGTCCTCGATCTTGAGGCCGGCTTTGGCCAGCACCTTGGGGATCGAGTAAATGGGCGCTGCGAGCACATACTTCATGTCAATACCCGAAGCTCCCTGAGCCCCTACGCGGACCATGGATTTGCATCCCAGCTCCTTGGCTTTATCCCTAGACATAAGAACCAGAGCTGCAGCTCCGTCACTGATCTTGGAGGCATTGCCTGCGGTGACCGCCCCGCCTTTCTTGAAAGCAGGAGTCAGTTTTCCCAGAGCCTCGCGGCTGGTCTTGGGCGGTCTCAGAGGGATTTCATCCGTGTCAAAGACCTTGGGATCGCCCTTCTTCGCAGGAATGGTGATCGGGACAATTTCCTTTTTGAACTTCCCCTGTTCGATCGCCTTCCAGGTCTTCTCATAAGACCTGAAGGAAAACTCGTCCATGTCGTCCCTGCTCACGCCCCATTTCTCAGCCACGAGTTCCGCGCTCATGCCCATGTGAAAGTCATTGACGTGATCCCACAGCCCGTCCTGGACCATCCCGTCCACGACACGGCCGTTGTTCATCCGATAGCCGGTCCGCGCTTTGTCCAGAAGGTAGGGACAAAGGTTCATGTTCTCCTGGCCTCCGGCAATGACCACCTCCGCATCCCCGCACTGGATGGCCTGGGCAGCGAGCATAACGGCCTTAAGCCCTGAACCGCACACTTTGTTCACCGTGATCGCACCGACCTCCCAGGGAAGACCTGCCCGGACCATGGACTGTCTCGCCGGGTTCTGCCCCAGCCCGTGAGGGAGCACACACCCCATGATCACCTCGTTCACCTCCTCTTTCTTGATTCCTGCCCGCTGAATCGCTTCTTTGATGACATGGGCTCCGAGATCAGTGGCGGAAATGCCGGCGAGGGATCCTCCAAAGTCCCCTAGCGCGGTTCTGCATGCACTCACGATGACAACGTCTCGCATTCAATGCTCCTTTCCGAGAAGAAATATATTTGATGGGTTCGTAAAAAGTCGCAGAACTGCATTCCGTTCATGGTTCGATACCTCACCACGAACGGAAAATCAGATACTTACGGTCTATCTCATCCGTTCGCCCTGAGGTATCGAAGGGTGAACGGGACTTTTTACGAGGCCATCATATTTCGCAGTTAAGTAAGTGAACTATACAAAGACAGGTGATTTCAAGTCAAGACCTAAAAATCCCTGCGGAAGTGAGCTAACTGTGCATCGGCAAGGATTTCCGGATAACGCTGAGCCCGCGCCCCTTCTCCTTTTTCCTTGACAGAGCGAGCACTGGCTCGCTAATGATAAGATGTCTATCTTCGGAATTCCTCCAGCCTCGCATTCTATTCTCGACCGGAAAGGAAACGTACATGAATCCGCTTGCAGTTGAATTGAATGACGTGATCCAGAAATCCAACATGCACGTCTACGAAATGCTGTCGGAAGTCGGAAAGAACCTGTTCTTTCCCAAAGGCATTCTCACCCAGAGTGCCGAAGCCAAGGAAAAAGCGCACAAGTTCAATGCCACCATCGGCATGGCCACGGAAAAGGGCAAGACCATGTACCTCCCCTCGGTCATGTCCATGCTAAGCGGCCTTGAGCCCGAAGAAACGCTCACCTATGCGCCCTCTTTCGGAATCCCCACTCTCCGAAAGGCATGGAAGGAGGCCCTCTTCGAAAAGAATCCTTCCCTCGCCTCTGCAAAGATCAGCCTTCCCGTGGTCAGCCATGCCATCACGCATGGTCTGAGCGTTGTGGGAGATATGTGGGTTGATCCCGGTGACGTGATCATCCTTCCGGACAAAATGTGGGGCAACTACAACCTGATTTTTTCGGTTCGAAGAGGCGCACGGATCGTCCAGCATGCTCTGTTCGATGACCGAGGCCGCTTCAACCTGAAGAGCTTTGAGCAGTGCGTCCGCGCCGAAGCCGGGAAGAACAAAAAGATTATCGTTCTCCTCAATTTCCCCAACAACCCGACTGGGTACACGCCCCGTCCCGCCGAAGCGAAGAGCATGACGGAAATCCTCGCGGACCTGGCGCAGCAGGGCACAAACGTTCTCGCCGTCACGGACGATGCCTACTTCGGTCTCTTCTTCGAAGACGATGTGCTCAAGGAGTCCATTTTCGCAGGACTTCTGAATAAGCATCCCCGGCTTCTGGCCGTCAAACTTGACGGAGCCACCAAGGAGAATTACGTTTGGGGACTGAGGGTCGGATTCATCACCTACGGGGCGTGTCTAGCCGGCGACCATGACGGTGTGTACAACGCCCTGGAAAGAAAAACAGCCGGCGCAGTGAGAGGCTCTATTTCCAACGCCTCGCACCTGAGCCAGACCATCACGCTCCGCTCCCTGAAATCGGCCTCTTACAAGGCTGAGAAAGAGGAGAAATTCGGGATCATGAAAGACCGGGCCATGGAGGTGAAACGCGTCCTGGCTCATCCCAAATACCATGACGCATGGGACCCCTACCCTTTTAACTCCGGGTATTTCATGTGTCTGAAGCTTAAAGCCGTTGAAGCCGAACCGCTGAGAGTTCACCTGTTGAATACTTACGGGGTGGGACTTATCTCTCTCGGCAAGCAGGATCTGCGTGTGGCCTTTTCATCCGTGGAGAAAAATGATGTGCAGGAACTCTTCGATATCATCTTGCAGGGAGTAAACGACCTCAACACCTGACCCATGTGGAAGAACGCTAAACAGCTTCTAGAGTCTGCCCAAAATGAGCCCTGGGCCATAGCCTGCGAGGGGGAGGCCTTTTGGGATCACCTCTTTTCGTGGGTCAAGAATACGGTCCTTCCTGATTTTCTCACAGAGGTTACCACTCAGGTCGACGAGATCATAGAGATCAACCCGGACCTCTCTGAGCCGGAGATCTTTTCCATGGTCACCCGGTACATGGTCGAGTTCCTGGGTGCCCATTCCGCTTCGGTCAGGATTTATGACCCCGGAGCGGAGAAGATGCTTTCTTACGGGTCCTATCCCCTTGAGGAAGAAACGAGAGCAACCTTTATTCCTTTCGAAGGGACGATCGCCGGCAAAGTGGTGAAAACCAACCGGCCCTACCTTGTGCCGAACATTCTCAGGGAAGATCTCTACAAGGACAAAGAGAGGGTGCAGAAAAAGGGCATTTACTCGATCATGGCGGTGCCCCTGTCCATCCCTCGTTTTTTCCCTCACGAAAGAGACACCATCGGCGTGATCCAGATCTACTACGAGGAGAGAGACCGCGATTTCACCCCCCTGGAGGTGAAAATGGCGGAAGTCATGGCCCGAAGGCTCAGCTTTGTCCTGGCCAGGAAAAAGATTCTCTCCATGTTCAGAATCAACGAGAAGAAGGAGGCCATTGTCCAGAAGATCTTTCTCAAGCTCGGTGCCCGGGAAGGGGTCAAGATGAAGGAGGTCTTCAACCGGGTGGTCCCGGAACTTGCCGATATCATCAGCCTCCAGCGCTGCGCCCTGTTTGCCGTGACTGAAGACGACGAAAACGTGTTTCTCGAGGCCGGATATCCAGACCACATCGGTTATCACGGGATCGGAAAAACCTTTTCCATAAGGAGCGAACCGGCTTTTGAACTGATCCTGAAACGCAAAACCTATGACGTGGAAACGCCCTTCGAGGTGGTCACGCCCTCTTATGTGCTCATCATGGACCCGCAGAGAAGTCAGTATATCTCCTGGAACCTGAAACAATTTGCCGCCGCCCACAACATCAACTCCATTCTCTACGTAGCGATCAATGCCGGAGAAGACATCACCCACTTCATGACTATTGATGCGCTGGACCTGCGGCAGAGGTATTCGGACGGGGAAATTGAGATCTTCCTGTTCCTGGGCCGGGAACTCATGAAAGCCCAGCGCATGGAGCGTCTTGACGACATCCTCCACGATTTCAAGAATCCGGCGATTGCCACTGCGGGATTTGCGCGGCGCCTGAAGAAGCTCATTGAGCAGGAGGAGTCTCTGAAGAACGCGGCCACCATGAAAAAGTATGCGGACATCCTTCTTGAAGAAACGAGCCGGCTTCAGGAAATGGCGCTCAGCATGTACCAGGCCGGAAAAGAGCAGAGGGTTAACTTGACCGCGGTGCTGATCGATCGTTTTGAGATCAACAAAGAAGTGATCAAGGAGATCCTCAAGCAGAATGTCACGCTCCACGAAGGGCCTTTCGATGATCCGCTCTTCGTGCATTGCTACCCCCTGCACCTTGAACGAATCCTCGACAATCTCCTCAACAACGCCACAAACGCCATCCCCTTAAAAGGGGGAATCCTGGCTATTCGAACCTATGCCCAGGGCGACATGGCCTGCGTTGAAGTCAGCAATACCGGAATGATCTCCGAAGAAGAAAGGCTTCGTCTTCTTGAAGGAGAAGGTCGAGGCAGAGGTCTCTACATCACCCACCGGATTGTGCGTTTGCTTCGAGGACGAATCGAGGTAAAAACGGGACTCAACTCAACCACCGTTACGGTCCAAATCCCCCTCCACAAACCGTAAGACTTTACCGCAGAGAGCGCAAAGAACGCAGAGGGTTATCATTTCTCAAGACCCTGTATCCCATTCTCTGCGCTCTCAGCGTTCTCCGCGGTAACATGGGTTGCGGTTTTTGCCGTGCCCCGTGCCCTGCGTCTCTACCGGTACACCCGGCGGTCAAGGCTTCTGTATTGGATCGCCTCGGCCACATGGGCGGAGGTGATTTCCTCGCTCCCGGTTAGGTCCGCGATGGTTCTTGCGATCTTGAGGATTCTGGAATGAGCTCTTGCGCTCAGGCCGAACTTTTCCATGGCCTGCTCCAGGAGTTCCCCAGATTGGAAATCCAGGGTGCAGAATTTTCGGACTTGGCGGCTGTTCATGTGCGCGTTGGTGTAGATTTTCATTTTCTGGAAACGTTCCGCCTGGATTCTCCTTGCCGCCTTGACCCTGCTCAAAATCTCTGCGGACGATTCGCCGCCCTCCGTGGCTGCAAGATCCTTGAAATGAACCGGAGGCACTTCCAGGTGAATGTCAATCCGATCCATCAGAGGACCCGAGATCTTGCTCCGGTAGCGCTGGACCTGGAGAGAGGTGCAGCTGCACTCTCTCTTGGGATCCCCAAGGAAACCGCAGGGGCAAGGATTCATGGCACCCACCAGCATGAAGTTCGCCGGATAGGTGACTGAAGAGCTGGCCCTTGAAATGGTCACCCTGCCGTCCTCCATGGGCTGCCTCAGCACTTCCAGGACGTTCTTCTTGAACTCAGGCAGTTCGTCCAGAAAGAGAACCCCATTGTGAGCAAGGCTGACCTCACCAGGCTTAGGGGTCTGGCCTCCGCCGATGAGACCGGCATCGGAAATGGTATGGTGGGGAGAACGAAAAGGACGCGCCTGGATGAGACCGTGACCTCTGGGCATAAGCCCCATCACGCTGTACACCTTGGAAGTCCCCAGGGCCTCCTGAAAGGTCAGCTCCGGGAGAATGGTGTAGAGGCGTCTTGCCAGCATGGTTTTGCCGGCGCCGGGAGGTCCGATCATGATGAGATTGTGCCCACCGGCCGCAGCAATCTCCATGGCCCGTTTCACGTTCTCCTGACCTCGGACATCGCTGAAATCCGCCTCGTAGACTTCCGGCTGAAAAAAAGCGCGGCTGTCGAACCGGCACGGGGGAATGGGGATGAACCCGCACAGGGCTTCCACGAGCTGATTGAGGGACTGGACCGGGTACACGTCAACCCCTTCAACCACAGCCGCTTCAGCCGCGTTCTCCGTGGGAAGGAAAACCCCTCTCATGCTGGTTTCCTTTGCTGCGATGGCCATGGGAAGGGCCCCTTTGATGGGCCGGATGAGTCCGTCCAGGGAAAGCTCCCCCAGGATCAGATGGTCTGCGTAGGAATCCTTCGGCACAATGCCCATCGCCGCCAGGATTCCTACGGCCATGGGAAGATCAAAACCCGATCCCTCCTTCTTCACATCCGCCGGAGCCAGATTCACCGTGATTCGATCAGAGGGAAAGTGGTAGCCCGCATTCTTGATTGCAGCTTTGACTCTCTCCTTGCTTTCCCGAACAGCCCCTTCAGGAAGGCCGACCGTTGAAAAGGAGGGTAGGCCTTGCGAAATGTCCACTTCCACTTCAACGACATAGGCATCAATTCCCATAACGGCACTGCTCAGTACCTTTGCAAGCATAGGATCTCCCCCTTGGACTCCAGCTCACGTCCGGATGGATGCTTTGTTTTTCAAACGATCACGGCGCCTTGAATTTCGTTTAGAATAACTTACAATAATCTCGGGAGTTTTTCTGAGATGATTCTGCCTTCCGGTTGCCGGATCAAGATACTCTTATTTGGACTGAAGCGGAAACAGTAAAAGAAGGAAAATCCAGCGGCTATAAAAATTGTTTACTTTTAGCATTTGAGATGGTAAAAAATAAAGTTTATCTGAGCAAGCTAGTGCTGATCCGGGAATAGCTTTTTCCAGATTCGCTCTGACCTTCAGCCGTTTGAAACAAACGATTCCCGTTCCGGCCGTTTGGGAATCAGGACAGGAGATCCATATGGCTCGAATTACCGTCGAAGATTGTCTGCAAAAGGTGAATAACCGTTTCGCCCTGATTCATGCCGCCGCCAAGAGAGTGCGCCAGTTGCGAAAAGGAGCGGAACCCACGCTTGCGTCAAAAAACAAGGACATTGTGGTCGCCCTTAGAGAGATCGCAGCCGGCAACGTGGTGGTGATCGCGAAAACAGAAGCAACGCCCTCTCAGGAGAGCGATCATCTTCTTCCGGAGGGAAAAGGAACGGATGGCCTTTTAAGCTCTGAAGAGGATCAAAAGGCCTCCAAAGGTTAGTCAGGATGGAGAAAAGAGATTACTATGATGTCCTCGGCGTTCCTCATGACGCCGGCGAAGAGGACATTAAGAAAGCCTACAGGAAGCTGGCGATGAAACACCATCCTGATCGCAATCCCAGCGACCAGGACGCGGAGGATCGCTTCAAGGAAGCCGCGGAAGCTTATGAGGTCCTGAGAGATCAGGAGAAGAGAGCCATCTACGACCGGTATGGGCACGATGGGCTTGCCGGGACCGGTTTCAGAGGATTCAGCGGTTTTGATGATATCTTCAGCAATTTTGGTGATCTTTTTGAGGAGTTTTTCAGTTTCGGCGCAAAAACGGGGCGGAGAACAAGAGCCAAGAAAGGCAACAGCCTTCGTTATGACCTGGAGTTGACGCTGGAAGAGGCGTTCGCCGGCAGAGAGGAGGAGATCTCTTTCAAGAAGTGGACTTCCTGTGAGACGTGTCGGGGCTCAGGAATGAAAGCGGGCACTGAGCGCAAGGCCTGCACGACCTGCGGAGGCAGAGGACAGATCTTCAGATCCCAGGGTTTCTTCCAGATCAGCACCCCATGCCCTGCCTGTCGGGGAGAAGGCCGCATCGTGATCGATCCCTGTCGAGACTGCAACGGCAAGGGTAAAATTCGAATCGACAGGAAGATTACCCTCAAGATTCCCCCGGGCGTCGATACCGGATCTCAGCTCAGACTCCAGGGAGAAGGAGAACCAGGGGAAAACGGTGGGCCTCCGGGCGATCTTTTTGTCCTGATTCATGTCAAAGAGCACGACTTCTTTAAAAGAGAAGGAGAGCATCTCCTCTGTGAAATTCCTGTTTCCTTTGTGCAGGCGGCACTGGGCAACACCCTCAGCATCCCTGTGCTCGGAAACGAAGACGGTCAGGAGCTGCACATCCCTTCCGGCACCCAGCCTGGAGATATTCTCACGCTGCCCGGTCTCGGCATGCCGAGTTTGCAGAGGAACAAAAGAGGGGATCTCTATATCAGAGTTTCAGTGAAAATTCCGAAGAAACTCACGTCACGCCAGAAGGAGCTTCTCGAAGAATTGGCCAAGAGCGAAGGGATCAAGGAGCCCAGGGAGACCAAAAAATTCTGGCAAAAAATCACAAGGACGCAGTGAGGTTGATAGCTAGGTTATGATGTCGAAACAAAAATTGGAGTATTACAGAAACCTGCTGGACAAGACGATGGCGGACCTTATGGATGAAGCCAGCAAGACGGTGAGTGATATGACGACCCACAACGGGAACCTGCCCGACCCTACGGACAGGGCCTCTTTGGAATCGGATCGGAATTTCACCCTCCGCATCCGGGACAGAGAGAGAAAGCTGATCGGGAAAATCAAAGAGGCAATGGCAAGAATCGATACCGGCACCTATGGCATTTGTGAGTCCTGTGGCGAAGAGATTTCCGAGGCGCGGCTCAAGGCAAGACCCGTCACCACCCTGTGCATCGAATGCAAGACAAAGCAGGAGCAGGACGAAAAGGTCAGAGGCCAGTAATTCGCCTCCAGGAGCGTGGCGCCCCTGCCCTTCAAGGATCCTGCACGCCCTTTGTGTCCCTTCCCCGCGAAAAAACACCTCGATCCAGCCCCTAAAAGAATCAAAGAGCCTAGAGCGTAGAGCAATGAGCAGTAAACGTCCTCAATGCTCAAAACAGAAATCCAGTGGCCCACGGTTTTGGTCATTTGAATTTGGATCATTGGAATCGGATTTCGGATTTTCAATTTCTCCATTCGTCCTCTCAAACGTTTATGTTATGATGGAGCCATGACAAGCCATGGGCCTGAAAAAGATCTGGAGCACCCTGCCTCTGAGAACATGCGTGAAGAGATCATCACGACTCACATGAATGCCGATTTCGATGCTCTGGCTTCCATGATTGCAGCCCGGAAACTCTATCCCGCGGCCACACTGGTGTTTCCCGGGTCCCAGGAAAAGAACCTTAGGAATTTTTTTCTCCACTCCACGTCCTACCTCTTTAACTTTACGAAGCTCAAGCATGTGGACTTTGATCGGATCAAACGCCTGATCCTTGTGGACACCCGGCAGAAAAGCCGGATCGGGAAGTTCGCAGAACTCGCTGACCGTGAGGATGTTGAAATCCATATTTACGACCACCATCATGCGTCTGAAGAGGACATCCGTGGGCACCTGGAAGTGATCAAGGACGTGGGCGCGACCACCACGATCCTCGCAGAGCTGATCCGTGAAAAAAATATTCCTCTGTCTCCGGATGAAGCCACCATCCTGTGTCTGGGGATCCACGAAGATACCGGGTCTTTCACTTTTACCTCTACAAGACCGGAGGATTACCGCGCGGCGGCGTGGCTCTCAGAGCAGGGAGCCAACCCCAATTTAATTTCAGACATGTTGACGCGCGAGTTGACCGCCGAACAAATATGGGTCCTCAGCGATCTCACCAAGTCTGCCGCCACGCACATGATCAACGGGGTTGAGGTGGTCCTGTGCAAGGTCAGCCGCGAGGAATATGTGGGCGACTTTGCCGTGCTGGTTCACAAGTTCATGGAGATGGAAAACCTCGGCGTGATTCTTGCGCTTGCCCAGATGGAGGACAAAGTCTATCTCGTTGCCCGGAGTCGCGTCGAGGAAGTGAATGCCGCTGAAATCGCCCTCGCCTTCGGAGGCGGAGGCCATCCCCAGGCGGCCTCTGCAACCATCAAGAACAAGACCCTCATCCAGGTTGAAAAAGCTGTTCTGGCCCTCCTCAGAAGCAGGGTCATCCCTCAAAAGCAGGCACGGGACGTCATGTCCTCCCCGGTGATCCACGTCCTGCCCCAGACGACGATCAAGGAAGCGGCCAGAATCATGACTCAGTTCAACATCAATGTCCTTCTGGTCCTGGACGCGAGCGAGGCCCTGATCGGCACCATCACAAGGCAGGTAGTGGAAAAGGCCGTCTACTTTGGTCTGGGGGAAATCCTGATCAGGGAATACACCAACATTGAGTTCGCCGTGGTGGGCCCTGATGCATCTCTCAAAGAGATCCAGAGAAGGATCATTGAGGAGAAACTGCGGATTCTTCCTGTCGTGGAGGGTGGAAAGGTGCTCGGAGTGATCACCCGCACCGATCTCATGAACATCCTTGTGGGCGGACCGGTCATCCCCAGTTTTCTTTATGAGTCCCGGGATACCTCCCGCTACCTCAGGGAAAAGAACATGGCAGCCGTGCTCAAGGAGCGCCTGCCCAGGCGGGTCATCGAGCTCCTCAAAGAATTCGGTCGCGTGGCCGACCTGATGGGATTCAACGCGTATCTCGTGGGCGGTCTGGTCCGAGACATTCTCCTCAAACGCGATAACCTCGACGTGGATGTCGTGGTTGAGGGCGACGGAATAAAATTCGCCCATGAATTCGCAGCCCAGCACGAGGTGAAGGTGAGAAGCCACAAGAAATTCGGCACCGTGGTCATGGTCTTCCCCGACGGATTCAAGGTTGACGTTGCCACGGCCCGCATCGAATATTACGACTTCCCTGCCGCTCCCCCGACCGTAGAGATGAGCTCTCTGAAAATGGATCTCTACAGAAGGGATTTCACCATCAATACTCTCGCGGTCAAGCTCAACCGACGGGACTATGGAACGCTCATTGACTATTTTGGGGCCCTAAAGGATATTCGGGACAAAGCTCTTCGGGTCCTCCACAATCTCAGTTTCGTGGAAGACCCAACGCGTGTGTTGAGGGCGATTCGTTTCGAGCAGAGATTCGGGTTCAAGATCGGAAAGCTGACCCTCGGCCTCATGAAGAATGCCGTGACCATCAACTGCTTCAAAGGCCTCTCGGGCAGGCGCCTCTTTCTGGAATTGAAGTTGCTCCTCATGGAGCCGGAGCCGATCCGGGAGATTGAGAGGATGGACGAGTTCGATCTGCTTCAGATCGTTTCCCCGGCAATCCGCCTGACCGCGGACCTCGGAATGCTCTTTGAAGAAATTCGAGGGGTTCTCTCCTGGTTTAATCATCTTTATCTGGAAGAACCCTATGAATCCTGGAAGGTCTACTGGCACGGGCTGACCTCTGCCCTGGATCCCAAGGCGCTCCAAGCCCTGGGGGAGAGGCTGCAAATGGGAGATGCCGACGGCCGCAGAATGGTCGCTCAGAGAATGGAGATGAACTCCGTTCTTGACAAACTCTTTCGGTCTAAGGGAGAAAACACCCATTATGAGCTTTATAAGCTCCTTTCCCTGTATGACACAGAGACTTTGCTCTTCATGATGGCGAAAGCGAACAACCGGACCATCAAGAGACAAATTTCGAACTTCTTCACCCGCTTGAGAGGAGCGAAGATCTCCCTGACGGGCCGGGACTTGAAGCACATGGGTTTTCAGCCCGGCCCTCTGTACAAGCGAATTCTGGATGCTCTCCTGGAGGCGAGGCTCAACAACCAGGTGAACTCCAAGGAAGATGAACTCCTCTTCGTGAAGGAAAAATACGGCGACACTCTCGCCTCTTAGCAGAGAAAACCCTTCACCGCAGAGCGCGCAAAGAACGCAGAGAACTCCTATCTATTAAAACTATGGACCGATAAGATCTTCATAGATACAGTCTATCCTCTGCGAGCTCAGCGTTCTCTGCGGTGGGGATTTACCGCAGTAGCGGGAATCCAGTTCTTTCTGTTCGTGAAGGGATGCGTGCCCATGGAATATGAAGTTAAACTTGAGATCTTTGAGGGCCCTCTGGACCTCCTGCTCCACCTCATTCGCAAGAATGAAGTGGACATCTTTGATATTCCCATCGCGACCATTACGGATCAGTATCTCGGATATCTGGACCTGATGAAAGCTTTGGACATCTCTCTGGCAGGAGACTTTCTGGTGATGGCTTCCACCCTGATTCACATCAAATCCAGAATGCTCCTCCCCGGAGCCCAGGAGGAAGAGGGAGAAGATCCTCGAATGGAAATCACCCGCCCCTTGCTCGAATACCTCAAGCTCAAAGAGGCTGCTGAGGAGCTCACAGACAGGGAAATCCTTGAAAGAGACGTCTTCGCCCGCAAGCTCGCTCCGGAGCTCAAATCTCAATTGCAGAGCGAAGAAGCGATGCTGGAGGTCAGCCTCTTTCAGTTGATCGATGCCTTCAAGAGAATTGTCGACGAAAGACTGCCGGGCACGCCGATCAGCTTCCAGCGAGAAGAGTGGTCCCTCAAAGACAAGACCACACAGATCATGGACCGGCTCAAGTTCCAGGGACCTTTCTTTTTTGTCGAACTCTTTGACCAGGATAGAACGATTTCCGAGTTCGTGGTGACCTTTCTGGCTCTCCTGGAACTGGTGCAGATGGGACTGGTGAGGATCGTGCAGGCTCACCTGGATGCCGATATTCTCCTGGAGCCACACTTTAAAGAAGACGAGGACAATCATCATGGCTAAATCGCTCAAGCTCATCGTGGAAGCTTTGCTCTTTGCATCGGACAAGCCCTTGACTCCCAAAGAGATCCATGCCGTCCTTCCCGAAGTCAAACTCCCCGACATCACAGGCGCGCTAAGGGTTTTGAAGTACGAGTATGAAGCCATGGGAAGGAGTTTTGTTCTCCACGAAGTCGGCGGCGGCTTCCAGTTCAGGAGCCGGCCGGAATATGGCGCTTACATTCTCAAGATGCTTCAGGCTTCCCCTGCGCGACTGTCCAGAGCCACCATGGAAACCCTGGCGATCATCGCCTACAAACAACCGGTTCTCCGCCAGGAAATCGAGAGGCTGCGAGGGGTCGATGTGGGTGGGATTTTGAAGACCTTGCTCGAAAAAGGGCTCGTGAAAATCATGGGCCGGAAAAATCTCCCCGGCAGGCCCCTGGTGTACGGAACCACCAGGAAATTCCTTGAAATCTTTGACCTGAAAGACATTGAGTCCCTTCCCAAAATAAAGGAGCTCAAGGCTCTTGGAAGTGAAGACGATGAACAGCAGAACCTCTTTGACCAAAAGCCGAGCCAGGAGGAAGCCTCTCCCCAGGAAGGACCTCCCCCTGAGTCAGCGGGTTAACCGGATCCTTTCTCTGGCAGGAGTCACCTCAAGACGCAAGGCGGACGAGTGGATCCAGGCAGGCCGCATCGCTGTCAACGGCCAGGTGGTGAGGGAGCCCGGCACCAAGGCGGTCTGGGGAACCGATGAGATCCGGGTGGACGGAAGGCCCATTTCGAATCCCTCGGACAGAATCTACCTCATGCTCAACAAGCCTTTTGGGTACGTGTCTTCTCTCCGGGACCCTGAAGGGAGACCTGTGGTGACCGATCTCCTCACAGGGATCAAGGAAAGGGTCTACCCGGTGGGGCGCCTGGATTTTGACAGCCTGGGCTTGTTGCTTCTGACCAATGACGGCGAATGGGCCCACCGGTTGACCCACCCCCGTTTTCATGTTCCCAAGACTTACAAGGTCACCGTGGAAGGCGAGGTATCGGGATCGGTGCTGCAGAGACTCCATGACGGCGTGTACCTGGAAGAGGGGTCCAGCGGGCCTGCGAAGGTAACTGTCATTGGACGGCACGGTGATCAGACAGATCTTAGAATGACCATTACAAGCGGGAAGAAACGGCTGGTCCGACGGATGATTGAAGCCGTGGACTGCAGAGTCGTTCACCTGATCCGCACGGGGTTCGGGCTTCTCGAACTGAAAAACCTCAAGATCGGCCACTACCGCCGCCTCGAGCCCGATGAGGTGGAGGCCACGAAAAAGATGGCCGGCCTCCCCTGATTCCCCCACTCGATTTGTTTGATTATAGGACGGGTGAGTCCCGCCTTCTGTAGCTCTGTGGTGAGCCTGATTTTGGTCTACTTTTTTTGTTTGCAAAGCTTTTTGGCGTATAGTAATAATCTCTCTGTTCACTGTTTACTGGTGACTGGTCACTCGTTACTTGTCACTTGTAACTTCTTGAGCAACGGGCGGTTAACTCAGCGGGAGAGTGCCATCCTCACACGGTGGAAGTCGCAGGTTCAAATCCTGTACCGCCCACCACGAATAAGCAAGGGGTTATGCTTCACGGCATAACCCCTTTTCTTTCACTGTGACGGACTCGTTTAAAGGAGTCCGTATTTCCTTTTCAAGGCAGTAGAAATGGTTTTCGCGGTTTGCACAAGCGCGCTCATTGCTTTCAGATCCTGACTCGATAAAGAGCGCAAGTAGATCCCAAGATCATCAATGAAAACTCTTCTCAAGGGGGATAGATCCCGCTCGTAAAGATGGCTACAGTCGATGAAAGAATCGTGGCTAATAAATAATTTTTCGCTGGCCTTGATCGGATATTGCAGCGCCTTGATATACGGGTTTCTCAGGATCTCGGTATTGATGAAAAGGATGGCTGCTGACTCGGCTTTCTCATCAAAGGCGAGAAGGATAAATCTTTTTATCTTGGGAGGAGTGGTTTCAGGAGCGAATAGTCTGAACACCGAACCGGGTACAAGGTGACGATTGCAGAAGTCCTTTCGATATTGCTTTGGAAAGCGGCTTCCTATGCTGCCGCTCATGCGCCAAGGGTCCTTTCGTTTTCCGCGATCTCCTGTATGTAGGTCAGCATCGACGCGTTTGCTCCAGCCTGTTTAGCCATTTCCTTGTAAGAGATCTTGTCATCCTTGGCGGCCTTGCAGTAGGCGTTATCGTGGGACTTCGTCTTCAACTGCTCAAAAGAGAGATACCGATTCTCTCGGAGAGATTCATTAATGCATTCGAGATCGCTCTCTGAAAAGAGATCCATATCCGGCTTCTGCTTTGGGTGAACGTAATGATCGCTCACATCAAAGAACGCACTATAGCCCCTGGCCGACTGGAAAATAGTCTCGCCCCTGACAATCTTGATCATGTCATAAACCTGGGAAGGCACCGGGCCATGGTCCATTGCGATATAGAAGTCACCGAGCACAGGCCGGCCATAGCGGGCAAGGTGCTTTTGGTCTGCAAAGTACATAATCTTAAAAATCTTATGTAAATCCGGTTTCGCCTTTGTGCTCTTAAGCGAGATAAGCCTTCTGGTAATATAGAGAAGGGCAGCGATCGCCTTTTCCTCATGAAACTTAAATCGAATCATCGCCCTGTCCTCCTTTTAGTGAAATTATACTCGCAGAGGCTCTGGTTTGCAATGTTCTAATTTGAGAGTAGCCTGCGAACAAAGAGTTGATCTCTCTGCCCATTCTATGTTACCAATAGCAAACCTTAAATGAGGCTCGCAGTTGCAAGCAGGAATGCGCGAAGCAATTTGTCTTGCATCCCAAACGTTCCCTCTGACCCCGCTGGACGAATATGATCTGGTTGTGCCCGGCGGTTTATGAAACCCCGTTCTCAATCCGAGAATCGGGGTTTTGGTTTTTTTGACCCAGTACGGAGAATTGAGGTTCCAGGATCGGGCATTTATTCTGATAAGACCAAGAATCTGAGTCTGGCAGCCAATCATGAATAAGAAAGACCTCACTGAACGCGATATCTGCACGAAGTTCATCACTCCGGCTGTGGCTCAAGCGGGCTGGGACCTACTGTCTCAGGTGCGCGAGGAGGTCGCGTTCACCAAGGGCCGGATCATCGTTCGCGGTAAGCTGGTCACCCGCGGCAAAGCCAAACGGGCTGATTACATTCTCTACTACAAACCAAACATTCCCATCGCCCTCATCGAAGCAAAGGACAACCACCACGCCGTTGGAGACGGCATGCAGCAAGGGCTTGAGTACGCCGCCGCTCTTGACATCCCCTTCGTTTTTTCATCCAACGGGGATGCATTCCTATACCATGATCGAACCGGTCAGAGCACTTCGCCCGAAACAGAGCTGCCGCTCAGCGCTTTCCCCACGCCCGATGATCTCTGGGCCAAGTACCGCACCTGGAAGGGCATGAGTGTTGAGCAGGAAGAAGTTGTCCTCCAGTCTTATCACGACGACGCTGGCGGCAAGGAGCCTCGCTACTACCAGAGTATTGCTATCAACAAGGCCATCGAAGCCATTGCCAAAGGCCAGAACCGTATCCTCCTCGTGATGGCGACCGGCACCGGCAAGACCTACACCGCCTTCCAGATCATCTGGCGCCTGTGGAAAGCGGGCCGCAAAAAGCGCATTCTTTTCCTCGCCGACCGCAATATCCTTGTCGACCAGACCATGGTCAACGACTTCCGCCCTTTTGGCGCTGCCATGGCAAAACTCAGCACCGGATCAAAGACCATCGAGCGGGAGGACGGCACTGAAGTCCAGCTGCCCACAGCCGTGGAGAAGAAATACCGGCGTATCGATACCTCCTACGAGATCTATCTTGCGCTCTACCAGGCAATCACCGGCCCGGAGGATCGACAAAAACTCTACCGGGAGCTATCACCGGATTTCTTCGACCTCATCGTGATCGACGAGTGCCACCGCGGCAGCGCTGCAGAGGATTCAGCGTGGCGGGAGATCCTGGAGTATTTCTCCGGGGCAACTCAGATCGGGCTCACCGCCACGCCGAAAGAGACCGAATACGTTTCCAATATCCACTATTTCGGAAAGCCCGTGTACACCTACTCCTTGAAGCAAGGCATCCGTGACGGATTCCTTGCGCCATACAAGGTGGTGAAGATCCACTTCGACGTTGACGTGGAGGGCTACCGGCCGGAACAAGGGGAGACCGACAAATATGGCTACGAGATCGAAGATCGCATTTACAACCAGAAGGACTTTGACCGAAACCTGGTCATCGATGAGCGCACCAAGCGCGTGGCCTGCAAGGTCTCCGAGTTCCTCAAGGAAAGCGGCGATCGCTTCCAGAAGACGATCGTCTTCTGCGTTGACACCGAGCACGCCGCGCGGATGCGGCAGGCGCTGATTAATGAGAACCCGGACATGGTCCAGCAGAACGAACGCTACGTCATGCGGATCACCGGCGATGACGCCGAAGGCTGCGCCCAGCTCGGCAACTTCATTGACCCGGAGGCGAAATATCCCGTGATCGTCACGACCTCGCGCCTGCTCTCCACCGGAGTCGACGCCCAAACCTGCCGTCTCATCGTCCTTGAACGCGCGGTAGGCTCGATGACCGAATTCAAGCAGATCGTTGGCCGCGGCACCCGGGTCCACGAAGACACGAAAAAGTACTACTTTACCCTGCTGGACTTCAGGAAAGCGACCAACCATTTCGCTGATCCTGATTTCGACGGCGAACCGGTCCAGATCTACGAACCGGGCGCTAATGACCCGGTAACACCTCCGGACGTCGCTCCTCTGCAGGACGATGCCGATGATCCGATTCCGCCGGGACCAGGCGAGGATGAACAAATAGTCGCCTATCCTGAGCCGCCTGACATCGGCATCCCCACCGTTGCGGAAAAACCGGCCAAGTACTACATTCGCGGCAAAGAGGTCACCATCATTGCAGAGCGCGTCGAATACCTCGACGAAAACGGCAAGCTGGTCACTGAAAGCCTGCGCGATTACTCTAAGAAAACGCTCCGCAAGCGCTTTGCCAGCCTGGACGATTTCCTCAAACGGTGGAATGGCGCCGAGCGCAAGCAAGCGATCATTGACGAATTGGCAACCGAGGGCCTACTTCTCGATCCCCTTGCAGAAGAAGTGGGCAAGGACCTCGACCCCTTCGACCTCATCTGCCACGTCGCCTTTGATCAACCGCCGCTCACCCGGCGTGAACGCGCGGATAATGCACGAAAGCTTGACGTTTTCACCAAGTACGGCGTGCAGGCCCGCGCTGTGCTGGAAGCCCTGCTCCTGAAATACCAGGATGAAGGGGTGACCAATCTGGATGACCTGGCGATTCTCAAGGTGCTCCCATTTACCCAGATGGGTACCCCAATCGAACTTCTAAAACCCTTTGGCGGACGAAGCGGATTCGAGAAAGCCGTTCACGAACTCCAGTCCGCTCTTTACGAAAAGGCAGCCTAATACCCCATGAGCGTAAGAACCACCGTCAAATCCATTCAAGATATCATGCGCCAGGATGTCGGCGTCGATGGCGACGCCCAGCGCATCTCGCAGCTTTGCTGGATGTTCTTCCTCAAGATCATCGATGACCAGGACCAGGAGATGGAACTGATGCAGGAGGGCTACCGCTCCCCTATTCCCAAAAAGCTCCAGTGGCGCGCATGGGCCGCCGACCCAGAGGGAATCACCGGTGACGCCCTGTTTGCCTTTGTCAACGACGAGCTCTTCCCGAAGTTGAAAGAGCTGCCCGGTGCCGCAGGAGATGGTCGCCGCCGCGTCGTTCGCGACGTCTTCGAGGACGCTTACAACTACATGAAGTCCGGACAGCTCATGCGCCAGGTAGTCAACAAGATCAGCGCCATAGACTTCAACAACCTTGCCGAGCGCCAGCACTTCGGCGACATCTATGAGCAGATCCTCAACGACCTCCAGAGCGCGGGCAACGCAGGCGAATACTACACTCCGCGTGCCGTCACCGCCTTTATGGCCGACCGCATTGACCCGAAGCCGGGCGAAATCCTTTTCGACCCAGCCTGTGGCACGGGCGGCTTCCTCACCTGCTCCATCCGCCACATGCGCGAGCGATACGTGAAGACCCCGGAGGACGAGCAGAAGATGCAGCGGGCGCTTCGCGCCACTGAGAAAAAACAGCTCCCCCACATGCTCTGCGTCACCAACATGCTGCTCCACGGCATAGACGACCCCTCATTCGTCCGCCACGACAACACCCTGGCCCGCCCTTACGTGAGCTACGGCCAGGCTGACCGCGTGGATATCGTGCTCACCAATCCTCCCTTCGGCGGGCGTGAGGAGGACGGCATCGAGAGCAATTTCCCCAAACACTTCCAGACCCGCGAGACTGCCGACCTCTTCCTTGCCCTTATCGTGCGTCTGTTGAAAGCCGCCGGCCGCGCCGCCGTGGTTTTGCCGGATGGCACCCTGTTCGGAGAAGGCGTCAAGACCCGGCTCAAAGAACACCTGCTGGAGGAGTGCAACCTCCACACCATCGTCCGTCTGCCCAACAGCGTCTTCAAACCCTATGCCTCCATCGGCACAAACCTCCTGTTCTTCGAGAAAGGAACACCGACAAAGGAGATCTGGTACTATGAGCATCGCGTCCCCGAGGGGCAGAAGGCTTATTCAATGACAAAGCCTATCCGCTTCGATCACCTGAAGCCCTGCATTGACTGGTGGGACCGGCGCGATGAAAACGAAGTCGCCTGGAAGGTGAGCATCGATGAGATCAAGGCGCGAAACTTCAACCTCGACTTCAAAAACCCCCACACGGTGGAAGAAGACCACGGCGACCCGGCCGAACTCCTCGCCAAGCTGGAAGAAAGCGAAAGGGAAACAGCTAAGCTTCGCGACCGACTGAAGGCTATTTTGGAGGCAGCCCTGTTGCGATGAAGGAACTGACCTTCTATGCAGACCTGCTGAGCGAAATCAAGACCCGCATCAGGCAGGCGCAGGTTAAAGCGACTCTTTCCGCCAACGCGGAGATGCTTCTGATGTATTGGGACATCGGGCGCATGATTCATGAACGTCAGAGGAAAAAAGGCTGGGGCGCGGGAGTTATCCCTCGTCTAGCAAAGGATATTCGAAATGATATGCCAGAAGTAAAAGGGTTTTCAGAGCGAAATATCAAGCGAATGCTGCGCTTTTATCGCGAGTATTCGGTTTCTTTGCCAATAGTGCCACAGCCCGTGGCCCAATTGCAACCGGTTGAAAATAAAGATTTTATAAAAGTGCCACAGCCTGTGGCACAATTGCTCGCAGGCCATCCCCCGGAAATCCTGCGACGGACCGTTGCAAAAATTCCCTGGGGCCATAATATCCTGCTCATGGAAAAGGTCAAAGAGCGGCCTAGCCGTCTTTGGTATATGCAGCAGACCATAGACCAAGGCTGGAGTCGTGATACCCTAAGCCTGATGATCAAAAGCAATGCCCATAAACGACAGGGCGCAGCGGTTTCTAATTTCCAACAGCGGCTGCCTGATCCACAGTCGGATCTTGCCCAGCAAGCCTTGAAAGATCCCTATATCTTCGACTTTCTGACGTTGACGGAGCCCTTCGAGGAAAAGGAACTGGAGGTAGGATTGGTCAAGCATCTGGAGAAATTTCTTCTTGAGCTCGGCCAAGGCTTCGCCTTTGTGGGACGCCAATATCATCTGGAGGTAAGTGACAAGGATTTCTACCTCGACCTGCTTTTTTATCATCTAATGCTCCGCTGCTTCGTGGTCATCGAACTCAAGAAAGGGGATTTCAAACCGGAATATGCTGGGAAAATGAACTTCTACTGCTCTGTGGTGGACGACAGACTGAAGCACGACACTGACCAACCCACCATCGGCCTGATTCTATGCCAGACCAAAGACCGGATCGTGGCTGAATATGCCTTACGTGACATTCATAAGCCCATCGGTGTCTCAGACTACGAGTTGACCCGTTCTCTCCCGGAAGCTCTGAAATCGGCGTTGCCAACCATTGAGGAGATTGAGGCGGAACTGCAAAGTGAATTGGGGGATGAGGTCGATGAACCCTGATAGCCTTCTCAAGCACTTTGACCAGATCAGCGAAGCCCCCGACGCTGTGCCCCGCTTGCGGCGTTTCATCCTTGATCTGGCGGTGCGCGGAAAGCTTGTCCCTCAGGACCCGAACGATGAGCCGGCGTCAGAGTTACTGAAACGGATTGAATTGGAGAAGGCGCGGCTTGTGAAAATCGGTCAAATCAGGAATGAGATGAGACTGCCGCCAATCGAAAAAGAAGAACTTCTGTTTGATATTCCAGATGATTGGTTTTGGACAAGAATGGGTAATGTGACGACCTACATCCAGCGTGGAAAATCACCAAAATATTCGAGTGGGGATGGTTTGCCGGTTATTTCGCAGAAATGTATCCAGTGGGATGGTCTTCACTTGGAGTGGGCCAAGAAGATTACACCCGAATCGCTGGGCAGCTATGATGACAGTCGGTTTCTTCGAGAAGGCGACCTCCTTTTGAACTCCACGGGCACTGGCACTATCGGTCGCGTCATTCGAGTTGATCATCCAGGTAAGCATCTGGTCTGTGATAGCCATGTGACGGTTATGCGCTGTCTCCTTGTCGATGAACATTTTGTTTGCATTTGGCTCCGCTCCGATTGCGTTTATGGTAGCATTGAAGAGCGAGCGACGGGAGCAACTAATCAAGTCGAACTGACTGCTGCATTAGCCAAGAATCAAATCACGCCCCTCCCACCCCTTGCCGAACAACACCGGATCGTCACGAAGGTGGGCGAACTGATGGCGTTGTGCGACGAGCTGGAGGCGGCGCAGGCGAAGCGGGAGAGGCGGCGGGACCGACTGGTGGCAACTTCACTGCATGGGCTGAATAACGGTGCAAGTGGAGACGAACTCCATCAAAACGCCAGCTTTTACTTGAACCATCTGCCGCGACTCATCACACGTCCTGAGCACATCCACCAACTCCGCCGAACCATCCTCAACCTCGCCGTCCGCGGCAAACTCGTCCCGCAGGACCCAAACGATGAGCCCGCGAAAGAACTGACGAAGAAAATCGAAGACAAAAAGCTGAAGCTAATTCAGAGCGGCATAATGAGAAGACAAGAGCGGTTTTCTCCGATATTGAAATCCGATGAAGTTTTTCCTATTCAGTGCGATTGGCTTTGGGTAAAGCTCGGCGATCTAGCGCTCTCTACCGACTACGGTACCTCCCAGAAATCAGTGAATATTGACGACGGAGTACCAGTGCTAAAAATGGGTGACATTCGAGGAGGCCAGGTTTGTCTCGGCGAACACATGAAGGTTCGCCGCAATATGGATGACCTGCCTGCACTATTCCTGAAAAAGCTCGATCTGCTTTACAACAGAACTAACAGCGCTGAACTGGTGGGCAAGACTGGCATTTATCTGGGTCCCGACGACAAGTTCACCTTTGCGTCCTATCTGATCCGTATCCGCTTCGCACTCGAATTTACCAACCCTCATTATGTGAATCTCGCGATGAACGCCCCATTCTTCCGTGAAACACAGGTGGTCCCGCATTTGAAGCAGCAGTGCGGCCAAGCAAACGTGAATGGGACAAAACTCAAGAATATGATCGTTCCCCTTCCCCCCCTTGCCGAACAACACCGGATCGTTGAAAAGGTGAACGGGCTGATGAAGTTATGTGACGAACTCGAGGCGCAGATCAACAATACCACGGCTGCCCGCCGCCAACTCCTCGAAGCCACCTTACATGAAGCCCTCTTCGATCAGTTTGATCTTAATCAGGAGGCTCCGCGCGCTGGCTAAACCAAAAGCTATGAATGCTTCCTGTGCGATACAGCCAGGCTTATGGCATACCAAGTGATCTCGCAGGATGTGAGGACAGGCAACCGTCAGCCAGCAGTCCAAGAAGTATCTCGCAGCTCTGGTGCTGAACAACAGTATCGATATGAAGGAGTATGGTGACGACAGGTATGGCAGAATCCTTGGCATTGTGTTTCTTGGGGGGAAAGAACATCAATCTCGAAATGGTGGAGGCAAAATTTGCAGAGGTCTACCGTGGCGATCCCGCTCCTGTTCAAGATCTGCCCCCTACTGAAAGGCCGAGGAAAAAACAAAAACTGCAGAAAGAGGGATGTGGTTGCAAGGGGAGAAGCACATGAGTCCGAGGGAGTGGAGGAAATTGAAAACCCGCTGAGTTGCCCCAGCGGGTCTCGCGCAAAACACGCGCGTAACGTCTTATATCTTTATAATTCCTTTGTCCAGTAGGTAGTAGCCGTTACCGGTAGTTGTGTAAGCCAGGATCACAAATTCCTTCAATGTACCGGTTATTTCTTCCCCTTGTTTGATTTTCTTGCCTAGCTCCTTCGTTGTTTTTAGGAGCTTATCAAAGTGCTTTTCTGTTAATGGTATTATTGAATCGCCACCCTTCGTCAAAGCTACAAGTCGTTGCTGAAGGGCCATGTAAGCCTGTTGTAAGACGAAATGAAGAAAGATTAGTTCATCATCATATTCAAAATTGACTACTCTGTTGATAAGACCATATGTTGCACTGAAGTAATAGAGTTTCTCTTCAGGAGTAGCCGCTTTCTGCATCTTGCTGGCTATATAATCAATCTCCTTGACGATCATGTTCCTTGATTCTTCACTTATGTTCATTGATGAACTCCATCTATGCCGGTTTTTACGCCGCGTCTTTAAGAGTTAGCCCGTCTGCCCATCCGCCTCCATCATTCATAGGTGTAGCCACATCGGAGTAGGCATTTGGGATGCTTCTCACTTTTCTATCAAAATCAAGAAAGGTCCCAGTGGCTGAAGGCATGTGGATAGCTGACCAACCTTTGACATTCTTCTCTCTGAAGTTCACGTCAAGATCGAGGTTTAGGGTGTTTGCAATTGATAGCAAGGTCCTCAACGTGAAATTTGAGGTCCCGTTCAATATTTTCGTTATAGCAGGCGGAGAAACGTTGAGCAGCTTAGCTAACTGGGTTCTGTTGATGTTCTTCTCTTTCATTCTTTTGCTGATGCTTTCTGTAAGTTCTAGTATCAGCGTCTCAAGCCGGAAATCCAAATCTCCCTCAAATGACTTCAATATATCACTGAGCCACTTCTTAGCTTTCATGCTCTCTTCCCCTGTTTTTCTTTTCTTGAGAAAAATTCCTTGCGCCAATTCATAGCTTTCTTTTTTTCTCGTTGGAGGACTTTCTTATGCGGCTTCGGAAAACCATGGGTCAGTACTAATCGTTTTCGCAACAAAGCGTTAAGAAAGAAACTCAAGATGCGTATCCCAGAACTTGTTTTCAGTTCCCAGATATCATCACCTAAGTACCGGAACTTTTCTTCATTCGTAGGAGGACCCTTTTGACAAATGTGATGGAGTAACGCAACGACTTTTTTCTTGTCTCTATCTTGAAGGCTTGAAATGTAATCTTCGACTTGGCTTTTGCTTTGAACCGTTAAGGCGTAGAGTTCACATTCCGACCCCGAAGCCAATTCCACTATGTCCATATTTTAACCTTTAGGTTAAGTCAAGTCAAACCCTAAATCATATTTTTTCGGCAAAGGCTTGTGCCAAAATGTGACATAAATTGATTCCTCTGCCTCTATCTTTTTTTTTGTTTATACTATCCCCATCCAGAAAAATCAAATAGTTAAGGGGTTCCGGTTGTTACCAGAACCACCCTACCAGGCATTTTACACAGCGTTTCAGCCAGGGTTTTATCCTCGGCTCCCTTGCTGGTGTCCAATTTTCAGAGAGCAGTCACAAATGTAATTTCGGAAATAAGGGCTCTTACTGCAGACGGGGATGCACCTTGACATTGGACAATCTTGCTGTCCGGGAGGACGACTATGATCGGCAGACGGAAGGAGGCTATGCTGCTGCTCTATGAGGGACCGCTATCCACCCTGTCGGAGATATGGGAGGGATTTATGATCGTAAGCCCAGCGAGACAAGTTTTGTTTGCGTTGGAATAGAGCATACAACGGGCGCACTTCAGTTTTGGAGTTCGTCGATGAAGCTATGGCCTTCGCCGCGAAGTCGATAGATCCAAGACATATCCCGACATTCTGAAGGCATGGCTATGCATCGCCTTCGGCAAGGCATAGCAGGTTCGAATGGTTGAATGGCTAACCGACCTTATCCAACTTCTCAGCGATCCATTGATTCAGGCTTTTGCCTTCTTGTCGCGCAGTGATAAACGCCTTTCTATGCAGACGGGGTGGAAGACGAACCATTAAACGACCCGAAAAAGGTTTGTCGGCCTTTTCATTTCTTTCTTCACAAAACGCTAAATAGTCATCAACAGAGGCACGAAACGCTTTTTCTATCTCCTCGACAGTTTTGCCCTGGAATGTAATAACATCCCTTAGGTCAAGCACCTCGCCGTGGAAGATGCCGCATTCGTCATCAAACTCGACGTGCCCCGTGTATCCTTTGTATTTTAACACCCGAAACACGGCGATGCTTGGACCTTCAATGAGCCTTTCTGCGGTTCGAAGGGTTTTTCTCGCGTTTGGAAGCGTCCAGAATAGTCAGCCCTACCATCTTGTCCCCCCGATAACGGAGGATGACCCCGTCTTCCATCATCTCCGAGTCTGTGGCCTTTTGAGGTCGCTGAAAGCTGATATAAAGGACGTCCGCCTCCTTGTCGTAGTCAACCCAGAATCTGGCAGCAGGAAGATTCAAGATATGAGGCATTGCCTTGAAAACACCTTCAATACTTTCCCTGCTCATGATTTCTTTTGCCATAGAACATCCTCTTTCTCGATTCGGACCTTATTTGTAAAAAAAGCAGTGATAACAAACCCGTCCTTCTTGCTGGTTTCCTTATAAATGACGGCCATGAACTTGTTCTTCCTTATCATCTTCAGGGCTACGATCGCGTTTCTGTATCCTTGAATAACATAATCTGGCGCCTCGATAGCTGACAAAACCTCATCATAGCGGCCAGCCATCTCATCATGGGTTTCAACTATATGAAACCATCTTTCCTCTGTTAACCGAATAGTAACACCGTTTCTTGATATAGCCGCATCCATGGTATAGCGCCCTTTACCCGGCGAAGATGATTTGCCATATCATCCCCCCACCGTCCACTCCCTGTTTATTGTCTTATGGATCGGGAGAACCTTGCATGTGCCCTCTTGCCAATCGTAGACCGTGCTGACCAGAATGCTGATCACGAAATCATGTGCAGATTCTTGATGGCTTCTCAGGAACTGTCCCCAGGGGGAGGCACGCTGAATCTTCATGCGATTTTAGGTGAACCGCGCGTCTTTGTCAACGTGGTTCGATTTACCGGTCTCGATGTGCTCGCTGATTTGTGACTGCGGGATTCGATAAAAGGAGATAAGAACTGAAAACTTCATAACATTCTCGAGGTTATAAACCCACCCCTCTCATGAAGCACCCCGCCGCAAACAGCGGGGTATCGTCTTCTCTCCTGCGCCGTCATTCAGTGCTTGACAGAACCTGCCCCGTATTTGATACGGCGGAATCCAGTCGGGCCTTCCGGATACCGGCTTGCGCCGGTATGACGAATTTGCGGCAGGCCGCAGGGAATGCACCCAGAGGGATTCAAGTATCTTGTTATCAGGAAGGCGCCAGGGATGAGGCAGTATAGTTTAGTTCCTGGCATGGTGACGGCGTGGAGAGGAGGCCCCTTGCCGTCGTATCTCGCCATGGTAGTTGGCTATCTGTCGAATGTTCGGTATACTGATGATAGAGGCTGTCGGGGAATGCGCACAGCTTGCCTCCCGGACCGGGGCAGTCAAGAAACAATTGAGGAGGTGTAGGATGTCACAATTTGAAGAGAAAGGCTGAACAACATGAGCCGATGACGAACCGCCACCAGTTAGTTGGCGCATGCTGAGCTTTCTTGATGATATAGAGATTCGTGTTAATGGTTTGGACGAGATACTGGCCGACCTTTACTCTGAAGGCAGACAGCCGAATGAGGAGACCGTCAAAGAGATCATCGATAAGTTGGAAGCAAAAAAGAACTATATCCCCTCCACGGACCGCGCCCGCAAAGAGTACGCCTATGTCCTGCTGAAGGAGTACCGAAAGTACATCAAGAGTCGAACCGACAATAACCGATAAAGTTACTGAAGCTTAACGGGGAATGGACGCCGCACGCAGTCACTGCCTCGCAAGAAATGCGGCTACGTCAAGAATGGATATCCCTTCAAACTGGCCGAGTTCCAGGAGATGCCTATCTCCTGTCACGATGCAGGCAGCCCTGCTTTCGAGTGCGCATTCAAGGATTCGATTGTCCGCTGGATCGGCCTTAATCTGCTCCACCTTCATCGTGGGCCGCACCAGTTCTGAAACGGCCAGAAGTTCGTTCACAATGGTGCGCACAATGGCCGAGGGGTAACGGAATTTCCTTCCCTCAAGAACCCCCTGGAATTCAGCCAGCATTTCCGCCGAAATGGCCATCGCGAACGTCCCCGTGCTCCCAGAGATACCTTGATGGGTGCTGCTGTTGAGGAACGGTATCGGCCTTCAAGCGCTTCCCGTCTTCTTTTTTTTCTTGATGTGGTAAAGCATGGTATCCGCTATCCTCAATAGAGATTCCGGGTCCGCGACCTCCTGGTCGGTCATGGATGCAACGCCGAAGCTGATGGAAACCGGAATAACCCTCCCCTCGTAGCGCATCGGCTTATCCCGGAAATGCTGTTGAAGGCGTTGGAGAAGCTTGCAAGCCTCCTGGCTAGGCGTTCCCGGCAGGATGATGACGAATTCGTCTCCGCCGTAACGGGCGACCACATCACTGTCGCGGGTGATCCCTACCAACTGACCGGCCACATACTTGAGCAAGGCATCCCCGCATTCGTGGCCGTGACGGTCGTTGACGATTTTAAAATAGTCCAGGTCAAGAAATGCCAGGGACAGAGGACTTCTGTAGCGCTTCGCCCTTTTGAACTCCCGATTCAGCACCGTCTCCATGATCCGCCGGTTCAGCAGGCCGGTAAGGGGATCCCGAACAGCCAGCCACTTGAGCCGTTCATGGGCAATGACATTGGAAAGACAAATGGAGACCTTGACGGCGAGTTGATCGAGTAACTGCGTGTCCATGCCCGGACGGTAGCGCAACGGCGACAAATCCGCCTGATTCAGGCTGCCGATGATTTCGCCGTCGAGGGTGATCGGTGAAACGGCAAGGGACCGGATGAAGTTCAGTTGTCCTTTGGGGAGCATGGGATGAAAGGGGTGGAGATCTCCGTTCAGAAGCAGGGGCGTAGTCCTGTTGTCGATAAGCCTCAGGAACGTCTTCCGGTCAATAATGTTCAATCTTTCCTTGAGGTCTTTGGAAGAGGCCAAGGTTTGAATGAGGTCGGAAATCCCGCTCTTGTCTATCAACGAGATCCAGACACAGGGGATTCCGAACTTATCCCTGATCTCGCTCAGGAGACGCTCGAACAAACCCTGGAAGTCCAGGATCGAAAGAATGCTGACCTCGATTTCGAAGAACGTCCTGGCGATTTCTTCGTTGTCTCTGACTCTTTCCAGGACGCTTTCTAAATCCCCAAAATCCCGAGGTTCAGAGATTTCTTTCTTTGTCGGCATTTTCCTGTTTTTCTCCATTTTCCAAGCCAACAAAATACAGCTTTTCAGACGAATTTGCATGATTTATTAGTGAAAAGAGACGGTGCTGCTGCTCTGCGGGGGACCGCCATCCACGGCGGCGCGCCTTACGCCCAGGTGCAAGGCACTATAAAACGATTTGGGCAACAGCCCGTTGCCCTTTGTTCATCTTGCTGTCAGGGAGCGGGACCCTGTTCGCGACGCATTTGTCGTTGACATCTCGGAAGTATTCCCTATAATTCGAACGATGATCCGGCCTTCATCCAGCCACAATGTGGTACAATTAAATCCATCCACAATTCGCGGGGAGGACTATCAATGAGCAGCAGTCTGAACTACCAGGAATGGAAAAACCGTCACCAACAGATTCTCGAATCCCTTCCTGGCAAAAGGTTGATGATGTTCTTTTCCGGTGGGAAAGATTCATCGCTTGTTTTGCATTTCATTCAAAAAGCCGCAGACGAATTTCGATTCTCCTTTGAAACCCACGCCGGGATTTATCCTCATCATGTCTATTCTTCCAGCGACCGGGATGCACTGGATCGTTACTGGAAGAGCCGGGGGGTTGAGATCAACTGGCACGAAATCCAGGAATCCGATGAGCGACTTGCCTCAGCCCTGGCCGAAGGGGTGAGCCCCTGCCTCATCTGCAACACGGCCAAGAAAAAGGATCTCATGGATTACATGAGAAA
This sequence comes from uncultured delta proteobacterium, assembly GCA_963707125.1. Lineage (GTDB taxonomy): Bacteria > Desulfobacterota > DSM-4660 > Desulfatiglandales > HGW-15 > CAVPDE01. The sequence goes on along the minus strand of CAVPOU010000020.1, from coordinate 187,309 downwards.
GCTTCCTATCGACATGAACTCCCTGGTCATTGTCATGAGCTACTCTCTTTGGGACCTCGTCAGCGCCACCATCGAGCACACGCTAGGGGCTGTGTATGCAAGCGCCGATGCTTCCTCCCCTGTCCGCCACAAATCAACGGAAGAACGTTTCTACGAAACCGCCCAGCGTTTTTATCCTTTGTTGAAATTGAAAGATGGGTTCTCCATCTTCAAGCCCCTGATCTATTACAATGACCAGGATATATCGAGAGTGCTTTCAGAGAAAGAGATCCCGCTTTTATCCACCAAGTGTCATTACAGAAAATACCGGCCCAAACGCCTTTTCGCCCAGTACTATGAACAGATGGGCCTGCGATTCGATTTTGAAAAGGTCTTCCGTTTTGCCCAAACCGCGCTTCATGTGCCTGACGAGAACTTCTTTACCCAAATGGGAGAAGACCGTTATCTGAAAAAGCTCATTTGAGTCGTGTACAAGGACTTCTTCAGCAGGTCGTCGCCTTCTTCCCTGAGGCATCGACCAAGCACCGCGACGGATTCTGCAGGAGAGCAGAGAACATGGCGCAACACCGGTATCTCATGGAAAGCGAAGAAGAGTCGATCCGGCTGGACCTCAAAACAGATCCCCGAACCATTCAAAAACAAGCCCGATGGGCCGGGGTCCAGGCTGGACAGAGGGTGGGGGATTTGGGGTGTGGTCCGGGGAAAACGAGCTATTACTTGAACAGACTGGTTCAGCCCGGAGGATCCACGCTCGGGATCGACATTTCACCGATAAGAATTGACCACGCAAAGAATCATTACCAGGCCTCTGGGCTGGATTTTGCCGTCGGCGATATCCGCCAATCGCTTGAGCCCTATGGAGAGTTTGATTTCATCTGGATCCGCTTTGTCCTTGAACATCATCGGTCTTCAGGATTTGAGATTGTGAGAAACGTCTCTTCCGCCCTCAAGCCGGGAGGGATCCTCTGCCTTATCGACCTGGATTACAATTGCCTGAGCCACTTCGGCCTTTCACCCAGATTGGAGGAGACGTTGAAAGGGCTGATGCATCACCTTGAGCAACGGGGTGACTTTGATCCTTACGTTGGGCGTAAGTTATATTCTTTCTTGTACGACCTCGGTTTTAGCGAAATCCATGTCAGCCTATCCGCCCATCATCTCATCTATGGCCCGATCAAACACAACGACCTGTTCAATTGGACCAAGAAGGTGGAAATCGCTGCCAAACGTTCCGGGTATCCTTTCAAGGAATTCGAAGACGGCTTTGAAGGGTTTTATTCAGAGTTTCATTCCTTCTTTCATGATCCTCGGCGCTTCACCTACACACCCATCCTCTGCTGCCGAGGGAAAAAAGCTCAATAGACGAGCCCGACCCTCTTACGCACCAAATCCAGGTTAGGCGCAGCCTTGGCGCGGGCTTTTTCAGCACCCGCTTTGAGAATGTCGCGGATCTGACCGATGTCTTTTTCGAGCTGCTTTCGCTTCTCGCGAGCAGGGCGAAAAGACTCCCACATTCGTGAGAAGAGGTCTTTCTTGACGTCGCTGTATTTGACCCCCCCCTTGCGGTAGCGAGCCGCCAGCTCCGCCTTCTCCTTGTCGTTCAGGAAAAGGGAGAGATTGATAAAAACATTGCACTTCGCGGGATCCTTCGGAGCCTCTACGGGAGTGGCGTCCGTGACGATTCGTGCGATTTTGCTTTTGAGCTCTTTTTCCTCGCAAAAGATCTCAATGGTGTTGTCATAGGATTTGCTCATCTTGCGACCGTCGATTCCAACCACCAGAGGAATGTTCGGATTGATCTCCGCTTCCGGCACCACAAAGGTCTCCCCATAGGTGGCGTTGAATCGGATAGCAATGTCCCGAGTGATTTCCAGATGCTGCTGCTGGTCCTTCCCCACCGGGACCCGCTCGCCCTGATAGAGCAGGATGTCCGCAGCCATGAGCACGGGATAAGACAGAAGCCCGTGGTTGGGAGCGATCCCCTGGGCGATTTTATCCTTATAGGAGTGGCTCCTCATCAGGAGCCCCACGGGGGTCACATTGTTCAGTATCCAGGTCAGCTCCGTCACTTCAGGGACATCGGATTGAACCCAGAAGATCGCTTTTTCAGGGTCCATCCCGAGAGCGATAAAGTCCAGGGCAACCTGAGTGGTCCCCCATGCCAGCTTTGGACCATCGGAGACGGAGGTCATGGCGTGATAGTTGACGATGAAGCAATAGAGTTCAGAGCTCTCCTGGTACTCGATCATGGGCTTCATCATGCCGAAGTAATTGCCGATATGAAGCTCCCCGGAGGGTTGGATGCCTGAAAGGACACGCATGGCCGAGATTCTCCTTTACACCTATTCATGAATAAACTTCTAGCCTTCTGAGTATGCGGTTTTCCCCCATTTGTTGGGAGCTTGAAAATCCGAAATCCGAAGCACTAAATCCGAAACAATTCCCAATGATCCAAATTCAAATGACCAAAACCGTGAGCCGCCGGGTTTTTGTTTTGAACCTTATGATCAGGATTTATCCTTGTTCTTCTGGAGTGCCTGTTGAAGCTTTTCGCCGAAGACGCTCGCCTTCTTTTGTCCGCTTCCGGCGAAATCTTTCCACCCCTCTTCTTCCTTGGAATCCCCAGGGCTCAGAGTGATCTTTCGCTCGCTAGGATGAACCTCCTCGATCAAGACCGTGATCGTGTCGCCCGGTTTCAGCTTCTCAATTTCTCCGGGTTTGTGGGAATTCTTGATCTTTGAAATAGGAAGAAGCCCTGTCACACCAGGCTCAATGGAGATGAAATATCCAAACTTCTCCTTTCTCTCGATCATTCCGCTGACAGACAGTCCGACCTGGTATTTCTCAGAGACATCCAGCCAAGGATCTCCCTCGGCATCCTTGATGCTCAGAGAGACCCTTCTCCTGGAGATATCGATCTCCTTGACGACCACTGCGACACTCTCCCCGAGCTGAACGACCTCCTCGGGTTTGAGAACTCGCTTAGTGTAGCTCATCTCGCTCACATGAACCAGGCCTTCGATCCCGGGTGCGATTTCCACGAAGGCGCCAAAGGCCGCACATCTCAACACCTTACCCTTCAGTTTTTCCCCGACCTGAAACTTTCCTTCCACTTGCTCCCAGGGATCTCCGGTTATCCGCTTCATGGAAAGCGATATTTTCACGCTATTCCGTTTTTCCCCTTTCTCAATGGCAAGAACCTTCACTCTAATGAATTCACCGTTGTGAAGGACCTCACCGGGTTTTTCTACTCTTGACCAGCTCACTTCCGAAACATGGACAAGCCCTTCCAGCCCCGGGAAAATCTCTACAAAAGCCCCGTAAGGCATAACCCTCGTTACCTTTCCATCCAGCTCCGCTCCAACGATCAAGCCCTTCATGAACTTGCTGATCGCTTTTTCCTGATCCCGCTTGAGAAGTTCACGCCTGGACACGACAATATTTCTGCCGCCCTCTTCGAACTGGGTGATCAGGAAAAGGTAGGATTTCCCCACGTGCTGATCCGGGCTGTCCGCAGGCCTCACATCCACCTGGCTGATCGGGCAAAAAGCCCTTTGCTGAGCGATCTCTACCTGATACCCTCCCTTGATCTGGCCCTTCACCTTGCCTTCCACGGAAATGGAGTTCTCGAAAGCGTCCCTGAGCATGTTCAGGCTTCCCGCGCCGGTTACGGCTTTTGAAAGCCTGATCTCACTCCCGTCATAGGACACCACATAAAGCTCAAGTTCATCTCCTTCTTTGTAAGGCACCAATCCGTTCTCATCTGCGAGTTCGTTCTTCTCAACCACCCCGTCGATCTTGGTCCCCGTGTCCACATAAATCATGTCTTTGCCGATGGAAATGATCTTGCCCCGGATTCTCTCACCGATCTGAACCCTTTCCGTCTTGTGGACATTATAACTCTCAAAGAGTTCAGCAAAGCTTTCACCTGGTTTTTCCGCGTTATCTAACTTCTCTTCAGACATCATCATGACCCCCAAAATGGCACTTGCGAAAATTAGCAACCTTATTTTTTAGCACAAATCCATGCGCCTCACAACGAAATTTATTGCTTGAAAGACCTGTTCCTCTGGGCCAGGTCAGAGGCACTTGGCTTTGTCTTAAGAATTGAACGTTCTTAAATCCGAAGCACGAAATCCGAAATACGAAACAATACTCAATGATCAAAATTCAAATGACCAAAACCGTGAGCCTCTGGGTTTCTGTTTTGAACATTGGAACATTTGTGTTTTGAATTTGTTTCGGATTTCGTGCTTCGGATTTCGGATTTTCAACTCTTACGCTAATTACAGAGAAGTCATTATCTAAGACTCTAATGCGTGCTCAAAAAGAGTACCATGCCGAACCCGCTTTTCCTTTGATCGAAGTTGAGATATAATAGGCAAAATCAGGGTGGAACGGACCGGTAAGCCATATGATGAAAGACAGGCGGAATCTGGACAGAGCTTATGTAGAGCCTTACACCACCAACACCTTTCTGGAGTTCAGCCTTTCCGGTCGGACGTATCGCTGCCAACTCATCGATGTCTCCCCGGGGGGACTGGGAATCCTCGTTGCTCAGAGCGAAAAGGAAATCCTCCTGCACCTCCGACCAGGCGCCAAGATGGGCATGGCCTATAACTCCCCTGAAGCCACCGTCCCCATGGATTTTGAAATACGACACGCCACGGAAATCAAGCGGGGAAACTTCAGAGGCCAGTTCCAGGTTGGACTGAGCCTGGTTTCCGAAAGCAAGAGAAGCGTGGGCTGGGAGCCGTCATCTTGATCAAGCGACACTCATTTCGTGTGCCCTATGGCAAAAAGGAAATCGAATTTGAGCTTCCTTCCGGCATGAGCGGCACCCTTGTCACCTCCAGGCAGGTTGCTGTGCTCCCAAAGCTGGAGAGCGCTATTTCCAGGGCCCTTGCCCATCCGCTTCACTCCGCCCCCCTCAGAGAGCTGGCCCGATCCGCCCGCTCCGTCTGCATTGTGTTTACCGATATCACCCGCGCTTGCCCGGACGACGCGCTGGTCTCCGCGCTTTTGGGTGAACTCCATTCTGCCGGTGTGAAGCGAGAGAACATCGCTCTCCTCTGCGGCGTTGGAATGCACCGGCCCAGCACCTTTGAGGAAAAAACTGCCAAGCTTGGAAAAGAGATCGTGAAAGATTACCTTGTTGTGGATCACGAACCCATGAATGCCCAGGCCCTCGTGGACCTGGGGGTGGGTAAAGAGGGGGTTCCTTTCACCATCAATCGAAGGGCTTACGAATCGGATCTCCTTGTGGCAACGGGAATCGTGGAGCCTCATCAATACGCGGGGTACTCAGGAGGCGGCAAGACTCTGGCCATCGGCGCAGGCGGTGAACCGCTGATTGCCTACACCCACGGCCCGAAGATGGTGGACCACCCCGGCACACGGCTAGGCAAGATCGAGGGAAACCCTTTTCAGAACGCCGTCAAAGAGGTCGCCCGCCGTGCCAGGCTTCGCTTCATCATCAATGTGGTTCAGGATGACGAGTCCCGACCGGTCGCCGTCCTCGCCGGTGACCCTGAACCCACTTTCAGAGAGCTCGTGAGCTCGGCAAGACAGGTGTATGAGGTGCCGATTCCTCGCCAGGTCGACGTCGCCGTCGCAGGGGTGGGCCATCCAAAAGATCTCAACCTCTATCAGGCCACCCGCGCCGTGAGCTATCTCTTCTTCGCTCCCACGCCGGCGGTAAGAGACGGAGGGGTCTTCATCCTACCCGCACCGACTCCGGAAGGTGCGGGACAAGGGCTGGGCGAGCAACGCTTCCTGCAAACCATGAGAGACGCCTCGGACATGCCCACTTTGCTGGCCGAGCTTCGCAAAACCGGGTATCCACCGGGTGCGCAGCGCGCCTTTGTGATGGCCAAAGTCCTGGAGAAGACCCACGTGATCGTGGTGGGATCCGAGACTCCCGAGATCGTGCGGCAGTTGAAGATGATTCCCGCGGCCACCATGGATCAGGCTTTTGCGATTGCAAAAGAAAAAGTGGGGCAAAAGGATCTGGATGTCCTCGTTGTTCCCCACGCCCTGTTGACTTTGCCCATTGTGGGAGATCAAAAGAATGGAAGACAGGATTAAGTCAGCCCTCAAAGAGATCGTGGGGCCGGATCACTACAGCGACCACCTTATCGACCTGGTTTCTTATTCCTATGATGCCTCTGATCATGACCACCGGCCCGAGGCGGCTGTCTGGCCGGTCTTTGCCGGGCAGGTTTCGAAAATTCTGCGGCTCGCCTATGAAAACCGCTTTCCGGTCATTCCCAGGGGTGCCGGAACCGGTCTTGCAGGCGGCGCTGTGCCCATTCGCGGCGGCCTGGTTCTCGATCTTTGCAGAATGAACAAAATCGTCGCCATTCGAATCGCCGACCGCTCCGTGGTTGTCCAGCCGGGTGTGGTTTATGCTGATCTGGAAAACGCCCTTGCCCCTCACGGCTTCTTTTTTCCCCCTGACCCTGCGAGCGGCAAAGCCTGCACCCTGGGAGGGAACGTGGCCACCAATGCGGGCGGTATCCGGGGAGCGAAGTACGGAGTCACCCGGGATTACGTGCTGGGCATCGAGGTGGTGCTGCCGGACGGTCAGATCATGCGCACCGGCACCGCGTGCATGAAATCCTCCTCCGGCTACGACTTGACCCGCCTTTTTGTGGGCTCTGAAGGGACTCTGGGGATTATCACGGAGATCATCTTGAAGATCAGCCCCAAACCTCTCAATCACAAGACCGCCCTTGGAATGTTTTCAAGCCTTCGTGACGCAGGTCAGGCGGTGAGCGACATTATGCACTCCGGCATCATTCCCAGCGTGCTCGAAATTATGGACGCCAATTCCATTCGAGTTCTGAGAGAGATTGCGAGCTTTCCTCTGCCGGACGCCGCGGCGATCATCCTGACGGAAACGGACGGATATACTCCGGAGGAGACCGATTTTCAAATGAGCCGGATCCTGGAGGTTTTCCGGAAGAACCGCGTCACAGAGGTTCAGGAAGCCGCCTCCGCAGCAGAGGCGGAGGAACTGTGGAAGCTCCGCAAATCCGTAGGCAGCGCAGCGGCGAAGCTTCGAACCAACAATATTTCAGAGGACGTGGCCATTCCCATATCCAGGCTGCCGGATCTTCTGACTGGAATTTCAAGCATCGTGCAGAAGCACGACCTTCCCTTTGTGATTTTCGGCCATGCCGGTGACGGGAACATCCATCCCAGGATCATGTACGATCGGGCCGACCCCGACCAACGTCAAAAAGTGAGAGACGTTGCGGAGGAAATCTTCAAGCTCTCATGCAGCCTGGGAGGGACCCTGACCGGTGAGCACGGCATTGGCCTGGCCAAAGCGCCTTTCATGGCTCTTGAACATGATGCAGCGGCCATGGAGCTGATGCGATCCCTCAAGAGACTTATCGACCCCCACAACATCCTTAACCCGGGGAAGATGGGACTGGAATAGAACTCACGGCTCAGGGTACACGGTGCAAGGCGTACGGTTTGACCAAGTAAATTCGAAATTCGAATATCGAAATCCGAAACAAATCCAAAATTCCAATGCTCCAATGACCAAGACAAAGTCATCGCAGTGAGGCACAGGACTTCTCTGGTTTGAGTCATTTGAATTTTGGTAATTGGATATTGTTTCCAATTTCGAATTTCGTGCTTCGGATTTAGATACTCCAATTTCGCAAAAAAATCCCGCCACAGGCGGAATCCATCTAAGACGAAATGTCGAGTTGAACATCTCTCGCTACAGAATGAGCTTCTGAGGATCCACCTCTTCCCTCAGCATTCTCAACTCTTCTGCAGAAGGGGGTGTCGCCTCCACAGCCCCGGACACGTCGATGGGGAAGCCGGTGTTCTCCACGATCTTATTCACAGGAATCCCCGGATAGTACTGGGCAAGAACCATCTCTCTGGTGCTTTCATCGAATTTCATCACCCCGAGATTTGTCACCACTGCGGTGGCCCCTCCCCGGCTCAGCCCGAGTTTCTTGCGCGACTCTCCCCCCTTATACCATCCCACGCTGGTCAGGTAGTCCAGCTGCTCGACAAAACGTCTCTTTTCGTGTTGCATGAAGGTGATCACACCCGATGCAAAAGAAGCCACATCGCAGGCACCACCACTCCCGGAGAAGCGGATTTTCGGCCTGTGGTATTCCCCAAGGCAAGTGGTATTCAGGTTCCCGTATCGGTCGATCTGGGCCGCTCCAAGAAAGGCGACTGTGTGAAGCTTCCGGTGCCCGACAATCGAAAACGCTTCGATGAGGCCGGAGTTCAGGCACGTGCCGTACATGACTCTCGAATCGGCAACCGCCATGGGGATTTCCTCCAGAATCGGGTCGATTCCCCCTGTCTCGAAAAACACGACGGCCTTCGGCGCGTAAATCCGCTTTGCCGCGGTTGCCGCAAGCACGGCGACACCGGTTCCTGCGAACACGATATCTCCGTTTTTGATGAACCGCCCTGCAGCAAGGGCCATCATCTCATTCGCGGAATAGGTCGACATCAGGAATCTCCTTTTTCACTCGCCTTCGCAGGGAGCTTCACTTCCGGTCCAGGCCTTGCGCATAGCCGACCACAGGATTCGCTCTAATGTTAAGGAGGGCACTCGCTCCCACGCGATTCAGATATTTCTCATGGGTGGGGACGCCGTACACCCACTCATCGAGATACTCCTTGAATGAGCCGTCATCCTTCGCCACCTTCTTGTAAAGATTAAGGTGTCTTGGATCATAATCGTAGAACCCGTAACATGCCGTGGGATGAGCCCCATAAGGGACCTTCACAATGGCATCCACAAAGAAAGCCGGCAGAGTGTTCTGATCAGGGTCAAGACGGACAAAGGAGCGGGGGACAATTTCCTCGCACGTCACGATCACCACGTCGGCCGATTTGGCCTGCTCCACATCCGCAAAGGTCAGTCCCTTAACCCTCACGGTCCCATCTTCTCCAACATACTGCGCGTGGACGATGGCCACATCCGGCGTGAGAGCGGGCAGGAGCACCACCTGGTCCTCTTCCTCGGCAAAAGGATTCTGAATGATCTCGAATTTCTTTCTCGCCACTTTTCTCTGTTTTCTTATCTCTTCTGAAAACCCTTGGACGCGGAGAAGGTCCGAACCAAGTCCGGATTTCGTGGCAATAAAAGGGATGCTCAGGGACCCTGCAAGGAATCGAAGGCTCATCTGATAGTTGGAGTAGTCTTCAAACTCAATCCGGCCCTCTTCCACCGCCTTTCTGAACCGGAAGCAGGTGGGCGCATACCGGCCGTTTCCGCCATAAGCGATCTCCACTCGTTTCACACACCCCGCGCCAATAAGCACATCAAGCCCCTGGCCATTGGAGTGACACACCAGATGGATATCCCTGATTCCCTGCCGGACGATTTCATAGACCGCGGCCATGGGGTTTCTGGCCACCGTGAATCCTCCAATGGAAAGCTGGCAACCGTTCCTGACAAAACGACTTACGGCCTCCTTCAGATTCATGAGCTTGTCAGCAATCTCCGGATATTTGTTCATAGGAATGGCGCTCCTTTTCTCGGCTCCTGCAGTGTGCACCCTCCCTTCTATCCTCCCATCAAGGGAAATCGCCCTCAGGGCCAGTTCCTAACAGGGTTCATCACCTTAGTCAATCTGTTCAGAGTCGGCTGATCCAGGCTTTACTTCAACTACCTCTCCTGGCCTCTTGTGTCCTTAGTGAGAACATAGAGGACCGACACGCTGGCCATGAAGGCCGCACACATAAGAAATGCGGTATGAAAAGCGGGAAGGCTGCGGGACGCTTCAGGGTATAAGGAGTGCATGAGGCCGCCAAGGGCCTGCAGAAAAAAAGCCGCCCCCACCATGGTGAAAAAATTGACCCCTGTCATTGCAGTCCCTGCCATCCTGAGGGGCATGATCTCCTTCATCTGCACATACATCAAGGTGCCCGGCTGAAAAAGGCCAAAGCTGAAAAACAAGGCCAAGAGGAGTATCAAGCCTGTACGGGGTCCTGTGAAAGCGGTCAACACAAGCAAGAGAGAGAGGACTCCGAGATCCCAGCACACAAGCCACTTTCTTGTCCTGAAAACCCTGTCGGAAACAGCTCCCCATATCGGACCGGACAGGATCAGCCCCACATTGAGAAGAAAAATGAGGTTGCCTGCGGTGATTGCAGAAAGGCCTATTCCTTCCATGAGAAAGGGGCCTGCCCAGAGGGTTTGAAAAGCTGCGAATATCCCGTATCTTACAAAGGTCCCATAGGAAATGATCCAGTAGTCCTTGTTTTTCAGCAGCAGCCGCAGATCATCCATGGGACGAGAAAGACTCTGAGGTGAGCGGGCAGGGCTCCCCTTCTGGGCCGATATTTCTGGCCTGTCTCTGACCAGGATATAAAAAAGCAAGACGAGCACGAGACTCAAGCCCGCAATGACTCTGAAAGCTTCCCGCCATCCCATCCAGTCAACTAAAACGACTAAAGGACTCGTGGCCGCCATATTGCCCAGCGTCCCGATGGAGAAAACGATCCCCGAGAGCGTTGCAAATCGGAGGGGGTCGAACCAGAGAGTCAGGAGTTTCAAGGTGCCCATGAGGTTGCAGGCCATGCCGATCCCCAGGAGCACACGGCCCAGAATACCCATGCCCAGAGACTCAGACCAGGAAAACACAAAGGCTCCCAGAATTCCTACGAGAGAAAAGCCGGCGATCATGCGTCTGGCGCCTATCCGGTCAAGAAAGACCGTGATGGGGATTTGCGCCAAACCAAAGGCGTAAAAAAATGCAGCGGAAAGGAGTCCCAGATCCTCGGTATCCAGGGATAAATCCATGATGAGTTGGGGCGCAATGACCGCATTGGTTGAACGGTAAAACTGGGAAAGGAAGAAATTGGCGGATGCGAGAATGAAAACAATCCAGGCCCTGGACACCGTGTCAGCCCCCTTTCAGAGATGGATGGGAATATATTTTGGTGCGAAGGAGCGGGTCAAGAGGAAACAGAAGCTTGAACTCTAAACGTTAAGAGGTTCCAGGAAAACAAATGACAAAAGCCGTCCCTTTTCCAACATCACTTTCGAGCGAGATGCCGGCGCGGTGAGAGCGTGGGATCCGAGATCTCAAAGATCAGAGGAGTGAAAAGGGCCAGGCTGAGAGCAGTGACGGTGATGAAGAAGCAAATCGCGTTGTATCCCAGCAGCCTGTACTGCAGTTTCTTGTCGACGATGTAAGTTCTTCTCCTCATGAGTCCCATGCTGTTCTACTTTCTCCCCTTTAAGATGATCTCTGCTCGTCGCCGAAATACTGTTTAAAAAAAGGTAAAAGCTCTTTCTCAAACTTGAGCGGCTTTTCGAAGTAGGGCTTGCCTCTCTGGAGCAGCTGCTCAAGGGTCTTCTCCTCCCAGAAAAAGGCGGTGAGGAAGATGTAGCGATGAAACCTGAACTTGTCCTCCAGGATGTCGGCCAGGTCAAAACCGCTCTCGCGCCCGATTTTGATGTCGAGCATGGCAAGGTCGATGTCTTTTGATCGGGCGCTGAAGATTTCCAGGCAAGACGAAACATCTTTTGCGGTGAGCACCTCGTAACCAACCTGAGTGAGATAATCCGACAGAATCATCAAGATCGACTGGTCGTCATCCACCACAAGAATGGTCCGTTTTCTCATTGCCTTCATCTCCTCTGCTCTTGTTCGTCGAGAGGTTCAACCTCGTTCATCAAGTTATTAGAGAACCCATCTCTTGACAAGGCGGGACACTTCAGCCCCCTTGTGAAAAGCCGATGTAAGCGCTTTCTTCCATCCAACCGTTTTATCCCTTTTGGTTTCTTCCCCATCCGTCGAGTCATTCGTGCTTATTCTTGCTAAATTATCCGAAATTATAAATCCTTTTCCCATTATCTTTCAACAACTATTTTCCGTTTTTCCCCTGCTCGTGCCAGCCATCTTAAGTGCAGTAAAGAAATCGCACGAATCACACTTCCGTGTTCATGGGATCCCGGCGCGTCTTATCTTCTCGGGAATACCCAAGCTTTTCAGAGTGAACCAAACTCAAAGTCAAGTAAGCAAAAACTTGCCGGAATATTCAAAAAAGGTTTTTGATGTAAGTTTGCTTTTCGAGGGTCGCGTACACAGATATGTCAGGGAGCCCAAGCGTGCTTTTTGCGAATTCAAGGACTCTATCGTAATCAAAGCGAAGCCCCACCTGCTCATAGTACTTCTGCAGAGACCTCTTCGGCCTGAACTCTCTGTATTTACACGGGGTGGAAACGAGAGGTATCCCATCGCTTTGTACCTTTGCAATAATGTCGCTCTCGTTGAAGCGTAGCATGGGTCTAAAAACGGTATAACCTTCCTTCATCTTCAAAACAGGATAAAATCGCTGCGCTGTTTCTCGAAACCGCTTTCCTCGAAGGCGATCACCCTCTTGTGAATTGAAATAAAAGCCCGCAACGACATGTTCAAGGGAATAGCTCACGATATCCCACAGCGTATAACTGACAACGAGGACAAGCCTTTCCCAGTGTTCCACGGTATCATCGAGCACCTTGTTCAGCATATCCCTTCGGACCTTTTGACAAAAGAGGCACGGCTGCAAGGTTCCCTCCATAGGATCATCCCTCACGCCCATATCATACCAGATAATTTCTACACCTCGATCATGCCAGAAGGACGATAGCCTTTCCTTTTCCTGGTGCGTATATCTGTGAAGAGGATACGCTCCCGCATGGGCTTCCAAATGAAAACCAAAATGCTTCCTTGCTCGGGACATAAAATGGAGGCAGAGCGAGGAATCCTTGCCTCCCGAATAGAGCAGGAAAACTCTTTTTCCAGAGAAACTTCTCAAGGTATCACTGTGGTCTTCCAGCCAGGCATCAAAGTCCATCGCTGCGCATTGCCCTCCCTTATCATCAAGGTCTTTTCAAAGTCACAGAATTCGAAAAATCACTAAGACGACCTAATTTTTCTTTATCAACTTCGACTCCAAGGCCCGGTCCATTCAAGGGCCCCGCCTCACCCCCTTTTCCAAAAGAAACATCCTTTGTTGTGATATTATCTTGAAGCAAAAACGCGTCGTAGGATCCATCATAGTAGTCGGCATCCTCGCACAAAAGAGCAAGTACTCGGCCGGCAGCTGAAAGTAAACCGGATTCACCCAACTGGCACCCTATCTGAAAGGGCATTCTCTCTTTGCGTAACCGATCAACAATTTTCAACGAACTTATCAAGCCTCCCAATTTGGATAATCGGACATTGACGGCATGGTAGGCACCGACATCAATTATTTTCTCAACGTCCGTGAGTGAGCAGGCCGACTCATCCGCCATCAGAAAAATACCATGTTCCGCGAAAGCCATCGAAACGTCTGTAATCTCCGGATCGTCTGGCGCCAGTGGTTGTTCGACCAATTGAACCCCATGATTTTCGAGCAAAGAAGCGTGCTCGAGCGCAATCGCCTTGTTCCATGCTCCGTTTGCGTCAGCCCTGAGTTGAAGATTCTCTCCAATAGTCTTTTGGACAAGCTCCAAGTTCTCCTTATTGGTCACAAAATCCTTTCCCACTTTCACCCGAACTTGACGGATACCTAAGTGCTTTATGAGAATGCAAATTTCCTCAATACGCTTACGATTACTCAAAGGAACAGATGCCCCATAGAACACCTTGCTGCATAGGAAGCTCTGAGGGAAATAATTGAGGAGTGGCTTGTCTTCTATCTTCCCTAAGAGATCCAGGAGCGCCATTTCAATAGAGCACATGGCCGAGTTGTAACTACGCCCATCCCCGCATTTCTCAATGAAATTCACGACGTCTGAGACGCTGCCAAGATCCCATGGAAAGCTCTTAGACGTCACCATTTCAATGACCTTCTCGAAGGCGCTCTCCTGCGATTCGCCAGTAACGTATGTCCGAGGAGCTCCCTCTCCGAAGCCTTCTATCTCGTCATGATCACCGAGAGCCTGTACGATAATGTTTCTTGCTGAAGACCCCTCTTTTCTTGAATGAGAGAAGTCCCCACGGAAGGGCAAGATCACCCGGTGAATTCTAACTTCCTTCAGTTCCATTACGCCCCGATGCCATCTCCTTCTGCAAACTCAAGGAGGACCTACCGGAAGGGTGATTAAGAACGAGCTCCCTGCATCCGGTTCGCTTTTTACTTCGATGGTTCCTCCATGATCTTGAATATTCTGATAAGCGATAAAAAGTCCAAGTCCTGTTCCCTTATGCATGCCGCTTTTGTGCTTGGTCGTGAAATAAGGATCAAAGATTCTATTGATGTCAGGCGCAGGTATCCCCACCCCGGTATCATTCACTTCAATAGTTACGGTACGGGGACTACCCTCCTTTAAATGCTGCCTTGTGATGACTTCAATCCTACCGCCTTGTGGCGTGAAATCAAGGGCATTAGACAAAAGGTTTAGGACCACCTGTTTGATCCTCTCTGAATCCATCCAAACTTGCCCTATGGCCTTGTCCAATTGACGCGAAATCTCGATGCGTTTGTCTCTGCTCTGCGGTGAAACAAGAAGTACCATTTTTTCGATGAGATCATGAAGGTCCCCATAGTCGAACTGGGACTCTTTCGGTCTGACCAGGTCCAATAGTTCGGTAATCAGATTGTTCACTCTCATCGTCTCTTCCATGGCGATCTGATAAAAGTCCCTTCTGAATTCCTCATCCTCATACTTGTGCGGCAAGAGCTGTATAAAGGTTCCGATAGCGGTCATTGGATTCTTGATCTCATGGGCAAGACGGGCGGCCAGGTGGCCCAGAAAGGAGAACTTCTCGGCACGGCTCAGCAAAACTTGCGAATGTCTGAGTTCCTCTATCTTGTCCTGAAGGTTCTTGTAGAGCTTCGCATTCTCAATGGCGATGGCGATTTGAGGGGCGAATATTTCCAAGATTTCTCGTGTGTCCTTGGGCACCCCCTTGCCCTCCACGCCATCGGTCGCCATGACCCCGATGACTTTGGACCTTGTAATCAGAGGGACGACAAAGGCGGAAACCGGCTTCCCCTGCCTCAGAAGAAAGTTGTCCTTCTTCAAGCTTGACCCTTCTATCTCGGGAATATACTCCGCCCGGCCCGTATTGGTTACCCGAACCAGCATGTTGCTGACACGATGGAGAGGCACTTTGTAGTCTTTAATTGCCGCGAAGGTTTCATCGTCGAAACCTGCGCCATGGATATACTCAAGACATTGCTTCTCCTCATTGACGAGCATGATGATCGCACGGTTGATCTGGCAGACGCTGAAGAGAAGATTCATGATCACCCTGAGCAGTTGGTCCAGGTCCAGAACCGAGAGAATAGCCTTCCCGGTTTCTTGTATCGCTGTGAGCTGTTTGATCCTTATATTCAGTTCCTGATTAAGGCAGCTGACCTCCTCGTACTTGTGCTCGATGATCTTCTTGTCAGCCTCCATCTCCAAAATGGTTTCCATTAGCACGGATTTCGAGGTTAAGAATCTGGAAATGACCTCATGCAACTGATTCTTTGCAGGCCAATGGAGGTGATACTCGCAGTAAGGCGCTCCTTCGAAGAAGCAACTCACCTCCTCGAGATCAAGAGGAGCCCCCCCCCAGATAAGGGGCATAAAGGTGTATGTCCCTTGATTGTATCTGCAGAGGTCCTTGGATAGCAGCATCTTTCGGTCCCAGTGCAGTCTCAGGACAGCCTCGTTCCCTCTGACCTCGACCAGTTCAACCTGCTTACTTCTATTAAATTTATCGTTGATCTTCTGGATATGTTTTAAAGCAGTGCGAGTCGACCAAAAGGCCTTAACAAAGATCTTCTGGATATATCCGAGGGAAAGATTTTGGATGGCGAACTTCGCCATTTGATATGGAGCGTCTCTGTCTTTGAGAATCTCCTTTGCTCTACCGTAGAGGTTGCAGATGACGGCACAGGACATCCAGTTGTTTGGGTCCGTGAAAAAAGCCTCTTGATCCGGTAAGGCATCCACTTCAGGATCAAGGTTTCCCAGGAGCGAACTTACGTCTCCCCCGTTATGCGCTCGAACATACGCGAAGATCACCTTCGAATTGATGCAGCTTGTTTCTTTTTCCAAAGCGTCTTTCCGGTAATCTCAAGAATAACTTACACAACCTAAATCACATCTTGTCTTGATGACAACCGCTCTCAGGCTCATTGAGGAACTATCTTTCAAGGCCCAAGTTTCCTGTTTGTTAATTGAAATCCCACCTTTTCCATTAGCTTCTCTTCTATTCTATTCACCTAACTCAAATACCTACTTTAGAATTACAACTCTTTATTGCATTCAGCCTACACGATGATATAATATGCCCGCAGAATAAACCTTTAGTGTCTTTCTACAAAAACTGCTCTATTTTATTATAAGTAATTTATTTTGTAAAGACTCATGAAACGGTTATCCTGTATCTCAACGGCTTCACGGGGTGACAAAACCGATGGACAAACAAGCTACCATCCTTGTGGTGGATGACGAACACGGTATCCGGCAGTCCTTCAAGATGGTTCTAAAGGATCGCTTCAATGTCCTTCTCGCTGAAAACGGAAAGGAAGCCGAGGAACTTCTTTCAAAGAACACCGTGGATCTCATTCTCCTTGATATTCTGTTACCTGACGTCAATGGCCTCGATCTTCTGGAGAAACTCAAGGCCCTGGATCCCAGCCCCGAGGCCATTATGGTCACGGCCGTCAATGAAATCCAGAGCGCCGTCCGAGCCATCAAACTGGGCGCCTACGAGTACATCATCAAGCCCTTTCTCGTCGATGATGTGATCAACATTATTAATCGGGCTCTTGAGAAACGGAGCCTGATGAAGCAGGTCACCTATCTCCGAAACGAGCTGGAACGGGTTCACCCCTTTGATGAAATCATCGGCGAAGACGAGAGAATGAACAAGATTTTCGATCTCATTTCCAGCATCGCCGACAGTGATGGTGGGGTGCTGATCCAGGGGGAGAGCGGGACAGGGAAGGAACTGGTCGCAAGAGCCATCCATCGATTGAGCCCGAGAAAAGACCAGCCTTTTGTGGTGATCGCCTGCGCAGCGATCCCCCCTACCCTCGTGGAGAGCGAACTCTTTGGATATCACAAAGGAGCTTTTACGGGCGCCGTGAGAACCACCCTGGGCAAGCTGGAAATCGCCAACAAAGGGACGGTTTTCCTGGATGATATCGACACGCTCGACGTAACCATGCAGGCCAAATTGCTTCGCGTCATCCAGGAGAAGGAGTTTGAAAGGCTTGGAACCACCAAGGTGATCAAACTGGATGTGCGGTTCCTGGCAGCCTCGAACAAGGACCTGAGTCAGCTCATCCAGACAGGGGGCTTCCGTGAAGATCTCTTTTATCGACTCAATGTCTTGCCCATCGAAATTCCGCCTCTCAGGCAGAGGAAAAAAGACATCCCCCTGCTGATTGAACACTTCCTTAGGATCAACGCGAAGAGGTCAGGGAAGCCCGCTAAAACCTTTTCCGAGGAAGCCATTAAAGCGCTCATGGAATATGACTGGCCGGGAAACGTGAGAGAGCTTCAGAATCTCGTGGAAAGATGTTTCACCATTTCCAGGGACTCGGTCATTCAGCTTCAGGACATATCGATCCTGAGCGTTGCCAAGCCGAAGATCAAGGACATGAACCTCAAGGATGCTGTGGATGCCTTTGAGCAGCAATACATCGGCGAAGTGCTTGAAGGTGTCGATGGAAACAGAACCCAGGCAGCCCTCATCCTCGGGGTTCACCGCAACACGCTTCTCTCCAAACTAGGTGCGTCCACTCAGAAGAAAGAAAAATAGCTGATCACCCGCATTTCAACGCCGGGAGCGGGCACTCTGGGAGTCATGGCTTTTAGAACGAAATGGTTCATGAGGGGTTCACCGTTCTCCGTTGTCGGTTATCTGTTATTCGATGCAAACTGAGAGGGTCAGCGCTTCGCTGTCTGCTTTCAGCACTCGCTGTGATGTGTCTTCCGGCTTCTCTCTTTTTCTGCCTACTGCAAAATCCTTACTGCTAACTTTTTCCTATGCTCTTTTCCCTTCTGCCCCGTGAAATGCTTCTTTAGTTCTATTTCACTGGGGGTCTGCTGTCTTCTGTCTGCTGCCTACTGTCTCCTGTCTTCCTCTTACTCAGATCCCGCAGGTGCGGCGCACTTCTTCGTTTTCGATCAGCTCTTTAACCGTTCCCTGATAGCAGATTCGACCATTGTCAATAATATATCCCACATCACTCAGCTTCAGGGTGAACTTCACGTTCTGTTCCGCGATGAGCACCGTCAGCCCCAAGTCTTTGAGATGCAGGATGGTCTGTCCAAAAGCACGGACCATTACAGGGGCAATGCCCTCGGTGGGTTCATCAAGAAGCAGGAAATCCGGATTCCCCATCAGCGCCCTTCCAATGGCCAGCATTTTCTGTTCCCCGCCGCTCAGCAAACCGCCCTTGCGGGAATCGAGCCTCCTGAGGGGTGGGAACAGCTCATAAACCCTTTCTTTGTCCCAAACTTCCCTTTCCCTTGCCTTTCTTTCCGCTATCTCAAGGTTTTCGCCAACGGATAAATCGGCAAAAATCCTCCGGTCGTCGGGAACATACCCTATCCCTTTTCTCACGAGGATGTAAGGTTCTTTCCCTGTAACATCCTCTTGCTTGAATCTGATCCGGCCCTGTTTGGGGACCGCCAAACCAAGAATGCTTTTCAAAGTGGTTGTCTTGCCCGCACCGTTCCTTCCCAGGAGGCACACCACCTGGCCTGCTTCCACCTTGAGAGACACGCCGAAAAGAATGTGGCTCAGGCCATAATAGGTATGAATTTTTTCCACTTCAAGCATCCGCACCCCCGAGGTAAGCCTCCTGGACTTCTATGTTGCTTTTCACTTCTTCAGGCTTACCCTGGATAATCGTTTTTCCGTAGTGCATGACCATGATGCTTTGGGCGGTGTTGAAGACCACGTCCATGTCATGCTCGCAGAAGAGAATGGTCAGCCCATGGGTCTCGGCCAGCCGCTGGATGAGAGCCATGGTCGACGACGTCTCATCGGGCGACATCCCGGCCGTGGGCTCATCCAGAATGAGCATCCGGGGTTCATTGCCAAGGGCGATGGCTATCTCCAGAATCCTGTGGTCCCCATGAGAAAGAGAACCGGCAAGGTGCTCGGCTCTGCCGAGAAGCCCCACACTCGCAAGGATCTGATTGGTCTCTTCGACGGCCATGCGGTGGGCAGGACGGAAAAAATTGCTGCTCTTCCTCTGTTGGGAAAGCACCGCCACCTGAACATTCTTGAAGACCGTGAGCCGGGGAAAGACATTGGCAATCTGAAAAGAACGGGCAATCCCCTTTCTGCAAATATCGTGGGGGGGTAGTTTGCTGATATCCTCTCCGTTGAAAACCACTCGACCCCTGTCCGGCTTGAGCATGCCTGTGATCAAATTGAACAGGGTGGTCTTACCTGCCCCGTTCGGTCCGATCACGGCAACGAGCTGTCCCTTCTCCACCGTGAGCTCCACCCCGTTGACCGCGAGGAACTTGTCAAAGGATTTGTATACTCGCTCAACCTTCAGCATGTTCTCCCCTTCCCAGCGCATCTTCTTCGCCACCGCGCTTTCCAAACTTCCGGACAAAGAAGCCCATCACCCCTTCCGGCAGGAAAAAGATGAGGAGGATCAGGAGCACTCCGAGGATCAATGTCCAGTACTCAGTGTAAATGCCCACAAAGGTTCTTAGAGCCACGGTGATCGCCGCGCCAAGGATGGGGCCTGCGAAAGTGAACCATCCGCCCAAAAGGCACATGATGAAGATCTCGAGCGAAAGAACCCAGAAGAGCAAGTCCGGGAACACCGATTTCTCCAGAACCACAAAAAGAACCCCGGCCACCCCTGCAAAAAAAGTCGCAATCACGATCGCCATGAGCTGATGGCGCCTCACATTAATGCCCACGGCCGAACACCTGGCCGGATTGTCTCGAATGGCTTGAAGGGTCATGCCGAAGGGGGACCGGTGGATCAGGTACATGACCACCAGGCAGAGGACAAAAAAGAAAAGGATGAAGTAATAGGCGTTTGACGACGAGGAAATAGAGCTCGGAATAGGAACGCCATGGATCCCATCATCCCCATTGGTCAGAGAATACCAACGGAAAACAATCGCCCACAGAAGCGAGCCCAGGGAGATCTGGAGCATGCCAAAGTAAAGACTGGTCGATCTCACACAAAACCAGCCGATGACAAAGCCGGTGAACGCAGCGATTACGGGAGCCGCAATAAAGCCAAACCACATGGGCATGTGCGCCTTGTAGAGCAACAGGGCAAAGGCATAGGCCCCGACCCCGTAAAAGGCTCCATGGTGAAACTGAAACAGGCCCCCATGACCCACCACCATGTTCAGGCTCATGGCCAGCAGAGCCGTCACAAAGATCGAGGAAAGAATATAGGTGTAGAACCTGGGGAGAATCGGCGGCAGGATGAGCAGGATAACCAGGAGGACCAGACAGGCAAAAAGGGACTTCAGGGAAAAATTTTTCAGCAAGGTCTGATCCTCTTTACCATACGGATTTGAGAATCCCTCTGGGCCGCAGGAGCAGCACAATCACCACGGCGGTGTAAGGGAAAACAATGGCGAACTGGGGCCAGAAGAGCACCCCGAAGGCCTGGGTAAGACCGAAAATGAGCGAACCGACCATGGCCCCCCACATGTTTCCCAGGCCGCCGATGGTGACGATGAGAAACCCTTCAATGACGATATTGTGGTCCATGCCGAGGGTGATGCTGATAGTGGGAGCCATCAGGGCGCCACCCAGGCCGCCCATAAAACAACCAAAGACAAAGGCAAAAGCAAACACCCAGCTCACATTGATCCCGACGGCTCCCACCATCTCCCGATCCACAGCCGCCGCCCTGGCGATCTTGCCCAGCTTGGTCTTGTTGGTCAACAGCCAAAGGCCGACGGCCACGAGAGGCCCGATGATCAGCAAAAAGAAATTGTACCGTGGGATGGATGCGCCCAGAATGCTGACTGAGCCGTCAAAGAATTTTGGGGCCATGATGGACTTGTACTCGGCCCCCCATGTGATCTTGACCAGGTCTCCGAGAATGAGGCTGAGGGCGAAGGTGAATAGGAGGAGCATCAGGTGCTCCCGTTGATATAGATGACAGAAGAGCGCCCTTTCGGCAATAAAACTGACTAGGGCAACGACCAAAGGAGCCAACAAGAGGGCCAGCCAGAAGCCCGTTGCGCCAGGCACCAGCTTGGTGATGCTGAAGGCGGAGAAAGCCCCGATCATGTACAGGGAACCGTGCGCGACATTAGGCACCCTGAGGACCCCGAGCACAATGCTCAACCCTGCCGTGACGATAAACAGAATCATTGACCGGCTCAGTCCCACGAAGAACTGGCTTCCGATGGCGCTCAGATCATAGGTCATGATCTCTGCTCTCTCCTTGCACGGGGAAGAGAGGGAGTCTCTCTTCCCCGCACAGAAAGACTATTTCTTACGGGTTTTCAGAACTTCGTCGCACGTAGGCAAGACCTGGTCACCCGTCAAGGTCACGATGTCTGTAGCGATTACGAAATCATACTGGGGGAGTTTCTTCGTGGTGCCGAAATACATGGGGTAAACCGCCTGATGATCGCACGCTCGCATCTCGACCATGCCGCCCACAGGGCTCCGCACCTTCAGCCCTTCCATCGCGTCAATAAACTTCTCTTTGTCGATTGTTCCCGCTTTTTTGTATGCTCCGGCGATCAGCTGGGCCGTAATGTACGCGTTGAAGGCGGGAAAACCCGGGGGGTTCCCATAGGCCTTTTCAAAAGCCTGCACAAAGGATTTGTTCTCAGGGGTCTCCGGGTAATAGAAGAGGTACTGGATCGTACCCATCACGCCTTCAGGGGCCTCGGCTCCAAGGGGTTTAAGGACAGAGTGATCAATGGCCGTGTGAATCCATGAGGGGGTCTTGGCTGCAAAGCCGGTTGCCTTAAGCGCCTTTAGGCAGTTGGTCATACTGGCTCCGCCGGTGCAGAAGATCACGGCATCGGGTTTGGCTGCGGAAATAGAGGTGAGGTAGGGGACCAGGTCAGGCTCTCCAATCTTCCACCAGGACTCACCGATTTTCTCCACGTCAGGCTTCAGAGCTTTGAGATTTCTCCAAGCTGCATCCGCGATCGCGTGGCCGTAAGCATAATCATCGCCGGCGATCCAGTACTTCTTGTAAGGTTTCTTGGCCAGACCCACGCCGCCTGCTTTTCCTGCCATGGCGGTGTTTTCAGCTGTGGAGAAGACATACCGGTGGCCCATCTCTCCGGTGATCTTCTCATCCTTGGCCGTCCACACGATGAACGGGACTTTCTCCGCCTTGGCGACACCGTCTGAGATGGCCAAGGAGGCGCCGCTGTTAATGGTTCCCACGAGGACGTCCACATTCTCTCTCATGACCAGCTCTTTGGCCATGGCAAGAGCAACGTCCACCTTGAATTTTTCATCCCGGGTGGTGAACTCGATCTTTCCTCCCAACACCCCTTGCTTATTGATCTCCTCAAGGGCAAGCTTGAACCCGTTGAGCGCATCATTGCCGTAAACGGCAGCGGGTCCGCTGTAGGTGTCCACAACCCCAACCTTGATGTCTCGCGCCTCAGAAAGAGCAGGAAGCATCATCAACGACAAAGTCATAACCAAGCCAAAAAGAACAATTCCTGAAAACCTAATCCTTGATCCCTTCTTCATCATTTCCCCTCCCTTTGTTTTGAGGTTATTGAAAACTGCTCAGGTGTTTAGGCTGAAGGCTGAAGTCTGAAGGGCAATAATGATCATCCATGACACAATCACCTGCCAACGTATCCAAACGATCTTGGCTTTGTGTGGTCGCGCATGTCTTTTCCTTCAGTCTATCTACCTTCAGTCTGTCTACCTGAGTAGTTACGGTTATTGAACGATGATAGACCTGTTCGGATACTCCAAGCTGAAAAACAGTGACGAAAATGATGCTGAAGATTCATCGCTTTCGGCAAGTGACTATAAGGAAAAGCGCTGTAACTGTCAACAGACAAAAGAAAAGAAGGCTCTTTCCTCAAACCTTTTACCTTTAACCTTCTTAAATGCCCCATCCACCGGATATGGGGATCGCCGCGGCGGTGATGAAGGAAGCATCATCGGAAGCGAGGAAGGCGATGACCCTGGCCACTTCTTCCGATTCGGCCATTCGACCAAGAGGCGTCTCTTGAATGATCGCATCCTTGAATTTTTTTGCCATGAAGTTTTCAATGGTGGGTGTGCGCGTCAGGCCGGGCAACACGACGTTCACCGTGACTCCGTCCGCTCCTGCTTCCCTGGCTACGGATTTGGTGAAACCGATCAACCCGGCCTTGGCCGTGGAATAAGCCACTTCCCCTTTACCGCCGATGAGAGCGTAAATGGAACTGACGTTGATGATCCTGCCCCACTTTCTGGAGCGCATGGAGGGAAGAACAAACTGAATAAGAAACAGGGGCACCGTCAGGTGAATTCCCAGCACCGCCTCAAATCCGGCTTGATCAATTTTCGCCGTTGTTCCGGGCCGGTCAAACCCCGCATTATTGACAAGGATGTCTATGGTGAGTTCGGAGCAGTGTGTTTCAAGCTCCCGGCGCAGGGTTTCTACATCGGTGAGGTCAACCGCTACAGGCACAACCTTCCGGCCCGTTTTTCGGATTTCCTCGGAGACCTCATGAAGCGCGCTCGAATTCTTTTCCAACAAGACCAGATCTGCGCCACGGGAAGCAAACACCTCCGCGCAAGCCCTGCCGATTCCCTGGCCGGCTCCGGTGATCAGTGCAGTGCGCCCCTTCAGGTTCATCACGTCCCCCTTCAGGACAGGGTTCTGAGGATCTCCTGCAAATCCGTCTTCACTTCTTCAATCAGACCGGCGTCTGCGACCGATGCTTTTTCTTTCTTTTGCTTCAGTCTCTGGCGCGCCCCTTCGATGGTCAGCTTTTCTTCATAAAGCAGTCTTTTGATTTCCAGGATGAGTTCGAGGTCCCTCTTCTGGTACGTTCGCTGGTTCGTGTCTGCCCGGACTGGACGAATCTGAGGAAACTCGCTTTCCCAGTATCTCAGCACATAGGGTTCGACGCCGATAATCCTGCTGACTTCACCTATTCGGAAAAACTTCTTTTCCTCAGGGATTTGCATTGTGTTCCTACACCTCCCTCAGTCTGGCGCCGGTGTCTTTTCGGATTCTCTCCATGATGCTTTCGTGAAGCTTATTGATGTCTTTGCCATCCAGGGTGGTCTCTTTGGATCGATAGCAGATCCGGAAAGCCAGAGCTTTTTCCGAGGGATCGATCTTTCCACCCTCGAAGAGATCAAAGAGCGTCACCGACTCCACAAGCTCTCTTCCCTCGCGGAGAATGATCTCCTGAATCCTTGCGCTCTCAAGATTTCGCTTCGCCACGATGGACAGATCCCGATATACGGCGGGAAATTTTGCAAGAGGGTCAAAGGTCCTGTCTAATGTAACCCTTTCAAGAAGCACCGTGCCGTCGATTTCAAAAGCATAGAGGCTGGGAGCATCCACGTCAAACCGCTTGAGCACTTCAGGCGAAAGCTGTCCCACGGTGCCGAGCCTCTGATCCGGGAGGCGGATCACCGACGCAGCCTCATTCAAATACCACGGGGGAGTCTCCCCTCTTTCGAAGACGAGATCCCGCAGACCCAGCGCTTTCAAAAGCGCTTCCGCAGCGCCCTTCACATCGTAGAAGTCGACGGCTCTTTCCGCTCGGTACCATTCCTTGGGATTGGCCAGCCCCATGGCCAGGCCTGAGAGCATAAGCCTTTCCTGCGGCAGTTCGTCCGTGCCCTTCCGGACGAAGACTCTCCCCCACTCGAAAAGCTTGAGATCCTTCTCTCCATAAGAGAGATTGGTCTTGACCGCCGCAACAAGCCCTGGGATCAAAGACGTCCTCATGACCGACTGATCCACGGTGAGAGGATTCAACAGGGTGACGAAGGATCGCAAGGGGCTTTCCCTCTCAGCGCCTAGGAAGTCTGCAGAGTCAGGAGCAATGAAGCTGAAAGAGATCACCTCGCTGAACCCCAGACCCGCCATGATTTCCCTGACCCGATCCCCGGTGGTCATTTCCGGAGACTCTTTTTCATCCGAAGGCCGGATCGAAGGAATGGTTACGGGAATGTGGTCATAGCCCTCCAGCCGAGCCACTTCTTCCATGAGATCCCAGTCGCGGAGAATGTCCACGCGAAAAGAGGGCGGCTTTACCCGGAGAACATTCTCCCCCGACGGTTGCACTTCCATCTCGAGGGCTTGGAGATAACCCGCCACAGTGTCCCGGGAGAGCGTTGTCCCTAGAAATCGGTTCGTCTTGTCCACTCTCAGATCGATCTCCCTCGGGCTGCGAGGTGTCGGGTAATTGTCAATGATCCCCTGGACCACCTCGCCCCCGGCGAGTTCAGAGATGAGCCTCATGGCGCGGCGCAGCGCCGGCACCGCTCCGTCAATGTCCACGCCTCTTTCGAAACGGTACGAAGCTTCTGTGGAAAGGCCCAGCCGCTTGGAGCTCCTTCGGATCGTGATCGGGTCAAAGAAGGCGCTTTCAATCAGGACGTTTTTCGATTCGGAAAAAATCTCGGAATTGAGCCCACCCATCACCCCTGCCAGCGCCACCGGTCTTTGACCGTCACAGATCATCAGGTTGTCTTTACTCATCGTGTGGGTCTTGCCGTCCAGGGTCGAAAAAACCTCTCCCTCCCCTGCTTTTCGGACCACAATGCGATTCTCCTTGAGCCGGTCATAATCAAACGCATGGAGCGGTTGTCCCATCTCCAGGAGAACGTAGTTGGTCACATCCACCACGTTGCTGATGCCCCTGATCCCTGAAACATGAAGGCGGTATCTTATCCAAAAAGGGGAGGGCTTGAGCTCAAAGCCGCAGACCATGCCGGCCGCGTACCGGGGGCAGCCCTCAGGATCTTCGAGGGTCACGCTGGTAAGCGCTTCGATGCGCCGGTCGCTCTCCCTGAAGCGGATGTCCGATTTGCGAAGCTTTCCCTTGGTGAGAGCAGCGATCTCCCGGGCAATGCCGATCACACAGGCGCAGTCAGGGCGGTTGGGCGTCAGGCTGATTTCCAGAGCCCAGTCCTCCAGGGACAACGCCTCGGCCACAGGCGTTCCCGGCGACAGAGACTCGGGAAGGACCATGAGGCCCGTGTGATCTTCCGTCAGCCCCATCTCGTCTTCTGCCAGAAGCATCCCGACGGACGCCTCTCCGCGAATGCGGCTTTCTTTCACTTCCAGCCCTCCGGGCAGTTTTGTCCCGGGCAGAGCCATAGGAGCCATCATGCCCACACGCAGGTTCGGCGCTCCGCACACCACCTGCACGGCGCCCTGGCCTGCTTCGACATCGCAAAGCCACAGAGTGTTCGCCTGGGGATGGGGTACTACAGACAGAATTCTTGCCGCCACCACCTCCTCGAGGGACCGGCCCAAAGGCTCCTTGGCTTCCACCTCCAAACCGCACATGGTGAGGAGCTCGGCCAAGTCATCCACCGACAAAGGGATGTTCACGTAATCTTTTAGCCAGTTGAGACTTACTCGCATGAGAAAAGGCGCTCCGCGCTGCAAATGCTGGAGTATTGGAGTATTGGAGTAATGGAGTATTGGAGTACTGTGGTACGGGAGTGTTGATTCTCTCTTTCTCTTCTTTTATTCATTACTCCATTACTCCAGTACTCCATCACTCCATCTTCTAGAATTGTCTCAGGAACCGCATGTCGTTCCTGTAGAAAAGCTGAATGTCATCAATCCCGTACTTGAGCATGGCCACCCGCTCGATTCCCATGCCAAAGGCAAACCCCGAGTAGATTTCGGGGTCGTAGTGGACAAAGCGGTAAACTTCAGGGTCCACCATCCCGGAACCCAGGATCTCCAGCCAGCCTGTGTTCTTGCACGTCCGGCACCCTTTGCCCCTGCAGATCACGCAGCGGATGTCCACTTCAGCGCTCGGTTCCGTAAAGGGGAAGAAGCTCGGCCTGAAGCGTAGGGATGTGTCCCGGCCGAACATCTGGTGGACAAAGGTCGTCAGGGTCCCCTTCAGATCCCCCAGGGTCACTCCCTTGTCCACGAGCAGACCTTCGACCTGATGGAACATGGGGGTGTGAGAAACATCGGAGTCCCTCCTGTAGACCTTGCCGGGGGCGATGATGCTTACAGGAGGAGCCTGCTTTTCCATGGTTCTCACCTGCATCGGTGAGGTATGCGTTCTCAACACCACATTTTCGGAAACGTAAAAGGTATCCTGCATGTCCCTGGCCGGATGATCGCGCGGGATATTGAGCGCCTCGAAGTTGTAGTAATCCAGTTCCACGTTAGGCCCTTTGACCACCCTAAAACCCATCTTGCCGAAGATCTGACAGATTTCCCTGAGCACCTGGGTAATGGGATGGAGATGGCCTCTTAAAGGTTCGCGTCCGGGCAAAGTCACATCCAGCAGAGAGACACCCTCTTCCTCGATGGAAAGGATCCTCTCCCGAGCCTTTTCAAACCGCTGGGTCAGGTCGGTTTTCAGACGGTTCACCAACTGGCCGGCTTCAGGTCTTTCCTCAGGGGAGAGATCACCCAGCCTTTTCATCAGGGAGGTCAACAAACCCTTTTTCCCCAGGTAAGCGATCCGAAACCTTTCCAGTTCTGAAAGATCCCTGACCTTTCCTAGATCCTGGATTGCTTTTTTTTCAATTTCGAGAACTTGATCCTTCATGAGAACAGGACGTCACTTTCCTCTCATCAGTGTCTCGAAGCCCTTCGATTCATCCCTTCAATGGCGAACTCATTCCTTCAGGCAAGCGTTTACTTGACCATGTTGGCCACGCGCGCAAAGCCGGCCGGGTCATGGACAGCCATGTCCGCAAGAATCTTTCTGTCCAGGTCGATTCCCGCCTTCTGCAGCCCGCCCATGAACGCACTGTAGGAGAGGCCGTGCTCGCGCGCGGCGGCATTGATGCGGACGATCCACAACTTACGAAAGTCCCTTTTCCTCAGTTTCCTATCCCTGTAGGCAAAGGCTTTTGCCCGGTTCAGGGTGATGAAAGCCGTCTTGAAGAGCTTGCTGTGCCCCCCGCGGAAACCTTTAGCAGCCTTCAACACTTTGTTTCGCCGGTGTCTGGCATTGACTCCTCTTTTTACCCTAGGCATGGTTCAACCTCACTTTCACGAAAATTCTTTTCCAACAAACCAGCATTAACCTCGTCGGCAATCATCCGACGGGGATTAAGTTTTGACAATGGAATCCTCAAAACTCTCTCTTTGGTACACACATTCTACAGATACGGAATGAGTCTGCTGATGCTCTTTTTGTTCGCAGAATTGACCACCCCTGATTTTCTGATGCTTCGTTTTCTCTTGGTCGTCTTCTTCGTTAGAATGTGGTTGCCGAAGGCTTTGCTCCTCATGATTTTTCCTGACCCGGTTTTCTTAAAGCGCTTTGCGGCACCACGTTTTGTCTTGATTTTTGGCATGTCTTACCTCCCTATAAAGCATACACATATCTCTTCCCCGGCTTCCATGGAAAGCCGGGACTCAATACTCACGTTTTCAGTAGGGGAAAAGCGAGTCGCCTTCTGCCTGAACTCCCGGTGTACCGCATGATCTCATAAGCGGTTACCAAAGGATTTGGGCCATGGACTACTTCGGCATCAGGACCATGTTGAGACGCCAGCCCTCCTTGGTTGGAGACTGCTCCACAGTGCCTTCTTCTGCAACCTCCTGGGCGATCCGACCCAGAAGTGCAATACCGGCGTTCATGTAAGCCATTTCCCGCCCCTTGAAGAGCACGGTCACCTTCACCTTGTCTTTCTTTTCAAGGAATTTTTTGATATTCCTGATCTTGAAGCCAAGATCGTGCTCATCCGTGTGCGGTCTCACCCGGACCTCTTTCAACTGGAACGTCTTGCTTTTCTTCTTCCCCTCCTGGAGTTTCTTGCTCGTCTGGAACTTATACTTCCCATAGTCCATGATCTTGCAGACAGGGGGGTCTGAATTGGGGGCAACCTCAACAAGATCCAAACCATCCTGAATCGCCTTCAGCAAGGCTTCCTGGGTCGGCATAATGCCCAGTTGCTCTCCATCGGCACCGATCAGTCGGACGGCCTTTGCATGGATCCTCTCATTGACATTGACTTCATCGGTTTTCTTAACTATAACCCTACCTCCTTTGTTTGCAGTCCTCGTTGATCCTTTCAATCAGCTCCGTCGGTTTCATGAAGGGCAAATTCTCACCGCTACGCAACCTCGGGGTGATCCCCTCCATCTCCGATTCCCGGTCGCCGACAATCAGCATGTACGGGATTTTCTGGAGCTGCGCCTCTCTGATTTTCAGACCCAGCTTTTCGTTGCGGAAATCCGCTTCCGCTCTGATTCCAGCTTCTTTGAGTGAAGACAGAACCCTCTCTCCATGGGCAATGTTCCTGTCTGTGACCGTGAGGATGGCGGCTTGGACAGGAGCCAGCCATACCGGAAAAGCCCCGGCATAGTGCTCGATGAGGACCCCAATGAACCTTTCCACGGCTCCCAGGATGACCCTGTGAATCATGGCCGGCCGCCGTCTCTGCCCATCCTTGTCCACGAAGAAGAGATTGAACCGTTCAGGAAGAGTGAAATCACACTGAATGGTGGCACACTGCCATTTCCTGTCCAGAGCATCTCTCAGCTTGACATCAATCTTGGGTCCGTAAAAGGCTCCATCCCCTTCATTGATCTGGTAGGGCATACCGGTGTCTTCCATCGCGCTGATGAGTGCCCGGGTAGCCCGTTCCCAGTCTTCCCCCGAGCCGATCGAATTCTCAGGCCTGGTGCTGATTTCCAGGTCATAATTGAACTTGAAAATGGCCATCATGTCCCTGACAAAATCCAGGACCCCTTTGATTTCACTGTCCAGTTGCTCTGGCGTGCACAAAATGTGGGCATCATCCTGGGTGAATTCCCTCACTCTCAGGAGCCCGTGAAGAACTCCGGATCGTTCATGACGATGAACCAGTCCCAGCTCAAAATATCTCTTGGGCAAATCCCTGTAACTCCGGATCGTGGAGTTATAAATCAGCATGTGAGAGAGGCAATTCATCGGCTTTATGCCGTAAGACTGCTGGTCGATCTCCGTAAAGTACATATTCTCACGGTAATGGTCGAAGTGGCCGGACTTTTTCCATAATTCCGTTTTCAGGATTTCGGGCCCTTTGACCAGTTCATAACCCCGTTTGAAGTGCTCCTTGATTTCAAAGTCCTCCAGGATGTAGCGGAGCATTCCGCCTTTCGGATGCCACACGATCAATCCTGCACCGATCTCTTCATGGGTGCTGAACAGCCCGAGCTGGCTTCCCAGCCGCACATGATCCCTTTTCTTTGCCTCCTCCAGCTTTGTGAGATAATCCTTGAGGGCTTTCTTGTCAGCGAAAGCAACCCCATAAATACGGCTCAGCATGGGCCTTCTTTCATCCCCGCGCCAGTAGGCGCCAGCTACTTTCGTGAGATGGAACGCTTTGATTTTGCCGGTGGAAGGGAGGTGAGGACCCCGGCAAAGATCCGTAAAAGTCCCTTGCCTGTAGAGCGACACCTTGTCCACGCCGAGATCACGGATGAGTTCAACCTTGTACTCTTCCCCCTGGTTCTTGAAGAAATCAAGGGCCTCCTGAGCGCTTATCTCTTTCCGCTCAAAGGGGAGGTTTGCCTTGATGATTTCAGCCATTTTTTCCTGGATCCTCGCCAGATCTTCATCTCGAAAAGGCCGTTCATAGTCGAAATCATAGTAGAAACCGTTTTCGATGGCCGGCCCAATCGTCACCTTGACACCGGGGAAAAGATCCTTCACCGCCATTGCCATCACATGAGAGGTGCTGTGCCGCAATGTTTCCAGTCCTTCGGGGGACTCCACATCGACCGGTTCCAGTTCTGCCTGCTCTTCCAGGGAAGAAACGAGGTCCCGGTTCTCCCCATTGATCTTGACCGCGACGACTCTGTCCAGACCCTTTGCCTGCAAAAGCTTCAACGCATCAAGGCCTGTAAGCGCTTCGGTCTCAATCTCTTTGGCCGCCTGTCCCTTTAAATTAATCCTGAAGTTTTTCATACCTCGCACAGTCAAAGAAAATAAGGCATCCAAAGTAAACCATTACCCAGATGCCTCATTCCATCTTGCCTAAATTTTGGAAAGACAAATGATCTTCAATAATTCTGAGACACCCACGACGAAAAGCAATCCCTCTGCCTGTGATTTTCTCAATAGTGAACTCTATGAACCCTGATTGGAGTCCCAACTTTTAATCTTTTGAATTTTATTATGTATTTTCATCATGATGTCAACAAAATTCTCTGCTCTCACTCCTCCCTGCAACCGCCCCCATCCTCCTCATGAGCCTCATCCGATCTCCGAATTGGGTACAGGAGGGGTTTATCCGCCTCAGGCGAGTAACCCTCCCCCATCGAGGGGGAGGGAAATATTGGTCATCGCTCAGAATTCCCCTCCTCTGGTGCCAGTCCTCCGTAGTCCCGCGAGAGGCTGGACCGAGGATGGAGGAGGGGAAAAGGAAGGGGGAAGCAAGCGGACATTGGCAAGCGAATACGGAGACGCTACAAAAGGTCTTGGAGGATCTGAAAATTTTTTTGTTTTTTTGTTGAAATGGAATCTTTGAATGGTTATAAGTGAAAGGTAATTTGCACATTGAAATTCTTCATCTTTCCGTGACATCATTTTAACAAAGGGAAACAAGGTCTCGTGTCATGGGACAGTTTCATATCCAATAAAGAGTCATCTTTTGGATTGCATTTCAAAACGTTAATTTAAGGAAGGAGGATTTGAGTCATGAAGAAGTTGCTTTTTCTCGTTGTGGTGGTTGCGTTCCTAGCCGGTTGCGCTGGCGCGGATCAGTCTGATTTCTGGAAACATAGCAGCATGTACCAGAACACTGAACATCTGAAGTTCAGCTGGAGTGGCTACCAGGACTGCGGTCCAGAGTTCACCAAGGCTACCCAGTCCCAGGGTTGGTGGGGTGAAACCATCAAAGAGTGCAAGAAGTGATGCCTCGCGGGACCATGCTGTCCTGCTGAAGCAATCCTGAAAAACAATTCAAGGCCTTGAAAAAAAGAGGCTGGTTCAGACCAGCCTCTTTTTTTTTTGTCCTGGTAGGCACGCGGGGATTTGAACCCCGGACCCCTACCGTGTCAGGGTAGTGCTCTCCCCTGAGCTACGTGCCTGTTCTCCGGGAACTGATCAGGTAGCAACTTTGCCCAATCATGTCAAGCCCTATTTGTTCTCCTTTGTCTTCTCCACCGTTTCCGCGCGACTACTGCTGTTGCCCGCCCCTTCCCCCATGACCCTCAGTCCGTACTGCATGTAATGGAGGCCCGAGACGATCGTGAAGGCTGCCGTGATGTAGTAGAGAACATCGTAAATGACTGAAGGGAGCAGGACGCAGCCTTTTAGAAGAACCATGGAGAGGGTGATGAACTGAAAGCAGGTGTTGATTTTGCTGACTGAAGACGGTCGTATCTTTATTTCCATCCGGTTCAGGTGAATGACCAGGATGCCCAGGAGAATCATGAGGTCTCTAGCGATCGCTGTCACGGTTAGCCATGAGGGCAGATAGCCTCTCACCGCCAAGAGGACAAAAGCGGCGACCAGCAGAATCTTGTCAGCCAGAGGGTCAAGGTAAGTTCCAAGCCTGCTTTTCTGATTGAAGAGCCTGGCCACCATCCCATCAATGCCGTCACTGATCATGCACACGAGAAAGACGACTAAGGCGTAATTGAGCCGATCGTTTATCAGGTAAATGACAAAGACCGGCGCCAGAATGATTCGGAAAGCGGTAATCAGATTGGGGATCGTCATGTTGGCAGCAGTCCGTGTAATCAGATCATTCCGGAGTTAACGGAGATCCTGGGCCGAGTTTCAGTATTTTTCGGACCGATTCCAATTCCTCTTTTGCCTCAGGAACCAGGGATTGATGAATCCAAATGACCTTCTTAAAAGCCTTTTCCGCATCAGCAAAGCGATAAGCCTGCTTGTAGGCGATGCCAAGGTAGAAATAGGCCTCCGGCAGATCCTCTGCAAGAGAAGAGGCAGCCGTGAAACTCTGCTCCACGCGCTGAACCCAGTCAGAACCCTTCTGCATGGTGTAAAGCCCCATGAACCCCACTTCCACAAGAGCTTTTTCCTCGTTTTTTTCTGCAACCTCTTTTGCCTGAGTCATTGATGCAAACGCCGCAGAGAAATTTTCTTTCTGACCTTCGACCCACCCGATGCCCATGTATGCGCCCGAGCATCTCGGATCAAGCCTGAGCGCCTGCTCAAACTCCCGCTGGGCATCGTCAGCGCGCTCCATTCTGAACAAGGCAAACCCGTTGAACACGTGGTGCTCCGGCGTGCCCAAGGTGCTCTCCGGGTACAAGCCGGAGCGGGGTCCGCACCCTCCAAAAAAGAACCCCATGCAGCAGATCAGAGCCAGAGCTTTCGCCAACATTTTTTCCGCTCTTAAAGATCGCCAAGTTTTCACAGCACTCACCACCGCGTCTACTCCATCACAAACAACACTCTGCCTCGGTTAAGAAAACTGATATTGCTCCCCGCCCCTTTGATCTTCCCTGCATCCGCGTTGCTGATAATGATGTCGGAGGACCTGGCCTTCACGGTTCTCAAGCCCTTCACAATCAGAGGTTTGGGGCCGACCCTCGGATTGTCCCGGGCTTTAGCCAGGCCTCTGGCGTAAGCGACCATCCCCTCTTCCAATGCATAGTCACGGCTGACATAGGCCGTTCCGTAAACCACCTGTCCATCTTCGTCGATAACCATCGGCACCATCGCAGGGCTCACAGGAATGCCGCGGCAATCGATGATAAGCCCCGTAAACTTCTCTTCCTTTTTTTGGGACTGCTCTACTGTTTTGATGGTCACGATGGTTTTCGGAAGAACAAGATCGGCAAAGGAGCCGTTCAACTTGATCGCCACGGTCACTCTGACCGTTCCATCTGCCAAAAGAGACTTCTCTACCACGTAGGAATCCTTCAGGACCGCGGCCACAAGGTCATCCATTGCGCCCTGATGTTGAAGAGCCTCTTTTACCGTGCTCTTGGAATCGATCCGAATGGAGTGAAGGATCCCGACCAGGCAATTTCGCGCCAGGGTCTCCGCCTCAGTCTCCGCGAGCGCCCTTCCTTGGGCCGGACTGAGCGCGTGCCCCGGGGGCTTTCCTGTGTCCGAGGCCTCAACCATTCCGTTGGTCCAGTCCACTCTTCCCAGTTCAAAGGGTTGGGTGTAATTCTCCCCGTAAGCCCAAGGCTCCAAACCCGGGGAAAAGAGACCGACCATCGAGAGAAAGAGGATCATCCTTCCGAAGGCAACGACCGGCAGCCGTTCACGGGTCGTGAATAAAGGATGTGATCGTTTCAACAAGGTGTTCTTTCCTTTGAGGGTCTATCCAGGTCATGGAAGGATCTGCTCTGAACCAGGTCAGCTGCCGCTTCGCGTAACGCCGTGTGTCCAACTGGAGCTGCCGCACCATCTCCTCTCGATCATAACGGCCTTCGAGGTACCGGACGGCATGCCTGTAACCCAGGGACTTCATGGGCTTCAGTTCAGGAGA
Source organism: uncultured delta proteobacterium (assembly GCA_963707125.1). Lineage (GTDB taxonomy): Bacteria > Desulfobacterota > DSM-4660 > Desulfatiglandales > HGW-15 > CAVPDE01. Next base: position 152,774 of record CAVPOU010000020.1, on the reverse strand, counting down.
GTATCCCCTGGCTAAGAGGTTCTCGGTCTCTTCAACCAGGCCTCTTTCAACCATGAGGAGACTCCTCTCGTCGATCCGATGATAAAGCTCCTTACGGTCGATTTGCAAACAAATTCGAAGAGCTTGGAAGACGGCTTCCTGGAAGCCATGACCTTGAATCAGGGCGGAGAGCGGCTTTTTTGTGAGCTCGATGATTTCAAGGGCGCGAAGAATTCTGACTTTGTCATGAGCATGGATCTTCTTCGCGGACACAGGATCCAGTTCTTCCAATTTTCGGTAAAGAGATCGGAGCCCCTGCTCTTCCGCTTGATCACGAAGCTCTTCCCTTAAGCCGTGATCCACAGGCGGGCAGTGAAGGAGCCCGCCCAGAAGGGCCTTGATGTACAACCCCGTCCCTCCAACGACAAAACACACCTTCCCTATCGAGAGGAGATCCCGGATGACGGGAATGGCGAGAGATCGGTAAATGGCCGCATTGAAATCTTCATCGGGATCAACCACGTCAAGAAGGTGATGGGGTACGATCCTCCGTTCGGCTGGAGAAGGCTTTGCCGTGCCCACGTCCATATCCCGATAAACCTGCATGGAGTCCGCATTGACGATTTCACCCTGAAGAAGGATCGAGAGCTCCACGGCAAGGCTGCTCTTCCCCGAAGCCGTGGGCCCGGCTATGACCACCACTTTTTCTTGTTTTACGACCATCTCGGTAAAATCTTCGCCCTCTGCGGTGAAAATCTCCTGGCACGATGCTGAAAAAGACCCTGCCAGCAGGTTGCTCAAAAACGCTCAGATACAAGGCGACCGAAATCCCGAGGAGTGAGTCGTACAGTCCAGTACGTCGCAACGACGAGGGATGAGGGCAACGCCGTAGATGGGCGTTTTTCAGCAACCTGCTAGACAACCCTCCGAAACATCTTTTCTATCTCATAAAAGCTCAGCCTCTTGAACACGGGCCGGCCGTGAGGACAGTTCGTGGGCACCTCCACTTCATCCAGTTGCTCCACGAGCGAGACCATCTTCTCATGGGATAATCGCTGGCCTGCGCGGATCGCTCCATGACAGGCCATGAGGGCGAGGAGCCTGTCCACGACTTGATCTCCTTTCACGATTCCTTGTTCCTCGATCACTGGAATGAGTTCCCGCAAAAAGGACTCCCAATGGACATCGACCAGAATGTTCGGAACAGATCGAACCATAAAAGTCCCTCCGCCGAAATGCTCCAGCCTAATACCCAGTTCGGTGAGCTCCTCCATCTTTTTCAGAATCGTTCTGCTCTCCGAGGGGGAAAAGTCCACTTTAGGGGGTATCAAGAAGGGCTGGCACTCCAGGCTTGAGTTTTCATAGGATTTCTTCAGCTTCTCATAAACCCTTCTTTCGTGAGCCGCATGCTGATCAACAAGAAGAAGGCCCTCTTGGGTCTCGCAGAGGATGTAGGTCTCTTTCAATTGACCGAGAACAACGGGGCTCTCCTTGATCATCAACGGAACCTGAAGTTCCGGCCCACGGGAAATCGTCGCTCCAGCACGGTACCCTGCATATTCTCGGATGGGCTCTGCGATTCCTCCGCCCTTTTCCTCCATGCTCTCGGTTGAAAAGACCGGTACATGGAAAAGTGAAACGGCCTTCTGCTTCAGGGATTCATCGACCACCGTCTTCACCGCTTCGTGGACCAGGCGGTTCTGGTCAAACCGGACTTCCTGTTTGGTTGGATGGACATTCACATCAACCAGAGAGGGGTCTATTTCTATGAAGATAACGGCATAAGGATAGCGTCCTTTCATGAGGCGCGACCCATAGCCTTCGATGACCGCATGGGTCAGAAGGCGCTCCCTCACGCTTCTTCTGTTCACGTACACGAACAAATGATCTCCCCGCGCCCTGTCCCGCTCGGGCGGAGAGAGATAACCTCGTATGCTGAGACCGTGAATCTGCTTCTCCATCGGGATCATGGAACCAGCCACCTCGTGCCCGAAAAGCGCTGAAAGCCGGCTCACGTCGCTATCCACGGAAGGAAGGCTCAGCAGGATTTTGTCCCTGTCATCAAGCCTGAAGGATAGGGCTGTGAAGGGCAGAGCGATTCGCGACAGGACATCCACAATGTGATCGGTCTCCGTAGCCGCGCTCCTCAGGAACTTCTTCCGCGCCGGAGTGTTGAAAAAAAGGTCATTCACCTCCACCGTCGTTCCGACGGGTGCGCCTGTCTCTTCGATTTCCTTTATTTTTCCGCCCTGAAGCTTCAGACGGAAGCCCCCCATCTGATCAAGCGTGCGGGAGGTGATCGCCATTCTGGAGACTGCGGCTATGCTCGGAACGGCTTCTCCCCTGAACCCGAGAGTGCGGACACTGAACAGGTCGGAGAGTTCGCTGATTTTGCTTGTCGCATGTCGCTCTGCGCACAAGAGCAGGTCGTCCCGATCCATGCCTGCTCCATTGTCAGCGACACGGATTAGGTTCTTGCCTCCGTTTTCGATTCTGATCAAGATCCTGGCAGCACCCGCATCAATGCTGTTGTCGATCAGTTCTCTCACCACGGAAGCAGGCCGCTCTACCACTTCCCCTGCCGCAATCTGGGAAGCTACTCTTTCAGAAAGTATTCTGATCAAGCCCATCGCTTTCTCAACCCCTCTCTCTTGTGCGACAATTCTAACCCTCCTCCGGCCCGTTGCCAAGAAAAGGCAGTATAGCAGATCCCTCCCCTTGTTCAAACTGCCAAAGGGTGGTCTTTGGAAGTGTTCCGATCCTACAGTGCGGTTTAACAAATCGAGTAATATGTGCTAGTGTAGCGACGCTGTTTGCTTTCCAATGCTCGTCTGTTTCTCTCCGTTTTCTCCGGTATCCTCCGCCCCGTCTAGGAGCCGTACTACGGAGCATGGGCGCGAAACTTCTCCCCGCTTGCAGGCGGGGAGCGGGAATGGCAGTGCTCAGGCTTTGTTAAGAAGCTTTTAGGAGTTCGACACTGCGCTTGGACCGCGGATAAACTTCGAAAACACGTCCGGCTTTCCGACATCGGAGAGAGAGAGTCATGGAAAAAGAAGACTGGCAAAACCGCGGCGATGGTCACCGGCAGAGGCTTCGTGACAAATTCGAGGAGGGAGGTCTCGACCGGTTCTCCGATGAGGAAGTGGTGGAGTTTCTTCTCACCCTCGGGACTCCTAGAAAGGACGTGAAACTCCAGGCAAGGGAGGCGCTGAAGAAGTTTGGGAGCCTTTCCGGGGTTCTCTCGGCCCCGATTCCCAAGTTAAAAGAAATCAGCGGCATCGGGCCCAAAAACGCTCTTTACCTGAACCTTGTCCATCACGTTGCCGGGAGATATTTGCGGGACAGGGCAAGAAACAAGAACTTCTTTGGTTCTTCCAAAGCGGTTTTCGATTATCTTTTTCACTCCATGCGCGATCTCAAGAGAGAAGTCTTCAAGGTGCTCTATCTCAACCGCAAGAACGAATTGATCGCGGATCAAGATGTCTTCTACGGAAGTCTAACAGGAAGCGCCGTGTACCCGAGGGAAATCATGACTCAGGCTCTTGAGTATAGAGCCGCAGCGCTGGTGTTCGTCCACAACCATCCTTCAGGGGACCCTTCTGCCTCAGCAGAAGACCGGAAACTGACCAGGGATCTTGTGTGGGCCAGCCAGCTCCTGATGATTCAAGTTCTTGATCATGTCATCATAGGCCACAACGCCTATTACAGCTTCGCAGATGACGGGCTCATCCTGGCCTTCATCAAGGAGTTCCAACAGGCTTTCCAGGGTTCCGTTAGCCCTTGACAGGATAGCGGAAAAAAATGAGAATATTTAGTCAGCCGATTGCAGCTCGCGCAAAGCTGAGAATCCCTGATTAGGATTGTGCGAGCACGCTGTTACGCGAGAGTGGCGGAATTGGCAGACGCGCTGGACTTAGGATCCAGTGGGGAAACCCTTGAGAGTTCGAGCCTCTCCTCTCGCACCATTAATAATACCAAATAGTTATGTAGCATTTCTCTCCCCTGCGCTCTTGCCAAAATCTCCATAATATGCCCAGAATATGCAAGAAGCGAAAAAATGGAGATTCATCTTTACAGACAGAAAAACTCAAAGTTCTGGTGGATGAGATACACCGAAAACGGCCAATTGGTGCGGAAGTCCACCAAGTGCGCCAAGAAGCCCGAAGCCAAAGATGTCGCAGATCTGGAAAGGGAACAGTGGAAACGCAGGATCGGCATCGGGGTTCGGGAGCCCATCACCTTGAAGGATCTCATCCAGGAGGTCGAGAAGGATTACAGCCTGAACGGCAAGAAGAGCGCCGACAGGATCGAGTCCAGTAAGAAGCACTTGGTAGAGATACTTGGCGAGAACACTCCCATCGAGAAAATCACTGAACACACCATCGACGAATATAAGCAAACCCGCAAACAGGGAAAATGTGCAAATGGAACCCTCAATAGGGAACTGGCCCTACTCCGCAGAGGGTTCAATCTTCTCCGCATGCAGAAGCGCATTTCTCAAGGCCCGAGGATTTCCCTCCTCGCAGAGAACAATGTCCGCCAAGGTTTCATCGAGGTCTGGCAGTACAAAGAAATCCTGAAGCACCTGCCTGAACACCTCCGGCCACTGATCACATTTCTTTACAAAACGGGGTGGAGAAAGTCCGAGGCATTGAATCTGACGTGGGACATGGTGGATTTCAATCGTCGGCAAGTGAGGCTTCCCATAGGATACACCAAGAACAACAAGCCGAGGATCTTCCCATTTGACGACGAGCTCGAAGGCATAATCAAACGGTTATGGAATGAAAAGGAGCAGCGCCACGTCGAGATACCCTATGTCTTCTTGAATCGAAATAAGACCCGGCGAATCGTCGATTCCCGTGGGAGTTGGGACAGCGCCTGCGACAAAGCAAAGATCGGCACCAGGCTCATTCACGACATGCGCCGAAGCGCCTTTAGAAACATGGTCGCGAGCGGCGTGAGTGAAAAGGTGGCAATGGAATTATCTGGACACCTCACAAGAACGGTCTTTGAGAATTACCATATCGTGTCCACAGACGACCTTGTAAAGGCAGTCCAAAAAGTCTCGGCCAATCTGAAGACTATGGAAAAACCGAAAGACAAACCGCCTGGCGGTATCATGCCAAATATTCCCTTCAGGTCAGCCGAGCACGGCGGAGATTTTGTCATGCACACTCCGGCCGACGAAACCTTTCCCGAAATCTTTCCAGCGGAGGTCATCCATTTCAGGAAGCCAAGCGTCAAGGAATGGAAAGGATACATGGACTTCCTGATAAAGAAATTCGGCATAGATGATATCAAGGATTTCATCAAGAAATATGAGGGGAAGAAGGAGTGGAGGGAATACGTGAAATCGGCGATCGAAAAAATCGAGAGCCTTGAAAAAAAGAAGTCCTAAATTTTGTGTGTGTGTGCATCCGGCACCCTGGCGGCACCTGCCCCACTGCCCGCCAAAATACCCCGAAAATGCCCAAACCCACGCCAATCCTATGCCCCCGGTGCCATCCGTTCCGGGCATGATGTCTCACCGCACCACGGGAGCGACGCCAACACGACACGAAAAATGGGGGAAAAAGGCAGGGTTATTGCTCGAAAAGTGCTCCCAGCATTTGCTCCAGCAGAAGTGATTGATCAATTCTATTGTCTTATTGATCAATTCTATTGTCTTGAGGAGGTTTTTTACATAAAATTCACTCTGAATTCGGAAGGTCGACGTGAGTTGTGCGATCTCTTCGGATCAAACCCCTACACCAGCCCGATCTATGTCAGAACCTTTCCGGAGGAGAGAGATGGGTAAGACGGTCAGCGATTTAAGGAAAGAAGGGTGGCCCCCGGATGAAATGCAGAAGTACCACCCTTGGCAAGCCGCTGAGCGCTACACTGAGGACCCGGACGCAGTGGCTCGGCGTGGGAGAGCCATGGAAGTAAGCCGAGAGGCCGCACGCCTTCTCAAAAAGAAGTACGGGGCTACGCGTGTCGTGCTTTTTGGCTCCCTTGCTCGGAGCTCATTGTTCGCGCCAACTTCGGATATTGACCTTTACGCCGAGGGGATTCCAGGAGATCTTTTCTTTGAAGCGGAAGCTGAGATTGAAGAGATCGCAAAGGGTTTCAAGGTGGATCTTGTCGACAAAAAGGAATGTCCCGCTCAGCTTCTCAGGGAAATTGGAGACGAGGGGATCGACTTATGAGACCCGGGCCACGACAGGTGGCTAATGGGAGATCCGAAAAAGATCAATTGCCAGGAGAATCCTTCTGACGTAGAAAAGTGAATGTGGGAGATCGGGAATGGGTCGGGAGTTGCGATTGCTTACTTTACGAGAGGACGCCCCTGACTCGCATAACATAAAAGGAGGTGACTGCGATGTTTGGAAGAATCACCTTTGACTCGAAGATCATGGGGGGACGAGCCTGTATCCGTGGCATGCGTATTCCTGTCTCAGTGATCGTCGGTCAGATCGCTCATGGGGCTTCTTTTGAAGAGATTCTTGGAGGGTATCCAGACCTGGAGCGCGAAGACATTCAAGAGGCTCTTGAATATGCGGCATGGTTGACAAAGGAAGAGGTTTACCCTTTGGAAGCTAGAAAATAGAGGAGCTGGCGCAATGCGATTCCTTGGCGATATGTGCGTCGATGTTCGTATTGTGGAGTGGCTGTGTGAAAACCGGCATGATGCGACGCACCTGAGAGACCAAGGTCTGCATAGAATGCCGAACGGCGAGATATTCGACAAAGCAATCCGTGAAAACCGGATAGTCATCACATTTGACCTTGATTTTGGTGAGATCGCTGCGCTTATCGAGAACCGGAAGGCAAGCGTCATCCTCTTCCGCTTGAAGAATACCCGCACAGCCTATGTCATTGAACGCCTGGCCTCAGCGATAGAGGCTTTTGCAGACGCCTTGGAGAAAGGCGCCATTGTCATCGTAGAAGATACGAGATACCGTGTCCGCTATTTCCCAATCGGCGTCGAGGTAGGAGAAAACCTGAACCCGCCTGGCACGAAGCCTGATACGGATGCCTGATCCCTGAATCATTTGGGGGTCGACGGCTGCCGTCTATTATGGTCATACCTTTTCCCCTTTCCCGCAGTGTGCTACTGGCCCCCGCATTCATATGACCGCATTCATATCCCGAAAATCATTATAGCCCCCTTTCCCGTTCATGACTCCAATCGTCAGATCGAAGGCATGGCTTTACGGCATAGAGAAGTCTGCACGGGGAATGGAGGAATACCAGACCGCAATTGTGGTTGAGGGAATTTTTGATTTCTTCGCCTTCTACAACATCTCTGCGAACAAAGATAAACCGATCGTCCTATCTACGCTTGGAACCGATATACAGCCAGGGGTGTTGCGCCTGCTGCATGACCTTGGAGTGAAAAGCCTCATTGCCGCCTTCGACATGGATCCGGCTGGCCGAAGGGGGATTCTAAAGGCAGCAACCGCAATCAAGGGAATTGACATTTCATTTCTCGGTTCGCTGAAGGAGAAAGAAGACCCTGCCGTTAGACTCAAAGGGATTCTTGGTAGACTCAGCAACTTTGAACTTCGGCATTTGCAAAAGGGGATGCAGGTCAAACACCCGACCGGCAAGCCAATAGGAGCGAGCATCCTGATTCAAAGGACTTCTCGAAAGAAAGTGACCACTGATCATATCCTACTGAAACCCGCCGCAACCATTGGGGACACAACACTCGCCACATTCCCCGGAGGAGGTAAACCAAAGGATTTCTGGTACCGTATAGATAGTATTGTACATCTATTATCTTATAATCACAGAAACAGAGCGGACCTCGAAAAGACGCTACAGCAGATCATCTTCGTCTTGTCCGATCCCCAAAAAGATCCCCCACCCGATAAGGAACGCACTGAGTATTTCCGCCTACCCAACAGATTCATTGAAGACGAGCACCACCTGAAGGTAGGCGACGCACTGATACTGCATCTCCGCCTCGCCATCGAGCAACAGACCAAGAAACGAAAAGGCGGGGTCGGCGGTAAAATCATAAAAGCTGACTCAACCATTGCAGCCTGGCTTGGAACCTCCATCCGCACGATTCAAAAATACAAGAGCCAACTGAAGGAGGCGGGACTTCTGAACGTCGAAGTGAAAGGAAGAGCACAGCAACTTTCTGTCAAGTATTTCAGAAAGCCGGAACGCATACCCACCCCAACCAGGGCCTCATGAACCATCAGGTATCGGGAGCGTTCTATCGGTGTAGCCAGGAGGCGGGTATCTTTTAAAGGGATAAATCGTGGTCTGGATGTTCGGATTGTATAATGATACAAATAAGATACACTACACATCATGTACACAACCTATGAACTGCGAACCCGTCCTCTGAGCCGTAGAGTGGGTGTTTAGTCGACTAAACTGAGGAGATTCGACTTTCTCTGTTCAGAGCGGTCTCATTGGTCCTGGCGATTTTTATAGCCTCTGCGGCAGTGGGCGAGACGCACCATGGGACAATTGGTCTGGCGGTCTTTTCCGTGGTCAAGAAACGAGAGAACGGCGTCCAAAAATTTCGTTGCACGAGCCATGGCAATCGAATAGAGTATAAGGTACATTTCCCGGTTTGAGGGGTATTGTTGACGGGTAGAAAACGCATTTTCCGTAAAGTAAAATGCGTACATATTTTACAAGTATTTGAAAATACTATTATTAAATCCAGTACTGCAAAAATGGGTTCTATGTTTTTTTTATGTCAAAGGTTCTTTTTTGCGGCGGATTTTTTCGGTAATAGAACGATATATAATAAGTTATAGTATGTTTAGATATGAGAGAATGAGGACTTATTACACTTAGGATCCAGTGGGGAAACCCTTGAGAGTTCGAGCCTCTCCTCTCGCACCACAGGCCTTCTCAATAACTGAAAGGAGATGATCAATCCTCCATGAAACGACTGAGTTTGAAACTGTTCCTTGTATGCGGGATCGTCCTTTCGCTCGCATGGGCTTCACCTCTTTTCTCTCAACAAGAGGATATCTCAACCCTCCGACAAAAAAACGCCGCACTCGAAGCAAAGGTCAAAGAACTGGAAGCGCTCCTCCAGCAGTGCAGGGAGGCGAGAAAGAACCAGTTCTCAGAGGACTACGGCTGGCAGAGCAAGAAGAACTGGCGAAGCCTTGAAGTCGGGATGAAAGAGACACAGGTGACAAAAATTCTCGGTGAACCCGTGAAGGTCATTAAAGGGGTCAAGACTCTCTGGTACTATCCGAACATGTATGGGGGTCATGTTTCCTTTGATGAGAAGGGCGCATTAAGCGGGTGGAAAGAGCCTTAGCGAGCTGTTGCCCAAATCGCTTCGAAGTCTCGTGCATCTGGATGATGGTCCCTTTTCTTCCATACCGAGGCTCCCGGCCCGCTCATTTCAAGGAGTTACGGACGGGTGATGCCCGCCCGCTTCGCCTCACGGCTCGCGATTCGGCGGGCACTACCTGCCGCCTCGCTGTTCCCCTCGCCTTCTCTCTGGGCCATCGGGTCCCCCACATTCCGTAGCTCCATGAAATGAGGAAGGCGCCTCCCGCCAGGCATTCCAGAAGAGGGGCCATCATCCAGCTCTGCGATCTGATTTGTTGATTTGGGCAACAGCCCGTGAAGTTGGATCACATCCAGAAGACACCCACTCATTCTCCCTTTGGTTTTCCCCCAATTGTTCCAGTGACGTAAATTGGAATAAAAGTTGAAATATTATATTTAATATCGCATAATATGCAATCATTTGCTATAATCACGGTTTGAAATGCGCGATACCGCCCCTTCCATAACGGTCATTGAGCCGAAAACAGGCTGGGTCCCCGTCGACTTCAAGGAGATTTGGAACTATCGCGAGCTCCTCTATTTTCTCACCAAGAGGGACATCAAGGTTCGGTACAAGCAAACCGTCCTTGGGGGTCTTTGGGCGGTCATTCAGCCTGCCTTTACAATGCTTGTGTTTACTCTCTTCTTCGGAAGACTTGCAAAGATGCCTTCGGACGGACTCCCCTACCCTATTTTCGTTTATGCAGCTCTTCTGCCCTGGACCTACTTTGCGAATGCCGTGTCCGCCTCTGGAAACAGCCTGGTGGGCAGTGCGAATCTAATCACAAAGGTTTACTTCCCCCGCATCGTCGTACCCGCCTCAGCAGCCCTTTCTGGTCTTCTCGACTTTTTCATCGCCCTCTTCGTTCTCGGCGCCCTTATGATCTATTACCAGTTCGTACCCGGCTGGGGCATTTTGCTTTTTCCATTCCTCGTTGCCCTCACTTTCCTTTGTGCCGTGGGGGTTGGACTGTGGCTCTCAGCTCTCAATGTCCAGTATCGGGACATTCGCTATGCGATCCCTTTCCTGATTCAGGTCTGGATGTTTGTCTCTCCGGTCATCTATCCGGTGAGCCTAGTGAAAGGGAATTACCAGTGGCTTTTGGCGCTCAATCCCATGGGTGGCGTGATCCATGCGTATCGGGCCTCATTGCTCGGGCATCAACCGATTGAGTGGAGCCTCCTTGCTCTTTCAGCATTGATCATCGTGGCCCTATTCCTTGGCGGGCTCTACTACTTCAGAAGGATGGAGAAGGTGTTTGCGGATGTGGTGTAACGACGACAGACGACAGACAGCGGACGGCCGTTCAACCATGGGAGATTAACGACGACAGACGGCAGACCGCAGTTTGAACCTTGGAGGCTGAAAAATGTACAAATTTGAAAGCCTGGAGGTCTGGGAGTTGTCGCTTGAATATGTGGACATGATCTACAGAATTGCAGCCCAACTTCCCTAGAGTGAAAGGTATAATCTGATCTCCCAAGTGATACGAGCCAGCACCTCCATCGCCTTGAACATCGCCGAAGGTTCAACCGGGCAAAGCGACAAGGAGCAGGGGCGTTTTCTTGGAATGGCCATCCGTTCATTGCTCGAATCGGTGGCCTGCGTGAAGCTGATCAAGAGGAGGAATTACATTAACAAAGAAGACGCCGAGGCTCTTTATGCCTTCAGCGAAAAACTTTTCGCAAAGCTGACGGCGTTCAAGAAAGCAGTCGGTAAGTGAGGAACAGGGCTGCACGATGGAACCCTTAAACAACGGCATTTCTTGTGTCCTGGGCAGCCGTCAGCGGTCGGTGGTCGGCGGTCTGGGCTGAGAGAAACTCTATGGAAAAAGAGATTTATGAACAACTTGTAAAACCCAGGCCATATCTTTGGTGGTGGGTGTCGGATAAGGAGAATCTCTCTGATAAAGCGATTGTCGAGGGAGTTCTCACCAACGGAGAGATGGAGGAGGTTGAACTTCTATTTCATCTTTTTGGCCGGCAACGTGTCAAGGAGATCTTTCTAAGCCAGATCAATAAGGCCAGGCACAATTACCGTGCCCAGACGGTTAACTTCTTTCTGAAGGTCTTTTCGCAAAATGCATGAAAACGTCCTGACTCCGAAACAGAGTGCGCTTGCCGAAAAACTGCTTCCTGAAATAAAGAACTTCTACCTGGTCGGAGGCACGGCTTTAGCGCTTCAGATCGGACACAGGCGTTCTTTAGACTTTGACTTGGCGTCCAGAAAGCCTATTGAGCCTTTTAACCTTGAACGGCACTTGATTTCTAAGGGGTTTGAGATCCAGCGAACCTTTACTGCTACGGGAGATGAGTATTCCGCACTCATTGAGGAGACGAAGGTTACTTTCTTTCATTTTCCTTTTGAAGTCCAGCACCCGATCTCCTGGGACAAAGGGGAAATCACTCTTCCCTTCATCAAGGACCTGGGCGCGATGAAAGCTTATGCTCTGGGCAGGCGCAGCAAGTGGAAAGACTATGTGGACCTCTTCTTTATTCTTAAGTTCCACCTGCAACTCGAAGAGCTGATTCACCAAGCAAAAAGCATTTTTGCCGGGCATTTCAGCTCAAAGCTCTTCAGGGAGCAGCTTTGTTACTTCGACGATATGGATTACTCGGAGTCCATTGATTACCTGGGCGATGCACCCAGCGATGAAGAGGTGAGATCTTTTCTTGAAAAAATCGCCACCGCGATTTGAATAGAGTGAAGAGCAGAGAGCGAGGATTCAACAGCAGAGAGCAACGATGGGAACGAATTCAACTGCGCGATGGAAAAGGCCGGGAGTGGTTTATGTTTTTTGCTGCTGTCGGGGGTCTTCGGTCGGTGGTCGTTTCTGTCTTGATCTGCCGTCGACGGTCGGTGGTCTGTGGTCATTTCATGAGTGAAATTGTCATAAAGGTTGAGAATCTTTCAAAGCAATACCGCATCGGTGCGCGGGAAGGCTACAGAACTTTCCGTGAAACCTTGGTGGATGCGATGAAAGCTCCTTTTCGAGGATCATCGACTGTCTTCAATCGCCAATCGGCAATCAAAAATCGCCAATCTGAACTGATTTGGGCTCTCAAAGATGTCTCCTTTGAAGTAAAACAGGGCGAAGTGGTCGGCATCATAGGCCGCAATGGCGCAGGCAAGAGTACTCTTTTGAAGATCCTGTCCAGAATAACAGAACCTACCGAAGGCAGGGTTGAACTGAGAGGCCGGGTTGGCTCACTCCTGGAAGTGGGCACTGGTTTTCATCCCGAGTTGACCGGCCATGAGAACATCTATCTCTATGGCGCTATCCTCGGAATGGATAGATGGGAAATCACCCGCAAGTTTGATGAGATCGTCGCCTTTGCCGAACTCGAGAAATTCATCGACACTCCCGTTAAGAAATACTCCAGCGGCATGTACATGCGCTTGGCATTTGCCGTCGCCGCCCATTTGGAACCGGAAATCCTATTGGTTGATGAAGTCTTGGCCGTCGGCGATGCAGAGTTTCAGAGGAAATGCCTGGGTAAAATGGGTGACCTGGCAAAAGAGAAGAGAACCGTTCTTTTTGTTAGCCATAATATGGGCGCGATTTCAGTGCTTTGCTCAACGGGAATGCTTCTGCGAAACGGGGGCGTCGAGCGTTTTGGTTCAATCGGGCAAGTCGTCGACCATTACATTAGTGAAAGAACCGAAGTGAGCGGAAAGGTAGTTCTCCCGCCTGAGCGCAAACGATCAAGCGATGATTTTAGGTTTTGCAGCATCCAGGTTCGGAAACCAGGGGATGGCGTTACGGCACAGACTGACCTGCTTCAAGGATGCGATTTAGACATTGAATATGAAGTCATCAAACCTGTCCGGAATATTATCTTAGGGTTCAGGCTTTGGACCAGCAGCGGATTGTGTGTTCTAACCAGCACCGACGCGGACAATGAGCCTTCCCACTTCTTGGCCGAAAGAGGTCCGGGCCGATATATGGCGACCTGTCATCTAGCGAGCCAATATCTCAGAGCAGGAAGATACGTTCTGGATATAGCTGCAAGCATCCCAAACGTCCGCATGTTGGACGAAATACCCAGTATTCTCGCATTCGAAGTAGTCGACACAGGCAGCTTGGATGCACGACTTTCTCTGGGGCGGCAAGGTGTCATCGCACCTGTTCTGGACTGGACAACCAGACAAATCCACTGAAGCATATTGGTCTCGGCATTGGTCAATGGGTCGGTATCACGCGAGGTAACTTCGGCACGGAAATGCAATTAGGAAACATGGAGCTGAAGCGACCGTCCAATCGAGTGAAAACGCCAGACCGCTTGAAGCGGGTTTTGACTTCTATTTCCCGTTCGCGTCTCCAAAGGGTCTTATCACGACTCGGTGCGCTGCAGCTTTATGCACGCGTCTTCAAACTGGAGGTTCGACCCGAACTCTACACGGAGGTATACTTTCTATCAAACGATGGATGCGAGGGCTCCAAGGAGTTCAGGGAGTCACATGGAGAAAGGCTTTCCAGCCGGCTCTCCACGATTCTGGCTCTAATCAAGAACGTGGACGGAAATGCTTTCTTAGACCTGGGCTGCGGAAGGGGCGAGATTCTTCTCCAACTGGAAAATAGGGCGAGCAAGTTAGTGGGTATCGACTACAGTGCTGCCGCTGTCAAGTTATGCCGAGGGATTACGAAAAAAGCGAATGTCATCCATGCGGATATTGTCAGATTCCTGCCTCAATTCGAATCGGACCCTTTTGATGGAGTATTGATGATTGATATCGCAGAGCATCTGTTTGATTGGCAGCTGGATATCGTATTCAAACATGTAGCGAGACTTCTCAAGGCAGGTGGCTACTTGTACATTGACGCACCCTTGATACCACTCCCTCCATACAGCGATATGCACGTGAACATCAAGGAAGGTGCTGACAAGTACTTAAAGTTTCTACCCGAATTCAGGATCGAAAACGTTGTACTGGTGGATCCTGTCGGATCCAATCATTTGATCACCCTTTGCAAATGCAGACAGGAACGCTCCCCGTCATGAGGTCGATCAGCCAGGCTAGCCGCTTGAGTGTATCGGTTTGGAAATCAAGCTTGCGCTTGAGGATCTGGTTGGCCAAACGCTTTAGAGGCCCATTCTCGGCACTCTACTCAGTCCTCGACACCAATGGCGAGGTCCCAGTGCAGTCAGCGGCCTATCGCCTTGCCACCGACCTCTATCTAAAGGAAGGCGATTCGGTTCTGGATGTCGGCTTTGGGCTGGGATACGGTCTCGGAATCATGAGCGAAAGGGCGGGACAGTTGTCCGGGCTCGAAATTGATCGGAAAGCCATCGCTAGAATGAAGAGAATCCCGCTCAGCCCGAAAATTTCAACCTTGAGACACTATGACGGTTACTCCATACCTTTTCCGAAGGGCAGTGTTGACGTGGTCACCTGCATCGACGTTGTCGAACATGTTTCCGACTACATGCTCCTCATAATGAACCTTTGCGAGGTCGCCAGGCGGACCGTAATCATTTCGACGCCAAATCGCCGGCCTGAGCAGATCAATCCCGACGGCAAGCCCAAGAATCCCTGGCACCTACGCGAATGGACCTTCGAGGAGTTTGATGAGATTCTGCGACGCCTAAACAAAAGTTATGAGTGGAATTTTCTAAACGGGCCGTGGGAGGGTCCCTTCTCGGTCTCCAAGAGCGTGACCGAAACGACTTTGGCCTTGACTCCAGCGATTCTCGTGGACAGAGCTTTGGCATAACTCAGGGAGTTAGAACACGCTTTGAACTGACCCGCGGAGGATTGATCCAGAACCGGAGGACAGATTTGGCGACCACGGATGTGCTTAGAGTCAATTCAGACAGATGGCGGGCAGCTCAGGAGTTTGAACTGCACTTTGCACAAGGCACCGTCAGCAAAGGAGATGATTACAACCTTTGGTGGTATGAGGCGTTCAATCGCTATGAAATGCTCAAAGGTGAGCATTTCAGCAATGTGATCGAGGTCGGTTGCGGACCGCACACGAACATCCGCCTTATTTTGCCTTTGATCCGCTTTCAACACCTGTGGCTGGAAGATCCGCTTATCCACGAGTATCTGAAAATGAAAAAAGAACGCCGAATTCTGCGATTCTTGCGCTTCAGGTCCTCGTCGACCGTAGCTTCCCTCGCGCGACACTACCCTGTTACCCTCCTCTCTGAGAAGCTTGAAGATCTCTCTTTACCAGACAGAAGTGTCGACCTTTGCTTATGCATCAACGTGCTCGACCATGTTCAAGATGTCGAGCAGTGTTTCATACAGATGAGAAGGATAGTGAAAAACGGAGTTCTGGTAATCGCTCAGGACCTGAGCAATGAAGAAGACAGGGAGAACTGTCCTGAATCGTGGAGTGACATCGGTCATCCGATAAAGATGGACTCTAAATTTCTCGATTCTCAGTTGAGCGGCTTTGCACCGCTGTACAGGAGGACACTTCCTCGCGAGGAAGGCCGGAACCCCAGATGCCATTACGGGACTTATCTTTTTGTGGGGCAAGAAAACTCGTGATAACATCTTCCGCCGAGTCGACACCTCAGCACACCCTGTCGACCTTAGCCAGAGGTCTCAGGAATGCGTTACAAGTTGCTAAAAATGCCCTTCACCCCGTGCCGAAGGCGCTGGTTGACTTCAAAGAGTTCTGCGCTCCGGGTCCAACAAAAAGAGCCCTGGTCTCTTACCTTGTGTCCCCCTTGTTGATGCCGAAGCGCAAGCGCGATCGCATCGTATTTAGCAATTTCGGTATCGCACAGCAAATTCCCCGCGTCCTTAACGAGTTGGGGTATGTCGTAGATATTATCCAGTATGACTGCAAGGGGTGGAAACTCCCAAAAAAATACGACCTTTTTCTGGGCCATGGGGGAATTAACTTTGAGGAAATCATCGACAAGCTGCCAACAGAGACTGTCATCATCTATTTCTCAACCGGTATCTATTGGAAAGAATGGAATATTAGAGAAGCCAGGAGGATTTGCGATCTGGCCCTTCGCCGTGGTTACATTCTCCCCCCTGATAGACCGATCCGATACAGCGAGGAAAAGGCCAACCGGGCCGCAGACGGAATCATCTGCCTGGGCAATCAAGCAGCCGTGGATACCTATCGTGATTTTCCCCTCGTGATAGGAATTAATAATGCTACTTACCCAGTGACCTCGTCCGGCTTGAAAGCCAAAGACTATGAGACAGGGCGTAAACATTTTCTTTTCTTCAGCGGCGGTGGAAACGTGCACAAAGGCCTAGATCTGCTTTTAGAAGCCTTTACTGGCACCCATTTGCATTTGCACATCTGCCAAAGCATAGATGCTGATTTCAAAGAAGTTTACATGCACGAGCTGATGGAATGCAGTAACATCCATGTTTACGGATACGTGCCGATGCGTTCATCTCGGTTTGAATCTTTGGCAAACCTTTGTAATTGGGCGATCTCTGCGACTTGCGCGGAAGGTCAACCCGGTGCAATTATCGAATGCATGGGCTACGGCTTGATACCCATTCTCCCCGAGAGCGCTAATATGAACCTCGAAGACTTCGGCATCCCCCTAAAGGTATGCACTTTGGAAGATATCCGAGAATCTACATCGAGATTAGCGCAGATGAGTAGTGAGGAGTGTAGACAGAGATCTCTGCGGGCTCGTGCCACAGCTAAAACAGAGTACTCACCCGAGCACTTCAACAGCAGTTTCACACGCGCTGTTCAAAAGATTATCGACTCTCACAGAGACCGACGAATGGCCCTGGAGGGAGTGGAGTGATCATAATGGATGACGCCTATGACTTTTGAAGAGATACGGACGCTCCAATGAGTCCCATCTTTTCAGGGAAGATAAGACGATAATGGTTAGAGTAGGTTTCAGTTTGTTAGGTCGTGAAGGTTGGCATGCAGGCTTTATTTATATTGCCAATCTGATTCACGCCTCGCGCTTGATAAAGGACGACGACACAGATTTCTCCTTGCTTCTTACAGAAAAAGATACCTATGTACCGGAAGAATTCAAGAACCTCTTTCATGAAATAATCGTTTACCCCTCCTATCGGAGATGGACACCGACCTGGTGCATCGACCAAAGTTTAAGACGTTTACTTCATCGTGATTTGATACGAGACCTGTTCTTGGGACGTCATCAGATTAAGGTGATGGCATTCTGTGAACCGCCGAAAGGTTCCAAAATTCCCACTCTTTCATGGTTTCCGGATTTTCAGCACATCCATCTTCCTGAGATGTTTAGCCCCGAGGAATGTGAAAGGCGGAATGATTCCTTCATGCGGATCGCCCAGAACTCAACCCGGATCCTTCTATTAAGTGAGTCGGTGAAACGTGATTTCGTATCTTTTGCCCCACTCTATGCGCACAAAGCCCGAGTGGTCAGACCTGCCAGCCATATTCCTCCAATGGTATACGAGACCCCTCCCAGATCGGTTGCAGATGCTTACCGCCTTCCAGGGAGATTTATTTATCTTCCCAATCAATTCTGGAAGCATAAGAATCACAGTAGCGTTTTTCAAGCGGTTCGTCTGTTAAAAGATCAGGGAACCGAAGTGATCGTCGTCTGCAGCGGGAATCTCATAGATTATCGGCATCCCAACTACTTCAGCGAACTTCTCCAGATGGTATCGCGTCTCGGAATTCGAAGTCAGATTGTGTTCCTAGGTTTAATCCCTCGAGACCATGTGTTCATCTTGATCCGGCAAAGCATTTGCGTTCTTAATCCATCTCTGTTTGAGGGGTTTGGCCTGACTACCGATGAGGCGCGTTCTCTGGGCAAGCAGTTGCTCTTATCGGATATTGACGCACACCGGGAGCAAGACCCCCCAGAGCCGTTTTTTTTGATCCAAGGGATCACCAGGATCTCGCCACGAAAATGGCAGATGTCTGGCGCGAAAAGCAACCCGGGCCCGACTCTGAATTGGAAGCTGAAGCTAGGGATAGCTTGAATGGAAGATTGAAGGCTTTCGGTGAATCGTTCCTCTCAGTGGTTCAAGAGGTTCTCTCATGACTTCTATACGGTGAGCAGTTCAAAAATGCCTGGTTTCAATTGTTCCCCTTATGCTTTAGTTTCATTCGCGAAGTTTTGGAAGTCCTATGAAACATCGGATCGGATGGAAACGAAGTAATGAGCAGTGTTGACATAAGCATAGTCATAGCCACGTTCAACAGAAAAAGGATGCTGATCAATTGTATCGAAAGCATTCGAAGCAATGGAATTACTGTGCCTTATGAGACTATCGTCATTGACGGCGGATCTGAAGATGGTACAACAGACTGGCTCTCGAAACAGCAAGACATTCTCACGATCATTCATCACAATAGAGTAAGCAGGGATGGGCACGTGGCGATGAAAAGAAGCTGGGGCTACTTCATGAACCTAGGATTCAGGTCGGCAGAAGGTAAATACATTTGTATGCTGAGCGATGACTTGTACATTCACCCGAATTCTATCATGAACGCCTACAATTTGTTGGAAGATGACAAAGAGCAAGCGCTAGGCGCATGCGCTTTTCCTTTTCGAGACTGCTTCATCAGTGAGCAATTCTTCATTTATAAAGCTTGTGAAGATAAGATTCTGGTCAACCACGGTATGTACCGACGGAAACTCCTTGCCCGCCTTGGATGGATTGATGAAGAAAACTATCAGTTCTATTTGGCTGACACTGACTTATCCCTGAAGATTTGGAATCTAGGCTATCAGATTGCTGTCTCCTACAACTCCATAATCGAACATTTTCGCTATGAATTTGATCCAAAGCGCACTGAAAACCTTGCCCTTTCGAAGGAAAGTCAAGATTACATGCGATTCACAGAAATTTGGGGAACGGGGAAGGAGGGCGTCCCAGCTATCACGAAGGAATATTTGCCTCAGATTGCTAAAGGCCTAAGGATGTCGCATATGCCTGATGGCTGGCTCTTCAAGGTTCTTTTCGCGAAAGCCTGGCTAAAGCAGATAACGAAGAGAATGCCTCTTCTGTATCGGTTATTGAAAAGGATAAAGAACAGATCTTCTCCTGTGTGATGAACGAGAACTTATGAACATTGGTGTTGACATCAGAACTCTCTCTTTTTAGAAGGGGCGGGATTAGCCATTACACCTACGACCTCCTAAAAAATATGTTGAGGATCGACTCAGCGAATACCTACTTTCTGTTCAACTACAACAAGAGCCCTTACGAATGGGACAATTTCAGACAAAATGTCAAAGAGATCATACTGCGCTTTCCCCAGAGACGCTGGCTAAAAGCGATGTGGGAAAATCTATTGGTGCCTATGGCTGTAAGGAAATATGGAATCGATGCGTGGTTCAGTCCCGATTTCACCATCCCAAGGCTTCTTCGGACGAGAAGTGTTATCACGGTCCATGATCTCATTTTCGAAGAATTCCATGATATTCGCAAAAGCAAGGATGCCGCACTTCTTTCGAAAAGGGTCGAAGACTCTGTGAGGCGAGCAAGCAAGATCATTGCTATAAGCGACTTTACACGGAAGAAGATTCTGAAGCGATATGGAGTTCCGGCAGAGAAAGTCATCCTTGTCCCTCAGGCTGCTGATGAGCGATTTCATCGGATTACGGATCAGACGGCCATAGAGGGGGTTCTTCGGCGCTACGGGATTGACTCTAAGTTCCTTCTTTTCGTGGGCGAGATCAGCGAACGGAAAAACCTTGTCCGTCTCCTCAATGCGTATTATCTCCTTCACCAAAGAAACAAGACCGGAGACAGAAAACTGATCCTTGTGGGGAAAAAAACATCGGACACGGCCAGGATCCTCCGAGAGGTGAATGATCTTGGCCTAGAATCGCGGGTTCTTTTTACAGGCTACGTCCCAGACGAGGATTTGCCTTTCATCTATAACGGAGCGGATCTTTTTGTCTTTCCCTCTCTGTACGAAGGATTCGGGATGCCTCCATTGGAGGCCATGCGGTGCCAGGTCCCGGTCGTTGCATCCTCTGCCACATCTATCCCAGAGGTTGTCGGTACAGGAGCCCTATTGTTCGACCCTCACAATGTGGATGATATTGCCGGTAAAATAGAACAGGTTTTGGATCAAAAGATTGACACAGGTGCGCTCCTCCGAGCAGCTTCGAAACAGGCAGACCAGTTCACCTGGGAGCGTTCAGCTAGAAAAACAATCGCTCTCTTCGAAAAACTTGATGAGGGAGTCCAAGGGTGAATGTTTTTGAGTTTGGACTCGTGAGAGTAAAAAGGACTCGGACATGGAGCCAGTATCTATCCTAGTCTGTTCGCGGGGCCGCCGGAGCACCCTTGAAAAGCTGGTATTAAGCTTGAGGAAGATGGACACATCTTACCGAACTGAGGTGGTCGTGGTTGAGGAAACAGACAACCCTTCTCCCTTAAATGGCGTTCGTTACATCTCCCATCCAATCGCCAATCGTGGATTCCCTTACGCCAGGAACCTCGCGGTGGCAAATGCCTCGGGGAATATCATTGTGTTCTTGGATGACGACTGTGTCATTTCTGATGGCTGGTTGAATCATCTCTTGAGCCCTCTCAAAGACTCCTCGGTCGTGGGGGCCCAGGGAGGTGTGACGGTTCCTCCATCTTCCGGCCCTATCGGATGGGCGGAATCCATTATTGGATTTCCCGGAGGGGGAATAAGGAGAATCATACTATCCGGTGGAAGAACTGAGCCGACAACAGAGATAAGCACGTTGAACGCCGCCTATCGCCGAAGAGTCGTGGAAGCTGTTGGTGGTTTTGATGAGCGGCTCAAATGGGGAGGTGAGGATGACTTCCTCGCAAAGAAAGCTTGTAAACATGGGCTATGCCTTTTTGTGCCGACCGCTGCAGTAGCTCATAAACCGCGTGGAAGCATTCGCGAAATATGGAAGTGGTTTGTCAGAAGGGGCCTTGTAGATATCTTTTTTACTCGAATAAAGGATTATAAAGCATCAAAGAGATACACTCATTTCACTGTGCTGCGATCCTCCTTGAGCATTAAATCTCTGCTTCTTGTTTCTGTGCTTTGTTTTTTCCCCTCCGGGTGGAGCTTACCGCTTATCTTGTTTTTCTTCTCTCTCTATATCCTGGCCCAACAGGTGCGGTATTTTACGATATGGCGAAAGAGTGGCGCAGGACTTCCTTCCTTTCTTCTTATCCCCATTGTTAAACTGACCATGGACTTTGCCGCAGATTGGGGGCGCTTCAAAGGGATGTTCCGTGGCTAGAACCATTCTTGCTATTTCCAACCACGGGGAAATGCTGGGAGGAGGGGAGCACTCCTTCCTCGACCTTTTGATTCACTTGCCGAATGAATGGAAACCCTTTGCGGCTCTCCCCAAGCAGGGAGAGCTTATGACGAGACTCAATGAAAAAGCGATCCCCGCTCATGTTCTTCCCTTGATTCCGATAAGACCATGGCGCATTCCGCAGATGCTCCTGGCTGTTAGGGGGTATTTTCAACTTGCTTCGTCTCTACGTCCTTCGCTGATCTACGCGAACGGTTCACGCGCTGCTTTTTACGCAGGAATAGCAGGCAGACTTCTTGGTAGGCCCGTGGTTTGGCACTGCCGCATCACCGAACCAGATCCCTATCTTGATCCACTCTTGCTCAGGCTTTGTACGGTTGTGATTGCAAACAGCCATGCCACTTCGCGCCGTTTTGTGCCTCGGTTTAAGACCAAGGTCAGAGTAGTCTACAACGGAATTGATATTCAGCGACTGAAAGACCCCTCGGTGGAAGAAATCCATCCCTTCACCGGGCAGTGTAAGATTTTGCTCGTCGTCGCGGGAATACACAGACCAAAAAGGCATGATATTATCCTGAGTGCCTTTGAAGAGGTTGCCCACCTCGATCCAACTCTTCACTTGGCATTAATTGGCGGGAAGGATAAATTAGATTGGTGGCGTCATCTTCAGGAAACGACAAGGCGCTCTATGTTCTCACATCGCCTTCACTGGCTCGGCACCGTGGAAGACCTTCGCCCTTGGTATCGTGCAGCATGGGTGCTTATTCTCGCCTCTGAAAGCGAATCTTTTGGCCGGGTCCTCGTTGAAGCCATGGGGAGCGGAACCCCAGTCATTGCCACCAGAGTAGGCGGCATCCCTGAAATCGTTCGGAACGGCCAAGAAGGGCTTTTGTTTTCGCCGGGCAGTTCGGAACAGCTTGCAAATGCAATCAAGAAATTACTGGAAGAAGAAAGCCTAAGAATGCGCCTCGCGCAAGCCGCATTTAGACGCGCGGATTCCTTTGGAATCGAGCTGCATATCCGAAACATGCTGAAGGTCTTCAATGAGGTGTGCGGATATGCTTAAGAGAATCATTCGTCATGGCCTTTGCAGTGTAGCCTTCTTCAGCGGTATTTTCCACCTTGCACGTTTTTTATCTAATAGGATACAAAAAACTGCGGTGATACTCTGTTACCATCGCGTGGTTGAGGGCAAGCCTGATTTCTATTCTTCTTGTGGAACACAGGTCGATCTGAGTCGCTTCAAGCATCAGATGAGAGTGTTTTCTCGTCTTTTTTCTATTGTACCCTTTTCGGATTGGTCCATCAAATCAAAAGAAACAAAATAGGCCACCGCTCCCTCGCGCTGACTTTCGATGATGGTTTTGCGGACTCGTACACGAACGTATTCACAGTTCTCAAAGAATGCGGCTTACCGGCTTTGTTTTTTGTGT
Organism: uncultured delta proteobacterium; assembly: GCA_963707125.1. Classification (GTDB taxonomy): domain Bacteria; phylum Desulfobacterota; class DSM-4660; order Desulfatiglandales; family HGW-15; genus CAVPDE01. The sequence continues at coordinate 129,870 of CAVPOU010000020.1, read as the reverse complement.
CGCCGGCCATCATCGAGAGTTCAAAACTCTTATGGCACAATGAACCCTGGTACCTCTTGAACAATCCTAGACAGATGAGCCTTTTTCACTGGGGGGGCAGGGAATGGGACCTTACATCCAAAACCCAGAGAGAAGAAGTCAATGCTCTCATCCGAAAAAACCTCTTTAAGAGTTCGCAAATAGGAAGAGCTGCTATTTTGGCAGAGATCAGAAGTGAACTCGGTTCGGGGTTTTCCAGTTCGGACGGCAAACGACTGATGCTCTCTGTGGAGGAGATTAGCGAAATGAAGAGGGGCGGACTTGTCAAATTGGGAGCCCACTCGATGACCCATGCTCCGCTTGTGATATGCACTGAAGAAGAGCTTGATTACGAGATTCGTCAATCCAAAAGCGATTTGGAGCCAATCTGCAAGCATGCGGTCACTTTTTTTGCATATCCCTTTGGCGAGTACTCGGATATTGTCATGGCTTCTCTCAAGAAAAACAGCTATGTCGCCGCAGTGACGTTGGACGCTGGACTCGCAAAAGCGGGAGACGACTTGCACTTGTTGAAGAGAATCAGCGTCGTGAGAGATGATACCGTTCCTTCGATACTGGTAATGAAAATTTTTCCCTGGTATCTAAAACATATCATCAACCACATCAAAGACACTTTTTATGGATATCAAAAGGGTTAGTACTTACACGGAGTTTAGCAATCTAGAACCAGTCTGGAATAGCCTTCTAGCTAAGGCCGCCACCAATACTGTTTTCTTGACTCACGAATGGGCCTCAAGCTGGTGGAACGCTTATGGCGGCAAACGAGAGCTCTCCATCCTCGTTCTCAATGATGGAGAGGCCATCAGGGCAATCGCCCCTCTGATGATCACGGATTACGGAATTTTCAGACGACTTGGCTTCATAGGAAGCAATCGGCCGGACTATTGCGACTTCATTGTAGACAGGGACCACCTCGCAGGCTACGAGGCCTTGCTAACCTACCTCTTCTATGGTTCTACAGATTGGGATGAAATCATGTTCGAAAGTATCCCGGAGACTTCTCCGCTTCTCACCGCGTTGGGAAAGAGCTCTTCTCGTTTGATTATCGAGAAGAAAGTGCTGAATGTCTGCCCCTACATGCGAATTAATGACAAATCAGGAGAGCTGCTTGGTAGAATTGAAAAAAGCCAGTCTCTGAGGAGAAAGATAAATAGACTTCAAAGAATTGGGAACCTCACTTTTCGCCATTACACCGAGCTGACGGAGATGGAAAAAGCGCTCAGAAACCTTCTTGAGGGTTATCTTCAGCGTTTCGACGCAAGAAACGTGAAACATCGGCTTCCTCAAGAGCTTTCATTTCATATGCAGCTCTTGCACCGGATGGATCGTAAGGACATGATTCGTTTTGGCGCTTTGGAATTAGATGGCCGAACCATCGCGCAGCATTTTGGTTTTGCTTACAATGGGGTCTATCATTGGGTAAGGCCGGCTTTTGATCCTTCCTACTCTGAGCATTCCCCTGGCGTGATCATGCTCTACTACCTTGTGGACTATGCATTGAAAAACGGTTTCAGGGAATTTGATTTCCTGAGAGGCAATGAACCTTTCAAAACAACTATCGCCGACCACGCTCGGCAGGTGATGATAATCAAGCTTTATAGAAATTTACCAAGGTGTATTCTGTGCAAGGCAGCTGCATCAGCTAACCGTTTGCTTCAGAGATGGTTTTTTCGGCAGACGTAATAAGACCATGTATCGAAAAAGCGGGTAATCAAAGGTTGATCCGATTGCTGGCCATAGACGAGGACGTTTTTGTACCCTAGCTCTCTGAGATGTCTTTTTTGTTGGATGGCGTCAGTAAAATAGAGTTCCAGCGTGCCGGAAGGGTGTCTTTCTAAGCGATACTGGGAGAACACCCTTCGATCCTTTAGGTTTAAGAACAGATTGCCCAGACGGAATCGATTTGTTGGAAGAAAGATCTTGAGGGAAAGCAGATTGTGGGTGCTGAAAGCGAAAACGCCGCCTTCCCTTAAAACCCTATGAATCTCCTTTAAGCATGATGCTCGTTTGGCAGACGGATGAATGCAGTCAATCCCATTGAAAGAAAAAAGGACATAGTCGAAGGATTCATTTTCGAATTCCAGGGCGCATGCATCCATCACCTTGAATTCCACGCCATCGACCAGTTTCCGGGCCGCCTCGATCATCTCAGGAACAATGTCGATGCCTGTAACGGAATGCCCCATTCTCTCGAGAAAAAGGCTCGTTCTCCCGCAACCACAACCGATGTCCAGCACCCGACCAGGGATACCAAAATGCGCATTGAAGATTCTTTCCTCTACCGGGAAAAGATAAAACTGACTGTACTGATCCAAAGCCTCCTTACGCGAAAAGGCTTCTTTGTTTCGCAATTCTTGCGCGGTGAGGTCCATGAGCACACATTTCCTGTTTTCGGTATGGGATCTAATCTATACTACAAAGTTTTTTTGAGTTTCACAACGGATTCATTGTCATTTTCCGCTGTTGCGCAGCCCAGGGACCTCGGATAACTAAGAACCTGTTTCAGTATCGATTGAAGAGGCAGGCACTTGATTCTTAATGATGGGATACGAATTCTAATTGACGCCCGAGAATTCACTGATGGCCGTTTTACAGGGATTGCCAGGGTGCTTCAAGGACTGACCGAGTCCCTGGCGGAATCAGCGTTCTGCAAGCATGTGTCACTGGCCGTACATAACCCCCTGGCTGTCTCCTCCGCTCTGAAACTTCTAGGGAACTTGTCGCTCAGGGAAATACCGACGTCTTTCCTGGAATCTGAGAAAACCCTCTCTAACCTGAGCCGTCAGTTTGACCTTTTCATCAGTCCCTACCCCAAGCTTCCTCTTTTCGGGGTTCACTGCCGCGCGATCCACATTATCCACGACGTTCTTGACCTGACCCATCCTCTCTATAGAACGCGTTTTAAAACCCTCTTTGACAGATACAGACTAAAAAATGCACTGCACCGTGCAGACATCACATGGTATGATTCCTCGTGGAGCATGACTGAAACTCAGAAGCACTTTGGGCGGTCTGGTCGAAATCCCAAGGTTCGTCATCCAGGGATTGGCACTGCCTTTGTACCCGAGAAGCAGAACGAAGACGGCGACATTTTGGAAACCTATCGGCTTGAGGCGGGCTATGTTCTGGCTCTTGGAAATGGGCTGCCTCATAAGAATCTGGGAATCCTACTGGACATCGCCGACCAGATTGAGAGGCCGATTGCTTTCGCAGGGGTCCGTGATAATGACCGACGGTATTGGGAACCAAGACATCGCGGAATCCATTCGAAATGGATCAGACATGTGGAGGAAAAACACCTTCCTGCTATTATAAGGGGTGCTTTTTGTCTGGTCCAACCCTCTCTGGTGGAAGGATATGGGTACCCCCCTCTTGAGGCGATGGCTTGCGGGATCCCTGCAGTGGTGAGTGATATCCCTGTCCTTGTTGAAACCACGGGAAACCAAGCGTTCAAGGCTAACCCTCTTAACAGCAAAGCATGGCTGGATGCCTTGGGAGCATTGGAAAATGCCTCCTTATATCGCGATGCCGCAAATAAGGGCCTGAAATGGGCTCAACAGTTCCAGGGTATTCTGGCTTGGCAAGGCTATGTGACAGATATCGAGAACCTGATCACGAAGGAGGGCATGTGAAAAAAGCATTAATCACCGGAATCACCGGTCAGGACGGGAGTTACCTGTCCGAGCTTCTGCTTGAAAAAGGGTATGAAGTCCACGGGATCGTCAGACGCGTGGCCATCGAGCATCCCCAGTCACGGATGTGGCGTCTCAGGCACATTCTCGACCGCATCAAGATTCATAGTGCGTCCATGGAAAGCTATGCGTCGATCTTTGACATTATCGCAGAGGTGAAACCCGATGAGTGCTACCATTTAGCAGCTCAGAGCTTTGTGTCGTATTCTTTCGAAGATGAATTCTCTACGATTAACACCAACCTCAATGGCACCCACTATGTCCTTTCTGCAATAAAGCGACAGGCTCCTCATTGCAGGTTCTATTTTGCTGCATCGAGTGAGATGTTTGGCAATGCGGCGGAGACGCCGCAGAATGAAAATACCCCCTTCCATCCAAGATCCCCCTATGGAATTTCAAAAATGGCCGGTTTTGAGCTGACAAAGAATTACAGGGAAGCTTACGGCTTGTTTGCCCTTTCCGGCATCCTGTTCAACCATGAATCCCCTAGAAGAGGTGGGGAGTTCGTGACAAGGAAAATCACCTCCGCAGCCGCAAGAATAAAACTTGGTCTTGAAAAGGAAATCCGTCTCGGTAACCTTGACGCCCTAAGAGACTGGGGACATTCCCGGGACTATGTAATAGCAATGTGGCTCATGCTTCAGCAATCAAAACCCGAAGACTTTGTCATCGCATCAGGTAAATCTTATTCAGTAAAAGAGTTTCTTGAAATCGCTTTCTCCCATCTCAATCTAGATTACAAGGACTATGTCGTTATCGATGAAAACCTATATCGCCCTTCAGAAGTCAATGTTCTTCAAGGCGATGCTTCCAAAGCTCGAAAACAACTCGGGTGGGTTCCCACAGTCTCCTTCGAAACCTTGATTAAGGAAATGGTTGACACCGATCTTAAGTGGCACTCTGCCACAAAAGGAAACCCATTGGTTCAATCTTAGGAGATCAATTCACGGTGGCAATGCCTGAATTGACACCTGGTCTGCGGGTCTTTCATTGGATTAAAGTGCAAAGCCGACGATAAGGCTTCAGAAGGAGCAGTCTGAAGCCGAAATGCTGAACTCATGCAAGTATGACCATGGAGACGTTGATGCACCCAAGCCCTCTCGGTAAGAAAACGCTTAAAAACACTTCTTATCAAAAGGCATATCTCCTCTCAATCCTTGGTCTTGCAATTTACTGCTCGCTCTTTGGCCTTCATTGCGGCGAACCCCTTTTCGGGGATGAATGCTGGACGCCTCGCATCATCAACAGTTACATTCAAGGATCTATTCCCGCACCGGGCGTGGAGATGCTCTACCACCCACCCCTTCATGGGATTCTTTTAGCTGCTTTTTCCAAAATAGGAGGTGGCAGTCTACCCGTTATCCGGTTGGTGGGTTTTTTATGCCATTTGGCTGCCGCTTTTCTCCTTTTCTACAGCCTTAGTCGTTTTACTGAAGGCTGGTCTTACCGTCCCCATCTGGCCTTCTTCCTTTACTTGACCCATCCCTTGACTGTTCAGTCTTCCCTCATCCTTGATATCGATACCGGCTTACTGGTTCCCACGATTTTTCTGTTATTTACGGTATTAGTCCTTAATCTCCCATTCCAGGCAAGCAAAACCATAGTGGCCTCTTTTTTGGCTTTCTCGACGAAGTTGACAACGCCTTTTCCAATAGCCAAGTTCGGGCAGCCTACGTGACGCGATACTGCTATGGTGAGAGGGGTACAGTCGAGTTGGCCTCTCTTGTGAGACAGCTTTCATTGAATCAGAGCGCTATAGTGCCGGAGCATATTCAAATTCTTGCGGGCGTCGAAACGGACAGATTGATCCCCCCTGGATTTTGGAACAACGTCACTGGAGTGGTACATGATTTAGAAAATCCTGATGTAAAGCTTTTTGCTTATTCTGTCTCCTATAACACTGTCGACCAAGTCCGGAATTTCAGAAGAAATGAAAAGCTCAAAAAAACTTTGACTACTGGCTTCAACTACAAAAAGATTGGAACTTTCGATACATGGCAACGAGAATAGAACCCTTCGGTCATAAGCCGAAACGCATTTTAATCATACTGATTGCAGGGATAGGCGATCTCATTATGGCCTCCTCGAGTCTGAGAGCCTTGCGAAACAGTCACCCTGATGCGGAGATCCATCTTCTTACGAGCTCCGAGGCGTCCTTCCTTGCGGTGAATTACCCTTACATAGATCAAGTGTGGGCCTTCCCTGTAAGGGAACTCAGAAAAGACAAGTTCCAGGTGCTCAGGGCAATCAACGTCATTCGCGAGATGAGAAAAAGCCAGTTTGATCTCTGCTTGAATCTATACAGAGTAACCACCCTGCGAGGCGCTCTGAGGATGGGGCTTTTGACTTCTTTGGTGAGGGCTCAGATAAAAGCAGGGCACGACTCGATGGGATTCGGCCTTTTTCTAGACAAGAAGGCGGCAAAAGAGACTTTCCGAAATCGCCATTTTACGGACGCCATGATGGACCTGGCAGAACTGGCTGGTGGTGTGCCTGACGACCAGCGAATCGAGGTTTTCTGGGATAAAAGCGTCGAAGCAAGGTGGGCAAATGTCTTTTCCAAGGAAGGGCAGGCAATCAAACCTCTGTGCATCGGTATCAACCCGGGTGCCGACAGACCTGAGAAACGGTGGAGTCCTGAGAATTATGCCTCAGTGGCTGATCGCCTCTCAGAGCTTCGAGAGGCCAAAATATTTGTGTTTGGCGGACCCGGCGAGGAAGACCTTGCTTTCCCTATCGAGAAAGCCATGAAGCATCCTGTCACAAACCTGGCCGGCAAGCTCTCACTGAATGAACTGGCCTACGTAATCAGCCGGCTCGATCTTTTTGTGACAAACGACAGCGGCCCCATGCACATCGCAGCGGCGGTCAAGACGCCTGTTGTGGCATTGTTTGGTCCCGAGGATCCAGTCTATACGAAGCCCTACACCTCACCAGATTTGTACCGAATCGTGCAGAAGGAACTGGACTGTCGTCCCTGCACGAACAAGAGATGTGATCGGCCGATCTGTATGGAGTCTCTGAAGCCCGAAGATGTTTTGCAGGCTTGTCTTGAGCTGTTAGCTTCCGTATGAGCGGGCAGGCGAAAAGAAGAGAATAGCGTCTCCTAATCTTTGGCAGCCAGTTGTTTCAGGATTTCCCGATTCTTCTGCGTGCGCTTTGCATCGGCTCTCAGATTCGCTTTGTTGGGCACACTTTTCCACTTCTTAATTTTCTTCCTTTTCTGTGTGTTTGAAGCCATGATCAATTCTCCTTTGGAAAAAACAGAATCAAGCTTTTACCCGTCAGCCAGCCTATTGTCAAGAAACAACTTTAGCCTGGAAAGGTAGAATAATGGAAGCATGGAAGACAGAATTCTGGAGGCAGGAGACAGAAGGCCAATCATTCTTTCTTCCTCTTGCTGTGCCATAGATAGAGTGCAATACCGGTTGCAAGCGCTGCATTCAGCGATTCGACGCCGCGCTCCATGGGAATGGAGAGCAATTTCAGGTGACGAAGTTCCGGAGGAAGTCCCGGGCCTTCAAGGCCGGGCAAAAGGCAGAAGCTCTCCGGAAAGGCGAATTTGCGGATATCTTCTCCCTCGGCAGAAAGCGTGATAATCGGAAATTTCGCGCTGCCCAATTGCTGAATGGACGGACCATCGGAAATGGGGACCCTGAACAGAGCGCTTCCTCCAGCCCTCGTAGATTTGTAGTGAAAGGGATGGGCAGCCTCCTTCAGCACGACCACACTCGTGACCCCAAAAGCAGCAGCGGAGCGGATGACCGCTCCGACATTGCTTGGCTCCTGGAAAGGAATAAGGAGCGTGCAGCCTTTGAAGGACGCACCCGCATCCCAAGGGGGAAAGGGGGGCACGCGAACGATCAGTACCGGATGATTGGTTCCAAAAGCATCGATCTCTCTAAAAAGCTCTGCAGAGAGAAAATACTTTTGAAGGCTCCGGGGCAGGATGCCTTCCGGCATCTTGTGCTTTGTGCTGAAGATGAGACCCTCGCAGCGCTGCGGGAACTCCGTTAGAATTTCCCTCACCTGCTTGGGCCCGGAAAAAAAAGCGAGGCTGTGTTTCTTGACCCCCTGCCCTTTCAGAATCCTCAAGAAGGTCTGGAAATCGTGATTGTGCCGGCTGTTGATCTCCTTCACATCCATAGTGTTCCGATTTCCTGCTCAGGCCGGGGGGGCCAGTACCGCCGTTCTCGTGTTTTATGCGGGAGAGTGACTGCCTCTCTGTTGAGCCTGGTCTTGAGCCCTCTGTTTCAATCTCTCTTTTTTGCGCTTGCGCCGACGGTCAATCTCCCGTTTACGCTCAATTTTCTTGTGTTTAGCCATGCAAACCTCCATGATTTGAAGAATACAGAAGTCAGTAGACAGAATACAGCGGTCAGAATCAAGTAATGAACTACCCTGCAGCAAGCTACGGGGTATCTGAGCTCTCGTCACAACCGTCACACCCGCGTAGGCGGGTGTCCAGAAAAAAATCACTACCTGGATTCCCGCCTTCGCGGGAATGACAAAGCCGCAGCAAGCTGCAGGGAATTAGACCCATAGAGATTAAAAGATCAGCGCTTAGCAGTCAATGAGAAAAAGGGGGCACATTCATATTGACCCCCTCGCGAGATTCCCGTATATTTTCACAGAGAAGAAAGGCTTTGATCTCTAATTCCCGGTGGTGAAGCGATGCCAAAAGCGACGAAGAAAAGCAAAGACTTGGTGTCCCTTGAACCCAAGAAAGATCAGTTCATGGGCTTCTGGTTTCAGGATAGCATTGAATTCGTGCCCGGCTGCACCTTGAACGTGAAGATCAAGGATTTCCTGTGCCGCACCCGCTCCAAGTTCCAGGACATATGGGTTTTGGAAACACAAGGACTTGGAAGAATGCTGGTGATCGACGGGGTCACCATGCTCACGGAGTTCGACGAGTTCGCGTACCATGAAATGATCAGCCATGTCCCTCTGCTTGTTCACCCGAGGCCTTCCCGGGTGCTGGTCATCGGTGGAGGGGATGGGGGGGTTGTCAGGGAGGTTCTCAAACACCAAGAGGTGGAATCCGTTCACCTCTGCGAAATCGATGAAGAGGTGGTGACCGTGTGCCGCGAGTATCTGCCCTCCCAGGCTTCTTCACTGGATGATCCCAGAGTAAAGATCTTTTGCGAGGACGGAGCGAAGTTTGCCGCGAACCATCCAGGGTCGTATGAAGTCATCATCGTGGATTCGACAGACCCTTTCGGGCCGGGGCAGGTTTTGTTCCAGAAGCCTTTCTTCCTGAGCGTGAAGAAAGCCCTCACTCGCCAGGGCATAGCCGTCACCCAGTGTGAGTCGATTTACCTCCATCGCCAAGTCATCGAAGGGGTCTTTTCTTTTGCCAGAAAGATCTACCCGGTCACAGGGTACTACTTTACAGTCGTCCCGACCTATCCAAGCGGCCTGATCGGCTTCAGCTTTTGCTCTCTGGAGAGAGACCCACTCAGAGACATTGATGAAGAAAGGGCGAAAAGGCTCAAGAACTTGAGGTACTATTCGCCTGAGATTCATCGTGGAGCTTTTGCCTTGCCCCGCTTTGCCTCCGGGTTCACCAAAGCGTAGAGCATAAGAGAGTGACAAGTGACAAGTAAATAGTGACAAGCATGTCCCAAAGTCAGTTGTCCGTTGTCAGTTGTCCGTGGTTGGGATTTCTTTGTTTTGTTTTTTCGGCCGTCTGTGGTCATCTTCCGGCCGTCGGCGGTCGGCGGTCTGTCGTCGTTTACCGGCCACCGCATCAACGGCGAGAGAAAGGAAGAAGGCAAAACCCGCAACCATGATAATCGTCGCTCCTGAGGCGAGATTGAACTGGTAAGAAACCCACAGGCCTGCCAGGGTGAACACCATGCTGAGGAGGGAGGCCAGAACCATCATTCTGCCTAGGGAGCTGGTGTATTTCTCAGCGATGAAAGGGGGGATGGTTAGAAGGGCGATGACCAGAATCAGGCCGACGACGCGGATAATCATCACCACGGATAGGGAAATCAAACCGAGAAGGACAAAATAAAGGGCTCTCACCGGAATGCCGACCACGAAGGAAAACTCCTCGTCGTAGGACATGGCCAGCAGCTCTTTGTAGAAAAAAAAGACAAATAGGAGAACTACCAGATTCAGGCAGAGCATGTACCAGATGTCGGATCCCGGCACCGAAAGAATGCTCCCGAAGAGATAGCTCATCAAATCCACGTTGTAACCCGGGGTGAGCTCGGTGAAGATGATACCTAGGGCCATGCCCAGAGCCCACATCACCCCGATGACGGTATCAGCTCTCTCCTTGCTTTTGATGCTTGCAACCCCCATCACCATGGAAATAGCGATGGAGAACAGGGTTGCGCCAAGAGCAGGCGATGCTCCGAAATACAGAGCAAGCCCGATCCCTCCATAGGCGGCGTGGGCAATCCCGCCTGAAATGAAAACAATCCGGTTTACCACGACCAGGGTGCCGAGAACCCCGCAAACGAGGCTCACCAGAAGCCCTGCCGCCACGGCATGTCGCATGAACTCAAGCTGGAGCGCATCCCACACGCCTATTCCTCCTTGTGGGTAGGAAGCACCCGGTGCGGCATCCCGTGGGCGATCAGGTCCACAGGGCATTGGTACGCCATGTCGATCATCTCCTGGGTGATCTGGCTCCCCTCGTGAAAAATGAAGTGCTTGTTGACGCAGGCAATGGATTTCATGTAGCTCGACACGACACCGATGTCATGGGTGATCACGATAATGGTGACCTGCTTGTTGAGCTCCTCCAGAATATCGTAGAGATTCACCTGGAATTCAGGATCAACGCTCGCCGTAGGTTCATCCAGAAACAGAATTTCCGGGTCCGTGGCCAGGGCTCTCGCAATAAAGACTCTTTGCTTCTGGCCTCCTGAAAGCTTTCCGATGAGCTTGCGGCGATGCTCCCACATCCCCACTTTTTCGAGTACCTGCCGAACCTTTTCCTCGTCTTCCCGAGTGTACCTTTTGCCCATGCGAGCTCTTGCAAGACGCCCCATGAAGGCGACGTCCATGACGGAAATGGGGAACGACCTGCTGAGCTCCATGCTTTGCGGCACATACCCTACCCTGCGACTTGCTGCGTTCGGCGCCTCTCCCAGAATTCTGATTTTCCCACGGTCCGGATTGAGGAGCCCCAGCAAGAGTCTGACAAGGGTTGTCTTCCCTCCGCCGTTCGGCCCGATAATGCCGAGGAACTCGCCCTGCTTTAGGCGAAAGCTCACGTTTTTCAAGACCTCCGTTCTCTCGTAGGAGAAACAGACTTCCTCAACCTCAATGGCATCAGGCACAGAGGTAAGGGGATCGGCATTTTGTGAGAGAGCTTGCTCCATAGGAAAAGACCTTATTTTATACAAGCAGGCGGTCAGTCGTCGTTGGTCTTTTTGCTACATCGACTCGAAGAACTCCAGGTTATGGGTGAGCTTCTCCAACCTGAGACCAAGCGCTTCTTTCTTCTCTTGCACCTCTTCGATGATCTCCGGTGCCGCTTTCTCTCTGAACTGAGGGTTCGAGAGTTTCCTGTCAAGCATTTCGAGATCTTTTTCCACTTTGGTGATCTCTTTTCTTAACCTCTTCTTTTCCTCTTCGAAATCCAGAAGGCCTTTCAGAAGCACATGAACCTGATTCTGGCCGAATACAGCGGTCGCAGATCCTTTTGGTTTGGCCACAGAGGTCCCAATGTCGATGGACTCCACCTTGGCAAGACTTCGAATATGAGGGATGTTGTATCCCAGGATCTCCGCATCATTGAGATCAGGCGCTTCAATGACAATGTCCACCTTCTTGGAAGGCGGAAGGTTCATCTCCCCGCGAATGTTTCTGATCCCTGCGATCGCGCCCATGACCAAAGACATCTCTTTCACCGCCTGCTCATCAAAGGCAAACTCCTGGCCCTGGGGAAAGGGCGCCGTCATAATGCTTCCCTGCACACCCGGAAGCCTCTGCCATATTTCTTCCGTCACAAAGGGCATGAAAGGATGAAGGAGTTTCACCACCGCCTTCAGTGCAGTCACAAGAACCGAGAGGGTCGATTTCTTGAGACCCGCGTTCTCTGAATAAATGCCCTCCTTGGCCATCTCCAGGTACCAGTCGCAGAGCTCATGCCAGACAAACTGGTAACAGAGGCTTGCTCCATCATTGAAGCGGTACTCCTCCAGCGCTTTCGTGACCTCCTCACTGACCTGGTGCAGTCTCGAGAGAATCCACCGGTCTGCGAGGGAATGGACGACCCCTCCATCCTTTGCTGGATCGTCTCCATCGAGATTCATGAGCACAAGCCTTGCCGAATTCCAGAGCTTGTTCACGAAATGGCGGTACCCTGAAATTCTCTCCTCCGAGAGCTTGATGTCTCTTCCCTGGGCAGCCAGCGCCGCGAGAGTGAACCGAAACGAATCCGTCCCGAACTGATCGATCACGCTCAGAGGATCAATCACATTGCCTTTGGACTTGCTCATTTTCTTGCCATAGGCATCCCGCACCAGCGCGTGGATGTAAACGTCACGGAACGGAACCTCCCCCATGAAGTGGATTCCCATCATCATCATCCGAGCAACCCAGAAAAAGAGGATGTCGAAGCCCGTGACCATGGTCGTCGTGGGGTAAAAGGTCTTCAGCTCGTCAGTCTTGTCCGGCCACCCCAGGGTGGAGAAAGGCCAGAGGGCTGAACTGAACCAGGTGTCCAGCACATCCGTTTCCTGGACGAGGTCGGTGCTCTGGCACTTGGGGCAACTCTTGGGCTCCTTCCTCGCCACAATCACCTCACGGCACTGCCGGCAGTACCACGCAGGGATACGGTGCCCCCACCATATTTGTCTGGAAATGCACCAGTCCTTGATGTTGTTCATCCACTCGTAGTAGGTGTTCTCCCAGTTGAGAGGCAGGATCCTGGTGCGGCCCTCCTTCACGGCTTCAATAGCTTTTTCCGCGAGGGGCCCCACCTTGACGAACCACTGCTTGGAGAGCAGGGGTTCGATCATTTTCTTGCAGCGATAGCAGTGGCCGATGGCGTTTCGGTAGGGTTCGATCTTCTCCATCAAGCCTGCGTTCTTCAGATCCTCGACGATCCTTTCCCTGCATTCGAACCGGTCCATGCCTTTGTAGGGGCCTGCCAGTTCATTCATGTTCCCGCCGTCATCAAGGACTCTGATTCTTTCCAGGTGATGGGTGTTGCCGATCTCAAAGTCATTGGGATCATGGGCCGGCGTGATCTTCAAGGCTCCTGTGCCGAATTCCTTGTCCACGTACTTGTCCAGGATGACGGGGATGGGCTTGTTCAGCAACGGCAGCAGGACATGGGACCCGGCCACGCCCTGATACCGTTCATCCTCCGGATTCACGGCGACGGCCGTATCTCCCAGAAGGGTCTCCGGCCTAGTCGTTGCCACAGTCAGGTGGCCGGGGCGGTCCTTGAACACGTAATGAATGTAGTAGAGGGAGCTGTCCATTTCCTCATGTTCCACCTCAAGATCCGCCAGAGCCGTGCGGCACCTCGGGCACCAGTTGATGATGTAATCGCCCCGGTAGATGAGGTTCTCTTCATAGAGTCTCACAAAGACTTCTCTTACCGCCCTGGAGAGACCCTCATCCATGGTGAAGCGCTCCCGACTCCAGTCGCAGGAACTCCCCAGCCGCTTGAGCTGGTTGATGATCACACCGCCATACTTTTCTTTCCATTCCCACACGAGCTCGATGAACTTCTCACGGCCCACCTGATGCCGATCCGTGCCTTTTGCAGCAAGCTCCCTTTCAACGACATTTTGAGTGGCAATCCCGGCATGGTCGGTTCCAGGCTGCCACAGGACGTTGTACCCTTGCATTTTCTTGAACCTGCACAGGATGTCCTGGAGAGTATTGTTGAGGGCGTGGCCCATGTGAAGGGAACCCGTCACATTAGGCGGCGGGATGACAATACAGAACGGCTTCCGGTCTGATTGGGCCTCCGCTCTGAACAACTGGTGATCTTCCCAGTACTTGTACCACTTTGCTTCAACCTCTTTCGGCTCATAACCCTTGGGCATGTTTTCCTTTTGCATCAACTCAGACTCCTCGATGAAATAAAAAAGAGTTTGCACTTCGCGCAAACTCTTTTTTATACACAAAACACTGGCATTTTAAAGACAATTCTTCTCAGGATTCTTCAGAAGAGCTCTCCAGGCTCATTTTCAAAGCCTCAATGGCTTGACCGATCACTCTTTCAGCCACGCTCCTCATAGTCTCCCTTGCAACCCTTTCGACCACCTCCTGAACGACCTTGGTGATGATCTCCTCGAGCCGCTCCTCGGATATTCCTGTCAGCTTTTCAGCGAAAGGCTCCTCGGATGCGATCTCCTCTCGCACCGGTTCATCCAAGACCATCGGCTCCTCTGCTCCTGCCCGGGTCGGCGGCGGGGCTTCCTCTTCGGTTACGGGCTCCGCCACTTCCTGCGTTTCCTCAAAGGAATCTCCTGCAGCCTCGAGGTCTGTCAAAGACGGCTTCTCTTCTTCAAGTTGAACCTCTTCCACCGCCTCTGTTTCGGCAATCACCTCGAGAACTTCCCCCTCTTCTTCAACCTCCTCTATCTCTTCGGCAGTCGCCTCCTGAAGAAGCGCTTCCAGGTCAGCGTCCGTGACCTCCTCGTCTTTTCCTCCCTGAACGCCTTCCTCACCGCTTGAGAGATCAAAAGAGATCTCCTCGTCGGATGTTTCTTGCAGCAGGTCTTCCAGGTCCGCTTCTGTGATCTCACCTTCTCCGCCGCTCTGCACCGGCCGGGTCGTTTCCACATCCATGTCCAGAGTAAGGTCCGACAGATCCAGATCTGTTTCCTCTTCATCTTCAGGTAGGGCCTTTCCCGACAGGGAAGCCTTTGCTTCATCGATAGGAACCGCTTTGGCCGCCGGCTTCTCCTTGACCTGGCTTTTCACAGCCAGCTCCTTTGTCCTGTCCTCGTCTTTATCGACTTCGATTAGCTCCACCAGCTCAATCACTTCATCCTCCGCCGGAGCCTCTTTGCCGAACAATTCTTCGAGTTCAAAATTGAGCAGTTCGTCTTCCGTATCCAGCTGCACTTTCTGCGTTTGGGGCTTTTTTACCATTGCAAGACTCCACATGTTTGAATTGATTTTAAAATCAAACAAAATTTTAACATTGATAACATAATTGTCTGTTTCTGTCAAGAATATTTCATATTGTCCTTAGTTTGAGATAATTATGAGTGAACATGCTTAGCGCCTATCCTGAGACAAGACCTAACTTTTATATGATTGAATCCCTCCGGGTTCAATCCCAGCGGCTTGCCGCTTTTGCCGTCATTCCGGCCCAGCATCCAGTGCGGGATAAACTCCAGCCGGAATCCAGAGAAACGGACTGGATTCCCCCGTATCAAGTACGGGGCAGGCTCAGTCAAGCACGGAATGACTCTCAATAACGCACTGCTTGCGGCGGGGTAGTACACTGCTCTCTCTCCTGTGGTTTGTTGTCCGTCGTCTGTTGATTTGCCCTTGCGTCTTATACTTTCCTCCTACTTGTATTCTGTCTCCTGTCTTCTTTTCTCCTTTCTCTCATCATTCCATTTTTCCAACATTCCATTCTTCCAGTTTTTCCAAAAAAATCTCATCTCCGTCACATTCTGTTTGACAAGCCGGATCAAAAGAGTATATTTGCGCGTTCATAAGTTCAACCTTCCAATCTTAACATCATCAAAAGCGTTTTGAGCACAGACGGTTCTAAAGGATAGATCGAATGGCGATCACGGATTACATCCCGATCTTGGTCATGATGGGGCTGGCTGGCTTCCTGGTGGTCTTCTTCTGGCTTGCCTCGGAATTCCTCGGCCCGTACCAGAAAGGCAGCATGACAAAGCAGATGCCTTTCGAATGCGGCCACCCTTCGGAAGGCTTCAGACCAACGCGCTTCGCCGTCAAGTTTTACGGCATTGCGGTTCTCTTTATCCTCTTCGACATTGAAGCGGTCTTTCTATATCCCTGGGCTGTTGTGCTGAACGAGCTCAAGCTCTTTGCCCTGATCGAGATGATCGTCTTTATCGCGATCCTTTTCGTCGCCCTGGGCTATGTCTGGGCCAAAGGCGGTCTGGAATGGGATTAGAGACGAAACTGCAAAGCATTCCTGCGATTGCCTCAAAGGTCGAGTTCTTCATCAACTGGGCGCGGAAGTGGTCGCTCTTTCAGTACCCCTTTGTCACGGCCTGCTGCGGCATGGAGTTCATGAGCACGGCCTGCTCCCATTACGACATTGCGCGGTTCGGCGCCGAATTCCCGCGCTTCACCCCGCGCCAGGCGGATTTCTTGCTCGTGGTGGGAACCATTTCCCACAAACAGGCGCCCATCCTTCGCCGGGTTTATGAGCAGATGTGCGCGCCCAAGTGGGTCGTGGCCTTTGGCGCCTGTGCTTGCACGGGCGGCTTCTACGACAACTACGCGACTGTTCAGGGAACCGACAAAGTCATCCCCGTGGACGTCTACATCCCCGGATGCCCACCCCGGCCGGAGATGGTCCTTGACGGGCTGATGAAACTTCAAGATCTGATTCAGAAGGAAAAGCTGGACGAGCACTTGACGCACCCGAAGTACAAACCCATGATGCCATAAGGCGGGTCCTGATCAGGATATGAGTATCGAAGCAGTCGAGAAGGTCAAAGCAAGGTTTCCCGAGGCCATAGAGGCGGCACACAGCCAGGCCGGGGACGACACGGTCCGCGTCCACCGCGATTCCTGGCTCGAAGTGCTTGGGTTTCTCCGAAAGCCCCTGGGCTTTGATCTTTTCGTGGATCTCACCGCAGTGGACTACCTCGACAGGGAAGAGGAATTGCCCCGGTTTGAAGTCGTTGTCCACCTCCGGAACATGGCCACAGGCAAACGGATCAGGGTCAAGTCGCGCCTGCCGGAATCGGATCCTTCCATTCAGAGTTTGAGCTTGCTCTGGAAAGGGGCGAACTGGTTCGAGCGGGAGTGCCACGAAATGTATGGGATCTTATTTAAGGATAGCCCGGACCTTCGCCACCTCCTGCTCTACCCTGAATTCGAGGGACACCCCTTGCGAAAAGACTATCCCATTGACAAACGCCAGCCGCGAATTCCACTCCTGGCCTCAGAAGAGAGGAGATTCAGCCGGCCTGCAGATGAAACGCCCCACGGGCATGATCCGAGATTTCAGGAAAAACCCTAGGGAAGAGACAAAATGACCGTTGACAGCAGCAAAGACCTCCACACCGATTACATCGAAGTCATGATGGGGCCTTCCCATCCGGCGATGCACGGCATCACGCAGATCAAACTGTATCTGGACGGAGAAACCATCATTTCCGCAGACGTGGAGCCCGGATATCTCCACCGGGGATTTGAGAAAGAATGTGAGGATCACCGCTGGAACCAGATTGTGCCTTACACGGACCGGCTCAACTATGTCTCCCCCCTGATCAACAATGTGGCCTATGTCATGGCCGTTGAAAAGCTTTGCGGAATCAAACCCACCCCCCGTTGCGAATACCTGCGGGTGATCCTTTCTGAGATGAACCGCCTCACGGACCACCTGACCTGCGTCGGCGCTGCGGTCATGGAGCTCGGAGCCTTCAGCGGCTTCCTTTACTTTGTCAAAGCCAGGGAGCTCTACTATGACCTGATGGAGAGCGTGACCGGCGCCCGGGTCACCTACGCCTGGACCCGGGTCGGCGGAATGCGATGGGACATCCCCGAAGGATTTGAAGCCCAGTCTTATGCCGCGACCAAAGAAACGCGTCGAATCCTGAAGGAGATCGACGGACTGTTTACCAAGAACCGCCTCTTCCTCGATCGGGTCGTGGATGTGGGAGTGATCAGCCGGGAAGACGCCATCAGCTACGGGATCACGGGTCCCTTCCTCCGCTCCACCGGCGTAGCCTACGATGTTCGCAAAGCCCATCCTTACTCGGCTTACAACGAGTTCACCTTTGAAATCCCGGTGGGCGAAAACGGCGACTGCTACGACCGGTACAAGGTGCGGATGGCCGAGATGGAGCAGAGCATGCGGATCATTGAGCAGGCCCTGGGGAAGCTGCCCGGAGGCCCGGTGAACGTGGAAGATCCGCGTTTCATCTATCCGCCCAAGCAGGCGGTCTACACAACCATTGAAGGCATGATCAACCACTTCAGGCTGGTCTATGACGACGTTCACCCGCCCAAGGGCGAGGCCTACGGGTATGCGGAAGGGGGAAACGGAGAACTGGGTTTTTACGTGGTCTCGGACGGCGGGAACAAGCCGGTGAAATGCCGTGTCCGGCCGCCCTGTTTTCCGATCGTGGCCGCTTTCGGCAAGATCCTGGAAGGTCACATGGTGGCGGACATTGTCCCCATTTACGGTTCCGTGAACATGATCGGCGGAGAGATGGATCGATAACATGGGCTTTGAATTTTCAGCAGAAACCAAGCAGGAACTGGACCGGATCTTCAGTCGGTACGTGACAAAGCAAGCCGCCTTGCTTCCGGTGCTCTACCTTGCCCAGCGGGAGTTCGGTTATGTCAGCCTGGAGGCCATGGAGTACGTGGCAGGAATCGTGGGCCTGACCCCGGCCCGTGTCTATGAAGTGGCCACCTTTTACACCATGTACAACAAGCAGCCGGTGGGGAGGTACTTCATCCAGGTCTGCACCAACATTTCCTGCGCCCTCCGGGGAGGCATGGATCTCTTTGCCTACCTTTCCAAGAAGCTGGGCATTGCTGAAGGGCAGACGACCAAGGACGGCCGCTTTACTCTGGTGAAGGTGGAGTGCCTTGGCGCGTGCGGCAACGCCCCCATGATGCAGGTGAACGACGACTATTATGAAGATCTCTCTCCGGCCAAAGTGGACGAGATCTTGAAGAGCCTGACGTAACGCTCTAACCCGGTTGACTGAACGACGATGGCCAATGACGATTACAAAATTCTGAGCCGAAACTGGGGAAAACCCGATTCCCACAAGCTGGAGACCTATCTCCAGTCCGGCGGATACGAAGCGGCAAGGAAGGCCCTGACCATGGAGCCCCAGGCCGTGGCGCAGACCGTGCTCGACGCGGGGTTGCGCGGCAGGGGCGGTGCAGGATTCCCCACGGGCCGCAAGTGGCTCTTCATGCCCAAGGACGACCGGCCGCGGTTTCTCTGCGTGAATGCCGATGAAGGAGAGCCGGGCACCTTCAAGGATCGGGACATCCTGCGCTATGACCCCCACATGCTGATCGAGGGGATCCTCATCGCGTGCTGGGCCATGCAGGCTCACACCTCTTACATCTACATCCGGGGCGAATTTACAGAGCCGCAACGAAGGATGGAAGCCGCGATCGAAGAGGCTTACGCAAAAGGCATCCTGGGAAATCGTGTGCTGGAAAGTGATTTCCGCCTCGACGTGTACGTTCACGCGGGCGCAGGCGCTTATGTGTGCGGAGAGGAAACGGCTCTCATCAACAGCATTGAAGGCAAAAAAGGACAGCCAAGAATCCGGCCGCCCTTCCCGCCTCAGCGGGGTGTCTTTGACATGCCCACCACGGTGAACAACGTGGAGAGCATTGCCTCGACTCCCTACATCATCGCCAACGGCCCGGAGGCCTACAAAAAATTCGGGACCGAGAAGAGCCCGGGAACCAAGCTCTTCTGCGTTTCCGGTCATGTGAATCGTCCCCAGGTCATTGAACTGCCTCTGGGTGTGCCGCTCATGGAGCTCATTGAGAATCACTGCGGAGGGATCCTGAAAGGCATGAAACTCAAGGCCGTGATCCCGGGCGGCAGTTCCACGCCCGTGCTGACCGCATCGGAATGCCAGGGTGTGACCATGGACTATGAGGCCCTGGCTGCCGCAGGGTCCATGCTGGGAAGCGGCGCCGTGATCGTGATGGCAGAAGGGACGTGCATGGTCACCACCCTGCACGTGCTCACTCATTTTTACGCCCATGAATCCTGCGGCCAGTGCACGCCCTGCAGGGAGGGCACGGGATGGATGGCTCAAATCACAGGCCGCATGGTGAAGGGAAAAGGGAAAATCGAGGACCTGGACCTGCTCCTTTCCCTCGCCAACGGGATGTTCGGCCGCACCATCTGCCCTCTGGCCGATGCCGCGGTCGGGCCGGTCACCAGTTTCATTGGAAAATTCCGACAGGAGTTCGAAGACTATATCCGGACCCAAAAGGGACCCAGGGAAAAACCTTTCCCGGTCAAGTGGATGTCGTAAGAGAAGTCGAATAGACCTATGCCGAAAATCAAGATCAACGGTCGCGAGTTGGAGGTTGCAGAGGGAATCACGATCCTGGAAGCCGCTCTTTCAAACGGCATCTACATCCCCCATTTCTGCTACCACCCGCACCTCAGTGTCAGCGGGAATTGCCGCATGTGCCTGGTCGATGTGAAACCGGGGCCTCCCAAGCTGTCCATCTCCTGCGCCACGACCGCAGCGGAAGGCATGGAGATCGAAACGGAGAACGAGAAAGTCCGTGCGGCCAGGGCTGCGGTCATGGAATTCATTCTCAAGAACCATCCCCTCGACTGCCCCATCTGCGATCAGGCCGGCGAGTGCATGCTCCATGAATACTACATGACGTATGACCTCAAGCCTTCCCGCCTCTTCTCGCCCGAAGACAAGGTCAGGAAGCAGAAGCGCCGCCGATTGGGCAAGCACCTTGTGCTGGACTCCGAGCGTTGCATCCTGTGTACCCGGTGCCTCCGTTTCGTGCGACAGGTCGCGGGCGACGACTGCCTTGGCATGATCAAGCGGTCGGACCGGATGGAGATCACCACGTTCCCGGGCAAGACCGTGGACAACCCTTACAGCCTGTGCCTCACGGACGTCTGCCCTGTGGGCGCCTGGACCAGCGCGGATTTCCGGTTCAAACAGAGGGTCTGGTTCCTGAAGCCCTCTGCTTCCATCTGCCCCCACTGCAGCAGGGGCTGCAACATCTGGATCGATCACAGGCGTGAAGAAGCTTTTCGCATTCGACCGAGGTTGAACCTGCAGGTCAACGAGGCCTGGGCCTGCGATGAGGGAAGGCTCAGCTATCATCTCATCAATGATGATCGCCTCACCGCACCCCTGGTCAACAAGGGTAACGGCCAAAAGGAAGCTTCCTGGCGCGAGGCTCTCAAGTTTTCTGCAGAGCTTATCGAGGAAGCAGGAGAAAATCTCTCCGTGATTGTCTCCGCCGGCCTCTCCCTTGAGGAAGGGAAAGCCGTTCTCGCCTTGTTCCGGGAGGGCCTGGGCGCTAAAGTGATGCTTCACACAGGAGAGGCCGGGTGGGAAGACAATATTCTTCGTCAGAGCGACAGGAACGCGAACACCAAGGGCCTCGCGGATCTCGGAATGACAGAACCCGTAGATACGGGACTCGATGATTCCACGGTGCTCGTTCTGTTCGAGACCCTCGGGTCGGCCCCTCTTCCTGAGGGAATTTCTGCGCCTGCCATCGTGGTCTCCCCGTCTGTGACGCCTGCGGTGAAGGCGGCCAAAGTCGCTCTTCCTGCTGCGTCCTATGCCGAGAGTAGCGGCACGGTGGTGAACTTCATGGGCGTGTCACAGAGTTATTCGCCGGCCTTGAAGCCTAAAGGCCAGGCCCTGAGCCATACGGAAACCATAAAGAAGCTGGCTGCTGCTGCCGGACAAAAACCGGGTGAGTAAGGATTTGGTAACGTTCAAAAGTGTTTACATGGGCTTGCACAAAAGGGATCTTTTACAGCGAGCCGCACGTCGGACTGGGCTGGGGCCTTTTCTGAAGTGACTGGCGGGAGGGCGCCGTCTTTTCACGACTTATCTGTGGGGGAAGCCCCGGCCCCGAGCGCATGCGAGGGGAACGGTGGAGGGGGCAAGTTTCCCTCGCAGATAAGTCGTAGAAAAGACCAGCCCGGGAGACTTGGAACGCAAGAAAAGGCCCCAGCCCTGTCCAGGTATGGCGGTCCCATGCAAACACTTTTGAACGTTACTAAGGATTTGAGGAATAGAGGATGACGCTCGACATACTCTTTCAGATGGTCGTATCCGCAATCTGGGCTGTCGCGATCTTCGCGGGCGTGGCCAACCTGGCCGGCCTCTGCACCTGGGTTGAGCGGAAGCTCTCCTCCATGATCCAGGACCGGATCGGGCCCAACCGGGCCAACGTCCGCCTCTTCGGATACAACATCACGGCCATCGGCCTCCTCCACCCCATTGCAGACGCGGTGAAGATGTTCATGAAGGAGGACTTCGTCCCTGCAGGGGCGAACCGAGCCCTCCACACCCTGGCCCCCATGATCTGCCTTTTCGTCCCCTTTGTGGTCTTCTGCGTGCTGCCCTTTGTGGGTCCGCTCCACATCCAGTGGAAAGACCTTCCTGCCGACAGCATTTGGCTGATCGGTTCCCTGTTCCCGGGCGACGCCCTTCACCTTTCCGACTACGTGCTCTATTTCATCGTGGCGGATTTGGACATGGGCATGCTCTTCGTCTTCGGGATCGCAAGCCTTGGCGTTTATGGGGTCCTTCTTGCAGGCTACTCCTCGAACAACAAGTTCAGCTTCCTGGGAGCGCTGAGAGCCGCCAACCAGATGATCGGCTATGAAGTCGCCCTGGGTCTCACGGTTGTAGGGATTTTCATGGTTTATGGAAGCCTTTCCCTGAACACCATCGTGGAACAGCAGGGGAAACTTCTCTGGGGAGTCATTCCCCTGTGGGGCATTTTCACGCAGTTCCCCGCTTTTCTGCTTTTCCTGGCTTGCGGCATGGCGGAGATCAAGAAGATCCCCTTTGACCTGCCCGAAGGAGAAAGCGAGATCATTGCGGGCTATTTCCTTGAATATTCGAGCCTCAAATTCACTATGTTCCTTTTTGCCGAATACGTGGAGATGATCCTCCTGTCCGCCATCCTCACCACCCTTTTCTTCGGCGGCTGGCAGATCCCCTGGATCGACGGAGAAGGCTATCATTTCTGGCAGTGGTCAGGCCCGTGGGCCGGGACCTGGCTGGCCCAGACCGTCGGCCTCAATGTCCTGAGAATCCTGATTGCCCTGATGCAGGGCCTGAAGTTCACCGTGTTCCTCTGCGTCTGGGTGTACCTTCTTTTCATGATTCGATGGACCTATCCCAGGGTAAGGTACGATCAACTGATGAAGATCGGCTGGAAAATGATCCTGCCTCTTGCTCTTCTGAATATCATTGCCACGGGTGCGGCTCTGGCTGTGTTGCGAGGGTGGATCTGATGGGTAAAAAACCTAGAAAATACACCCTATGGGAAAGGGTCTACTACCCGGAAGTCGCTCGCGGCTTGGGGATTACGTCGCGGCACTTCTGGGCCAACCTCCTGGGCTTTATTCCCGGGATCAACTGGATGATCAGGAAAACTCCCGGCCTGAACACCTTTCTCAAGCAGGAAGTGGTCACGTTCCAGTGGCCTGAACAGAAGAGACCCATTTCCGAGCGGTGGCGGGGGCGCCATCGCCTGAACAAGAGAGAAGACGGCCGCGAGAAGTGCGTCGCCTGTATGTGTTGCGCCACGATCTGCCCTTCGGAGTGCATCCACATCGTGGCCGGGGAAAGCGACGACCCTGCGGTGGAAAAATACCCGGCGGTTTTTGAAATCGACCTTTTCCGATGCGTTTACTGCGGAATGTGCGTGGAGGCCTGTCCCTGCAACGCGATTCTCATGGACACTCAGGACATGCTCCTGTGTAAATATACCTCCAACGACTTTGTGATCACCAAGAAACAGCTCCTGGACTGGTAAGATGCTCACAGACTGGATATATGCCATTGCCTTTTTCGTGACCGCTGCCGCCACCGTGGCATCGGCCCTCATGGTGGTGCTCCACCGAAATCCGGTGATCAACGCCCTTTACCTGGTGCTGTGCTTCTTCGGAGTGGCTGTCCTTTACGTGCTCCTGGAGTCCCATTTCCTGGCAGCTCTTCAGGTTCTCCTGTATGCAGGCGCCGTCCTGGTCCTTTTCCTGATGATCATCATGCTGATTCGATTGGATCAGGAACAGCTGATGAAGGTGAAGCCCAAACCCGGCAAAGCCTTGGCGGTCGCCGCTTCCCTGGGGGTGATCCTCATTATGATCGGCGTGGCCCACTCTTTGAGCAATCCCTCCTCACAAAGAGGTCCATTCCTCCTTCAGAGGGAGCAACCGGAGCGAATCGCTGCCTTTTTGCTTGACCTCGGGGAGCGACGGGTGGATTTGAAGGTGGCGCCCCAGAAAGAAACTCTCTCTG
The DNA here is from genome assembly GCA_963707125.1 of uncultured delta proteobacterium. Classification (GTDB taxonomy): domain Bacteria; phylum Desulfobacterota; class DSM-4660; order Desulfatiglandales; family HGW-15; genus CAVPDE01. The sequence continues at coordinate 105,965 of CAVPOU010000020.1, read as the reverse complement.
AAGCGGATAAGGTCCAGCTTGCGAGGCAAGCCCTCACCGCCCTGGCCAAACCCGACGCAAGGGCCAAGGCGCAATGGGCTGAACCTTTCCGCACCATGGGGTCTGAAAAGATTGAAGCCCTCAGGAAGGCCTTGCTCGCAGGTCTCAACCGGCAGTGGACGCTGGCTCAGCTGAGCGCGCCCGCCGGATTCAAAGAGTTGAATCGAGCGGACATTGCCGCCTTTATCAGGACCGCGGCCCGTGCAAGGCTGACGCAGCTGGAAGAATTCGGCACCACGGCTTCTGTAGGAAGAGAGCTCTTTTCCCGGTATCTCCTTCCCTTTGAAGCGGCGAGCATTCTCCTTCTGGCAGCGATTGTCGGCGTGCTGCTCCTGGCAAGGCGCAGCCCTGATGAAGGAGGTTCTCGATGAGCCCCATCGTCATTGGCCTCGATCACTTTCTTTCTCTTTCCGCCGTTCTTTTTGGAATCGGCATGATCGGGGCCCTGGTTCGTAGAAATGCCATTACCGTGTTCATGAGCATCGAGCTGATGCTCAATGCGGTGAACCTTGCCTTTGCGGCCTTTGCCTACTACCGCTGGGACACGACAGGACAGGTTTTTGTCTTTTTGGTCATGGTGGTTGCCGCCTGCGAAGTCGCCGCAGGACTGGCCATCATCCTCGCTCTGTTCCGCAACAAGGAGACCGTGAACCTGGATGAGCTTAACGTGATGAGATGGTGATTGAATGGAACAAGCGGTTCACATCGCTGCTGTAACCCGTGATTATCTTGTGTGGATCCCTCTCCTGCCCCTTCTGGGATTCCTGTTTAACGGGATCGGCTGGATTCTTCTGAGGGAAAAGCTTCCCCGGACCATGGTGAATTGGATCGCCTGCTTGACCGTCGCAGGAGGCTTCCTTTTCTCCGTGCGGGGCTTTTTCGATCTCATGTCCCTGCCCGTGGGATCTTATCTTCACCAGGAGATTTTTGACTGGGTAGTGGTGGGAGACATCTCCGCCCCCTTCGGCCTTGTGCTGGACCGCCTCTCTGCGGTGATGTGCCTCGTGGTCACGGGCGTCGGAGGGCTGATCCATCTATACTCCACAGGCTACATGGGTCATGACCACGCGTTCGCCCGGTACTTTGCGTACCTGAACCTTTTCACCTTTGCCATGCTCATCCTGGTGATGGCTGCCAACATCCTGCTCATGTTCGTCGGGTGGGAGGGCGTGGGCCTCTGCTCCTACCTCCTCATCGGCTTCTGGTATGAAGATGAACAAAAAGCCATTGCCGGGCAAAAGGCCTTTATCGTGAACCGGATTGGAGACTTCGGTTTTCTGATCGGCATCTTTACCCTCTTTCTCTTTACAGGCCAGCTCGACTTCTACGGTATGAGGGCTTGGATGGCCGATCCCCTGAACGCGGAGTTCCTCACCAAGGGCACGCTTCTGGGCGTCTCCATTGCGACCTTCATCGGCATTGCTCTCTTTGTGGGCGCAACCGGCAAATCCGCGCAAATTCCTCTTTATGTGTGGCTCCCTGACGCCATGGCAGGTCCCACCCCTGTTTCCGCCCTGATCCACGCGGCCACCATGGTGACGGCCGGCGTGTACATGATCGGCAGGATGAGCTTTCTCTATGTGCTCACCCCTGAGGCGCTCGCGATTGTCGCAGGGATTGGAATCGCTACGGCCATCTTCTCCGCCACCATCGGCTTGACCCAGAACGACATCAAGAAGGTCCTGGCCTACTCCACGGTGAGCCAGCTCGGCTACATGTTTGCGGCCATGGGTGTCGGCGCTTTTGCTGCAGGCATCTTTCACCTCACCACCCACGCGTTCTTCAAGGCCCTGCTCTTCCTGGGCGCAGGCTCCGTGATCCACGGCCTCTCCGGGGAGCAGGACATGCGGAAGATGGGAGGGCTCTCTTCCAAGATGCCGATCACCTTCATGACCATGCTGGCCGCGTGGCTGGCCATCGCAGGGATCTTTCCTTTCGCGGGGTTTGTGTCCAAAGATGAGATCCTCTGGAAAGCCTTTTCGAATTCGGTTCATGCGACGACGTTTAACACGGCGGTGTACGTGGTCGGGCTGGTGGCCGCAGGACTTACCGCCATCTACATGACCCGCCTGATGATGATGACTTTCATGACCAAGAGCCGCATGGAACACGATGTGGAGCACCACGTCCACGAATCTCCGTGGACCATGGCCCTTCCCCTGGTCCTCCTGGCCGTGCTCTCCGTTCTCGGCGGGTTACTGAACTGGCCCAAGGCTCTTGGAGGAAGCGCCCTTTTCGAGCACTGGCTGGAGCCCATGTGGCCGGGACTGCATGAGGCAGGAGCCCATGCGTTCAGCCATGCTCTTGAATACGGACTCATGGCGCTTTCCGTGGGCATTGCGGCTACGGCCATCGTGGTCGTCTTTTTCCTGTACCGGTCGCACACGGACAAGATTAAAGCGCTCGCCGAAAACATGCACCTTTTCTATGAGGCCAGTCTGAACAAGTACTGGGTGGATGAGATTTACAAGGCCCTGATCATAGAGCCTTTGAAGCGTCTTTCCGACAAGGTCCTTTTCCGGTTTGTGGACGTGGGAATCGTGGACGGCGCGGTCAACGGGGTCGGGAGCGTGACCAAGCTGTGGGCTGAGCTCTGGAAGAGAATGCAGTCCGGCCAGGTCCAGACCTATGCCCTGTACATGGTGTTCGGAGTCTTGCTCGTGCTGTGCGTTCATTTTGGTTTACGCTGATAGGATGGTGACGTGGAGAACTGGCTTTTAACAATCATTCTTTTCATTCCTCTGGCGGGAGCGCTGTTTGTCCTTCTCTCTCCTTCTGAATCGCACGGCCTGATCCGGCGCATCTCCCTCTGGACCATGGTCGCGGACCTTGTGCTCGGCATTGTCCTCTTCTTCCAGTTCGACCCCACCCTCTACGAGATGCAGTTCACGGAACTCAAAGTCCGCTGGTTCGACATCGGAGGTCTGACCGTCAACTACAGTGTCGGCATCGATGGGATCAGCTTTCTCCTCGTGGAACTGACGCTCCTCATCGGCCCTGTGGTGATTCTCTCCTCCTGGTCGGCCATCCAGGAGAGAGTGAAGGAATACCACATCCTCCTGCTCATTCTCCAGACGGGCATGATCGGCGCTTTTGTGGCCCTGGATTTTTTCCTCTTCTATGTGTTCTGGGAACTGATGCTGATTCCCATGTACTTCCTGATCGGGGTCTGGGGCGGGGCGCGCAAGATTTACGCAGCCATCAAGTTTTTTCTCTTCACCATGGCAGGCTCGGTCCTCATGCTCGTGGCCATTGTTTACGTGGTGATTCAGCCGGAACTCAGAACCTTTGACATTGTGGCGATCACCAACAGCCTGACCGACCATCCTCTGAGACCGGATCTGCAGATCCTTCTCTTTGCCGCCTTCGCCGTCGCCTTTGCCATTAAAGTGCCCATGTTTCCCTTCCACACATGGCTTCCCGATGCCCACGTGGAGGCCCCCACTGCAGGGTCCGTGATCCTCGCAGGGGTGCTCCTCAAGATGGGAACCTATGGGTTTATCCGCTTTGCCATGCCTCTCTTTCCCTATGCGGTTTTTGAGTCCATGATGGTTGTCATGGTCCTGGCTCTGATCGGCATCATTTACGGCGCCCTGGTTTCCATGATGCAGGATGACGTGAAGAAACTGGTGGCTTATTCCAGCGTGAGCCACCTCGGATTTGTGATGCTCGGCCTTTTTGCATTGACCTCTGCGGGCGTTCAGGGCGCCCTCATCCAGATGGTCAACCACGGGCTTTCCACCGGCGCCCTCTTCCTCCTGGTAGGGGTCCTCTATGAACGCCGGCACACCCGGCTGATCGCCGAGTTCGGTGGACTCTCCAAGGTCATGCCCCTCTATGCCGTTTTCTTCATGATCGTGATGCTCTCCTCCGTCGGTCTTCCGGGTCTGAACGGGTTCGTAGGGGAGTTCCTGATTCTGATAGGAACGTATACGTCCGTCATCCCTTATGCCAAGTACTATGCCGTGATTGCCGCGACAGGCGTAATCTTTGCCGCCTGCTACATGCTCTGGATGTTCCAGCGAGTCATGTTCGGCCCGATCAAGAACGAAAAGAACAAGAACCTGCCCGACTTGAACACACGGGAGATCGTTTACCTGACCATGATCCTGGTGTTCATTGTCTGGATAGGAGTATACCCGAAGACTTTTCTTGACCGGTCTCAGGTCACCATCGATCACACCATCAGCCTGATCGAAAAAGGTCACCAGCAGACCCTTGCTCAGTGGAACCCGGGAACCGCTCAGGAGGGCATTCTCTTCGCACTTAAAGGACAAAGGCAATGATTCCTTCCCTGGCAGCCTATGACTTTCTGTCGATTCTGACACCGACTCTTCTGGCCTTTGTGGCCCTGGGGGCCATGGTCCTGGATGCTCTGGGTTCCGTGGCTGCCAAGTTGCTGGATGCCTCTGTCCTCAAGTACCGATCCAGGGTGATCGGCGTCTTTACCATGGTCAGCCTTCTCGTGATCCTGGTTGTCGCGTGGATCGTCGGGCTTCCTCCCTGGCTGGGCTCCTCCGTCCCCTCTTCCGGCGCCTTTTTCGACCAGGTTCTGCCTGATGGTTATACACTTTTTTTCAACACTCTTTTCCTGATTGCAGCGCTGGCCGCCACGATCCTTTCCCTGTCCTATTGGGACGTGAGCCAGGAAAGGGGCGAGTACTACATCCTTCTCATTCTTTCGGTGATCGGAATGAGCCTCATGGCCGCAGCCCATGACCTCCTGGTCTTTTTTGTGGGCCTTGAAACCATGTCCATTTCGATCTACGTGCTGGTCGGCAGCGAACGCCGGAACGTCCGCTCCAACGAGGCAGCCATCAAGTACCTTCTCCTCGGCGCCTTTGCCTCAGCCGTGCTCCTCTACGGCATGGCTCTGCTCTACGGGATGACCGGGAGTATCGGGTACAAAGACATGGCCCTTGGGGTCGGGAACATCCTTTTAACGGGAGATGCCACTTCGAAGCTTGTTTTGATGGTCGGGATAAGCCTTCTCCTGGTGGGGCTCTTCTTCAAAGTGGCTGCCGTGCCTTTTCACATGTGGACCCCGGATGTCTATGAAGGTGCGCCCACCCCCATCACCGGCTTCATGGCCACGGGAGTGAAGGCTGCGGCCTTTGCAGCGCTGGTGCGGATTTTTATCACTGCCTTTGCCCCGCTCTGGTCCCAGGAAACTCTGCTGGCGGTTCTTTTCATCCTCGCGGTCCTCACCATGACCCTCGGAAACGTGACCGCTATTGCGCAGCGCAACGTGAAGCGCATGCTCGCCTACTCCAGCATTGCTCACGCAGGGTATCTCCTTGTCGGATTAGCTGCCCTTGCAGCCTCAGGCGTGCCCCTGGCAGGAACCGAAATGTCCGCAATCTTTTCCTCTGGTTCCAGTATCCTGTTCTATCTCCTGGCTTACACCTTCATGACCCTCGGCGCCTTTGGCGTGCTCGTCGCCCTGGAGCGCGAAAAACAGGCTCCCCAGACCCTGGAGACGCTCTCCGGCCTCTCGGTTCGCAGGCCCGGACTTGCGGCACTGATGGCCATTTTCATGTTCTCCTTGACCGGGGTGCCGCCCTTTATCGGCTTTGCAGCCAAATTCTACATCATCCAGTCCGCCGTGGCCACGGAGCTCTACGTGCTTGCCGTGATCATGGTCGTGAACTCGGCGATCTCCGCTTACTACTACCTGAGAATCCTCGTGGTCATGTACATGCAGCCGGGTGAGCGCCTCACCATCACCGATCCTACCCTGCCTTTAGGCACCTACGTGGTCAACGTCGTCATGGCTGCGGCCGTCCTTATCATCGGGGTGTTCCCTGAAACCGTCATGCCTCTCCTTGGAGAGGTCTTTGACAAGGGCATGTTCTACTTCCCCCTGACCAAGTAGTCAGCGTTCAGCATTTTTGTTCGTATGTAGGGGCGGGATTTACCCGCCTCAGGCAGGTTTATTCCCGCTCTGCTTTGTTTCCCTTCCCCTCCCCTTTTCTCCCCCTCTGCACTACTCTTGTGCAATTTCTTTAAGTTCTCTTAAGAATTTTTTGGCGAGCGGCTTTCCAAGTTGTTTGGATCATTTGAATTTTGCTCATTTGAATTTGTTTCGGCCCGCCCCGGCGCGCCACTCAGCCTCTCATCCCTCCCTCATCCTGTCATTTCGAGCCCCTGATTCATCGGGGCGAGAAATCCTGGTTTTCCTTTGTCCTTTTTCCTTTATCCTTTTTCCTTCTCTGTGAGAGATCCCCAACTTCCGTGTTGACGTGCTCCTTAGAATTGGTACAAAACAATAGCAATCTCGTGGGCGATTAGCTCAGGTGGATAGAGCGTTGGTCTCCGGAACCAAAGGCCGCGCGTTCGAGTCGCGCATCGCCCACCACTTTCAATTATTAGACTTTTCTGAAATCCTGAGACCTAATATTTCTTAACGCAAAACCAAATTCCAACCCTGAATCCAACCTTCAGCACCGCTTTTCTTCAGCGAGTGCCTGATCCCTCAACCATGCTCCTGCTCACTTCTGGATTGGTGGGGATTGCAGGGCTAAGAAAGAGGTTCAAGAAGTAGTCGCTTATTCAATCGTCAAAGAACATGAGCGGGGCTGCTAAGCTCCGCTTTTGTTTCAAGGCTATCCCACGGGCAGGTTGAACTGATTATCAACATAATCTACATAATGACACGGATTATTTTCGCTTGGCATCATTGCTTTTAAGGGCGAGGTGTCAAGGGAACGCTGTTGCGGCTCTCATGTCTAGCCCGGGAGTGTGTAATCTTTTACCACAAAGGGGAAGCGTTTTACCCGTTCACGGGGAAAAATATTACTGACATGCGATTGCGTTGATTTCACCCTTCTGCTAACTATCTGAATTCTCAGGGTTCAGTCCTTTTGGCACACTCATTGCTCTCTTTGAGCCCAGTGTTCGGAAATACTGAAGGAGGATTAAGAAATGAAGAAATCATCCGTATTGGTTATCATGGTAGCGAGTTTTCTATGTCTTTCATTCTTAACCACTGCGCAAGCCTATCCTGTCAGCATCGGGCAAGAGATCAAATTTGAAAATGGCCCGGGAAACACAAATGGGGGAGAGTTTCGTGTCTATGACTATAGTGACTCTACTTCGACCACCGAGCTCTTCAGGTCGTTTTGTTTGGAGACAAACGAGTATATCAGTTACGGAACCAAGTTCATTGTGGGTGACATTTCAACAGAGGCGAGATCGGGAGGTTCTGGGGGAGGATCTGGGGGACCCAATTCAGCAGATCCATTAGATGCGAGAACCGCATATTTGTATCACCATTTCTATTGGCGTACTTTGGACAGAATATGATTACAATAACTTTAACCGAAGAATTCGCAAATAGGGCTGCCAGTGCAGACGCTCTGCAATTGGCTATATGGCATTTTGAACAGGAAGTCGGATTCGAGGGAGTGGAAAACTTCTACACAACCCTCGCTCAGAATGCGGTGGATAGGCTGGATGGACAAAGGTGGACGGGCCTTGGTGACGTCCGTGTCATCAACCTTGAATATCCCAATGGAAACGAGAGCGCAAGACCAGCTCACTGTTGCACCCGTTCCTGAACCAGCAACTATGCTCCTCCTCGGCACCGGTCTTATTGGTCTTGCAGGCATGGGGAGAAAAAAGTTTAGAAAGTAGAACCTTATTCGATTTTCAAAGAACAAAAGCGGAGCTTGGAAGCTCCGCTTTTGTTTTAGAGACAAGAATCTCGATGTGGTGCCTGCTCCCAACCTTTTCCGCACGTTTGCCTAGCCCGTCGGCACTAAAGTTGCAGTATTATTCTAGTGGCTCTTTCCTCCTCGGCCCCTCTGACTCTCCGCCCGCAACTTACAGAGGGGCCTGTTTATTGGGGACTATCCCCCACGTGAAGGCCCTTCTTTGCGGTCTGGCGGTGAAGTTTATGTGTGTAAGCTTTTTCCATAAAATGGAAATCTTCTTCCCATGTGATGGAGTTAAATTACACACTCCCCTGTTTCGTTGAAATCCGATTTCTTAAGTCTCTGAAATAGTTATCCGATTGACTCGGCAGAGCGACCCATGATAATAATATCTTTTGGCAAAAGCTCAGACGCTCTATCAACAACCTTCTCGTCCCCTGGAAGACTGGATTTCACGCCGACGAAAGCTTTTCTCGATAGGGAATTTTCATGAAGGAAACGCGCTGACTGACGTCAACTATTTTTCCCGGGGACGGGAATTCTAATTGTCGCTGATCAAGGCGAAAGCGTTTGAGGAGCGGTCCGCTCAAGGCGGTAGGCAGGATTAAGGCAAAAGGATAAAGGTAAAAGGTGAAAGGCTGAAGGCTGAAGACAGAAGGCTAAAGGACAAAGGTTAAAGGAGAAAGGTTAAAGGCCGAAGGCTGAAGGCTGAAGGACAAAGGTCAAAGGACAAAGGAGAAAGGTGCAAAACAGAATACAGGAGGCAGGAGTCAGTAGACAGGAGAAAGGATTAGGTTAGATGGCAAGGCGGAGCACACGATACTGAATAATTCCCGAATCTGATCTACTTTAACTGCGGTCACTCCACCCGAAGTTTCTCCAGGAAGAGGCGGAACTGGTCGTAGACGTCTCTTCGATGGCCGACGTAGTAAACATCAATGACATTTCGATCTTCATCAAACTTGTAAAGTATACGGTACCTTCCTGGCTTGTAAGAACTGAACCCCGTTAACTCCTCGTGCAAATCATCACCACGAAAAGGGTTCCTTCGAAGCTCCTCGATAGCAGATCGCATTAATTTCCTGGTCTCCGGATGAAACTTCGAAACCAATCTAGCTGCCTCTGGTGTGAATCGGACAAGGGGACGCTTCATTCACCCAGGACCTCGCGAGCATCAACCCATTTCCCTTTTTGTGTCTCACCGATCGATTTCCTGATGGATTTCATCGCCTTTTCATCGGATAGGATCTCAAGGGTTTCGAGAAGTCCTGTGAATTTCCTCATGCTCATCAGCACCGCCTCTGGAACACCATTCTTGGTTATGGCGATCGTTTCGTCGGAGTCCTCGATCTGCCTGATAAGATTGAGAAGAGCGGCTTTAGCCTTCGTGACGGGGATGTAATCCTGAATAGGCTCCATAAGAACCTCCTGGCCATTTTCATAGCCATTATAAAGACCATACAATTTTTGTCAAGAAGGATATTTGGGGAAATGGGGACGTTGAAATGGTGACTTTCGAGAATCTTATAACTCATTTTCGATCAGCTTCGATTTCTTCGATGGCCTGGTTGAAAGGGACCGCTTCGTCTTCTGATGCCTTGGCTTCATCAAAGGCTCGAATAGATTCAAGTGTCTCTAAAGCTTCAAGAATCTTTTTGTAATCGCCTATCGGAAGGATTACCCCTGTCCGGTTTCCTTTATCATCTGTAATGTATTGCTGATTTAAGAGACTCATCAAAGACAAAAGGGCAATCCTTCGGCTTGCCAAAGTCCTCTCAGAGGGTTATCCTAGCGGTACGAAGAACGAAGAAGCGGCTCTTGGATGACACGCTTCCGGGAGTTTCGACGTTACTAAGTTGCAGAAAAGCAGGAGGTTCAGAATGACTCGCACTAATCGAATCGAAATCAATCCTAGGGTGATGTTAGGTAAGCCTGTCATTCGAGGGACGCGAATCACCGTGGAACTTGTGCTTCGGAAACTCAGCGAAGGAGCGAATCAGAAAGATCTTCTGGATGCCTACCCCAAGCTCACCCGCGACGATATTCAGGCTGCAATCCGTTATGCAGCGGACACATTGGCTCATGAAGAGACAGTGGTCATAGATTCGCCGAGAAGATCAGCGGGGAGATAGTGTCGAATATGCGTTTTCTTGCAGACGAGTCCTGCGATTCCCACCCTATACTCGAACACAGATTGCAAAAGACGTGGTCAAAATGGTGAAAAACGAAGGGGAGAAGTTGGTTGGTTCTTTTGTCGTGGTTCAACCAGGCCGAATAAGAATTAGCCGCAAACCCAGTAGATAGAAGTGGCCTACCTTTTTCAAAAACTAGAAAACAGTGCTGTCTCCGTGGGCAAGGGGTCTACTCCTGAAATAGGTTCCATTGGTGGTGCAACAAGCAAGAGCGTTTAAGGAGGGGTCCGCTCAAGGGCGTAGGCGGGTCGGTACGGGATTTCGCAGCGCGGGTCCGGGCGCCTAGAAATGCTTTAGAGTGCCGTTAATGAATTTCTCCCAGCGGCTCAGGTCTGTTCCTTCTCAGGGGGTTCGCTGAAAACAATCAATTTACCCCATCGCTCCCCTGCGTCCTGGAGAGTCCGGGTCGGCTCGATCAGCTCACCGCCATAGCACAGAGCGGCAGCACCGAGCAGAATAATTACAAAAGAGGCACAGATGTTCATCAGAATTGAAAACAGTTTTCCCCCGGGCCCGGCAATTGAAGAGTCTTGAGTGGCAATTACAATAAAAACTCCAATGAATTCCATTCAGTTTCTTGAGCATCCTGCAAGCAAAAAGGGGTTATTCAGGCAGCGCAGATTGATTTCCCAGTGAATTCGCTCACCTATTTTCGGATCCATTTATCAAGAGAGAAATTCTTGACAGACATCATCCTTTCATAATAGTTTTTCCCGATTGACGGATTCAAGAAGATAAAGGGGCTTCAATGGAATCAAGGGAAAACAGCTTACAAGACCCGACGCTTGCCCATCGTCTATTTCAGCTCATCACAAATATGTCCGAGGACGAGCGCCGCACCCTCCTGGACCTCCTAGAGGATGGATTGTTAAAAGGCAAGTGTCGCCGGAAATACTTCAGGATAGAGCGCCGTCTGCCTGTGGTCTACGCCAACCAACGCCATGCTTATCGCAATTTCATCAGAGACATCAGCCTCGGTGGGGTCTTCATGTTGACAAGTATTCCGTTTAGAGTCGGTGACGACATTAGAATTGTTCTCAACTACGACGATCAAGGAAATCCGATTAGACTCGTGGGCAAGGTCGCCAGAGTCACCCCGGAAGGCGTTGGCGTGAGATTCATCTCACTGAACCACGATCGGAGGGCAGCAATCCTATCTCTTGTGTCTAAGCCCGGGGATGCCAGACGTAGGGGCTGAGGTCTTGGCCTACCCCACGATTTCATGCATCTCGATCTCTATTGACACAATAACCTTGGGGGGTTTCTCATGACTTTCAGGAAGGGAGACAAGTATGAAAAGGATCGTTTTTTTCATGGTGTTCCTGGTGGCGCTAGTCGTTGTTTCGTCGATCTGGCCAGCGAAGGTATGCGCGCAGCGCCCGGGTCCATCGGATGACATGATCAAGAAGAATTTCCAGACGATTCTTCAGGCGGCTGATACCAACAAAGACGGCAAGCTCAGCATGCAGGAGTGTATGGCCATGTGGAAGGACAAAAGCACCGGTGAGGAGAAATGCAAATACTGGGATGCAAACAATGATGGAATCATCACGGAGGATGAATACGTAAAACAAGCGAGAAAGAAGATGAAATGATCTCGCAAACAGATTTGAAAAGGTTGTTCATGTGCCTAGAAATGTTTTAGAGTCCCGTTAACGAATTTCTCCCAGCGGCTCAGGTCTTTCTGCTTTTCCGGAGTCTCTGCTGCTTCCACCTTCATGGCCGGCTCCTTCTTGTCAGCGGCAGCCTGCTTTCCCACCTTCTTCTCTTCCTCTAGACGAGTGATAAACCTGCCTTTGAAAAGACCCACCTTCAGGGTTCTCCCCTCCTTCACGTAAATCTCTTTTTCCAAATCCTTGATCTGCAGTTTATGGGTCCCTTCCTTCACTCTTTCGAGCCAGACCGGTGTCTGCCCGACCTTTGATCCATCGAGGAACACATCGAACTCAGGGGGTTCGCTGAAAACAATCAGTTTACCCCATCGCTCCCCTGCGTCCTGGAGAGTCCGGGTCGGCTCTATCAGCTCACCGCCGTAGCACAGAGCGGCAGCACCAAGCAGAATAATTGCAAAAGAGACATAGACGTTCATCAGCTTTGAAAACATTTTTCCCCGGGCCCGGCAATTGAAGAGTCTTGATGGACAATCATAATCAAAGCTCCGCTGATTTCCATATTTCTTGAGTGTCTTGGCCATGATGGTCAACGAGTTCCCTTAACCGCTTCGAAGACTTCCCGGGAGCTGTCGACGGGAATATGGCCGTGCTTAACGTCGCCCTGGTAATTGTAATAGTTGAAAGGCGGGCCTTCGATGATTGTTTGTCCACCGCTACTGAGTCCCCAGTGATCCGACGTGTAGATCTTGCCCCCTTCCAAACCGGTCACCCATTCCTGTTCACCCCGCATGTAAGTCGAGAACTTGTAACTCGTAAAATCACTGCTCTTCATTCGGTTCTGGTGGCCGGCAAGGCTCGACTGCCGCATCTCTTCCGCATAGCGTGACATCATCGATGAAGTCTTCTTCATCTGCTCCCTCAGGTTTGCCATGCCCTGACGGACCTGTTCCGCGGCCCACTGCTGGTTAATCTGAAAGCTCTCCGCTATTTTTGTCAGGGAGGGAAGGTATTGTGCGAATTGGGATGCAGGCGCCCAGATCCCCATGGGCATGACTCCCCAAAGTCCGGCGTTGTTCGGGTAGGAGTTCAACACATCGAAATAGCCGATGCAGGCCACCCCGTTTTTGCTCGTGTAAGAGATTACAGCAATCTCGGCATCGACTTTTTGCTTGAGATGCGCTGTGGCTTGCGCAGCCATTGCTGAATTGGGGTGGCGTTCAAGTACCCGCTGGTTGCTTGACCCGAAATGCTTCATCGCCACCATGAGGGCGTCGACGGGACGCATGTAATTGTAGTGAAGGCCTGGGATCTTGGAGCTATCAAAGTTAGGGATCTGGGATTGCCCGACAAAATTGATAAGGGTAAAGATATAGCCGGTATCCCCGTCGGGCGATGCGCAGAGTGCTGTACCCTTCTCCGCCGCGAGGTTCCAGCCGTCAGGGAGCATGAGTGAACACGTGCCGTCACGTGCCGAAACCTTTTTCATCGGTAGCATGACCGCCCTACCCTCTTTCCTCTGGGATGCAAGCCTCTGATAGGCTTGATCATCAAGAATCGTGATGTTTGCAATCACCGTGAGAAGGGTGGGCACTCCCTCGTTGAAATCCTTCGCGGGTGCCTCATATCCGGATACCAGCGCTGTGGGATGCTTGACGTTGAAAGAGTATCTTCCTTTGATAGGAATCTTCTGGGGACCGCTCCGCTCATAGGTCACGACTGTACGCATTCGATCCTCACTGCTTCGCGCCTCACGTATCTTAAGGTCCAGCATCTGCGTGCTGACGTTTTTCAAAGTCGCTCCCGCAAAGGCCACAGCATCCATATTCGGATCGATCTTCTCCAGGAAAAGCATACTCACGCAGGAGAGGTCCTTGGGGTCGGTGACAAAAACCATCCTGCCATTCTGGTATTTTTGCGTGCCCACCTTCCACCCCTTGGGTTTGTATAGCCCGAAGGTACCATCGTCCGTCACACAATACTCATAGGTCGAGAAGACCGGCTTTGCCTGGGCATGCAGCTCTTGCGGGCAGAAGGCCGCGATCAGCAAGGCAGCGAAAAGGATACGAAACCTCAAAGTCATGTGTGACCTCCTTTCAGCCAATGTGTGAAGAATTGAGTGACGCCGGCTGGAACTTGCTCTGTATGAATCAACTATACAGGCAAGCGACTTTTCTGTCAAAACATACGGTGCCAGGTCAGAGAAGGGACCTGTTAGCGCAGAGCCGCCTCACTCTCGGAAAAGAGGGGGCCGTCCATTTGGGAGTTAGGCTCCCTGACTAGACTTGCCCATGAGTGTCTCGGGCCCTTCGCGGCGCAAGGAGCATTTCACTTTCATTTGGCCCAGCGAGTTCCCCGAGAACATATTTCCCCACCACCGGCTGGGATGCGAGCTATTGGCATTGCGATCGGCATCCGCCATGGCTTGAGATGTTCTCGCATATCGTTCCGAGGTATTCGTCCCTTTCTTACTCATTTCGCATCAGGAATCAGCTTCACCTTTTTTCCGTCGATTTCCAGGGAGGTTTTGCTGCAGGTCAGTTTCTTGATGATCTTTCCGTCCTTGAAATGGAGCACGTCCACACCCCGCCTTGTTTCCAATCTTTCTCCGTTTCTTCTCCGGGTAATTGAGTGCGAACGAACACCGCAAAGCCCATAGACGCCAGATCTCTAATCCAGTACCGGGCATCTTCAGACTTATCGTATTGTCCCACCAGGAGGAGGCACCGGCCCTCTTCATCCCACACCTAGGGAAACCGCCACTGATCACGACGTTATGCCCCCAATGCAGTTTCCGCTTGACATATTACGCCCCGCGTAACAACTTTCAAACATGGTTCAATCCTTCGCCTGCCGAGATACTGAAAAACTATTTCATGATCGCCGGGGACACCGTTTTCAAGCCTTTGAAAGGCACGCCAGGAAAAGGTTAATGGTGCTTCATGCCGCGCCCAGCATAGAGGCGTTGATGCTCAATCCAGCAAACAGATTTCATGCCCCTTCGGGGATCGGAAAGGACAATATGCTATAAGTATCAACAAGCAGTGGCGTGTGTGTTTCGAATGGAATGACGGCAATGCATACCGTGTTAAACTCGCCGAGTAGAGAGGAGGCGCGTAGTTGTTTAGGCCAATGACTTCCATTGTATCCACCTTTTCAGGTATCGTGGCAAATAGCCATCAGGCCCTGCAGCACGTTTCCTCCTCCCCCTCTAAAATTCCGTACGTCGAGTTTTCCCCAGTACGGCTTCAAACTGGAGTTCAACCACGACCTTCGCCGACTGTTTCCGGCTTAAGTGCAAGGCCCACATACACTCGCATCCAGCCAGCTTATACGTGGCTAAAGCCCTTGACCCTGAAGAGAGATCTTAAATCCCGTAACTGGGCCATCGCCCAAGCGGTTCTCCCCTCAAAATCGAGAGACATTCCAGTCCAGAGGCCCTTGGCTCCCCAGAAGGTTATGTTGTCCTCCCGGATCATCGCTTACTATGGCCTCATCCGAAACTCTCGACCCCTCCCATCAACTTATGAATTATATGATGGGTCTTTGCCCTACGGCCTTGTATGGGCTGGTATCGAGAGGCTCCCCAATTTGCTCCGCACATCTCTTTCCTCCGTGCCGCCTTCCGTACCCCGGCGGTCCGAGTGGTTGCCTTTGACTGTTCCTTCCCCACCCGCTCTGGCCTTCGCCAAATCTGTACTGGCTCGGCAGCCGCATTTCCACACACGCCGGTTCCCGTGTGGAATGTGTAACGAGGCTGCAAAGTTCGCTTTATGCTACGGCCCGGAAGAATTGCTAGCCCTTCACCGGCAAGGGCGTTTACTTTCGAGCTTTCACCTAAGCAAGTCGCCTTACTCAGGCGTCGAATATAACTATGCGGGCAAACAGCCAATTCCCGCAGCTGGACTTTCACCAGCTAGATACGCGGCCCTATGGGCTGCGAACAGATTATCACTGAGGTGCTCTTATGAGTTCAAGAAATACTCTTGATCCAATAAAACCAGGGGAAATCCTTCGTGAGGATTTTCTAGAACCCCTTGGCATTAGTATTAACCAGCTTTCTCGGGATCTTTCAGTTCCACCCAACAGGGTCAGTGAAATTGTAAATGGAAAAAGGTCCATTACTGCTGATACTGCTTTGAGGCTACAGCGGTATTTTGGAGTTGAAGCTCAGTTTTGGCTCAATCTGCAAACGGAATATGATCTGCGACTGATGAAGCGTAAAGTGTGGGCGGATATTGAACGGCGAATTATCCCTATTAAAGAAACTGCCGATAAAATCCCGCGCCGCGCCGAAGCATAACAAATAAGGACTGAGACGATCTGAAGGGTCGTTTTCCCGCCTGACGCGGGATTCAAGAAGCCCGGAGCGTGAGAGGGATTGCATATAGGGTTCATCCGCCTAGGCGGATAAATGCGCCTTTGGCGGATCGTGAATGGATTTGGAGAGGCATGATAGGCGACTGGCAGGATGAGTGGGATTTAAAAAGACGTGGGTCTTATCGAAGCGTCAACAGGCACGATACCTGCCGCGTAGCCACTTACTTAAACTAGGCTAATGCGGCCGACGCAAAAAACCGCGCGCCTGATTAGCAACGTTATGCAAATGGAATTGACACACAATCGATAATCATTCAGAATAGATAGAGAAAATGGGAACGTATCAGAAACTGCTGGCAAAGATATTAAGAGGGCTATAGCTTGGTACCGGACGAGGGAAATGAGCAATAGGTATGAAGTAATAGTTTACTGGAGCAAGGAAGATCAATCGTTCATTGCCGAAGTACCGGAACTGCCTGGTTGCGTGGCAGAGGGCCAAACCTACCAAGAAGCGCTGTCAAACGCAGAAACCGTTATAGAGGAATGGATCGAAACGGCTCTGGAGTTGAAGCGGCCTATCCCTGAGCCCAAAGGCAAACTGATGTATGCATAGCCACCCACTCCACCGGATCGGCAAGAAACGGCTCCTGCCTCCCGGTGAGCTCTGCGTTCGGCAAAGCGACGCACACTGACATGAAGCGCATCTCGGTCATCATCCCAGCCCACAACGAGGAACGGTATCTCCCGAAGTGCCTTGCTTCGATCCGGGCTGCCGCACAACGGGTTGACCTTCCGGTGGAAATTGTCGTGGTACTTAACCGCTGTTCGGATGAGACCAGGCGTATTGCAGAAAGATCCGGCGCACTCACCGTTGAGGAGAACGCAAGGAACCTTGCTCGCATCCGTAACGCGGGTGTTCAAGCCAGTTCTGGCGACGTACTGGCAACGATTGACGCGGACAGTTGGATGAGCAGGAATATGCTGCAGGCGATCCTTCGGCTCCTCGCCACCGGGAAATATGTCGGCGGAGGTGTGCGCATGAAGGCGGAAAGGATGTCACTCGGCATCTTCTGCAGCATTATGACCTTTGTCCCGCGTATTGCTTTACAGGGGCTTTCTGCAGGTCTGTTCTGGCTGAAGCGAAAGGACTTCGATGCGATCAATGGCTTCAATGAAGAACTGGTGAGCGCCGAGGATGTGGACTTTGCAGGGCGTTTGAAAACCTATGGGGCCGCCAGGGGACTTCGTTTCAAAACGATCCTGCGTGCCCATATCCTAACCTCGTGCCGCAAGTTTGACTGCTTCGGAGACTGGTATCTCATCAGAAACCGTAAGATGGTAGACAGAATCCTCTCAGGTCGGGACAGGGAAGCGGCGGATCACTTCTACTATGATTTCGACAGACGAGACTGATACCTCCCCAACAAATAAGGAATGAGACGAACCTGGAAGGTCGTTTCAATCCTGGGTTCAAGAAGCCCGGAGCGAGAGAGGGATTGCATATAGGGTTTACCCGCCTAGGCGGATTAATCCCCGTTCGTTGCGGGCGCACGTAAAGTGCGCCCCTACATTTTCATGCGTGGGGGTGACCGAAATCCGGTCATGAGGGTTTACGAACGCATCAAGTGTTATGATCATTTTTTCTTTTTAGCTCCACAACGTAGCGGGAGAAAATTTGGAGAGAAGGGGACAACCCACCTGATCATCTCAATGGCTTAAAAAGATACTCAAGCCCGTTCACCTTCACTTCATACAAGAGGTTCAGCATCCGGCCCAGTTCCCCTTCCGGAAAGCCTTTTTTCGCAAGCCATATGACATAGGTCTCGGGAAGATCCATGAGCAGGCGCCCCTTATATCTCCCAAAAGGCATTCGTGCCTTTGCAACCTTCAATAACACTCCAGGATCTGGTGTTGCGTCTTCCATCCTATTGTCCTTGAAGCAAATAAAATGGGCTCTTTGGAAGCTGTATCCTCACCACCCTTATCACCTCTATCTGCAGTTACCCATTTTGTTTCACATACGCCTTCACTATCCGGATAATTTCTTTTCCATATTTCTCCACAAAATGGGGGCCGACACCCTGTACCATGTGCAATTCATCATAGGATGTGGGCAGGCCTGATGCCAAACTGTCCAGGACCCTGTTGGTGAAGATTCGAAAGGCAGGAAGTCCCTTTTTTTTGGCCATACCCATTCGCCATTCTCTCAGAGCATCATACAGTTTTGGATTTTCCGATGCACCGGCTCCGGGTCGTCTGATCACTTGATGGGTGGTTGTTTTCTTCCCTGCAGCTTGGATTTTGCCCTTTGTTTTTTGAACCCGGCCCCGCAATGTTATGGCTATGGACTGGATATCTTTGGGATCAAAAACATATCCACCCTTTGTAAGCGCTGCTCTTTTGTAATGAATCAGTTCCCCTTCCTTTTCAAAAATATGCTCACTAAGGCTTATCAGATCCGCCTTAGCCAGGGACCTGAGAAGATTTTCAAAGTCTGACCGTGGAAGAACAGAACCAGGACAGGCGCCACTGTAAAGCACTCCGGTGCTAAGAGCGTCAACACCCTTGAGCGTAGAGATCACTTCTGATAGGATCCTTTCCTCCTGTCTATCCGGGCTGCGAGACAAGGATGCTATTGCCTTTTCGGGGGCGCAGAAGTCGCACAGACCGCATTGCCGGCCATGATCTGCAAGGTCACCAAAGTGCCGGACCAGGTAAAGCATGCGGCAGGAAAAAGAGTCGGCAAAACGGGACATTTCATCAAGCTGGCTGAGTCTATGATCGCTCTGGGTTTTGTAGGTTATAGGCCACTTACGATGTCCCCGGCGTACGGTCTCATTCGGATCAACCAGCGCACCTCCATGGATCCAGAGTTTTTCCAATGCAGCATCAAACTCCTCTTGCTCCATATTCAGTTCATCACGCAGTTCTTCTACAGGCATGTTGTTGTCTGTAAGCCGATCATAGATCCGTTTCAGAATGTTTTCGTGAGGGTAACTTTTTTCGTGGAAAAACTGGTGAACCCGTCGGTCGCCATAGGAATGAAGAAGAATCGCACGGGAAGGGTTACCATCCCGTCCTGCGCGCCCGATTTCTTGATAATATCCTTCCAGACTTCCGGGCAAAGCGGTATGGATCACTGTACGGATATCTGGTTTATCAATCCCCATACCGAATGCAATGGTTGCAACAATCGAATCCAGTTCTCCCGAAAAAAAGGACTTCTGGACCTTATCTCTTACCTCGGATGACAGTCCTGCGTGGTAGGAAGCCACAGAACACACCTTCCCAAGCTCATTGGCCAGGTCTTCCGTCTTTTGTCTTGTAGGGGCATAGATAATGGCGGGTCTGGATTCCTTCTTCTGAAGGATCTCTGAGACCTTTTGGGACCGTTCCGATGGCAGGAGCTCCACGAGTTCAATAGCGATATTGGTCCTCCTGAACCCGTGGATGCACATCTCAGCCTCAGCCATCCCGAGCTGCTGGATGATGTCTTCTTGGACCCTTGGTGTCGCTGTCGCTGTCATGGCGATAACCGGTGCGGGGCGAAGGATCGGAAGCCTTTCCCCCAGCAGCCGGTAGTCAGGCCTGAAATCATGACCCCACTGGGATATGCAGTGGGCTTCATCTATTGCAATAAGGATCGGTTTACGCCTGGCAAGCATCTCAGGAAAGCCCGGGACCGCCAGCCTCTCAGGAGCGATAAAGAGGAAATCCAGCCTCCCGTCAAGATACTGCCTGCAGACCTGGCGTGACTGAACACGTGTTCGGCCGGAATGTATCCTCTCCGCTTCAAGCCCCTGTTTCCTGAGGCCCGCAGTCTGATCCTCCATCAATGCAATAAGGGGACTGACCACAAGGGTTGTTCCACCCCGAGCGATTCCGGGGAGCTGATAGCATAATGACTTACCTGATCCTGTAGGCATTACCAGGAGGAGATCCTTCCCCTGGGTGACGGATTCACAGACCTTTTGCTGATAGGGCCGGAAGGCATTAAAATGGAATACTTCCTCTAAAATGCTTTTTAGACTGGCAGGTTGAATTTTCGTGAGCCGGAGTATATAGAACTTGCGAATGTGTGTCAAGTCTGCCGGCATGCAGAGAATCCTCTGAGAATGGGGACGCTGTTAGATCATTAAGTTTCGTAACTACAACGCCAGGTAACGAAGATGGCCGAATGGTAGTAATCTTATGACCTAACAGCGTCCCTCTGCATGAGGTTTATTAGAGAGGCATGATAGGTGACTGGCAGGATGAGTGGGACTTAAAAAGGCGTGGGTCTGATCGAAGCGTCAACAGGCACGACACCTGCCGCGGAGCGGCTTACTTGAACAATCGAATCCAGCGGACTGCTTTTAGCCGCCGCTGATCCGCACGTTACCCAAGACGATAAAAACCTTGATCATTGAACTTGCCAAATATATAAAAACTTATATAATATGGTGATGACTATGAAGCCGCTGAATTTCGTGGGATCGAGCCTTGATGATCTTCGGAACTTCCCCGATGAAGCTCGCCGTGCCGCAGGCTTCGAGCTCCGTGCGGTTCAAAGCGGACTCGAACCAAGCGATTGGAAACCAATGCAGGTAATCGGCCCACGCGTGAACGAAATCCGTATCCACGTTTTGGGCGAGTGGCGAGTCATCTATGTCGCTAAGCTTCGCGATGCGGTTTATGTGCTTCATGCATTTCAAAAGAAGACTCGAAAAACGAGCCGGCATGATATCGATTTGGCTCGCCAACGGACCAGGCAGATTGGAGGTAACTTATGAGCGAGGCCGTTGTTAATTCTTCTGGAAACGTATTCATTGATCTCGGGTATTCTCCGGATGAAGCCGCAATTCTTCAGATGCGTGCCGATCTTATGGCCGATCTCCGGAAGTTCATCAAGGCCAAGAGGCTAACGCAGGCCAAGGCTGCGGAAATCCTCGGCGTTAGTCAATCCAGGGTTTCAGACTTGATCAGAGGCAAATGGGAAAGATTTAGCCTCGAAATGCTTATCACCCTTGCGACGAGAGCCGGCATGCATGTCACTCTCAAAAAGGCGGCATAGGGGGCGAGGTAACAAATAAGGATTGAGACGAACCTGTAAGGTCGTTTTCCTGCCACAGGCAGGTAAACCCGCCTGAGGCGGGATTAAAGAAGCCCGGAGCGAGAGAGGGATTGTATATAGGGTTCATCCGCCTGCGGCGGGTAAATGCGCCTGAGGCGCATAAATGCGTCACGGGCAGGTAAATCTGTCATCTCCGCGAAGCGGGATCTGCGACGTGATACCTCTCCTTCTTGTCCGCCTGGCGGATCGTGAATGGATTTGGAATGGCATGATGGGTGACTGGCATGACTGGCAGGATGAGTGGGACTTAAAAAGACGTGGGTCTTATCGAGGCGTCAACACGCACGACACCTGCCGCGCAGCGGCTCAGTTGGACCATCGGTTGCAGTGGATCGCCGAAAAAGCCGGCTCCCACTGAGCCGTATGTTGGGCAAAACGGAGGAAAGAAAGGATATGATCAGGAAGTATATTCAAACTGCGATGCAGCACGCCAGGTACGAAATTCTCCCGGATGATGGGACCTTTTATGGCGAGATTTATGAGTGTCCCGGTGTCTACTCAAATGCTCCGACTCTGGAGAAATGTAGAAATGAGTTGGAGGAAGTTTTGGAGGAATGGATTCTGTTTCGTGTGTACAAGAATTTGGAAATACCTCCAATCGACAACATGAAAATCAAGATCAAAAAGCAGGCGGTTGCCTGATGCCGACCTTTGGTCCGGTCAAGAGGCCCGACTTAGTCATGTATCTCCGGAAATGCGGCTTTGACGGCCCTTATTCCGGAGGGAAGCACCCTTTCATGCTCAAAGGAGATCTTACTCTGACAATTCCGAATCCACATCAGAAAGACATCGGAAGGGAGTTCTTGACCAGAATACTTCGTCAGGCTGGAATTTCCAAGGCAGAATGGGAAAGGCTCTAGCCCAACAAATAAGAATTGAGGCGATCTGAAGGATCGTTTTCCCGCCTGAGGCGGGATTCAAGAAGCCGGACCGAGACGGGGATTGTATATGGGGTAAATGCGCATTTGGCGGATCGTGAATGAATTTGGAGAGGCATGATAGGTGACTGGCAGGATGAGTTCGACTTAAAAAGGCGTGGGTCTGATCGAAGCGTCAACAGGCACGACACCTGCCGCGGAGCGGCTTACTTGAACAAGGCAAATGCAGCCGACGCTCGGCAACTCGCGCGGCTGAATTGCGGCGTTCGGCGGATCGGATCCGGTGAAAGGACGGGGCAAGATGACCAGCAGTCAGCTTTCGCGGGGCCAATTGGCGACCAAGGCCTTAGTGCGTCTCGTGGCGGGCTTCATCATCCTGCTGGCCGTGCTCCTCTTGCCGGCGGGGACGGTGGCCTACTGGGAGGCCTGGGCGTACCTGGCCGTCATCTTCGTGCCGATCACGCTCGTCTTCATCTACCTGCTCAAGAACGATCCCGGGCTGCTGGAGCGCAGGATGAGGACGAAGGAGAAGGATGTGGGACAGAACCTGATCGTCAAGCTGGGGGCCGTTTGCTACGGGCTCGCTTTCCTTCTCCCGGGCTTCGACCGGCGATTCGGATGGTCCCACGTCCCCGTGGCTGCGGTGGTCGTCGCGAATCTCCTCGTTCTGCTCGGCTACGTCTTATTCATCCTGGTGCTGAGGGAAAACAGCTACGCGTCCCGCGTCGTCGAGGTGGAGCAGGGTCAGCGCGTCGTCATGACCGGCCCGTATGCGATCGTCCGACATCCCATGTACCTCGGGGTGCTTGTCATGTTCATCTTCACGCCGGTGGCGCTGGGCTCCTGGTGGGCGGTGATCCCCGCCTTGCCGCTGGTCGCCGTCTTGGTTGCCAGGATTCGGAACGAAGAGCAGCTCCTCGCGAAGGAACTTGCGGGATACCAGGAGTACTCGCGGACCACCAGGTACCGCCTGATCCCTGGCGTATGGTAGCTGTCCTTTTGCCGCCCAACCGGTTGCAGCGGACGGCGCTCCGCGCCGCCGGTGAACCGAAGCGTTATGCCCGGAAAACGATGACCAATAACAAAGGTCTGCGCTACATTTCTTGAGGAGGTACGATGTTCAGTCGAAGGGTGTTTTCCGACATACGACGGGCCGGCATGGGTGTCGGCGTATCCAAAGCCAAGCTATCCGAAGCCATGCTCGACATTCTTCTTCGGCTGCCTACAGGTTCAACCAACCTAAAGGGGACGATCGTCGCGCACCTTGGCTTGATTGGTCAGATGGCGGCGACTCGCGACGTAAATGAGGCGTGGAATCAAACTAAAAAGAAGGCAGCAAAGCTATATCCGGAGAAGTTCATTCTGAACCGCAGAAACAATTTGACATGGAACGACGGCATGATGAAAGCTCTTGACAAGGATATTTCGCCGGCCAACTTCAAGAAACTCAACGATCTGGCCGACGCAGAGGGATGCACCGTCAACGCCATCATAACGAAGCTTCTGAAGTCATATAGGCACGACAAGAGCTAACCACGGCCTCAACGCGGACTTGGTACAGCGCTCGCGCACTCTACCAAGACGGTTAGGCTGAACGTTCGGCGAGAAAATGTACTTGCCCCTATCCAGGAGCACGATCTTCCTATGACAGACAAAGAAATACCTCACGAGTATTATGGTTGGTGGCGGATCATCGAGACGTCACAGCGCGGCGTAGCCGCAACCAAATCCAAAGCACGAAATCCGAAGTCCGAAACAAATTCGAATGACCAAAATTCCAATAATCCAAACAAGTTGAAAAGCAAGCCAACAAATTTGCTTAACAAAATTTCAAGAAATCGAACGTTAGTAGTACAGTGGACTAACGACGACATCGATATCATCGGGACGGCGCTGATCTCGCTAACGGGATATGACGATCGATTGAGGATGTTCGTTCTTCTCGCTCACGTGAACTGCAGGCCCACCAAAATGGGCGTGTCGTTTACATGGCATGGGTCTTGGGAGTACGACCCTGTCTCCGGAACCGGGAGCGCAAGACTTCGGGAGGATGGGCGTCTCACGGGTAGAATCAGGATTAAAGACGGCGAAGAGAGTAGCTTTATCGCAGAGAGAGCGGAGGAACCGGACGAGCCTATCCCGGACCCGCCAAGCTACCGCGACAAATGGCGGCGCAGGTGGTAAGCGTAAGCATACCAGCGATCTCTGCAAATCGGGAGAGAGGCCGAACAATTTCATGGCCGTGTAGGTGGAAATGAAACCAGAAGATATCTCACCTGATTTCGAGGAGTGGCCGGAACGCTGGATGTACGTCGAGGAAGACGTGGCTTATGGGAAAGGCCTTCTTCCTTGCATGCATGCGTTTATTGTTCACCTGATTTCCAAGGATCTGACGCGAAAAACGATTCGACGGCACACGGACAACCTATGGCTTCTTGGCGGTGAGATCATTCGCCATGTCAATAATTACAAGGAATACCATATTCCACCGATTGAGAAACTCAGGGAGAGTATTGGTTCTGACGGAGGCCCTTACTGCCGCCATATTGACTCGGAAGCTGCGCTGACCTCCTTCGATTTAACGTGCCGAAAGCTCTACCGCTTTTTGGAGTCCGAGGAGGTGAAAAGGCCAACACCCAATCCAGCGGACGGCCTACTGAGAGGCCGCCGCTGATCTCGACGTTATGATCGGAGAACAGACGGAAGACAATGGCCAGCGGTGATGCACAGAGAGCTTGGTTCCCGGAGCTCCTTGATGTTCTGAAGTCTTACTGGTCAAACGATATCGCCTGGGAGGAACTCGCAGTCTTCTGTCGGTACATGACCGAGAAGAGGCAGAAGATCAAGGAAGCCCGGGGCATCAGGCTGCCACGCATGACCTGCAGGAAGTGCGGGGGCCGAATGGTGCTGCCCCCGATCTCGATCCGATCTGCACTGTTCGCACTCCGCAAGGCCGAAGTGATCGATGAATCCGAATTCAGGAAGCTGGATCGGGAGTGGGCCAAGCACCGCAAGGCGAATGGCCTCGACGCATACGGAAACAAGCCGGAATCATAACAAATAAGGATTGACACGAACCTGTAAGGTCGTTTCAATCCTGGGTTCAAGAAGCCCGAAGCGAGAGAGGGATTACATATGGGGTTCATCCGCGGATAACAAAGGCGGGTAGAGCTTTTGCGGATCGAGTGTGGAGCGCTAAGGGTTATGGCGGATAATGAATGGATTTGGAGAGGCATGATAGGTGAGTGGCAGGATGAGTGGGACTTAAAAAGGCGTGGGTCTGATCGAAGCGTCAACAGGCTCGACACCTGCCGCATAGCGGCTTACTTGAACCTAAGGCTTAAAAGGCAAGCGGGTTGCCCGTTTCGTGAATATCCAAGGCGTGGCTTTGCGCAAGCTGGCGATGCTCAACCGGGCAGAAAAGCCGGAAGACCTGCCGGTGCCCGTGAACTTGGTGGACGGACGGAGAAGTTGAGCTACCTTCCCGTCACTCCTCGGCAGCGATGGCCGTGAACTTGTTCCAGTATTGGCTTGGGAATCAACAGTTTCCGATCCTTGCTGAAATACTCAACGCCCCGAGCACGGGAATTGAGTCAGTCAGCTTAGAGAGAAAGTACCCAGTGTGTGTGGATTGGAAGGCCCGCGGTTTCAACGAGCCTCCCCATCTGGACCTCGGCATAGACTACAGCGACTCCAGACGTGTGGGCGTCGAGTGCAAACTGTTTGAGCCCTATGGTCGATTGGAACATGCTCCACTGAAAGGGGCGTACCTTGAATTACCCGATGCATGGAGTGAAATTCCGGCCTGTCGAGCACTTGCCGAGGAGCTCACAGCGGGCGACGCCGGCTTCAGGCGCCTCGGCCCGGCCCAACTTCTCCGCCACATTTTGGGTCTCAAGTTCGGCAAACCAATCGACAAAGCCCGCTTGGTATACCTCTATTTCGACGCGATAGGCGACGAAGCTGAGGAGCACAGAGCGGAGGTCCGGCGTTTCCAGCAGCTCATCGCTCCCGATCCGATTCGCTTTGTCCCCATGACAGTGCAGGAGCTTGTCCTACGCGCGGTCAGTCGGTGCCGCGCGCAACACAAGGAGTACGTCGATTATTTGGCCGATCGGTATTTATGAGGAATCATCATAATTTAAATGATCTCGAAGAGCTGTCGTCACGACATCCACAGAGTCGCTTTCCCCCTCGATCCGTATCCCCTCCTTATCGTCCGAATCCGTGATTTCCACATCATGGGATCCGACCAGCACCAATCCTTTTGCTTTGCCGAATCTTCTGATGATCGGATCGGAAGGTGACACAACGTTCACGCCCTGGTCAAGAAAGAACCGGGTCAGTGCTGTGGCATAAATGCCCCGGATTTTGACAGCTACCATCATGATGAGCCCAGAAAAAATCTTCCAAGTCGTCACCCCGGCGAAAGCCGGGGTCCAGAAGTCTGTGGTATCCCTGGATTCCGGCGCCTGCCCCGGACCTGATCCGGGGTCCGCCGGAATGACAGAAAAGCGTGATTTCGGACATCTTACGAGATCGCCAATCATCGATCTCTTAGAAATCCTATTCCTTCGATGGTTACCATGCTTTCGCGGATCTCGTATTTTGCGCCAAGAATCTTTTTCACGAGCCAGAGCCTTGCTTCAATATGCTCCGTCATGGATGGGATACGGAAAGTGCTCACACCCTTTGCAAGAGCGGCAAACGGAATGACCTGATCTGCCAGGTGCCTGTCCACGGTGGCGCCGGAGCCGAGGTCGGCCAAAAGATCCAAGGCCGTTTGCTTTCCGATGAACTCGGCGGTCCGCCCCCTTGCGCCTGCCATGTCAGCCCCGATCAGGCATCCTGTCTCAGTTTCAGCCCAGATAGCCAGGGCTGCTCCAGGCTGAATGGAGACTCTCTCAAAGCCAGGTTTCTCTCTTTCATCATAGAGGATGTCGATTTCAGGATCATATCCCCTCCCCTTCAATGCTTTCTGACATTCTCTCCCCATTCTTTCGGAAACGTTTCTCTCCTTGAGTTGCGACGAGAGGGCAATTCCCCTCATTTCGGCAATCCTCCCCTGGGTAACCAGGTTCAGCGGATCGAGAGTTCCCTTCACAGGCATGATCTCCACCTCTACCCGGCCGCCGCCTTTCGGCACATAGCCCGGCTGGATAATTCGTACCTCCGCTTGAACGCCCATTTTTCGGACAGTGGGAAGCAGGACCTGCTTGAGGTGAAACAGGGAAGGCGCAAAGTCCTGAAACAGGCCGCCTGTCAGTCTGTAGGTTGAGGCGCTGTCAGCAAAGAGGCCCAGAGGCAGGAGAGAGAGAGCCAGCATTGCGGTAGAGCCTGCTGTCCCGATATCCCACGCAAAAGTGCCGCCTTTGATGCCTTTGCCCGGGTGAAACCGGATCTCCCTGGATCCCACGGTTCCGCCCTCCAGTTGACCGCCACAAAGGCTCGCAGCCGCTTCAAGGGCTTTCAGATGCTGAGGCCTCAGGCCGGGTTTGTCTCTTTTCGTTCTGATGTTTCGCAGGTGAATCTCTTGGCCGGTCAAGATGCAGAAGGGAACCGCATCGCGAACGATGGTGCCTGAACCGGATTTTTCACCGCCGTCTATTTCAAGCATTTTGGATCTCTCACAGAGGCCGCAGAGCGAAAGATACCCAGTAATCCTTTCCGTTATTCTGCGGCCCGGTAGAATTCTTTTTACCTTGCACACGGGGTCCGTGACAACTGCAAAAACTCCAATGCTCCTGAGTGGCAATCAAGAAAAGGCTGATCAAGCAGGGCGTGAGCGGCGTCTCAGCGGTCCTACCATGATCGGTGAGAGGGCGGGGATTCAGCCGCGCCATATTCTTCGACAACAAAATCTGTGGTGCGCCAACGTTCAGCTTAACCGGCTGGGTTAGGAGTGGAAGCGGAGAACCCAGTCCGTGTTGAAGCTGTCGTTCGGCCGAGTCACCCTCTTGATCTCACGAGCGAAGGACATCCATCGCCCCGTGGATTACCGCCAAAACGTCAACCTGGTCTGATTTAATGTGGTAAATGATTCGGTAGGGGCCTTCTATGACCTCTCGGATTTGATCTGCATCATATTCCGGAGCTCTGCGGCCTGATAACGGGAAGTCAGCGATCTGCTGAGACCGGCGGGTAAGGCGATCGACCATTCGTTTGGCGTACTGAGGGGAATCCAATGCAATATGAGCATAGATGGCATCGAGATGGCCCTCGGCTGTATCTGTCCAGTAGACTTTCATTCCGGCAAGCCATACTTAGCGCGGACTTCCTTAACCTCTTTGGTCCGACCCGCCTTGCTGTCCGCCAGCCCCCGCTCAATCGCCTCCCTGACATATATCTCACGCATTAGATCATCCCATGTAGCCTTCGCGGGCATACGATCAATGAGCCTGTGCGCTTCCTCCTTTTCCATCACCGTTGACATAACTTAACCTCCTGTTCTGCTAGTAATACAATAGCGCCAAAATGAACAGATTTCAAATTTCGGGCAGCCAAGCAGTCAAAATCAGCCGCGAGTATAATGAGTCGGCTGGATTGTCTCGTTAGCCATTTGTTCCATGCCGCTCCAAAACCTTTAGCTCGGGCTCGGGCGCTCGGGCGGGTGGGGCTCGCGGGCGGCTCGGGCGGTCTCGGGCGGGTCGGCCTCGCCTCGGGCTCGGGCGGGTCGGACCAAGCTACTCGGTTGATATGCAAAGGTTATCCTCCCAAAAGAAGCCGTTCTCAAAGCTTAGAACATCATTTTCATGACCCAAAATGCTATTGTAAGGAGCTGGAGATTCCTGGAGCACATAGCTTCCATCCTCACCAATCACTTCTCGCCCCTTCGCCTTGCTCCCTAGCTTCTCTTTCGTCAATGTCACAAATGACTCACTTCCCACCGCAATACTCTCGGACCACTTTCCATCCCGCAACTGTCCACCCGCTCGTAAAGCATCTTCAACCCAACCTCTATAGGCAGCAGCAAGATCAGGCATCTCCCTGAAGTTGAGTAATCCTCTCAACCCTTCGTAGTCCACCAATGCATAGCGCTCACGGGGTTGCTGAATTTCATTGTAACTACTG
Organism: uncultured delta proteobacterium; assembly: GCA_963707125.1. Lineage (GTDB taxonomy): Bacteria > Desulfobacterota > DSM-4660 > Desulfatiglandales > HGW-15 > CAVPDE01. Next base: position 77,087 of record CAVPOU010000020.1, on the reverse strand, counting down.
AATGGCCATTCGGAGGGATGCTTCACGACCCCGGCGCGAACCATGTTAAGATCCATATAGAGAAGGCATTGAATCAGATGGCTGTCTTCTTCTACAGCAGTCGCATGATACCGATCTTCCCAGTAGGCTCCCTTTCTGTTTTTTCTCTGATTGTATTCCTGCCCTGTCCTTCCTGCAATCAACTGGATCGAGTTTGGAATGACCTCTCTTTCGCCAATATCTCTGACTAGGAGGTGAATGTGATTAGAGGTCACCATGTAGTTGAGCACGCTCAGGCCAAAGCGCTTCTTTGCCTCGAAAAGCCACTGGAGATAACGGTGGCGGTCCCTGGCAAACTTGAGCAGGAATTCCTTCTTGTGGCAGCGGTGCGTAATATGCCAAACACATCCCGGAATGTAATGCCGATTTGCCCGAGGCATCTTATTAGTCCATGCTTAGAAGGCCTATTTTGGTGGCAAAAACATCGGTCTAAGCTCTGAAGAGGGGCTGATTCCTACACCTCATCTCACGATTTCGACCAGTTGTCTTGGTCCGACCCGCGTCGACCGCGTCGCGCCGCGTCGCGCCGCGTCGCGTCCGTCGGACCCCTCTTTCAGTGCCCCTGACCCTGAGGTGATGAAGAACTCCAGGAGCTCAATCTTGGATTTCCTCGGCATGACACCCCATCATCCCTATACCGGATGGCCGATCAAATTAACAGCGTAACAGCTTCCTCCCTTTCCGGCCTATTCAATCAGCGTTCCTTTGCCGGTCTTCTGGTACTCAAGCTCGATATGGTTGACGAACGCGATTCTCCCCTGGGAATTGGCTACATATCCACGGGAGGCGCACCAAGCGGTAAATGTTTCCGGATCGATATCTACGCGAAGAGCAACATTGCCACTACCCTTAATTAATTCGTATTGCCTTCCGACAAGAGCTTTCCAGTCTTCAAAACTGGCGGGCATATTTTCAGGATCGGTAAAGATCGCGAGCGCCCTGCAGTAAGTAGCCTCGTCCTTGAACCAAGTAATTCCTATGACATCGTTCATCCCGATGCTTCCTTTCCTTCTCTCTTTTCCATAATCTCGTTTCCTCTCTCTCAGTGTGATGCCTCATTTACTCATATTCATTCGCCCCAGGTAGAATATCAATATATCAAGGACCTCCCCCTTAAGGAAGTGACTTGAACCCTATTTTTTCCATAGTCTCAACGCTCAGCCTAAGCTGGGCCTGGGCTCGGGCTCTTCGACATCAGGTCCGTGATCTTTCGAGGGCGAGAAGAAATGCTTCTTCATATTTTCGAAGGTATTCATCAAGTCTCGCTCGCCGATACTGGATGATGAATCGAGGATGATCCAGGGAGACCACAGTCTTGAAGAAACCAAATTCCCTGTTCAAACTTTCAAATATCGACCGGTTCTTTCCGCTTCCAAGCACCAGTGCAACGTCCCGGCTCACACCGAGGGATACCTGATCACGCATGGATTGCACGATGAAGGGCTGTGTGGCGGAGAATAGAGAGGGATCGTCATAGAAATTGTAATTTCTGCCGTCCTTCGTGAATCCAAGAGGGGACACCGCAGTGAAAAAGAAATCCCCGAAGAGCTTTGCCGGGCCGCCGAACCGCTCGGCAAAGGCATAGACAAACACGGAGGAGGGTTCCCGCTTCTTCGGGAGATCATTTTGAATACCGCACAGAGTTTCGAGCGCAACGGGGTCCGTGAAGGTGATGCCGGTGATGCCTGCCCCGAACCTCCCCGGATTGATGCCAAAGACGACGATCCTCCGACGATTGTCGGAGTAGTACCGCTGGAGGAACCGCTTCACGTATCGCCTGACCTTGGGGTCGCGGTAGGGGTTCATCACCTCCACCTTCCCAGGCAAGTGGCCTGGGGTCGTGAGCCTTTGGTAGAACCCAAATGCGCGTTCAGCAAAAGTGGAATTACCTTTCATCTGTAAACTTTAACCTTCTGAGTTCATAAGCGGCGAAAGCCGGCGGGCCGGGTCGGACCAAGCTACTCGCTCGATGGGCCAACAACAACCCGCTTAAGCCGCGCGTTAAGCGTCGGCTCGGAGCGGTGGTTCGACTACGGTTTCGATTCTCCAGGTTCTGGCTTGTTGGTCATACGTTGCCATTCCACCCCGAGACAAAAAGAGATCCTCGACGTTAGCGAAGGCTCCGCCTCTTGTTCCCAGAAAAACCGCAAACAGGGCACAGTGGCCAACAACGACTGTCTGCCCGAGAGACATGAGTGATTGGGCAGTCCTGAGCCGGCTCTGAACTTCCTCGAATGACTCCCCACCCAGAAATCGTGTGTTCTTGTGCTCGACTTACCAATTGTCCATAACCGCGTGGAACTGGGCAAGCAATTCATGATCTTGTTCGCTCTCACCTTCCAGTATCCCCACGTCAACCTCCAGCAGGCAATTGTCAGTGCGAAATTCGACCCCCAGCCCGCTAGAGAGTATCCCAGCAGACTCAAAGGCGCGTTTTGAAGGACTGGAAAATATCTGGTTGATGCCTTTCGCACTGTAATAAGGGATTAGATTCTGTATCTGCCTTCGACCCAGTTGTGTAAGCCCTGGATCAAGTCTCCTACAAGTGAAGATCTTGGTTAAATTGTTCGCACTCTCGCCGTAGCGCTGAAGATAGATCATGTCAATGCTCTTAGGCCGAACGGGCTGGCTGGGGGTGCGGCGCGCTTCCTGCCGCATCCCCAGCCAGCCAGATATTTTTTTTGGTAAACCGTGGGTTTGACTCGCTTCAACTGACTAAGGAACCGTAAATAAATAAAGGTTGCAATTAGACTATGTCAATTGCGGCCGAATGGTGTAATTCCAGTCCCCATGAAACTTACTGCGCTCCAAATTGACTCGCTTCATTTCTTCATCCGTCACCTTGCGGCCCGTCGGGTATTTCCGCCGATCCAGGCGGCAGGTCACCTTCAAGCCCTTCGCGGTGGTCGTCCGCGCGATCAAGCGCACGATCGTCTCGTAATCCCGCAGCGGCTCACCGCGCCAATTCGACGAGATGAACGAGAACAGGCGGTGTTCGATCTTGTTCCACTTGCTCGTCCCCGGGGGGAAATGGCAAACGGTCATGGCCAGGCCCGTTTCATCGGCCAGCTTCTGCAATTCCAGTTTCCACAGCCGCAGCCGCCAGCCGTTGCTGCCGCCGGCGTCGGCCGTGATGAGCAAGTCCCGCGTCTTGGGATACAGCCGCCGGCCTTCGGCGCGCCACCAACCGCGAATGGACGCAACGGCGAACGCGCCGGTGTCGTGGTTCGTCCCCACGTTGACGAATCCCCGGTTGCGCTCCACGTCGTATACGCCGTAGGGGTAGGCGCGGGGGATGTCGGGCTGGGGGAAATCGTGGCCGTTCACCTTGACCGGCTGCTTCGCGGGCAGCCATTGCCGTCCGCCGTTTTCGTAGTTGCCCACCAGTTCCTTCTTCTTGGTGTCCACGGAGATGACCGGCGTCCCCTTGACCAGCGCCCGCTTCACTTGGGTGTTGATATGACGGAATTGCGCGTCGCGGTCGGGATGGTCGCCGCCCTCTTCCGTCTTGCGGTTGCCTTGCAGGCTGTAGCCCTGCTCGCGCAACAACTGGGCGACCTTCATATGGCTGACCGGATGCTTCCGCCGGGTCAATTGCGCGGCCAGGGTCCGTGTGCTCTTGCAAATCCAGCGCAGCGGGGACTCCGGATCGCCGCGCGTTTCCGGCTCGATCAGGCGCTCCATCGCGGCCGGAAGGCAGGGGTCATGGTCGAGGATATTCTTGCGTCCGCCGCCGGGCCGCCGGACGCGTCCGGGCGGCGGCGCCGTTCCCTCCTCGATTTCCAGCAGGCCCTTGGCGATGGCTTTGCGCGAAAGACCGCAGGCACGGCTGACTTGCGAGATGCCACCATGACCCAAGGCCCGAGCTTCGCTGGCGGCCGTGAGGCGCCGTGTCCGTTCATCCAGGAGCGGCCAGAGGGAGGCGAATTTCTGCTGGAGCTGAGTGAGCGTTTTCATGCCCCAGAATCATACACGCTCCCAGCAGAATATGCTACCGTTATTTATTTACGCCTCCTAAGCATCAAAACAGGGTGTTACTTGCATCAATATTTCAGGATTTCAGGAAGATGCCTTGGTCCGACCCGCCGCGCGCCGCGCGCCGGCGGCGCGGTATTCCGCGTCCGCTGGAACACATGGTTCAAAATTCCCCTTGTTCATCACCGTCAAAAAAGCGGCGGCCACACCTTCACGCCATCCACACTTATCGTTTCCGCATCGTAAGGGGCGACTTCTCCACAGCAGATCGTGCGTGTGACCTTTTCGCCTTCCGCTCGTTCTCCCCAAATTCGTGCAATGCGTCGCGCTTCTTCGACATGTGTCGTGTTGATGAGGATGATTGAATTCTTGAGCCTGTTCTGGAAACAGACACGCATCTCAATTACTTTTCGCATTGCGATCATTTCATTCTTTCCGAATTCCGAACAGGGATTATGCAGTCTGTATAATACCGCAAACACAGAATGCTTCTTTCTGCATAAGAAGTTACAGCTTTTTCTTAATCTACACTAAAAGCTCAATTATCTCAAACCATTGCCGATTATTCGCCCATATGCCGTTCCGGTTTATACTGTATAAGACAGCCTATAGCCCATCTACGGGGCTTCTGACGCCATGTCCTCCTTTGTTCAAAACATGGGTATAGATCATTGATGGGTGGCGAAGGCAATAGGTCTGCTCAGTGCGTCGACTGTAGTGGCGGGAGCGAAGAGCTTCGCGCAGTCGGTCCATCAACTTCGGCCTTGCAGAGCCGATTGATGAGGTACCGGGTTCCCCTTCGCCTGTTTTGCTCGTGCGCGTGCGGACATTCGCGTCCTGCATAGCCGTCTCCTAATCGATGCGTCAAAAGCTTCTCTGGATTTCATCCTTGACCCTTGGTAGGATATTTGCGGGACGAAACCCATTGTAGAGGAAACAGAATGAAAGTGATCAAGATCGGTGGCGGTTCTCTAAAGGGTAGAAAAAATAGTCTAGGACGTGGCGCTTGTGGGCATTGTAGGCGAGGGTCTTCTCCGTCGCAAGGGCATTGCCGCGCAGTGTTTCACAGCGGTTGTGGACCGAAGCGTTAACGTTGAAATGATCTCTTTCGGACCCTCGGACGTGGCCGTTTACTTTCTCGTGCGCAACAAGGATCTTCAAAAGTCGGTGGAAGCCATCCACGCCACCTTCTTTTCCGAAGGTTTGCAGTCATCAGGATCTTAGTTCGCATCATCTCCGCAACCTGCGGACAAGTTTTCAGTGGGGTATTGGTGTCTTTTCTGGAGTGACTGGCGGGAGGCCTTCCTCATTTCATGGAGTTACGGAATGGGGGACCCGATGGCCCCGAGCGAACGCGAGGGGAACAGAGAGGGGGGAGGCAGTGCCCGCCGAATCGCGAGCCGGAAGGCGAAGCGGGCGGGCATCACCCGTCCGTAACTCCTTGAAATGAGCAGGCCGTGAGCCCTTGGAACGAAAGAAAAGATACCAATGACCCACTGATCCAGTTTGCTTGCGGTCAGAGGTTCACATTCTTAATGTCACTAAACAACCGCATTCGAGAACTCCGCTCCCTCCTTCCCCACACCATGCTGCGGGACCGGGAAATCCTGTCCAATCGCCTCAACAGCATCTTCCGGCAGGTCGGCCGGAAAGGAGAGCCGGAGAAGCTTGCGGGCCTTCTTGCCTCGATTGAACGACGAGCCCTCACTTCGGTCGAGGAAAGAAAGAACCGTCTCAACAACAGGCCCCAAGTTACTTTTCCCGAAAGCCTCCCCATCACCTCCAAACGAGAGCAAATCGTCCGGCTGATCAAAGAGAACCAGGTCGTCATTGTTTCAGGAGAGACCGGCTGCGGAAAGAGTACCCAGATTCCCAAGATGTGCCTGGAGGCGGGAAGAGGGCTTGCGGGGAAAATCGGATGCACCCAACCCAGAAGAATCGCGGCGATCACCATTGCCCACCGCATCGCAGAGGAACTGGGTGAAGGGATGGGCCGATCGGTCGGTTACAAAATCAGGTTCAGAGATAAAAGCAGCAAGCAGGCTTTCATTAAGATCATGACCGACGGAATGCTCCTTGCCGAAACCCAGGGGGATCCCGGATTTTATGAGTACGACACCCTGATCATCGATGAAGCGCACGAAAGAACTCTGAACATCGATTTCATCCTCGGAATCCTCCGCACTTTGCTTCCTCAAAGACCGGAACTCAAGCTGATTATTACTTCCGCCACGCTGGACACGGAGAAGTTCTCTGCGGCCTTCGGTCATGCACCGGTCGTCAACGTGGAAGGCCGAACCTACCCGGTGGAAGTGGAGTACCTGCCCATCGATCCTGATCTGGAGGACGAGGGTGAGCTCACCTACGTGGACATGGCCGTCAAGGCCATCGACGGTCTTCGAGAGAAGAAAAGGTACGGAGACATCCTCGTCTTCATGCCTACTGAGGAGGACATCCTCGAGACCTGTGAAAGGCTCGAAGGCCGCCGGTACCCGGGGACAACGATCCTCCCCCTCTTTGCCAGGCTCCAGGCCTCTGAGCAGGGACGGGTCTACTCGGTGAGCGGTTCCAAAATCGTTGTGGCCACGAACGTGGCAGAGACCTCTCTCACCATCCCGGGAATCAAGTATGTTATTGACACGGGATTGGCCAGGATCTCCCAATACCTTCCGCGGACCCGCACCACAAGCCTTCCCATAAGCCCTATATCGCAAAGCAGCGCAGACCAGAGAAAAGGACGGTGCGGCCGCGTTCAGCGTGGGGTCTGCATCAGGCTTTATTCTGAAGAGGACTATGAATCAAGGCCTCCCTTCACTCTGCCGGAGATTCAGAGGTCCAACCTCGCTGAAGTGATCCTGCGCATGCTTTTCCTGAAACTGGGCCAGCCCTCCACGTTCCCATTCCTGGATCCGCCTGGCGAAAAAAGCGTGAAAGACGGCTTGGACCTTTTGGTGGAACTGGGTGCCCTCACCAGAGAAGGAGATCTGCCTGCACTCACCAGCAAAGGCGAGCTCATGGCCCGGATGCCGCTGGACCCCAGGGTCTCGCGGATGATGATCGAAGCAAGCCAGGAAGGCTGTCTGGGTGAAGTAGCGGTCATTGCAGCGGCTCTCAGCATCCAGGACCCAAGGGAAAGGCCGGCGGAAAAGGCCCCACAAGCAGACCAGGCTCACAGTCCCTTCAAGGACCCTGACTCGGATTTCCTCACGCTCCTGAATATCTGGAACCGTTACCATCGCGAGTGGGACGCCTTAAAGACACAAAACAAGATGAGAAAATTCTGCAAGCAGTATTTTCTCTCTTATCCCCGCATGAGGGAATGGGTTTACACCTATGAGCAGATCAGGGGCATTCTGGAAGAGCAGAAGATCGGTCTTCAAGAGAACACGCTGAATTCTCGATACGCTCGAATCCACCGATCCGTTCTCAGCGGTTTCCTGTCCAATATTGCCCTAAAAAAAGAGAAAAACATGTACCAGGCGGCAAGGGGAAGAGAAGTCATGATCTTCCCTGGCTCCACCCTGTTCAACAAATCCCCGGCATGGATTGTCGCTGCTGAGATCGTGAAGACCTCCCGCCTCTTTGCACGGACCATTGGAAAAATCGAACCGGATTGGCTCGAACCTCTGGGCGGAGACCTTTGCAAGTCAACCGCCTTTGACCCGCACTGGGACAGGAGCCGCGGAGAAGTTCGGGCCTTTGAGCAGGTATCCCTGTATGGCCTCGTCATTGTCCAGCGAAGACCGGTCTCCTACGGCCCGATCTCTCCGGAGGAGGCACACCGCATCTTTGTTCAAGAAGCCCTGGTGGAAGGAGAGGTAGTCGAACCCCTGCCCTTCCTCATCCACAACCAGACTCTCATTCGGAAGCTCAAAACCGTGGAGGAGAAACTGAGACGCCGTGACATTGTCGCAGGCGATCCGGCCATTGCGGACTTTTATTCCGCGAGGCTCGAAGGGGTTTATGATATCCGGACACTGAAAAAGAGAATCAACGAAAAAAGAGGCGACGCCTTCCTGAGGCTGAAAGAAGACGATCTCCTGCTTTCCCGGCCTGGCGAAGAAATCGAGCGTTATCCGGATCGCATGGCTGCGGGAGAAAGGACCTACGACTGCACCTACGCCTTTGCTCCCGGCAGGGAGGAAGACGGGGTCACCCTGAGAGTCCCCTCAGGACAGGTCTCGGTGGTGCCTCCCGAATGCCTGGACTGGAGCGTGCCAGGGCTCTTGAAAGAGAAAGTGACCGCTCTCATCAAGGGACTTCCCAAGAGCTACAGAAAACAGTTGGTGCCTGTGCCTCAAACCGTGGAGGTCATTTTGCAGGAGATGGAAAAAGGGGAACCGTCTCTGATCAATGCGCTATCGCGTTTTGTGTACAGGAAATTCGGCGTGGACATTCCTGCTTCTGTCTGGGCCGGCGTGGAGATCCCGGACCACCTGAACATGAGGGTTTCCGTTGTTGACCATTCAGGAAAAGCCCTGGAATCAGGCCGGGACATCCATCTTCTGATCCAGTCTGATGAGAGAAGGCATGGGGCGGAGTCTTCATCGGCCTGGAAGAGGGCCCTGGAGAAATGGGAACGACAAGGAATCACCACCTGGGATTTCGAAACATTGCCTGAAACCGTTTCTTTGACCGAACGCCTTCTCGCCTACCCCGCTCTGGCACCTGAGAAAGATTCTGCAAGCATTCGCCTGTTCCGCACTCAGCAGCAAGCGCTTGCGTCCCATGAAAAGGGAGTCCAACTCCTTCTAACGCTACAACTTGCAAAAGATCTCAGGCATCTCCAGAAATCCCTCACGCTCCCTTCAGAAGCTTATGCAGGAGCAAGATATTTCGGTGGAATGCAGGCGATGGAAGAACTCCTCTATCAAGCCCTCCGGAGGCACCTGCTCAGAAAGAATCTGCGCACGGAAAAAGCGTTCCTGGCCCACGCTGAATCCTGCAAACAGATCATGTTCGAAGCGGGAAAGGAGCTCAAGAACACGGCGGTGAGGATCCTAGAGGCCTACGATAGGACACGATCCACCCTTCAGACCATCGAGAAAGCAAATCCTTCGAACGGAGCCGTGCCGGCTCTTTGCGGTCAAATCCGAAAAGAGCTCGATGCGTTGGTCCCAAGAAACTTTCCAGACCTTTATTCCCCGGAAGACTTGACCCACTTGCCCCGTTATCTCAAGGCCCTTGAGGTGAGGGCGGAGCGAGGGGCCCATCATCCTGAAAAGGATAAGGCTAAAGAGACCCAGATTGAGGAATTTGCCGAGGCACTCCGAACGATGAAAGAGAGTATTGGTCCTTCCACCTCCAATGAGAAACAGGCTGCTGTGGAAAGCTTCCGCTGGATGCTCGAAGAGTTCAGGGTTTCTCTCTTTGCCCAGGAATTGAAAACCCGGTTCCCGATTTCAAGGAAAAAGCTCGAAGAAAAAAGAAAAGAAATCGAGCGGCTGGTCTGATATCGCGCTCGTCACACTCTTCAACGGCCCGGATGATTCCGGAAGTCAGCGGTGCAAGGATCTCCCCCTTCAGCAAAAGGACCAGACGTCCTATCTGAAGTGCCACTTTCCCAACCTGGGGTGCCAGCGATACTGCAATTCGAATTCTACGGGCACCTCCCCGCAGATCTTCTTCGCCGCCTCCTGGATAGGCCCCATGGCGCTCTTGTTGTAGACCACTCCACGCACGATAATGCCGTACTGGATAAGCCCTTCCTCCTTTGGCCTCACATCAAGCGCGGAAATCGGAAAGGTGGGTTCTATGGCGATCCTTGCCCTCACCTTGGCAGCAAGGGCCCGCAGCTGAAGGACCTGCCGTGCCTTTTCCGTGCCGGCGGACGTCCGATTGAGAAGTTCCTCCTTGATGGCGGTAACGATTTCCCCGGCATTCTGGGTGCTCGTGTCAAACACCCTGTCATATTGCTTCGGGTCATCCCATGCACTGCCATAGATGAGATAGACCGCGCCCGCCATCTCTTTGTCCACTTTCTCTATCAGCCAGCGGGCGTTGCCGCTGTCGATCCCCTCCCTCTTGATGAGCCGGTCAATCCGGTCATCCATAGATGCCTTGAGGTGGACCCGAAAGGCAAAAGGAATGCCCCTGAGCAAGAAGTTGCCGCCTCTTCCCATGATCACCGTATTGTCCTGCAGGGCATAGTCCAGGATCTGAGCCTGATTGAGTGCGACAAATCCCCTGAAGGACCATTTGTACCTTTCATAGACACTGGGTTGCTTCTCGTCATATTGCTTCGCGAAGTCTCCCCATGCCTGACCGGCCTTCCCGATGTCCTCAAGGATCCTTTTCCTGTCCACGTATTCAAAGTGAAGGAGATCGGCCACGGCGTGCCCGATGTCTCGCCCTCCACTTCCATACCTCCTCGAGATGGTCAAGATTGCCATAGGGCCTCCTATTTCGAAAAAGGTAATACCCAAATAAGCATCGCCGGAATGTAACAGAAAACGAGCGACACGATGACGTAGGGTGCTGTGATGCCCAAGAATTCCTTCAGATCCACCTTCCTCTGATCCTCCTTTTCACCCAGATTCTTTGCAACAAAGAGAGCAGGGGCGCCTGCTATGGTCAGGTTGCTTCCAAGAGTACCTGCCCAGAGGAGCATCCAGTAGAGCGGCCATGGGTTAATGGCCTGGGTGTTGCCAAGATCCCTTATAACATAGAGCATCGTCAGGATGTAAGCATCATGTTCAACAACCCCTACGATGGGAGCGGTGACCCAGTAGAGCACGGTGCTTCCTGCTATGAGGCTCTTCTCGATCAGCGGGGTCATCATGCTCGACACCGTCTTGATCACCCCTGAATGGTCAAGGCCCCCCACGAGCGAAAAGAGCGAGACATAAAATAGAATTGCCCTCCAGTCGAGTTCGGAAAGGACCTCTTCGAAGGTGGGAATGTCAAGCGTGAAGCGGCTTTTGAACACCTCAAAGACGAGCACCAGAGCAAGGGCTCCCCACATGGCGATAAAGCCGAGGGCGTAACCGAAAATGGGCCTCAAAGCCATGGCCAGTATGGTCAGGGCAAAGATCCCGCAAGAAATGACCGCAAAGGGCTTGTCCTTGATGTGGTCCAGGGGGTTTCCCTCTATGGAAGACACGTCCATAACAATGCCCTTGTATTTCTTGGAGAAGACCCAAAAGAAATAACCGCACGTAAAAACATAGGAGATGAGAAGGATGAAGAAAGAGGACGGCCTTCCGGATTGCCACAGGAAACCACCGAATTCAATCCCTGTGACACTATGGAGCATTTGGGGAGGCAGGTCTCCCAGGAGCATGGCGGTTCCCATGAAATTCGCGCAAAGACCCACGAACATGACGGGCGCAAAGGATGGGAAACCGAATCGCCTGCACGCATGGAAAACCACAGGCGTGAACATCAAAACGACCACCACGTTGTCTATCAGCATGGAGACAAAGCCCGCGAGCACGCCGATGGAAGTCACGAATACTGCAACGTTGCCTTTTGACATCTTGAGGATAACAGCGGCAAGGTAGTCAGGGACTCCTGATTTCCCGAAATACCCCGATATGATCCAGATGCTCAGGAGAATGATGATGACGTTCCAGTCGACCATCTGAAAGGCCTGGATGTCGGTCATGATCCCAAGGAGGACCATCAGGATGATTCCCAAAAGAGCAGCCAGAACGCTGTCGATCCACCCCGTGATGACAAAAAAGATGCTCCCAAGAAAAATGGCACCTGCCGCGATCTGCATGAAATCCATGTTCCTCTACCTCCTGAGAAGGGCGCCCTTGGCGCCCAGGTGAAAGCTTGTGCACAGAACAAAGCCCATGCCTTGTGAAGCCAATCGATCGGAGGTCTCCAGGCGTCCCTGTTTATCCTCTTTCGAGAGCAGAGCCAGTCCCCAGAACATGCGGAACCGGTTCGATGTAGAACGTTTGACCGGAGGACGCCATGCCGCCGACCTTCGGCTGTCTACTCCGAGAGGACCAAAGCTCTAACAACGGAGCGCAAGCGGAGCTTGCTGTGAATTCCGGATGGAAACAGGCAGCGAGAAAAGACTGCAGGCGGTTATGGATCTGTTTGGAGGATTTAACTCCCTCGAGGTAGGAGTGAGAAAAGAGAATGGATCGTCGTGTTCAAATGGATCATCAACACACGCTTGCATACCCTCATAAGCCGGTTCATCAGCAAGAGCGCTTACCAGCGCAGAGGCCTGAAGTGCCCCCAGTTGGATGCCCATGACGGTCACCACGAAGACCGCCAGTAAGATGGATACGCCCGTTCTCGTTCTCTTCAACGCATGCCCACCATGGCTTCGCTCTTGTCCGGGGCGCGCCACGCCGACCTGCCCCTTAATGAACTCAGCATATGATGCGCGCTCCCACAAGGTCAAGCAATAAGAATTGCGAAAGAAAGATGAACAGGTTTTGGTGAAAGGGGAGGACCGGCCAGAGCTATTTCAACCCTCGCAAAGATCAAGAAGTAAGGAGCTCGTCCCAGTGCTTAAAGAACTGGTCGAGCCATTCCTCGAAGGTGAGGTATTTGCCGGTGCCGTGATCATAGGTAGGCTCAAGAGTCTTCTTGTCCCCTTTGCTCTGCTGCTCCTCCGCCCATCGCCTCAAGAGGTCCTCAGCCTCTTTTTTGGAAAATCCGTACTGCTCACAGAGCACCCTTGCGCCTCCCGCATTTCTAAAGACAGCAGCCATTTGCCACAACGCCTTTTCCTGAAGATCCTTCACCTCTGAAAGAGGCAGGGCAGAGGATTTGGCAAGAGCAGCGGCTCTTACAAACCGCTTCCCTTCGATTTCAGCCTTGAGTTCTTCTTGCAAGGTGGTTTCGTTCGTCATTGGCGAATACCTTTCCAGGTTCTGTTCAAATCACCGTCTCTCATACTCTAACATCCCCTTCACACCCTTGGCAATCGCTGTGTAGGTCTCGAGAAAATTATATTGCATTCAGCGCATCCATGACCCTATCCTAAGAGACCCATGCACCGATCATGATGGATTGACGGGGGAATAGGTCGTGGATGAATTTCAAGTAAAGCGAATGTTTGAGTCCATCGCTTTCTCCTACGACTTCCAGAACAGCTTTCTATCTCTGGGTCGAGACATCTCGTGGAGGCGGACTCTGGCCAGATCCATCAAGGTCCCGCGAGGCGGCGTGGTCCTGGATCTGGCAACAGGCACCGCAGAGCTCGCTATGGAAATCTGCATTCATCATCCTGGGGTAAGGGTCGCAGGACTGGACTTCTCGCCCCGCATGCTCGCCATCGGTCAGAGGAAAGTCCAAGCCAAAGGTCTGTGGAGACGTATCGACCTCAATCTTGGGGATGCCCGCCGGTTGCCTCTCAAAGCCGGCTCCATCGATGGCGCGACCATGGCCTTTGGCATCCGAAACATCGAAGAGAGGCACGACGTTCTAAACGAGATTTCGCGTGTTCTCAAAAAGGGAGGCCAGCTCTGGATCATGGAGTTTGACTGTCCGGACCACCCTGTGTTCGGAACGCTTTATCGGTTCTACCTCGATCACATCATGCCGCCTTTAGGCAACTGGCTCTCCAGGACAGACTATGCGTACACCTATCTAACAAGATCCGTTCATCGGTTCCCGGCCGAAAAGGACTTTCTCCAGGAGATTGCTGCTGCCGGCTTTATGATCCTTGGGGTAAAGAAGCTCTCGCTTGGGATTGCGAAAATCTACCGTGCCATTAAAAGAGGGGAGGACTCAAACGAATGAAGATTCCTTGGATCTCGGCTCAGGTTACTCCCACGTCTACATGAGCACGGCAGGGAACCTGAGTGCGGTGTTTGTTTTTGGGGACGAGATCAGAACCCTGATGCGTGGAGATCCCGAACAGATTCTCGATTTTCTGAAGCTTGCAGCAAGAGTGAACAAAAAGATTCGCCAGAACCTCTTTTTCTCCGGTCTCTACAACTTCATTGCTGTTCCAATTGCTATGAGTGGGCTGCTGAATCCTCTCATTGCTGTGTCTGCTATGCTTCTCAGCAGCCTGAGCGTGATCGGCAACACGATCCTTCTCGTTAAGGGGACGCGCTGATAGGTGGGATGACTATTTCGCATACAGCATCGAGGGTCTTGATTAGATACTGCAACGCAAAGTCTAGTCCAGTATTTCGAGAACACACCGTTTCTTTATTTTGGCAGAGGCCCCTGTCAGTATGCACCGGATCGCTTCTGCTGTGCGCCCATGCTTGCCAATCACTTTTCCAACGTCACCCTTAGCCACTCTTAATTCAATCACCGTAACATTGTGTCCCTGTATTTCCGTGACCACAACCTGTTCAGGAGTGTCCACCAGAGCCTTTGCCATACGTTCGACCAGTTCCTTCATTTGAGTTCAACCTCCAGTGTAATCTCAAGCAGTGATACAACCACAATTTGCCATTCAAGAGCAGAGGTGTTCAGTGAGAAACATAGTCCGGCTCCAAAAGGAGCAAAGCTCGCACATTTTGATGGGTTCTTGTATGGACTAACCTCCTACATGGAGGTCAGGAGTATGAAAGGGAAAACACCTAAACCATGGGAAGACAAAAACGTCCAAAAGTCAAGCAAAAGAATGGGAATCCGTTGAACCGGAGAGTTTTATCTTGAGAGATCGAAAGATCGAGGCTTATTTTCATTAGACGAGCAAAGCTCAACGCCAATTTCCCTGATTCTCTCGGAAAGTTTTGAAACTGACTAAGAATGGCATTGACTCAAAAACACACTGTGAGATACAAAAGCGCGTGGGGTTCATAACAGAATTATTATAACAGAAGAGGTGCCTTACAGTGAGTGCAAAATTCGATTTGCTGATAAAAGATGGACGTCTGATCGATGGAGCCGGGAACCCCTATTTCAAGGCGGACATTGGGATTTCCGGGGGCAAGATCGCCCGGATTGCCAAAGACATCGATCCCGCGACCGCCAAGCGGGTCATTAGCGCAGATAGCCTGACCGTTTGCCCGGGATTCTTCGATGCCCACAGCCACGATGATGTGTACTTGCTCGTGAACCCGCGATGTGACGATAAAATCCTGCAGGGTGTGACGACCGATGTCATCGGGAACTGTGGGATCTCGGTCTCGCCCATATCCGATGAACACAGCGCAGAGATGACCAACCTTTCTAGCGGTGATGTGCGGGCAGCAGGTGAGCACCGAGGAACTGAACATCCAGACCTTCGGCGACTATCTCACAAAACTGGAGGCGTTGAAACCCGGAATCAATGTGCTTCCGCTGGTCGGCCACTCCACGGTCCGCATCGCCACCATGGGCACAGCGAACCGCGCCCCCTCAGAGAACGAAATGAAGGAAATGAAAGCACGGGTCGCCCGTGCCATGGAAGAGGGCGCCTTCGGTCTGTCCACGGGTCTCATCTATGCGCCATCGAATTACGCGCGGACCGAGGAAATCGTGGAACTCGCCAAAGCGGCGGCTCAGTTCCATGGCATCTACACAACGCATATGCGGAGCGAAGGAGATGCGGAACCCGCTGCCATTGCAGAGACTATTCGCATTGGCCAGGAGGCGCGCATCCCTGTGCATATCTCCCACCACAAGGTGGTCGGGAAACAGAACTGGGGCAAGAGCATCGATACATTGAAGATGATGTCAGAGGCCAGAGCGACTGGGGTGGAGGTAACTTGCGATCAGTATCCCTATCGGGCCGGCAGCACTTTTCTTGCTGCGGTGCTACCTCCAGCCGTGCTCGCCGGTGGTCCCGCGGTGTTCACCACGAAGCTCAAGGACCCGGCATTCCGAGCCCAGATCGTAGAAACCATCGAGACAGGATCGGAGGCGGGGTGGGAAAACCTCATCAAGGGAGCGGGCTTTGAAGGGCTCATGATCTCCGTGTCGAGGCACGAGGGCTATGTCGGAAAATCCATCTCGGACATCGCGAGGATGGAGAACAAGAGCCCCTATGATGTGATCTTCGACCTTGTGGTTGAAGAAACCCTAGGTTGCATTATCATCCTGTTCATGATGGATGAGGGAGATATCATCCGGATCATGCGGAACCCTTGGACCATGATCGGGACCGATGGGATCCCCGGCTTCGGAGTGAAAAAGGTTCATCCCAGGATGAGCGGGACGTTTCCCAGAATCCTCGGCCGGTACGTACGGGAGCAAGGCATTTTGACGATCGAGGACGCGATCCGGAAGATGACCTCTCTTCCAGCGCAGACCTTTGGCGTGCAGGGCAAAGGGCTTCTCAAGGAAGGGTTCGACGCAGATGTGGTGATCTTCGATCCGGCCACCATTCTGGATCAGGCGACCTACGAAGAACCTAATCAGGGGCCTGTGGGGATCCGCTATGTGCTGGTCAACGGAGAGATCGCCGCGGAAAACGGAAAAGTCACCGGGGCGACCTCCGGAAAGGTTTTGCGGCACAGCCAGTAAGGGCCACTGAGGTGGTATCCCGGTGGCTTCCGGGAAATGAAAGAATGAAGGTTGTTAAACCGTTTTCTGTCCGCCGATGGGCGTGATGAAGGAGGGCAAGATGAGAAAGACGATGCTATGGATTGGGATTGCGGTCCTGTGTCTCCTGGTCATGAACCCCCAGCTTTCCCTGGCTCAGGAAAAGACCATCAAGATCAAGTACGCCCACATGGGCACCCCAAGGGCTTTGGAAGATACGATTCATGGCGCCGCCGTCGCCTTCAAGTACGTAATGGAGAAAAGGAGCGGCGGACGATTCCAGGTAGAGATCTACCCTTCCGGCACGTTGGGGAAAGAGATCGACCTGCTGGAAGCCGTGAAGAACAACGTGGTCCAGGTCCATGCAGCCTCCATGGCCGGCCTGCACAGGATCTTCCCGGCTGCTATGCTGCCTTTCTCCCCCTATTTGTACCGGAACGAGTCCATCGCCTATGAGGTGATCGGCGGACCTGCCGGGCACAAGCTCCTGGACCAGTTCACCGAGAAAACGGGAATCAAGGGACTCGAGATCATCGGGAGCACCTATCTTGTGTTCACCAACAGCGTGAGACCCATTCGCACCCCCGCGGACATGGCCGGAATCAAGTTCCGCGGCATGGACACCCTGCAGGTGACCATGTTCAAGTCCTTTGGGGCAAGCGGTGTTCCGGTATCCTGGCCTGAAACATACACCTCCTTGCAGACGGGTGTGGTGCAGGGGCAGACGAATCCCGCCTTCATCGTCTCGTGGGCCAAGCTGAACGAGGTCCAGAAATACCTGACCCTGGCCAACTCCCAGTTCGGCACCCAGTGGCTGGTGTGCAACAAACAATGGTACGACGGGCTCTCCTCTGAGGATAAACTGATCGTTCGGGACGCCGTCCAGACGGCGAACGCTTTATCCATAGGGCTCGGCGTGTTGCTCGATGACAAGGCCATCACAGAGCTAAAGGAAAAGGGTATGGAGGTAACCGCCCTGACCGATAAGCAAACCCTCGAGTTCCAGAAGCTCGCGAGGCCTGCCTGCCTGGAATGGTTGAAGACCCAGATGGATCCCAAGCTCGTGGATGAATTCCTCAAGGCGATTGAGGACGCAGAGAAAAAGCTGGGGTACTAGTGTAGTGTCTCATCCCACCCCCACCCTTGCCCGCCATAAGTCTGGCGGGTAAACCTCCCCCATCGAGGGGGAGGAAACTATCAGTCTTTGCTCAGAATTCCCCTCCCCTGGTGCCCGTCCTCCGTAGTCCCGCCAGAGGCGGGACGGAGCATGGAGGAGGGGTTAGAGCCTGCCCCGTACTTGATACGGGGGGAGGGGGATCCGGGTTCTCTTATTGCGGAGCAGACCATGGAAGACCGTGCATTTCAGAAAAAGATCATCGTGGTAGTGGACAAGATCGGGCATGTCATTGAAATGGCCGTCGGTTCCTTTTGCGTGCTGCTATACGCAGCCATGATCGGCGCCGCGCTTTTGGGTGTCCTGTTCCGCTACGTCATGCTCAGTCCGTTTGAGTGGACCGAGGAACTGGCCCGCTTCCTCATGCTGTGGCTCGGATTTCTGGCGATGAACATTGCACTCAGGAGAAATCAGCACATCGCCATCAACTTCCTGGGCGGCCATCTGCCTCCTGCGCTGTTGCGGCTGATCGGCTACTGCATCGATGTGCTCGTCGGACTTTTCTTATACTACTTACTGAAACAGGGATACCTCATGACCACGCGGACCCTCATTACCACGAGCACATTGAACCTCTCCATGTTCTGGATATACATGGCTGTTCCACTGGGTGCATTCCTGACCGTGATCCAGCTGATCCTCAATGTGACGATGAAGGTCCTGAGGGAATTCACGCCTGGTGAACCTCAGGCGCGGTGATTGAGGCCTCCATGGGAATACTGAGATAGGAGAACTCCATGGCCGGTTTTATTCTGTCGGTCTTCTTTGGCCTGATGTTGGTCGGGGTACCCATCGGTTTTGCCATGGGCCTCACCGCCCTGTTCGGCTTCTTCAAAGTGGGCGACCCGGCCCTCCTGACTATGCTGCCCCAGCGATTCTTCTCCGCCATGGACAGCTTCGCTTTGCTGGCTCTGCCGTTCTTCCTTCTTGCCGGAGACATCATGAACAAGGTGGGGCTTTCCCAAAGGCTCATCGAGTTCGGCGATGTTCTGTGCGGACGGTTGCGGGGAGGATTGGCCCAAGTGAGTATTGTCACCAGCGTCATCTTCGGTGGCATCTCGGGCTCTGCGGTGGCGGACATCGCCGCCCTCGGGTCCATCTTCATCCCTGCGATGAAAAAGGAGGGCTATGATGAGGACTTCGCCGCCGCGCTCGCGGTGGCTGCGTCGATTATCGCCCCCATCATCCCACCCAGCATCATCATGGTGATCTATGGAGCCCTCATGGGGGTTTCCATCGCGGGCCTTTTCGCTGCAGGGCTTGTCCCGGGCCTGCTCATCGGATTTGGACTCATGATCGTCACTCGATTCATTTCCGGAAAGAGGGGCTATCCCAAGCATGAGGAGAGGCCGAGCTTCCGCAAGATCGTCAAGGTTACCGGAAGGGCATCGTGGGCTCTTCTCATGCCCATCATCATCCTGGGCGGCATCCTCGGAGGAATCGTGACGCCTACCGAGGCCGCGGCTGTGGCCGTGGGGTATGCGCTCCTGCTGGGTTTCTTCGTCTTTCGGACCCTCACCCTGAAGGACCTTTACTGGCTTCTGTTCCGGGGTTCCATCATGATGGGCATCATCGCCCTGATCATGTCCTCCGCCTCTGTGCTGGCCTGGTTATTGGCGTCCGAGCAAGTTCCGGAAATGGTAGCTAAAGCCTTCCTCTCGGTGAGCAAGAATAAATACGTGGTCCTCCTCCTCGTCAACGTCTTTCTTCTGATCGTGGGCACGCTGATGGACATCACCGCGGCCCTGATCATTCTCGCCCCCATCCTGGCTCCGCTGGCGATCAGCCAGGGTGTGCACCCTCTTCACTTCGGGATTCTGATGTGCGTCAATCTCAACCTCGGGCTGATGACTCCGCCTGTCGGGGGTAGCCTCTTTACAGTCATGATCATTACCCGCTTGGGCATGTGGGAGATCTGCAAAAAGATGTGGCCGTTCGTCCTGGTGGAGGTAGGGGTTCTGTTTCTGATCACCTACGTCCCTGAGATCACCATGTTCGTCCCGAAACTGCTGGGGTTTTACAAGTAAACGGGTTGTTGCCAAAATCGCTTTCAAGTGTCATGCATCTGGACGATGGTCCCTTTTCTTCCATACCGGGGCTCCCGGCCTGTAAAGAC
The DNA here is from genome assembly GCA_963707125.1 of uncultured delta proteobacterium. Lineage (GTDB taxonomy): Bacteria > Desulfobacterota > DSM-4660 > Desulfatiglandales > HGW-15 > CAVPDE01. The sequence goes on along the minus strand of CAVPOU010000020.1, from coordinate 57,387 downwards.
CGTGTCCCCAGCCCTCAGGCCTACAAGGCAAAGAACCAATCCTTAAACCGGGTATCCGAGTAACTGAAAATGTTCTGCATTAGTTCCATGACTTTCCTGGTAATAGGCCCTGGCGCCTCAAGGGTCCGGTCCTCAAAACGACTTACAGGCAAGACCTTAATGCCCGTATGACACACAAAAATCTCGTCTGATGTGAAAAGCGCTTCCGGCAAAATCGTCTCCTCAGAGACGGGAATGCCGATGCTCGGTGCAGCCTGGACAATGGACATGCGGGTGATGCTTGACAGGATTCGGCCCAATGGGGGTGTCTTGAGGATGCCGTCTTTGACCAAGAACACGGATTCGATGGAACCTTCGGCCAGAAAACCGTCAGTCCCCAAGATGAAGCCCACATTAAACCCTCGGCGGTTTGCGTCTCTTCGCGCCAGATAGCCGTTCAGGTAGTTGGAACAGGCCTTGGCCGCAACCGGCACCGTTTCAGGGTGTATTTTGCGCCACTTGGAAAGGCAGGCTGAAATCGGTTGAGCATTGTCCAGGCCCAGTTCCTTACTCTCTGGAATTGCAAAGATGGCCAAATCGAGTTTGGATTCCAGGACCAGTTGAATAATCGCCTCTTCTCCCCAATAGGCCAGTATCTTGATCAAGCCTCGACCCATGTTGTTGGCTCGCACTGTCTTTGCGACAGCCTCTGCGATCTCCTCCCTGGAATAGGCCATCTTCATGCCCAGAAGCTCAGCGCTTGTCATTAACCGGTTGAGGTGCTGGTCCATGCGGAAAGCCATCGGACCATCCGGCCCCTCATGAATGCCAAAGACCTCAAAAATGGCAGAGCCCCGTGAGAATCCATGGGATAGAAGTGGTACCGTGGCCTTTTCCCAAGGGATCAGGTCGCCATTTAACCAGACTTTGCCTTTTTCGCTCATCATCCTATCCTTTCTCAGTTTGTGTGCTCATGATCAATTCAGGTGGTTTGTGGGACACTCGGAATACAGGCCTCAGCAGGAGGCATCAGCCTTGCTAAATAATCAAGGTACGACCCCTTCCACCCACGTCTACCTCCAGATTAGGCGATCCAAATTCAGGGCTGTTTGCGCTTACGCCTATCTCGCACCCTTTCTTCCCAGCATCGGCTTGAAAACCTCCCAAAGAGCATCCTCGACGGCCTGGAGTGCGCTAGGGTCCTCATCTCTGGAAAACCGCATGCAAGAAAATTCGACAACATGCTACTGGACGCTGACATCGGGCAAATATTCATTCTTCACTTTTGTGGAGGATTTCACCTCGACCAGGTTCCACTTTCCTCTGCCAAGACGCGATAGGATGTCCACCCTCACTCGCACATCATCGTATGAGAAACTCGCCTCGTATATGGATCTCACCAAAGGATCTTCCATGGCTGCGAACGTCTCACGAACGGCCTGTTCATGGCGCAAGGGATCAGTCTCCACCAAGATCCCATCCGGGTAAAGGCGGGTTGCCAATTGTCCTACCTCATGCCCTGTATCAAAAAGGGCCTGCTGGCTAGGAGAAACCGAAGATGCCAGAGCCGGATTGAAGCACTGGTGCCACAGGCGCAGCGGGCATTGCAACCCTGCAAGGTATTTCGACTTTGAAAGCATGGCTATCTTTTTAGAGTTCATTTTCCTGTCAATTCCAGCATTTCAGTTTGTTCCAGACTATCAGATGCCTTTGACAGATGCGGTCAAACTCATGGCTATTTTTCTTTCTTTCCTAAAGAAAAAACCCCTTCACTACACAGAAGGAGGGAAAGGGTTCCGGGTCTTCGACCTTTTGGTGGTGCGCTTGATCGCTGTCGTGTTAGCTTTGACAAGCACAGCGCAATTCTACTTTATTCATCATCTTTCGTCAACGATCTTGAGTTGGTAAACACAACAGGGGCTGGGGCAATTAAGGACCGATCTAGATTTCTTGCAGGGATCTCAAGCGGCGACTTTTCTATCTCCGATCTCTTATTAAATAATCGAGGTGCGACCCCTTATACGGCTGGAGAATGTCAATAAATCAGGATGTCCCCCCTTCCCCGCCGGAAGGAGGAGCGAGCGAAGGCAACGCCGCCCTTCGACGTTGCTCAGGGCCATGAGCCTGTCGAATGGCAGATGATGTTTTGACGGTGAATCAGGGCAGATCGCCGCGGTTTGACTCGGCCGCGTTCGCGTTCTATTATTCTCTGATGATCCTCTTTGGCGCAGATCGGCGAAATTCATAAAATCAGGAACGTTCCCTACCCAGATGCAAGATTCTTAAACCAAAAGGAGAAAAATGGATATATTCCGGTTTCTCAAAGAAAACGGGATTGTGTACCAGCGCTGCGATCATCCTGCCGTGTTCACGTGCGAAGAGGCGGACCGGCTGGTACCCCCAATGGAAGGCGCAAAAATCAAGAACCTCTTTGTGCGTGACAAAAAAGGGAGGCGGCATTTTCTCGTGGTCGTCGGATATGAGAAGATCGTTGACTTGAAATCCTTGTCTTCGCTCCTAGGTCTTAGTTCGCTGACCATGGCTTCTCCCGATCGGTTGAAGCGCTATCTTGGCGTTGATCCAGGATCAGTGACGATTCTTGCTGTCATCAACGACACGGAGAAGAAAGTGGAGGTGGTCTTCGACAGAGCCCTGTGGCACTCTCAATCCTTCCTCTGCCACCCCCTCATCAACACGAGCACGCTGGCAATCTCAAAGCAGGGCATCCAGCGCTTCCTGGCCTTGACGGGTCACGAGGTCATCGTTCTGGACGTGCCCGCGTCCGGAAGGGAACGCTGTTAGATTTTAAGGTTTATGCCTTTTGGATATCGCGTTTGACGCTTCTTTGAGAAGGAACTTAACAACTTTACAGCGTGCCCTTTCCCCCAGCCAAAAACGTCCCAGAGATTGAGCTTGAGAATGGCAAGAAAGCAAGAATGTCCCCCCTCCCACATGGTTGTCCCCTTTTCACGATTCCACGCCCCCAGAAATCAAGAACGTCTCTCCTCCCCTGAAAGGCCGAGAAGAAACTCCTCCATTGCCGCTGTCACTGCAGCAGGCTCTTCCACCGTGCACAAGTGCCCCGCATGGGGAATGACCACCAGTTTGGCGCCGGGGATCTTCGCCGCAATTCGCTTTGCTTTCTCCACAGGGGTTGGTATGTCTTCCTCCCCTACGATCATCAGGGTCGGTATTTGTATCTTGGGAAGCTCTTCATAGACGCCGGCGCGGCCGAATATCCCGAGGCCGAATTTCACCATGGTTTTCCTGTCTGAAGACTTGATGCGTGCTTTCCACTCCTTCACCTCATTCTTCCTTGATGGATCGCTCAAGAACTTCTTCCCGAAGAAAAGCGGCATGACCTTGCCGATCACCGGCCGCCACCCGATCCACCTCACCATGAACATCAAGAGCTTATACTGCTTGAAGTTCTCCTGAGGTTCCGGATCCGCCGACGTGTCCATGAGGATGAGTGAATTGAGCAATTCAGGTCGCCGGATTCCGATTCGCATGCCAATGAAACCCCCAGTGGACAAGCCTACGAAGTGGCATGGAGCACACTTCAGGGCTTCAATCAGTTTCACGGCGTCGGAATAGAGGTTTTCCATGTCGTAGCCTGCCTCCGTCACCTCACTCCGGCCGTGTCCCCGATGGTCGAACGCAACACAACGGTAACGGGCCCTAAGGGACTGCATCTGAGAGGCGAAGTGGTGGCTGTCCACGAGATAGCTGTGGGAGAAGACGATCGTTCCAGGGCCAGAGCCCATCTCCTCATAAAACAACCTTGCTCCGTTAACAAGCACTTCAGGCATTTTGAAACCTCCTTCCTTTCGATTTGTTGAAGCTTTCTTATCTGCCCTCTCGCGCGGCGAGCAAGAAGAACAGCCTTCTTCGCCTCGACGAGGGGGATCAGTTCGTAGTCGCCAGGTACCTGGTCACCGTTGCATACTCCGTGAGGTGTGAGCACGTTGAGGCAGTACTCACCCCGCCTCCTGTCCCATACTCAGGAGGCAATCCACGCATTGACTTCCATTCAAAAAATGTGATACCCCAAACGCATTGCCGGAAAAACTCTCAGCGTACTCCTTTTCGCCTGTCACGGGGGTGCCCATGAAGAAGTGGTTCATCGCACTGCTGATCTTCGTAGCGGTCTTTGCCGGTTTGCGATACTACCTGATCATTAAACCGGTCGAGTACCCCATTAACCGTGACCCTGGATGGAACCCCGGGGCTGTCCTCCACATCCTCCCCACGGCCAATCATGAGCGCTTCCTGATCAAGGTGTCGTTCTTACAACCCATCAGCGAGCCTCCGCTTCTCCAGGTGGGTCAGGTGAGCCCTGTGACCGGAGTGAAAACGGATACCGAAGGTCGCTTTTGGATGTTCGACGCTCCGGGTCTTGCGCCCGAAACCCAGTACACGCTGACCTTGAAAACTGCATCCGGTAAAACGCTTTGCGATCCCTGGCCCCTGAAGACTTTTCCTGCCCCCGACTCGGATCCGGTCTGTGTGAGGTTGCTGATCTACACCTGACTGGGAGGGCATGACGTTCACCGGGAGTGGATGAAGACAGGCCCTTTGCCGTTATCCATTAGACAGCGATTGCTGAACAAGGCCTTGAGTTTCAATCCGGATGCCGTGATCTCAACCGGCGACCAAATCTACTATGACTTGACCTATGACAGTCCTGCCAAAGTGATGGGCGACTCACCGCGCTCGAAATACCACGTCGGCGAGTTCAATCGCAGCAAGCCGGTCCTGGGAACCGAAAACGAACCTGTTCTCAAACGAGCGGCAGACCCTCAAATCGCTTATTTGTATGGTACCGTCCTCCGCTCCCATCCGACCTTCTTCCTCCTGGACGACCACGATTATTACGAAAACGACACGGCCATGGAAAAGGACGGTTTCGACATTCGGCTCCTCCTGCTGGGATGGCGGTCGCCGTTCGTCAAAGGAGGGATTTCTTTTCCGCCGGACCCCTTCATGCTGGATATGGGCCGCACCACCCAGAAGCTTTATCTGCCCGAGTTTCTTCCTGACCCGGGCCGGCCTCAGAACCTGCCCGCCACCGGAGCCAAGGACCGCGCCCCGGGGGTCAGCGAATGTTATGGGACCCTGCGCTATGGCCGTCTCCTCGAAGCCTTGTTGTACGAGAGCCGGCGTTTCACCACCCTGACCGGCCAAGACGCCGTCATGATCCACCCGGAGGCCGAGACGTGGCTGATCGATCGGATGAAGGCGGCGCAAGCAACCCATATCTTAAACCTGCCGGCCACGGTTTTCGGCTGGAGCGCGGGAAAGTGGATGGAGTGGTACCCGGATATCAGGGGGGACGACGGCCGCCTGACCAAGTCCATTCCCAAGTACAAGTGGCAGCCCGGTTGGTTTGCCCAGCACAACCGCCTGCTCAAGGCGGCCTCTGAGATGAAGTTCAGCGCTCCCCTCGTCATTTGCGGCGACCTTCACAACCAGGCGGAAGGCTGGATCACCAAAAGCCGCGACCTGGACCTGTCAGCCAATCCGGTGATTTCCATCTGTTCCGGATCCCTCGGCACAGGCCCGCGCATGTGGCCTTCAGCCTTCCGCGGACTTGTGGCCGAACCGCCCACGGATATTGTGATGGACCAGAGACTTCCTCCCCTGGAAAAGAACGGGTTCATTATCGTGGATGTGGACAGGGAAAAGATCGAAATCAACTTCTACGCGTGGCGGCCCCCGGAACCGGAGGATGCGATCGACGATCTCAAACCGCATTACACGGTCAGATACGCTGTTCCCTGGAACCCCAGTGCACACTCCGAGAAAAAAGGCAAACCCGGCCCTTAGGAAAGCGGGGAATCCGGCGGGGCGGCCTTTAATGATCGATCCCTCTCGACTCGAAAAGCTTGACGATTTCACTCTTTCCCTCTTTCTTAGCCTTGGCGAAAGGGGTGAGACCGTCTTTCCCTTTGATGTCTGTTTTTGCATTTCGATCCAGAAGAAGTTTGACCGCCTCGATATTGTTGGCCCACACGGCGTCGTGCAGCGGCGTATACCCATTTTGGGGACCCACGGCATTGACGTCGAAGTTGTGCTCCAGCAGGAGCGTCACGATCTCCATGTTCTTTTGAAACATGGCCGCGTGAAGGGCCGTTCCGCCGTAGGAGTCCCGTGCTTCCGGGTTCACCCCCTTGCTCAAAAGTTCCTGGACTCTTTTGATATCGCCGTTGTAGGCAGCCTTGTGGATTTCTGCATCCTGCCCATAGACCAACCCCGGCGAAAGGATCAGCAGAAAAAAGATCAGAAAACTTTTTTTCAATAGATGCCTCCTCCGCTTGAAGATGAACCGTGGGCAAGACCTGATTGCGAGGCCAGCTTGTGCACCTCGACACGCGGTGAAATTCACAAAATCAGGACCGTCCCCTATGATTCCCCTTGCCGCTCTTGTTCCTGCCAGACTGCCGAGAAATCACGGCGGCCATGTATCAGCCCTAAGATACTGACCTTATCTTTTTCTACTCTGTAGATAAGACGATAGCTGTAAAGAAAGATTTCGCGGATATTATCGTTCTTCAGCTCCGGGACAACGCGGCCTCGCTCAGGAAAATCGCTTAGAGAGCGCCCCGCTTCCAACGCACGGAGGACAAAGGATGAAGAAAAGGATGGAGAATCTCGGTGCAGATATTCGGCGGCAACTTCCAAATCATCGACAGCGGCGTATGACCAAATTACTCTGAGACCCATCGCTTCATCCGCTTTTCAACTTCTTCTTGAGTGTAGACCCTCCCCTCTTCCACGTCCTGCATACCTCGCCGCACCTTTTGCTGCACGTAGAGGTGGTACTGGATATCCTCGAGGGTTGTGTCATCCGGAAGTCGGCGAATGAGCTGAATCGCTTCTTCTTTGGCTGATTCCATATCGTTTTCCTTTCGATTATCAAGCATAATGACTATAGCACAAAAGCAGCAATGATTGCATGTCCATTCTTGTATTCCGCCCCTGCCTGAGCTCCTAATTCTCCCACGTTTTTGTCCTGGAGGACTCCTTTTGATGCTGGAAATGCAACTTGAGGCCCTTGCTCGGAGCTGCCCTTCTATTCTTCCTGCGTGATTTCAGATTGGTGTCGTGGTCCGAACCAAACCCGAGTTCATAAGAGGGTTCGATGAGGTTTTGAGCAATCCGGCCTTGCGCAATGAGGTCCATTATGGAGAGGAGCAGGAAGGGCTTGTGGGGTGCGCAATGGTAAGTTAACTTCGGATACCTCTCCCGGCCCTTGTCGGTCCGCAGATCTGCATACATTTGGAGGTATTGCTCAAGCATCACTCAGAACAAGCACCTCATGCTATGGTTTGATTTTTCTGATCGTTGAGAGTCACTCGGATCAAGAAAGTGATAAAATGAAGTACGTCCCTCAAAACCGCTCAAAACCGGGCTTGGAACCTAGAACCTCCCATGGTATAAAGACGAACACTGGCGGGAACTTTTTCAGACCGGGGGAGAACGCAGTGATACTGAAGTATTCATTTGCCTGGATTCCGATGGTCTTCATCGCTATTCTCAACGGCATCTTTCGGGAGTCGGTACTTGTCAAGAATCTTTCCGAATTACGGGCTCATCAACTGTCATGTTTGACGGGTATTCTCCTCTTTTTCGGGTACACATGGCTCGTCAGCCTCAAATGGCCTCTGGAATCTACTAGACAGGCTCTGATCATTGGAGTTGTTTGGCTTCTGCTTACAGTGGCATTCGAGTTCAGCTTTGGGCACTATGTGGCGCATCATTCCTGGGCGAGGCTGCTTCAGGATTACAACATTCTCGCTGGCAGGCTATGGGTGCTTGTTCTTCTCGCAGTTACTCTGCTTCCACTCATTGTTTTCAAAATGCGGTCTTGATCACTGCATGGTCGGGGTGGGACTCAATTTCCACGTCCTGACCACAGCTCTTCTCTGAACACCCCTGGCTGCGCTTCACACGTATCAAGATTATCGATCTCAGCTGTCATGCTTACCAGTCTTCAGAGGTGACGAGCTTGGGCTGACCATATATCACCCTGCCCCCCATTCCTGGCCCGTGACTTAATCTTGCCCTTCTCTAGAATGCCCCTGTGGCTTCCAAATTTGGCCCAGGATCGATGCAAGGGAGATAGCTAGCTGGCATGGACAAGTTTCATGAGCCAGTGTTGACAGGGTTCTTCAGAGGCATGGTCTGAGAATACCCCACTGGGATCACGCATTAGACCCTGGTTGATTTGGGGCTCTGAAGACGCTTGTGAACACAGGGCAGTCCATCAATCCAGCAGTCACAGCTCTGCCACCAACAGTATCCGCATCAGATGCCCATGGGGGTCAGAGATCGATTGATCTTGCTGGCACGAGTTGATCTAGATGTACCATTCACCCCAGCCCGATCACGGGCACATCCCTGATGGAGCTGCGTCAGAGCTGCCCACGGCCTGGTTCGTCTCCATGTAGCTTGGATTTGCCAAATGCGCACTACAGTCATTACGCAGTTTCTGAGATGATTGCAAATCCACCCTCGGGTTTCAGCTTAATTGGGAAATCACAGCCGGTGTTCTACCTTCCGGCTTGATAGGTTTCATTTGGTAATAGTAACCGGCCGATATGCTGCCCCCACAATAGGCTTCTGATGCTAATCAAAACCGGATGGGGCTATTCTAGATCAGCCATTTGCGAAATTTGCGCCGGGCCAATATCTTTGCAAATTGTGAAGTTCAATGTTAGAGAGTCAATATCGCATACCGAACACCATCTGCAGAGCATGAACAATGACTCGAACTGGAGAAGACCCGCCTCATGAAGATGCAGCAAGTCAGCAACAACTGTTTTGCGGTCCTGAACGAGAAGAACCGCGTGTGTGACGCCAACTCCGGCCTCATCAACCGGGCCGGGGGTGTTGTGATCGACACGCAGTCGGACTTGGCCCATGCGCGGCAGATGATCGAGATGTTCAGCAAGGTGTGGCCCGCCATGCCGCGGCGCGTCATAAACACGCACGAAGACGGGGACCACGTCTGGGGCAATCAACTCTTCGAGGGCGCGGAGATCATCGCCCACAAGTCGGTGCCCGAACGGATGAAGCACGTCGCCAATCCGGAGGAGACCCAGAAGCTGCTGCACGGTGTCGGTCGTTTCCTCACGCGCCAGGTACTCAAGGCGATCCACCCCGGCGTCGCGGCCGCAGGGCAGCAATTGCTGGAGGACTATAACCTCGACGGCGTGGAGCTCGTCCTGCCGACGACCTTGTTCGACATGCGCTACGAACTGAACCTCGACGGCACGGAGGTCCACTTGATCTACGTCGGGCCGTGCCATCAGGTCGGGGACACGATCATCCATGTACCCAAGGAGCGCGTGGTGTTCGCCGGCGACGTGATTTTCCGGCAGTGTACGCCGATGGGCTGGACGGGATCATACGAGAAGTGGTTCCAGTGCCTCGACCTGATCGTTCAACTCAACCCCGAGGTCATCGTCCCCGGCCACGGTCCGCTCTGCGGGATCGAAGGGGCCACCGAGATGAAAGCGTATCTCCAGTACCTCCGCGACGAGTCAAAGAAGTACTTCGACGCCGGACTCAGTTCGCTGGATGCTGCCAAGCGGATCGAGTTCGGTCCCTACGGTGAGTGGCGTGCCCCGGCGCGGCTGTATATGAATGTCGAACGGGCGTATCGTGAGTTCCGTAACGAACCCCCTGACGCGCCATGGAACACGCCAGCCACCTTCGACGCCATCTACAAGGTGGCGAAGGCAAAAGGGATCGAAGTCGAATACTGATCCAGTCCAAACACAGAAAGGAGTTCTTCCATGAAACTGATCCGCTTCACCACCGCCGACTCACCGAATCCATTTTTCGGCGTCGTCATCCGAGACCAGGCGGTCCCGTTCTCCGTGCTGCAAAACAAATCGGGAAAGTCCTTTATCCAGTTGGCCGACAGCCGGTCCTACCTTAACAATCTGCCCGACAGCGAGCGGGCGGCAAAGGAGCTGTTCGCCTGGGGCGACCAGAACTTCGGAGAACTCGGTGGAGGTGAACGCTTCGCACTCAACGCTGTCCGCCTGCTAGAACCGGTGGAGGTCGCCGCCCTGTTCGACTTCGGCCTGACGCCGCGGCATCTCAAGAACTCTGCCGAAACCCTCATGAAGTATGAGAAGGATAACCCGCAGACCGCGCCGCTGTTGCAGGCGTTCGCTAAAGCTGTCCTAGCCCCGAAACCCAAGTCCGTCGCCGGTCAGCCCGAGCCGCTGTCCTATTACAAGTGCAACATGAACGCCATCGTCGGCGACGGGGAAACCGTCCCCTGGCCGGCTTACACGTCGCGGCTGGACATCGAGCCTGAACTGGCCGTCGTGTATGGGAACGCAAAGCAGCCTGTGGCGGGTTACTGCATCTTCAACGACATCTCGGCGCGCGATGTTCAGGCCACGGAGTTCGTCGGCGGATTCTGCTTAACGAAGGACATGGCGAAGGGCAACCAGCTCGGGCCTTACCTGGTCACGCCCGATGACGTTCGCGATCCCTACAACCTCAAGGTGACGGTTCTGGTCAATGGCCAAGTCAAGTACCAGGGATCAACATCCGAAATCAGCCACAAGGCAGAAGACGTGTTCGCTTGGTTGGGGTTCATCGCTCCCCTCAAGCCCGGCTCCGTGATGGGCTTCGGCACCATCCCCGACTGTACCGGCTGTGACCACGACGACTTCATCGATCCAGGCGCCGAGATTCAGATCACTTTCGAGCGACTCGGCACACTCCGATGCCGTTTCACCGAGCCCGCGGGCAAACTCCTGCCCAGCCGCTGGCCAGTCCGGCCGCAGATACAGAAATACCACGCGTGAGGTCGGTCTGTTTCAGCGCGAACGTTAACGATTTCGTCCACTAATCGTTTGCCTTCAAGACTGGCCCAAAATTTCAGATTACGATACGTAGTCCTCGTACTCAAAAAGACCACATCAAAAAAGTGTTGTCACCAGATGAATCCCGTGGTAATTTCCATCTCACTTACCCAAAAGCCGTAACCTGTAGCTTGGTCAAAAGGGCTAGGCATCTTCGAAACCCATCAGCGTAACATCGATAAAAAGCACTTCATCTCATTCTAAGGAAAAACCGACCAGGGGATACACTTGGCTTCACCCAAAAACCCAAGGTGAAGCTGTGGAGGTGCGCTATGTCAAATGCACTCGCCCTGCATGAGGTTTTTTCGAGACCCACCTACAGATCTGATTATGCAATAGCCAAGGCCCGGCAAACTTGCATCATATGCGGTCGCCCGGCGGTAAGGTTCCGAGATCCCTCAGCGAGATTTGAATACACCGTTTCAGCTCTATGCCAGCAGTGCCAAGACCAGTTGTTTTCTTCCAGGGAAAGGGGGAAAAGAGCATGAGGGTAAAATGCATTTCATGCGGGAATGAACTCAACCTGGATCACTGGATTTTCGAAGATTATTCGGGGCCGGTAAAATGCTTTTCATGCAGCGCTATGATGGAGGTGAAGTCTACCGGCGGTGAGGTATACTCCATAAACCCTCTAGCCGTGTTCGAGAGCAAAAGGATTTCTGTCGGTCTTCCCGAAAAGCGAATATAGAAGAGCATTCTCTATCTGACGTAGCCGTGAGGGTGAGGGCTCTGGATAGCTCTGTCAAAAAAGATTCAAAGAATGGACTTTTTTCGAGGGAGTTATGAATTGGGCCTGTCTCACCCAATGGATCGTTTCAGAGTCTGGCCCAAGTAAAGGTTTCAAATTTCAACATGGGCATATTCACCGCGTTTGGGGTTATCGGCTATCCGACATAAGAGCCATTTGGGAGGCCAGAGGTGAGTGATGATGTACTATTCGCCTGGTGAGCTGGCCGCGAGGAATGAGTCCTCTCGGATTACTTATCCCCTGCTCCTTGCGATTCCTGTCTCCCTCCTGGGCAATCTGGCGGTGATGTCTGTTTTAGCCCCCATATGTGAGGAGTATTCCCTTTATTCCCTTTCGAACTTCTTGTATGGGGGTTTCTATCAAGCATTCGCCACCAATACCCGACTCGATGTCTTCTGGATCCTCAACAGGCCGATGGGATTGTGCAGTCGGTGCTTTTCTGTGTACGCCTCCCTCTCGATATGTCTTCTGTGCCTACCTTTGATTCCAAAGTGGAAAATTCATGATCCTATCCACTTTGCTTTTCATCCCATTGGTTGCGGACGGCCTTTTGCAGTTCGGTAACATCGCGGCAAGCGACAATTTCAGAAGAATGCTGACAGGAGTCCTATTCGGCGCAGCAGCCTCTCTCATTTACAAGCGATCTGCTTTTACTCTCCTTCACAACCTAGGAACAGCAACCGAAGGGACAACGGTCAATCATTTCTATAGAAACCTCAAGTTGGCATTCAGTTCAGGCATCCTGTTGCTTACTATTTTTTATTGTGTTGTCGTCTATTTTTTGTAGCCGGGTACCGGTCTCAAACCTTTCTACCATATCCACCGGGGTGAAAAGAGAAAGGAGACAGTATGAAAAAGACTCTCTCAACCATTGCGGCGGTTTTAGTTCTGTTACTGACAGTTCTTTCCCTGGCACAGGAGAGTAAGGAAGAATCCATCAAAATAAAGGTGCCTGAAAGAACGGTTATTCCTGTGAGACTCGTTCAAAACCTGAAGGGCGGTGACCTTACCGTGGGTCAGAGCATCGACTTCGAAGTGAGCATGGACATCATTATCGATGGGTACATCGTCATTAAACGCGGAATCCCTGCCCATGCGACTGTCACAACGGCTCAAAAAGCGGGCTATGTGAGCCAAGGCGGGAAGCTGGGGTAGTCGATGAATCACTGCAAAGCTGTGGATGGGAGTCGGATCTATCTGAAGTCAGTGATAGGCCATGAGGGGGAGGATCACATGGGAGCGAATATTGCTGCGAGCATCATCATTTGTCCTTTCATCCTAGCAGTTAAAGGAGAGGAAGCGCAGCTTGCTGGGGGGAGCGAGTTCAAAAGCTTAACACTGCAAACGAGGTTACAATTGCTGTGCTGCCAGGAGATAAAGTTTCAGTGGAAGAGCCGAAAGTGGCGGCTGTTCCGCTTGAGGCTCAGCCCGAGGTGATCCAGAGGATCAAGCTGAGAGAGAGAGCTGAAAAGAATTTTAGTGATGCAGATCTTCAAAAGATGATCAAGGAACGCAATTTCTTCAACAAGAGGTTGAGACCCGGAAGGGAAATTTCCCAATGATTTGCTGGATAATGGTGATGGGACTGTGACGGACAAAGTCACGGGGCTGATGTGGCAAAAAGGAGGGTCTCCCTCCGAGATGCAGTTCGATACAGCCGTTAAGTATTTAGAGGGACTTGAACTCGAGCCGTTTTGGGGGTCATGGAGACTGACGCTTGCCGACCATGGAAGAGCTTTGCTCTCTCCTGGAAGGAACTTCAAATGAATCTGGGAAATTCATGGACAACCTGTTTGACCCTGCACAAAGTCTCTGCTTGGAGAGTGCTGGATATAAACTCTGAGTATCGCGTGGTGGGCATTATAGGGAATGTCCAAGTGGCGCTTTGTGTGAATTTTTTGAGGGGTGAAACATCAACAGGAGTTGCGGACAAATTTGCACGTACCAGCCAAGGCTCATGTTATGTAAAGGCGGTACGAACGGCACAATAAGACATATAACCATGCCTCAAACCATATGCAGCCCGGCAGATCAGGGCGAACTTCATGGGAGCTTGTCCTTGTCGATGCTGCCTGACTCCTAGGTGGATGCTCGAACTCGGCCACTCAGATACTCAGGCTTTGCAGTGACAAGACTGGGACACCCTGAGAGCCCGTTTCTATAGAATCGGGGCGAGGCTCATCTAGTGGATTTGTGCCAGCGCGATAGACTTCAACTGCTAACCTATTGTTCTGTAGTGCCTCTTGGAACAAGCGATTACGATACGTAGTCATAGGCTGAGGTAATTTGCAGGAGCATTGCATACCTCATTGTCTGATTAGCTCCGAGTATATTCTCCACTTCTTTCCGCTCAACTACTTGCAACTGCACCTTGAGGATCGTAGGGACTCGTCCTTGAACCACCCTCGCTGAGGGAAGAGATCAGGGCTGAGTCCGAGGCGCTCCTCGGGAAATATGGAGAGCATCTGCTCCCCGAGGAAAAACCCTCTGTGGCATGAGACGAGAAATCCGCAGGTGTGCAGGTGCGCGCGAGAAACGGAGGGGGTAGTGATCCCCAGCCCCTCTCCGCGGAATGTGTTTCGATGTGGGGAATGCGGTGGGGAATTAGAATTTAACAAATAAACAAGGACTTAAGCTGTGAGGCCTAAGTCCTTGTTTTTATTTTGGCGGGGACGACGAGACTTGAACTCGCGACCTCCGACGTGACAGGCCGGCGTTCTAACCAAACTGAACTACGTCCCCGCACTCCGACGGGCGGGAATAAATCTCGCCCCACAAAAGCTCACTTCCACCAAATCCGACAGCCATCAGCAAATACCAATTGGCTGTAAGTCACTGATGGTAGGCGGAACAGGATTTGAACCTGCGACCCCCGGCTTGTAAGGCCGATGCTCTCCCGCTGAGCTATCCGCCCAATCCGAAGTATCTATTTATCTACAGGTTCGATCCCATGTCAAGCTTTTTGAATTTCACCCGAGTATCTGTTCAGATACGAGAGGTATCTTCCCCCTCCCCCCGTATCAAGTACGGGGCAGGCTCTAGCCTCTCCCCCATGGGGAGCGGAAGAGGGGGATGTGCAAGGTTTAGTCACAACTAGTGCGCAATCAGTTCGTCCGAGACAGGAGGCTTCTGTTCCTGCATCGCCTCGACGCAAAAGGGCTCACACTCTTCCAGGGGCGCAAAAAACTCTTCCCCTTCATTCAGGACAAGCGCCTTTCTCAGCACATCGTCCATGTGAGCGACCGGGATGAGTTCCACCTTTTTCAAAATCCTCTTCGGGATCTCCTCAATGTCCTTCAAGTTCTCTTCCGGAATGATCACCCTGTTCACCAGCCCCCTGTGCGCAGCCAGAACCTTTTCCTTCAGGCCGCCGATGGGGAGCACCCTCCCCCTGAGAGTGATCTCGCCGGTCATGGCAAAGTCATGTTTCACCGGCCTTCTGGTGAGGGCCGAGACAATCGACGTGGCCAGCGCAATGCCCGCAGAGGGCCCGTCTTTCGGCGTCGCCCCCTCAGGGACATGGATGTGAATGTCGATGTTCTCGTAAAACTTGTCAGGAAGCCTGAGCTGGCGTGACCTGGACCTCACATAGCTCAAGGCCGCCTGCGCAGATTCCTGCATGACCTCTCCGAGCTTCCCGGTGAGAACCAGTTTCCCTTTGCCGGGCATGATCGCCACTTCCGTCTGGAGAAGCTCTCCGCCCGTGTCTGTCCAGGCCAGGCCGGTGGTCACGCCGATTTGGTCCAGATCCTCGGTTTTGCCGAAACGGAACTGGATCACGCCGAGGTAGCGATGCATCGAATTGGCCGTGATGTTGATCTTGGTTTCTTTGCCCTTCTTCAACACCTCCATGGCCACTTTCCGGCAAATGGAGGCGATTTCCCGCTCAAGGTTTCGAACGCCCGCTTCCCGCGTGTAATTGCGGATGATCGCGAGAATCGCCTTGTCCGAGAAGGTGATGTCCACGTCCTTGAGACCGTTCTTCTCAACCTGCTTCTTAATCAGGAACTGCTTCGCAATGTTGAGCTTCTCCACCTCCGTGTATCCAGGGAGCCGGATGATCTCCATCCTGTCCTGCAGAGGCAGGGGGATGTTGTGGAGCGTGTTCGCCGTGGTGATGAATAAAACCTCGGACAGATCGTAGTCGATGTCCAAATAGTGATCGTTGAAAGCGTTGTTCTGCTCGGGATCGAGAACTTCGAGAAGCGCTGCGGAGGGGTCGCCCCGGAAGTCCGTGCTCATCTTGTCCACTTCATCGAGGCAGAAAACCGGGTTCACGGTTTTTGCCTTTCTCACGTACTGGATGATTTTTCCTGGAAGCGCTCCAATGTAGGTGCGCCTGTGGCCCCTGATCTCGGCCTCGTCCCTCACGCCGCCCAAAGAAAGCCGCACGAAATTGCGGCCCGTTGCCCTGGCAATTGATTTTGCGATGGATGTCTTTCCCACGCCCGGAGGACCCACGAAGCAGAGAATGGGCCCGCTGATCTTGTTCGTGAGGCTCTGCACTGCCAGATACTCCAGGATCCTCTCTTTCGGTTTCTTCAGACCGTAGTGATCTTCTTCCAGGATCCGTTCCGCTTCCTGGATATCCATCTTCTCCTTGGTTCGCTCGTCCCAGGGAAGCGCAATGATCCAGTCGATGTAGTTGCGCACCACCGTGGCTTCCGCGGACATGGGCGACATCATCTTGAGTTTTTTGAACTCCTGCCAGACCTTGGTGTGGGCCTCCTTGGACAGCCGTTTCCTTTTGATTTTCCTCTCGAGATCGGCCAGTTCCGCCTTGAAGTCATCCTTGGTCCCCATCTCTTTCTGAATGGCCCGCATCTGCTCATTCAGGTAGTAGTCCTTCTGGGTCTTCTCCATCTGCTTCTTGACCCGCTTCTTGAGGCGGTTTTCGATCCTGAGGATGTTGATCTCGTCCCGGAGTTTGCCAAAGAGCTTTTCAAGCCTTGGATTGAGCCTCTCGACCTGAAGAATCTCCTGCTTGTCTCTGAGCTTCATGGCCACGTGGGCCGCAATCGTGTCTCCGATGCGGCAGGGGTCCTCGATGCCGGCAATGGTCGAAACAAGGTCTTTGCCGATCCTCTCGTTCAGCTTGGCATACTCGTCAAAGCTCTCACCAATGGCCCTCATGAGGGCAACGGATTCCTCGTCTGCGTCGTCTTCCTGGAACTTCTTCATTTTCACCAGGAAGAAGTCCTGGTTGGGGATGAACTCCTCGATCCTCGCTCTCTGTTTTCCTTCAATCAGCGCTTTGACCGTGCCGTCGGGCAGTCTCAGGAGCTGCAGAACGGTTCCCATGGTGCCGAACAGATAGATATCCTTCTGCGCAGGGGTATCCACCTTGGCGTCCCTCTGGGCAGAGAGAAAGATCTCTTTTTCGTGGGACATGGCCCACTCAAGGGCCTTGATCGATTTATCCCGTCCCACAAAAAGCGGAACCACCATATGGGGAAACACAACCACATCCCTCAAGGGGAGCAACGGATACAGGGTTTCTTCCATTTCAGGCATTCTCTTTCTGTTCAAATTGAACATGCTAGGCGTACCCTACCTGGTTCTCGTACAAGAACAGGGGGGCGGCATTGCGGTTGATCACCTCTTCGCTGATTACACATTCCCGGACTCCGTGCATGCTCGGGATATCGTACATGATGTCCAGCATCACGGACTCGAGAATGGCCCGAAGACCCCTCGCACCCGACTTCCGTTTGAGCGCATCCTTGGCAATGGCCAGGAGCGCTTCCTCCGTGAACTTGACGCTCACGCCTTCCATTTCAAAGAGTTTCTTGTACTGCTTCACAAGCGCATTTCTCGGCTCCGTGAGAATCCTGGCCAGAGCATCAAGACTCAGGTCATCCAGGGTGGCCAGGATCGGCAACCGGCCGATGAACTCAGGAATCATTCCGTACTTGATCAGGTCCTCAGGCTGGACAAAGGGCATAATCTTGTTGATGTCATTCGATTCCTTGCTCTGAATCGTCGCCTCAAAGCCCATGGCCCTGTTTGCAATCCTGTTCCCGATGATCTTGTCCAGTCCGTTGAAGGTGCCTCCGCACACAAAGAGGATGTTGTTCGTGTTCACCTTCACGAAATCCTGCTGCGGGTGCTTTCTCCCGCCCTTGGGAGGTATGCTCGCCATGGTCCCCTCGATGATCTTGAGGAGCGCCTGCTGCACGCCTTCTCCGGACACGTCCCGCGTGATGGAGGGGCTGTCGGATTTTCGAGCAATTTTGTCGATTTCATCGATGTAAACAATGCCCTTGGTCGCAGCCTCCACATCGTAGTCCGCGTTCTGAACGAGATTCAGGATGATGTTCTCCACGTCCTCGCCCACGTACCCGGCTTCCGTCAGGGTGGTCGCGTCTGCAATGGTGAAAGGAACCTTCAGAATCTTGGCCAGAGTCTGGGCCAGAAGGGTCTTGCCTGACCCGGTCGGGCCGATGAGCAGGATGTTGCTCTTCTGGATCTCGATGCCTTCCATGTCCACCTTGGTCGCAATCCGCTTGTAGTGGTTGTGGACCGCCACGGAAAGAATCCTCTTGGGCCTTTCCTGCTCGATCACATATTCGTCCAGGATAGCCTTGATCTCGTAAGGCTTTGGAAGCCTGCTGGCCGCGTCCGTGTCCAGTTCCTGGCCGTAGTCCTCGGCAATAATCTCGTTGCACAGCTGAATGCACTCGTCGCAAATGTAAACAGAGGGTCCGGCAATGAGCTTTTTCACTTCATCCTGGCTCTTACCGCAGAAAGAGCACACCAAATCTTCGCTGGAATCATCTTTTCTTTGCATACCGCTTCCTTCCTAACCCTTCGGTCCCTTTCCCATGTCCCGCTCTGTGATGACCCTGTCCACGATACCGTACCGCAGGGCCTCTTGCACATCCATAAAATAATCACGCTCCGTGTCCTGGCGAATCCTTTCCAGAGTCTGCCCTGTGTGTTTGACAAGGATTTTGTGAATGAGGTCCTTGATTTTCATAATTTCTTTGGCCTGGATGTCAATGTCCGTAGCCTGGCCCTGAACTCCTCCCAGGGGCTGGTGAATCATCACCCTGGCATGAGGCAGAGCATATCGCTTTCCCTTTGCACCTGCAGCAAGAAGCAAAGCGCCCATGCTCGTGGCCTGGCCCATGCAGATGGTCGCGATATCCGGCCTGATGTACTGCATCGTGTCGTATATGGCCAGCCCGGCCGTCACTGAACCGCCCGGGGAGTTGACGTAAAGGTTGATGTCTTTGTCCGGATCTTCGGATTCCAGAAAAAGCATCTGGGCGATGATCGTGTTGGCCATGCCGTCATGAACCTGTTCGCCCAGGAAAATGATCCGGTCCTTCAAAAGCCTTGAGTAAATGTCATAAGCGCGCTCACCGCGGCTCGATTGTTCTATCACTATGGGTATCAGCATATTCTCTCTTTAAACCAAAAAGGAAACAAGGGATAAGAAATATAATGATTTTAAATTCTTATCCCCGGGGAGTGTCTTGAATCTGGGCCGCCTCGAATTCCCTGATCTTAGCACCCTTCACCAGATAATTCAAGGTCTTTTCCTCCAGGAGCCGGTCCTGGAAGCCATCCAAAAGACCCTTGGCCTCGTAATACTGGCGGACCACCTTGGGGTCCTGGCCTATTCCTTTCGCAAGATCGGCAAAACCTTCATCGAGCTCAGTCTCGGAAAGAGTCAAGTCATTCAGCCTGGCGATCTCACCCAGGATGAGAAGATTTTTGACCCGCTTCTCGGATGCAGGCCGAAAATCTTCCCTCACCTTGTCTTCCGTGAGCCCGGCTTTCTCGAAATTCGAACCCATGCGGAGAAGGTTTTGTTTAACCGTTTCAACGGCATACTTCATTTCGGAGTCCACAAGGCTCTCAGGGAGTTCGAAGCTGACCGTGGCGGCTACCCTTTCAAGGAGCTTGCTCTTGAGCTCACGGTCCACACGCTTTTCTTCCCTCCCTTGCATATCTTCCCTGATCCTGTTCTTTAAGGACTCGAGGTCATTGAAATCAGCACCAAGGCTCTTGGCAAAATCATCGTTCAATTCAGGAAGCTCCATGAGCTTGACATCCGTCACTTTGACCTTGAAGAAAACTTTCTTGCCTGCAAGCTTGGTGTTGGGATGCCCCTGTTCAAAATCTACTGTGATCTCGGCGGATTCCCCGGATTTCAACCCAAGGAGACCCTTCTCGAATTCAGGATGGAATTGGCTGCTTCCCACCCTCACGAGGAAATTCTCTCCTTTCATGCCCTCGATCGGTCTTTCCCCTTCAAAAGCCTCGTATTCAAGGATCGCACAGTCATCGTTCTGAATGCCCCGATCTTCATCGAGCGGCTTCATGTGAGAGTTGACCCGCCTGATCTCCTCAAGGTGGCTGTTCACTGTCTCGTCGCTCACAGAAACGATCTCTTTCTCCACTTCAAGCCCCATGTAATCCTTCAGCTCGAACTGGGGCCTCACCTCCATGAGCGCGATGTACTTGTATCCCCCTCCTGCTTTCAGGGATTCATCCTCGATGACCGGCATGACAACAGGGAATATCTTGGTTTCCTCGAATGCCCTTGGAAGGGTTTCGCTCAAGAGCCCTCGCTTCACATCCTGGGTCACCTGGTCACCGAAATGCCTTTCAAGTATGTTCCGGGGCACTTTCCCAGGGCGAAAGCCATCCACTTTTGCCTTTTTCTTAAGCTCCTTGTAAGCCTCGTCGATTTTCCTGTTGACCTCTTCAGCCTCGACTTCTACCGTTAACCTTTTCTTTACCGGAGTGATTTCTTCAATGCTCGCTTTCATTTCTTCCTCTTGAGTGTTTACTTGGCATCATCCGATGAACGCAGGAGGATCTCCCGGACGGTACCTGGATAAGTCGCTCTGAAAGTAAGAATCATTCCTCAAGAAATCAAGTAAAAGAGTTATTATAGAAATAACATGAGGAATGTCAAATGATAAGCGGAAAATTTCTGTGGCCGGTGCCAGCAGCCTGTTTAAAATTTGTTTCGGATTTCGAGATTCGAATTTGGTTGGCCCAGAGGGCGTTCACTGGGGGTTAGGGATGCCCGGGGTTAATCTCTGTTCTTTTTCTTGAGCAGTTCGATGAAGGTTTCCAGATTTTCCTGAGAACCGAATACCTCTTGATACATTTTCTCGCTCCAGGCGGTAAGACCTGCCTTGAAGATTTTGTGGATCATCTGGTCCGCGCTCTCAGGACCTTCAGTCTTCACGAGCTGATAGAGCAGGTCCTCAGGAACCCGCACAGGGTAGACCGCTGCCGCAGCATTCGTATCCGCTTTCAGGTATTCCTGAACGCTCTTGAGGATTCTGAGATAGAAGTATTTTCTTTGGAACTCTTCTTCGTTCATGGGCTCAGCCTTCGTTGTGTTTTGGATTATAGTCGGCACCTCTACTCAAGTCAACGCGAAAAGCCCTCCCTGATTCACCATCAAGACATCAACAGAAGTGTGTTCACGGTATTTATAACTTTACAAAAAAATAGAATTGACTAAAGTAGGTATTCCTCAAAAAAGGGAAAACACCCCATTATGCCGATTTACGAATACCAGGCCACGGACTATAAAGAGGCGTGCGCCACTTGCCGCACACCCTTTGAAGTGTTTCAGCAGATGGACGAAGAGCTGCTGGCCCGCTGCCCTGACTGCGGAAACGCGGTGAGAAAGATCATTTCCTGGTGCCATTCTGCTGTCACAGACACTTCGCCTGCGCATCAGAGGGTTGAGCAGAAGATCAAAGAGTATGAATCGTCAGGCATGTGGAGCCATGCGGCCGAGCTTGCGGACAAGCATTCTGAGAAAGTGAAGGACAAGGGCCTCAAGATGAGAGCCCTTGATGACTATAAAAAGGCGGGTTACGATGCGGACTCGCTTGCCAAACATGCCAACACCAAACAAGATTGAAGGGAGATTGCTCGTATGAAAGGGAAAAAGGTCTATCCACGCTTCGTCCTGGCGCTTGCCGTCTTCGCGGCTCTATCCGTTTTTCTCTCCTCACCCGCTACGTGGGGAACAGAGAAAGAAAAGAAAGATCTACCACCGAGACAGATCTCTGTTGCGCCTGAATACACCTCCATCACCGTACCTGAAGGAGAAGAGGTGAGCATTGAGCTGACCGTGGTTAACCAGGGGAAACAGGATGAGTTCATCGACCTGTCCCTGCCCCAGGTTCCGAAAGCCTGGAAGGCGCGGATCAGGACTTACAGCTTTGACGTCTCAGGCGTGTTCGTTGCCAGTGACAAGTCGAAGACCCTGACCTTGAAGGCGGAGCCGGAAGAAGGCACCGGTCCGGGCAAGTACACCTTCGGAATCAAGGGCCAGACCCAGGACGGGAAGCTGGTCTCCACCAGCCAGGTGACGGTGCACGTGAGAGAGAAGGACAAGGAAAAGAAATCCAAAGGCGTCAATCTCACCACCTCCTACCCGGTGCTTCAGGGACCGACCGATGCCAAGTTCGAATTTTCCATGGAAGTGGAAAACAAAACCGACAAGGACAGCACCTTCAATCTGAGCGCCCAGGGCCCGCCCAACTGGGACATCAACTTCAAGCCGTCCTATGAAGACAAGCTGATTTCGAGCCTGAGACTGAAAGCGGGCGGCCGCCAGAGCGTGGGGGTCGAAGTGAAGCCGTACCTTTTGGCCGAGGCCGGAAAACATCCTATCCAGGTCAAGGTCAGCGCTCCTGAAGGCACGGCAGAGGCGGAACTCAACGTGATTCTCACCGGGACCCTGAAGCTGGAAGTGGGAACGGCCTCCGGGCTCCTGTCTCTCACGGCCATGGCGGGAAAGCCCGCGAACATTTCCTTTTACGTGAAGAACACAGGCTCCGCCCCTCAGAACAACGTCAAACTGCTCTCCTTCAAACCGGAGAACTGGAAAGTGGAGTTCAAGCCCGACAAGCTGGACAAGCTCGCTCCCAACGAACTCAAGCAGATCGAGCTGGTGGTCACTCCCGCGGATCAGGCCCTGGTGGGCGACTACTCGGTGGCCATCGGTGTGGAGGGTGAAAAAGCTTCGAAAAACCTTGAGTTCAGGGTCACGGTCAAGGCCTCGACCGCTTGGGGGTGGGTCGGCATTGCCATTATCGTTCTGGTCGTCCTGGGTCTTGTCATTCTTTTTGTGCGCATGGGAAGGCGATAGCCATGGAAACGCAAACGATCATTCAGACGACCGGCCTGACAAAACGCTATGACCACCAGATGGCTGTGGACCACCTCAACTTCCAGGTCGTGGAGGGAGAGATCTTCGGTTTCCTCGGGCCGAACGGAGCCGGGAAGACCACCACGCTTCTCATGCTCCTCGGACTGAGCCGGCCGACCGAAGGCACGGCCCTGGTCTGCGGGCTGGACCCGGAAAGAAAGGCCATGGAGGTCAAGCGTCTCGTCGGGTATTTGCCTGAAAATGTTGGGTTCTACGGAGATATGGATGCGGCGCAGAGCCTTCACTATATTGCCGACCTGAGCGGGATCTCCAGAAGCGAAGCGGAGGGCAGGATCCACGAGGTCCTCAAGCTGGTCGGGCTCTCTGAAGATGCGCGCAAAAAAACGAGCGCCTTTTCCCGCGGAATGAAGCAGCGTCTGGGCATTGCGGAAGTGCTTCTCAAGGATCCGAAAGTCCTGTTCCTTGACGAGCCCACGCTGGGCCTTGACCCGGACGGCGCTGTGCGACTGATCGAACTCATTCACTCGCTGAACCAGGAAAGGAGGATCACGGTGCTCCTTTCCTCCCATCACCTGCAGCAGGTCCAGAAGATCTCCCATCGTGTGGGCATCATGATCAAGGGCAGGATGGTGGCTGAGGGGTCCATCGAGGCTCTGGCCAGGGATAGGTTCGGGGTGGGAGAGGAAAAATTCACTCTCGAGGAAATCTACATGAAGTATTTCCAGGAGGTTTGATCCATGAGCGGGTTGGGTGCGGTTTATCGAAAAGAACTCTCAGACAACTTCAGCAGCTTCCGATTCGTCATCCTTTTTGCCCTCATCGCCATGGTGAGCTTCATCATCAGTTACATGGCGGGCGTGAGCCTCAGGGAAAATCTGGAAGGAGTCGCCAAGCCCAAGTTTGTCTTTCTCATGCTCTTCAACACGAAGGGCGCTCTCTTTTCCCTTGTGGAGTTTGTCGCCGTCTTCGGGCCCCTGATCGGCCTGGTTCTCGGCTTTGATGCCATCAACGGTGAAAGAGCCCATGGGACACTGGTGAAGCTCGTGTCCCAGCCCATCTATCGCGATGCGGTGATCAACGGCAAATTCCTTGCAGGCGCTACCACCATCGCCATTCTCGTCGTCTCCGTTGTTCTGGTGATTTCGGGTTTCGGTCTTACCCTGGTCGGTGTGGTGCCCGGCGTGGAGGAGATCCTGCGGCTGGCGATTTACGTCGTGATCAGCATCTTCTACCTCTCCTTCTGGCTCGGACTCTCCATTCTCTTTTCCATTGCTTTCAGGAGCGTGGCCACCTCCTTTCTGGCCTCTGTGGCCTTGTGGATCTTTCTCTCCTTTTTCGTTTCCATGGGGGCGAGTGTCCTGGCCAACTCTATCGCTCCTGTGGACAAAAGAGAGGGAGCAGACCCTGAGACCGTTGTCGCCAACGCGCACCTCAAAGAGGGAGTCTCCCTTCTTTCCCCTATGTTCCTTTACTCCAACGCGACGGCAACGATCATCGATCCTATGAGAAAAACCACCCGCTCTCTGGTGTTGATGGGACCCATGGAGCAGATTTCTTCATCTCGTTTTCAGAACCCTTTGTCTCTGGGGCAGAGTCTTGTCGTGGTCTATCCTCACCTTGTGGCGCTGATAGCGATCAGCCTGATCTGTTTTGCCGTATCCTACTCTATCTTTATGATGCAGGAGATCAGAACGTGAGAGAGGGTGCACGGGGCACGGCGCAAGGCGCAGGGGAAGGACGGTGATGGCCCCTCTCACCTTGGAGCAGATCCGGGAGAAGGCGAAGACAAGATAAATCTCAGAAACCTGCCGTCCAGGTCCGCAGTCCCCACCATCGCGTATTCTTCCGTAAACTTGTCCCAGAGGCTTCCGAGGGTCTCCTCAAGCACTGCTTTGTCGGCGCCTTCGAGGTCCGGGGCGCAGGCCATGAGGTCTTTCACGAAAACATCTTTGAATCCCGGCATCCCATAAGGCGGCTTCTGAGAGCCCGAGCGAAGAAACTTGAAGAGGTCTCTCACCCGGTCAAGAGTAAGAGGGGCGAAGCCCGGTTGAAATTTCAGCTGCTTCCTGGCCCAGAAATTGAAAAGCAGGCTGTGGAAGGTGAACAAGGGATCTTTTGACCACTTCTCCTCCACAGGATACCGCGCAGCCAGGCTGTCCAGGAGACGGTCAAGAACCACGAGGCGCCGCATGGTCTTCCGGCACGTCTCGACCTCGTCAAGATTCTCAAAAGCCCGGTAAGGCTCCCCCTTCTGCGATCTGTCAAACAGGAGGGGCCGCTTCTGAACGACTCCGACCAGCGTCGCGCCCCACTCTTCTTCCCAGAAAGCGGGCCTGAACCCCTGGCGGGCGAACCAGGCCTTCTTGAGCCACTGCTCCGTCTCCCATCTCACTTCAAGAGCCAGGCTGAAGCCTGAGCGGAAAAGGTCGAGCAGGGCATTCTCCCGCAGGACTTTTTCGCACAGGGCGAGATCCCCCCTGCACCATCGTTCAAGGGCCACGTTCACATAGCCGGCCGCTTTTCGGACCGTCTGCACAAGAGCCTCGGGTGTGTTCTCAAAAAGCCCCTCTGCAGAAAAAACCTGGCTGCACAGACCTGCGAATTCCAGGGTGATTCTGTTCAAGAGCAGGGGATCCCCGCTTCTCCTCATCGCTTCCACCATGAGATGGTTTTCGGAAACGTGAAGAATCGGCATCAGGGGAGCCTCGACATGATCTTCCTGAGAAGCCCTTGAATCGACGACCGGAGCAGAGGGCTTTGCTTGGAGGAGATCTCTTCTCAGATGCGTGTACACGGAGATGGCTTCTTCATAAGGGAGAAAGCCGTCTTCCGAAAGGCGCACATTCCGGCGCCGGTACATCTCCTCTTCCACTTCATCGGGAACCACTCCGGAGAGGCCCATAAGGATCCCCTGATAGCGGTTGTAATCTTTGCCGGCAATCTGCTGAAGAAGATTACGGAGGACCGCCTCCTGCTCGGGATCAAGAATCCGCAGATAATGAATGCCGTCCAGAGTGATAAAGCCCTCTTCCACGTCATGCATTTCATCCTTGGTCTTGTATTCCACCTGGATGGTCCTGGAGAGGTAATAGTAGGTGAAGTATTCTCCCTCACTCAACAGCCACCGGACCAGCCGACCGGGATCCGCTTGCAGCAGATGTCCCATCCAGGCAGTCGCCTGCCGCAGGTCCAGCCGGTCCTTTTGCCACAGTTCGAGATCGAGCAGGAATTCCCACTGCTCTGCCGAAGCCATTTGCAGGACAGGGAGAGCATCCTCCTCACCGATCTTCTTGACCAGCCAGTAAAAATCGACATGGGCCATGTTCCGAACGAATTCTTCCGGGTTCTCGAGAGCCAGAATGCGGTCCAACGCCACGCTGCCCGACAGGGAGAAAACCTCCCTGGCCGCTTCCGTTACGCTTTCCACGAGCCCTTTCTCGCCCGCTGGGGTCTGTCTCTTCTTCTCAGTCAACCTTGCCCCCTTCCAGTGTGAGGCTTTTTCAAATCACAATGCATTAAATCTTCACAGGGTGTCAAGGACAAGATGGATGGGGGTAGCGGCTCATGAAGGCTTTCGGCCACATGAAAATTCGAAACTCGAAATTCGAAACAAATTCAAAATAAGAATTCTCCAATGTTCAAAACAGAAACCCAGCGGCCCACGGTTTTGGTCATTTGAATTTGGATCATTGGATATTGTTTCGGGCTTCGTGCTTCGGATTTCGGATTTGAACTTCTCCGCAGCTTGCGAAGAAGTTACAGTCTAAGATTCTAATCCTCCTTGACTTTCAGATTTTTTTATAGATGATGTGAACCAGCATTGGAAGACTACATTCCGGGAGACCTGCGCGTGATTGATTTCATCGTCAAAGGGGGTATTTTCATGTACCCCATCATTCTGTGCTCCATCATCGGTCTTGCGGCCTTTCTGGAAAGGCTGTGGGTGCTGAGACGAAAGACCATCATTCCCACGGAATTCATCCGCAACATAGAGGATCTTCTGAGAAAACAAAAAATCACCGAAGCCATCTTCTTGTCCGAGCAAAACGGCTCATCCATTGCCCGTGTCTTCGCCGCCGGCCTCAAGAACGCCAGCAGGGGCATGTGGCTGGTGAAGGAATCCATTGAAGACGTGGGGGGCAGAGAGGCGATCGGTCTCGAAAAACGCCTGACCACTCTGTCCACGATCGCCAACGTCTCAACCCTCCTGGGTCTCCTGGGCACGATCTCCGGCATGATCAAAACGTTCAACGTTCTTTCCGTGGTGGGGCCGGGGAATCCGGGGACACTCGCCGGAGGAATTGCTGAAGCCCTCATCACCACCTTCGCAGGGCTCTGTGTGGCCATTCCGGCCACCGTGTGTCACCGCATGATTCAAAACAGGGCGGGAGCTCTGATTTTCGAAATGGAGGAAATCTGTTTTAAGGTTATTGATATCATGCAGAACACAAGCACCGCTCAGAGTTGATGAGCGGGAAAGTACAGAGGAGATAGCGCCGGCTCGTTGAGCAGGACTCTCAGGATGCATTTCTTAAGAAAGAAAACAGAAGAAGAAACGATTTTGTTAACGCCCTTCGTGGACATTGTCCTCAATCTTCTGATCTTCTTTGCGGTGACTACCCAGTTCGACATTGCCTCCGGAGTCCGCATCAAGCTTCCCCAGGTGTCCAAGATCATTGCCGGCCAGGAAGAAAACAAGGCCACAGTGGTCATCGACAGTGAAGGCCAGGCCTACTTTGAAGGCAAGAAAGTGGACATGAAGCACTTGGAGGAAAGGCTCAAATCCCTGGTGCACGAGAGGGGAAATCTTCAACTCGTTCTGCAAGCGGACAAGGATGTCAAGCATGGCAAGGTAGTGGAAGCCATGGATGTTGCCAAATCGGTCGGGGTGCACTCCATCCTCATCGCAGCACAGTGGAAAGCGCAGAAGTCTCCCTGATCGACACATAGGGGAACCGCTATTGACCGTAAAGGATTTCTTGAAATTCTCTCTGCTCACCCTCCTGTTTCTAGGTCTGGTTGTGGCCTGGCTCGGCTTTGGAGAGAGAGGATTCATTCATCTTTACCGCATGGACCGAGAGCGGCAGGCTTATCTTGAGAGGATCAACAAGCTGGAGCGCGAGAGCCGGTATCTCTTGGACGAGATCCAGCGGTTGCGTTCCGACCGGGAATACGTCGAAAACCTGGGACGAAGAGAACTGGGCCTCGTCAAAGACGACGAACTCATGTACCGGTTTGGAACAACCAAGGAAAAGGACAAACCAAAGCGATAGAAAGATTGAGGGATTGCGAATTGACGAATTGCGAATTGAGGGATTCCTGAATTGTGTGGATTTTGCTAATTCCTCAATCCCACAATTTCTGAATTCGCAGTTCGAATTTTCCGAACCCTGACTAAAGGAGGCGTGGGAGATCATGACCGACTATGATCAGCTGTTAGGGGAGATTCTCGACCGTGGTCCTTCTTCTGAGACCCTTTGTCTTGTTCTCGCGGAACTCAAGAGGGGAGGCCACACTCGGAAAGTCATCCAGGAGTGCATCAGGGCGCTCCAGCACCATCCCGAGGGCTTGCCCCTTCGGTTGATTCTTGCAGAGGCTTACTTTGAAGAGGGCCTTCTGTCTCAGGCCGAAGCGGAACTCGAAACTGCCATTTCCCGGATGGATCGGTATGCCTCAGCCTATTTGCTCCAGGCCGAACTGTACCACAACCAGAGAAGGACCGAGGAAGCGCTCCGTTCTCTGAACATTTACCTGGCCCACCGACCCCAGGATGAGAAGGCTCTGGATCTCCTTAAGGACCTGGGAACTCCGGAGGCTGCTCCTCCGGCTGAAACCGCCCCGGTTCAGGAAGAGATCCTTGAGCCGGCGGTCGGCGAAGCGCCGGAGCCACCGGCCTTGAAGCCGGTTGAACCCCTGGCTCTCGAAGAGGAAGAAAAGCCCGAGTTCGGACTTGAAGAGGAAGTATTGCATGAGATCGCAACACCGACTCTGGCTGAAGTGTATGTCAACCAGGGGGAGATCCAGGAAGCCCTCAGCATCTACGAGAAGGTTGTGGCCCAGAATCCTGAAGACCAGGCATCCATGACGCGTGTTGAGGAACTCAGGACCATGCTGACGGTTGAACCTCCTCTAGCGGAGGAAGCGGTCCCCGGGACAAAACAGAGGAAAGAAAAAACCATCGCCATTCTGGAATCCTGGCTGGCCAACATACGCAAGATGTCCGAGAACACCGTTTCGGCATAAGACGACCGAAATTGACACCCGCTCAATAAGTCGCGCAATCCCTCCGTTCATGGTTCGATACCTCACCACGAACGGAAAATCATTGAGTTACAGAATACGGCGTCCGTTCGCCCTGAGGTATCGAAGGGCGAAGCTGAATTATTTCCTTGGTATCAGAGAACTCGCCGAACACCTTTTTTGCAAGAATGGACCACCGCACAACATTCGACTTTAACTTCCTGCCCACAGGAATAGGCAGCGTGCCCTACCTCGATGTCCACGCTACTTGCCTGCGCATTCTCGAAGCATGCCCCCGCATCCCCTTCTGGCCACAGTTTGTGCAGCGCAGTCACCTTGAAGACATGATTGTCCAGTTCACTGAGGGCCTCCCCTTTCTTGAAGTCACAGAGGACCGCAGAGTGCTCCTCACCGTTCATAAGGATGCGGAACAGGAACTGGTCGCCTTTTATGATCGTTTTCTCGCGGAAGATGTGGAGCACTTTGCCCTGAGCAAGAAATACATCTCCGGTCTCTTTGAAATGCTCTCCCTCATCGACCGGGACCCGGAAAAGTATGGTCCCTTCATCAAAGGACACACGGTTGGGCCTGTGACCTTTGCCGCAGCGATCAGAGATAAACAGGGAAGGACTCTTTTTTCCTATCCTGATTTGTCCGAAGCGTTTGTGAAAGCTTTGGCGATCCGCGCTCTGTGGCAGGTCAGGGAACTGAGCAAGTCAGGGAAGAGACCGATCCTGTTTCTTGATGAGCCCTATTTGGCCGGGTATGGTTCGGCATTCACGCCGATCCAGCGCCACGAGGTGGTTGCTCTCATCAAAGAGGTGGTGGATTATGTGAGGGAAAGGTCGGAGGCGATCATCGGTATTCACTGCTGCGGCAACACGGACTGGTCAATGATCCTAGAAGCCGGACCGGACATCGTGAGCTTCGATGCCTTCTCTTATCTGGATTATTTCTTTCTTTATCCCGGCGAGATCCAGCGCTTCATCCAGGGAGGCGGCACGATCGCCTGGGGCATCGTGCCCACTTTTGGGTTCACGGGCAGCGAAACCGTAGGGAGCCTGTCCGATCACCTTGGAAAGGCACTTGCCAGACTGCATGCTCTGGGCCTCGATCCGGGGCAGGTCGCTCGCCAATCCTTGCTCACTCCGGCATGCGGAATGGGAACCATGGAACCGCCTGCCTCCGAGAGGGTTCTTAGCCTTCTGAGAGGGCTTTCGGAAAGATATAACCCATGCCTCTGAGGTGAGCAAAGGGGACCCGCCGAAAAATTATGGCCCTGGACCGCAGTAAACCGCGCCGAATCCGCACATATCCTTGTAAGTGAAAGGATACGAAGGATAATTGTTAGAGTCTGAAGAAGATTTATAAGAGTCCGTGGCACAACCCGATATCCAGAACATGCCTAACAGCAACAAAAGGAGCATTATCTTTCTGATCATCGTCTAACTCCCGCTGGTTCCTCAAAACCTGTTTTTCTCAGCATCGACTCGCCACACAAAAGGCTTTGCCGCCCCCATCCGTGAAACCCTCTACACTCGCCGTCGTGGCAATAATTAATCATCTCGCCAGGCTTTTCAAGGGTCAGAAGACAGTCCCTTCCCACTGGAGGAAATGAAATTTCCAGGCATCCAGGTCGACATACAAACCCTGATCAAGCAGTTCACCTCCGTCTCGTTCGAAACGCTCTCCGTTCATCACACCAACGAGCAAGGACGTACGGCCCTTCAGGTCGGTCCAAGGAACGTGGATCAGTCCCTGGCACCTCGTGTGCGAAAGATTGATCACTACGAGGTATTTTTCCTCTCCTTTGCGCCAGCACCACGCGACCAGGTTGACGTAACTCGGGTTGTCCGGCCAGCCGCTTCTCTCGCAGAGGTTCCACTCCCCCTCCTTGAAGGCAGGCGCTCGAATCACCTTGACCAGCCCTCTGTAAAAGGCCTGGAGATCCTCATCGACCGGTTCTTCAGGCTGCCGCCCGAGCTGCACGGGGAGCTTGATCCTCCGGCCTTCAAACTGGCCTTGATGAAAAAGCTTTGCTCCGGGCACTGTCGCGATCGTCACAGCGGCGGCACGCGATTTGTCCGGCGAAAAGGCGGCGGCGGCCCTTGGTTCGTCGTGGTTTTCAATAAACCGAACCAACTTGCTCTGGAAGCTCATCTCCGCCATCAGGTGAAAACGAATCTTCTCCGCGCTGTCGTAGATCAAACGATCATAAAGCCGCTTGTCGTAGCAGTAGTCAAACCCCTGCTGCTGCAGCTCCCACTCCAGATCCCAGTAAGCTTCAGCCACGAAAAGGAGGTCGGGGTGTGCTTTGCGCACCGCCCCGATCACTTCACTCCAGTATTCATCGTCCGGTCGAGGACCGGCGCGACCCCCCCAGGTCCTTTCAAAAATCGAGCTGAGGAGCAGCATGGCCATGTCGCACCGGATGCCGTCGCACTGATCAGCGACACCGGACACCGTCTCGATGACCGCATGGCGCAGTCCCGGGTGAAACGCATTCAACTGGGCCGTGTCCGTCCAGGACGGAAAGTAAGGGTCTCGACCGCAGGCAATGATCTTTCCGCCCGCCACAAAAAAGTCATTGGGCACTCCTACAAGATCTTCACCGCTTCCCTGGATAAAGTATTTGGGATACTCGTAGACCCAAGGGTGGTCCGGCGCCACGTGGTTCGGCACAAAGTCGAGAATCACGCGCATGCCTCGCCTCGCGAGCTCCCCACGCGCTTCGGCCAGACCTTGCGGACCGCCAAGGTGTTCATCCGCCACGTAGCGGTGCACGGAGTAGGGGGATCCCACCACGTCTTCCAAGGAATAGTCCGGCAACGCCTTGCGGTACTCCGTCTGTAGAGCGGGAAGGGTCCGGGCGATACGAATCCCGATCGGGCTTCGCTCCCAGACGCCCATCAGCCACACCGCATCTGCCTCCAGGGAAGCGACGGCATCCCATTCTTCAGGCGGGACTGAACCCAGCGTAATGGATCGGTGGTACTTCTGCTTCAACTCGTGAAGCCAGACCCAGGTGTTGATCTCATAGATCACCGGACTCTTGGGCCATGTTCCCACAGGCACCCCCCTCCCTAATAGGAAATGCTGCCGATACGCCGATCCATCCTTTCTTCGCACTGGGTAAAGATGTCGGCCTTGAAACAATCTTCTCCGCACTTCTTCTGGGTCTTCCCGGGATCGATATTTTGCACTGACCCCTTACAAATGTAGCTGGTCCCTTCCATGCGCTCCATGCCCCAGACGCGCAGATCCACGCGGAAATCTCCCACCGGAACCTCGATACAGTAGTTCCCATCACTGTCGGTTTTGGTTTCGACGAGGGCCAGGTCTTTGTCGTGACGCCATACATTCACAGTGGCACCGGCATAGGGAATCTGCTTTGAATCGATCGCGCTTTTCATCCAGACCTTTCCCTGGATGCAAGTCTTCACGGAATCTGCCGGAACACCCTGGATCTGCGGGGCTCCACAAGCAAAACCGCACACCAGAAGAGCGCAGACTGCCGCAAAAAGAACACAACCACTCCTTTTCATACCTTCACTCCATGCTTTTCTATTCAGGTTTTGGAGAGGCCCACCCGACCGGGCAGGGGTGCTGTCGCGTGCTACTGTTTATCGGTTTCTTGCTGAATCATACCGGGGATGGGTGCCCCCCGTCAATAAGGATTACAGGTGCCTGCGTTATTGACAATACCCCTTCTCTACTATATTTATTACAAGTTAGGCGTTGTCTTCGGATGACGGATGCCTCTCCAATCAGAAAAAACCGAAGGGTTTAAGCGATGAATACCTTCACCCAGAACAGTGCTGTCCTGCGGGGCCGGCTGCACGCTCCGGCCCCACCGCGCAACACCCTGTTCCGCCGGAGGGTTCTCACGAGAAGCCATAATCATCTCACAGCGTCCCATAAGAACCGCGAAGAATCATGACAAAAATACGCAACTTCAGCATCATCGCCCACATTGATCACGGGAAATCCACCCTGGCGGATCGCCTGATCCAGAAAGCAGGTCTTGTGGAGGCACGTCTCTTCAGGGATCAGATTCTGGATTCCATGGACCTGGAAAGGGAAAGAGGAATCACCATAAAAAGCTCCACCATCACCCTTCCCTACATCAGCAAAAGCGGAGAAGAATTCGCGCTGAGCCTGATCGACACGCCGGGCCACGTGGATTTTTCTTATGAAGTGTCCCGTGCTCTTGCGTCTTGTGACGGCGTGTTGCTCCTCGTGGATGCGTCCCAGGGCGTTCAGGCGCAGACGCTGTCCAACCTCTACAAGGCCATGGAGCATGACCTGGCCGTCATTCCTGTGATCAACAAGATTGACCTGCCCTCGGCCGACGTGGCGCGAGTGAAGGAACAAATGGATAAGGAACTGGGCCTTGATCCGGACCTGGCCATCCTTTGTTCTGCCAAGGACGGGATAGGGATCGACGAGATTCTGGAAGCGATTGTCGAGCGAATCCCCGAGCCCAAGGGCCGGCCGGAGAACCCGCTGGCTGCGTTGATCTTTGATGCGCGATACGACTCCTTTCGGGGTTCCATTGTGACTTGCCGCGTTTTTGAGGGAACGGTCCGTCCGGGGGACGTGATTCGCTTCATGTCCAACCAGGCGAATTACAAAGTGGAGGAAGTGGGGATTTTCCGTATCAACCGAGAACCGCGAGATCAGCTCTCCGCAGGAGAGGTGGGGTACCTCATCGCAGGAGTCAAGACCGTAAGCGACACTCGGATCGGGGACACCATCACCCTTCAGTCGAACCCCGCCCCTGCCCCTCTCCCCGGGTTCAAGGATGTCAAACCGGTGGTGTTCTCTTCCCTTTATCCCATCTCATCAGACGACTATCCCTCCCTCTCGGATTCCCTGGAAAAGTTCAAGCTCAACGACGCGGCTTTCGTTTATCAGAAAGACTCCTCTGCAGCTCTGGGTCAGGGTTTTCGCTGCGGCTTTCTCGGCTTGCTTCATCTGGAGATTGTCCAGGAGCGGCTCGAAAGGGAATACGATCAGGCCTTTATCATGACCGTGCCGAGCGTTCAGTACCAGTTCACGCTCGAGGACGGCAGCACGATCTCCGTGGACAACCCTCAGTACTACCCGGATCCCATAGCGATCGCGAGTTCCGCGGAACCCTACATCCGGGCGACCATCATCGCGCCGGAGCGTTACATGGGCGCCATTATGAAGCTCTGCATGGAGCGACGGGGAGTCAACTCCCGTTTCAGCTACCCCGCACCCGGCCGCATGGAAATCCTTTTTGACATGCCCCTGGCCGAGGTGATCGTGGATTTCTATGATAAGTTGAAGACGGTCACGCAGGGCTACGGCTCCTTTGACTATGAGCTCATCGGCTACAGGGAGAGCAGTCTGGTAAAGTTGGACATCCTCGTGAACGGGGAGAAAGTGGATGCCCTGTCCCTCATTGTGCACAGCGATCGCGCCAGGGAGTGGGGTGTTCGGGTCTGCGACCGCCTCCAGGAGGAGATCCCCAGGCACCAGTTCAAGATTGCCATCCAGGGCGCCATAGGCGGCAAAATCATTTCCCGTTCCACCGTCAACCCCTTCCGAAAAGATGTGACCGCCAAGTGTTACGGGGGAGACATCACCAGGAAACGGAAACTCCTGGAGAAGCAGAAAAAAGGCAAAAGAAAAATGAAGATGGTAGGATCGGTAATGATCCCTCAGAACGCTTTTGTCGCTGTGCTGAAGACCAAGAATGACTGAGTTTGCACATCCCGGGCTTTACGTTCATGTTCCCTTCTGCAAGACCAAATGCCCTTACTGTGACTTCACCTCCGTGACTTCCCTCTTCTCCATTCCTGATTGGCTGGAGGCAATAAAAAAAGAAATGCTCCTTTACAGGGATCGCTTTTCTCGCTTTGACTCCCTGTACCTTGGCGGAGGCACGCCCAGCTTGCTCCCGGACCGCGACCTGGCAGACCTTCATCACCATCTCCGCAGCAACTTCCCATTTTCCACTGACACTGAGTTCACCGTGGAAGTGAATCCGGATGACATCAACTCAAGCAAGCTGGCAGCGCTTCGGGATCTGGGTGTCAACCGCATCAGTCTCGGGGTGCAGTCCTTTGACGATCAGGAGCTTCGCTTCTTGAAGCGCAGACACACGGTGGATCAGGCTGTAAAGGCCCTCGATGGGTTCAAAGACGCTGGATTTGCAAAAGTGGGACTGGACCTCATGTACGGCCTGCCCGGCCAGACTGAATCCCGTTGGCTAAAAACCCTGGAACAGGCCACGAGCTTCAACCCCGAGCACATCTCCTGCTACCAGCTCACCGTGGAGGAGCGCACTCCTTTCGGTGTTCTGCAGGCACAAGGGGAGATGAAACCGCTGGATGAAGAGGCAGGGAGCGCTTTTTTCGTGCTCACCTCGGCTTTCCTCGAGGAAAAAGGTTACCTTCACTATGAGATCTCCAACTTCGCAAGAGGGGAAGAGAACCTCTGCCGACACAACCTGAAGTACTGGCAGCGCGTTCCCTATTTGGGGCTCGGGCCTTCGGCCCACTCGTACCGGGACGGCTCTCGATGGTGGAACCTTCGCGACCTAGAGGGCTATTGCCGGGTTCTCGCTGAGGGCAAGCCGCCCGTGGCCGGATTGGAAACGCTGACTCCGGAGCAGGTCTATCTTGAAACGATTCTCCTTGGCTTTAGAACAAGAGATGGGGTGGATCGAGAGGTCTTTCGCAACCGGCCCGGGACAGAGGAGGTTCTCAGGCATCTGCGCCAGGCCGAATTGGTCCACAATGTCGGCGGACGGGTTGTGCCCACGATCAAGGGATTTCTCGTAGCCGACAGCCTTCCTCTTCTGTTTGCCAATTGAACGGGCTTCTCATCCCTCCGCCGCCGGCTCATTTGAGAAGAATGGGGACAGGCTCCACCTTCCAGATCTTCTCGCTGTACTCCCGGATCGAACGATCCGAAGAGAATTTGCCCATCCTGGCCACGTTGAGAATAGACATGCGCGTCCACCGCTCCTGATCACGGTACGCCTGGCTCACCTGCTCCTGGCTCTCTATGTAGGACGGGTAATCTGCAAAAACCAGATATTCGTCATGGTAGAGAAGGGAGTCGACAAAGGGTTTGAACAGGTTCGAATCTCCGCCTGAAAAGAATCCCGATCGTATAAGATCGATCGCTTCCTGGAGTTCCGCATTGGCCACGTAATAAGGACCCGGATGATATCCCTTACGCTTTAAGTCATACACTTCTTCCGCGGTCAGACCGAAGAGGAAGAAATTCTCAGCACCGACTTCCTCGCGGATCTCGATGTTCGCGCCGTCCAGGGTCCCGATGGTGAGCGCTCCGTTCATGGAGAATTTCATGTTTCCGGTTCCCGATGCTTCTTTGCCTGCCGTGGAAATCTGCTCGGAGAGATCAGCAGCCGGGTAAATGCGGTGGCCGTTCCTGACATTGAAATCAGGGAAAAACGCCACCTTGAGGCGTCCTGCCACATCCGTGTCCTGGTTGACTGCCTCCGCCACCGAGCTGATCAGTTTGATGATCAGCTTGGCCATGAAATACCCCGGTGCCGCTTTCCCGCCGAAGATCACTGTGCGCGGAGGGATGTCAAGGTTCGAGTTCTTCTTCAGCCTGTTGTAAAGAGTGATCACGTGAAGCACGTTCAGGTGTTGGCGCTTGTACTCGTGAAGCCGTTTGACCTGGATGTCAAAAAGGCTATCAGGATCAACCATGATGCCGGTTCGCTCCCTGAGGATCAATGCGAGGTCCCGTTTGTTCTCCCGTTTCACCTCCTGCCATCTCTGGCGGAACTCCGCGTCGTCCGCATAGTTTTCCAGCTCTCTCAAGTTCTCCTCCGTGTGGCTGATCCAACGGTCTCCGATTTTGCTCGTGATGAGTTCAGTCAATCTTGGATTGCTGAGGACCATCCAGCGCCGCGGGGTGACCCCGTTGGTCACATTATGAAACTTCTCCGGCCATGCCTCATGAAAGTCCCGGAGAATCGTCTTCTTCACCAGTTCGGAGTGAAGTGCCGCAACCCCGTTGACGGCGTGGCTTCCCACGGTTGCCAGATGGGCCATGCGGACGTATTTATCTCCGCTTTCGTCAATGATGGAAAGACGGACCAGCCGCTCGTTGTCGCCGGGATACTTCTGCCTCACTTCTTCCAGAAATCGGCGATTGATCTCATAGATGATTTCCAGAGGTCTCGGCAGGAGCTGCTTGAACAGGGGCAGGGGCCACTTTTCCAGGGCCTCGGGCAGCAGGGTGTGATTCGTGTAGGCAAAGGTGTTCCTGGTGACGTTCCACGCCGTGTTCCAATCCAGCATGTGCTCGTCCA
This sequence comes from uncultured delta proteobacterium, assembly GCA_963707125.1. Taxonomy (GTDB): domain Bacteria; phylum Desulfobacterota; class DSM-4660; order Desulfatiglandales; family HGW-15; genus CAVPDE01. The sequence goes on along the minus strand of CAVPOU010000020.1, from coordinate 20,044 downwards.
CCAGAAGCCTCATCAGTTCCGCTACGGCGATGGAAGGATGGGTGTCGTTGAGCTGGATGGCATTCCACTCATGGAAGGTGTCCAGGGTGTTGCCGGACAAGAGATGAAAGCGAATCAGATCCTGAAGGGAGCAGGAGACGAAGAAATACTGCTGCGCGAGTCGCAGCTTCTTCCCTATTTCCGGCTCGTCATTGGGATAAAGGACCTTTGAGATGGTTTCCGACACGATCTTTTCATCGACAGCGCCGTAATAGTCCCCCACATTGAAAGCGTCAAAATCAAAAGACTCCACAGCGTGCGCGCTCCACAGTCTCAGCAGGTTAACCGAATTCACCCTGTACCCGAGAATGGGCGTATCATAGGCCACGCCCTTGACGACTCGCTGGGGGACCCATCGCACCCGGTACTTCCCCTCACGATCGTGGGTGGACTCTGTGTGACCGCCCAGATTGACCTCAAAGGCGATTTCCGGCCGCTCAACTTCCCAGGGGTTTCCAAGGCGCAGCCACTTGTCCGTTTTTTCGACCTGCCAGCCTTCGCGGATTTCCTGGTCAAAGATCCCGAATTCGTAGCGAACCCCGTAGCCGATGGCTTTGATTTCCAGGGTGGCGAGAGAGTCCATGAAACAGGCCGCCAGCCTGCCCAGGCCGCCGTTGCCAAGTCCCGGCTCTTCTTCCTGCTCAATCAGCGCCTCCAGGTCGAGGCCCAATTGAGTCGCCGCCTCCTTCATCTGTTCATAAATGCCCAGGTTGATCATGTTGTTCACTAGGTGGGGTCCCATCAGGAATTCGGCTGAAAGATAACTGACGATTCGCACATCTTTCTTCACGATGGTGTCTAGCGTCTTGATCCACCGGTCCAGGATCCGGTCCCGCACCGTGTAGGCCACGGCCAGGTACCAATCGTTCCTCGTGGCCACCGCAGGAATTCTGGCTCCACGATAGTAAAGGTTGTCCATAATGGCCCGCTTCAGGGTTTCAACCCTCCCGCCGGTGTGATTGTCTTCGCACTCTGCCGCCTGCATTCCGCCGATCTCCCTAGCGTCGCTCATCTCTCTCCTCCCTCCCCATTTCAACGATTCTTCTCGCATAATCGCTCTTGAGAGCCTTCAGATAATCCCCATCCACCTTTCCTTTCCATGTCGTCACTTCCGTGAACCGTTTCGGAATCTCTACGGCCGATGGATCAAAACCTGTGGCAACGCGAATTTTCCAGCGCAGCTTCTGAACCCGGTTGGACACGGCTTCCAATTCACCCGCCAGGGTCTGGTACCCTAAAGAGCCAAGACATTCCGCCAACACTTCCCGCTTGTATACTTCGCGCGCAAAGAGACATGAAACCATGGAGGTGAGGAGAACCCGTTCCTGTTCATCCTGAACCAGAAAGCTGACCGCCTTTTCCACATCTTTGTCCTGGTGCTTCTGGTCATAGGAGTATCCCCCGGCGTCCAGGTGGGAGTGGCGAAACCCCAAGGCTTGGGAAATAAAAAAGACCTCTCCGGTCGCATAGCCTCCCATCTCCTGGCCGAGAACGCAGGCGAAATCTTCCCCGCCGTAGTGCTTCGCAGCCTTGAGAGCGCCTTGGCCAAGCAAACGGTAAAAATCGTTCTCTCCTCTCCCCAGATGGACAAGGGCTTCTTTGTACGTTTCCGCTTCCCCGAATCTCAAGGGCGCGAGGGTCTCCTTCTCCGAAATGAGGCCCTTTTCCAGAGCCTCTGTGGCCCAGGCAAGGGCAACCCCGGCAGACATCACGTCAAGCCCCATTTTTTCGGTGACGTCGATCAAGGCGAGAACCTTGAAGGCATTCGTCACTCCCAGCATGGAACCGGCCGCAAAAATCGGCTCATGGTCATAAGAAACCTGGCGGTAGAGATATTGGTTCGGCTCCATGAACTTCTCGCGCATGAATCCCACGTGGATACATCCGATCGGGCAGCCGGAGCAGGCCGTATTCCGCATCAGGGCCTCTTCCGCAAATTTCTCGCCCGAGATGCCCTCCATGGCCTCGTCATGGGTCTGTTGGAGATTCCTGCATGGCAAGGCCTTTATGCCGTTCAGCACGTTCACGTTCACAGGCGTACCCAGGTTGTGATACTTGTCCATCATGTCCGTGTCCGTGAGCTTCTTGTACACGTCCTGGAAGAGCTTGGCATAGGTCTTGCCTTCAGGGAGATCGAATGAAGCGTCGCCCTGGATCACGATCCCTTTCAGGTTTTTCGCGCCCATGACAGCCCCTCCGCCAAGTCTTCCGAAATGGCGGTAGGTATCCGCATTGATGCACGCCATGGCCGAACCCATTTCTCCTGCAGGACCGATTCGCAGGATGCTCCGGTGCCCGGCCCCGCCAAACATGCGTCGAAACATCTTGCCGGACGTTTGCAGATCAAGCCCTCGCATGTAATGGACATCCCTCATCTCAAGGCGCCTTGATCCGAGAGCAACAACGGAAAGCCTCTCCGCTTTTCCGGTGAACACCAAGGCGTCATAATCGGCGAACCTCAGAGCCAAAGCTGAACGCCCTCCCGCATGGCTTTCAGCATACTGGTCGTGGTAGGGCGACTTGAAACCGCAGACGGTCTTACTCATCAAGGGGAAATACCCTGTGAGCGGTCCGATAGCGAAAATGAGGGGCTGTTCCGGATCACTCCACACCTTGTCCACATGCCCATATTTCTCGAACAAAAGAGCCGCCAACCCGCTGCCGCCTGCCACCGTGTCGCGGCCTTCCAGGGTTATCACTTCCCCCCGACCGTCGGCGAGATCGACTCTCAGCACCCTGAAATGATCCCTGATCATGACACTCACTCCCCCTGATTTACCGCAGAGCACGCAAAGAGCGCAGAGTATTTTTGTAAATGAAAACCATGCAGACTTTTTTCTCTTAAAGCCTAAACTTCTCTGCGGTCTCAGCGATCTCCGCGGTGAGAAATTAGGCTCTATGGCTTTCTTCTAGGTCCTCAGTGCCTGCTTGGTGAATCCCGTCTTCCTCACTCTGTTCCAGGCAGTCATGCGGGCAGAACGGCACGCACCGGCCGCAGTGGATGCACACAAAGGGTTCCCCTGCGGGGTCCAGGTATATGGCATCCACCGGACATGCTTTGTCACACTCCCCGCAACGGATGCACAGCTTCTTCTTGACGATGACGCCGCCGCCCTTCCGCTGAGAGTAGGCGCCGGTTGGGCATGCTTCCGCACAGGGAGCCGGGTCGCAGGCCAGGCATGTCTTGGCTTCGAAGCCCGTGGATAATCCCCCTGAGGATATGATGCGAATGCCGGACATGTCCCATGAGAGGCGTTTTTGCACCAGCCTTGCACAGGCCAGCGAGCAGGAATGACATCCGATGCATCGCTCCATCCGCGGAGCAGTCAAAGTTTTCATGGCGCGCCTCAATCTCCAACCACGATTCAGTGGTTTTGAATCGCAAATCGCAAATCGCAAATCTAAAATCTAAAATCAAAAATCTAGAATCTCTACCCCATCTCCCTTGGCTGCCCCGTACATGACAGCACGGTGCTCCAGAACCTCCCGTTGGGATCTATTTTCTTCCGGCTGGAAACCGCCATTCGAATGGGCACGTGGGTGAACTCCCCCTTCCAATTGGCGACTACCATGCCCGTTCGGCCGCTCATGCCTGCGTGAACCGCGTGCCGGCCCAGGAGCAGACAAAAGGCCGAGTCCCGAGGATTGGCGGGCAAGCTCCGGATGGTGTAACTGGGGTCGATGTACTTGAGATTGACCTCCATGCCCTCCTTCTTGAAATAGCTGTTGATCTGGTCCTTCAGAAAAAGGCCGATATCGCCGAACCGGACATTGCCCGAGGCATCTTTTGCACCCGTCTCCTGCATCAGATTCTGGCCGGCGCCTTCCCCCACCACAATCACCGCATGGTCCCGCCCTTTGAGTCTCTCTTTTAGGGCCTTGAGGAAACCTTCAAGCTTGAAAGGAGCTTCCGGTATCAAACAGAAGTTCACGTCACTGTTGGCCATCGTGGCATAAGCCGCGATGAAACCGGATTCTCTGCCCATGAGCTTGACCAGCCCCACGCCGTTTCGGGCGCCAAGCGCCTCGGCATGGGCTGAATCTATCGCTGTTCTGGACTCCGATACCGCTGTGTCGAAACCGAAAGAGGACTGCACAAAGGAGATGTCATTGTCGATGGTTTTTGGAATACCGATCACTGCGATCTTTAACCCGCGGCGCCCGACTTCCTCAGACAGGGCTTGGGCTCCGCGAAGAGTCCCATCCCCTCCTATCGTAAAGAGGACCCCGATGTTCATCCGATCGAGGGTGTCCACCATCTCGGAAATATCCTGCGGCCCGCGCGAAGAAGCGAGGATCGATCCTCCCATCTTGTGAATGTCCTTCACGGTCTCAGGGTTTAACTCCAGAGGCACGTGCCCATAGCGATAGGATAGGCCTTCGTATCCGTATCGAAAGCCGAAGACGGTCTTTACGCCGTAGTGATAAAAAAGCCCCAGAACAATGGCGCGGATCACGTCGTTCAGCCCCGGGCACAGGCCGCCGCAGGTGACAATGCCGCACTTGAGCTTCGAAGGGTCAAAATAGATTTTCTCTCTCGGTCCGGCTGTTTCGAACTGCGGCGGTTCTTTGCCTGAACCGAGATATTCTTTCACCTCTTCCATCTTGTCGTGGTAGAGCACAAGCTCCTCGTCTCCGACAAACTGACCCGTCTGCATCGGTGACGGGATGCGGCACTCCCCAAGCTTGGAAATGGTGAAATCAAGATCCTTATCTGTCATGGGAAACCTCCAAAAGAAGATGGGAAGAGGAAATTATTGGAGTATTGGAGTGATGGAGATAGTTGGAGTATCTGGAAAAAAATTTACAGAAGACAGGAGACAGAATTCAGTAGGTTAACCCAGAACCAAGAACCCTGAACCCAGAGGCTGTTTTGTCTGGCATCTGCCCTTTGTCCTCTGGGCTTTCCATCTCACTCCATCACTCCATTACTCCAGTCTTCTCGTTATTTCTTGAACATTGTCGTTCCGGCGCCCTTCAAATCTTGGACCGCCCGTTTGACTCGCTCCGCCATGGAAGCCTCGGCCAAGCCGAGATATTCGCGGGGATCATAGATCTTCTTATTCCCCACCTCGCCATCGACCTTCAGCACGCCGTCGTAGTTCTTCAGCATGTGGTCCGCGATCGGACGGGTGAAGGCATATTGCGTGTCCGTGTCGATATTCATCTTGACCACGCCATAGTCGATCGCCTCATGAATGTCACGGAGTTCCGAACCGGATCCGCCATGGAAGACCAGGAAAAAGCGCGCCTTCTCACCGTACTGTTTCACCACGGCGTCCTGACAATCCTTTAGAATCGACGGCTTCAGTTTCACCTGTCCGGGCTTGTACACACCGTGGACATTGCCGAAGGTCGCGGCAAGGAGATATCGGCCACCCTTGATCGAATTGAGGCGCCGGGCAACCTCAAGGGTGTCCTCGGGGGTGGTGTAGAGCTTAGCCCCTGCCTCACCCGACACTCCATCCTCCTCTCCGCCGACCACACCCGCTTCGATCTCGAGGATAAGCTCATTCTTCTGGAACCGCTCCAGGAGTTTGACGGCGATGTCGAGGTTCTCTTTGAGCGGCAGGGCGCTTCCGTCGAACATGTGGCTGTTGAAGAGGTTAGGCCTCCCCGCTGCCCGCCGTCTTTCGGTCTCCTCCACAAGAGGAATGACGAGTTTATCGAGCTTGTCCGCCTGGCAGTGGTCCGTGTGCAGAGCGACATAGATCGGGTATCGTTCTGCTGCACGATGGACGTGTTCGGCGATCGAGATCGCGCCAAGGGCCATGTCCTTCACCGATGACCCCGAAGCGAAAGCTCCGCCGCCTGTCGAGACCTGGATAATACCGTCACTCTTGCTCTCTGCCAGTCCCTTCAGCACGGCATTTGCGGTTGTGAGCGATGTGACGTTGATAGCGGGATAGGCATAGTGTCCTTCCCTCGCCCTTTCAAGCATCTTGCAGTAGATTTTGTAATCAGCTACCGGCATACATCCTCCTTGTTCTGCCCAGTGCAGGCCCCCCTATTTTTTCTTCAACTGTTCTGCAACGGCTTGCGTTGCCTTTCTAACCGCCTCTTCATCGCCCAAGTAGTACTGCCGGATCGGGGTTAAATCGTCTTTGAGTTCGTAAACCAGAGGGATCCCCGTCGGAATGTTAAGCGCTGCGATTTTATCATCCGGGATATTGTCCAGGAACTTCACCAGGGCCCGAAGGCTGTTGCCGTGGGCCGCGATAAGCACCCGTTGTCCGGCTTTCACCGCGGGTGCGATGGTCTCATGCCAGTAGGGAAGAAAACGGGCGACCGTGTCCTTCAGGCACTCGGTGAGCGGCAGGTCCTCGGGCTTGAGGCCGGCATATCGCGGATCCTTTCCAGGGTACATTGGGTCATCAGGCGTGAGGGCGGGCGGGCGGGTGTCATAGCTGCGCCGCCATATCTGCACCTTCTCCATGCCATGTTTTTCCGCCGTCTCCGCCTTGTTCAGTCCCTGAAGAGCCCCGTAGTGACGTTCGTTGAGTCGCCAGCTGTTGATCACCGGGAGGTACATGAGGTCCATTTCTTCAAGAGCCAGCCAGAGGGTCTTGATGGCCCTCTGGAGAACAGACGTGTACGCCACGTCAAACACGTATCCTTCTTTCTTGAGGGTGCGGCCCGCTTCAACCGCTTCCTGCATCCCTTTCTCACTGAGACCCACATCCACCCATCCGGTGAATCGGTTTTCCTTGTTCCAGGTACTCTCCCCGTGACGCAACAAAACGACCTTTTTCATCCCTTCATCTCCTGTCTTTCATTGAAGACGTTAGTGACTTACAATCTCGAATTCCTCTCCCTATGGAAGCGGAGCGTATCATCTTAGAACGAGACTTCTCTGCGATTTGAGGAGAAGTTGAAAATCCGAAATCCGAAGCACGAAATCCGAAACAATATCCAATGATCCAAATTCAAATGACCAAAACCATGGCCCCCCGCGTTCCCGTTTTGAACATTGAAGCATTCGCATTTTGAATTTGTTTCGAATTTCGGATTTCGATATTCGAATTTGGGGGCGGGGATGTCAATTCCGCCCTAGCCCTTTGATGCCATCAACTTGAGAAGATCCACAACCCGGTGGGAGTAGCCCCACTCATTGTCGTACCACGAAACAACCTTGAAAAAGCGTTTCTCCCCCTTGAGGTTGTTTTGCACTGTTGCGAGGGAATCGTATATCGAGGAGCTGTCGTTATGAATGAAATCCGAGGAAACGAGCTCTTCCTTCGAATACTCGAGAATCCCCTTCAGGTAAGACTCGGACGCCTTCTTCATCAATGCGTCGATCTCTTCGATCGAGGTATCCTTCTCAGTCAGAAAGGTCAAATCGACCACAGAGACGTCCGGCGTGGGAACTCGAAAAGCCATTCCCGTCAATTTCCCCTTCACCTTTGGGATCACCTCGCCTACAGCCTTGGCCGCGCCCGTGGTGGACGGGATGACATTGATGGCCGCGGCCCTGCCTCCCCTCCAATCTTTTTTAGAGGGACCGTCCACGGTCTTTTGCGTTGCCGTGTAAGAGTGAATCGTGGTCATGAGTCCTGACTGCACCCCGATCCCCTCCTTCAAGAGCACATGGACCAGCGGGGCAAGACAGTTGGTCGTGCACGAGGCATTGGACACCACGTGATGGGCCTTGGGATCATATTCCTTCTCGTTCACCCCAATGACCAGTGTCTTCACTCCCCCCTTGCCCGGAGCCGTGATGATGACCTTTTTTGCGCCCGCCTTCAGATGAAGTCCTGCCTTCTCCGCATCGGTGTAAAGCCCGGTGGACTCGATCACATACTCGACGCCCAATTCCTTCCAGGGAAGAAGGTCAGGGGTCTTGGTGGCCATCACGCATTTGATCTTGTGGCCGTTGACCACCAGCGTGTCATCCTCTTCCAGAGAGGGATTGCTCTTTGCGGTTTCAAGCGTTCCCGAGAACTTGCCGTGGACCGAATCGTACTTCAATTGGTAGGCAAAATATTTTGCGTCCGTGGAGACATCCACCACCGCCACGACCTCGAAGTCTTTCAAGAGCCCCTGCTCCACCAAAGCGGCAAATACGAGCCTGCCGATCCTCCCAAACCCATTAATAGCAACTTTTGTACCCATTGTTTTCCTCCTAAGTAATGTCAATGTAGTTGATTCCAACGTTTTTAGCGCACGAAAGCTTTGCGCCCCGCGTACACAGCGGCTGCACCTAGATCTTCCTCGATGCGCATGAGCTGGTTGTATTTTTCCACACGCTCGCCGCGGCAGGGCGCGCCCGTCTTGAGATGCCCCGTAGCCATCGCCACCGTGAGGTCGGCAATGAAGCTGTCCACCGTCTCTCCCGAGCGGTGCGAAACCATGGATCCCCAGCCGGCCTTGCGTGCCATTTCAATGGCGGCAATTGTCTCGCTCAGGGAACCGATCTGGTTGAGCTTGATCAGCACGGCGTTGGCGCAGTTCTCGGCGATTCCCCGGGCAATGCGTTCGACGTTGGTCACGAACAAATCATCGCCCACCAACTCGATCCGGTTGCCCAATTTCTGGTTGAGCAGCTTCCATCCAGCCCAGTCATCCTCAGCCAGGCCGTCCTCGAGAACCACGATGGGATACTTCTTGACCCATTCGGCCCACATCTCGACCATTTCAGCAGAGGTGATTTTGCGCTTTTCGGTGCGCAGGTTGTACAGCCCATCCTCGTAAAACCCGCTGGTCGCCGGGTCGAGAGCGATGACAATATGGTCCCCGGGTTTGTAGCCCGCCTTCTTGATGGCTTTGAGGATGATTTCAACAGCCTCGGCGTTGGTCTTGAGCGCCGGGGCAAACCCGCCCTCGTCGCCGACCCCTGTGGAATAGCCGCTGCTCTTCAGCACACCCTTGAGGGACTGGTATACCTCGCTGCCCCATCGCAGCGCCTCGCGGAAACTGGGTGCCCCGACCGGGGCGATCATAAACTCCTGAAAGTCCGTGCCCTGCCAGTTGGCGTGGACCCCCCCGTTCAGAATGTTAAACATGGGCACCGGCAATACATTGGCCGCCACGCCGCCGAGGTAGCGGTAGAGCGGCAGTCCTACAGAGTCGGCCGCGGCGCGGGCTACGGCCAGGCTGACCCCCAGGATAGCGTTCGCCCCCAGCTTGCTCTTGTTGGGCGTCCCGTCCAACGCCAGCATGGCATGATCCACTGCCCTCTGGTCAAGGGCATCCAGGCCGATGACCGCCTCGGCGATTTTCTTGTTCACATTCTTCACAGCCTTGAGCGTGCCCTTTCCTCCGTAGCGGAGTTTATCTCCGTCGCGCATTTCCAGAGCCTCATGCACGCCGGTGGATGCGCCCGAAGGAACCGCCGCCCTGCCAAAAGCACCGTCCTTAAGGGTAACTTCGACTTCAACCGTCGGATTGCCCCGTGAATCAAGAATCTCTCTTCCAATGGTCTTCAACGATACTCTGCCATTATTTACTCCTCCCTTTTCAGGTGTATTCTTAAAGTCTTCAACTCCTCTATAATATCCCTCAGCATTCGAGCGCTCTTTTGAATGGCCTCCATCTCCTCATCTGAAAGAACCGGTCGCAATGTCAATACGGCACCCGCATTCCCGACCACTCTGGGCAGGGAAAGGCTCGCCACTGCGCCTCCCTTCACATCGGTTGTGCGCATGGATACGGTGAACACCGCCCTCTCGTCGTCCCGGATCGCACTCACGATCCGCGACAGCCCCGCTCCAATTCCGTAATAGGTAGCGCCCTTTCCTTCGATGATCCGGTCTGCTGCTCGACGGACTCCCTCGTCGATTCGTGATCGCACTTCCGGAGTGACCGGCTTGCCGATTTGCTCGGCAAAGTCCACCAAAGGAACCCCACCCACCTGAACGCTCGACCAAATCAATACTTCCGAGTCCCCATGCTCTCCCAGCACATAGGCATGAACGGACTGGGAAGCAACGCCCAGGTATTCTCCGAGAAGAGCACGAAAGCGGGCGGTATCGAGTATAGTTCCCGGAACCGATGACGCGGCCCAACGGCAACCCGGAGAGCTTCGTCACGATCTCGGTAATCACATCAACAGGGTTTGACGCCACAAGCAGCACAGCCTCCGGAGCATGTTGCAGTACCTTCGGCGTCACGGCTTGGAAAACCTTGACGTTTCGACCCAGAAGGTCCAAGCGCGTCTCCCCGGGACGCTGGCCGACCCCGCAGGCAAGCACGACCACCTTGGCATCTTCCAAGGCTTCATAGTCCCCTGCCATGACACGTACAGGATTTGAAAAGGGAGTCGCGTGAAGAATATCCTCAGCTTGCGCTTGAGCGAGTTTCGCGTTCAAGTCGACCAGGACAATCTCGCTGGCTGAACCCTCAAGGGTCATGGCGTAAGCCGCCGAGCTCCCCACAAATCCGCAACCAATAATGCCGACTTTCATGAGAATATCTCCGAGGGTTGGAGTAATGGAGTACTGGAATAAAGAATACAGAAGACAGGAGACAGAATTCAGCAGAATAGTTCAGAAGCAAGAATCCAAAACCCAGAACCTGTTTTGTCTCTCATCTGTCCTTCGGTCTTCCCATTACTCCATCACTCCAGTACTCCAATACTCCGTCTTCTCTTCTCATTACTCCATCACTCCACCACTCCATTCTTTCTTATTTCTTCAAGTCTATCAGCTCCATCCTGTTGTTGGTCTCAGGGTGTTTGGACGAGGGGCCTTCCGTCAAAACCACAAGGTTTCCCTCGACCTTGTGTGCTTTGAGCCACTTCTTCACATATGCGTTCCAGTTCTCGGGGTGATCTTCTTCATGCACCGGATGCACGCCATATGAGAATTGAAGCGTCTGGCAGGTGGATTTCTGAGAGCTCACGGCAACGATCCACACAGGGGGGCGGAAGCGTGCGATGCTTCTGGCTGTTGCGCCGCTCTTCGTGGGGACAAAGACCGCAGCAGGAGACGCATACTCGAGACTCGCCTCGACGCCTACGGCAATGAGATGGGCCGGACGAAGCTTGCCCCGCAGATCCAGCCCTTGAAACATTTCCTTTACGGTTACCTGGTGCCGGTGAGGTTCGATGGCCGCAGCAATCTTGGCGAGCATCGCAACGGCATCCACCGGATACCCCCCCATGGCGGACTCGCCCGAGAGCATGACGCAATCAGTGCCATCGAGTATTGCATTCGCCACGTCCGTCGCCTCAGCCCTGGTGGGGCGGCGGTTACTCGTCATGGATTCGAGCATCTGAGTCGCAGTGATGACCGGCTTTGCCCGCATGTTGGCCCGCCGCATCAGATCCTTTTGAACAACCGCGATCTGTTCGATGGGGACCTCTACGCCAAGGTCGCCACGAGCGATCATGATCCCGTCTGCTGAGTCGAGGATCTCGTCGAAACGCTCAAGGGCCCTGCTCCGCTCGATCTTGGCAATGATGAAAGGACTGTGCCCTAGTTCCTTTGCTGCCTTGCGCACCGCATCAATATCCTTCCCGGACTCCACAAAGGACTGGCTGACCGCATCCACGCCTTGCTCCATGGCAAACTGGAGGCACTCCCTGTCCCGTTCCGTGAAGGCCGTGATCCCCAGATCAATGCCCGGGAGATTCAATCCCTTGCGGGAACGCAGCTCCCCGCCCACCACCACTTTGCAGTGGACATCCTTCCCCTGGACCCGGGTAACCTCCAGTTGAATGAAACCGTCGTTCAGAAAGAGGGCGTCGCCGGGCTTCACGGCTTTTGGAAGTCGGGAAAAACTCACCGAAGCCTTGGTCGCATCGCCGACGATCTCTTTCGTGGTGAGGGTGAAGGCGTCACCAGCCTTCAGTTCCACTGGCTCTTCTTTGAGTTTCCCGATGCGCATCTTGGGCCCGCTCAGATCGGCCATGATGGCCACCCGTCGTCCTGTGGCGCGGGAAGCGGAGCGTAGGGTATCGATCACCCTTTTGTGACTCTCGAAGTCCCCGTGGGAGAAGTTGAGCCGGGCGACATTCATCCCTGCAAGCAGCATCTGCTCCATCACTTCTTGCGATTCAGACGCCGGTCCGATGGTGCAAACGATCTTTGTCTTGTTTGGCGGCAAACTTGTCAATTTCTACCTCCCTAAATAAAGTCCCCCAAAAGGGACAACGACCTTTCTCATCGAGACACCCAAGTTGTAGTGGATGCCTTGAATAGTTCATATCCCCCCAAGCCCCACGTTATTATCTCGCCGATGAGGCGTCGGTGAGCTTGTCCGCTTCCACAACCCAGCCGCCGCCCATGGATTTGTACAGGTTCACCAGCGCCTGGAAGAGGGTCCCCTGCACCTGTGTGTTCGTTAATTCTGCGTTGAAGAGGAGGGTCTGCGAATACAGCACCTCGAGATAGCTGGTGTACCCGTTATCGAACCGCAACTGGGCGAGGCGCACATATTCCCTAAGGGCTTCGAGCTCTCGGGCAAGGGCTGCCAGCTGTTCCCTTGTTCGTTGATGGTCCACGAGGCTGTCGTCTACCTCCCGGAATGCCGTCTGAATGACCTGCTGATAGCGCACCAGCGTCTGCTGCTGCACTGCTTCAGCCGACCGGACCTGCCCCTCGATGGCCCCTGCCGTGAAGATCGGGGCGGTCACCGGCGCGGCATAGCTCCACATCTTGGAGTGGCCGTTAAACAAGTTCGACAGGTCCATGCTCGCAAAGCCAAAGAAGCCGGTCAGAGAAATGCTCGGGTAATACTGCGCCTTGGCCACACCGATGTTGGCATTGGCAGCCACAAGATTTTCTTCCGCCTGGCGGATGTCGGGCCGGTTCAGGAGGAGATCCGAAGGCAGTCCTGCAGGAACCGCCGGGAACATGAGTTCATCGATGGTCTTCCCTCTGGGAATGGGACCCGGGTTCCGACCCAGAAGCACGCTCAAGGCGTTTTCCTGCTGGGCGATGGCCTTTTCGAAGAAGGGGATGTTCGACGCGGCCTGCTCATATTGGGCCCTTGTCTGGCTGACCTCTGTTTGCGAAACAGTCCCATACTTGAAACGGAGACTGAACAGATCGTAACTTTCCTTGTAGCTCTGAGTCGTCTGTTTCGTCACTTCAAGCTGCTTGTCTAGATCCCGGAGGTTCACATAAGAGTTGGCCACCGAGGTGACAAGAGTCAGGATGACGGCCCTGCGCGCCTCCTCGGTGCTCAGCAGATCGGCACGCGCCGCCTCTGTGGCTCGCCTTATTTTTCCCCAAAGGTCGATCTCCCAGTTCACATTCACAAAAATGTCGTAGCTGTCGAACGAGGTATTGATACCGGGATCTAGTGAGTAAGGGACGGGACCTGTGGACTGGCTCAACCGCTGCCTGCCCGCACTTGCACCGGCACCGATTTGAGGGAAGAGGAAGGCGCGGGTCGTCCCGTATTGTCCGAGAAACTGTTCGACCCTGGCTGCGGCGATCTTCACATCCTTATTCTCCTGAAGGGCGGTCAGGATCAGATCATTGAGGACGGGATCGTTGAACTGTTCCCACCAAAGGGTATTGACGACGTCCTTCGCTGCCTTGTCTTCAAAGCGCCAGTTCTGCGGCGTGTCGACGCTTGGCCGCTGGTAATCGGGTCCCACCATGCATCCGGTGAGGAGGAAAAAGGCAATTACAGAAACAAGCGTGAGGAGATGGATTTTCAAATTCCCGATTCGGGGATTGTCTGATAACAACTCCCCCCTCCTCTTCACCCCCACCCTTGCCCTCCCCCCTCAAGGGGGAGGGATTTTTAGAGTTATCGGAAGCATTCTGAGGAGAGATTTTGAAGAACGTTGTCTTATTCATGGTGGCTTCCCTCCTTTCCGGCGGCGGGCTCGACCGGTGGTGCTTCACTCCCGGGGCTTTGCCCGCCCGGTTTGGGATGGGCGCCGGCGTCTCCTCCTTGCACGAGCTTTTCCATCAGGTAGAATGTCGCCGGTATGATGAAAATGGCGATGAAGGTGGCCGTCAGCATCCCTCCGATCACAGCGGTCCCCATCACCTTGCGGGACAACTGCACCCGAGCCTGAGGCTATGGCCAGGGGCACGCACCCCAGGATGAAGGCAAAAGAGGTCATGAGGATCGGCCTCAGGCGCAGCCTGGCGCCCTCCAGCGCTGCATCGGCGAGCTCCTTGCCCTTCTCATACTCCACCTTGGCAAACTCCACGATGAGAATGGCGTTCTTGGCCGCCAGCCCTATGAGCATGACCAAGCCGATCTGGGCATAGAGATTCAGCTCCATGTTCCGGATCATGATGAAGGCAAAGGCCCCGAACACGGCGATGGGCGTTCCCAGGAGCACACTGAAGGGGAGGGACCAGCTCTCGTACTGGGCCGCCAGGATCAAAAACACGAAAAGCAGCGACATCCCGAAGATGATGGAGATGGGGACGCCCTCACTGGCTTTTTTCTCCTGATAGGACATGCCGATGTAGTCATAGCCCATCTCCTGCGGCATGACCTGGCTGAAGACTTCTTCGAGCGCTTTCATGGCCTGGAGCGAGCTGTAACCCGGGTTTGTGGAGGCGTTGATCTGAACCGAGCGGTAGAGGTTGTACCGCATGGTGAACTCGGGACCCGAGCGCTCCTCGAACCTCGTGACGGCCGAGAGAGGCACCATGTCGCCCTTGCTGTTGCGCACGTAAAACTGCCCAAGCTGCTGGGCCTGAACCCGGTATTCGCCCTCCGCCTGCACGTAAACCTGCCACTGCCGGCCGAACCGGTTAAAGTAGTTGACAAAGTAAGCGCCCATGAAGGTCTGCAGAGTTCGAAACACGTCGGTCAGAACCACCCCCTGTTTCAGCACCTTGTCCCGGTCCACATCCACAAAGACCTGGGGCACCGTGGGAATAAAGGTCGTGGTGACGCGCGCCAGCTCAGGCCGCTTACGCGCTTCGGCCAGAAACTTCTGGGTGTTCTCCCACAGAAAGGCGATGTCCTTGCCTGCCCGATCCTCGAGCACCATGGTCACGCCGCCTGAAGTCCCGATGCCCGGAATGGCGGGCGGAGAAAAGGCGAAGGCCACCCCCTGCGGGAGTTTTGCAAACTCCCGGTTGATGTGGGCCATGATGGCTTCGTACTTCTCCTCCGGTTTTTTCCTTTCCTCCCATGGCTCGAGCGTGATGAAGAAGAACCCGCTGTAAGTGTTGGTGATCCCGCTCAGCATGCTGTAACCGGACACAGCGGTGCGGTACTTGACCCCTGGCGTATTCTTAAGGATCTCATCGAGTTGGCGCATGGTCGCCTCTGTCCGCTGAAGGGAAGCGGCGTCCGGCAGTTGCACTCCTGCGAACATGTATCCCTGGTCTTCCTCAGGAAGGAATCCGCCCGGCACCTTGCCTCCGATGAGACCGGTACCCAGAGCCATCACAAGGAGCAAGAGAAGGCTGATCGACAATTTACGGATCGCGGCGCCGCACACGCGCACATAACCGTTCGTCGCGGTTCCGAACATCCTGTTGAACCATCCGTAGAATTTGGTGAGGGGCCCCCCCCGCCCCGCCTTCTTGGGCTTGAGGATCATGGCGCAGAGGGCCGGGCTCAGGGTCAGCGCATTAAAGGCGGAAATGAGAACCGAAATGGCGATGGTGACGGCGAACTGTGAAAAGAGTTGTCCTGTGATCCCGGGAATGAAAATGCTCGGCAGAAACACGGCCGAAAGCACCAGGGCAATGGCGACCACAGGCCCTGAAACCTCTTCCATCGCTTTCTGGGTTGCTTCCTTGGGCGACAAGCCCTTTGCTATATGGTGTTCCACAGCCTCCACGACCACGATGGCATCATCCACGACCAGGCCTATGGCCAGCACCAGGCCCATGAGGGCTATGGTGTTGATGGAAAAGCCGAGCAAGGGAAAGAACGCGAATGTGGCGATGAGGGACACGGGCACGGCCAGGGCCGGGATGAGCGTCGCCCGGAACCCCTGAAGGAAGATGAAGACGACGATGATCACCAGGAACATGGCCTCGTAGAGAGTTTTGAGGACCTCCTTGATCCCCTCGCGCACGGCTTGGGTGGTATCGAGCGAGACCTTGTACTCCAGGTCAGGCGGAAAGGACTTCGCTGCTTCTTTCATCAGTTTCTCGACGCCGTCAACGGCCTGGATTGCGTTCGTCCCCGGGAGCTGGTAGAGCGCGAGCACAGCCGACGGTTTCCCGTTCAAACGGCCGGCCATGGAGTAAATCTGGGACCCGAGCTCAATCCTGGCCACGTCCGAAAGCCGCACCAGCGACCCGTCGGGGTTGGCGCGGAGCACGATCTTTTCGAACTCCTGCTCCGACTCCAACCTTCCCTGGGCCCTGATCGCATAAGTGAACTCCTGGCCCGGAGGCGCCGGCTCACCGCCGATCTGTCCTGCTGGGTTTACCGTGTTCTGCTGCCTGATCGCATCGATGATCTCCGGGATGGTGATGCCAAGCTTTGCAAGCTGGTCGGGTTTCACCCATATGCGTATGGCGTACTGGCCTGCGCCGAAAACCGTGATGCTGGCGATGCCCGGCACACGCGTGATCTGGTCATTCAAGTTGATGTACGCGTAGTTGGCAAGGAAAGTCGCATCATAGGTCCCATTAGGGGAGGCGAGGCTCACCAGCATCAAGGGGGAGGCTGTGGACTTCTTGACCGTGACCCCGTAGTCACGCACTTCCTGGGGCAGCTTGGAATCGGCCTGGCTCTTGCGTATCTGGGTCAGCACCTGGGCGATGTTCGGGTCGGTCTTCACGTCGAAGTTCACATAGAGTTTCAGTTCGCCGTTGTTGGCATTCAGCGAGTACATGTAGTTCATGTTGTCGACGCCGCTCATCTCCTGTTCGATGGGCGTGGCGACCGACTGCTCCACGGTCTGCGCATCCGCGCCGACATACGTGGTGTTGATGACAATCTCCGGCGGCACGATGTTGGGGTATTGGGCAATCGGCAGCCCAAGGATAGCGACCACGCCGACAATGACCATGATGATGGCGATGACGATAGCGACAATGGGGCGATTGATGAAGAATTTAGCCATAGCGTTTTACCTGTTTTCCGGTTTGGATTGAGGTTTGACTTCCGGTTTGACTCCGGGTTTCTGAGCCGCTGCGGGCTCAGCCGGTGCATTCGCACCAAAGGGCTTCGGGCTCACCACCATCCCGTCCCTGAACCTTCTGGGTTCCTTCCGCGACTACCTTTTCCCCCGCCTGCAACCCTTGTTCGATCACCCAGAGCTGTCCGAACCGCGCCCCGGCCTTTACCGGCTTGATCGACACCCTGTTCTCCGGGCCGACCACAGCCACCAGGTACTTTCCCTGAAGCTCGGTCACCGACCGCTGGGGAATGACCAGTGCACCCTTTTTAACTTCAATCTCAGCGCGTATCCGGGCAAACTGCCCGGGCCGGAGCATATTGTTCGGGTTCGGGAAAATCGTGGCTACCCGGATGGTACCGGTCCTCACATCCATCTGGCGGTCGGCGAAGGCGACTTCTCCCTTTCGAGGGTAAACGCTGCCGTCGGCAAGGACCAGCTCCAGGGGCATCTTCTCCCTTTTAACCATTTGCTTCTCAGCGGCTTTCAGATACTCCTGCTCGCTGATCGAAGCATAAACCTTGATCGGGTCAACCGTAGAGACGGTCGTCAATTCGTCTGTGGATCCGGGGCCCACCAGATTTCCGATCTGGGCCTTGGCAATGCCCGCAATGCCGTCGATGGGAGATATGATTTTGGTGAACCCGAGATCGAGGCTAGCCTTTTCCACTGCAGCCTGAGCGGCCGCCACCGAGGCCTGGGCTGCAACGACCGAAGCTTGAGCTGCGACGACCGAGGACCGTGTCGATTGCTCCATACCGAGCGCATCATCCAGGTCCTTCTGGCTTACTGCATTCTGTTCGGCCAGAGGTTTGACGCGGGCCAGATTTGCTTTTGCCGTAGCCCAGCGCGACTCCTGCACCTCCACCACGGCTTTTGACTGGTCCACAGTGCCCTTGGCCTGGTCCAGAGTGCCCTTGGCCTGCGCCAAGGCAGCCTCAAAGGTTCTGGGGTCGATCTCGAAGAGAACCTGTCCTTTCTTGACCAGATCGCCATCCCCGTAATTCTGTTTGATCAGGTAGCCGGTCACTTGAGCCCGGATCGTGGCATTCACAAAGCCGTCCAGCGTCCCGACCCATTCATAAGAAGATGGGCACGTCCTTTTGGATGACCTCGACCACTTCGACCGCCGGCGGTCCGGGAGGGCCTGCTTTTTCGTCCTTCTGGCAGCCGGCAGCCAATGTAAAGACTGAGAACGCGGCGACGAGCCCGAGGAGAACCCAGGGCACGCGGGTGGAAACGCGGGATAGAGATGACTCCATGTATTTCATTTCCTTTTCTCCCTTTCTGTTCAGGACTCGATATTCTGCTTGTTCACAATAACGGCTCTACGCTCAAGCGGCATTTGAGGGACAAAGCGACAGAGGACAAAGGGACAAAGCAGAAAGGATTTTCTGCTTTGTGCCTTTGCACCTATTGTCCCTTGCCCCTTTGCAACTTGGTGCCGGCATCCTAACAAGCGGCTACCCCTCCGTCAAGCGCACTTCCCTCGCCCCTTTATCCCCTCCCGCCAGACATTAGCCACCTCCCCCTTGATGCCCTTCCTCCGTAGCAGGGCTACTGCGGAGGGTGGAGGGGAGGCCAAGGGTGAACGTGAAGACGGCGCTGCCCCAGCTACTCTTTTCCCCTCCCCTGGCGGGAGGCGCAAGGGGACTGCGAGGCTGCTTCCCTCATTCCATTCCTGCGAAAAGCACGACCACCGAGCGCGGCTCGGCCCGATAGGCTGCTCCCTGTAATCGATGCCGAACTCTGCCATTCCACGATGTCGTTCGGCGACTCGAGAGCCGTGTCGATCCATCGGCGCCACGGGTTTCCTCCGTCCATTGCCTATCGGTGGAAGCTCAAAGTCGAGCGCTTCCCAATAGGCGTTCAGAATCAGGTGGAAAACGCAGTTTTTCGTTTCTGATCTCCGCGGTGAAGGCCACGCTGCGCGAAGATGGGCTCCAGTCCGGCTGGTTCAGCTTCACGCCGTGCCAAGCGCTTTTAGCCTGCCGGAGCATCTGATTCAGGCTCATGCGCCGGCGTTCGTGCTCCTCGTCTCGCAGGAGCCGCCGCGCATTGAGCAGGGTCACGAAACGATGCACATCCGCATGCTTCGCGACCAGGGTCCAGTCGAACCAACTGATCTCGTTGTCCTGGCAGTAGGCGTTGTTGTTCCCGCCCTGCGTGCGCCGCACCTCGTCGCCCATGAGGATCATGGGCATCCCCAGAGAGAGCATCGTGACGGTCAGGAAGTTCTTCACCTGCCGGTTTCGCAGCTTCTCCACCTCGGGATCGTCGGTCGGGCCCTCGGCGCCACAGTTCCAGCTTCGGTTGTCGTCGGCGCCGTCCCGGTTGTTTTCACCATTGGCTTCGTTGTGCTTCTGGTCATAGGACACGAGATCGTTGAGGGTAAACCCGTCGTGACAAGTCACAAAGTTGACGCTTTGTTCAGGTTCTCGTTCCTCGTGACCATAGATTTCAGGGCTGCCGATCAGCCGGTCGGCAAAGCGCGCCACGGATCCGTCTTCCCCGCGGAAAAAGCTGCGGGCATCGTCTCTAAACCGGCCGTTCCACTCTTTCCAACTGTCACCCACAAAGCCGCCCACCTGGTACAGACCGGCCGCATCCCAGGCCTCCGCGATCATCTTCGTTCCTGCGAGCGAGGGGTCCGACTCGATATCCCACAGCACCGGCGGATTCGCCAGCACGTGGCCTGAAGCATCCCGTGTAAGGATTGACGCCAGGTCGAACCGGAAACCGTCCACGTGCATCTCTCCCACCCAGTACCGCAGACTGTCCACGATCATGCGGCGGACAATGGGGTTGTTGGCGTTGAGCGTGTTCCCGCACCCCGTGTAGTTAGAATAGTACGCGCGGTCCTGTTCGAGGATGTAGTAAATGCTGTTGTCCAGCCCCCGGAAACTCAGCGTCGGCCCCCGGTGGTCGCCTTCTGCGGTGTGGTTGAACACCACGTCGAGAATGACCTCGATCCCTGCCCGGTGAAGCGCCTTGACCATG
>CAVPOU010000019.1:0-190463 GCA_963707125.1 uncultured delta proteobacterium | reverse complement strand
CTCTGTGGCGGCGATCGGGTTGACATGCTTGGACCACCGCCATCCCGGCTCCAGGGTTAAACGCACTACCGTGCCACCGCCAACATTGATCAACTCCAGCTTACCTCGCTCAAATCTGCGCGTTTCATCGGCAAGAGATAGATCTTTGTGTTCAGCTTTTTCCGTGGCATCACACCTCCCGCTATCCACCTCCCAGACCGAAAGCAAGCAGCCTGGAAAACCTGATTGTGATCATCAAAGGATTGCGTTCCTTTAAAGCGTTCGCTCCGTCATCCGCGACACAAAGTAAGACCTGAACGACGCAAATCAACACAGCAGGACTGAACGATCTGCCAGCTTGTCTCGATGGACAGGCTATCAAGAGGATAGCCGGCGCTACCAGGACGGCTCTGAAAAGCCCTGGCGAAGACGTGCCCCTGATTGACCAGAAAAAAGCAGGTTAACCAAGAATTACAGAGCGCTCACAAAAGGCTAACAAAAGAAAGGGAAAAAGGTCCACAGCGCACGGCCAACGGAGGAAAGCCGAAAAGAAAGCTCGAAGCGTGGGGGGATGTTCGAATTTCTTCTGCGCTCTGAGATCGCAGAAGGGTGAATTCCGAATCGGAAAGGAGGTGAGAATTCGAGCAGGCAGAGGAATTCAGAGCTCTCAAAATACAACATCAAGAGCTCTGATCGGCAAACCGGTTTGCATCAGCAGGGAATAATACCGGTTGCTCTGAGATCAGGAGAAAAACGAAACAAACAAAAAAATGCAAGGGAGGTAGAAGTCTAATGATGGTTAAGAAATCTTTCAAAAGAATTGCGATGACGGCTTTATTGTCCACGGCTTTATTGTCTATGTTCGCCGGTCCGATCGAAGCCACGCAGCCCAAGGGCGAATGGCTTTCCGGCGATTTCCACCAGCATACCTATTATACAGATGGCAGTACTACGTTCGACTTCGTCATGGAAAAGAATCGAATTCGGACTTGACTGGTGGGCCAACTCCGAGCATGGTGGAACCCGGAACCGGGACGGCGAGGGCCATTACTGGGATGATACCGCCATTTATCCGACAATCCCATCCTGGGAAAAGTCGCGACCAGCGGCGGGCACCAGGTGATGTGGCGCTGGCAGACCCTGCGGGATTTTGTCTACCCGGACATTCTGGAAACCCGGGAAATGTATCCGGAAAAGAGAATCTTTTCCGGGCTGGAGTGGAACGTTCCCGGCCATGAGCACTGCAGCGTCGGCGTGGTTTCCGAGATTATGGGCCCGCTGGCAATAAGCGCCTTTGAATTTAGGTTCGACAAATCCGACAGCGACACCAGTCGCGTGGGCGAATGGACGCCCTTCGGTACGCTGACCAAAAAGAATGGACGGAACGCCGATCAATCGGCAAACAAACCCACCGGCATCGAACGTCATGCCGACGCCGTTGCAGCCAGCGAATGGATGCAGGCCCAGTACGATGCCGGAACCCTCGACAATAGCTGGATCATTTTCGCGCATATCGAAAGGGCCGGTGTGTTCAAAACCAGTTCAAGCGATGGCGGATATAACATCGAGCATTTCCGCGATTTCAACAATGCGGCTCCGGATGTCTGCTTTGGTTTCGAGGGCGCCCCGGGCCATCAGGTCAATAATGACCGTGGGTTTGGAAACTCTATAACCTGTGTCGATGGCGTATGTACTTCACAGGATTTTGGTGGCACCTATGGCGGAGTTGGGTATTACTCGGCCAAGGTGGGCGGTCTCTGGGATGCCCTGCTGGGCGAGGGCCGGCGCTGGTTCAATTATGCCAACTCTGACTATCATAGCCACTACACGGCCGGCGGTGACGACTTCTACCCCGGCGAATACCAGAAGACCCATGTGTATGCCATGGATAGCGATCGCGACGGGGAATACTCCCTGAACGAGATCGCCGACGGACTGCGCTCCGGCAACGTGTACTTCGTGCACGGCGATTTGATCAGCCACCTTGAGTTCATGGCTCGAAGCCGCTTTCAAGCGGCCTCCATGGGCGGTGAACTCATTATCAAAGACCGGCGCTGGTCCAGAGAACCTCTGGTGCTCACCATCAAATTCAAAAGCCCGTCCGTTAACAACAACGGCGACAGTCCGGTGGTTGACCACGTTGACCTCATTGCCGGCGAGATCAAGGGCAAAGTTGACCCATCCAGCCCGGACTACACCAAAGCCACCAACGAGACCACCAAAGTCATCGCCACCTTTACGGCTGACGACTGGAGGGTGGATCGGGATGGTTACAAGATCATTACCTACCGGATCGATGATCTTGACAAGAGCATGTACTTTCGACTCCGGGGGACAAACCTGGCTCGAAACACCCCCTTTGAGACCGACGCAGAGGGCAACCCCCTCGCGGATGCTCTGGTCACGCAGAATCTGGGCATCGACGGAGCCGAAGAAGCCTGGGCCGACCTGTGGTTCTATTCCAACCCGATCTTTGTCTATGTGCAGTAATGGAGAAAAGTCATTTCATAGACAATGATTGAAGTCTTTTCATGGGGGCCGCACGGCCCCCTTTATGTTTCATAGGGGAATTGTAATACTTTCACCGGCATGGACGTCTATGAATAACAGCAATCGTCCTCAGGCGTATCTGCTTTACCTATTCCTGTTTCTCTCAGGATTTGCCGGTCTGGGTTATGAGATGGTCTGGACCCGGATGCTGTCGGTGGGGCTGGGTCACGAAATTGTCGCGGTTCTGGCCGTCGTTGCCGCTTTTTTCAGCGGAATGGCATTGGGATCATTCAGCCTAGACGGCAGCGTAAGCCGGAGCTCTCGTCCAGGGCGCTGGTATGCTGCGCTCGAGGCAGTTGTAGGGATCTGGTCTCTTGCACTGATCGCCCTCATCCCGTGGGCTAACAGAGCCGCCTCCTATCTCATGGGGCCTGAACCGACATGGGCCAGACAGTGGTTCTTTTCCTTTTTCATACCCTTTGTCCTGCTTTTGCCTGCCACCTTCGCTATGGGCGGCACGCTCCCGGCGATGGAGCGGCTCTTTTCACGCCTTCGCCGGAATGGCTGGTCCGTTGGAGGACTCTATGGTGTCAACACCCTGGGGGCAGTGGCCGGCACCGTGATCAACACATTCATCTCCGTTCCGCACCTGGGCTTTAGTTTGACCCTTGTTCTCTTAGCTTCTGCCAACTTTTTGTGCGCCGCAGGTGTGCTTCTCGGGGCTGCGCGAAATGAGAAATCCCGGCTGCCGGTCAATCCTGATATCCCCTTGAGACCTTCAGAGGCTCGACTCTATATCACGCTTTTTCTAACCGGGCTTCTTGGGATCGGGTATGAGGTGCTTGTGGTAAGGGCCTTCAGCCAGGTCCTTGAAAACACAGTCTACAGCTTTGCCTCTGTGCTGTCGGTCTATCTCTTGGGAACGGCTTTCGGGGCGTGGCTGTACCAGATCGCCGCCCCGCGAAGAGATTTCGATCGAATCCTGGCGGTTCTTCTGCAGGCACTATCCACCGCCTGCCTGCTCGGCACTCTTCTTCTGGTGGACTCCGAATCTATCTACGAATCTGTCAGGATCATGGCGGGGGGCGGTTTCTCCGGATCGGTTATGTCGGAACTGGCCCTGGCCTTCAGCGTTTTCTTTGTCCCGACCCTGTTCATGGGGGCCACCTTCAGCCATCTGGGTCAGTATGCCAGGGGCCACAAGCGAGGGCTGGGTCACGCGTTGGCTTTAAACACCCTGGGTGCTTCTTTTGCCCCGTTTGTCTTCTGCGTCGTTCTGTTGCCTGCGATTGGATTCAAGCTGATCTTGATTCTCGTCTCGGCCGGTTACCTTTTCCTCCTGCCGAGCTTCCGCAGGAGCCGCTGGCGGACGGCGGCCGTTCCTTCAGCCTTTGCTGTCATCCTTCTGTTCAGTCCGCTGCCGTTCAGGTTTGTCACGCTCCCTCCGGGCGAACGCATCGTGGCGCATAGGGAGGGTGTCATGGCAGCCGTCACGGTGACACAGGACGGGCGAAAAGATTACCATCTGAAAGTCAACAACAAATTCCAGATGGGGGGGACATCCTCCTTTTATTCCGATCGAAGGCAGGGACATATTCCCCTGCTGCTTCACCCATGTCCCCAAAAAGCTCTCTTTCTGGGCCTGGGGACGGGCGCTACCTTCGCAGCGGCAGCAAGTCACCCCGGCCTTGAAGGCGAGGGTGTCGAGCTGATTCCCGAGATCATACCTCTGCTGAAACATTTCGAGAAGTCAACAGGTGGTCTCATGGGAAGCGACGGGCTGCATATCAAGGTGGCCGATGCCAGACGTTTTGTGAACGCCTCAACTAAAAAGTACGACGTGATTGTCGCAGATCTTTTCCATCCCGCAAGGGATGGAGCGGGCTCCCTCTATACCGCAGAGCACTTCTCTTCGATTCGGTCCCGTCTCAACTCCGGCGGCATTTTCTGCCAATGGCTGCCTCTCTATCAAATGGACCTGGGTATTGTTCGGGTGATCGTACGTACTTTCTTGCAGGTCTTTCCGGAAGGAAAAGCCTATCTTGCCCATTTCAGCCTCCAAACTCCAATTCTAGGCTTGATTGCGGGCACCGGGCCAATAGCCCTGAACGAAGACTGGATGTCGCATCGGGTGAACGACCCGGCGCTCTATCGCGAGCTGAAAGCCCTCAGGCTTCATGACTCATTTGCTCTTTTTGGCTGTTTTCTGGCCGGCCCTGAAGAGCTGGAGCAATTCGCCGGGTCAGGACCCATCAATACGGACGATCATCCGGTAGTCATTTTCGAAGCGCCGCGATTTGTTTACTCTCAACAGGATCCCGCCTATGTCAGGTTGCTGGGATTAATCGACAGATTCGAGCCCAAGCCGGAACACCTTTTCGATCGCGCATCAACCGATTCAGATCGCCGTATGCATTCGCGCTTACTCTCTTACTGGGCAGCCCGAAACAACTTTATACACGCCGGGATCGGAATCACTCCGACCAGGGATTTGCGAACGCTGCTGGGCAGCATCCGTGAGCCACTCCTTGAGATTGTCCGACAGAGTCCCGAGTTTGAAGCCGCATACAACCCTCTCATTGCCATGGCACAAAGTCTGCACCAGACAGATCCGAAAGCTGCAGAAGAATTGCTCTTCGAACTCGAGGAGGTAAATCCGCAGCGCGATGATGCCAGGCGGCTCAGAGAATACCTGAGTAAATAGCAGGCAGGGAATACAAGCTGATCCGGTAAAACCGGAGAAGGCAACACGGGCCATGAGGAGCACAGATCCAAAAAACCATCCAAATCAAAAGATCACCTGTCCCAAATAATTTCTTAACAGTGGTGCTCTAAATTCTCAGCGGTTGTCAGGCAGCCTGAATAGGATTGTCTCACGTCAGTGGCCTGACACCCGTATCCTAATCTTAGGGGAGGTAAAAGCGCCACATGCTCAAGACACAGCGGAAAAGATATTTCAGGAATGTGCTTCATCAGAGACTCGGTGAAATGGCAGAGAACACCGGCGGCTCTCGAATGAACAGGAATATCAAAGGAATGAAATTTCCGGATCCCGTCGATTGGGCAACTGCCGAGCAGGAAAGAGAAATCGGTCTCCGCATCATAGAACGCGATGCGGCACTGAGGACTGAGGTGATGCTTGCCCTCGAAAAAATCAAGGATGGAACTTACGGTGTCTGTGAGTCCTGTGAGCAGGAGATTGAATCGGAGCGTCTCGATGCCATGCCGGTCACTTCGCTCTGCATAGAGTGCAAGAGAACGGGAAGAGGCAAAGGAGAAGCTGAAGAAAACCGCCAATCTCTAACGATCATCAAATTCAATGGCAATGACGCTCCGGCCTTTGCAGAGAATCTCCAAATTATGTCTGTTCCTATGGGTTGCACATAACTTCCACCTGTTGTAGAAATCCAGCATGAACACCTTTGTGACCGGCGGTTCTGGGTTTGTGGGCGGAACCTGATCCAGCTGCTCCTCAAGCAGCGGGCACAGAGTCCGCGCTCTGGCGCGCTCCAAGAACGCTCGCGATGCGATTTTTCACATGGGCGCAGAGCCCGTCGAGGGGATCTGGCGGATATGAAGGCGCTCTGCGCCGGGATGTCGGGATGTGAAACGGTATTTCACTGCGCAGCCGCAATGGAATTCTGGAACGAGGAGCGCCTGCACGAGCAGGTGAACGTCGAGGGAACACGGAATGTGGTGCAGGCTTGCAAGGAAGAGGGAGTGTCCTGCCTTGTGTTCATCAGCGCTGCAGCCGTTGTGTCGACGGGCGGTCCGATTCGCGCTCTTGGCGAGCATGAGCCAAATGCCGGATGCAGCCCTTCGGCGCTTACGCGCAATCAAAGGCGGCTGCGGAGCGTCTGGTTCTCTCGGCAAACGGCAAGGACTTGAGGACAGTCGCTGTGCGGCCTCCTGCCATCTGGGGGCTTGGGGATAGGCACTTCCTCCCGGAGATCGTGGCCGCCGTCCAATCGAGGCAGTTCCTCTGGGTCAACGGAGGGCGGTATCCTTATGACACTTGCCATGTCCGCAACGTCTGTGAGGGAGCCCTTCTTGCGTCTGAGAGTGGCGCAGGCGGTCAGGCCTATTTTCTCACCGACACGGAGAAGACGACTTTCCGGGAGTTCGTTACGGACTTGCTGGCCACACAGGGAATGGCGCCGGGTCGGCTGAGTGTCCCCCGCGCCGTGGCATGGACGAGCGCCGCTTTTCTCGAAGCGCTCTGGCGCTTGCTTCGTTTGAAAGGAAGACCGCCGATCACCCGCGCCCTTCTTTCCCTCATTGGCATGCCCATTGAGTTGAGCGATGCCAAGGCCCGGACAGAACTGGGTTATGCCGGTCGGGTAAGCCGGTCTTCCGGCCTTGAGGAGCTTCGCCATGTCTTCAGGGAGCACTAAACCCTCGACTTCTGGTGAAGGTCCCGGATAGGTTGTGGTGGCCTGGAGCGGGAAAGATCTCCAGATGCGAATTCCAAAGCCGGCCGCGACAGGGAGAACGATCTCGCCTGCGAACAGGAAAAGGAGGGATTCAAAGTGAAGCGACTTCTTGTGACGCTCTTATTCGCGCTTCTAGGTTGGGCGGCCTGCGGAGCGACCATTGGCATCGGCATGAGCCTCATGACCATTGATGAGACGCTCATTCTCCATGCGGTGGCCGCGCCTATTTATTTTGCCCTCTTGTCTTTCGTGTACTTTAAAAGGCTGAGGTATACCAACCCTTTGAAGACTGCGCTCCTTTTCCTTGGATTCGTGGTTTTTATGGATTTCTTCGTGGTTGCCCTGATCATCTACCAGAGCCTGGACATGTTCAGAAGTCTCCTCGGCACATGGGTTCCTTTCTTCCTGATATTCGGAGCGACCTGGGCAACAGGGGAACTCGTCGTGAGGAGGGATTTGTAGAGACCCGCTGTGAAAAGGATTGTCCGTCATGCCTGCTGATCTCCTGCGTTAGCCGATCCCTCATAGGCAAGGGGTGGTGAAGCTCAAAGACCGCAGTGAAAGCCTACCTGTCAGCAACCGCTACATGCACCTGTTCAAACAGATGTGAGCCTTGCTGTCGCAAGGAGTCCGTTGTCAGTAGTCCGCAGTCCGTGGAAAACCGACTTGCGCCAGACTTCATTGGTCGTTGTTCAGCTGATGTATCTCTTTAGACACTTCTTCTGTCTCCTGACTCCTGCCTGTCCTGAGGCTCTCGAAGGATATTCTGTCTCCACTTTTTTCCAACTTTAGACACTTTAGGCATTTTAGCAACCAATCGAGGATGAGCAAGGCGTTAGGAATGCTTTAGACTTCGATTAGCCCAAGCAAATGTGCGATAATTGCCTTCTAAGATGCTTTTGACCCAGGCCCCAGAATCTCACAAAAACGTAACACGCTCCTCACAAAAAACAAATCTGAGTCCGGCAAACAATAACCCTGCACCTCTCGATCCTCCTTTCCTGTCCCCCTGAGCCTCAGGGCTCAGGGGGAACCCCCTTGTTCCGGGGGTGGAGGACAGTGAGATGAAAGCGGCGAACAGGAATAACGGTCAATGCAAGGAGGCGAAAAACTCTCATGAGCGATCTGACTCTAGAGGAGTTTCGAGGAATCGTGTCTGAACAGGATCTGTTGGCAATGCTCAGGGATGATGCGTTCTTGATCTGGGGTTTTCACAACGTGCGCCCCAAAACCGGCAGGGACTGTGAGCCCAAAAAGAAAGGCCGTCTCACAGCCTGGGCAGCCAGGTTTTTTCGCCTATCCTTGCGCACTTCCCATGCAGCACCGGGGAAAAGAGAGTCTGGCTTCTATTCGCGGTGCGGAGCAGAGACAGAAGGAGCCAAGCACTGAGTATACGCGGAGGTGAATCCCATGAAATGCCATGTGTGCGGAACTCTAATGACACGCGTTGTTACCGATCTCCCTTTCAGGGTGGACCGGTCGGTTATGATCATTCTCAGAGAATTGCCACTCATCGAGTGCAGAGAGTGCAGCGCCTATGCGCTGCAAGATGTAGTGATGGAGCGCGTGCATGAAATGGTCCAGAGTCTTACATCTCCGGCCCACCTTGATGTCATACGATACGCGGCCTGAGTGTCGCGCTCCGTGATCGCCCGTTTAAGCGGATTCCGCGGTACAGCAGCTTTTCCCTAACCGGATGATTTCGCGGATCTGGCCTCTGAACAGCGCTTTTGGAAGTCTTCGCTCATGGGGTCCGCAGGGCCGAAGCGGTCGATTCGAAAAGGCCCGAGGTCAAAAGTAGGGGAGAGACCGGCTGCCAGCTCGGCAATGGCCCGGCCGATCCCCCCTGAAGCTGCGATGCCCGCGCCGCAACAGCCTGTGGCAGCGAGAAAACCCTTGATCCCGGGCACAGGGCCGAGCACAAAGAGGCTGTCCGGAGTGTAGGTGGAAAGCCCTGTGATGTAATGGGCAATACCGATTTTGTCGAGATGGGGAATCAGCGGGTCAAGCATGGGGTACCCTTCAAGAAGGCTCTCCCTCTCATCTTCAGGCTTGCCGATCATGAATCCTGAGAGGTCTTCGGGCAATCGTCTGGGGTCCACACTCACACCGTTGGATTCGCGAAGACCGAAGAGCAGCTGCTTGCCCTCAGGCCGCGTGTAGGCCCTGGCATCGGGCAGGATAACAAAAGGCTGATCACGGTCAAACAAGGAATCCGCAGCCGTGATCCAGTACTGGCTTCTCACAGGCGCCATGGGCAGCCCGATGCCCAGGTCCCAGGCCAGGAGCCCTGCCCAGACACCCGCCGCATCGATCACCACCGAACCCGCCAGATCCCCCTCCGAGGTCTGAACCCCCCTCACAGAGCCGTTGCTCAGGCGGATGCCTTTCACCGCCCTGTTCTGAAGAATGGTCACGCCATTGGCCCTGGCCGCCCGGGCATAACCCTGAGCCAGCAAGTATCCGTCTGCAAACGCATCCTCTGGAGTGAACAGAACAGTAGTTCCGGAAGGCAGCTTGAGCCAGGGAACCAGGCTCACGGCCTCTTCCGGTTGTAGCCACTCTGTCCTTATTCCAAAGCCCGCCGCGGTCTCCGCAAGCGTCTTGAGCTTCTCCTGCTCCTTCTCCGCCACTGCAACGTGCAGGCTTCCCACCCTCCTCAATTCCAACGACTCCCCCAACATCTCTTCCATGTCCCGGACAGCGAGATAGGTCTCGCGAACGAGCGCGCTCAGAACAGGCATGGTCCGGGCCTGGGTCAGGAGCCCTGCGGCTCTGCTCGTGCTGGCCTCCGCGAGCATCCGGCGCTCAAGCAATACCACCTTTCGTGCCTTCATCCTGGAAAGCGAGTAGGCGATGGCGCATCCCAGGATTCCGCCGCCGATAATGATGACATCTGCATTCTTTTCTTTGTTGGTTTGCATCGCCGCGCTCCTTGT
The DNA here is from genome assembly GCA_963707125.1 of uncultured delta proteobacterium. Classification (GTDB taxonomy): domain Bacteria; phylum Desulfobacterota; class DSM-4660; order Desulfatiglandales; family HGW-15; genus CAVPDE01. The sequence continues at coordinate 180,622 of CAVPOU010000019.1, read as the reverse complement.
CCATCAGCTTGCCTGGAACAGATCCAGGCACGACTCGTGTAGCCCTTCTTCGGAAGCCTGTCAATCGGCGACTGAAAATCTCATGGAAGCCTAACAGTCGGCTAACACCATCTTAATACAAGGGGCGTTTACTCAGAGATCAAAACTAATGAGTTTCCATTCACGGGGAAAAAATTCACGAGGAGGTAATGAAAAAATGAAATTCCTGGAGAAGTTTCTGAAGACTGCGGTTTTTGCGGTGCTAATCGTTTTCATGGCCTTTGGTGCGACTTCGGCATTCGCGGAGGATCTCCTGGTTTACACGGCCTTGGAAGACGATGAGATTCCGCGGTATCTGGCCCTTTTCAAGAAGGACCATCCCGACATCAATGTGAAGATCGTGCGGGATTCCACGGGTATCGTGACCGCCAAGCTCCTGGCGGAGAAGGACAACCCCCAGGCGGATGTGGTCTGGGGCACGGCAGCGACGAGTCTGATGCTCTGCGATCAGGCGGGCATGCTGGTCCCCTATGCGCCGAAAGGCCTCGAGAAGGTGCTCCCCAACATGAGGGATTCCAAAAATCCTCCTCATTGGGTAGGCATCAAGGCATGGGAAACGGGCTTCTGCGTCAACACGATAGAGTGCAAAAACCTGAACCTCCCTGCACCAGAATCCTTTGCGGATCTCATCAAACCCGCTTACAAGGGACATCTTGCCATGCCGAACCCGGCCTCTTCCGGAACAGGTTTTCTCACCGTCTCCGCCATCCTTCAGATGATGGGTGAGCAAAAGGGATGGGCCTATCTCGATGACCTGCACAAGAACATGGCCAGCTACACCCATTCCGGCTCAAAACCCTGCAAGATGGCCGGCTCAGGCGAAGTGCCCATTGGGATCTCCTTTGCCTATAGAGGCATCACCCAGAAGCAGAAGGGGGAGCCCATCCTCACCGTGTTTCCCAAGGAAGGCTCGGGCTGGGACGTAGAGGCGAACGGCTTGATCAAAAAGGCAAACATTAAACCCTCGGCCAAAGTTTTCCTGGACTGGGCCATCGGCGAAGCGGTGATGAAGGAATATGCCAAAGTCTACCCCATCACCGCCTATGCAACAGGCGCTCCCATCCCGGAGGGTTACCCTGCGGATCCGGTCAAGCAGCTGGTCAAGAACGACTTTGACTGGGCAGCCAAGAACCGCGACCGCATCCTTCAGGAATGGAGCAAGCGGTATGACGCCAAGAGCGAACCCAAAAAGTGATGAAGGAAGGTGATGCTAAGAAATAGCTTTTACAACCTCGTGACTATTTCCGTTCATGCTGAGGTATCGAAGCATGAGCGGACCATTCGCCCTTCGATACCCTGGTCGCCTCTGGCGCCGCCGAAGGCTGGTAAACCTCGGGGCGAACGGTTGTGGCACCCGTAGGTCGAGTTTATTCTCAAACAAGCCCTAAGCAAGCGTCAGTCAACAGGAGGGATACGCCATGGTGGATCAGGGTCGAGACAGGACGGATCTCTATCTCTCCGTCGAAAAGGTGACGAAGCACTTTGGCCGCTTTGTGGCGCTCAAAGACATCTCCTTTAAGGCAGAGCGGGGAGAATTCCTGTGCATCCTAGGGCCGAGTGGCTGCGGCAAGACAACCATCCTGCGAATTGTGGCCGGCCTTGAGGTGCAGACTTCGGGCAGCGTATTTGTCCGGGGCCAGAACATTTCGAGTCTTCCGGTTTCAAAGAGGCAGATGGGGATTGTTTTCCAGTCTTATGCACTTTTTCCTAATCTCACGGCTGAGACGAACATTGCCTACGGCCTCAAGAGCAGGGGCTTGAACAAGAGGGAGATCGAAACCCGGGTCCAAGACCTGATTCGGCTTGTGGGCTTGGAAAGCATGGGCCACAAATACCCGGCTCAGCTCTCAGGCGGCCAGCAGCAGAGAGTGGCCCTGGCTCGAGCCATTGCCCTTTCGCCGCAACTCCTTCTCCTGGATGAACCCCTCTCCGCGCTGGATGCCAAGGTGCGGGTCATGCTGCGCTCGGAAATCCGACAACTCCAGAGGAAGCTGGGAGTCACCGCGATCATGGTCACCCACGACCAGGAGGAGGCGCTTACCATGGCCGACCGTATCCTGGTCATGGACAACGGCAAACTGGTCCAGGATGGAACCCCTCACGAGATCTACGAAAGACCTGCAACCCCCTTTGTGGCCTCCTTCATCGGAACCATGAATTTCATAAGGGACATTGTCAAGGATTCCTCGGAAACCTATCGGGCAGGCGGTCTGCGTCTCCTGGTGAGGAAATCAGACACCCTGCCCGTGGGATCCAAGGCAACCATCGCCATCCGACCGGAGGAGGTGATGATCGGTCATGAAGAACACGGCGGAACCAATGTCATTCCGGGGCGGGTTCGGCGCGTGGAGTACCTGGGATCTCAATACCGGGTTCATCTCGCACTCCCTCTTGGGCAGGCGCAAAGAACAATGATCGAAGCGGATCTTCCGGCTGAAAGGATCAGAACATTGAGCATTGTGGAAAACATGGAAATCGGCGTTCACTTCCCTCCTGAGCACCTGCGGGTGTATGCAGCCTGATTCGTCCTCATACTCTCTTTCGCTCCCCTCCCCCACCCTCCCTAAGAGGCAGTCCAAGAGCCTCAGCAATCCCTCCCCCTTGACGGGGGAGGGTAAGGGTGGGGGTGCAAAGAATGCCGCAAACTTCTCGCCCTCTTTTGTTCCCCCCTCCCCATGATCCCCTCCCGCCAGGGGAGGGGAGAATCGCTGCGGGAGGAAGGGAGGATTTCGAGAAAGCAAATCATTGGAGCTGGATGCTGACAACAGGACGGCAAAGACTGCGCGACCGTCTCGACGGGGAAACCTGGATCCGCCGCGGACTCATTCTGCTCGTGTTTTCCTGGATGGTCATCGTGGTGCTGCTGCCTCTTTTCCAGCTCCTCTCGAAAAGCATGACAGACAAGCAGGGGCTTTTTGCGGGTCTGGAAAACTTCGTTCACTATTTCAACACCCCGGCCCTGTCCAGTTCCCTGGGCAACAGCCTTTTTGTTTCCCTCATCACGACGATCCTCGCGGTCTCCTTTGGATTCGTCTATGCCTACGCACTGACAAGAACCTGCATTCCGGCCAAAGGGTTTTTCCGTGGCCTGGCCATGATGCCTCTTTTCGCCCCCACCCTTCTGAACGGCATTGCCCTGATCTATCTCTTCGGACGGAAGGGCCTCTTCACCCAGGGATTTTTCGGGACCTTCCCGGGCGTGGACATTCATCTTTACGGGTCCACGGGCATCATCCTGTCCGAGACCCTCTATGCCTTTCCCCAGGCCATGCTCATCCTCTCCATCGCCCTGGGCATGACGGATGCCAGGCTCTATGAAGCCTCTGAGTCCCTGGGCGCCTCAAAGATCAGAACCTTTTTCACAGTGACCATCCCCAGCATCAAATACGGCTTGATGAGCGCCGTCTTTGTCTGCTTCATTCTGGCGTTTACGGACTTCGGTGCGCCAAAGGTGGTGGGAGGGAACTACAACATTCTGGCCACGGACATTTACAAACAGGTGATCGGCCAGCAGAACTTTGTCATGGGCTCTGTGGTGAGCGTGGTGCTCCTCGTTCCCACGGCCATTGCCTTTGTGATCGACCGCATTGTGCAGCGCCGGCAGGTGGCCATGATCGCCGCCAAGTCCGTGCCTTTTCACCCCAAGCCGCACCCGCTCAGGGACGGGCTTCTCCTAGGGTTCTGCAGCCTCGTGGCCCTGCTGATCATAGGATTATATGCCACGGCCCTCTTTGCCTCCCTCGTCAAGGTGTGGCCCTACGATCTTTCCATGGGACTGTGGCACTACCATTTCGAGCGCATGGGAGGCGGCGGGTATGCTTCGTTCTTCAACAGCCTGCGCATGAGCTTCTACTCCGCCGTGGTTGGGACAGCCGTGACCTTCGGCAGCGCCTACCTCATCGAAAAAAGCAGGGGCATGCCCTATCTCAGGCAGGGAACCTACTTCCTCTCCATCATCCCCCTGGCGCTCCCGGGTCTGGTCATCGGCCTGGCGTACATCTTCTTCTTCAATGCCACGGGATGGAACTGGCTGGGCTTGCGCATCCCCAATCCCTTTCATTTCGTCTACGCCACCATGGCCATTCTGGTGATCAGCAACATGGTGCACTTCTACACGGTGAGTTTTCTCACGGCCACCACGGCCCTCAAGCAACTGGACAAGGAGTTTGAAACCGTTTCCGAATCCATGGCCGTTCCTTTTTACAGGACCTTCTGGAAGGTGACCGTTCCTGTCTGCCTGCCGGCCATTCTGGAGATCGGCATGTTCTATTTCGTCAATTCCATGGCCACCGTGTCCGCGGTCATTTTTCTCTACTCCGCAGACATTCCCCTGGCCTCCGTGGCTGTGGCGAACATGGACGACGCAGGAGACACAGCGCCTGCCTCCGCCATGTCCGTGCTCATCGTGGGGACGAACCTTGCGGTCCGTCTCCTCTACGGCCTCCTGACCAGGGGCATGAAGCGAAAGACCCAGGCCTGGACGGTGAGGTGAGTGAAAAAAGGGACAGAGTGGCAAAGGCACAAAGTCACAGCAAGTTGCGGGGAATCAGATCGATATCAAATACTGTCACACCCGCGCAGGCGGGTGTCCAGGAGGCAACACAAAACTGGATTCCCGCCTTCGCGGGAATGACGGAGCCGAAGCAAGATGCGCGGAATTAGATCCGCAGAGATAAAAGGAGGAAGCGACACAATGAACGGTATGGCTCGAAACAAGACGTACAAGGGCCCTGTCCTCGGGGTGGTGCTGGACTGGGCAGGGACGGCCGTGGACTACGGCTGCGTGGGACCGGTCGCCGTGTTCGTGGAGATTTTCAGACAGCATAAGGTTGAGGTGACCATCCGCGAAGCCCGCACCTTCATGGGGCTTATGAAAAAAGACCACATTCGCGGCATGTGCAGCCTGCCTTCCGTGCAGGAGCAATGGCAAAAGGCCTACGGCCGAAAACCCAACGAGGAGGATGTGGAGACCATGTTTGCCAGCACCGAGGCCATGATGCGGCAGACCGTCTCCCGCCATGCGGATCCTATCCCCGGATTGAAGGAAGTGGTCCAAGGGCTTCGGGACAGAAAGATCAAAATCGGCTCCTCCACAGGCTACACGAGCCCCATCATGAAAAAGCTGGTTCAGGAGGCGGCCAAGAGAGGCTACGCTCCGGACGCAGTGGTGTGCGCTTCGGAGGTGCCTGCAGGCCGCCCCTATCCGTGGATGTGCTATGCCAACGCCATCCAGCTTGAAGTGTATCCCATGCAAGCAATGGTGAAAATCGGCGACACGGTGACCGACATTGAAGAGGGCCTCAACGCAGGAATGTGGACCGTGGGACTCACCAAGTCCGGCAATGAGCTGGGGCTCACGGAAGAGGAAGTCTCCAGGCTCCCTCCGGAGGATCTCAAGCGGCGGTTGAGCGGTATCGAGCAGACCTTCACGGACTCCGGCGCCCACTATACGGCAGAGGGGATCTGGGAGTGCCTGCCCATCATCGATGACATCAGCAAGCGCCTTGCTGCAGGAGAGAGACCCTAGCGGTTCAGGTTTCTGAACTTGCACACGCCCTCCCCCTCTCCTAACGCCGTTCCCGCCGAGGGAGGGGAGCAGTAGGGACGACTGGCAGGTTCCTCCCCTTCGATACCTCAGGGGAGGCGAGGTGGGGGTGAACGAGTTGTTCACAGTATGCAATGAAACGGCAAATGCTCATGGTCCAAAGAAAAAAAAAAACACGCCGCGGGCGCCGCTGCGAAGGAGATGTGAACACCTCGGCACTGAGAAACCATTGGATCGCCATGGAGATCCCGCTGAGTCCAAGGCATGGCTCGAACGGGACTCGGCCGCTTTTCTTCACCAGGCCCTCTCCACCCCCTGCCTGGACGTGCTCAGCCGGTGCGAAGGCAGTTTCATCGAGGACCTGCAAGGAAGACGGTATCTGGATTTCCACGGCAACAGCGTGCACCAGGTGGGCTTTGCAAATCCCCGTGTGTTGGATGCAATCCGGCGGCAGCTTGACACCCTGCCCTTCAGTCCAAGGCGATTCACAAACGTCCCTGCCATCGAACTGGCCGAGAAACTCGGCGCGCTGGCGCCCGGAGATTTGAACAAGGTCCTTTTCGCGCCCGGAGGCACCACGGCTGTAGGCATGGCCATGAAGCTCGCCCGGGTCGCCACCGGCCGATTCAAGACCATCTCCATGTGGGACGCATTTCATGGGGCTTCTCTCGATTCTCTGTCGGTCGGCGGAGAAAGTTGTTTCCGCAACGGTATCGGCCCCCTGCTGCCGGGCACCGAGCATGTGCCGCCCTTTGAGCCCTACCGATGCTTGTGGGACTCTTCGGGGAACTGCCGGACCTGCGGGCTCAAGTGTGCACAGTACATCGCCTATGTCCTTGAAAAGGAAGGCGACGTATCGGCCGTCATTGCCGAGCCTGTGCGCTGCACATCCGTGAACCAGCCTCCGCCTGGTTACTGGAAGCTTGTGCGCGAGGCCTGCGACCGTCACGGAGCACGGCTCATATTCGATGAGACCGCCGTGTGCCTCGGAAGGACAGGCCGCATGTTTGCCTGCGAGCATGACGGGGTCGTTCCGGATATTCTGGTCCTGGGCAAGGGTCTTGGCGGCGGGGTCTTTCCCCTGGCCGCCATCATTGCGCGAAAGGATCTGGACCTCGCCCGGGACAAATCCCTGGGCCACTACACCCACGAAAAAAATCCTGTGGCCTGCGCTGCCGGATTGGCCGCCCTGGAGGTGATCGAGACGGACAGGCTGCTTGAAAAGACAAGGACGCGGGGCAACGCAGCCCTGGAGCGGTTGAGAAAGATGAAGGAAAGTCACCCTCTCATCGGCGACGCCAGAGGCATCGGCCTGCTCATGGGACTTGAGCTCGTGAAAGACAGAAAAACCAGGGCGCCTGCGCACGAGGAGGCGGAAGAGGTGATGTACCGCTGCCTGTCCGGGGGATTGAGCTTCAAAGTGTCCCAGGGAAACATTCTCACCCTCACGCCGGCCCTCACTATTGCAGACCAGGAATTGAATCAGGCCTTTGAAATCTTGGAACAGAGTTTGGAACTCACAGAAAGGAACAGGAGACCCCTATGACCCTTCATGACTTGCCCGACAACCCCTATTTGCTCTTGACGCCAGGACCCTTGAGCACGACCAAAACCGTAAAATCCGTGATGCTCCGCGACTGGTGCACATGGGATGACGACTACAACTCCATTGTGCAGGACATCCGCAGACGCTTGGTCCGGCTCGCCACTCCGGAAGAGGGCTACACCTCTGTGCTCATGCAAGGAAGCGGCACCTTTGGCGTGGAATCCGTGATCAGCACGTCCCTCCCTGAAAAGGGAAAACTCCTCGCTCTGGCCAACGGCGCCTATGGCCAGAGGATCGGACAGATTGCCGGCCGCCACAAAATCGATTTCACCCTTTTGGACAGCGGTGAGCTGCACCAGCCGGACACCCACAAGCTGGTGGAGGCCCTCGAAGCAGACCCTGCGATCACCCATGTGGCGGTGGTTCACTGTGAAACTACGACCGGCATGCTCAATCCCATTGAAGCGATCGGGAAAATCGTCAGGTCCTTCCGAAAGGTCTACATCGTGGATGCCATGAGCAGCTTCGGCGGCATTCCCATGGACGTGGATCGCCTGGGAGCGGACTTCCTCATCAGCAGCGCCAACAAGTGCATACAGGGCGTTCCAGGCTTCAGCTTCATCGTGGCCCGCGAGGAGGAGCTGCGCAAGACCAAGGGCAGAGCCAGAACCCTGAGCCTCGACCTCTATGACCAGTGGGAGGTCATGGAGACGCATTCCGGCAAGTGGCGCTACACGTCGCCGACCCACGTGGTCAGAGCCTTTGTTCAAGCCTTGAAAGAACTGCACGATGAAGGAGGGGTGGAGAAGCGACACGTTCGCTATATGGAAAACCACCGGCTCCTGGTGAGGGGTATGCGGGAGCTGGGCTTTCGCTGTCTCCTCCCGGATCATGTTCAGTCTCCGATCATCACCTCCTTTCTCAGCCCGACCGAGAAGATATATGAGTTCCGAAGGTTTTACGATGAACTGAAAGCCAAGGGGTTTGTGATCTATCCGGGCAAGGTGACTTCCGCGGACACCTTCCGGATCGCCAACATCGGAGACGTCTTTCCGAAGGACATGACCAGACTTCTCGACGCTGTAAGAGACTCCATGTTCTGGATGTAATGGCGTAACTGAAACGTTAGTCCACTGTTCCACCCCCACCTATCCTCCCCCGTCAAGGGGGAGGAAACCCCTTGTGTCGTAAAAAGCTCCCCTCCCTTGGCGGGAGGGGCAAGGGGAGGGGGGAGACTAAAAAACCCATTAAGCGGATTTATGAGACACGACATCAACGGGTGACGATGCGGTTTCTTTTTGTGGTGCAGGGGGAGGGCCGGGGCCACATGACCCAGGCCCTGTCCCTAAGACAGATTCTCACAAGACACGGCCATGAGGTGTGTGCTGCGTACGTTGGGAAAAGCCAATTCCGCACGATTCCCAGGTTTTTCATCGACCGGATTGGAGCCCCTGTTTTTTCCTTTGACAGTCCTAATTTCAAAACCGACCCTGACCGCAGGGGCGTCAGTATCGTGGGCACGGCCCTTGAAAATATACGGAGGCTGCCCCTGTTCGCCCGCAGCATCAGAACGCTCCACCGAGCCGTCCGCTTTTACAGGCCGGACGTGGTGGTCAATTTCTTCGAATCCCTGATAGCCGTCTATGCCGCCTTCTGTCCCTCGACTCCAAGAGTGGTCTGCGTCGGCCATCAATACCTCATGCTTCATCCGCAGTTTGTGTTTCCCGAACTCAGTACCCTTGCCAAGTGCGCCATGCTTCTGTACGTGCGGCTGTGCGCCATGGGTTCGGGTCTCCGGCTTGCCCTTTCCTTCAGGAAAATGCCCGACGTGAAGCGACACAAGCTGGTGGTGGTGCCGCCGCTCCTGCGCAGTGAACTGAAGAGTTTGAATCCGGTGACCGAAGATTTTCTTCTTGTCTATGTGCTCAATGACGGTTACGCGAACGACCTCGCCGCCAAACAGTGCCGCTGCCCGGAGGTCAAAATCTGCGGTTTCTGGGATCGCAAGGGGGCGCCGAAGGTGACTCAAGTGCAGGAGAACCTGGTCTTTCACCAGCTCGACGATGTCGCTTTCCTGGAAGCCATGAGCCGATGCCGAGGTTTGATGTGCACGGCAGGTTTCGAGTCGGTGTGTGAAGCCATGTATCTCGGCAAACCGGTCTACATGATGCCCGCAGGCCGCCAGATGGAGCAGCAATGCAATGCCCTGGATGCCTCTTTTTCAGGGGCAGGCATTTGGGGATGCGACTTCGACCTCGAACGCTTCATGGAGTACCTGCCAAGCCATAGAGGGAACGCTTCAGAGTTCCGCGACTGGGTGGACAGTGGCGGATCGGTTTATCCCGCACTGTTCCAAGCTGTCACCCGGCATTGAACATTGAATATTCACGAAAATTCTAACCGTTTTCTAGTGAAACTCTAATTCTGATTGAATCTTTGGAGCATAGAATATTTTGCGAAAGGAAAGGTTGAGATGGCTCTATTAAGAAAGAAGAAAATGACATTGATTTCGAAAGAGAGGAGTGAAGCCTCTCCCGGGTTTAGCCTGACGCCCGAACTGATCTTGGACATTTTCCAGTTCGCCAAGCCGCTCGGGCACAATGAACTTCAGGACAGCCTGAATCTCGGGTTCGGGTATCTCTACTACGGGGCCGTGAGAGCCTTGCGGCCCAATCACGTCCTAGTGGTTGGGTCGGGGTTCGGTTTCAGCGTGGTGTGCCTGGCCCTCGGATTGAGGGACAACGGCAAGGGAATCCTGACCTTTGTCGATCCTTCCTACGATGTGCTCAAGCAGGGGCCGCTAAGAACCGTGGGAGGAAGAGGCTATTGGAGCGAGCCGGAAAAAGTGAAGCGTCACTTCGGCCGATTCGGCGTGGAAGAGGTGATCAGCCATTACAAGATGACGAACAGGGAGTTTTTCCCAAGCTATGAAGTCCTCGGCTTGCCCAAGGTGGACCTGGGCTTTGTGGACGGCAACCACTCTTACGAGAACGTGAAGTACGACTTCATGGAGATCCTGCGCCGATCAAAGACCAATACGTATGTTTTCCTTCATGATACGAACATCTATATTCGCGAGATGGTCCGCAACTCGGGCGTGAAGCGCTGGCTCAAGTTCCTCCGCAGGGAGGAGGAGCTTTTCGAAGCCATTGATTTCCCCTTTTCCTCAGGGGTGGCCCTGGTGCGTGTCTTGCAGGATGATGCATGGAAATATTTGGAACGCTGACGATCCCTCTTTTCCTCATCGTTTTTCTCCTCCTCCTATCCTATTTCTTCTGGCGTTATGTTTGGTTTTTCAGGAACCCTCCTCGGCGGGTTCCTCCGGGCGAGCACATTGTGAGCCCTGCAGACGGAACCGTAGTTTACGTGGAGCGGGTGCCTGCGAATGCGCCGGTCATCTCGATCAAAAACAACAGGGCCCTGTCCGTTGCAGACATCGTGAAGGAAGACCTGAGTGAAATGAAAGCGCTCATCGGGGTCTTTATGAGCCCCTTTGATGTGCACTACAACAGGGCGCCCATGTCCGGGCAGGTGGAATTCATCCATCACCACCCGGCGGTGCTGAAGAACCACCACATGGGATCCATGCACTGGCGCTCGATCTTGAGGCGTCACCCGATCTATGAGCACAGCTCGCACCTGATCCACAACGAGCGCACCGTGACCCAAATCAGCGGGCTCTTCAAAGGACATCCCCTCTCCTGTTACGTCGTGCAGATTGCAGGGGGAAGCGTCAGGGGCATCGAGTCCTGGGTTGAAACCGGTCACCGTGTGGAACGAGGTCAGGTTTTCGGGATGATCAAGGTCGGGTCCCAGGTGGATGTGGTGGTCACGTGGAAAGAAGCCATGTTGATAAAAGTCAAGCCCGGCGACCGTGTGGTCGCCGGAGAGAGCATACTGATTGAATAAAAGGAGAATAAAATCCTATGTCCCTTAAATCGGATCTTCATGTTCACTCTGCGCATTCCAAGAGACCCTCGGAATGGCTGTTGAGAAAAATCGGCTGCGCCGAGAGCTACACCGAGCCCATGAACCTCTACAGGCTGGCCCGTGAGCGAGGCATGGGCCTTGTAACGATCACGGACCACAATTCTATATCCGGAGCCCTGGAGATTGCCCATCTGAAAGACGTCTTTGTGAGCGAGGAAATCACCGCCTACTTCCCTGAAGATCGATGCAAGTTTCATGTCCTGGCCTGGAATATTTCGGAAAAACAGCATGAAGAAATCACCAACCTCAGGGAGAACATTTTCGAGCTGGTGCCCTATCTCAACCGGGAGGGTATCGTTCATGCCCTGGCCCACCCCTTCTACGCCGTCAACGAACAGCTCACCCCCGAGCACCTGGACCTGGCCCTGCTCCTCTTCAAGAACTTCGAGCTCAACGGGTCCCGCGACGATTATCAGAATGAACTTCTCCGAGAGATCCTGGAAAACCTAACTCCCAAGGACATCGAGTTTCTGGCGGACAAGTACGATCTGGCGCCCGTGGGCTATGCCCCCTGGATCAAGAACTTCACACGAGGCTCGGACGATCATTCCTCGGTCCGTGTTGCCGCCGTGTACACGGAGGTGGAGGAGGCCTCCTCTGTGGAAACCTTTCTTCAAGGGATCCAGCAGGGCAAAGCCAGGGTCGGAGGACCTGCGTCCAACCCCAAGGCCATGGCCCAAACCATCTACAGCGTGGCCTACCAGTTCTACAAGAGCAAGTTCCATCTGGACCGCTACGTGAGCAAGGACCTGCTCCTGCGGTTCGCCGACCGGGCCCTGATCCCCTTTGCCGGCGAAGAAAGAGGCCTCATGGGCCGGCTGCGCCACCTGATCGCCCAGCGCCGGTGCAGCCAGATCCTGAAGTCCACGCCTGCCAACATGAAGGACATCATCCAGAAGGAGGCGGCGGAGATCATCACGGAAGACCCGGCCATGCACGAGATGGTGGAGGCCGTGGACGGCCACGCCTGGAAGGACGAGCGCATCTGGTTCCATTTCGTGAACCAGATCTCGGAAAAGATCTTGGGCCAGTTTGCCGACTCGGCGCTCCGGAACCTCTCGGGCGCCAATCTCTTTGACATGTTCCAGACCATCGGGTCGGCCGCCTCCCTCTATGCGATGCTGTCTCCCTGTTTCGTGGGGTATACCTTCTTTTCAAAGGATCGAAGGTTTTGCGAGGACTACCGAAAGCGCTTCGACTCCAACGCCGGCGCCCCCCGGAAGGCCAAGCTCAAGGTCGCCCATTTCACGGACACCTTCTACGACGTGAACGGTGTGGCCAAGACCCTGCAGATGGAGGCCCAAATGGCACTCAAGAACGGAAAGCAGCTCACCATGATCACCTGCGGGTTCGAGACGGACATGCCGGGCGTGGTCAATTTCGCTCCCATCGGCGCCTTTGACCTGCCCGAATATCCGGACATGAAGCTCTACTATCCCCCGCTCCTCAAGATGCTGGACTACTGTTATGAGCAGGGCTTCACCCACATCCGCTCCGCCACTCCCGGGCCCATCGGTTTGGCGGCCCTGGCCATTGCGCGCATCCTCAAGCTTCCACTCTACGGAACCTACCACACGGCCCTGCCCCAGTATGCAGACCTGCTCACCGATGACGCCGGCGTTGCAGACCTCATGTGGAAATATATGGTGTGGTACTACAATCAGATGGACGTGGTGTATGTGCCCTCGGAGGCCACCGGAGAGGAGCTCTGCCGCAGGGGCTTGCAGAAGGACAAGATCCGCTTCTATGCCCGGGGCGTTGACGTCAACCGCTTTCATCCGAGCAAGAGAAACGGCTTTTTCAAATCCCGATACGGCTTCACGGGCGAGGAAATCAAGCTGCTCTATGTGGGGAGAGTCTCCAAGGAAAAGAACCTACCCCTGCTTGCAGGAATCTACCGCAGCCTGCTGGCCTTGAGGCCCAATGTCCGCCTTGTGGTGGTGGGCGAGGGTCCCTACCTGGATGAGATGAAAGAAAGCCTGAAGGATCTTCCCGTGACCTTCACGGGTTTCCTGGCAGGCGAAGACCTGGCCCAGGCCTATGCCTCGAGCGACATCTTTGTTTTCCCCTCCACCACAGACACCTTCGGAAATGTGGTGCTGGAAGCCCAGGCCTCAGGGCTCCCGGTCATTGTCACGGACGAGGGAGGTCCCAGGGAGAACCTGTTGCCCGGAAAGACCGGGTTCATCGTGCCTTCCAAGGAAAAGGAGGTTCTCCTGGACGCTCTCCTGAGCCTTGTAGATGATCCGGGCCTGCGGGAGAAGATGCGGTTCCACGCGCGGGAATACATGGAGAACCGCTCTTTTGAAACAGCCTTCCTTCAGCTCTGGGACAGCTACCGGTCGGCGACTCCTGTCACCCGGCCCGACAGTCCGATCGAGGAGGCTGCCATCTGATGACGGCACACTCCCTCCTATCCCTATCGAGTCAGCCCTTCCCGGCCCCACGGCCCAAGGGCCCGACCCTAAGCCCTTTGCCAGCAAGGAGCCTGATCCATGCCCAAGACCTATGTTTTGGACACCAATGTCCTATTGCACGATCCGCGAGCCCTTTTCGTGTTTGAGGAGCACCGTGTCGTCATTCCCCTGGCCGTCATCGAGGAGATAGACAATCAGAAAAAAAGACAGGATGAAGTGGGAAGAAATGCGCGCTCGGTTTCGAGGATCCTCGACGCCTTGAGGGTGAGCGGACCCCTGTCTTCGGGGGTGGCGCTGCCCAAGGGCGGGGAGCTCATGGTGGAACTGAACCACCAGGAAGCCATCGTTTTCCCCAAAGGCCTGGACCCCCACAAGCCGGACAACCGGATTCTCGCGCTCGCCCTCAACCTGAGCAAGGAAAACTCCGGCCCTGTGATCGTGGTGACCAAGGACTTGAACCTCCGCATCAAAGCGGACGTGATGGGCATCATAGCCGAAGACCTTCACAGCGACAAGGTGGACTATCAGGGGCTTTACCAGGGCTTCTGCGAGCTCTATGTTCCCGGAGAAGCGCTGATCTCCTTTTACGCCGGCAACACCCTGAACTGGAATCAGGAGCCGCTCCCCAATCCTCACGAGTTCTGCATTCTCAGAAATTCGGAAAACCCCTCCCAGTCGGCCCTCTGCCGCTATTACAACAAAACCCTTCACCCCCTGAGGAACGGGGAGACAGCCACCTGGGGCATCAGCGGCCGCAACAAGGAGCAGAAATTCGCCATGGAACTGCTCCTGGACGACACCATCCCCCTGGTGACCCTCGTGGGAAGCGCAGGAACGGGTAAGACCCTGCTCGCTCTCGCCGTGGGCCTGCACAAGGTCATCGAAGAGAGAACCTATGACCGCTTTCTGATTATGAGGCCCGTGGTGCCCATGGGAGACGATCTCGGATACCTGCCCGGCACCAAGGAGGAGAAGCTTAGGCCCTGGATGCAGCCCATTTACGACAACCTGGATTTTCTCTTCAGGGGGTGCAGCGACTCCAAGCACCTGGTCGATGATTTCCTGAGGCGGGGCACTATTGAAATGGAAACCCTCACCCACATCAGGGGCAGGAGCATTCCCAACCAATTCATCCTCTGCGACGAAGCCCAGAACCTCTCCCCCAACATGGTGAAAACCCTTGTCACCCGCATCGGAGAGGGAACCAAGCTGATCCTGACCGGAGACCCTGAGCAGATTGACCACCCTTACCTGGATGCGGACTCCAACGGCCTCACCTATCTGGTGGAAAAGCTCAAGGCCGAGAAGATCTCAGGCCATGTCATGCTGACCAAAGGAGAACGCTCCAGGGTGGCGGAACTTGCTGCAAAGTTGCTGTAAGAACAGGTTTTATTTGAAAACAAACATGAATTTAGCGGTTTCCTAACAAAAATTTTACATAAAGGTCTTACATATATCTCGGCGGCCGCTTAAAGGCTTATTGGGATTCGACACACCATTGGCTCTTTAGGAAGGTTCAAAATAGAATGAACTCCAAAGAAAAAATTCGCGTCCTCTTTGTATGCACGCACAACTCGGCAAGAAGCCAAATGGCTGAGACCTTTCTGAATGCC
This sequence comes from uncultured delta proteobacterium, assembly GCA_963707125.1. Taxonomy (GTDB): domain Bacteria; phylum Desulfobacterota; class DSM-4660; order Desulfatiglandales; family HGW-15; genus CAVPDE01. Next base: position 165,472 of record CAVPOU010000019.1, on the reverse strand, counting down.
ATCTGCCGCGGGCGATTCGAGGCGGAAAGCGCGGGATTGGAGCCGCGGGATATTCATCCTCTCGTGGTGGAGGTGATGAAGGAGATCGGGTTTGATTTATCGAACAAGAAACCCAGCAGCGTGCTCGAGTTCTTCAAGCAGGGCCGTCTCTATCATCACGTGATCTTTGTTTGCGATAAGAGCACCGAGGAGCAGTGCCCCATTTTCCCGGGTCTGGGGAAGAGACACAGTTGGCCTTTCCAGGATCCGACCAAGGTGGAGGGCACCCATGAAAAGAAACTGGAGCGGACGAGAAAGATCAGGGATGAAATAAAGGTCCGGATCGAGCGCTGGATAGAGGAACTCCAGTAGTCCCACCCAACTCCCTTCTGGAATTTTGAATGCCTACTCCCCTTATAAAAGGAATCCATGTCGGTCCTGGCCGAAAAGCCTCCTAACACAATTCTAACTATAAACTAACACACCTCTCCTTGCCCTTCGTGCTATGAATGGAATGCTTATGGATCTTGGAATGGCGCTCCGCTCTGTAGAGCCTGCTGCTGAGGAGGTTGTTATGATTTCGCAGTCCTGTGACTTTGATGAATTCTTTGAGAGCGTAAGAGACCGAGACTACCTGGACGTCATTTACCTGGCTGACAAGGAAGCGACTGAAGCGGAACGTCTGAGATACCGGTCAAGAACCAGAAGGTGTGACCCACCTGAGGCCTGCGCAGGTTATGTAGATGTTCTGAAGGGATTCATTATGTTTATGCGCTACGGCGTGAAGAGCCCTTCGATGGAAGACACTGTGCACGAGGGACTCCTCGCGTTCCGCGAAGCGGCGCTTGAGAATTATGTGGAAAGCGCTGAGTCTGTGAGGGAGAGTGGGGATAAGAAATAAATGGATGCTGAGGTGGGTTTGAGGGGAAAGACCGTGTGTCAGCCGTTGCAGGCCCTCGCCAGGGTATCCATGTCGATCTCCTCGGATCCGAGACGGCACACGAAATCCTCAATGTCGATGTGATCATCCAACCACGAAGTGATTCTCCGTTTCATCTCCTCTGTTGTTTTTGTGCTGAGCACCTTAAAGGTCGCTCTGTTTTCAGGTTTTCTGTACGTCAAGCTCACTCTGGTTGTTACGCTCTCTGAAAGGTTCAATGCCTTGTGGATTCTGAGATCAAAGACAGAATCCAATCGATCTACAATTCGCTCTGTAGTCATTTGTTTCCTCCTTCGTAGTGATCTTACTGATTATAATCTGATCTCGGACAGTTTAGTTTGTATTGGGTTCTTGTTAGATTTTGGTGAGGTTTTTGCGGTCATACGCGCCTACCCCGGCAGGAGAGCTTGGAAAAGGGGAGGTATTATAAATCCCCCCGACCCCCCTTTAGGAAAGGGGGGGATTCCCGCTCGTTACTTCAGTGTAGCTACCTCGCCCAACGACTACTTCCTTCGTCGTCTGCTAAAAGGAGCGTGTCGAGGCCGTTCCGGGGTGTTCGTAACTGGCATTTAACACGATCGTAATACGCCTCTAACAGAACAGCACTATAGTGCACTCTGCCGGATCTAAGATTAAGAACATGTGCAGCAGGTCAGCTATGCAAGAAAAAATTCTGATCGTTGAAGATGAAACAGATGTAGCGGAAATGATCCGCTACAATCTTGAGAAGGAAAACTATCGGATCATCGTCGCCTACAGCGGAGCCGAAGCTTTACAGGCCGCTGAGGTCCACGCGCCGGATCTCGTGCTCCTGGACATCATGCTCCCTGATCTGAGCGGTTGGGAAGTATGCCGAATCCTCAGGGACAGCGCAAAGAGCCATTCGATTCCGATCCTCATGCTGACGGCCTTGTCCTCGGAGGAAGCCCGCATCAAAGGCCTTACCCTGGGAGCTGATGATTTTGTAACGAAACCGTTTTCAATCAAAGAGCTTTTGCTCAGAATACGAAAAATGATCGATCGGCAGCATGAGCTAAAAAGCCTTCTGGAGAAAGAAAAGGAAAAAGATTTGTCATTGAGATATCTGGTTCACGAATTGAAGAACTCCGTGACCGTGATCGGCGGATTTTCGGCCTTGGCGCTCAAAAAGAGGGATGCCCAAAACTACTTGGGAAGGATTAACGCTGTTGCAAAGCATGCGGACAGCCTTCTCAATGACGCCTCACTCCTCTCCAGGCTCGAGATGCGGGAAGGATCATTGCCGATGGACTCTGTGGACATAGGTGCCTTGATCGAGGAAGTAGCTGATAGCTTTAAAGACCTGGCAAAACAAAGGCAGATCGAAATCGTTTTCGCAGAGAAGACCTCTTCGATGGTTCATAGGAAACGTCTCTGCGGTTAGGCAAGTGTTGATCAATCTGCTTTCCAATGCGGTGAAGTTTAATCGGGATGGTGCGAGGGTCTGTATCGGTCTATCAGAAGAAATGCCCTGGATACACCTCTCGGTGAAGGACGAGGGATACGGGATACCGCCTAACGAGATGCCCAGAATCTTCGATCGATTCTACCGCGCCACCGGGAGCCAGCAAATCAAAGGCGCGGGCCTTGGGCTCTATATCGCTAAACTCCTCGTTGAAGCCATGGCCGGAAAAATTTCGGTGGAGAGCACACCCGGAGCAGGAAGCACTTTCACTGTGTCGTTACAAAAACAGAGCGTCATCCGCGAAACTTCGCCTATCCCTTTTGCGCTGGGCGATTCAACCTGCCAGCAGGCTTCCTTGGTCGCTTCGCCGATGCCCTCGACGCGGGCAGATGGAGAGATCAAATCAGCACAATCTTCATCAGCAACACGAGTTAGCACTGCCGAAAGACCGTGTCAGGGGGACGCAAGATGGGGCTCCTTACTCTGCTATTCGGAGGATTGATTTGAAAATCCAGCTTTCGAGGTCATGCTCAGGTTCCGAGTCAGCATGCGTTGGTGGATAATCGTTCCCAGACGCGATGGACTTGGATCTGTAATCACTCATCGCTGGGCAGCCCTACGACCTTCCACCCCCATGACCTCAAATCTCATTGCCCTTTAGATGGCTCCTCTTTGTGGCCAGGCGGAAAAGGCAAGACCCCCCTCAATTGACCCACGCCAGCGGAACGGGATGAGGGTAACGTTGACACACAAAGCGAAATCCGGTAGATTCCGTGCCCGTAAAAAGAAGTTTTTACCACAATCACATCACAGAGGAATCCGAATGAGAAAGCATGTGGGAGTTCTAACCGCAGGAGGTGACAGCCCCGGCCTGAATGCGGTAATCAGAGGAATCGGCAAGGCTGCTCAAGACCGCTATGGTATGGAAGTCATAGGTATCCGGGACGGCTTCCGCGGCCTGATGGAAAACCGGACGATGGAGTTGGATGGACAGACTCTGTCCGGCATTCTGACTCTTGGAGGCACTATCCTTGGAACCAGCCGTGACAAACCGCACCGAATGCAAGTGGGCGGCAAGTTGATGGACATGACGGACGCAATCGTCGAGAACTATCATCGGAATCATCTTGACGTACTGGTCTGCATCGGCGGAGGAGGCACGCAGAAGAATGCCTACCGTCTGCTGCAAAAGGGTTTGAATATTATTACTCTCCCTAAGACGATCGATAACGATGTCGTAATGACAGACGTTTCCTTCGGTTTCAATACGGCTCTGGGTATAGCGACTGAAGCCATTGACCGTCTTCACAGCACGGCCCACAGTCATCATCGTATGATCCTGGTTGAGACCATGGGGCATAAGGCAGGTTGGTTGGCACTGGGCGCCGGAGTTGCCGGAGGCGCCGATGTGATCCTCATTCCTGAGATACCCTATGATGTCGAGAAGATCGCGAAGGCAATTCTTGATCGAAGCCATCATGGAAAGCATTTCAGCATCATTGCTGTTGCCGAAGGTGCTATGTCACTGGCCGAGGCTGCCGCGTTGGCAAAAAACGATAAAAACAAAGCGGCCAAAAAAATGAGTGCCCTGAGGTCCAAGACAAAGCCGGTATGGCGCGAACTTCTGCATGGTGCTCATGCCCTAAAACTGGCTAAAGACCTGGAGGAGCTCACGCGTTTGGAATCGCGCGTGACTATCCTCGGATACCAGCAGCGGGGCGGAACTCCCTCTGCCGATGATCGAATTCTGGCCACTCGGCTGGGATCAGCGTGTGCGACCTTGATTCAGGAGAAAGCCTATGGAGTCATGCTGGCTGCCCGCGGTGACAAGGCCGTGCCTGTAGCGCTTAAGGATGTCGTCGGCAAGATCAAAACGGTTCCGCTGAATCACTCATGGATCGAATGTGCGCGGCGCGTGGGGACGAGTTTCGGAGATTGAAAAGAATTGGATTCCTTTTTTCATTACGTCAGCTTGCTCTTCTCCTCATACGCAATCCCATGTGCATAGACATGATCGAAAAAATACACCAAGCCTGATAGGTTCAATGCCCTGTGGATTCTGAGATCAAAGACAGAATCCAGTCTGTCCACTATTCGCTCTGTAGTCATTTGTTTCCTCCTTCATTAGCTGATTTTATTGAACCAATGTAGGGCCGCGCGGTTTGGTTTGTATTGGGTTTATGTAAGATTTCGGGTAACTGCTCAGGTGTTTAGGCTGAAGGCTGAAGGGTAATAATGATCATCCATGGCACAATCACCTATCAACGTTTCCAAACGATTTTGGCCTGTTTGATCGCGCATGTCTTTTCCTTCAGTCTATCTACCTTCAGTCTATCTACCTGAGTAGTTACGATTTCGGTTAGATTTCTGGCAGGATATCTTAGGAGACCGCAAGGCGCAAGGACACGTCGCCGGTAAAGATTCTTCTTTGATCCCCTTTGGCATCTTCAATGATCAGTGCCCCGCAATCGTCAATGCGTAACGCCCTTCCCTCAATGCGCTCTGTGTCTGAATCAATGACAACGGCTTTTCCCAGGACCAGGCACTTGTGGTTCCATTCGTCGTAGAGAGCTTCCATGCTTCCGCGGAGAACATCCCTGTAAAGAGCCTCAAACCCTTTAAGGATCTCTACGAGCAACTCGTTCCTTGAAACAGGTTGTCCCGTTTCCTCCAAAAGGCTTGTGGCCGGTGCCCCGCTGCCCTGCGGCACCTCAGGATGCCAGCCCACGTTCATCCCCATGCCCAGCACGGCCCAGTCAACCTTCTTTTCTCTGACGGAAAATTCCGTTAGGACGCCTGCGAGTTTTTTTGCGCCCACGTACAGATCGTTCGGCCATTTGATCATGGCATTTACGCCGACAACCCGCTTGATTGCTTTGAGCCCTGCCAACGCCAGAACCATGGTCAGCACAAAGACTCGCTCTCCTTCCAGGGGCGGTCTCAGGAGCAGGGAAAAAAGCAAGTTGGCTCCGGCAGGAGAAACCCAGGATCTGCCTCTTCGTCCGCGGCCTGTTGTCTGCTCTTCGGTGATGACGAGCGTTCCCTCAGGCGCTCCATGAGCGGCCAGGGTCCTGGCCAGGGCATTCGTGGAATCCATTGAAGCATGGTAGTGGATAGGGGATGAAAAGAGCGAGGCGGCTAAATGCTTCTTTAAAAAGTCAGGCTGAAGGGGCTCGTGCACTTTGGTGCTTACTGCATACTCCCTACTGCTTACTGTCTTCTTCTTCATTCCTCAATGACCTTGGCAACAGCGACGACTTTTTCTCCCTCGGCGATTTCGATCAGCTTGACACCCTGAGTGTTCCGGCCAATGACGGAAATGTCCGCCACCTTCAGCCGGATGATCTTGCCCTGCTCGGTGATGATCATCAGTTGATCCGGGTCCGTCACCTGACACGCATAAACCACGACACCGTTTCTCTGGGTGGTTTTGATCGTCACAATTCCCTTGCCTCCTCTCCCCTGGACCCTGTATTCCCCGGTGCGCGTCCTCTTTCCAAAGCCCTTTTCCGTGACCGTGAGGATGGTCGCTCCTTCATCGAGCACGTCCATTCCCACCATTTCGTCGCCGGACTCCATTCGGATGCCGATGTTGCCTGCTGCCACACGACCCATTTCACGGATTTCGTCTTCATGGAACCGGACCGACTTTCCCTGACGGGTGGTCAGGAAAATGTCCTGGGACCCGCTTGAGACTCTGACTCCGATCAGCTCGTCTTCTTCGTTGATTCTGATGGCTACAATGCCCCCTGTTCTCGGGTTGCTGTAGGCAGCGAGCTCCGTCTTCTTCACGAGCCCCTCTTTGGTGGCCATGACCACGTACTTGTCCTTTTCAAAGCCCCTCACGGCGAGCGTCGTCGCCACCCGTTCGCCTTTCTGAAGCTCAAGAAGGTTGACGATCGCTTTCCCGCGGGACATGCGGCCGGCTTCCGGAACCTCGTGAACCTTTTTCCAGTAAACCCGGCCCTTGTTGGTGAAGAAGAGCAGATAATCGTGGGAAGAGGCGACAAAGAGGAGCTCCACAAAATCTTCTTCCTTGGGTCTGGCGCCCGTCAACCCCTTGCCTCCCCTGCGCTGGGCTCTGTAGAGACTGATGGGATTTCTCTTGATATAGCCTTCATGGCTGATGGTGACCACCATGTCCTCTTCAGCAATGAGGTCCTCCACATCAATCTGGCCTTCCTCATGAAGGATCTCGGTTCGGCGCTCGTCTCCAAAACTCTCCCGAATTTGCTTCATCTCGTCTTTGATGATCTGAAGAACCATGGCAGGACTCGCCAGGATGGTTTTGTACTGGGAGATGTTTTTCAGGAGCTCCTGGTATTCGGAATGGATCTTTTCTCTTTCAAGCCCGGTCAGCCTCTGAAGTCTCATGTCGAGGATGGCCTGGGCCTGCACCTCGGTGAGAGAAAAATCAGCCACGAGCCTGGATTTCGCTTCTTTGGGATCTGCGGAGGATCGGATGGCTTCGATAATTTCATCCAGAGCATCCAGGGCCTTTTTCAAGCCTTCCAGGATATGGGCTCTTTCTTCCGCCTTCTTGAGATCATAAATCGTCCTCCTGACGATGATCTCCCGCCGGTGCTCGACGAATAGAACGAGCATCTCCTTGAGATTAAGAACCTGCGGTCGGCCTTTGACAATGGCCAGAAGAATGATCCCAAAGGAGACTTCCATCTGGGTGTACTTGTACAACCGATTCATGATCACCAGGGCGTTTCCTTCCCGCTTTACGTCCACGGCGATCCTCATGCCGTCCCGGTCTGATTCGTCGCGGATGTCCGCCACCCCCTCGACCTTTTTTTCCTTGACCAGCTCTGCGATCCGCTCCAGGAGTTTGGCCTTGTTCACCATAAAGGGGATCTCAGAGACGATGATCCGCTCCCTGTTCTGGCCCACCTTCTCAATGAAGGCCCTTGCTCTAATCTTGATGATGCCCTTCCCTGTTTCATAGGCCTCCTTGATTCCGGCAGTGGCCAGAATGAATCCGGCGGTCGGAAAATCCGGGCCGGGAATAATCCTCATCAACTCTTTCACCTTGACTTCCGGATCATCGATGACCCTTTCGGCGGCCAGGGTCACTTCCGTGAGATTGTGGGGAGGGATGTTGGTGGCCATGCCCACGGCAATGCCGGAGGACCCGTTCACGAGCAAGTTGGGAATCGAGGTGGGAAGGAGGGCGGGTTCCTCGAGGGAACCGTCATAGTTGGGCTTCAAATCCACCGTCTCTTTATCGATATCATCCAGAAAATTCTGGGCCAGACGGGTCATCCTGACTTCCGTGTACCTCATCGCCGCAGGAGGATCCCCATCCACGGATCCGAAATTCCCCTGGCCGTCGACCAGGGGATATCTCATGGAAAAATCCTGCGCCAACCGGACAATGGTATCGTAAACAGCCACATCTCCATGGGGATGGAATTTTCCGATCACGTCTCCGACGACCCTGGCCGACTTCTTGTAGGGCCTGTTGAAATAGTTCTTCATCTCGTGCATGGCGTACAGCACGCGGCGGTGGACCGGCTTCAGGCCGTCGCGCACGTCGGGAAGCGCTCTCCCCACAATCACACTCATGGAGTATTCGAGATAAGATCTTTTCATCTCCTCTTCGATATTGACCATGTCCAGCGCTGGATTGACATCCATAGGAACAACTCCCCAATCAATCAATAAAAATGCACTCGTAAGAAGTCGTCACCCCGGTGAAAACCGGGGTCCAGTGAAATCGTAGCGAATTAAGAACACTGGATACCGGCTTCCGCCGGTATGACGGAAAAGGGCGTTTTCGCGCTTTTTACGAACGCATCAATAAAGCAGAAAGCATGAATCCAAGAGAGTTCAACCCACTCTCTCTTGCTCTTGGCTCTATGCGCCCTGCTGTCTACAGTCTGCTAGATGTCCAGTTCCTTCACTTCGAGGGCATTCGCATAAATGAACTCCCTCCTCGGTTCCACCTTATCGCCCATCAGAATGGTGAAGATCTCGTCTGCCTCAACCACGTCTTCCACCTTCACGCGAAGCAGGCTCCTTTTCTCTGGATCCATGGTGGTGTCCCAAAGCTGGGTCGGATTCATTTCCCCGAGGCCCTTGTATCGCTGAATGCCTAAACCACTCTTGCCCCTGCGCATCAGTTCCTCGAGGAGAGAGGGCCAGTCCTGGAGGAGTTTTCCATCCGTCTCCCCGCCGATCTTGAATTCGCGGCCTCTGAAGTCCTTAAGCTGCCGCGCAATCTCCATCACTCGCCTTGTTTGCGGGGAGACGAAGAAGTCCCACTGGATCGTGAAATGATGGCCGCCGTTCCCGGGGTCGGAAACGCCGAATTCGTAGTGCCCTCCCTCGCCGAGCCGCAGGTCCCGCACGTCAAACCCGGCATCACTCAGGCTCTGGATGAACGCTTCCATGGACTCCTTCGTCTTGTAGAAGTCCTTGTCTTTGACGGCGCAGGAGGCGATGAATTCGATGAATCCCTCGCTGTATCCTCTTCTCTCGAGCTCCTTCACATTGTCGTAATACCGGATGAGGTTCTTCAGGAAGACGCTCAGTTTCTGGCCTGACACATCTTCCTTGTCTGCCACGAGGAGCCGTTCATTCTCGGCAATCCTTTTGATGATGAGCTCGTTGAAATTCTCCTCGTTTTTCACATACTGTTCTTTCTTGCCCTCCGCCACCCGATAGAGCGGCGGCTGGGCCACGTAGAGGTACCCTTTCTCGATCAGTTCCGGCATTTGACGGAAAAAGAAGGTGAGGAGGAGGGTGCGGATGTGGGCCCCATCCACATCCGCATCCGTCATGATGATCACCTTGTGATAGCGAAGGCGTTGAATGTTGTAGTCCTTGTCTCCGATTCCGGCGCCCAGCGCAGCGATCAGGGTCCTGATCTCATCGCTCGACATCATCTTGTCAAACCGGGACTTCTCCACATTCAGGATCTTCCCCTTGAGGGGCAGAATGGCCTGAAACCTTCTGTCTCTTCCCTGTTTGGCCGAGCCGCCCGCCGAATCCCCCTCCACAATAAAGACCTCGCTTCTCTCCGGGTCTCTTTCCTGACAGTCGGCAAGCTTCCCGGGCAGAGAGAAATCCGCAAGGATTCCCTTGCGCCGCGCCAGCTCTTTGGCTTTGCGCGCGGCCTCTCGAGCCCTGGCCGCATCAATCACCTTGGAAACAATCGCCTTGGCCACAGACGGGTTCTCTTCAAAAAATACACCGAGCCCTTCGTTGACCACCGTCTCCATGAGACCCTTGACTTCACTGTTTCCAAGCTTGCTCTTGGTCTGGCCTTCGTACTGGGGGTTGGGGAGTTTCACGCTGACCACGGCGGTCAAGCCTTCTCTCACGTCCTCTCCGGTCAGTTTCTCTTTGAAGGACTTGGACAGAGGCGAATTCCCCAAGTACTGATTGATGCTCCTCGTCAAGGCGGACTTGAATCCGATCAGGTGGCTCCCGCCCTCCCGGGTGTTGATGTTGTTTGCGAAAGCACAGATGATTTCATTGTAGGAATCGTTGTACTGGAACGATACCTCTATCATCACGTTGTTCTTTTCACCGTTGATGTAGACCGGATCGGGGTGAAGCGCGGCCTTGCTCTTGTTGAGATACTGAACAAAAGACTTGATGCCCCCTTCGTAGACGAACTCTTTGGATTTTCCGCTCCGCTCGTCCGCGACCTGGATCTTGACGCCCCGGGTCAAAAAGGCCAGTTCTCTCATTCGCCGGGACACGGTCTCAAAATCAAAATCCATGGTTTCAAAAATTTCCGGATCCGGTCTGAAATGGATCTTCGTGCCCCTCTTGGCGGTCTCACCGATGATCTTGAGTTCCGTCGCTTTGTCGCCCCTCTCAAAACGCTGGAAATAGATTTTGCCGTCTCGATACACTTCTACTTCAAGAAATTCGGCCAGAGCGTTCACCACCGAAACACCCACCCCGTGCAGTCCTCCTGAAACCTTGTAGCTCTTATTGTCGAACTTGCCCCCGGCATGAAGCTTGGTCATCACCACTTCAAGGGCCGGAACGTGCTCGGTCTCGTGGATATCCACAGGAATGCCCCGGCCGTTGTCAAAGACAACAACACTGTTGTCCCCGAGGATCTTGATGTCGATGAAGTTGCAGTATTCCGCAAGCGCTTCATCGATGCTGTTGTCCACAACCTCGTAAACAAGGTGGTGCAATCCTTCAAAGGCCGTGTTCCCAATATACATGGCCGGCCTTTTCCGAACCGCCGCGAGGCCCTCTAAAACTTTAATATCCGCTGCGCCGTAACTTGAATTTAGATCCACCATCTCAGAGCCTCATCGGCATAATCAGACCGAGAAATCCCTCGTCGTCTTTTCCTTTAATGACGCAGGGACTTAAATTGTCAATAAAAGCCAAATCCACAACCTCCGTGGCCATGTTCTGCAGCACATCAATAAAATAGCGCGGATTAAACCCCGCCTCCAGTCGGTCTCCCTTGTATTCAACCTCCAGCTTCTCTTGAGCGTCCCCGAGGTCTGGGTTAATGGAGACCAACTCCAGGACTCCTTTGTCAAGGCTGACTTTCACTCCCCTGTACGTCTCTGTTGCAAGAATGATCATTTTTTTCATGCCATCAAGGAGATCTTCTCTTTTAATCTTCACCACCCCTTTGACCTTTTTCGGGATCACGGCGCTGTAGTCAGGGAACTTGCTCTCCAGCAACCGGATCACGATCAAGGAGTTATCCTTCCTCGCGACACAATTGCTCTGTTTAAAGCCCAGTTCAAGCGCGCCGCCTTCGCTCGCGAGCTTACTTAATTCCGCCATTCCCTTTTTCGGAATCATCACTCCACCGTCCAGTTTAATCTTTTCAATATCCTTCACCTCTTTGTCGATCAAAGACAGACGGTGGCCATCTGTGGACACCATTCGGAGATAGGTCTTTCCTTCTCGTACGACTTTCTCTGTGAAAATTCCGGAGAGCTTAAATCCCGCTTCCTCCAGGGTAACGGAGAATATCGTCTTGTTGATCATTTCTCGAAGAAGCTCCCCGTCGAGCTGAGCCATGGGAACATCTTCCGGCTCCACAAAGACCGGGTATTCCTCCGGTGAGAGGGATGCGAGATTGTATTTAGCGCGTTCGTCGGAGATAAAGACCCAGTTGTTCTCCTTTTTTTTGATATGAATGGTGGCATGCTTGCTCTCTTTTAGAATCTCAAAAAGCTTCCGTCCGGAAATGGTGACACTCCCGGGCTGAGCGACTTCAGCTGGTATTCTTTGTTGTAAGCTTATTTCAAGATCCGTCGCAGAGATCTGGATCGACGCTTCTTGAGCTGAAAGAAGGATCATGGAGAGAATAGGCATATTGCTTCTTTTCTCGATGATGCTTTGCACTCTGGAAACCGCCTTCATCAGTTCATCTTTGTCTATTCTTACTTCCATAATTACCTCCAAGATCTTTTAATAATCATACATCATCATAGGTGTTGGTTTGTTTAAAACTAAAATAAGCAAATAAAATAACTGAGAATGTTTTATTAAAAAACCGTGACCCTTTTAAAAAGTTTTAAGAGATCTATCCGTCACACTCTACTTTCTGATCCCTAAAACTCCAAAATAGCGTTCACTCACATAAACCTTTGTCGTGAAAATGTCAGCCAAGAAGGCTCTCAATCTTACTGAGATCTTTCTGAACTTCCTTCTTCTTATCCTTTTCTTTTTCGATCTTTCTGAGCGCGTGGATCACGGTTGAATGATCCTTATGGCTAAAGGAATAGCCAATTTCCTTAAAAGAAAGATCCGTGTATTTTCTAGCCAGATACATGGCCAGGTGTCGGGGATACGAATAAATACGGTTCTTCTTATTGGAAAGGAGATCACTCATGGAAATATTGAAACACCCGGCCGTGGTCGTCATGATGTCTTCGAGGTTGATTTCACTTGTGTTCTTGTCTCGCATGAGAGCCTTGACCATGGAAATAGTAACCGGCCCATCGTTGAGGGACGCAAATGTCTCCACGCGAATCATATTTTTCAAAAGATTATTGATGTTGTTACTCGAATTCGACAGGAAAAACACCACATCCTCAGGCAGACTCAAATTATCTTCAGCAGCCTTTTTTTGGAGGATGGATATCTTGAGGTTCTGATCCGGGTCGTGAATATCGGCCAACAACCCCCAGCCCAACCGAGACTTCAACTCCGGGTTGATATTCCTCAGTTTATTGGGTGCGCCGTCACCGGCAATCACGATCTGTTTCTTCTGGCTGTAAAGGGTATTGAAAATAGAAAGAAACTCCTCCTGCGTCTTCTCGCGATTCGCCAGATGATGGATATCATCAAAGAGCAGAAGATCAAGGTTTGACAACTCCAGCCTGAAATCGTCAAGCCTGTCGCTCTTTATGGAGTAAATAAAATCCGAACTAAAGGCATCAGAAGAAAGATATCTCAAGCGGCAACGAGGATTCTTCTTGAGCCGATGATTCCCGATCGCATGAAGGAGGTGGGTCTTTCCTAACCCGCTCACGCAATACATATACAAGAGGTTGTACTCTTCTGTTCTTCTCTCAGCGACCTCTTGTGCGGTAGACCATGTAAATCGGTTGCAGTCCCCTGTGATGAAATTATCAAAAGTCATTGAAGGATTAAGTCTGCGCTTCAGGTAAATTTCTGTTTTTTCAACCTCGCGGGGCTCTCTCTCTGTTGCGCCATGGTCATAGGAAAAATGGATGCTTGGGGAGATCTTGGCGATTTTCTTGAATGACTTTTTTATGTCAATCAGATAGTTATCATTCAACCAGTTTGCCACGAACTTGTTCGGCACTCCAAGAACCACAACTTGGGGGTCAAACCTCTTCAATGAAGTTCGGGAGAACCAAGTCTTGTATTCCCCCTTACTCATCTTAGATTCTATACTCCTGGAGACCTCTACCCAAATGTCTTTCTTATGGCTCATAGCAGAGTGGTTTCTTGGTTTAACGGTGCCTGAATATTAGAAAAATCTTATCTGAATGGCAACTAAAATTTCCCGAGCAGGAGGATATAATGGCTTACTCCATTGGTTTGGCCGGAAAAGGCGGAACAGGCAAAACAACGGTTGCCGGTTTGCTGATTAAATACCTCGTGGAAAAGGGAAAGGTCCCCGTGCTGGCGGTGGATGCGGACGCGAATGCCAACCTCAATGAAGTCCTCGGGTTGGAGGTGGAGGAAACCATTGGAGACGCCCGGGAGGAGATGAAGAAAGGTGTTGCCACCGGAATGACCAAAGACATTTTTATGGAAATGAAACTGGAGCAGGCCCTCGTGGAAGCTAAGGGCTACGATCTCGTCGTCATGGGAAGGCCTGAAGGACCGGGGTGCTACTGTGCGGCGAATACCCTTCTCACCAACTATCTGGACAGATTAATCAAGAATTACGCCTACGTCGTGGTGGACAATGAAGCAGGAATGGAGCACATCAGCCGGCTGACGACCAACAACATCGATCTCCTCCTTATTGTTTCCGACCCGAGCCGGCGAGGAATTCAGGCGGCCGCCAGGATCGTTGGACTTACCCAGGAACTCCCGCTGAGCATCAAGCGAAAGGCCTTCCTTGTCAATCAGGCCAAGGAGAATCAGGAAACGGACATCGAGAAGAGCGTCCGGGAATTCGGGCTTGAGCTTTCAGGGATCATCCCGGACGATCCCCTCATCAGGGAATTCGATCTCAGTGGAAAACCGACCACGCAGCTTACGATGAAAAGCAAAGCCGTGGAAGCCGCCTTCAGTATCTTTGAAAGAATTCTTCTGTGAAATCATACGGCCCAGGGTCTGACTCCAATATTTTGTAGAAATCTTTTCCATCCTACCACATGTAGACGATCTAACTGGGAAAAGCCTTCAATTTACTGGTAAAAAATTCTTGACAAGGCATTTTCACTTCAATATGGTGGGGGCTCCTCTTTTGAGAGGATTTTTTCTTTTCCCCCATAGGGCGGTTGGGATCAAGTTTCATTGCCCAGTTCCTTTGCATCTCAACAAAATAGGCGTCTTTTAGACCATCCTTGCGCGCTCGCTAATTATGAAACCGAGCGTACGGATGATCTTTGTGCGCTCGTTCTTGATTCGTTTGCTTCCTGAAATCCGATTCCATCGGATTTCAGATGACACTCTGATTAGACAAGGAGGGAACGACATTGGCCTTTGAAATTCCAAAGCAACCCTATTCTGGGAAGATAGGGACCACGACCATCGGAACAGGGAAAAGGGCCCTCACACTGGGAGGAGAGGAATCGTATCCATTCTACGTCTTTGAAGGAAAAATGCCCAACCCACCCAAGATCGCCATGGAGATATGGGACTATGATCCTTCAAAAGACTGGCCTGCTGCCGCAGTGGAGCCGTTTAAGGAGGTGATTTTCTCACCGGAGGCGTGGGCCAAGAAATGTGTGAAAGACTTTGGCGCCGATCTCATTGTCCTGCAAATGAAAAGCATCGATCCCAATGGAATGGACCGGAAAGCGGATGAGGCGGCTGTCGTTGCAAAAAAAGTGATCGATGCGGTGGATGTTCCTGTGGTCGTCTGGGGAACCGCGAACAACCAGAAGGACGAGGAAGTGCTCAAAAAGATTTCCGAGGCCTGCCAGGGGAAGAATGTATCCCTCTCCCCGGTGGAGGAAGGAAACCACAAGGGCGCAGGAGCCAGTGCTCTCGCTTATGGACACGTGATTGTCGCTTCCTCGCCGATCGACGTCAATCTGGCCAAGCAGTTGAACATCCTGCTCGGAAACCTTGGTGTAGCCGGCAACAAGATCCTCATTGATCCCACCACCGGCGGGCTCGGGTACGGCCTGGAGTATTCATACTCCGTGATGGAGCGAATCCGGATGGCGGCTCTGACCCAGGAAGATGAGAAACTTCAGATTCCCATGATTTCCAATGTGGGCAACGAAGTCTGGAAATGCAAGGAAGCCGGCCAATCCATAGAGGACGCGCCGACCCTCGGAGATCCCGAGAGAAGAGGGATACTGATGGAGAGCGTTGCGGCCACCTGTTACCTATTGGCCGGGGCGGATGTGGTGATCCTGCGACATCCTGAAAGCGTGAGGCTCGTGCGTTCCTTCATTGACCGAATGGTGAAAGGGGGCACGGTAACGGATGTTCAGCCCGTCTCCAAGAAGCTCCCCCTCAGGGAAGCGGATCTGATGTCGATTTCTCCGGAACCGCAGGCGGCTGTGGGCAAAGAAGAGGCGCCCGCCAAAGAGAAGCCGGCCAAGGCTGCAGCGGCGCCCAAGACAGAAGAAAAACCAAAAGCCCCGCCCAAGGCGGCCGAAAAGGTTGTTGAACTGAAGCCCAAGGCTGAAGAGGTGAAGGCGAAAGCGGAACCGGATGCCAGAGCCAAAGCAGAGGCGGAGGCCAGGGCCAAGGAAGAAACCGAGGCAAGAGCCAAAAAGGAATCAGAGGAAAAGGCGAAAGCGGAAGCGCAGGCCAAGGCAAGAGCCGAAGCTGAGGCAAAAGCTGGGGCCGAAGCTGAGGCCAGGAAAAAGATCGAGGCAGCCGATAAAGAGAAAGGTGAGCTCCAGGCCCTGAGAGAAAAGAGGGCGCAGGAAAAAGAAAAGGCGGAGGCCAAAGAGAAAGGTGAGATCGAGGCCTTGAGAGAGAAAAAGGCGCAAGAAAAAGAAACGGCGGAGGCCGAGAAAAAGGCCAGAGAAGAGGGCAAGGCGGCCAAGCGCTTGGTCAAAGAGCCTCAAACCCTTGTGGACCGGCTGGCCAAGAATCTCGACCGGATCCACAGGCGCGGAGGATAGCCGCTTCCGAAACGATCATGGGCCAGGAGCCCGCAGGGCTTCAGAATAAGCAACGATCATTTTAATGCCTCTTAAGAAGGGAGGAAACAAGGTATGTCGAAATTAGTAGCGTTTGCAGCGATCCAGGGTGCGTACAATATCGTCTCGAAGGCGGAAGGGAAATACAAGCAGGCCCTGGAAACGTACGGTGGAAGCCAGAAAATCGCATTTCCCAACACGGCGTATTATCTGCCGATCATCTATTCCCTGACAGGAATGAAGGTGACGGATCTGGATTCTGCAAAAAAGTCTCTTGAATTTGCGCGGAAGCTTTTACCGCCCCACATCAAGAAGGATTGTCACGTTCCCTATCTCGGCCCGCTTCTCGACGCG
The DNA here is from genome assembly GCA_963707125.1 of uncultured delta proteobacterium. Classification (GTDB taxonomy): domain Bacteria; phylum Desulfobacterota; class DSM-4660; order Desulfatiglandales; family HGW-15; genus CAVPDE01. The sequence continues at coordinate 149,019 of CAVPOU010000019.1, read as the reverse complement.
GGCATGGCGGCCCTCTTTGCCGAGGAGATCGTGGAGGCGATTCGATACGTGGAAGATCCGAATTTCTATCAACCGGAAGTGGAAGATCCGGATCTGGACAACGGAAAACTCTGGCTCGGCGCAGCGGACGACAAGATCATGAGGAAGAGAGGCGTCGAATTCGTGGACGGTACGGCCCCTGGATTTGCAGCCATTGTCGGCGCGGCCCCGGATTCGAAAACAGCAAAGAAGATGGCCGAGGAATACCAGCTCAAAACCATCTATGTCTTCATGGCCGCCAATCAGAATGGGACCACCTTTGCCCAGCAGCTCGTGCAGGAAAAGGTGCAGATCGGCTGGAACACGCGGCTCGTGCCTTTTGGTCCGGATATCTCGGCCGCGGTTTTTGCCCTTGGTTTTGCGAACCGCGCAGGCATGGCCTTTGGCGGCATTCAGCCCGGCGATTACAAGAAACAGCTGAAGTACCAGAAAGACCGTGTCTTTGCTTTTGTGAATGCCCTGGGTGAGGTGAACGCGGAATGGGCGGCCAATGCAGCCGGCTGCATCAACTGGGGATTCCCAACGATTTCGGACACGGACATCCCTGAAGTTCTCCCCACCGGAGTCTGCACCTATGAGCATGTGGTGGCGAACGTCCTTCATGAGGACATGCCTTCAAGGTCCATTGAGATTCGAGGCCTGAAAGTGAGCGTGGCCAAAGTGGACATCCCGCTGGCCTATGGCCCGGCTTTCGAAGGGGAACGGGTTCGCAAGGATGATCTCTATCTTGAGACGGGCGGCGGAAAGACCCAGTGCACCGAGCTCTGCAAAATGGGGGAGATGAATGAAATCGAAGACGGGAAGGTCGACCTCGTAGGCCCGGACGTCAAAGACGTGAAAAAAGGGTCCCGCTTGCCTCTGGGGATTTATGTCCAGGTGGCCGGCCGCAAGATGCAGCCTGATTTCGAACCCATCCTGGAAAGGCAGATTCATCACCTGATCAACTATGCTCAGGGCATCATGCACATCGGGCAGAGGGATATCGCCTGGATTCGTGTAGGCGAGCAGGCCGTGGAGAAGGGTTTCTCTCTCAAACACATCGGAACCATTCTTCATGCCAAGCTGCACCAGGACTTTGGGAGCATCTTGGACAAAATCCAGGTGACCCTTTATACGAAGAAAGAAGATGTGGACAAACTGACGACCCGGGCAAGAGCTGAATACAAGCTGAGGGATGAGCGCGTGGAGAAGATGACGGATGAAGCCATAGAGACCTATTACTCCTGCACGCTCTGCCAGTCCTTCGCACCCAGCCATGTGTGCGTCATCAGTCCGGAGCGAACCGGATTGTGCGGCGCCTACAACTGGATGGACTGCAAGGCCTCTTTTGAAATCAATCCCACAGGTCCCAACCAGCCTGTTCAGAAGGGCGAGTGTTTGGATCCGAAGCTCGGGCAGTGGAAAGGGGTGAACGATTTCGTGTTCAAGGCCTCGCGCCAGACCGTTGACCACTACAATTTCTACAGTCTCTTGGTCGATCCCATGACCACCTGCGGGTGCTGTGAGTGCATTGCCGCCGTGATCCCGGGCTGCAACGGCGTCATGACCGTGAACCGGGACTACACAGGGGAGACGCCCTGCGGGATGAAGTTTACGACCCTGGCCGGTGTCATGGGCGGCGGTCAATCTTCCCCCGGGTTTGTGGGTCACTCCAAGTATAACATCACCCAGAGGAAGTTCATCGTGGGCGACGGCGGGTTGCTCCGGATGGTCTGGATGCCCAAGGCGCTTAAAGAGGAGCTTCGGGAGCGACTGCTCAGGAGAGGCCAGGAATTGGGCGTGCCCGATCTCATTGACCGGATTGCCGATGAGACAGTAGGAATCACGGAAGCGGACATCATGCCTTTCCTCAAGGAAAAAGATCATCCGGCTCTGAAGCTGGAATCCATTGTTGGCTAATAGAGATAGGAGAAAGCTATGGGACTGACGGGAATTCAGATTTTCAAGCTCTTGCCGAAGACGAATTGCGGGGAATGTGGGGTTCCTACCTGCCTGGCTTTTGCCATGAACCTGGCTGCTGCAAAGGCCGAGCTCGATTCCTGCCCTTATGTGTCTGCGGAGGCCAGGGAGAAGCTGTCTGAGGCTTCGGCCCCTCCCATCCGGCAGGTGGCTATCGGCGCAGGGGTGAGGGCCTTCAAGATCGGCGGCGAGACAGTCATGTTCAGGCACGAGAAGACCTTCTACAACCCGACCGGCATTGCAGCGCTCATTAAATCCGACATGGACGGCGGGGCCCTGGATCGAAAACTCAAAGAGTGGAACGCCTTCCAGTATGAAAGGGTGGGTTTGAACCTGAGACCTGAACTGGTGGCCTTGAAGGACGTCAACGGCAATGGCGCAGCCTTCGCCGCTGCGGCAAAGAAAATTGCGGAAGAAAGCGAGTTCAATCTCATTCTCATGACCGATAAGGTGGATGTCATGAAGGCGGCTGTGGACGTCTGTGCCTTCAAAAAGCCGCTGCTTTATGCAGCCGCTGCTCAAAATGCGGAGGCGATGGCTAAGCTTGCCAAAGAGAAGGGTTTGCCCCTGGCCGTGAAAGCAGACGGCCTTCAAAACCTCATTGCCTTGAGCGACAAACTGACGGGCATGGGATTGAAAGACCTCGTCCTCGATTCCGGGGCCAGGGATCCCAAACAGGTTCTGCAGGATCAGGTCGCGATCCGCAGGGCGCCCCTCAAGGCGGGCAACCGCTCTCTTGGTTTCCCAACCATTGCATTCCCCTGCGAGATGGCGGGCAACCTGGACGTGGAAACGGTCCTGTCGGCCATGCTGATCGCCAAGTATGCCGGGATCGTGGTGCTTTCGGATTTCAAGGGGGAAAGCCTTTTCCCTTTGCTCCTCGAACGGCTGAATATCTATACCGATCCGCAGCGACCGATGACGGTCACCCAGGGAATCTATGAGATCGGAGCTCCCAACGAGAATTCTCCGGTCTGTATCACCACGAACTTCTCCCTGACGTACTTCATCGTGAGTGGTGAAATCGAGGGGAGCCGCGTGCCGAGCTGGCTCCTGATTATGGACACGGAAGGCTTGTCGGTGATGACGGCATGGGCGGCCGGCAAGTTCTCCGGAGACGCCGTGGCCTCTTTTGTGAAAAAGAGCGGCATTGCAGATAAGATCGCCCACAAGAAGCTCATTATTCCCGGCTATGCCGCGTCGATCAGCGGGGAGATGGAAGAGGAACTGCCAGGGTGGGAAGTGATTATTGGCCCGAGGGACGCGTCCTTGATACCCAAGTTTCTCAAAGAAAGGGTCAAGTAAAAGGGGGAAAGGCCATGCGATTGATCGGTGAAAATCTCAATGTGATTAACAAGGTAATCGGGAAAGCATTCAAGGAAAAAGACCCAGGCCCGATCGCTGAGGAAGCGAAAAGGCAGAAGGAAAAAGGCGTGGACTGGATCGATATCAACCTCGGCCCTGCGAGAAAGGGCGGACCGGAGCTGATGCAGTTTGTGGTGAAGACGGTCCAGGAAACGATTGGAGACAACCCTCCTCTCTGCCTGGATACCTCCAATATCGAAGCGATGGAAGCCGGGCTGTCCGTTCACAAGGGAAAGGCGATTGTCAACTCCATCATGTGCAGGCCCGAAAGGTATGAAAAACTCATTCCCGTGGCCGTGAAATACAAGGCCAACATGATTGCCCTCATGTGGGGACCCGATGGGTTGCCGAGGGATGAGAACGAGCGGGGAGCGCTTGCAGCGGAATTGATTTATGCGGCCAATGAGGCAGGGATTCCGAACGAGGACATTTTCGTGGACGGGATTGTCACCCCTGTGAATATCCAGCAGCCGCAGCTCATGAGCCTCCTGGCGTTTCAGGAGATGCTCCAGGATATGTTCCCAGGCATCAAGTCCACCTGCGGGCTGTCCAACATCTCGAATGGGCCGCCGGATCATCTGAGAGGCATATTGAATCAGACGTACATGGTCATGCTGGAAAGAAAGGGCATGTACTCCTGCATTGCGGATGCTTATGACGACAAGCTCATGGCCATCGCCAGAGGAAAGAGGCCTGACGTGGTGGATATCATCCACAAAGTGATGGACGGAGAGTCCGTGGACGTGGGTTCTCTTTCCAAAGAGCTCCAGAACTACGTGAAAACCTCAAGGGTGATCCTGGGCCAAAGCCTCTACTCGGACTCCTGGCTCGAGCTCTAAGCCCCATTCCGTTTTGTTGAATTGAAAAGAAAAATCTCCCTGGATGGTATATCCGGGGAGATTTTTTTGTTGTGATGTTAATGGGAGCCTATGATGAACAGAACGAATATCGAATGTCGAACAACGAATTTCGAATGATGAAGTTTAAACACGTCCGTCTCTTGCTTCGGCCTTCGACATTCGGTGTTCGATATTCTGCGGTTCGGTTTTGAATTCTTTCGGCAAAATCCTCTGCCTTTACGCTTTCTGCTCCCTGCTTGCCCTGTTACAGTGACACCGTGAGGAGGGTGACATCATCCTCCAGACCATGCGTTTCCTTGATCTTTTCAAGTTCCGAGCGGAGCTTTTGAGAAATCTCGTCTGCAGATAGCCCTTGTTCCAGCTTCAAAACATAGTCCTCCAATCCACCGGCCTCGCCTTTGCCAAGAAGAGCCTCTGTGACCCCGTCCGTGTAAAAGAACAGGACATCTCCGGGGCTCCATTCCACCTGCGTCCTCTCGTAGATCGCCTTTGGATCTACACCCACCGGTGGCCCTGAGGGTTCGAGCCTGAGCAGGGTGTTTCCGTCGGAGCGGTGGAGAAAGGGAGGAGGGTGGCCTGCTCTGGCAACAGCCATGGACAGGGTCTTTGTGTCAAGAACCGCACAGCAGAGAGTGATGAAGTCATCCTGTTTTAGGATGTGGCAGAACTTCTCATTGATGCGGGAGACGATGGCCTCAGGAGAGGGCTCACCAGAGGCTTCCATCTGAAAGGTGAATTTCAGCATAGCCGCGATAAGCGCGGAAGAGAACCCGTGCCCCGACACATCGGCAACAAGAAGGGCCACCTTTTCGGAACCCAAGAGGAGGAAATCATAGAAATCGCCGCCCAGCTCGTGACGGGGCTGAAAGTAGGCCGTGATCCTCAAGGAACCCAGTTCCAGGGAGGCTGAGGGCAAGAGGTCTTTCTGAAGAAGCGCTGCCCTGCGAATCTCCTGATCCAGAAGCTCCTTCTGAAGGGCGACTCTCTTGTGGGACAGGATGTTGTCCACGGCAATGGCCAACTTCGCGCACAGACGGTTCAGGAGATCAGGTCCAGTGGCCGTAGAGTAGTAATGGCTGCTCCGGATGGAACCGAGGTTCAGAGAACCGAGCAGGCGGTTGCGCAGAGTCAATGGGAGAATGGCGTGGGATCTGATCTCATCGTGGTGGCCGGGGAAGAAAATCTCTGCAGACCCCAGCGGCGTTTTTTCGAAAAGAACCGGTTCTTCTCCGACACGCTTCCTCAGATCCTCTTCATCCACGATGGGGAGGATGTTTAGCCCCCGGGGCAGGGAAAGTTGATCGATGAATTCCTGAGAGCCCAGGATGGATTCCAGGTACTGCCGGGTCAGGCCCAGGGAAACAAAATCGATGTCCGGTCTGAGCTGGAGGCAATTGGCGAGGGTAATGACCAGTTCCTCAAGCGAATCGGCGGAGAAGAAATCCTTCTCGAGCCTGTCGTGAAACTCGATGAGCTCTCTGATCCTGGCGGCTTCTTGCCGGGTCTCCTGGATCTCTTTCTTGAGACGCCTGTTGTCATTTTCCAAATTTCTTAGGGTCTTTTCTGTTTGATGATGATAAAAGGCGTCATTCATGGTATAAAATTTAAATGACCAAAACTCCGCACCGATTTGCTATTGTTTTTAACATTGGAGCATTGGTGTTTTGAATTTGTTTCGAAATTCGGATTTCGGGATTCGAATTTGGATACGGCCAAACGGCTTGGTTGGAATATATCCAAGAATTGGCTATATACGAGGACCGGGGAATAGGCAAGAACTTTTGAAGAACAGGATGTACGGATATGGCTCTCCGAATGACTATTACTGAAGACAGGGATGTCGTGATTGTGGCTTTGGCAGCAAGGATTGACTCCTTTGCCATCGAGGAGCTCTACGAAGGCTTTGAGCAAGTCAAGAAGACGGGAAAGAGGAACATTGTCCTGCTGATGAGGGACCTTGAGTACATTAATAGCCGGGGCATTGCCACCCTCATTTCGTTTTTCAAGTGGGCCCAGGAGGAAGGAAGATCCGTCAAATTAGCCCAGGTGCCGAAGAACATCACGCAGCTTCTGAGCCTCCTTGGGATCGAGAAGCTCACGTCCATCTACGACACGCTGCCCGAAGCGATTGAAAGCTTTGAGCAGGACCTGGCCAAAGAATTCTCCGAAGAAGTGGCGACTTTGAACGAGGAAAGCCCGAGCAGGAGAGGATTTGCACAGAGGCAGAAGAGCAGAACGCCCCTGGTGCTGGCAGGCGCAGCCGTTTTGGTCCTGGCCCTTGTGGGGCTGTTCTTTTTGTGGCAGGGGGAGAAGAAGGGCCCTGAGGTGGATCTTCAGCCGCTTCTGAAAAAGATAGGGCTTATGGAGGAGAGAATAGCGAAACTCGAAAGCAGGGGAAAGGAGACTCCGCAGATCCAGGAAAAAGTGGACAGCCTTTCCAGGAATCTGAACGAGCGGCTCAACCATATTGAGAAGGACATCAACCAGATCAAGCAAGAAGCAGAGGCAGGCAAGAGAAAAGCGGAAGTCGCTCAAGCGGCTCCACCGACCCCTGCCCCACCCCCCCGAGTGCCGGCAAAACCCGGCGCCACACGTTTTCACACCGTTGCTCCGGGAGAAAACCTCTACCGCATTGCGCTCCGTTACAGCCTGAGCGTGGACGAGCTTCGCCGGTTGAACAACCTCAGACCGGATCAGTCCATTCAGTTGGGCCAGAAGCTCAACGTGGGCGCCGGAAATTAGGGGGGAGTATCGCTTTTTGATCCTTCCCCTGGGGAGGAGGCCTTTCTCGTGGGCGTTGAACCTCCTGGGCTCACCCCGGTCCCCTCTGCTGTTCCGCCAGGCGGTGGGGCATTTCTGATGACTTTGAAAGCTTCAGGCGTCTCCTTGTCTTCAACAGGGCCTCCGGGGGGCGGAGCATTCTCTATGACTGTGAATGCCGGAGGCAAGGGCCCGTCAGACGCCGCTGGCCCACCGGGTGTCGGAGCGTTCTCCTGGACTTTGAAGGCATCCGGGGTTGCGGATTCCGGTGCACCTGAACCAGGTGGCTGGGGTAGAGTCCTTGGCGGTCGACGCACAGTTGCAGCAGGCGGAGTGGAAGTTGAAGGCCTGGCTTCTCACTGTAGGCACAGGTCGAGTCGGGGTCCCGGGCGGAGGCGCCACCCGCGGGGGCTGTGCGCCAGGCCTAGCCGGCTGGGTTCCGGCAGGCTTTCCCTCTCCCATAACCACCACGCCCGCCACTTTGTTCTTGGTGTCAAACATGAGGCTGTAATTCAGATTGGTGAGGATGCGTTTCAGCCCTTCCTCAAAAGGCAGGTCATTAAAGCTCACGGAAATCTTTTCCTGGAACAGGGTTTCATCTCCCCTGAACCAGACACCCGACTGCTTCTCGATGTCTCTCGCCACTTCCAGAAGCGAGGTGTCCTTGAGGTTCACCGAGAGCAAGCCATCTCTGACGTTCACTGCCTCCGCACACAAAGCATATTGGTAAACGAAGAGGCCAACAAAAGACGAGACCACTAGGCCAGCACAGAAAACTGTTTTGAGTTTTTTCAAAACCATATTGTGTCTCCTGTAAACCGCAAATTGTCTTCTCCCTTGCAAACTCCTTTGCTCAGGCATTTTCGGTATAGGTTTATTTGAATAATATCATTAATATCATACTTCTTAGATGATATCATTCCGAGTTTTTTTGGCGGCGAAAATCTTGGGGATAATCGTGTCTTTGCCCACAACATCTAGTGCGTATTCATCATTTTTCAAAAAAAACAGAGTGTTTCAAATATGAGGTTTGATTTTCAAACAAGAAACCCGTAAAATACTAGGGTTGATATAGAGCTAACGAAGATGAATCTCAAGCGATATTTGTTACTCGGAAATACTCTCCTCTCAGGTCTCATCATCTGGGCAGGGGTTTCCATTGTCACCACATGGGCATCGAGCAGGAGGGCAAGAGACTCCGACTTGAGTGTCCGGGCCAAGGCGTCGGTCCCCAAGGACTTGACCTTTTCTAAAGGGAAGCGACTGGAAGAGTATGGACTGATCGCATCCCGGGATGTCTTTCACACCACAAAAGAGACCGTTAAGACAGCCGGAAAGGGACAGACAGAAGACATCAAAGTCACGGAACTGGATCTGGACCTGAAAGGCACGGTGGTGGGCGACGGAAAAGATTCCTACGCCTTCATCCTGGACAGGGGATCGAGAAAGGAGGAGGTGTACTACGCCAAGGATTATGTGATGGGGGCCCGGATTGTCAGGATCATGAAGGGCCGGGTCATTCTGAATGTAGATGGAAGGGAAGAGGCCCTTCTTATGGTGGATGAAAGCCGGAGCCTTCCGGAAATGGGTTCATCTCAAGAAAAGGAAGCTGCAGAGGCAGTCAAGCCAGGAGTGAAGAGGCCGTTTTCTCCAAGGGCGAGTATACCACCTCAAAGGAGAACCATTACACCGAGAAGAGGCATGGAGACGCCGGGCGACTCATGAGAAAGCAAAGGCGGAATACAAAAAGACATAAGAATCTCTTAGGCGTTCTCCTGATCCTGTTGGTCCTGTGCCTTGACAGTTCTGGAGCCTACGGCCAGGAAAAAGGGACGAAAACCGAACCCGACGATTCCGCACCGAAGCCCGCCTACATTACGATGAACTTTAAGGACGTGGACCTCCAGGTCTTCATCAAGTTCATCAGCGAGCTCACGGGCAAGAACTTCCTCGTCGATCCCAATGTCAAAGGGACCGTCACGATCATCTCCCCCCAGAAGGTCACGGTGGACGAAGTCTACAAGGTCTTCCTTTCCGTCCTGGACGTGAACGGATTCACCGTGATCGAAGCAGGGCAAGTGAGGAAGATTGTCCCGACGGCTGCGGCAAAGACAAAGGCCACAGAGACTTTCCTGGAAAAAAAACTGAGGACCCCGGAAGATAAGATCGTCACCCAGTTAGTGCCTCTCAAGCATGCCGATGCCGTCAACCTCGGGAGGCTTCTTGCCTCGCTGGTTGAAAAAACAGGGCTTCTCGTGCCCTACGCAGAGACCAATACCCTCATCGTCATCGACACGGTGTCGAACATCAACCGCCTGCTCCGGATCATCACGGAACTGGATGTCCCAGGGGACGAAGAGATATGGGTCACACAGCTCAAGCATGCAAAGGTGGATGACCTCGCGAAAAAGCTGGCAACCCTGTTCCAGGAGCGGAGAGGGGCGACGGCAGGGGCAGCGCAGCAGGCAGGGTTGGTCAGGGCCGATTTGAAGATCCTTCCTGATGAAAGGACCAATTCTCTTGTGGTGCTGGCAGGCCCTAACTCTATGGCCAAGCTCAAACTCCTGGTGGATAAGCTGGACCAGAGACAGGTTCGCCCGAGAGAAAACATCCACATCTATTCCCTCCAGAATGCCGTTGCTGAAAATCTGGCTAAGGTCTTGATGGAGATCCCCGGCAAGGGGACTAAGGATGAAAAGGCAAAGGCGGCGCCTGTCTCTAAGGATGTCCAGATATCGGCCGACAAGGCGAGCAACACGCTGGTGATCATCGCGGAACCGGAGGAGTATGCCATCCTTGAGGAGGTTATCAGGAAACTGGATGAGCCGCGCAGCATGGTTTACATAGAAGCCCTTATCCTGGAAGTGTCGGCGTCAAAAGCTCTGGACCTCGGCGTTGAATGGCGCTTGGGAGATACCTATGACGGCGGGTTTGGCGCCGGGCAACCAGGTGGCGTTTATTTTGGCGGATCAAGAGGAGGGGAATCCTCGTTAGCAGATAATTTTGCCTCCGGCGGAGGGCTTCCGCTCGGCTTTGTTGCCGGCGTCATCGGCAAGGGCATTACCCTTGGCTCAATCACCTTTCCCACCATATCGGCCTTTGTGAGGGCGGTGAAAACGGACAGCGACTTCAACGTGATCTCTACCCCGCAGATCCTCACTCTTGACAATGAGGAAGCAAGCATCGAGGTGGGCAAGAATATTCCCTTTGTAACCCAAGTGATCGAGTCAAACCAGACAACCGACAGACCCATACAGAACTTTCAATACAAGGACGTTGGCGTGACGCTCAAGGTCACCCCCCTGATCAACGAAGACGGCTATATCAGGCTGAAGGTGGAAGAGAGCGTCAAGGCAGTCATCTCTCAGACGGCCTTGGGAGGCACCGTGCTCGCACCCACAACGACTTACCGAACAGCAAAAACCAGCATCACCGTGAAAGATGGGGAGACGGCTGTCATCGGAGGCCTGATTGAGACAAGACTGGACAGAGGAACAACCCAAACCCCATGTTTAGGCAATATCCCCGCCTTCGGCTGGCTTTTCAAGACCACGAGCGATCGAGATGAGAAAACAAACCTCATGGTGTTCCTGACGCCTCGCGTCACCCGGTCCGCGGAGGAGGTAAAGAAGATTTACGACCAGAAGAGAGGGTATATGGACAAGGAAAATGAAAGGGCCCTCAAAGCGAATGAGGAAGAGTACATCAGGAAAAAGGCATTTGAGTAATGGAAGGCAGTAATCAGTGAACGGTGATCAGTGAACAGTCTGCAGCAAAGGCAAAAAACAGAAGACAGAAGAAAAATGCAGTAAGCAGTATGAAGTAAGCAGTAAGCAGAAAAGGAAAAAAGACAGCAGATAAGAATACGAAGAAGAATCGAAAAACAAAGCAGTCACGAAAACACGAAAGGGGAAGGATGTGGTTTCCAAATGTCGTGCTTTCGTGGTGAGTTTTAGCGTTTTCATTCTGTATACAGACGACTGACTTCTGTATTCTTTTATGAAAAAATGCTCAGAAATCTATTTAAAAGTAGTCCGCAGAATCACCAGCCCCCTCCTCCTCCTGAAGCCGATTCCTCTGTCGAGGCTCTCCTCGTGCAGGAGATGACGGAATCGGAGCGGTTATCTCATTACTCGGAACAGCTCGGCATTCCTGTCAAGAAGAGGCTCCTTGAGGACATCCGCTTTGAGAGCAAACTGGACATCCCCATCCAGTATTTCAAGCGCATGGGGCTGGTCCCTCTTTTCGTGGAAGAGGGGATCCTGACGGTGGCCATCAATGACCCGGCTAATTTTCTGGCCGCCGATGACCTGGCACGTCAGTTCGGATTTAAGGGAACCCGGATGGTCCTGAGTCCGCTCGGGGAGATCCACTCAGCGATCAACATGCTCTTTGATCAAACAAGCGATGAAGCAGAGAAGATGGTGCAGGACCTGGAGTCCTACCAGTCCGAGGACCAGGTCTTCACCGAGCTCGAAGAGCTGCAGGACCTCATGGATGTCACCAATGAGGCGCCCATCATCCGTGTCGTCAATGTCGTTTTGACTCAGGCTCTGCGGCGGCAAGCGAGCGACATCCACATCGAACCATACGAGAAAGATATCAAGGTCCGGTTTCGCATCGACGGGATCCTTTACGAGGTTTTCTCCCTCCCCAAGCGGTTCCATGCCCACATTGTTTCAAGGCTGAAGGTGATGGCCAACCTGGACATTGCGGAAAAAAGGCTTCCCCAGGACGGAAGAATCAAGATCAAGGTGGCCAACAAGACCGTGGACATCAGGATTTCCGTAATCCCCATGGCCTTCGGCGAAAGGATCGTGCTCCGCCTGCTCGACAAGAGCATTTCCATTCTCGGGCTGGCCGAGATGGGCATGGCGCCAAAGAGGCTGGAAATCTTCGAGAAACTGATTAACAAGAACACCGGGATCCTTCTGGTCACAGGCCCCACCGGAAGCGGCAAGACCACGACCCTCTATGCCGGTCTCAACCGGATCAACTCCATGGAGAAGAACATCATCACCATCGAGGATCCCATCGAGTATGAATTAAAAGGCGTGGGTCAGATTCAGGTAAATCCCAAGACGGAGCTTACCTTTGCAAGGGGGCTCCGCTCCGTGCTGAGGCATGACCCTGACATCATCATGGTGGGGGAGATCCGGGACCTGGAAACCGTGGAGATCGCCGTTCAGGCGTCACTGACCGGCCACCTCGTGTTCAGCACGCTTCACACCAACGATGCCACGGGCGCTCTTACCCGTCTGGTGGACATGGGGGTTGAGCCGTTTCTCATTGCCTCGTCTTTGCTGGCGGTTCTGGCCCAGAGACTCGTACGAAGGATCTGCCCGGAGTGCAAAGAACCATTCCACCCCGAGGAGTCTGCCCTTGAAGAGCTCGGGCTTCCGAAGGACCAGGTTTTCTATCACGGACGGGGATGCGAGGCGTGCATGCAAAGCGGGTACCGGGGCAGGACAGGCATCTTCGAGCTGCTCGTGATGGACAATGACATCCGGCACCTTCTCGCGGCCGGCTCGGATTCGGTGAGGATGAAGGACATGGCGGTGCGCAACGGAATGGCTACCCTCTTTGAAGACGGCCTCCTGAAGGTGAAGACCGGGATGACCACTCTCAACGAAGTGCTGAGGGTAACGCAAGAATAGATTCTAAGGTTACAATATCTTTTCAAGCTGAGGCGAAGTTCAAAATTCGAAATCCGAAGCACGAAATCCGAAACAATCTTCAATGACTAAAATTCAAATGACCAAAACCGCAGGTTGTTCGGCTTTTGTTTTGAACATTGGAGCATTGGTGCTTTGAATTTGTTTCGAGCTTCGGATTTCGGTATTCGAATTTGCTTGCGGCGCCGCGCCGCTGTAGGAGCGCATGCCTGTCTTTGAATACAAAGCTCTGGACAGAAGAGGCAAGAAGATCCGCGGACTCATTACGGCGGACGGCCCTGCCGCAGCCAGGCTCAAACTAACCCAGGACCTCATTTACCCCACCGAAATTCGCGAAGTCAAGGAAGGGGAAAGAAAGCCCTCCAACGAAGTGCTCGCCTCCCCCCTTGCCAAACTGCAGCGGGTCAATCCTGTTGAAGTCACGACGGCCTTGAGGCAGCTGGCCACCCTCATCTCTTCAGGCCTTCCCCTGGTTGAAAGCCTCAGCGGAGTGATCGACCAGAGCGAGGAACCCAAGCTCAGGAAGATCTTCACCCAGGTGCGTGAACGGGTGCTGGAAGGCAATTCCCTTGCTCAGGCTATGTCCGCGCACCCCGGGGTCTTCAGCCAGATCCATGTGAACATGGTGAGAGCGGGCGAGACAGGAGGAGCCCTGGATATCATTCTGAAGCGGCTGGCGGATTTTTCCGAGAGGCGGCTCAAGCTCAAGAAGAGGATAGAGTCGGCCATGACCTACCCCATCTTCCTCTTTCTCATCAGCAGCGTCATTTTGATCTTTCTCATGACTTTTGTGATGCCTAAGGTGGTCGGGATTTTCAAGGGCATGAAGCTGGCTCTTCCCTGGTCAACGCGGGTGCTCATCTTTGTGACTTATGTGATCAGCCACTACTGGTGGCTTCTGGGGATCGGCGCGGTCGGCCTGGCAGGGTTGATCGCGGCTCTGGTGAGGACTGAAAAAGGGAGCCGAGCCTGGGACCGGATCAAAATGGCCTTCCCTCTTCTAGGAAGGCTTCATCGCAAGGCGGTCATTGCGCGTTTTACGAGGACTCTTTCCATTCTGCTCAAGAGCGGGATTCCTCTGGTCGATGCCCTGGAAATTTCGGGTCCTTCCATGGGAAACCGAATCCTCGAGGACGGGATCAAGGAAGCGGCGAAGCTCGTGGGCGAGGGATCTGATCTTGCAACCCCCCTGCGACAAAAGGGAGGGTTTCCTCCTCTGGTGGTGCAGCTGGTGCGGGCCGGTGAAAAGAGCGGGGAACTGGAGGAAATGCTCGCCAAGGCTGCGGAAGTTTATGAAGACGATGTGGAAGCCACCATCGTCGCGCTGACCTCCATCATCGAGCCGGTCGTGATCCTGTTCATGGGTGTTGTGGTGGGCTTCATTGTGATGGCGATTTTGCTGCCCATTTTTGAGATGACCTCTGGGATCAGGGTAACGAGGTAGCAGGGCTAGGACTGAGCGATGAGTAATGAGGACTGAGTCGAATGGAGCAGAAAATCGTCTAGCTTTTTTACCCAGTCCTCAGTCCCCATGCCTCGTTACTTGTTTATGCTCGAACAGTCGAATGTGTTATAATGAGGTAAGTACTCAGGGAGATAGACTGAAGGTAGATAGACTGAAGGAAAAGACATGCGCGATCACACAAAGCCAAGATCGTTTGGATACCTTGGCAGGTGGTTGTGTCATGGATGATCATTGTTGCCCTTCAGCCTTCAGCCTAAACACCTGAGCAGTTATATAATGAGATGAATTTAGGGAACCAATCCAAACAGCAACACGGAGTGGCGTAAGCGATGAAAGCCTCATATCCTTTGTCCCATAGATCCGAGCAAGGTTTCACCCTGCTTGAGATCCTTATTGTCATCACCATCCTCGGCATCCTGGCGAGCCTCATTGCGGTCAAACTGATGGATCGGCCTGGGGAAGCCAGGCAGCTGAAAGCGCAAATGGACATCCAGACCCTTGAAACAGTCCTGAAGCTCTACAAGCTCGACAACGCCTTTTACCCGACAACGGACCAGGGTCTTCGCGCCCTGGTGGAGAAACCCTCGATAGGGCGTGTTCCCGCGAAATGGCGCGAGGGCGGTTACCTGGAAAAGGGCGTGCTTCCCAAGGATCCATGGGACAGGGATTATGTGTACCTCAGTCCCGGAGTTCGGAACCGGGATTTTGATCTCTGGTCCTACGGCGCGGACGGTGAGGACGGGGGTGAAGGGGAGGATGCCGATGTCACCAACTGGGCGACCAGGAAGGAATAAAACGGCAGGGTTTTCCCTTTTTGAAATCGCCGTGGTTCTGTTCATTATCAGCCTCTTCTTTGTCCTGGTGACCGTTCCCATCGAAGGGATCCTCTCCGGTGGGGACCTGGGTCAGGCCACCCGCATGCTCATGAGCGAAGTGAGCAAACTGAGAGGAGAGGCGGCCTACACGAGGAGGATCCAGACCCTCGTGCTGAACATCGAGCAGAACACCTTCTATGCCATGGAACCGGAAACCCCGGTGGAGTTCAGGAAAACAGAGGAGAGTTTGTTCGAGGAAGAAAAGGAGGTCGTTCCCAGAAGAAAGGACCTGCCTCCAGGGGTCTTTTTTGCAGACGTGGTTGTGGACACTGTGGGAAAGGTTCAGGAGGGAAAAGCAGAGGTTCGTTTTTTTGCCAATGGGTGTGTGGAGCACACCCTGATTCATCTGAAGAATGAGGGAGGCAAGTTCTACACCCTGGAAATCAACCCGGTGACGGGTCTTATCAGAACCCATGAAGGATATATTGAACAAAAAAGGGAAGGATCACGGTTTCACGCTTCTTGAAATCGTCATTTGCCTGGGGCTCATTGCCCTGGTCCTTGTGGCCGTCTTTCACCTGCAGGCGCAAAACTTGGACCTCCAGTCTGAAGCGCAGTTCATGACCACGGCGACCTGGCTTCTCCAGGAGAGGCTTTCCCAGATCCAGTCTCTGGAAGAGATTGAAGAAGGGACCAACTCAGGGGATTTCGGCAAAGACTATCCGGACTACACTTACAAACAGGAAGTGAGTGAGGTACCGGATACGGAGACCCTCTACAAAGTGAGGGTGGCCGTGATTCTTGAAAGAGACAAGGCCCGCAAGGATCTATGGCTCGAAACGTATCTGTACCGGCAAAAGATATGAAGGGGTTCACCCTTCTGGAAGTGCTGGTCTCCATGGCGATCCTGGTCATCATCATGGCGGCTGTCTACAGCGCCTACACCACGAATGTGGAGGCCATCCAGATTGCCCGGCAGAACGGAGAGGTTCACCAGATGGCCAGGATCGTGCTGGACCGGATGACCAAGGATCTCCAGTCGGCTTTGATCCAGGTGAGCGTTCCTTCGGAGAAGATCAAACTGGGCCTGATCGGCGAAGACCGCGAGATCGATGGAAGGCGGGCGGATCGCATTGACTTCACTACCGTGACCCATCTGTCCCTGACTGAAAAAGGTCCGGCAAGCGATCTGTGTGAAATCGGCTACCTGGTCGATGAAGATCCTGAAGGAAAGGTCCTTGTTCTTTTGAGGAGGGACGATTCCAGCGTGGATGAGGATTTCACCAAGGGCGGATTGCTCCAGGAGATGGCGAGAAACTTGATGGAGTTCAACCTCACCTATCAGGATTCCCGGGGCGAGGAATCGGACAAGTGGAACACTCTGGAGGGCATACCGGGGTCCGGGCTTCCGGCACTCATCAAGGTTCGGCTGGTCCTCAGGGATGAACTCAATCGCGAACATGTTTTCAGCACCACCATCCACCCGGAACTGGCGGAAAGGAAAAAGGAGAGTTAGAGGGTTGTCATGGCAGAGATTTTGAGAAGCTCTTCTCACCCCCACCCCCGCCCTCCCCCGTCAATAGGGAGGGAGACTCCGGGCACTTGGATAGGTGCCCCTCCCTTGATGGGAGGGGACAAAGGGGAGGGTGAAAAAAGGAGGGCAAAAAGATTTCTTGATGAATTCCGAGGCCTTAAGAATTCAACGGCTTGGGGGAAGCAACTGAGAGACAGCCGCGGCACTGCCCTGGTGCTCACGCTGCTCATTATCATTACCCTTGCGGGGTTGACCCTTGGCTTTTCGAGCGAGTCCGGTGTGGAAGTGACCCTGGCAGGCTACACGAAAGACAGCACCAGGGCTTATCAGCTCGCCCGCTCCGGGATCAACATCGCTCTGGAGCTCCTGGCAAGGGATGAAGATTTTGAAATCGATACCTTCAACGAGGCGTGGCGCCAGTTCGGGTCCATTCCCCTGGCCGAAGGCAAAGGCGAGGAGGGCGTTTCTTTCTCCGGCGGCATGGTGGATGAGAACAGCAAGATCAACATCAATCTCCTCAGGAACAGCCAGGGCGAAATCGACGAAAAGAGAGAAGCGCAAATGCGAAGGCTCTTCAGCGCCATGGGCGTGAATGAAGAGCGGCTCAACCCTGTGCTGGACTGGCTGGATGCGGATGACATCGAGAGGCAGGATGGGGCGGAAGGATACTTCTACCAGAATCTAGAAGAACCCTACGAGTGCGCCAATGGAGCGTTCCTCACGGTCGGCCAGATCTTTCTGGTCCGAGGCATGAGGGACCTCGAGCTTTTTGGAGAGAAGAAGAGTAAAAGGCTCATGGATTACCTGACCATTTACTCCGACGGAAAGATCAACATCAACACGGCTCCCAAGGAAGTTCTCGAGAGCCTCGGCGAAAACATGGACAGTGCTCTGGCAGAGGCGATTGTGGAATACCGAAAAGGAGAGAATTTTGAGAGCATAGACGACTTGAGAAAAGTTCCGGGCATGGATGGCGAGGTCCTTGCCGAGATCGGAGAGTGGATCACGGTGAAGAGTTCGACCTTCTCTATCGACGCCCATGTCAACTGCAATGGGGCTGTCGCAAGCATCAGGACCATTGCCGAGAGAGAGGGAAACAAGACAAAACTGATTTACTGGCAAGTACTCTAATGATGATGAACCCGCTCAAAGATTTTTTGAAACCCAAGTATGTGGTCGGCTTGCAGGTGAAGGACGGCTTCATCGGGGCTGTTCAGCTTTATGTCGGTCTAAAGGGCCCGGAAATCGACAAAGCCGTGTTCAGAGAGGTGGCTGATCCTGAGCGCATTCAGGAGGAGATCAAGAAGCTTTTTCAGGAAGAGGGTTTCAAAAGGGAGATGATCGTCACCTCTATACCGAGCTCCAAGGCCTTTATCCGGGAGATCTCCCTGCCCCTTTCTCAACCCAAGAAGATAGAAAAGATCATCAAGTATCAGATGGAAGCCTATCTCCCCTGCCCTGTGGAGGAAGTGCTGGTTGACTTTCTCCACCCCGGGGCGGACGGGGGTATCCTGACCTTCGGGGTCGAAAAGAAACACCTTGCAGAGCACCTTGCCCTTCTTGCCGGTGCGGGAATCGAGCCGGACGCGGTCACCCTGGACGACATCGCCCTCTTTTCCCTCTATCTCTACAAACACGGCAGCGAGTCCGAACACCCGATCGCGATCGTAAACCAGGACGGCGAGAGCCTGGTGGTCCAGATCATCCTTCAGAAGAGACTCGATTTTATTCGCATCCTGCCGGACAGCGTAGACCAGGTTGCGGGCACCTTCCGGTTCTATAGGATGAAAAGGCCCGGTCTCTCTGTGGGAGAAATCTACCTTGTAGGTAATGGGTCTTCAGGCGCCGGAGAAAAAGCGCAGGCGCTTGAATCCAGTACCGGGATCAAGACCATGCTGTGGCGGCCTTTTGACGAGATGAAAGACAGGCTTGATCAGAGCATCTCGCTGCTGCAGCCAAAACTGGGAGTGCCGCTGGGTCTTGCGATCGGCGCGATTTATCCGCCAGAGAAATCCCTGGACCTGAGGCGGGAGGAGTTTATCCCCAAGACCTATTTCAATCTCAGGAAGATGTTCCTTTTCATGGGCGCGGGGCTGCTCCTTCTTGCGGTGCTTCTCACGGTGAACGTCTATCAGAAAGCGTACTACCTAGAGAGGCAGTACAACCAGCTGCAGTCCCAGATCCGGCAGGTTTTTGCCGAGGCTTTTCCTGATGCCGCCCAAAAAATCGTTAGGGGCCAGGAAGTGGCCCAGCTGGAGCAGAAGTTCACAGAGGAAATGAGCCAGTACCAGGGTCTTGAGGAGGCGGCAGGAAGGGAGAAGATCTTGGAAGTTCTCCTGTCCCTTTCCAGAATCATCTCAGAGGACCCGGACGTGCAGATAGAAAACGCCTCTGTGGAGGGGAAGGATATCCGCATTGACGGCCGGACCGCTTCTTTCGAGGCGGTGGACAGGCTGACCGGCCGGCTCACCAAGGCCGGCCAGTTCAAAAACATCAAGCTCGTGGGCGCAAGAATGGACAAAAAGGACAACGCGGTCACCTTTAATTTTGCCCTGGAGAGGAACTGATGAAGCTGGACAGAAAGCAGATGAGCTACGTCTTTTTTGGAGGACTGTTTCTCGTTGCCCTTCTTTTATACCTGGTGGTGATATCCCCGGCCCTTTCCAAGCAGGAGCTTCTTGCCAAGAATATCGCCAAGAGAAAGCAGGACCTGGTGAGGATCTCGGAGATCAAGGGAAAATGGCAAAGCTTTCAGAGAGACCGGAGCGACGTGCAGGAGGCGATCAAGGGTCGCGGCGGTTTCACCCTCCTTTCCTATCTCGAGGCCGTGACCCGGGAGATCGGCATTGACCAGCGGATCCAGTACATCAAGCCGGTCACTTTTCCTGAAGGGGAAGGGAAACTGAAACCTGAAGGGATCGAGATCAGCCTGGACGGTATCAACATGGAACAACTGGTGCACTTCCTCTACAGGATGGAATACTCGGGAAAACTCCTTCACGTCAAACGCATCAAGCTCTTGAGAGCCTCCAAGGAAAAGACCAGTCTTCTCAAGGTGACCTTGCAGGTCAACACCTACAACCCTGTCTAGACCCCACCCTCTTAACCCTTTCAGGCGAGACCTGTTGGTAACATTTAAGAGTGTTTACATGGGATTACACAAAAGAGATCTTTTTCCCAATCCAAAGCCCAAGGATAGACTATACTATATCTTAACAAATCTTCAGAGTACCAATGGCACCCTTATAAATGGCTTGAACTTCCAACCTGAGGCTGTTGGCCTAAGACTACAGGCCTACAAGCTGACTTCCAACCTAAGTCTTTTTTCGTTCTAAAACCCTCCCAAAGCCCAATTGATAGAAACCCCAATAGCTGCTTTGTTGCTGAATTATTGCCTACGTTGGGGAGGCCATGAACTCTCTTTTCATATTGGAAGACTCCCAGATTCTTGCCCCTTCTATCCGTATCAAGTTCTGCGAATGATTAGAATCCGAGTTCGTTTTCAGGGCAGGCGTTTTTCTCGACAGATCTCGAGCCCGCCACAAGAGAGGTGTTTATGCACGATAGAGGAAGAAGAATCGAGCGGCAGCGTGGTGCTGTCGCTCTTTGTTTTTTCATAACCATTATTTCCGTGTTTGGATTGCTTTCAAGTGGAGCCTGGGCGTTCAATGTTACCCTCGGGTGGGATCCGAATGCGGAGTCAGACCTGGCCGGGTATAGAATCTATTACGACACGGATTCCGGCCCCCCCTATCGGCAGTCCATCAATGTTCCGCTTAGCACTCCGAATTTCAATCGTTCCAGTCCTGAATACACCCTGACCGGGCTGGTGGACGGCTATGTTTATTATTTTGCTCTTACCGCCTATAACGGCTCGGGGCTTGAAAGCGGGTACTCGAATGAAGTCTCAACAGGAACCACTCCCAGCAACCTGCCTCCTCTCCTCTCTTCACTCGAGGTTAACGGAGAGAGCGGAAGCACTGCGGTCTACATAAATGATCCGTATGGAAAGTCGTATCAGGGTGGTCGCAAGCGATGACACGATGGTTAGTCAGTATCTGATCCTAGACGGCAGGAGTGACCCTGGCGGTGGGACCTTCCTCTCTATCCCCGGTGGCGCACGACAAAATCCCATCTTTACCGTGAGCGATTTTGTCTTGAATGACCAAGAAGGAAGCCACACGATCTACGGGTGGGTCAAGGACGCCCAAGGGGAGATATCCTCCGTTGCCTCGAAAACAAATGTTATCCTCGACAGAGTGCCACCGACGGTTGCTATATCTTATAGCAATCCCGGCCCATACATATCTGGTCAGGCAATCACTCTTACGGCTAATTTCACGGATTCGAACCCGATTCTTGGCACACCGACGATCAGCATAGACTTTGCCGGTATCGACAACGATGTTTCTGGCGCTGAGATGACGCAGGTAAGCAATACGCGGTGGACTTACAGTCTAACCATACCCGCCGTGACCGATGGGACAGCTGTCTTGACAGTCACAGCATTTGACGCTGCAGGGAATCCTGTGGGAAGCCACACCGGCAACACATTTGTTGTCGGCACTCCCAATCCTAGTATTGAAGGGTTTCCCGTCATCAACCACACCGAGAGTTCAATAACGGTCACCTACAGCGAAAGCAACATGCAGAACGCCACTCTGGCAGGGAACTACAGCTTTGATAACGGATTGCTGGTTTCCGGAAACGGGGTGGACCTCAGCGGCTTCGGCAAGATTTTCAAACTACCTCTAAACCCCGCTACGCTCCAGATCAATACCATATACAGCATGCAAATCGGCAGGGACATCACCAATTCGCTTGGCAAGACCGTCATTCCCAGCACGATCCGCGTCAATGACAATGATAATGACGGCATGGCGGATGATTGGGAAAAGCGGTGGTTTGGAAGTTACACAGTGAAGAATGGATCTGCCGACACCGATGGGGATGGATTGTCTGACGGAGCAGAGTACAGGTATGCAAGGAGCAATGCCGCGTGGGGTTCTAATCGGTGGGCGCTCAGCCCGGTAAACAAAGATTCAGACGGGGATGGCGTTTCAGATGCCTACGAAGCGGTCAACGGGTTGAACCCTGTCAGTTCCCTCGACAGGGATCTGGACCTCGACAATGACGGGTGGACTAATTATGAGGAATACATTTACGGCACCTCTGCAAAGGACCCCAACTCTCTCCCAGGACCAGCAGATCGTATCGGAGTGGTAGAGGTGATTCCGCTCAACAAAGCGGGAATCCTGCCGGATGGAACACGAATTCCGAATAACGTGGCGTTTGCCGCCCGTATTGAATCTGTTGAAGGTATTGATCTGACCGACCCCTATGCGGTCACCTTCGATATCAGCGATGGGACCTACTTATATCCCCGAAAGCTGAATGACCAGAATGCTAAAGGTGCCAAGATAGTGCAGGCGGTTCAACTGGATGGGGATGGGGACGTGGCGTATAGTCTGTGGGTTGTGTACTACAGGAGCAATGAAACGAATATACCGAACTTCTACCCCTATGAATCAGAAGTGAAAGTGACGGTGAGCGTCAAAGACAGGAGCAACAAAGCCATGGATCCGATCCCTTTCACTTTTAGGATCCAAGGGCAAGAACAAGATAATGCAGAAGAAAATGAAATGCCGGCGAGTACAGTGAACATCAACACGCTGACTTTAAAGAAAACGGTGCGTGTTGATGTCGGGCCCTTGAAGGGGGCATCGATCACCTACGACAGCAGCCTGCTGCAGGAAATAGGCCTCGAGCCATACTTCGGGCCCATAGCGGAGGTTCCTCCATTGACTGAGGCAGAAGCCGTAGGTGTCCCCGCAAACCTTCTCCCGCCTGCCGTTTTCCCTAGAGGGGTGACCGTCACCATCCCCTGTCCAGAATACGGTGATGTGAGCGACCTTGCAGTCTACTACTATGATGGCGAGAGGTGGGTTCTGGCCTGCGACGGCTCCGGAGATGTTACGCCCGAAGGCGAAGGATGGATGATGCCCGGATCCCGTGTGAATCATAATCATGGAAATCCGTCCACCATTGAAATCAAGGTTTACCACTTCAGCGCTGTGGTTGCAGGCAGCGCGGTAACCCCGAACGCTACCATTGCCGTGGAAAGTCCTAGTGGGGGATCGGGGTGTTTTATCAGCACGGCTATGGAATAACTCAAAAAAGAAGGGAACATAAAGCAACCTGCCAAGGTTTTCCTGTAAAGAAAAAAGCTAAGCCGGCATTCTAATCAAAATAGGAGCGCCGGTTCTTTTGCCGCCGCCCTAAAACCAAAATGCTCAGCAGCCCGCAGAGAAGCACGAGTGCTCCACTCGCGAACCACCATTCAGGAGGAATGACCTCAAGTGTTCATTCTCCTGAGCGATCTTTTAGAGCTCTTTTTGAGCCATCAAGTTTAATTCCCTTAGGATTGTAGTCTCTGCCTCTTGCGGTGGGGTCGTTGATTTGGTATTAATTTGACGGCTTCGTAAAAAGCCCTTATAGTTGTCACTCCCGCGAACCTTGTACCCGCGCAGGCGAAGGGGGAGCAAGAGATACTGGATTTCAGGCGGTTTTCCGGCTTTGAAGAACTTCTCATATAAAATACTCTTCTTGTGCATTTTCCTGTCTCCCATTTGTTACTTGGGGACACTGAACGTCTTGGAACGATATCTGCAGAGTAAAGAGTTCAACACGCTCCAGGATGTGATCATTCAGGATTTGGCTGCTCTTTACGAGGGTCGATACTCGGTAAAAGTTGAGATTCATCGCAACATCAGTGAGTATCTAAAGCGCGATCTCAGGTTCCGCCTCGGGCTTGTTATCAATATCGTGGTCAAGACGGTTGATGACCGAATCCTTTATCCTACTCAGTCCACCAAGGTGGATTCGGAAGAGAAGAGTTTCTCGGAACTTCCTAGGGATTCGCTTCGATATACGGAGGTTGCCTCCGAGAACTTTAAGATTCTGAGCGACGGTCTGATGCTGACGGTGAAGGCCCAGATCAGACAAAACAGTTGGATTTCAAACAGCATCCTGGTCTTTTACATTCTTGTAGCCCTGATGGTGATCTGGCTGTCTGTAAGAAAGCGGATCAAGGTGGCCGAAGAGGAGGAAAAAGAGCGTAAGCGTTTTGTTCAGAGACTTGCCGATCAACTCGACCAGGCGGAGGAAAGTTCGAAGGCAGCCAAGGCAAAGGAGGCGGAATACCTGGCGAGGATAGATGCTCTCAGAAGAGACAAGGATGGTTTGACAACTGACGTTGATGCGCTCCTAGAGGAGATCGAAAAGCAAGAGGCAGGACTTGGCGAACAGAAGCAGCTCAGAGAAGAACTGGAGAACCAAATCGTCCAGCTTAGAACGGAAATCGATCGGACATCCGGGAAACCGAGGAAGAAGAGAAAAACAATTGAATCCACCAGAAAAAGACTTTCTGCCCTTTACAAGAACGTGGCCTTTACAGACAGGGCACTCGAAGGGTTTATCGACCTCACGGATGAATTTCAGCTAAAAGCTGAACAGGTGATTCGAACTCTTAATGACGATGAGTCCGCCGTGCCCGTCAGGCGAAAGGTTTTCGGAAAAGGGGGCAAGATGAACGTTCTGGAGGTGGCCTTCTCCTATTCCGGGAGGATCTACTACCAGAAGGATTCTCAGGCAAAGAAAATGATCGTGGCCGTCGGCACCAAGAACACCCAAGAAAAAGACCTGGCCTATTTGGAAAGCATCGCGTCATAAGTATTCATCTGACTAACATCCGAAATCCCCTATTCGTACCAGAAGCAGGATAAAGACACCGGGGGGAACCCTTCCAGTGGCTCCGGGGGTCGGGTCGATGCAGTCCGCTGTACCATCCCCATCGATATCCTTGTCACGGACACCGCACCCGCATACACCGGGGGCAGTCTTTGCAGGGTCGTTGGGGCACCCGTCGTTGCAGTCCGGGGTGCCGTCTTGGTCGGAGTCTGTGTCAGGGACACCGCACCCGCATACACCGGGGGTAGTCTTGGCAGGGTCGTTGGGGCACCGGTCGTTGCAGTCCAGGGTGCCGTCTTGGTCGGAGTCTGTGTCAGGGACACCGCACCCGCATACACCGGGGGCAGTCTTGGCAGGGTCGTTGGGGCACCGGTCGTTGCAGTCCGGGGTGCCGTCTTGGTCGGAGTCTGTGTCAGGGACACCGCATCCGCATATGCCGGGGGCAGTCTTCGCAGGGTCGTTGGGGCACAAATCGTTGCAGTCCGGGGTGCCGTCTTGGTCGGAGTCTGTGTCAGGGACACCGCATCCGCATACACCGGGGGCAGTCTTGGCAGGGTCGTTGGGGCACAGGTCGTTGCAGTCCTCAGACACACCGCACCCGCATATGCCGGGAGCAGTCTTGGCAGGGTCGTTGGGGCACAAATCGTTGCAGTTCGGGGTGCCGTCTTGGTCGGAGTCTGTGTCAAGGACACCGCACCCGCATACACCGGGGGCTATCTTGAAAAAATCCAGAGGGCAACCATCTTCACAGTCCAGGGTGCCGTCTTGGTCGGAGTCTGTGTCAGGGATACCGCACCCGCATATACCGGGGGCTATCTTGAAAGGATCCAGATCGCAACCATCGTTACAGTTCGGGGTGCCGTCTTGGTCGGAGTCTGTGTCAGGGACGCCGCACCCGCATACACCGGGGGCAGTCTTCGCAGGGTCGTTGGGGCACAAATCGTTACAGTCCGGGGTGCCGTCTTGGTCGAAGTCTGTGTCACGGACACCGCACCCGCATACACCGGGGGCTATCTTGAAAGGATCCAGATCACAACCATCGTGACAGTCCGGGGTACCGTCACGGTCAGAGTCTGTGTCAGGGACGC
Source organism: uncultured delta proteobacterium (assembly GCA_963707125.1). Taxonomy (GTDB): domain Bacteria; phylum Desulfobacterota; class DSM-4660; order Desulfatiglandales; family HGW-15; genus CAVPDE01. Next base: position 123,710 of record CAVPOU010000019.1, on the reverse strand, counting down.
CGCACCCGCAGATGCCGGGGACTATCTTCGCAGGGTCGCTGGGGCAACTGATCGCACGCGTTTCCGAAGTAATCGTTGTCAGAGTCCTGTTGTCCTGGATTAGAAACACTAGGGCAATTGTCACACACATCCCCAACACCATCACGATCAGCGTCGGCCTGAGGATTACCTGGATTATCAAAGATGGGGCAATTGTCTGGAGCAGCAGCGATGCCGTCGTCGTTAACGGCCTCGCTCAAGTCAAAGAGAGTCGCCGTCAGCACTAAAGGCGAGCTTACGCTGCTGCCCATCTTGTAGGTACCACTCGGAACCGCACCAAAAATTGTAATGGGGTTACCAATAACAAAATTTACCAACTTGCTCTTAAGGGTGAGCACTATTTTCAACTCGTATCTCGCATTTGTACTCGTCAGGAGATTCACATTAGCCACTGATTGCGCTGGGGCTTTGGTTAAGCGGCCAGGAGTAAACCTTGCGAATATCTTGGTTAAAGTCGTCTAAGCTCTCATATAACTCCACGGTCCCTGTCTACCGAATGGGTCGCCCGGTAAGACCCCGAGCCGAAGAGTCATTGAAATTGACCACTCCGCTAAGGGTGGCCCTGACCTCATGCTGCGACTGGTCACTCGAAACCGTCTCGTAACATAGGACACGACATTCTGCCCAACATCGACACCATGTGGCACAGGTGCGTTAAAGAGGAGGGGACGATTTCCGCAAAGGCCTGAACCTGTAAACCAAGCGGTGGGCTGACTCCTCCATTAGGTCCCTTGGCCGTGCCGTTTAGCAAAATGTCGCCAGGCACATTGCTGAATCCAACAAGGCTTGCCGATGCCGTAGCCCCATAAGTGGCCTCCTCTACGGCTTCCGTGGAGAAGTTAGGGGTATAGTCGCGGGTTACCTGGTCGTAGTAGTAAAATTGCCCGCTATTTTGAACACCGTAATGAAAAACGGAGTAGGCTGAATCCCAACTGATCGCCGCATCGGCTGATGGACAGGCTAATGCAAGAAAAATTATGCTCACCAGCATCACTAGTGATTTTCTCATTCGTCACATCTCCATGATCAGGAAGTTCCCCGGTTGGCTCTCTGCTGCAAACCAACGCAGACAAAAAATGCATCCAGGCCCGGCCTTAATTCGGAAGTCCCTTACAAAGTTGACGGTTTCGTAAAAAGTCATCAAAGCCGTCACCCCGGCGAAAGCCGGGGTCCAGAAGTGCTTGTTTTTCCTGGATTCCGGCTTTCGCCGGAATGACGGAAAAGGGCGTTTTCCGACTTTTTACGAACGCATCAAAGTTGATTCCGAAAGATTGTTGATCACCTTCTGAGAACCCTTAGCAATAAACTGGTCCTTGGATGTGGCCGTTTTCTTTAGGTCTTCAAGATCACACGCATCTCCAACGCCGTCACTGTCTACGTCTGACTGATGCCCTCGCAGTCCAAGATACTATCTTGGTCGGAGTCTGCCTCAGGGACGCCGCATCAGCCAGCGCACTCTGAGGAAAACTCCTATTCGCCCAGAAGCAGGATAAAGATACCGGGGGAAAAGTTGGAGGGTCTTGGGGGGCGGGTCGATGCAGTCCACTGTACCATCCCCATCGGTATCTGTGTCACGGACACCGCATCAGCTAACACACTCTGAGGGAAACCCCTATTAGTCCAGAAGCAGGATAAAGATACCGGGGAGAAAAGTTGGAGGGGCGAGGCACTCCACTGTACCATCCCCATCGATATCCTTTTCACGGAGACCGCACCCGCATACACCGGGGGCAGTCTTTGCACGGTCGTTGGGGCACAAATCGCAAGCGTCCCCAACCCCATCCCGATCCGTGTCGGCCTGAGTAGGATTATAAACAGCGGGGCAATTGTCACCCACATCCCCAACATCATCATTATCCGTGTCGGCCTGATCAGGATTATAAATAGTGGGGCAATTGTCACCCACATCCCCAACACCATCATTATCCGTGTCAGCCTGATCAGGATTATGAATAGTGGGGCAATTGTCACACCCATCCCCAACACCATCCTGATCCGTGTCGGCCTGATAAGGATTATAAATAGTGGGGCAATTGTCACACGCATCTCCAACACCATCCTGATCCGTGTCGGCCTGAGTAGGATTAGAAAGAGCGGGGCAATTGTCACACCCATCCCCAACACCATCCTGATCCGTGTCGGCCTGAGTAGGATTAGAAAGAGTGGGGCAATTGTCACACATATCCCCAAGACCATCACGATCCGTGTCGGCCTGAGTAGGATTAGAAACAGTGGGGCAATTGTCACACAGATCCCCAACACCATCACTATCATTGTCGGCCTGATTAGAATTAGAAACAGAGGGGCAATTGTCACACACATCCCCAACACCATCCCCATCCCTGTCGGCCTGTCTAAGATTAGAAAGAGTGGGGCAATTGTCACACACATCCCCAACACCATCAAGATCAGTGTCGGCCTGATTAGGATTATAAATAGTGGGGCAATTGTCACACACATCCCCAACACCATCACTATCAGTGTCGGCCTGATTAAGGATTATAAAGAGTGGGGCAATTGTCTGGAGCAGGAGCGATGCCGTCGGGGTTAACGGCCTCGCTCAAGTCAAAGAAAGTCGCCGTCAGCACTAAAGGCGAGCTTACGCTGCTGCCCATCTTGTAGGTACCACTCGGAGGAACCGCACCTGAAATCATTAGGTGTACCGCCACTAAGATAAAAATTTACCAACTTGCTATTAAGGGTGAGCACTATTTTCAACTCGTATCTCGCATTTGTACTCATCAGGAGATTCACATTACCACTGATTGCGCTGGGGCTTTGGTTAAGCGTCCAGGAGTAAATCAGGTTAATATCTTGGTTAAAGTCGTCGAAGCTCTCATATAACTCCACGGTCCCTGTTACCGAATGGGTCGCCCGGTAAGATCCAAGACCCCGAGTAGAAGAAGTCATTGAAATTGACCACTCCGCTCAGGGTGGCCCTGACATCATAGAAGCGATTGGTGGTGACTCGAAACCGTCTCGTAACATAGGACACGACATTCTGCCCAACATCGACACCATTGCAACCGTTAAAGAGGCGGGGACGATTTCCGCAAAGGCCTGAACCTGTAAACCAAGCGGTGGGCTGACTCCTCCATTAGGTCCCTTGGCCATCCCGTTCAGCGAAATATGATTCGCCAGGCACAGCTGAATCCAAAAGGCTTGCCGATGCCGTAGCCCCATAAGTGGCCTGCTCTACGGCTTCCGTGGAGAAGGTAGGGGTATAGGTCGGGTTTGCCGGTGTAGTAAAATTGCCCGCTATTTTGAACACCGTAATGAAAAACGGAGTAGGCTGAATCCCAACTGATCGCCGCATCGGCTGATGGACAGGCTAATGCAAAAAAAATTATGCTCACCAGCATCACTAGTGATTTTCTCATTCGTCACATCTCCATGATCAGGAAGTTCCCCGGTTGGCTCTCTGCTGCAAAACCAACGCAGACAAAAAATGCATCCAGGCCCGGCCTTAATTCGGAAGTCCCTTACAAAGTAGATTCCGAAAGATTGTTGATGATCTTCTGAGAAGTCTTAGCAATAAACTGGTCCTTGGATGTGGTCGCTTTCTTTAGGTCGTCAAGATCGCTTTTATTCAAAAATATCTGCGACAAGTAAAACGCCGTCCTTCGAATCTTTTCGTCTTCGTCATACCAAAGCTTTGTGAGTTCCTTATAGGAGCTCTGCGTACAGTAAGGAATAAAGGCTTCCAGTGCCGCACCGCGAACCATAAAGTCTGAAGAATTAAATTCCTCTGCCAGCGTTGGGCCTTGGTCTGTTTTGGCTCCCACCTTTCCCATGGCTTCTATGGCCGCAAGCTTCAACTCAGGATCATCACTTTTGATCATCGGCTTAATCACTTCGGCCATCTGATTCCGAACTGACCCGGAAGCACCGTTGGCGTATTCGGAAATCACACCAAGAGCATAAAGCTTGTCTTCCTTAGGAAGATTCAGGTCGAACACGCCCCTAAACACGGCAGGCCCGGCAGCACTCGTTGCAATGACTGAGAGAGCCGATTCTGAGAGCTTATTGCCACTCACAGCCTCGACAAGCATGGCATTTGAATCGGCATTGTTCTTGATCGACAACGCCCAGGCACCAGTAACCTGGTCACCTTCTTTTCTTGAATTAAGCCGTTCTGAAAGCAGCGCCATTGCTTCCGGCGTCTCAATTTTGGCCAAAATGGCAGAGGCATTCCTCAGAACTTCATCGTCTTTGGTCTTATTCATGATCTCGGAAAGGTAGGGAACAATCATAGGGCTTTTTATGAAAGATAGTGCACGCACTGCAAAGCCCTTGCCATCATCCCCATCCTCGGCTATATACTCGCCAATGAGCTGAAATGTCCGCTCATTCTCGCCAAGCATGGCTCCGGTGATCAAGGCAGAGCCGCGGAAGGAAGACGTCTTATCTTTGGCTTCTTCCAAGAGGGCATCCAAGACCAGCTTCTTCAGGACTTCATTTTCAGTGCCAACGCCGATGACCCCCAGAGTGTTAATTGCGGCTGTAACTACTGTCGCCTCCGGATCATCCAAGTACTTGGAAAGCAGCGCCACGGCTTCCGGGGAAAATTCCCCTCTCAGCGAATGAACAGCCTTCACTCTTTTGTAGGTATCCGGATCCGCCAAGGCAGCCTCCGCCTGAGCAATACCCCCTTGCTCTGCAGAGCCCGATGCGTTCTCTTGCGGCTTAGCCCTCCGGTCAACTTCCTGAGACGGCGGCCTGGCTACGGGTGCCGATGCAGTGCTTTTCGGCTTTACGTTCGATGCTTGTGGCGAAGGCGATTTGTTGGCCCCGAAGCGGGGAAGAAAATACACAAGCGCAAGGCAAACAACGACGGCACCAGAAAATGCTATAAGCTTTGTTGATAGTTTTTTCTTCACAATCGCCTCCTCTATAAGGGATGAAAAATGCTTTTAACCAAATGGCAGATCCGCAACTCCTACGAGCATGTTGCCAGGAGAAAGATTTGGTTCAAGCAAGTGAAACGACCGTCTAACGACTTAATTGATGCTCTCGTAAAGTCGGAGAACGTCCTTTTCCGTCATTCCCGTGAAAACGGGAATCCAGGAAATTCAAGAAGTTCTGGACTCCCGCTCCCCGCCTGCGCGGGGGCAGGCTTCGCGGGAGTGACGACTATGGGGACTTTTTACGAACTCATCTTAATTAAAAAAAGCAACTTTCATGCCAGGGAAACAGCTCTTGCATCAATCAAGTTTTACCAGGAATTTCAAAGCATTTTGTCATGCACAATCTCATCGCCTCAGCGTGTATGTAAAGCACTTCCCATTAATGGTGAAAAAATCTACCCAATATTGGTAAAATTCTTCCCACCTCCTATGAGCTACATAAAAGCCCAGTGGGCATCTGGATCGCTGGTCAGGTTGGCTGGGAGATCTTGAAACGAGCCTGTACTCGACAGAAAAAAATCGACGAACATTTATGGGAAGAATCTTCTCATTCTGCAGGAGGTTTTGTTTATCGGGCATATGAGAGCGCTCATAATCCCCAGGGCGAAATAAACTTTGAATTGTTCTAGAACCCATTAAGAGGTGGGGCACAGGCGATGCTGTGCCCCACGGTTTAAGCGTTTCAGCAAAAGCGACTACTTGAGGCCAATGTAATAGGTGTTTGACATGCCGATATACTTCAAAACAACACTGTCGGCGCCATAGTAAATGTCGGTCGTGTTAAATGTAGGAACCTGAACCTTCACCTTGATAATGTCGCCCTGGACCAATTGGAAACTCTGATCCCCATTGTCCTTGTACATTCCGGTCTCGGGCAGTGCAATCACAATGCTTTCATCCCAGTGAGCCTTAGAGGTGTACCATTTCTCATCCAAACAGGTCGTATGGAGCCCGGGCATCTTACGCGCCTCCAGAATCTGGCTCTCCTTAAAGCTTGCTACTGCAAACGGCCCTGGATAAGCGGTCACTGTGATATCAGGGGCGGCACAGGGGCTAAAATAAAGCTTACCCCAGTCCGCGCGCCAACGCCCAGTCTGGTCGGCATTACCCCAGAGACCACCGTGGTCTGCTCCTTGCCATTTCAGAACGCAGTCGTAAATGTTCAGGTCGATGTCGCTTTCAGGCTGCATTTGGAGCACGATAACCCACTCATACCAACCGTCTCTCTGCACGGTCGTAAGAACGCTCTTGAACGCTCCCCAGCAAGGATCAGTGTACCCCTGCCCGCCACTAGCTTTAAATGCCTCTCCAGGGTTCGACATTGGATACGGGAAATTGCTTTCATCTTCAAGGGAGTAGATACCATCAATCTTATTAGCTTTGTTCCAGTCCGTTACCATTTTGTAGGCAATATTGTTTTTGGCAAAGTAGTTGGCGCTGTCTACCCCGACCGCGTCAAATTCCGGATAATTGCCAGCCATTGCTGAGGAAGCCAGAAACATGCCGGCTAACAACAACACTGGAAAAATTCTCCTGATCTTCATTTTTTTTCCTCCATCGTCATTTAAAAGGTTCTTGTCTAAGAAATCAACCTCTACCTAGTAGCTAATCTTGTTCTCTTCAGCGGTTGCGCATCACCCCCTTTCCTGCTGGAGTTTTCGGGTAAGCGGCTTCGTTTCCGGATTCCCTTCCTCACGATCAGACAACGAACACCGATTTACCCCCCCAGCACCACCATACAGGCAAAGGCCTAACATGGTGGAGAAGCTTCATTGTTCACCCTGGTTGGCAAAAACCCTTTTCCCCAGATCCTACTCTCGCTGGTGTTTCTCGTGGAACGGGTTGCTCTTCGCCTGCGCGGTATAAGGTGCCGTTAGGTTGTTAATATTTAACAGCTATTTGAGTTTTTAACAATTGGGCTTTGGTAGGGTTTTAGAACGAAAAAAGACTTAGGTTGGAAGCCAGCTGGTAGGCCTGTAGTCCTAGGCCAACAGCCTTAGGCTGGAAGGATTACCTTCAACAACTCCTCTTCGTGTTTTCGCCGGTCTGCTTTGCGGCGTTCCATTGAAACAGGGTCCTCGACTTTTCGCCGCTGGCCCCGCCGCCTGTCCACTAAAATCCGCACACTTTGTTGTCCTGAAAAAGCCTCGCCTAACTCCTTCAGAAGGTGATCATAGCGTCTTCTGACAATGATAAGCATCTCCTGAGCTTCTTCTGGGTTAATCTGGACGGCTGGTCGCGCGATGCTCAAAACCAATGAAGGCGTCTGGTTCATTTGCAAGCCAATTTCCAAGGAGCTTTGAATTTGTTTTGAAGCTATTCTAGCTCAATCTACTGTGGTATGTCAATCAGGCTTTAGGTGGAATTTCTTATGCAGCCATTATTTCTTGCTTTGATGGATTGCATAGAGGATGGCCTGGAGGCGTCTCGTAACATGCAATTTTCTAAAAATGCTGTTCACATGGGTCTTGACGGTCTTCTCGCTTATGAAGAGCTTATCGCCAATTTCTTTGTTCGTGCAACCGGTGGTAAGGAAAGATAGAACTTCTCGCTCTCTTGGCGTCAAGTCGGTCTTGTGCGTCTCAATCTCATCATGGTCCGTTGTATAACTTCCGACTTGTTCATCAAAGAACATAGCCATCATTTTCCGCGGGATCCATAATTCTCCCTCCTTTACCGCCTGAATAGCCTTGAGGAGATGTTCGGAGGACACATCTTTGGATACGCAGCCCTTGGCTCCGGCCTTTAGGGATTTGAATATCATCCCATGATCCATCGACCCGCTGATTATGAGCACCTTGGTTTCAAAGCCTGCTTCTCTGATTGCCGCGATGTCATCCGGGCCATTCATCTCCGGAATGGAAATATCCATTAAGAGCACCGAAGGCTTGCATTTCTTCACAAGCGTCAGAGCCTGCGGTCCATTGATCGCCTCACCAACCAACTCAATGCTCCCCTCTTTTTGCAGGATCGCCTTCAAGCCTTCTCGGAACAAGCTCTGAGCGCTTGCAATAGCTACCTTGATCGGAAGTCCGTCCATTGGTTCTCCTGAGTTGAAAGACTCTCTCAAAGGCGGAATCTCATAGAAGGTGAATTCGATCGTCCTTGGACCGGTAGGCTCCAGGAAAGCCTCTTTATGAAAGACCCGCCGTGGGAAGCTCCCTCAGAAATTCAACCCCAGGTCTAATGACTGTCTATTTCCCGAACTCACGGTGCCGCACACCGGCTGGAGACCGGAGTTCTTAATTCAAGAGTGGTACCCATTCCTTCCGATTGTATAGAACTCCGGACCCAGGTAAAAGAGTTTTTTGCAATCACCATGCCGACGACTAAAAAAAAATTCTAAAAAATGATTTTCTAAAGATTTCGGAGGCTTGCATTAATCTTGACTGAGCGGAAATACCAGTGCTGAAGAAATTGACCACTATTGTGGGAAAAGAATTTCCACTTATTGGCAGGGAATTACTCACAAAGGCTCGATCGGTGAGTCAAGACCGAAAGGCTTTGGAATGGTTCCGAGGTAAATCCGCCTTCAGGCTCTGTCCTTCTCAAGATCTTGCTTTGTGATTTGCTTTTTCTCAAGAAGCCATTGAACAATAACCATTTCGCATTCCTGGGATAGGGAACGGAATCCTTCGGTGGCGAGTCTTTCGAGAACGACCTTGACCCGGGGGGTCGTGCGAAAGGTTATGTAATCCGGTTTCTTCATGCTGATGGTCAATTATGACATCTAATACCTTGTAAGTAAAGAAATATTTAAATAATGATTAAATATTTAAGAATAAAAGTTGACAAGATATATTTCACAGGCTAATGTGGTTTTTAAGATGTAAACTGAAAGGAGGCGAGATGGAAGAACCGGGGGTTATCTACTTTCCTGAGGGAACTCTTTCGAAAATCGTCATTTTGCTGGATCGGCTTCGCGAGCTGAGGGAGTGCCGAGAGACCATTGCTGGTTCGGGCGAAATGAATGAGGGCAACCTAAGCGCCTGTGATGCGGGGCTGGATAGAGCAGGCGCTGCTGCGCTTTGAGGTAAATCCTTTTGGAGTAGTTTGCCCCCCAGGCATTGAGAAAACGCGTTTTCCGCAGACAAGGGGGCCTTCCAGGAAAGAGAATAAGAGCTAGAAGGCGATGTCCTGGTTACTGATCTTTTTTCTTCCACGGAAACGCAAGAAAACCATTAGCACTGTAGCGATAGCTGCTCCAATAAAGATCCAACGCATAGCAATCACCTTGTTTATTAAGTATGGGCTTCCCACGATGTCGTTGTTCTCCCCCGTGCGGATCTCCATTGTGCCGTGAAAGACACGTAATTGTACCGTGAAGGCCACGTAAGACATTCCCGGTGGAGAAGATGCACGCACACTTGAGAAGCCCGTGCTGAGTGTCATCCCAAACTTCCTCTTATCGAATGCAACCCGGCGGCAAAGATGCCACCTTATGGTCGATTGTTTTATTCTGAAGTAGGGCGACACCAGCTGCTTTGAAAGCCTGAACGTTGGTGCTCGGCAAGCGCCTAGTCCAACCCCCTCAGGATCCGGAATTCCAGGATTGTCCGGTGTGGCGCTTGCTTGCCTGAGCTCACCGTCAAGGCCTTCTCTCTGCTTATTGCGAATGTCGTGCCAAAAACCTGCTGGCTCAGATTGTCAAATGATATCAAATGGAACGCTCTTTCAGCGAAATCAAACCCTGTGCAGGGGTGAAAAACTTTTCCGCTTTTCTGTGAAATGTTTTTCCACTTTTCGGAAAAGTTTTACTCATGTTGGAAAAACTCCTAGCTCATGCTTAGATACCCTGGTCTCCTTCGGCGGCGTCAGAGGAGGCCAGGGTATCGCAGCTAAGTTTAGCACTCACGAAAATGCGGATCGGAAAAGTGGGAAGTATTTTACCGATAATTGGTAAATTTTTTCACTGTTGAAAAGCACTTTCTTACATACAATCTAAGGAAAGAAGACTGTATCCCATAAAATGCTCTGAGATTCCTGGTCATATTTGACTAATGCAAAGATAGTTATGCTGGCATGAAGATTGCTTGATAAAAATACGATCTTGGATGGTTCTCTCACTTCCTTGAACTAATGTTGACGAGTTTGCTGAAAAGCATTCCGCAGCGAATGATCAAACATCTCGCAGAAATCAAACAGGAGACTGCAATGAATAACTTTTTGAAGACACTCATCATTTTCTGTTCTGTGGGGATCTCGCTATCGATTTTTGGATCCACTCTTCTGGGTGGTGAAAAACAGGACGACCCTGTTTTGGCGATGGTTAATGGTGTGCCCATTACTAAGTCCCAGCTTACGCCTCTGGTTGATCAGTATCGCGACAAATCCAAGAAGGATAGTGTAAGCAAGGAGAACAAACTCCAAATACTACAAGGCCTCATAACTCGGCAGCTTATCCTCCAGCAGAAAGAGAGCAACGATATCAGAAAGGAGGAAGGAGTCGTTAAGCAAGTGAAGGAATTTGGAGACGGACTCGTTGTCAGTGCTTATCTCACAAAGTACGTGGGGAAACATCTCACGGTAACCAATGATGAAATCAAGGAATACTACCAACAGAATCTAACTAAGTTCGCTTCCCAACCAAAAGTAAAGGCGCGGCACATTCTGGTCAGAAATCGTAAGGAGGCTGAACAGGTAATGGAAAAACTCCGAAACAAGGGGGACTTCGCCAAGTTGGCAAAGGAGTATTCCATTGATCTCCCCATGGCGCGTGAGGGAGGGTCAATGGGCACTATCGAAAAGGGCAGAACCCTGCCAGAGCTGGATAAAGCCCTCTTCATCCTGAATGTGGGGGAAATAAGCGATATCGTGGAGACACGCTTCGGGTTCCACATCTTGACGGTCGATGAAATAATCACCACCCAATATAGGCCTTTTGATGAGGTGAGCGAGAGCATCAAAAAGGCGATTTTGCTGCAAAAAGAAGCAAAGGCTTTCGACGAGATGTATGAAAAGCTGGGAAAAAAGGCAAAAGTAGAAATATTCGAGGATAGGGTGCAAGCTGCTAAATGATCAGAAGAAGGTTTTCTGTGAAGTGTGAAATATAGAGCTATTCGAGAGGAGGACAGTTTTTTCTAAAGGCGTCCTATAAGCAGAGCCGCTTCATGAGATGTGGAATCGGTTGGGAAGGGGGATGAATAATTGAGCAGACGTTGTTTTCTATTTGTCTTGCTGGTTATGGCACTCTTGGCTCATTCTGAGGGCCCAGCGAGCGCGGCGCCGAAGATCGAGATTAAAGAGAAGGTCTTCAATTTCAAGGAAATGATAGATGGCCAAACGGTCGAGCATGCCTTCCAGGTTCAGAACCGGGGTGATCAACCTTTGGAAATCCAGCGTATAAAACCAGGGTGAGACTGCACCGTGGCCCAGTTCGACAGGGTCATCCCTCCCGGTGGGGTGGGCAGTATCATCCTGAAAGTGAATACTTCTGGGTATTCAGGAAAAGTGCGCTGGCAAACCCGAATTTTCAACAATGATCCGGCCAACCCGGTTGAAATGATTGTCATGGAAGGCATTCTCAAGCCGGCAATCGTCTTTTGGCCAACAGTCGTTTTTCTCAAAGGATCGCAAAATGAATCAATCGCGGGGAGCGTTAGGATAGAAGGAAAGCTCAACAAGCGCCTCGAGATTGAACCCCTCAGTTTCAGCCTCGCCAAGCAGGTGAATTACAAAATAGTGGAGCTCGAACCGGGAAAGGTTTACGAGGTCCAGTTCATGAGTGTCCCCAACGGTGGAAAAAGATACCGTGGATTTCTCAAGCTCAAGACAGGTTACGAAGAAAAGCCAGAGATAGTAATTCCAATATGGGGCGATTTCGCAAACTAGACGTTCCCCATGTCTAGGTTGCAACCATGGGAATCAATGCGATCAGCGGGGGTTCACCCTGATCGAGATCCTTATTGTCATCACCATCCTCGGCATCCTGGCTAGAAAAATCCCAGGTTCCTCTCGGGAAAAGCGGACCGCAATCTATTGAAATCTAGGATAAATTTTCTGATGAAAACTCGCCCCGCTCTAAAGATAGATTTCCCTTGACTCGATAAGCCTTTTTTCGTTTCATGATTACATCTTTTGCCTCAATTTATATCGTCTGCGCGGCTATTGATTCTCACGTTGGGTGTTTTATAATGGACTCCTTGAAAATGCCTCTGCAAGATCCAACCATTACGCATCAGTTGTTTCAACTAATTGCAGAGATGTCAGAAGATGAAAAACGTACTCTATTGAAACTTCTCAAGAGGGGAGCACTGAAGGGTAAGTGCCGGAGGCAGCATTTCAGGAAACCTCTTCACATGCCTGTGCGTTATGCCAATAAGGCTGGCGTTTCCAGCGGTGTTATCCAAGACATAAGCCTGGGAGGTGTGTTTATCTTAAGCCGAGGGGCTTTTTCTCTCGGACAGCGTCTTTCAATCACTTTTTCTCCTGCCAACTTCGAGAAAACCGTTTGGATTGCCGGTGATGTTATGAGAGTAACCCCGGAAGGCATCGGAGTAAGATTCAGCTCAATGAATCAGGTGCAGAAAACAGCGGTTATATCTGTCGCATCGACCCAGTAGATTTTTTCACTGGTTACTCTATCAAGGCAAAGGATGGAGTTTATGGCTAAGATTCAGGTTCTGGAAGGGCCAATGAAGGGAGTCCAGTTTGAGATTGATAAAGAGGTGATCTTTGTCGGGAGAGCCCCAGAAAATGATGTCCAAATTCGTGATAATGCGGCTTCCAGGAAACACCTTAAGATATTCAGCGTTGAAAGCTGCTATTTTATCGAGGACCTAAAGACCAGGAACGGTACCATGATTAACGGTGAGCCTCTTGATGCGGGTTTCTCTCAACTAATCACAGAAAACGATCTTATTCAGCTGGGATCGAGCGTCATTCGCTTAGAGGGAATTGGTGCGAATAAGCCACCGATCACAGTAGAAAATATTGAACCTCATCCTCCGGAAAAAACAAATGAGCCAAGAAGCTCGATTGCCTATTCGGGGGAAGAGCGGCGATCGAGAGCATTTCAGGAAATGAATTTCATCTATGATTTGTTACAGCTCATGGGGGAGGCATCCAATACCGATCAACTCCTTGAGAAGGTGACGGAATCTCTTTTTGAAAGTTATCCGCGGATAGATAAAGTGAGCGCGTTTCTTTTCGATGATGGAAAGAATAGGATGGAGGAGATCGTTTCGCAGAGCAAGCAAGATAGTGATAAAAAGAAAACATCTTATACGAGAGCCATTCTGGATCAGGTTGTGCAAGACGGTAAAATAGTTACTGTATTTCTTAAAGCAGACGCAGCGCGGGATGGCTTTACAAATGTTCAGAATACGGTAGCACTCATGGCTGTGATATGTCTGCCCCTGATGAGTGGTGAGAAGGTACGTGGCGCTATTTACATTGAGGGTTTTCGAGAAAGCAATCCGGTCAGGAAAGAAGATTTCCTGCTTTTGAAGACTATCAAGCGTCTACTTGAATTGAGTCTGGAGATAGACGATCTAAACAGAGGCGGCGCACCCCACTCTCGAAACCGAAAAAGAGTCTGAGTCAAAATAGCCATCACCAAAAAAGGCAGCGCCATCGCAGCTCTGCTTCTTCTGTTTCAAGCAAGGTTATGACTTGAGTTGCTAATCGCTCGTCAGAAGGACCACCTACCCGCTTTCCACTAACGATACGCGAGCTCAAATCTCAAAAACACAAAAAGCCAACCTCCGGTTAAGCGCTCTACCTGCTATCGTGGGACTCCCTCTGGGAGCATCCTTTTCACCCTTGAAGCCTTCTATTCTTTACAAAAAATGTCCGGCACAGACGCTTTTTGTCTATTTTCACTTAAGAAAAGAACCAATCTTTTAACTCAAATGTGCGGCTACACTAAGTAACATATTAGATATATTTGAGAAAAAATTTATCACCCTCAATTGGCATCTATCTTGCTTATCAAGAACGATGTATTTAAGAGTTCTCGGATGCGCGTGCATCTTTTCGGACCGGGTTCTATCCTTAAAATAAGAGAACCGCAGGGGAAAAAAACGGTATCAAGGGAACTCCAAGCAAAGCAGAGTCATTAGCGCTCTGCTTTTCTTTTGGTGGGATTTTCCTTTGATCAATGCTGGGATGAGTTGAAAACTAATGGCGGCTTCCGCCGAGTTCCACCTGAGTCCCCATCCCTTTTTCAATGGCTTTTTTGTAGATATGATTGGCTGAAGCAAGATCCTCGACAGCGAGGCCAAGGGATTTGAAGAGAGTTATTTCCTCTGCAGATTTTCTTCCTCTCACCTTTCCCATGAGAATTTCCCCGATCTCTCCCTGGATGTGATCATCGCTGATGGCGCCTTCCTTCTTGGGGATCAGAAAGTCGCCCGCTTCGTTCACAGTGGACTCTCGGCGGTCCACGAAGAGCCGCGATTTGACCATGGCCTCCGTATCCAGCTCACGGGCAAAAGGCACGCTCGACCCGACGGCATTGATGTGGGAGCCGGGTGAAAGATATTTACCAGGGAGAATCGGATCAGGCGATGATGTGGTTGTGCAGATAATATCTGCTCCCTGGACCGCAGCCTGGACCGTGGGCATGAGGTCCACCTGGAGGTTGTGGCGCCGGGACTCGCGGTCGACAAACTGACGTCCATTTTCGGGGTTGCGGCTCCAAACTCGCACCCGATGGATTTTTCTGCAGAGACGCATGGCTTCCAGATGGGTTCTTGCCTGTGTGCCTGAACCGAGGATGGCCAGATCCCCCGAGCTTTCACGGGCAAGCAGTTTGGTCGCTACTCCCGATACCGCAGCCGTGCGGATCGCCGTGATTTCAGTGGCATCCATGATGGCAAGAGGCTGGCCGTGTTTGGTCTCGAAGATCAAGACTGCGCCCATGTGGGAATCATATTCGGTGCCGTGATTGCCTGGAAATACGCTCACCACCTTCAATCCCATGATCTGGAGGTCTCCCATGTAGGCCGGCATCATTCCGAGGGCGCCCACTTTCTCCGGAAGCCACATGACCGGCCTGAGCGGCAAAATCGTTTGTCCCCTGGCAACGGTTTTGAGCGCTTCAGCCATGACCTCGATGCACTCGGCCATGGGCAGGAGTTGCGTCACTTCGGATTGGTTGACGATGAGAATTTGCATGAAAACGCCTCCTTGAAGCCAAGGATGGATTGATCGGAGTACACGAGCTGGAGAATGCCTTCGCAACAGGGGCAGCGGCCCAGGGTACCAAAAGAAAACTCTTTTCCGCATTCAGAACGCTTGATTTTCATGTTTATGGATTTCTGTAATAACTGATACTAAGGCATTTGATCGTTTTCCATGGAGCCCCCGCACCCCGCCCCTGGTCGCCTTCGGCGCCGCCAGGGGCGGGGTGCGGGGAGGTGCGTGGTAGTGGCTTTGATTGCAAGGAGGAAGTATAGTACAAGCCGGAAGATTCCCACAACATTTGTTTTGAAAACCCCGACAGAGACGTGCTAGTTTTACGGCCTACTGTTTTACCTCGCAAGGGAGTAAGGGTATGCAGCCAAGATGCGGTCACACCGGCTTTCGGCTTCGGGTCAACCTTTCGGACCGGAAAGCCCGAATTGAAGAAATCCCTGAAGCCTATGCCAGAAAATGGATGGGCGGGAGAGGCTTCAACATGGAGGTCTTTTTCAGGGAAATCCCGGTCCATGCCGACCCGTGGGGTCCGGAAAACCTGCTCCTTTTCGGAGTGGGGCCCATCACAGGGACAAGCTTTCCCGGCTCCCGAATCAACATCTCCGGCAAATCTCCTCACACCGGCTATCTCGGTGATTCGAATGCAGGCGGCCATTTCAGCGCTGAAATGAAGTTTGCGGGCTTTGACCAGATCGTCTTTGAGGGAAAAGCGGATAAGCCCGCCTATGTCCGGATCGTGGATCACGATGTGGAGATCCGTGACGCCTCTCATCTCTGGAAGCTGGACACATGGGAGACCAGTGCGGCGCTTCGACGGGAGTGTCACGATCACACGGTTCAGATTGCCTGCTGCGGAACAGCCTCGGTCAACGGGGTTTCCTTCGGCAACATCATGACGAACAATGCGCGCGCCCTTGGAAGAACGGGCATGGGTGCGCTCATGGCTTCCAAGAATCTGAAAGCAGTGGCCATCAGCGGGAGCGGAGCGGTCAGGGTGGCGGAGCCTCAGAAGTTCCAGTCCCTTGTCAATTATTTCTACAGGGCCATCTACCATCACTCCAATTTCCAGGAACGAGGCATCACAGGCACCACCAATCTCATCCGCCTGTGCCATCAGGCAGGCATCCTGCCCACCCGCCATTTTCAGACCGGGGTATTCGATGAGTGGCTGGATGTCTCGGGCGAAACCGTTGCAGCGAATTACAATGTGAAGCGTAAAGCCTGTTTCGGCTGCGTCAATCCATGCAGCCGCTACTATGTGATTCCGGGTGGCTTTGACGGGGAGGAACTCAAGGCTGAAGGGCCGGAATATGAAACCCTGGCCGGATTCAGTTCGCGAGTGGGAAATGCGGATCTGAAGATCACCCTGAAGTGCGCTGAAGTGGTGAACCGGGCAGGGGTGGACTCCATCACTGCTTCGGAGGTGATCTCTTGGGCCCAGGAAATGTACCAGAAAAGCCTCCTGACCCAAAAGGACTGCGACGGTCTGGATCTTTCGTGGGGGAATGGCCGGGCCGTCTACGAGCTGTTGCTCAAGATCATCAGGAATGAAGGGTTTGGAGCCGTTCTCTCCAGAGGAGTGGTGCATGCAGCCAAGACGCTGGGCATTGGACGCGATCTCTGCATGGAAGTGAAGAACCTGGAACTCTTCCAGGCGGACGTGAGGGGTCTCAAAGCCTACGGTCTTGGCAATGCGGTCGCATCCCGAGGGGGAGACCACCAGAGAGCGGATCCTTTCTTCGAGATGTCGGGCAGAACAGAAGAGGCCAAAGAAAAATTCGGATCCCCAACCTGTGCCCTCATGCAACCCTGGGAAGGCAAAGGGAAGATGGTCCCCTGGTTCGAGGAGATCTGCGCCCTGGCAGATTCCCTCAGCTTCTGCAAGATCATCGGTGTGTCCATGGAAGTGGTCCAGGAACCCATGGCGCGGGATTTGTTCCGCTTTGCCACAGGATTTGATGTGGATATCCAAGAGGTGCTCAGGATAGGGGAGAGGATCAACAACCTGGAAAGAGCGATTCTTGTCCGATACGGTCTTGGCCGCAGGGATGACTATCTGCCCAAACGATTCACCCATGAACCTCTTCCGCCTGACTCCAATCTGGCCGCGGGAATGGTTTTCGAAAATGAACCGCTCCTGGCAGAGTACTATCCGTTCCGCGGCTGGGATCCTGAAACAGGGTGGCCCACGGAAAAGAAGCTCAGGGAACTGGACCTGGATTTTGTTGTGGAGGATCTCAAGAAACGGGGTATTGCGCTGAAAAAGAGCGTCCGACTATCGGAGAGAGACAACAATGCGAGCACCTCTGTTCGATGGGCATATCTCTCGGAAAAAATCGGAGACTCATCGGCTTACATGAGGCGCTTCAAGAAAAAAGGGAAACCCAGGGCGAAGGGCACGGGGGCTGGGAAAATGATAAACAGGCGGCTGGTGGTCAATGCGGAGCTCTGCACAGGTTGCAGAGCATGCGAGATGGGTTGCTCCTTTTCCCATGAAACTCTTTATTCGCCTTCCCTTGCCCGTCTTCATGTCGTAAAGATCGAAGAACTGGGTGTGGATAAGCCTGTCATCTGCCTCCGATGCGCGAAAGCGCTCTGTGCAGCCGCTTGCCCGGAGGAGGCGATTCTTCAGGACCCTGACACCAAGGTGGTTCGGGTGGATCCTGACAAGTGCGTGGGGTGCGGGTTGTGCGTGGAAGCCTGTGTGTCAGGGGTGATCCAGCTTCATCCTGAAAGAGCCGTTCCTCTCCTCTGCGACCTGTGCGGCGGCGACCCGGATTGCGCGAAGAAATGTCCAACAGCCGCGCTCGTGGCTGTGGAAGGTCGGGATCATGCAGGGAAGAGGACGCGGGAAAAGATGGGGATGAGGACGGAAAAGCAGTTGATGAAGACCTGGAGTGCAGACCCTTTGCGGCCCGTGGACACGCCCATGGAGCCGCCTGATCCTGAAACAGGGGAGCCTATTTCGCCGCCTCCGGTTTATGGAGGAAATCCACCGCCGCCGCTTGAAAAGAGGAAAAAATAGAGCTTGGTCTCAGGGACAGGAGACCCGGTGGATCTCGCTCATATCCCTATAGGGGTGGCGAAAATCCGAAATTGGAAGCACGAAGCTCGAAACAAACATGAAATTCAAATAACCAAAATTCGAAACAAGGTCCGACAGGAGACGGATTTGCATTTGTTTCGAGCATTTTAATTTTCGATTTTGAATTTGTTTCGGATTTCGGATTTCGATATTCGAATTTGATCCTGGTATCGCCTGGGAGGCATGAAGGTACAAACCGACGCGTTTATCATTGGGGGATGATTAGAGGACAACGACCGTGTTTTGGCAGCAGCTCGTCAACTGGATTAATCTGGGCGCCATGTATGCCCTTCTCGCCATCGGGTACACGATGGTCTACGGCATCGTCAAGCTGATCAACTTTGCCCATGGCGAGATTTTCATGACCGGCGCCTTTTTCACATGGTGGTTCACGACCGCCCTCTCCGTTCCTTTTCCTGTTGCGTCTTTGATGGGAATCATGCTCGCGACGCTTCTGGGTGTGGGGATTGAACGGGTTGCGTATCGTCCTCTCAGGGAGGCTCCGCGGTTTGCCGTAGTCATCAGCGTTCTGGGCATGTCCATTTTCCTGCAGAACATGGCCAGGATTGTCTGGGGAGCGGAATCCCAGGTTTTTGAGATAGACTTCGGCATTCCTCCCATCCTGATCGGCTCCGTGGTCATTCCTTTCAAGAAGATCTTCATCTTGGTCATCTCCCTGATCCTGATGGTGGCTCTGAGTGTTTTCGTGAAAAAAACTTATCTTGGCAAGGCCATGCGCGCCACGGCTGCAGATCGTGAGGCGGCGGAAATGATGGGCATCAGCTCGAATGCGGTGATCGTTCTCACCTTCGTGGTCGGATCGTCGCTCGGTGCGGTGGCAGGGATCCTTTATGCCATCAACTACAACAGCATTGACCCGTACATGGGTTTCAATGCAGGGATGAAAGCGTTCGCAGCGGCAGTGCTCGGAGGAATAGGGAACATCTACGGCGCCATGCTGGGCGGTATGCTTCTGGGCATTTTTGAAGGAGCCGGGCAGCCTATGTCTCCTCCATGTACCGGGATGCGGTTGCTTTTGCCATCCTGATTCTCGCGCTGATTTTCAGGCCCGAAGGCCTGCTGGGAGAATTCAAGTCCGGTGAAAAACTCAAGGCTCGATGATTTAAAAGGCGGCTCGCAGGCCGCGACAAGGGACTCAACGCCGGTGAAGGCTCCTTTGGTGAGCATGGCTGAGAGGTTCGCCCTATCGAGGTGGTACATTAAGATCGCATTCCTCCTCGTTTGCATGCTGGTCCCCTTGGTGGTGCAGAGCAACTATGCCATGCGGGTCATCATTTACATCTATCTCTACATCGTCCTTGCCCTTGGGTTGAACGTGGTGATGGGCTTTACCGGGCTCCTCAACATCGGGCACGCCGCCTTCTACGCCATGGGAGCCTACACGACAGCGATTCTGATGACGGGGTATGGCCTCTCCTTCTGGTGGACGGTGCCTATTGGCATGGGTCTTGGCGTGCTCATGGGCCTGGCTATCGGATTTCCCACCCTCAGGCTCAGGGATGACTATCTGGCCATGGTGACCCTGGGATTCGGTCAGATCGTCTACATTGTAGCCAATAACTGGATGTCCCTGACCCGGGGTCCAAGAGGAATCCCCGCCATTCCCGCACCTAGCCTTGAGTTATTCAGCTGGAAGGTCGTGATCGACAACTACACGAGTTACTACTATCTCATTCTTTTCTTTGTTCTGCTAACGATCTATGCGTGCGTCCGGGTGAGAGATTCCAGGGTGGGTCTTGCCTGGATGGCCATCAGGGAAGATGAAGACGTGGCGGCTGTCATGGGAATCCATCTGGCATTCTACAAGACCCTGGCCTTTGCTTTTTCAGCGGCCCTGGGCGCGCTGGCAGGGAGTTTCTTTTCCGTGTTCCAGTCCTTTGTGAGCCCCAACAGTTTTACGATTCTTGAATCCGTCGTGATCGTCACCATCCCCATTATGGGGGGGCTGGGGAGCATACCCGGGACCATTGTGGGCGCCGCCATCATGATCGGGCTCCCCGAGATCTTCAGGTCGGCAAGTGAATACAGGATGGTGGCTGTGGGTGCATTCATGGTTCTGATGATGATCTTCAAGCCGGAGGGGTTGTTCGGCAAGAAACTCTTTCAGACAACGTACAAAGTGTGATTCCATGGCGCTCCTTTCAGTAAAATCTCTAACCAAGCTCTTCGGCGGCCTGACGGCTCTCGACAAATTTGACGTGCAAGTGGCCGCAGGCGAAATCGTAGGCCTCATCGGCCCCAACGGCTCAGGAAAGACCACCTTCTTTAATGTCCTGACGGGCATGGTTGAAGCCAACGCAGGGGAGGTCTACCTGGAGGGGGTGCAGGACAACCTTCTGGCCAGGAAAACGCACGAGATCATCACCTGCGGGATCTCGAGGACTTTCCAGAACCAGCGACCCTTCAACAACCTCTCTGTCCTTGAAAACGTGATGGTGGGAGGCCACTGCAGGACTAAAGCAGGAATTTTCTCTGCGTTGCTGGCCCTTCCCGGCGGACGCAGGGAGAAAATGCAGTTGATCGACCGGGCTCTTGAGGTCATGGGACTTTTCGGGGACCGGCTGATCAGCATGAAGGACAGGCCTGCCTGGACTCTTTCCTATGCCAATCGAAGGCGGCTTGAGATAGCACGCGCCCTTGTTTCAATGCCTAAACTCCTGCTTCTCGATGAACCCACGGCGGGTATGAATCCGGCGGAGTCCATGCAGATGGTGCAGAAAATCCTGGACATCAACGAGAGAGGGGTGACGGTGCTGGTCATTGAGCACGACATGAACTTCATCAGGAAGCTTTGCCACCGGGTAGTCGCTCTGGACTACGGGCAGAAGATCGTGGAAGGAACTTTCTCGGAGGTGCGGAATCACCCGAAGGTCGTAGAAGCCTATTTGGGAAAGGATTGAGATAAGCATGAAATCCGAAATTCGCAATCCGAAACAATGTCAAAATTCAAAATTCCAATGTTTAAAACAAAACCCTTTGAGGATTCACCTGGTTTGGTCATTTGAATTTTTGTCATTGGGATTTGTTTCGAGCTTCGTGCTTGGAATTTCGGATTTGAAGGACACCTGCTTCATATCTGATTTATGAAACTATCGTGGTTCCATTTCTATGCTTAAGATCACTCAAGTAACAACCCATTACGGTCCCATCAAAGCGCTCGATGAGGTGAGCATCGAGGTGGGGGAGAAGGAGATCGTCTGCCTGCTGGGCGGAAATGCTTCCGGGAAGTCCACAACCATGAAGACCATCCTGGGCATTGTGAAACCTACCTCGGGCACTGTAGAATTCATGGGCGAGCGAATTGACGGACTTCCGACCCACGCGGTTGTGAGGAAAGGGATTTCGCCGGTCCCTGAATCCCGAAGGATTTTCGGCCGCCTCTCTGTGAGAGAGAACCTGGAAATGGGTGCTTTCATGCACCGGAGGAATGGGAGCTACAACATCGGGGCGGAAATGGAAGAGATTTTTTCGCTCTTCCCCCGCCTGAAGGAGAGGCTGGACCAGGACGGAATTACCCTGAGCGGCGGGGAGCAGCAGATGCTCGCCATAGGCCGGGCCCTGATGGCAAAACCAAAGATGATCATCATGGATGAACCCTCCATGGGTCTGTCTCCGAAACTGGTGAATGAAGTATTTGAAATTATCTCCAGGGTGAGCCATATTGGAATTCCGATTTTTTTCGTGGAGCAGAACCTGAGGAAAGCTCTTTCCATAGCGGACAGGGGATACATTCTCAACGGTGGCCAAATCGTCTTGCAGGATTCGGCGAAGAGCCTCTTGAAGAATGAGAATGTCATCAAAGCCTATCTGGGAGAGGAATAGCAGGCTGATGAAAAGCGCCCATCTGTCATTCGACAGGCTCATGGCCCTGAGCAAAGTCGAAGGGCGGCGGTACCCTCATTCCGAGTCGTTGCGGCGTACTTCCGTGTACGCCTCACTCCTCGGAATTTCGGGATGCCTTGCATCTGAACGCTTTTGATCAGCCTGCAAGACAGGGTTTCTCAGAGACCCGGCAGGCGAGCGCAGGGTGAGGCATGGAAACAGGATATTCTCAATCACTTTTGAAAGGAGGAAAGTTATGAAAAAGAAGATCTTCGTGTTCGTACTGGCAGTGTTGTTTGGGGCAGGATTCTTCACTCCTGCGATGGCTGAGGACACCATTGGGATAGGGCTTTGCGCTCCCATGAGCGGCGGGGCAGCGTCCTGGGGCAAGAAGGCTGAATCCGGGACGATCTTCGCCATTGAGCGGATCAACGCAGCAGGCGGTGTTAAGGCAAAAGGCGAAACAAAGGCCCGCATGTTGAAGCTGATCGAAGTGGCGGACGACAAGAACGACCCCAGAGAAGGGGCATCCATTGCGCAGCGCTTCGTGGACAATGCCCAGGTCCTTGCCATGGTCGGCCCGGTCACCAGCACTGTGGCTCTGGCTGGGGCGCCTATCCTGAACAAGGCCGGGCTCGTCCAGATCGCCATCGGAGCCACGGCGCCTGCTTACTCTCAGGCAGGCCCTTATTCTTTCAGAGTCGTACCGACGGATTCCTTCCAGGGAAGGTTCATTGCCAAATGGGCAACAGGCCAAAAAAAATGGAACAAATATGCCACCATCTATGTCAATGACGACTATGGCCGTGGGTTGAGTGATGTGTTCAAGACGGCGATGAAGGAACTGGGCATGCCGGAAGGGGCCATCGTTGCATCCGAAGCCTATCAGCCGAACGACACGGACTTCACGGTACAGCTTTCAAAGATCAAGGGTTTGAAAGCGGAGGCTCTTTTTATCGCCGGGCACTATAAGGAAGGCGCATTGATTGCCCGCCAGGCACAGGAACTTGGACTGAATGCTCAGATCCTCGGCACCGATGGGATCGGGCATCCGGAGTACATTAAGGTGGCAGGCAAGGCGGCTGACGGCACCATCTACTCCGGCTATTTCTCTCTTGAAGACCAGAGACCCTATATCCAAAAATGGGCGACTGAGTTCAAGGCGAAGTTCCAGACTGAACCCGGACTCGTGGAAGGTCTGGCCAATGACTGCGTCGAGCTGATCGCGAAGGCGGTTGAGCTGGGCGGCGCCAACCGTGAGGCAATATGCCAAGCGCTCACCGGCATCGGGACCGCTACTCCCGGTGTGATGGGCGCCCTTGGGGAGAACAAGTTTGATGCCAACGGCGACATGGTCCGTGACATGCTCATGTATATCGTGAAAGACGGGAAAGCGGTGATCTACAAGTAAGTGAATGTGTTGAATGGTTATCGGTTGATTGGTTGATTCGTTGAGTAAACGACTTACGGTTTCAGCGTGAGAGCACTGGCGTATGGGAGAGGTTTACCCCCTCCCTTGATCTCTTCACCAGTAAACCTTGACCTTCCAAGAGGACGGAGGGCGAAAGCCCTCCTCCTACCCGATTAGGGCCCATGGCGGTAGCCGACTGAAAATGTACAACCCTGAGACAAAGGCAACGTGAGAAATGCCACTAAAACTTCTCGACCTATTAGACAAAGGATATTTCTCAAAAGAGCTTCCGCCACCGTTCACAACTGCCAGTTTTGCACATGCAGTTGCCGGTCCGAATGTGGCATCGCCTTCCGTATCCGGTACCTCACTCACTTCCTGTTTGTAAGTGTAGTCCGGATAGTCTTTGCCGAAATCCCCTGAGTTGGTCCCTTCTTCAATCTCTTCCAGAGACTGGATCTGGGAAAGCCTCTCCTGGAGAAGCCAGGTCGCCGTGGTCATGAACTGCGCTTCAGACTGGAGGTCCAGGTTTTGCGCCTGCAGGTGAAAGACGGCCACAAGGACCAGGGCAATGAGCCCCAGGCAAATGACGATTTCAAGAAGCGTGAAACCGTGATCCTTCTCGTGTAGGCCGCCTCTCCTCTCAGTTTGCTCACTTCGCTCATGAGCATGCGGGTGGCCTGACCCAGGTCCCCACCGGAGAGGATCCCTTCGATGGGAACGGTCACCAGGACAAAGAAGAGGCAGATAATGAACAGAATCACGGCGATTTCAAAAAGGGAAAAGCGGAGCAATGCACTGCTCAGCTCAGCCGATCTTGTGCGTATTGGAAGAGATTGAGCTCAACTATACATAATTGTTTACAAAGACATAAAAATATGCTTAAATGTATTCATCCTTGGAAAACGAACATGAGATTGACAAATTCTATTAGGCAAGCTGAAAGAATCTGAATCTAAGGATGAATCATGAAAACACCCCCCATGGCCGATCGTCGAACAGGATTGGATCGTCGGTCAGGATTGGATCGTCGATCAGGGTTTGACAGACGGGAGGCGTATTCTCTGGAGTACTTCCCTAACGGCGGAACTGAGAGAAGAAGCGGAAATGACAGGAGGTCAAGACTAGAGAGAAGATCAGAATGGAGACGGATCACTGACTGGTCAAGCGTCAGTGTTAATATCATTGGAGCTCCGATCCTTTTGATATGATATCAGCCTACTATCCATTGCCGTCTCCACCAAATATGTAATCCTACGCCAAAAAGTGGAATAAATTTTCTCTTGTAAGAGGGAATTATTACTCATCGGGCCATGGTGTTGCTCTTCGCCTTTCTTAGTCGCTTGGAATAACAAGATTTTTTCGCGGAGAAACAAAGAGATGAATGTTCAAGCGAGAATCTGACTGAAGGAGCGCTGTGCTGTGACCGACACCGATCAGGAAATAACGGTCCGTCTTCCCGATAACGCCGGTAGGCGTTCTGGAATCGAGCGAAGGCGGTTTCAATATACCTCTCACATTCCCGAAAGACGTTCCGGATGTGACCGCAGAAGCGGAATTGACCGCAGAACACTGGAACGGAGGCAGGGTGAAGACCGTAGAGCCGCGCTCGCTTCATCTGCGGATCTCGCACGAGAATAATCGGCCGCATTCCTCCAGTTTTAATTCCGCCTTCCCTTCGAATAAAATTGACAACCTCGCCCCGTGTTATATTTTATTGCCAAAGTACCGTGGCCCCTCACCGATAGCCTGGGCGATACTTAAAGGGGAGAAGAAGACGGGTGTCACGGTATTTCGAATTACTGATCAGCCTTATGCTGGCCCGGTACTTGTTCAACGTGAAACCATGATTCCATCTGATGAAATATGGTTCGAATTGCATTACAGGTTGGCTCGTGTAGCATGCGATGCCATCGATGCAGCGCTGAAAACACTCGATCACGATGCCCATTTTGCAGGCGAGCCACAGGATGAGTCACAGGCTACGTGGGCTCCGGAGCTAGCAGCGACTGACGGCTATCTTTGTTTTGATGAGTCAGCTGAGGCAATCGCGTTGAGGTGTCGTGCCACATGGCCTTGGCCTGGTGCTCTATCAAGATATGTGAACAAGAAAGGGGAGACTGAGAATCTCAAGATAGTCCGTGCGAGAGCTGGAGCTGCAAGTATTCAGGTTCCTCCCGGTACGATCACTTCGGGATTCAAGATAGCGACGGCGGATGGAGAGTTGGAGATTCAGCATTTGGAATTGTCAGATAGGCGCGTGATACCCTGGCAGGATTTTGTGAAACAAAGGCAGGTCTCACCAGGAGACCGGTTCGAGCCAGTGGCAAGGTGATCATCGGTTAGGTTTCTGACCCCTCTTTTCTATTCGTAGCCCTCAAGTTTAACCCCTCGATCAATTCTTCAATGTCCCACTTAAGTCAAGGCGAATTTTCGGAACGTGCGCTGAAATCAGAACTGCATCGTTCAAGTAGAAGGTGTGAACCAGGTTTCAGAATAAGTAATCACACGTTAACCTCTTGTGACAGTTTTGTGACATACACCTTTTTTTCTGGCCATTTTATTTCCATTGGTTATACTACCAGCATTCTGGAAAATCAAATAGACAATGGGTTCCAGTTAGTTACCAGCACCCCTTTGAAGTGATGGCTATTCAAATCCACTTGAAGAAGAACAGGCTCGATAGCCTATCCGAAAAAAAAGGATCCTCCTCCCCATTAATGGGGAAGGCCGGGTGAGAGTATCAGAGGAGAGAGAGTGGAATCGAATTTCTTTATCAAAGGGCTCATTGCAGGTTTCGTCATCTGTGCGCCCATTGGACCGATCGGGTTATTATGCGTGAGGCGGACGCTGATGGATGGAAGACTCGCAGGCGTCGCGACCGTTCTTGGAGCTTCGGTCGTCGATGCTCTTTACTGCGCTATCGCAGGATTGGGGGTCAGCTATATTGCCAACTTCCTAAAGAACGAGCACACCGTTCTCCGATTGGCCGGCGGGCTCATCTTGATCGGCATAGGGATCAAGATATTCCTCACTCATCCCACGGAGAAGACACCTGAGGCACGCGGCCACGGGCTCCTTGCTTCTTTTGGCTCGTCACTTTTCCTTATGCTTACAAACCCTCTGGCGATTTTGGTATTCACGGCGACCTTCTCCGCCCTGGGGGTTAGCGGATGGCAGGACGCCTACATTTCAACGGGAGA
This sequence comes from uncultured delta proteobacterium, assembly GCA_963707125.1. Lineage (GTDB taxonomy): Bacteria > Desulfobacterota > DSM-4660 > Desulfatiglandales > HGW-15 > CAVPDE01. The sequence continues at coordinate 97,082 of CAVPOU010000019.1, read as the reverse complement.
GCTGGTTGCCGGCGTTTTCGTAGGTTCAGCCCTCTGGGCGCCTATTCTTGTCGCAACCGTGGGGACCTTCAGCCCGCAGCTTACGCCCGCGCAACTCAGGCTCGCAAACAGGATCTCAGGAGCCCTGCTGCTTGGTTTCGGTATCGTTGCCATAGGCTGGGCCTTCTCCTGAGGGAAGAAGAGAAGCTAAGATTCCGCCATTCCCCTCCTGGTGGGCGGGGAATACTTTTCCTCCTTTACCCTTGGGTGTCTGTCTTTTTCATAGATCCGATACTTGGTGAAGAAAAACATAACGATGATTGCGAAAACCGGCGCCAGGAATAAGGCAAGAGACACCATAATCATGACCTCATTCTGGAACATCCTGACTTTGGTCATGGGCACGGCGAGCCGAATGATTTTGCCCTTTTCTTTCGAGAAAAACGCCGTGTAGAGCATATCGATCCTCAAGGTCTTGCTGAAGCGTATGCTGCCCCCCTCTCCCTTTTGGAGAGCCTCTTGGACTTCAGGTCTATCCAACCGCGTTTCATTCCCTGCGGTGTCAATGTCCGATTCGCCGACCACCTTTCCATCCCTGTCCATCAGTGTGATTCGAGCGCCTGCAACGTTTCTGAAAGAATCGCAGAACTTATCAAGGACGGACGAGTCTTCCGTGTCCGGCAGGGACTGAGCCATCACTTTCGCCAGCGTCAGGACCTCCTCTTCAAGATGTTTGGTGAGGCTTTTTTCCACCTGAGCCTCCAGCACAAACCCTGCAAGGGCCACACCGACAACCAGCAGGATCGTATAGATGAAATAGAGCTTCCATACACGGCCGAGCGCGATCATGGTGACCTCCTATGTCATTACTCTGATGAATAGATAAGCCAGCACTCCTCCGGATACCGGTGTCATGATCCAGCCGATGCCAATTTTCGCAAGCATCTTGACGCTCACGGTTTGTACGTCTCCCACAAGTCCTATCCCCACTACGGCGCCAACAATGGCCTGGGACGAGGAGACGGGCACTCCAATTTGAGTGAACAGGTGCAGAGTAAGAGCCTCCGCCAGCACGGCAATGAGCGCAGCAAATGGATCCAGAGGCACGATGCCCTTGCCGACGGTCTCCATGACTTTCCTGCTATAAGTCAGAACTCCTAGAGCGATGCTCAACCCTCCGATGAGAGCGGCCACCTCAGCAGACAAAACTCCGGAGCCCACATAAATCCCTGTGACGTTGGCTACATTGTTAGCTCCCAGAGTATAGGCGCCGTAGCAACCGACAACAATGATCCCTGCAGAGTAAAGCAGGCTTCGGCGAGTCAGGCTAATAATGGTTTTGTCAATAACATATCCCAAAACACGATGAAGTGAATAGGCTGCAAAGCTGGCGCAGATGGGAGTGAAGACCCAGCACGCCACGATTTTGTAGAGCTTTGAGAAGTCCGCTGATCCTATAAGGATTCCGGCTCCGATGAGAGCTCCGATGATCGCTTGGGAGCATGAGGCAGGAATCGCAAGGACGGTCAGGACGGTCATGGTGATTGCGCCGGCCAGAGCGCAATAGAAGGCATCGGTCGCTGTGAGCCGGGAGAGGTCGCTGACAATGTCCATGCATTTGGGGCCTTCCAGCACCGCTCCGATCATGACGAAAATAGCGGTCAGCCAGATCGCTGTGCGGTATTTGACAATACCTGTCGCATACCCCGTCCCAAAGATGTTCGCAGAGTCATTGGCTCCCAGGCTCCAACCGAGAAAAACACCACTCAGGACTTTCCACATGTTCTGTCTACATCACTCTAATCAGAGGACCCGTCGACTCCTTGCAATGTGTGTGGCATTGGCCGCCGTTTTGGATTACCGGGTGCCGACATTGATGATTTGAAGATGATCGCTGGCATCTTCAATAATGTCGCTGATCCCGGTGAGCCCTGTGAGCAAATCCGACAGTATTTTCCCTGCCCAGAAGTCAGCCACCGGCACACGCTCGGCATCTTTGAACAGAATGAGTTTGATATCATCAATCTTCTTCTCATAGATCCGGATACCGAGGATTTTCTCCCGGAGATCCGCTCCCTTGAGCATGGCTTCAAAGGAAATCAGGAGCATCTCACACATCCTGAAGTTGAGAAGTGCAACCCGGATGCTCTCCTCTCTGAGAAGTTCGGGAAGCTCATAATCGAGGCAATACTGGGCCGTATCCTTGAGCACGTCAAACACTTCATCTACAATTTCGACAAACTTACAGAGGTCCGGGCGGATGTAAGGCAAGAAAGCCCCTTCATAGATGTGAGAAATCACATCTCTTCTTACGGCATCCGCATCTCTCTCGAGCTCAATCACTTCCCATATGAGATTGCGATCATTGCGTTCCAGGGAATTCTTGAAGATCTCGCAGGCCGTGCAAAGAAGCTGGATGTGCCTTTCGATGTCTTCAGTGACCTGGCGCTCTTTCTTACCGTGAGAGAAGATCTTTTCAAGAAACATGATTTCCCCTTGCTCTTGTCACGAGCTCAGCAGCCATGACATCTAAAAGCGAAATGAGACCAATGATTTTGCCTTCATCGCACACAAAGAGCCTCGCGATATTCGAACGCTCCATGGCTGTCGCCGCATCGTCAAAATCCATGTCTTTATCAATGCAGGCGACAGGCTTCGAAGCGATCTCCGAGACCTTGACTTTCTTGGGGTTTGTTCCTTTGGCGAGCACTTTGAAAACGATGTCCCGTGTGGTGAGAACACCGTAATCTCCCTCCTTGCCGGGAAATCGAACAACCACTGAGCGGATTCGCCGATCCACCATTCTCTCGACCGCATCGTACACGGTCTTGCTCGCATCGATGAACTCTATCTTTGTTGTCATAAACTCATGGACTTTCATTCCTCATCCCCCTAGTGCGTGAGCTCTTATGATGGAAAAAAGATTACCTCGCCCTCACCTCAAACGACTTAACATCCATTGAATACTAGCAAACTTAGGGGGTCAACGTCAAATTTCTCTTTGCAAGTCGTTCCTCTCATCGTCCGGGATGGAGTGGATGGGCCCCATAGCCGACCACAGACAATAGACTACGGACCACAAAAGGCCCATACGAGAAAGCCCTTCTGTTTCATCTTGACCCGATTCTCCACCTTCCCTTATAGTAGCTTTCCCTCAAAGGATGTTCATCACATTTTTTTCGAGGAGAACGATGTCGTGACAAAACGCCGCATGCAAGAAAAGAAAGAGATCGTTGTTCAATCCTTGAGACCCTTCGGCACGTCCATCTTCACGGAGATGACCAACCTTGCCAATGCGCACGGGGCGGTGAACCTTTCCCAGGGGTTCCCGGATTACGAGGGGCCGGAAGAGGTTCGTGCCAGAGCGGCTGAGGCCATCATGCGGGGCCCCAACCAGTACTGTCCGTCCGTTGGAATTCCGCTACTGCGCCAGACTATCGCCCGGAAGATGAAACGCTTCTACGGACTCGAAGTGGATCCAGATACTGAAGTCACTGTAACCGCGGGCTCTACGGAAGGGATATGCGCAACGTTGCTCGGCATCATCGAGCCAGGGGATGAGGTGATATTGCTTGAGCCTTGCTACGACAACTACCCACCCCTGGCCTCCCTAGCCAAAGCCAAGATCCGTTACGTTCCCTTGAACCTGCCTGACTTCACTCTGCCGAAGGAAATTCTTGCCAGGGCCTTCACCTCGAAAACCAAGGCGATTGTCATCAACACCCCTCAGAATCCCTGCGGAAAAGTGTTCACCCTGGATGAGCTGAGGTTCATTGCCTCCTTGTGTGAGAAATATGACGCTTATGCCGTTGGAGATGAGGTCTACGAGCATCTGGTTTATGACGGCCGCAAGCATGAGCCTCTTCTGAGTGTTCCAGGGCTCAGGCACCGTGCCTTCTCCATCTCTTCCACGGCAAAGACCTTGTCCCTCACCGGCTGGAAGCAGGGGTTCGTGGTGGCAGCGCCTGAATTATCAAGAGCCGTTCGCATAAGCCACCAGTTCATCATCTTCTGTGGTCAATCCGCATTGCAGGAAGGGGTCGCCCTAGGGATCGATTCCTCTGAAAGTTACTATGAGCAGTTCCTCGCCGATTACACCAGGAAGAGAAATCTCCTCTGTGACGGGCTGCGGCAACTCGGGTTCCAGGTCTTTGTGCCGGAGGGGACTTATTACGCCCTCATAGACATCCGATCCCTTGGCGTCGAAGACGATGTCGCCTTTTGCAGAATGCTCCCTGAGAAAGCCGGGGTGGCTGCCATTCCATGCTCATCGTTTTATTTCAGCGGCAGCCCTGCAAGGCATCTCGTGCGATTTGCTTTCTGCAAGAAGGACGAAACCCTGGAAGAAGCTCTCCGGCGCCTGAAAAGATGGAAAGATAATTTGACAGGATAACAGGATGAAAATGATGTTCTTTGTTATTAGTTCTGTCCATCCTGTGATCCTGTCGAAGAAGAGGTGTTGGTGTTATGAAGATAGCAGCCGTGCAAATGGACATTGTGTGGCATGACCGTGAAGCGAACCACATTAAAGCCAGGCGCTTTGCAGAACAAGCAAAAGATGCTGGAGCAGACCTCCTCGTCCTGCCGGAGATGTTCTCCACAGGTTTTTCCATGGATATCTCTGTCACAGCCGAATCCCTCGATGGATCCACACCCAGCCTCTTTCGCGTCCTCGCCAGAGAGATGAACATGTCTGTTGTCGGGGGGTTTGTTCTCAAAGGCAGAAGCGGCAGGCCGCAGAACGTGTCGCTGGCAGTCGGTCCTGATGGGAAAGATCTGGCCCTCTACGCTAAAATTCACCAGATCTGCATTCTCGGTGAAGATGGAAGCTATGACCCGGGTGATCGCCCTGTCCCATTCGACCTTCATGGCATTCGTGCGGCTGCCTTTGTCTGTTATGATCTCCGGTTTCCTGAGCTCTTTCGCGCCGTGGTCGACGACTGCGGGCTCATCATGGTCATCGCGTCATGGCCCTCAACCCGACAGGCCCACTGGGACATCCTGCTCCGTGCCAGGGCGATTGAGAGCCAGTGCTTCGTTGTCGGAGTCAACCGCGTGGGTGAAGGGGGTGGACTTCTCTTCGCCGGTGGCTCAGCCGTCATTGATCCCCTCGGACAGGTCCTTGCCCACGGAGCGGACAAAGAGATCCTTGTCATTGCCGACATGGATCCTGCCAGGGTTAAAGAGATCCGCTCCGCGCTGCCTTTTCTCAAAGACCGCAGGCCCCAGCTGCTCAGTAATAATCTGGACCCTAAGGACCATGCTTGCTAATAATCCCATACAGGCCTTTGGCCGCAACAAAATTCGAATCCCGAAATTCGAAATTCGAAACAAATTCAAAGCACAAATGCTCCAATGTTCAAAACAGAGACCCAGCGGCCCAAGGTTTTGGTCATTTGAATTTAGATCATTGGGAATTGTTTCGGATTTCGTGCTTCGGATTTCTGGTTTTTAACTTCTCAGCAAATAGCGGAGAAGTGTCTTCCTAACGGTCTAAAGCCCTTGAGCAAGGACTTGTGGAGGTACTCCCATCTGCGTGGAGGTGAACACCGTGCTGAAAACAGTCCTCTTTGTCGTCGCATCCGCGGGTATTATCTACCTCTCGAGGGCTTCTCTTCGCGCGCCTCGTTCCCACGGCTTTTACCGTTTCTTCGCATGGGAGGCTATCCTAGCCTTAATCCTATTGAACGCAGAATACTGGTTTCGGGACCCTTTCTCCCTGCATCAAGTCATTTCGTGGATCTTTCTGATCATCTCCGCGTTCCTCGTCGTCCACGCGGTACATCTCCTGCGCATTCTCGGGAAACCCAACGCACAAAGGAGTGATGATGAGGCAACCATAGGATTCGAAAAAACGACCCAGCTCGTATCTGTTGGCGCCTATAAGTACATTCGGCATCCCATGTACAGCTCATTGCTCTTTCTTGCATGGGGAGTGTTTTTCAAAGACCTATCATGGTTGAGCGGGATCCTCGCCTTGGCAGCCACCGCCTTCCTGGTGGCGACCGCCAAGATGGAGGAATCTGAGGATATCCGCTTTTTCGGCGCCGCCTATCAAACATACATCAAGCAAACCAAGAGGTTCATTCCCTTCTTATTCTAATTGACTTCTCACACCGAGCACCATAAAATAGCATCAATATGATAGCTTGAAATGGCAGCATGAAAGGGGGGTGGAGTGTTCATGGGAGCCATCACGTTGCGGGGCTTGGAGCCTTCATTGACAGAGAAACTGAAACGGGCGGCTAAGAAGCAAGGCAAAAGCATCAACCAAATGGTGAAAGATACCTTGAAACAGCACCTGGGCATGAGCAAAGACAAAAAATTCACTTTGGTCCATCATGACCTTGATCACCTTTTCGGTCGATGGTCAGAGGAAGAATTCAAGCGGATTCAAAGAAAAATCGACTCTGAACGTGAGACCGATGAGGAGCTGTGGTGATGAAAGACCTGCTCATCGATACGAACATTTACACCTATGCGCTACAGGGAGACCCCGAGGTCGTAACGGTTTTGCAGCAAGCTCATGAAATTGGCCTATGTCCCGTGAGCATCGGCGAACTGCTATCCGGCTTCAAGGGTGGGAAGAAAGAGCAAGAGAACAGACGGGAACTCGAAGAATTTCTGGACTCTCCCCGTGTCCGCGTCCACGGCATCGACGAGGCGACTTCCGAATTCTACGCTGAGATCCTGCACAACTTGAGGAAGAAAGGGAAACCGATTCCGACCAATGATATTTGGATTGCATCCGTCGCTTTTCAGCGCGGGCTGGCCCTTTTCTCCAAGGATCAGCACTTTAAGGATATCCCTGGCCTTCTGATGGTTTCTTGATGACTCTCAGCCCGATCCTCGTGGCGTACAAAAGTGTCGAGAAATGGAACGGGATAAGGTCTGGGGCAAGAGGGGAAAAAGAAGTGAGGCGATAAGCAGTCGCTTTTTCGGAGGCGGTTTGCTTCGTCCGAGAATCGAAATCCATCTACACAAAAAAGGGCAACAACATGAAAAAGGTCACTGCGCACACCCTGATCGAAAAAAAGAAATCCAAACAGCCTATCACCTGGCTCACGGCCTATGATTATCCCATGGCCCAGTTTGAGGAAAAAGCCGGCATCGACATCATTCTGGTCGGAGACTCCATCGGCATGACGACCTATGGCTTCGACTCCACGCTTCCGGTGACCATGGATCTGATTATCCCGCACACCAAGGCGGTCCGCAAAGGGGCCCCCAACGTGTTCCTCATCGGCGACATGCCCTACATGACCTACCAGGTTTCCGCCCAGGAGGCCGTGCGCAACGCAGGCCGCTTCATGGCGGAGTGCGGTTGTGACGCCGTCAAGCTCGAAGGCGGACGCGAGGTCCTCGACACCGTCAAAGCCCTCATCAAAGCCACCGTGCCGGTGGTGGGGCATTTAGGGTTAACGCCTCAGTCCATCGCCATGCTGGGCGGCTTCAAGGCCCAGGGCCGCGATGCGGCTGCAGCCGTGCGCCTGATCGAGGACGCCCGGCTGATCGAGGAAGCCAGGGCCTGCATGATCCTCCTCGAGGCGGTGCCCCCGGAGGTCGGCAGAATCGTCACCGAGCGTGCGCAAATCCCCGTCATCGGGATCGGCGCCGGCCCCCATGTTGACGGCCAGTGCCTGATCGTCCACGACATGCTCGGTATGTTCGAAGCGTTCACGCCGAAATTCGTCAAGAAGTATGCGAGCATCGGCGAGCAAATCGTCAATGCCCTCAAGGAGTTTTCGCAGGACGTGGCCCGGGGAGGCTTCCCGGCCCCCGAGCACTGCTACAAGATGCCGGAGTCCGAGCTTCTCAAGCTCCAAGACCTCCTCAAGAAGACCCGATAGATCCTGTGGAGGAGTATTATCCATGACCTTACGACGATTCACGCTGAACTACGGCAAGAGCACCGTCTCCTTCAGCCTTCCCGAAGAGCAGGTGCTCTGCGAGGTCCTCGGCCGCCCCTATCCGGCGGCGGACCTTGAAACAGCCTACCGTCATGCCCTCGATCACCCCATCGACGCGCCGCCCCTCAGGGAGCTGGTACGCCCCGGCGAGCGGGTAACTATCGCCGTAAGCGACATCACCCGTGTGTGGCAGCGCAGCGATCTTGCCCTGACGATCTTGCTGGAAACGTTGAACGCCGCCGGCGTGGCGGACGAGAACGTGACCATCGTGATTGCGGTCGGCGGGCACCGTCTGAACACCGTGGACGAGCACATGGAGATCTGCGGCCGGGACGTCTGCCACCGCGTGAAAGTGGTCAACCACGACGCCTATGACCTGGGCAACATGGTTTACCTGGGTAGGACCAGCCGGGGGACCGAGGTGCGGGTGAGCCGCCTGGCCATGGAGGCGGACCGGCTGATCCTGACCGGCGGGACGATCTACCACTACATGGCCGGGTATGGCGGCGGCCGCAAGAGCATCCTGCCGGGGCTTTCCCACATCGACACGATCCGGCAGAACCATGTGCTGGGGCTCGCCCCCGAGGTCGGCCGCGGCTCCAACCCGCAGTCTGCGTCGCGCATGACCCACGGCAACTCGCTGCACGAGGACATGATGGAAATTGCAGGCTTCGTGCAGCCGGATTTCATCGTCAACATGGTCCCCACCCTCGAGGGGGGAGTGGCCGGGGTTTTCGCCGGCAACTGGGTTTCGGCCTGGGAAGAGGCGACACGCCTGGTGGACCGAATTTTCAGCGTGCCCATCGAGGCGATGGCGGACATCGTGATCGCCTCTGCCGGCGGCTACCCCAGGGACATCAACCTCTACCAGACCGGCAAGACCATGGACAACGTCGGCTATGCCATGCGGCCTGGAGGCGTGGCCATCGTCCTTTCGGAGTGCCCCCTGGTGAGGGACCCCGAGACCTTCTTCAGGTGGTTCGGCTATCCCAGCACCAGCGGCCTGGACATGGCCCTGCGGGAATGCTTTCACATCGACGGCTGGGTGGCTCTCAAGGAGTTGGAGTGCAACAACAAGGGGTTGATCATCCTGGTCACTCGCACGGAAAACGCAGAGGCTCTGAAGCCCACGGGCTTCACGGTGTGCGGCAGCATCGAGGAGGCGCTCGCGATCGCCTACCGAAAGTGCACCACTCAGCCGCCCCGGATCACCGTCATGCCCCAGGCGGCGCTCACGCTGCCGGTGCTGCGAGCGAACCATGTCTGACGACTCCAAACCGGGAATCGGGATTAAGTCGGTGGTGAAGACGCTGCGCCTGCTCAAGCTGTTTTCCCCGCAGTACCCTGTGCGGAGCGCGGAGGACATGGCCTCGTCGTTGGGATACCCCAAGAGCTCGGTGCAGCGCATTTTGGCCACGGCGGAGAGAGAAGGGTTCCTATCCAAGGTGGCCCCCCGTCGTAATGGTTTTCTATTTCTTATTCACCCCTCGGTGCAAGATAGAGGTAATAACAAACAACAGCGTCTTTGCATCCACTCACTCAGTCGCAAGGAGGAATCAAAATGAAAAGAGTTATCGTGTTAGGTTTTACAGTGCTGATGCTGTTGGCGTTGGCCGGGCCGGCGGCGGCCCAGTTCAAGGCCACGATGAAGCTGGCATCTGCCCTGGCCCTGGACCATCCTTACATGATTGGCGCTCAGAAGTTTGCGGATCTCATCAAGGAGCGGACCAACAGCCGCATCGAGGTCAAGCTTTATCCCAGCGGCCAGCTTGGCAAAGGCGAGCGCGAGATGTGCGAGGGACTTCAGCAGGGTGCGATCGATCTGCTCGTGACTTCCACCGGTCCCCTCGGCGGCTTCAGCCCGTCCATCAATATTCTGGACTTCCCTTTCCTGTTCCGCGATTTCGCCCATGTGGATCTGGTCATGGACGGCCCCATCGGCCGCAAGCTGCTCGATGACTTCGAAAAGGCCGACATCAAGGGGTTGGCTTTCTGGGAAAACGGGTTCCGCCACCTGACCAACGCCAAGCGTCGGGTCAAGAATGTTGAGGACGGCAAGGGGCTCAAAATCCGCACCATGGAAAACAAGGTGCATCTGGCGGCCTGGAAGAGTGCCGGGCTCAACCCCACCCCCATGGCCTGGGGCGAGGTCTTCACGGCCTTGCAGCAGAATGTCATCGACGGCCAGGAAAACCCGATTGCCGTCTTCTACAGCTCCAAGCTGTGGGACGCAGGGCAGAAGAACTTCTCCCTTACCGCTCATGTCTACTCCCCGTCCCCCTTCCTCATGAGCAAGAAAATCTTCGATGCCATGCCCAAGGAGGACCGGGAGCTGTTCTTGAAGACCGGCATGGAAGTGGCCAAGTTCCAGCGCAAGGTCAACCGCGACGCCGAAGAGAACAAGCTGCAGGACATGGCCAAAACCGGGGTCACCGTGGTGCGCGACGTGGACCGTCAGAGTTTCAAGAAAGCCATGGCGCCGGTCTACGACCAATTCAGCAGCCAGTTCCCAAAGGCTGAAATCGAAGCCATCATGAACGCGAAGTAATCCTCCGGGAAAGGGCGCCCTTCGCGGTCTTGGCAAGGGCGCCCTCTTCTTGTCCGCGGGAGCAGGGGCATGCGCGCCTTACAAAGGTTCAACGAATACCTGGTGAAGGTGGGAAGCTGGGGGACGATCCTGTTCATGGCCATCATCGCCATCGTCATCCCCTACGAGGTGATCGGCCGCTACTTGTTCCAGAAGATGAGCATCTGGTCCGGCGAGGTGTCCACCTACTCCCTGGCATGGGCGTCGATGCTGGGAGGCGCCGTGGGCCTGAAAAAGGGCTACCAGGTCAACCTGACCTCGGTGGTGGATTCGGTCCCGCCGGCCGTGGCCAAGGGCCTCAAACTGGTCGCCTATTTGTTCACCCTCTTCTTTTTCGGAGCCATGACCTATTATGGCCTGTTCCAGACCCTCTACAACGCCAAACAGTTCTCGCCGGCCATGGAACTGGTGATGAGCGTACCCTATGCCGCGCTGCCGACCGGCTTTTTCATCATGTTCTTCCTTACGCTGGAGGAATTCCTGCTTTTCCTCGGCCTGAGTGGGAAAAGAGAGGGCCAATGATCATTTTCGTAGGCGCATTCATCATCCTGCTGTGCGTCTCCGCTCCGATCACGGTGGCCCTGGGCGGCTGCTCCCTCGTCTATGCCCTGGTCGGCGGCACCGTGCCGATCACCACCCTGATTCAAACCGTCTTTGGCGGCCTGGCGACCTTCCCACTCCTGGCGATCCCGCTTTTCATGCTGGCCGGAAACCTCATGAACGAAGGCGGTCTCACGCCGGACTTGGTGAAATTCGCTCGCCTGCTGCTGGGGCACATCCGCGGCGGTTTGGGACATGCCACGATCCTTGCCTGCGCCATCTTCGCGGCGATCTCCGGAGCGGCGGTCGCCACAGCGGTGGCTATCGGCGTGGTCATGATTCCAGCCATGAAGAAAGCCGGCTACGATGAAGGCACGGCAGCAGCCCTGACCGGCACCGCAGCCTGCTTGGGGCCTCTCATCCCGCCCAGCATCCCGTTCATCATCTACGGCGTTGGGGCCAACGTTTCGATTGCCGGGCTTTTTCTGGGCGGAGTGCTGCCCGGCATCGTGCTGGCGGGGGCCCTGATGATCTACATGTATGTCGTCGCCAGCAAACGTGACTATCCGCGCGACCCGAAAACGCCCGGCAAAGAGGTCCTGGTTGCCGCCTGGAAGGCGCTGCCGGCCCTGTTCATGCCGGTGCTGATCATGGGCGGTATTCTGAGCGGCATGTTCACGCCCACCGAGGCGGCCGGCGTCACGGTGTTGTATGCGGCCATCATGGGGGCGTTTTACTACCGCAAGCTGACGATCAAGAGTCTGCCCAAAGTGCTTCTCGCCTCCGGCCTGGAATCGGGCATGGTGATGCTGCTCATCGCCATGTCGGAGCCCTTCGCCTGGTTTGTCGCGGTGGACCAGATCCCCCAGCGTCTGATCGAGTGGATGTCGACCGTGACCACCTCGCCTTACATGATCCTGCTCCTGGTCAACATCTTTCTCCTCCTTTTGGGCATCCCCATGGAGACCGCCCCCGCGCTGGTCATCGTGACCCCGGTGCTGGCCCCCATCGCAGCAGCCGTCGGCATCGACCCGATCCACATGGGCATCGTCATCTGCCTGAACCTCGTCCTGGGCCTGATCACGCCGCCGGTGGGCGCCGTGCTCTTTGCGGTCTGCGGCACGGCCAACATATCGCTCCAACGCCTGAGCAAGGCCATCTGGCCTCCATTCCTGGTGTCTTTGGTGGTGCTGGCGATCGTGACCTATCTACCCTGGCTGAGCACATTTTTACCCAAACTTCTCCTGGGTCGCTGAAACGGAAGGCGCCCTGGAACTGATTGGCCCGGTAGCGGAGCGGGCTCCCTCACCGTCACGTGATGCAATCCTCTTAAGACGTCTCTCTAAACCGAATTGGTTATACCTCGCGGAACCTGTTGAGTTTGTAGTACACCCCTTTGAGGGCCATGAGTTCTTCGTGGGTCCCCTGCTCCCTGATCCTGCCGTGGTGCATCACAAGGATTCGATCCGCCCTTCGGATCGTGGAAAGCCTGTGAGCGACGACCAGAGTTGTCCTCTTTCTGGTCATGGTGAGAATCGCTTCCTGGATCAGACGCTCTGTTTCAGGATCGACACTGGATGTGGCCTCGTCAAGAATCAGCACTTTCGGGTCATAGGCCAGGGCTCTTGCAAAGGAGAGAAGCTGTCGTTCTCCTGCGGAAAGGTTCGATCCCTCCTCTCCGATCTCCTGCTCAATACCTTTCGGGAGTCTCTCAATGAATGAGCGGGCATTCGCCTGAGTGATGGCTTGCTCCAGTGCGCCCGGTGCTGCTTGATCCTCTCCGAGCAGGATATTGTCCGCAAGTCTTCCTGAGAAGATGAACACATCCTGCATCACAAGGCCGATGTTTCGTTGAAGCTCCTGCTTGGGCCACCGGCGCAGGTCCAGGCCGTCTAGCAAAACACTTCCCTGAAGCGGGTCATAAAACCGTTCTATGAGATTGACCACGGTGGTTTTTCCAGCCCCCGTAGCCCCGACAATCGCCACCATCTCCCCAGGCTTTACTTCAAAACTGACATCCCGGAGAACGGGCACCTCTTTCCGGTAACCGAAAGTCACCTGATCGAACTGGAGATGTCCCAGGACGCGCTCCGGTTTCACGGGGTGCTCTGGCTCGGGGATCTCCTCCTTGTGATCGAGGAACTCGACAATCCGCTCCGTGGAGGCCATGGCCGACTGCATGATGTTGTACTTCTCGGCAATGTCCCGTATGGGCCGGAAAAACATCTGGATGTAGCCGATGAAAGCAACAAGAGACCCGAGGGACAGCTGTTCGCCGATCACTTTCCCTCCCCCGACCCAGATGAGGAGAGCTACCGCGAACGATGAAAAGAGATCCATCACGGGCATGAAAACGGCAAACACCCGGATCTGCTTCATGCCGGCGACATAGTTCTCGTGGTTGATTTCGGCAAAACTCCTCTTCTGGAATTCCTCTGTGGCGAACAGCTGGACGATCCTCATCCCCGTGATCCTCTCCTGGAGGAACGCATTGAGCTTGGCCACCTTGGCGCGAAGCTCTCTGAACGCTTCCCGCGCCATGGAGCTGAACAGGAGCGTTAAGCCGAAGATAAAGGGGAGAAGGGCAAAGCAGACCAGGGCCAGTTTCCAGTTCAGATAGAGAAGCACGACAAGGATGCCTATCAGGATGAAGATATCCTTGAATACGGTGATCATCACCGATTTGAACATTTCGTTCAGGTTTTCGATATCATTGGTCACCCGTGTGACGAGCAGCCCCACCGGGTGGCGATCAAAGAAGCTAAGAGCTTGGGACTGCATTTTTTCGAAAAGCTCGAGGCGGATGTCCTGCATGATCTTCTGACCGATGAGCTCCAGGAGATACGATTCCCCATAGCCGAGCCAGAACGAGACGATCAGGAAGGCCAGGAGGACCAACCCCACGGCACCGAGCCCTTCCATGTCTTTTGCTCTGACCTTCAGGATCTCTCCCGGTTTCAGGGCGTTCACACTCTCAAAGGGAACCATCCAGGACCCGTCCTGAAGAGAAAAGGCGTCCTTCTCGTCTTTAGAAAGATTCCCTTCAAGGTGAGAAGGAACTCTGTAGTAGCCCCTTTCTGCGATGATGCCGGTGCTCCTGAATTTGCGCAGAAGCGCCGGATCGAGTTTCTTCAGGTTTTCATGGGAGACAAAAGCATGCGAACCGTCCTTGCTTTCCAGTAAGGTCTGCCCCAGGGCTTCCGTGATTTCCTTTCTGACCGGTTGCTCCAGATCAGCCAGGTTCACCCGGTACCAGGTGGCCAGGATATACCGGTCGATCGCTATCTTTATTAGATAAGGAAGAGCCAGATCCATGAGCGTGATCAGCATGGTGAGAAGCAGAGCAAAGAGAATGACCTTTTTGTAAGGATAGGCATAGTGGGACAATCGCCTCATTAAACTCAGATCATAAGGCTTTCCCAGCTTGCCTTCCTCCATGTAGCCGTATTCGCCGATCATGAGTAGCTCACCACTGGCATAGAGCCTCTCTGCTTGTACGACGCCCTGAGATCACTTGGGTGAATCCCGGACAAATCCGAAATCCGAATTTTGAGTTTATTGAACTTCAAGTTCTTGCTCCAGCCGCTGTCTTTCGTAGAGCTTTGCGTACTCTTTCCCTTTCTGAAGGAGCGCCTGGTGCTCTCCCGTTTCAGAGAGCTCTCCATCGACCAGAACTCCAATCACTTCTGCTCTGCTGATCGTTGAGATCCTGTGAGAGACGATGAGATTGGTCTTCCCCTTTCTCAACTCGAGGATCTGATTCAGAATGCGCTCTTCCGTGCGGGTGTCCACCATGGACAGGGCATCATCCATAATCAATATGGGAGGATCCGTAAGAATCGCCCTGGCGATGCTCAATCTCTGCCTCTGTCCACCCGAAAGAGTGATGCCCCGTTCACCAAGCAAAGAATCAAGGCCTTTTTCGAGCGCCATGATCTCTTCATAGATTTCGGCGGTCTTCAAAGCTTTCACGATGGCTTCCTCTGAAAAGCCCTCCCTGCCGAATAGGACATTGTTTCGGATGGTGTCCGAGAAGATGATCACCTCCTGCGTCACGAACCCAATGCTTTGTCTCAGGCTCTTGAGAGGGATGTCCAGGATATCCACTCCATCAATAAAAACGGTGCCTCTCGGCACATTGAAAAGACGGGGGATGACTTGAAGAAGGGTGCTCTTGCCGCAACCGACCTTGCCGACGAGCGCAACCGTCTGTCCGGACTCTATGGTAAAGTGAACCTTCTTGATTGCCGATCTTGCACCTCCCGGATAGGTGATACTAATCCCTCGGAACTCTATCCTGCCCATGATGGCCGGGATATCTCGGGGCGGCCCAACATCCTTGATCTCTGGCAATTCGTCAAAGACCCTGTTCAGCCTCCGCATGGAGGCGGCGCCCCTCTGGACCATATTGGCGACCCACCCTATGGCCATCATCGGCCACATGAGGAGGTTTAAGTAGCTGAGAAAAGCAACGAAATCGCCGGTCGTGATGTGGCCTAGGATGGTGAGACGCCCCCCGAACCAGATGACAATCGCGAGCCCCAGATTGCTGAAGATCACCATCATCGGTGAAAAAATTGCAATGGTTCTCGCAAGATGCATGTTTTCACGGATATACTTTTCTCCCTCATTTTTCATTTTCCCATAGGTCCAGGACTCCCGGCTGTACGCTTTCACAACCCGAACCCCCGCAAAGGCTTCACGGGCCCGTTCCGTCAGGCCTGAAAAAGTGGCTTGAACTCTTTCGTAACCGCTTGACATGCGGCGGGTGAGAATCCTCGTAAAGTAAATCAGAATGGGAGCCGGAAGGATCGAGATCAGAGTGAGGGAGGGGTCGATGTAGAGCATGAAGCCTATTGCGGAAACTCCCAGAACCAGACCATCCGTCAGTGCGACCAGTCCCATGCCTGTAGCCATACGGACGGCATTGATGTCGTTGATCGCCCTTGCCATGAGGTCCCCTGTCTTTGTCCGATGATAAAAAGACACGGACAGGGCTTGAAGGTGCTCGTAGAGCCTGTTCCGAATCCCTTCTTCAATTTTTCTCGAAAGGCCGAAAAGACAGTGCCGCCAGACATACCGGAGCACCGCCACGGCGAATGCAATGGCCATGATGATTGCTCCAGAATCCAGGAGCACAGCGGAGGTGGCCTTCCCGAGGGTCAGGCTGTCGATCGCTCCCCTAATGACCATGGGGATCAGGAGCTGGAGAAAGTCGACAGCCAAAAGGCTCAGAAGACCGGCGATCAAAACCCAGCGGTTCCGGACAAAATATTCCTTCAGAGGGAGGAAATTCTTGAGGGATTCCTTCATTAGAGATTCACGCTCTTAGAGGAAAAGAGATACCGGAACATGAGACGCCGTGTCAACTACTTACCTCTGCCCTGATTCACCATCAAGGCATCATCTGCGGCGTTGCCTTCGCTCGCTCCTCCTTGCGGCGTATTGCTCCATACGCCTCAGTCGTCGCTCCTCGGCGCCTTGCATCTGACGTCTTGCTGCCGATCAGGAATTGCTCGAAACCCGCGTCCCGCGTACGCTCCGGGAATTAGGCGGTGGATTCGGGTCTGTCAAGCCTGGTGATGGCTTGACAGAAAGGAGAGGGGATTTAGTTTTAATTACAAAAGATCGACGTGAGACATTATCTCTTCAAAGACATCCTGCTTTATCATGCCAATTCGACACAGGGGGTGGGAACGATGGAAGACAAAGAAAAGAAAGAATCGGAAGAAAAAGCCAAGAAGAAGCAAGGAGAATCTTTACCTTTCTGCACGAACGCTCCCAGTCCGGAACATTCAAGAGGCGACAGCGAAGATGAGCCTTGTGACGATTCGCGATCAGGGCTTTGATCGAAAATGTGGTGGTTCAGATGCGTTACAAACCTGCAACAGGCTTCTATTTTCCTCTTGACTTCTGTTTTGTTCTGAATAAAACTCGCGCCAGTGTGTTTAGGTGCTCCGTTGGAGCTTAATAGGGAACCCCGTTAAAACCGGGGACGGTCCCGCCGCTGTAACCTCGCTCCTTTCTCTTTTCGGGAAAGGAGAACTCTTTCAGCCGCTGTGTGCCACTGTTCTGATTTATCGGGATGGGAAGGCCGCTGAAAGGGCGAGGGAGTCAGAAGACCTGCCTAGACTTTTCGCAACAGCCTTCGAGGACAGAGGCTTACTGTAGATCTAGAGGATAAAAAAGGGAAATCCCCAGATCGAGTTAATCGGTCCGGGGATTTTTTTATTTTGAGAATAGCAAGAAAGGAGGTGATCGGGCCATGCATCTGTATTGGCGAATCAAAGAAGAACTTCTGTACCTTGGAGAAGTGCTCGTCTTTCTCGACCCACGGTTTGTGAGAGAATACGGGCGCTGGGTGAAGAAGAGATTGGGTAAAGGACAAATGTCTTGTAATGAGATTAGAGAAAGGAGACGGAAAATGAAAAAAGGTCATGGCTTTTTCTGATGCTGATGCTTTTGGTTCCCTTACAAAGCCTTGCGCAAGAAGATAGGAAACCGCCGCGATCGCCGATACTCCTGGATGAAGTCGTGGTCACCGGCACGAGAACGGAAGAAAAAGTCGAGAAAATTCCAGCGAATGTCACGGTGATCGACAAAAAGCGAATCGAGGATTCGAACGCTAAGAATATCAGCGACGTCCTTCGATCCGAGGAAGGCATCGTTGTGCGAGATCTTATAGGCAACGGAAAGACCGCTATCGTGGATCTCCGGGGCTTTGGCGAGGCAGCCGCTTCCAACACCCTGGTCCTGCTGGACGGCCGCCGTGTGAATGCCATTGATCTCAGCGGTACCGATTGGACACAAATACCCCTGGATCAGGTTGAACGCATCGAAATCATACGAGGGACAGGGAGCGTCCTGTACGGCGACAACGCTGTGGGAGGAGTGATTAACATTATCACCAAGACCCCTTCCGAGCAATGGGCTTTTTCCGCAGGCTCAACCTTCGGAAGTTACAGCCGCAATAAAGACCAGTTCTCCATCAGTGGAGGCCACGGGAAAATTGCCGGCTCCCTTTTCGGCAGCTATGATGCGTCGCAGGGGTACCGGGATAACAACGAGCTTCGGGTGAAAGATTTCGGGGAAAGATCCTTTTCGATGCAGCGGAGTTCCTCAGTTTCAATCTGAGCGGTTCCTATAATTCTAATACCTATGGTCTCCCGGGCCCTCTCCCGGAGGCACAACTGGCTGTCAACCGCAGAGCATCCTTAGACCCGGACGACCAAGCTGCAACAAAGACCCAGTATCTCAAAACCGGATTTGATCTGGATCTCTCAGGTTTTGGGAACATCGTCGCAGACTTGTCGTATCAGAACAGGAAAAACAAAAGCGATTTCCCCGATCTCTTGTTCCCCTTTGTTGTGGACAGTGAGCTGGACACGTGGGCCGTCACACCCAGATACGTTTTGAAAAGGGAAGTGCTCGGGCATTCGAACACACTCATTGCCGGCGTCGATCTTTACTGGGCTGACGGGGACATAAACTCCTTTTCCGGCTTCTTCTCCCCGGTGGCGACTTTGACAGGTGCCGCAAATATTGCAAGAGACTCTTCCGGCTTCTACGTTAGCGATGAGTTTTCGATCCTGGAGAATCTCATCCTCTCTATTGGTGCAAGACGCGAACGGGTTGAATACGATCTCCATCAAAGGGATCTCAGCGCCTTTCCCCTTGCCCCTCTGGATGATACGGTTTCAGAAAGCGAGAATGCTTACAGCGCAGGACTAACCTACCTTTACAGCGGCAAGTCGAATGTCTTTGCAAGGGCAAACCGCAGCTTTCGTTTCCCTCTCACAGACGAACTCGTCGTTTTCGATTTCGCCGCCGGAAAGATTCGAGTAGACTCAGGTCTCGATCCCCAGACAGGAAACCACTATGATGTGGGAGTCAGGCATTTTTTTCTGCCCAACCTCCAGGGGAATCTGACTCTGTTCAAAGCGGATATCAAGGATGAAATCTTCTACAATAGAGCGACCTTTTCCAATCAGAATTACCCGCAGGCGTTACACCAGGGTGCGGAGATCGGTTTTCAGGCTGATGTGTTGGAGAGAGTGTCCCTTTTTGGAAATTTCACTTATGAAAAGGCTGTTTTCGAAACGGGTCCGTTCGATGGGAATGACATCCCCGGCGTGCCCAGGCAGAAGTTCAATCTCGGGTTCCGCATCCATGATGTGGTCCCCGGCCTTGTCTTCACTGCAGATTATAACTTTGTGGGATCCAGCTATCTCATCAGTGATCAGGCCAACCAGTTTCAAAAACTGGACAGTTATTACACGATTAATGCCAGGCTCGCCTATACCTGGGGATGGCTCAGGGCGTTCTTCGGGGTTAATAATATCACCAACCAAGAGTACTCGGAGTATGCTGTCATCGGTGGATTCCCTCTGGGCCGCAATTTCTACCCGGCTCCGGAAAGAAACTGGGTCGGTGGACTTGACATGACATTCTAGAATTCCTTTTTGAACATGGTCCTTCTCATAATTTCCATTTTAGCCATTACGATCGCCATGATGCTGGGGCTGGCAAGCGCGGCGGATTGTAAGACCTTCACAGATGCCCTCGGCCGAGAGGTCTCACTCAAGGGGGATCCGCTTAGAATCATACCTCTTGCCCCGAACCTGACCGAGATTCTTTTCTTCTTGGGCTTGGGAGATCGTGTGGTCGGAGTGACCACGCACTGCAACTTATCCTCCTGAGGCAGCGCTCCTGCCCAAGGTAGGGAGTTACATCAATATTAGTGTTGAGAAAATTCTCAGTCTCTCGCCTGATCTCGTATTTGCCACCTTCGATGGAAACGAGCGAGGAACCGTAGAGCTGCTGGAGCAGGCAGGTGTAAAGGTTTTTGTTGTCAATCCCAGAACTGCGCGGCAAGTTATCGAAACCACCTTCACGATGGGCGTGGTCTGTGGCATCCAGGATAAGGCGTCAGATTTGCGCCAGAGCCTGACAAGACGGGTCGACAGGGTTGTGGAGAAGACAAGAGACAGACTGGAGCCTTTGGTTTTTCTACAGATCCATATTCAGCCGATCATGACCGTAAACAGAAACACGGTTCACCATGACCTCATCCATCTGGCGGGCGGGGAGAACATGACGGCTGACGAGCCCGTGACCTACCCTCGAATCAGTCTGGAGGAAGTGATTCGCAGGAAACCCGAGGTAATTCTCGTTTCCTCGATGGAGAGAGAAGGGAGATTCGAAAAAGCGAGACAGGACTGGCTGCAGTGGACCTCCATCCCTGCAGTGCAAAAGGGGAGGGTTCACCTCATAGACTCCGATCTCATCGACCGACCTTCTCCGCGGGTTGTGGACGGTCTTGAAATCATGGCAAAGCTTCTTCACCCTGAAGCGTTTAGGTAACGGTAAAAGGGACACGGCGCAAGGGACACGGGAGAAGAGCAAGAACTAAGAGGGTGGCACGGACAAGCACCCGCCGGACGGGCAAGAGCTTGTCCGTGGCACCGTGAATTGAGGAGTGAGGGTGGCACGGACAAACGTCGTGAGTTTGTCCGTGGTACGTAGAACACAGTCTCGAGAGTGGTACAGAGAAATGAGAAAATGACCAATGAATAATGATTTGCTCCATAAGCCTCCTTTGACACCCGGCAGAGTCTTTCGTCTGTCCCTGGTCATGGCCCTTGTTCTGCTTCTTGTGGGAGCGGCTTCCCTGCTCATGGGAACCGCAGAGGTGTCCTTTCACAAAATCATGGCCCTTGTGTCCGGATCTCTAGATCCGGATGATCCTGCAAGACTGATAATCCTGAGAATCAGGCTCCCCAGGATTATCCTCGCAGGGCTTGCCGGCTTTTCCCTTGCTCTGGGAGGCGTAGTGTTTCAAGCTCTGCTGCGCAATCCCCTCGCCGATCCATTTATCCTGGGTGTCTCAAGCGGCTCTGCTTTCGGAGCCATTATAGGCATTGTGCTGGGTTTCACCTTTTCTGCCGGCATCCCTCTCATGTCCTTTGCCGGCGCGCTTCTTACCGTCTACCTTGTTCTGGCTTTAGGGACAAGGAGAATGGGCATGGAATCATCGACCATTCTGCTTACGGGAGTGATTTTGAACGCCTTTTTCACCGCCGTGATCATGTTTTTCATCTCCATCGCCACGGACAGTCGCCTCCACACCATGCTTTTCTGGCTTTATGGAGATCTTTCACAGACCCGTTACGCTTCTCTGATTATTCTGACTCCTGCCCTGATCGTTACTTCCGTCATTCTCTTCAGCTTTTCCAAAGAGCTGAACCTCATCACCACAGGAGAAGAGATAGCCCTTCAGCTCGGCGTGGACGTTGAAAAAGCGAAGAAAACTTGTTTGGTGCTCGTTTCCCTTGTGGTCGGCCTTGTTGTTTCTTTCTCCGGGCTCATCGGCTTTGTTGGGCTCATCGTCCCGCACCTTGCGAGGATGGCTTTTGGCTCCGATCATCGCCTCCTCCTCCCTGTGGCATCCCTGGGCGGAGCCACGTTCCTGATCGCGGCGGATACTCTGGCGAGGCTCTTGATCTCGCCCAGTGAATTGCCTGTGGGTGTGATCACCGCTTTCATGGGGGCCCCCTTTTTCCTTTACCTTCTCAGAGTGAAAGGAAGTCAATGGAGCCGATCCTGACTCTAAGAAAAGTGGGCTTTCGCTATGGCGCCTCTTGGGCGGTGCGGGCTATTGATCTTGAGGTCTCTCCCGGTGAGATGCTCGGCATCATCGGCCCAAACGGCTCAGGGAAAACCACTCTGCTCAAGATCATGGACGGGATGCTGCTCCCCCATGAAGGAGAAGTTTTTGTTCAAGGGAAAAGCATGGCAACCCTAAAGCGCGGGGAAATCGCAAGAGCCGTCGCCATGGTGGCTCAGGAAAACTTCTTCAGATTTTCTTTCTCTGTTCTCGAGGTAGTGCTCATGGGCCGCTTCCCCCACCTCGGAAGGCTGCAGTTCGAAAGGGACAAGGACCTGAAGATCGCGGTGAACGCCTTGAGGGCGACCCATGCCCTGGAACTCTCAGAGCGTTCCATCCATGAGCTCTCAGGCGGAGAAAAACAACGGGTCCTTCTGGCAAGAGCCCTCGCTCAGGAGCCTGGAGCGATTCTGCTCGACGAACCCACGTCCTTCCTTGATCTCAAGTACAAGAAAGAAATCTTTGATTTGATCGCAATTCTCACCAGGGAAAGGGGACTGAGCGTTGTCATCGTCTCTCATGACATCGATCTCGTGTCTCAGTATTGTCATCGAATCGTGATGCTCAAGAACGGGTCTGTGCACCTGACCGGAACCCCGGATCAGGTCATTGACGCAGAAAGCATTCAAAACGTGTACGAGTGTGCCGTTCTGGTGGACAGAAATCCAATGACCGGAAAACCAAGAGTCAGTTTAAAACCATGAAAATCCGAAACTCGAAATTCGAAGTTCGTGCTTTCTTCTAAGGAGGTCCTATGGTCGAGTTTTTTGTCAAGGGTGGTCCGGTCATGGTCCCCCTGCTTGCTTGCTCCATCATCGCCCTCACGGTTGTGATCGAGCGAATCCTGTTCTGGGTTCATGAAGACATGCGGCGCAATCAAGCGCTCGTCGACGACGTTCTCGGGTTGTGCCAAAGAGGCGACTGGGACGCCGTTCGCGAAAAGGTGAAGGGATCGAGAGACTATGTCATCCGCATTCTCGTCAACGGCATTCTTCACCGCGAGTTTTCCATGACCAAGGCCATGGAGACCGCCGCTGCCGACGAGATGAAAAGGATGCATCGTTTTCTCGGAGTCCTGGATACTATGATTACCGTCGCTCCTCTGCTGGGAATCCTGGGAACCGTCACAGGCATCATCACGGCCTTTAACCTTTTGGGAACAGCCGGCATCGAGCAACCCCAACTGGCCACCGCCGGAATCGCCGAAGCCCTGATTACCACTGCAGCAGGGCTTTTCATTGCCATCCCCTCGATCATTCCTTTCAACTATTTCAATTCCCGAGCACAGGACGCAGCGCTCAACATCGAGAAGTATGCCACGAGCCTCGAGATCGTCTATGAAAAGCTCACTCAGGCGCAGAAACAAGAGTGAGGTGGAGAACCATGAAAGTCGGTCTTCGAACTAAAAGAAAGCCTCGCATTGAAATGATCCCTCTCATCGATCTGATGTTTTTGATTCTTGTCTCCTTTGTTTACGGCGTCTTCTTCATGTCCGTGCACCGGGGTGTCCCGGTTGCTCTGCCCCTGTCCTCCACGGCGAAGATCGAAAAACAGCACACTCTGACTCTCAGCATTCAAGCCGGCGGAACCGTCTTCCTGGACAAGGAGCCCATGACTCTTGAAAGCCTCGCGGAGACTTTGAAGCTGAAAGCCATGGAAAACAAGGAAACAGGAGTTGTGCTTTTTGCTGACAGGGACCTTCCTTACCAGAAACTCTACACCGTGCTTGATCTCATTCGTGCAGCCGGACTCAGCCAGGTATCGCTTCAGGCGGAGGTGAGGTGAAACGGCTCTTTTTGGCGGCTGTCTTAGCTCTTGCTTTCCACGGCCTGCTCTTTTGCGTAAAGTTTGAGGGGCCTAAGGCAACGCTCATCCCGCCTCCGAGGCAGCTCACCCTTTCCCTGGTTCAAAGACCGGTCGAACCGCCCCCCTCCCTTGCGGTTTCCAGAATTCCGGAGCCACCGGATCAGCCGCCTTCTCCCCGCCCTCAACAGAGGGAGGAGAAGATACAAAGGCAAAGATCCGGAACGCCTGAAAAGCCGTCCAAGAAAATGGATCCTTCTTTTCTGCCGAGGAAAGAGCAACAGGACTCTTCCACCGGCAGTGCCCGGTTCGCTGTAGAGGAAGTCCCTTTGGAAAAAGCCTCACAGGAAGCTCCTTTCCCCACCAGGGCTTCGACAGCAACTCCTGTGCGTGAAGCCACCCCTCTCTACCGCCGGAATCCCGTCCCCGAATATCCCTTGATCGGCCGCAAGCGAGGCTACCAAGGGACCGTGACCCTCGAAGTGCTTGTAAACCGAGAAGGCAGAGTTGAAGACTTGCGCCTCTCTGCCTCCAGCGGATATTCTGTGTTGGATCAGGCTGCATTGACGAGCGTGAAGACGTGGCTTTTTGATCCTGGAACGCGAGGAGGAGAGAAGGTAGACATGTGGGTTAAAGTGCCTGTGCGGTTTCAGCTGGAATGAGGTCGCGTTGCAGGTGTTAAACGGGCATCCGGCAATCGCTTGGGTGAGGAGTTACTTGTTCCTCCTGAAGAGAGATCTCAAACCCTTCCCTTTTCCCCTTTCTTTCAGAGAAGGAAGAGCCATATCGACATGAAGCCTGAGCATGGCACCGGAAGCAAAGAGGCCCAGCAGAATGACGAGATATCCCGTGTCTGTTCTCCTCACATAGATCCTGCTCTTCTCAAAGATCAGATCCACCTCCCGGATACCCCCCAAAGCCTGAATGAATAAGGGCAAGGATTTTTCTATTTCGAGATTGGGCTCCATGAAGAGGATCTCCCCTTCAAAAGAAAAGACCACCACACCCCGGACATCCTCCATCGCTAAAATGTCATCAAAGATTTCTTTCATGCTCAGGACGCTCGCATCAAATCCTGCAGGATGCTTTACTCGCTTAAGGCCTCCATGATCCTGTCTCTGGCGCACTTCGGGTTCACTGCAATGACGGTCACGCTTTCCCCTGGCAGAAGGATGAAGTCCCTGGACTCTCCCCTGTCTATGTAGGCGACTCTGAATGCTCCGGCTTGGAATGCGGTCCCCAGCCTTTTTATCCCATTCACAAAGCTCTCCCAGGAGTTGTCCTCGTAGACATCTTCAACTCCGTATCCCTCACCTTCTTCTTTTTTCAGAAGCTGTTTCACCCGTTCAACCGGCTTCGTCTTCTCCTTCTTGGTGGAAGGTTCCTTCTTTCTGGGAGTCGCCCCCTTTCCAAGGCGTCTGAGTTCATCCTTGAGGCACATGGCATCGAGCAGAATCGCCTGAAGATCGCGATGAATCCGCCTCTCTTTTTGCGGGCAGGCGTTCTGGATGCTGAGACTCACATCGTCCCACGAAAAGATCTCGTAAGCGGCAGCCTCCCCTCGAAGGCTGTCGCATCGGGCATCCAGCAGTTGCCCCTCCAGGAAAAAAAGGATTCCCTGCTTGCCTGAGGATTTCTCAATAAGGCGGACGGTGCAAGTTTTTTCTTCCATTTCCATCAACTGGAGAAAAATGCCTGAAGACACGCTGTGGAGCGTGCCGCCGTCTGCTTCCCTTCGCAGGCTGGTAACAATCCTCTTGGCCAAATCGTCAATCATGAAAGGCTTGGCAATGTACCCGATCGCACCCCCTTTCCGGGCCAGCTTTTCCATCTCAGAAGTGCTGTACCCCGTGATAATGATGACCGGGATCTCCGGATAGTGTTCCATGATGTGGGAGAGGAGGGAGAACCCGTCCATTTTAGGCATCTTTAGATCCGTCACCACCAGGGAGATCATGCTGTCCTTGAGCTCCTCTACGGCGTCAAGACCGTCTTCCGCCATGAGGATAGAAAACGTTTCATCATATTTGGAAAGCCCTTCCTCAAGGGAGAGCAACATCTCTTGATCGTCGTCCACAATAAGAACTTTCTTGACCACCCTCTGTCCTCCGCCGTCCTTCACTACGAGGTCTTGTCAATGTCCACAATCCTGATCCCTGCGACGTAATCCATGGGTTCATACTTCTTGATGTTTCCGATTTTCTTTGCGATTTCGCTGATTCTTTCAACCTGCTGGTGAATCTTCAGCACTCTTTCGTAATTTGGATCTTTGGAAGACATGCCGGAGAACACCTCTGTCAGCGCATTCCTCATGATCATGAGGGGTTGATTGAGCTTGTGGGCCACTCCTCCCGCCATTTCCAGTACCCCGATAAACTTCTCCTTCGAGAGCTGCTCTTTGTGATACTTGATTCTGTCCGTCACATTGCGAGCAACCAGATGAATGTGCCCGAACATGCCCGGCCTTTCATCCGTGAACGCGTGGAACTCCAAGTGCTTTTCATTTCCGTTCCTGTCCATGATCGTAAGGATTCCCTCTTCTCTCCCTGTCTTGAAGACAATGGAAAGAAAGGTGGAAAAAAGATCTCTGAACCTGGGAACCACAAAATCGGCAATGCTTCGGCCGATGAGGTCCTCCGCCTTGAAACCGAGCAGTTCGCTGCCGGTCTTATTAATGTCTGCGATATCCCCGTCAGAGCTCAGGAGCACGATGAAATCGCTCAAGGCGTTGGCCATGTTCTCAAGGGTCGGTCGGGTTCCCCGCCTCTCAATTTCTTTTGTGGCATCTCTCAGGACACCATCCAGGTGCACGAGGATGCCGTCCTCATCCGCGAGGGCTCTGGCGGTAAGCCGGCACCAAATGGGCCTGCCATCCCGCCGTTTCAGAGAAAGAGGGGCATCCACCACCCTGCCGCTTTTCATCACGGCACTGAGGAGCAAGTCTCTGTCTTCGGCGTTCCGGTAGAAATGGGTCATGGGGTGATCGATCAGTTCAACGGGGGATTCAAACCCAAGCAGTTCGGCCAGGGCCTTGTTGCAGTAGACGATTCTGCCGTCAAGGGTTTCGCGAAATACAGCCACAGGAAGGGTGTGTATAAGCTCCGCGAACCCCTTTACAGAGAGATCAGAAAAAAATTCAGATGGTCCCAACTCCATCCCGCGTCAACTCCTTTGTTCCCGGAGTTCCCCTGTCCTTTAGCGGACGGCCAGAAGGCTGTCCACGCTGATTCCGAGGCTCAAGAGCTTTTTCCGATGTTTTTGAAGCCAGCCCTCCAGCCGACTCTTGAATGGGGCATTCAGGCCCAGGTCGCGAGCCAACCCGGTTACCGCAATCAGCAAGCCTTTGGCGAGTTCTGCATTTTTCGCCTCTCCGACAAATCGGATCTTTCGCCCCGAATACTGGAATTCTCCTGTGAAAGGATCAAGAAAAGCGTACTCATCCGCCAGGTCCAGAAACTTCTTTTTCAACAAGGTGTTGAAATCCCCTTTGACGGTTTGGTTAGAGGCGAAAAAGCTTTCGAGCAGCGCCAGGAGTTCTTCCAGAGCGGAAAGAACTTCGGGTGCCGGCTCTCTCTTGGAGGTCTTCCGGGCCTCTTTGCTTTCCATGGAGATTTTGCTCACGTGAAAAATGCCGCCGTTTCGCTTGGCTTTCCGGAGGAGCAGTTCCTGGTTTTCTCTGGACGCGCTGAAGTTTTTCTCCCAGAAGTAGTAACCGCCCACCACCTGGCCATTTCTGAAAAAAAGGAATCCTCCGTCCAGCTCGCTGTTCAAAGAAACCTCGATGTATCCCGAAAGTTTTTCAGAGCTCATTTTCTTCACGAGCCCCTCCAGGTCCGTAAATTCCGTGCTGAGATCCTCGTAGATCTTTTTTGCTTCGGGGATACTCGACCAGTAATACACTTCTTCAGGATCGATCTCGTAGATACTGACTTGGTAATTCTCGATGGATGATGGAGTCAGGAGGCGGTCGATCGCCGCCTTTCCGGCGAGCCGTTCGTCACGGTTTTCATAAGTGCCTCCCAGGAGTTCATGGGCCTCAAAGAAAACCGCCCCCTCCGCAGTGGGCGACTTCAAATAGATGCCCCCAGACCCCATTTCACCCTGGAAATGCTCCAGCAACCGGCGAAGATCCAGATAATAGCTGTTGAGGTTCTCGAAAACAGGGTTTCCCCTGGGAATAATCACCATGCCCGGCCCCTACTATTGCAGATTCACCGCAGGTCTTCAGACTCAAAAAGGTCATTGAGCAGAGCCCGATGCTGATGACGTCATATAAAGTTAGAAAGCGCCGTCTTCTGTCATTCCGGCGGAAGCCGGAATCCAGGAATACCATGAACTTCTGGACCCCGGCTTTCGCCGGGGTGACGGCTTAGAAGACTTTCTACGAGATCGTCAATGCCCAATGTTCAATGTGAAATGTTCAATGAACAATGCAAAATATTCCTAACGTCGCCGCCGCAATCGTTCGATGGAGAGCCTGATGCTTTCCTGCATTCGTCGGATGGCTTCAGCAAGATCCCCGATTTCGTCCTGGGAGGTCACAGGGATTTCCGCATCCATCTCGCCCACGCTGATTTGTTCTGCAACCGAGGTCAATTTCTTGATCCTGCTGGTCAGTCGTGTTCCGTACAGGGCAACGATAATCCCGATCAGGAGAAGGGTCCCGCCCAGAATTCCCAGGACAATGTTCCTGGTGTTCGTGCTGATGTCGAGGGCTTTTGCCTCCATCTCTTTCACCGGTTTGGTGAATTCATCGAGATAGGTTGTGGCTGCCACGTAATAGGGCGTCCCCTGCACGGGCGCACAGACCATGTACTTGTCTCGAAAACTTCCATCAGGTTCTTGCCACTTGTAATACCCGCTGGATTCCTTCCCGTCTTTTCCGTTGCTGAAGACCTTCCAGAAACCGGGGAAATTGTTACCCATAGGCCCTTTTAGGGTGCTCATATCCAGGCCGACAATTTTGGGATTGGTGTGAGCCCAGTTGCGCCAGATGCCTTGATTGTCCGGGACCCCGTGAAGGGCAGTGTATCCAGTGAGCCCCACCTTTTGAACCGCCAATTTGGTGAACTCCGGATCCGCATTAAACCCTTCTTTCTTGAGATCCGGCCGG
Organism: uncultured delta proteobacterium; assembly: GCA_963707125.1. Classification (GTDB taxonomy): domain Bacteria; phylum Desulfobacterota; class DSM-4660; order Desulfatiglandales; family HGW-15; genus CAVPDE01. The sequence continues at coordinate 68,484 of CAVPOU010000019.1, read as the reverse complement.
CTCAAGAGATAGAGGCTGACTTGGGAAGCCACGGATCTGGCTTTTTCAGCAATGATCTGCTCGCCCAACTGGGTCACCGCCTTGGAACTCTCCTCAGTGATCAAAGCGGAAAGGTTTTTCAGCTGCCACAGGTAGAGATATCCGGCTCCGACAAAAAGGATAATGGGAACGAGGAAAAAGAGAATGAAAATCTTCGACCTCAACCCCATGCCCTTTTTTTTGGCTTTTGGCACAGCCTCCTTCACCTCGGGCTTCTCCTCCTTGCCTTTTGAAGGAGGCGCTTCTCTGGGCGGAGGAGGCTCCTCCCCTTTCGCCGGAGTCTCCCGTGTCGGCCGCAACGCAGGGGGCGGCTCCACAGGTTTTGTTTCCAGTTTGGGGATGCTCATCATATTGCCGCAGGCTGTGCATTTGGCTTTTGCGCTGGCGGTTTTGATACGCGATGGATCGATCTGATACTTCTTCCCGCATTCCTCACATATAATGATCATCTTTCACTCCCCCCTCTCCGTGTGGTTAAACGATCGGACCAAGTGCTGTCCTTATTCCTTTGCTGCAGGCGCAGACCTGCATCAGTATCCTTTCTCCTTGATTTTGCGAACCATGGCCTGCTTGAAAACCGCTCTCTTGTCCTCCCGCTGGATCTCGCGCGACAGGCTCTCCACGAGTTCCGGTGCCCGTCGAGTGGGAAAACGCGTCACACTTTGGCCCAGATCATTGACGGCATCTTCAATCAGGATTTGGGCCAGAGGACCGATGGCCAGGGAGAGTTCTCTCTTCAGGGTGTCCATGAAATCGGCATCCACAGCGGAAATCGCCTCTGCCACAGGCCCAATGAGTTTAATCTTCAGAAGCTTGTTCACCGCTTCTCTCAGAGAACTCATTTTTAGCCCTGTCTTTTTCGCAATCACGGCCAGGCTCTTCTTTCCATCGAGTTCCATGAAGAGCGTCAACATCTGCGCATCAAATGAGTACTCTGCCGCATCTTCCCAGACGACTCGCCTGAAGACCATGGCCGAAATATCACCGGATGAAATGTCCATGCCTCCGCCTCCCGCCGTTTTCCAGGCCTTCCTGCTCTATAAGAGCAACCCTCTTCTCACTTAAAAAAAATCGATGGAGTACCCCCGGCGTGCTTTCTTCATTTGGATTCGCGCCACAGCTTGATTTCCGCCCGCAGGGCCCGGAACTCCGCACGGATCACGTTCTTGATCTCTTCCAGCGCATAGGCAAATGCCTCGTGAGGAGACATGCCTGCGAAATTTACCTCCCTGGCCTCCAGTTGGGATTCTTCCCGGGCAGGGCTCTCCGCTGCCGTGATCGCCTTTTCCTCCGGTGCAGGCGCCGGTGGAGGCGTCACTTCAGAGACAGCCGGTTCTTTCTTCTCCACCTTCCGCAGCGCCACCTGCCCCTTAAGTTTCTTGAACCTCGCAACCTCCTCAAGCAGCGTTTTTTCCTTTTCAGCCCGGGACATCCCCTCGGTCAGGGCCACCTTCTCCAGAGCTTCATAAACGGAATTGATCACCCGGGTGGCGTCGGGATGAGCTCTGCCTTTATTCGCTCTTATATATCTCCCTATGGACCCAAGAAGCTGAAGAAAGGTCAGGATAATCTTGTCTTCACTGTAAACGTACTCCACGTTTTTTATTTCGTTGAGGAGGCTGTCCATGGTGCTGTCCGTGATTTCCCAGTCAATGGAGAGAAGGACGGCCTTAAGACCTTTAAGCGGGTGTTCTCCCAACCCGACGTGTTCTTCAGTCGGTTCCGGGGAATCCTCCTGGAAGAGATGATCCAATCGATCTTCCACTTGAGATCTGAAATTGTCTTCGTCTCTTTGTTGTGTCAAGCCAACACCTCCTAGGTGAGATCTTTCCTGAGAGAATCGATGGTCATGATAATAATCTTCTTCATCGTCTGTACCACATTCGGTCCCTTGAGCGCACTCACTTCAAAGTAGGGTGCCTTGAGTTTGGAGTTCAAATCTTTTTCGAGCCATTCTACGGGTAGGAGGGGAATCCCCTCATCCAGAAGGTCTCTCTTGTTGTATTGGAACACTAGAGGGATCTCCAAAATGCTTTTCTTGTAGGACGCCAGATTGTCGGCCAGGCTCTTGAGGGAAAGGACGTTCTCCTTTCGTCGGACGGCCAGCGAATCCGCCACAAACACAATCCCGTCCACGCCCCTCAGGACCAGCCTCCTCGTGGATTCATATTTCACCTGACCCGGAACGGTGTAAAGCTGCATCCGGATGTCATATCCCTTGATTCTGCCGATCTCAATGGGAAGAAAGTCGAAGAACAGGGTCCTATCCCCATGGGTTTTGATAGTGACCATCTCCGTTTGGATGCGGCTGCGGAACTTCTTGTAGATATATTCAAGGTTGGTCGTTTTCCCTCCCCTGCCAGGGCCATAGTAAACGATCTTCGCTTGAACCTCTTTCTTTTTCAGATTGATGATGGCCATGGAACGCAACCTCACCTGAGAAGCATTGGGCTGAAACGGTTCTGGGAGCCCTGAAAGGGACCCCGAACCTCTATGAGCCTGGATCCAAGACGCTCATGAGCTTTTCCGTAGCTTCAGCCACTTTCAGCCTCAGGAACCCCAGGGATACCTCCTTTCCGAATATGGTGATCAGGAGAAATTCATCGGTTACTTTGCTGAAATGAATGTTCTCTTTCTTGCCCTTGTGGAAAAGCAACGAAAACTCCTCTTCGCCAATAAGGCCTGCCATGGTGCTCACGGCTCCAAAATTCCCGGCCGCCAGCGCCGCCAAGGAGTAAATGTCATGTTTGTTTTCTCCGTTGTCCATGGTCGAAATGATGTTCCCTGCCATGTCGATCAGGGTCACCGAATGGACTCCCACATCAAGCAGGTCCTCCGTCAGCACCTCTTCGATCTTCGAGAGCTGTCCCGGTGTGAAGATATAGGTCCTCTGCCCGTCCGTGTCACTGATGTATTGCTTGTCCATGATTCTCACCGCCCACCCGTTGAAGCCATATGGTTGCCACCGTACCCCCTTCTGCAACTGGAGCGATCTCCAGCCGCCCTCCCATCTGGGCCATGAGCTTCAGGGCGATCGATAGCCCCAGTCCCTTTCTCTTCGGCTTGGTCGTGAAGAGGGGAACAAAGATTTTGCTCAGGTCCCTTTTCTTGATGCCGCACCCATTGTCTTTCAAGCCAATCCGAATGCGCTCCGCTTCGCTTGTCACGCTCAATTCAAGCCTCGGGTTCTCGATGCCCTCCACCGCATCCAGGGCATTTTCCAGAAGCTGAATCAAAACGGTTTGGATCGCAATCGGGCTTCCCATGACATGACGCGGGCCTGTCTGAAGGTTTTGGATCAAGGTGACCTTTCCCGTTCGTTGGCGCAACGTGACAAGGAACTGTTCCCAGAAGGACAGGAACTCGATGGGCTTCTGATCATTCACGTTCACACTGGAGTAAGATCTCATTGCATCGATCAGCGCTTGCTGCCGGGCCAGAACCTCCTGCGCCCTCTCAAGGTATTCCTTCTTCTTTTCGTCATTGAAAAGATCGAAGTTTTCATGAAGGACATCCAGGGTCACCTTGAGCGCATTCACGGAGTTTCCAAGCTGGTGGCGCAAGGTGGAAAGGATATCTTCCAGGAAGGGTACCGGGGTGCCCGTGGCCAAGGACTTATCTAAGGAGTTGTCATTCATAATTTTGTTTCGAAATCAGCACATGGTGATCACAGGAGTCAAGGGTCAGCAAGTTCGATGCCATCAGGAACCCGCAAGAACAACTCTCTGATTCTAATCTGTTATTTCCTCTGTAGAAAAATCGGCGATAGCACGGTTGGTTCTTTTTGGCCGGTTCAAAATGACCCGGCCCGTGCATGTTAGAAACCTGGTCTGAGCTTCTCTCACCATGCAAAGGAGTGTAATATCCGAAATCCGAAGCACGAAATCCGAAACAATCTTCAATGATCTAAATTCAAATGACCAAAACCGTGAGCCGCTGGGCTTCTGTTTTGAACATTGGATCATTCGTATTTTGAATTTGTTTCGAATTTCGGATTTCGAGATTCGAACTTGGGGCTGCGGCCGAAGATCTGCATTAAGGACGACGAATGAGGGTAATCCGCTCATGAACGGGACAGATGGGCGGTTTTCATCAGCCCGCTAATGGCCGGGGATGTTGATTTCCGCTAGCGTTCTCTTCAGGGTGGAAAGAGATATGCCCAGGGTTCTGGCGGTCAGGCTCTTGTTTCCGGAACATGCCTTCAGGGCAGTAAGGATTTGCTGTCTTTTTAGCTCCTGGAGGGGAACGATTTCCGTTGCTTCGTAATGCTTACGCTCAATCCATGTATTGTCGTGATCGCTGTTGGCCAGCAGACTGGCAGGCCTCAGGACATCCCCCCTGAGCAGTAGAGAGGCCCGTTCAACGATATTTCGGAGCTCTCTCACGTTTCCAGGCCACGGGTAGTCAATCATTCTTTTCATGTCATCGTCAAGGATGCACACCGGTTTCCTGCAAAAGATCCTGGCAAAATACTCGGCAATCTCCGGAATATCCTCCGGGTGCTCGCGGAGGGGCAGCACCTGGATGGTAACCACCGCGAGGCGGTAATAGAGATCCTGCCTGAAACGCTTTTCTCTTATCGCCTGGTCGAGGTCCTGATTGGTTGTGGCCATGATCCTGACGTCTACAGGGATAGTTCGGCCTCCACCGATTCTCCTGACGCACTTGTCTTCCAGGATGGACAGCAGCTTGCTCTGGAGTCGGATCGGAATCTCGCCGATCTCATCGAGGACAACGGTTCCCCCGTCCGCCAGCTCAAAAATCCCCTCGCGCCGGGTGTCCGCACCGGTGAAAACCCCCTTTTCATGGCCGAAGTACTCGGCTTCCATCAAGTTTTCCGGAATAGCCGAGCAGTTGATTGTCAGAAAGTTCTCCCTTCCCGCCTGAAGATCATGAATGGCCTTTGCCACGACGTTCTTGCCTACGCCGGTCTCCCCCGTGATCAGCACATTCGAATCCGTGGTCGCTGCAAGCCTGATCTGCTCTCCGACCCTTCGCATCCCATCTGAAGAGCCGATGAGTTGTTTCTCCTCGCTTTCCCTGCTTCTTTCATAGTCCTGAACCCTGATCTTTCCTTCCATCTGCACATTCTTGACGGCCATGTCCATGATGATCAGAAGTTCATCCAGCTCAAAAGGCTTGGAGAGGTAATTGAACGCTCCGGCCTTTATCGCATCGACGGCACATCGCACCGTCGCATAGGCTGTCACAAGAATCACCTTTGTTCTTGGGTCCATTTCCAGGATCTTGCGGCACACTTCAATCCCTTCCATGTCCGGAAGTTTTTGATCAAGAAGCACCAGGGCCGGTTGCTGCCGCTCAAAGATAGTCATCCCCTCTTTGCCGGTCCTGGCGGAACTCACTTTGAAGTCTTTGCCGGAAAGGAAGTCGGAAAGAGAAGCTACAAAGAGCTCATCATCGTCAATGATCAGAACCTGAACAGCCTTTTTTGCCAATGACCCGGGTCTCCCGAAAGAAATTTAAGTCTAACTTTCTGAATTTTTTGGCCTTTCGTTAGAAAAACCAGTTGGAATGCTGCTTTAGTCCAAATTTCGTAAAACTATATCATTATCTTATCATTTGTGTCAAGTTTGCTCTATTTCTAAAATCCTATGATTGTATTCATCAAATGAATAAACAGGGCTTTATTAATATCGGAGTGAGGTGCTAGTTACATGAAGGACCTACAGGCGCATCGAGAGCGATTGCAAGAACCTCATCCATCTTCCTGACCAGGTGAAACTGCAAATGCTCCTTTATCTTTTCAGGGATCTCTTCAAGATCATTTCTGTTTCTCTCCGGTAGGATAATGTGCTTTATCCCGTTTCTGCTTGCGGCTAGGACCTTCTCCTTGATTCCGCCCACCGGGAGCACCGCTCCCCTCAGTGTGACTTCACCCGTCATGGCCACATCTGATTTGATGGGCCGGCAGGTTAGAAGCGATGCCAGAGCCGTCAGGATGGTCACCCCCGCTGACGGTCCGTCTTTAGGGATGGCCCCCGCAGGCACATGGATATGGAGATCGTGGTCGCTGAAGAAATCCTCCGAGATCCCCAGAGTCCTCGCTTTGGACCTCACATAACTGAGCGCTGCCTGCGCGGATTCCTTCATCACATCACCCAGCTGCCCTGTGAGAATCAGAGACTTCTGACCGGGCATCATCGTAGCCTCTACGAACAGAATGTCCCCTCCTGCAGGCGTCCATGCCATGCCCGTGGCAACACCGGGCACCCCGGTCCTCTCGAGTATGTCTGAAGAGAATTTCGGCAATCCTATGTGTTCGGAAAGTTCCTTGGCCCTCACTGAGAAGTTCCCGCTTTTGCCTTCCGCAATTCTTCTGGCAAGGCTCCTGCAGATTCCGCCGATCTCTCTTTCCACGCTTCTGACCCCTGCTTCACGGGTGTATTCCCTGATGATCTTTTTGACGGCAGAGCGGGTAATGTGAATCTTTTCCGGGTCGAGCCCATGCTCCCTGATCTGCCTTGGAATGAGGAATTTCTTGGCGATCTCCACCTTCTCTTCCTCGGTGTAGCCCGGAAGTTCGAGAACCTCCATGCGATCGAGGAGCGGACGGGGAATCGTGTCCAGTTGATTGGCTGTCGTGATGAACATGACTTTAGACAGATCGAACTCGACCTCCAGGTAGTGATCTGAGTAAGAAAAGTTTTGTTCCGGATCAAGGACCTCCAGTAATGCCGAGGCCGGGTCTCCACGGAAATCGTTACCGATCTTGTCCACTTCATCGAGCATGAAGATCGGATTGTTTGAACCGGCTTTTCGCAGCCCATGGATGATCCTTCCCGGCAGAGCGCCCACGTAGGTGCGTCGGTGGCCTCTGATTTCCGCCTCGTCTCTCACTCCTCCCAGAGAGATCCGCACAAACTTCCTCCCGATCGCCTCGGCAATGGACCGACCCAGGCTGGTTTTCCCTGTGCCTGGAGGGCCGACCAGACAAAGGATGGGGCCCTTGTGGTTCGGATTCAGCTTTCGAACCGCAAGGTATTCGAGGATTCTCTTTTTTACTTTCTGCAGATCATAGTGCTGCTTGTTCAGAATTCTCTCGGCTTTCTTGATGTCCAGCTTGTCCACAGTGCTTTCAGACCAGGGAAGCGTCAGCAGCCAGTCCAGGTAGTTGGTGGTCACCGTATATTCCGAAGATGATGAATTCATCTTGGAGAGCTTCTCGATCTCTTTGCTTGCCGTTTTGTGGGCCGCTTCCGGCAGATTCTTTTTTTCCAGCTTTTCCTTGAGTTCATTGATCTCAGAAGGTGCTTGCTCACTCACACCCAGCTCTTTCTGGATCGCCTTGAGCTGCTCCCGCAAATAGTATTCTCTCTGATTTTTGTCTATTCCCTTCTGGACCTGGTTCTGAATCTGCTGGCCCATCCTGCCGACCTCCAGTTCGTCATTCATATACGTGGCGAGCTTTTCCAGCCGCTCCTCCACATCCAGCGCTTCCAGAATGGCCTGTCTCTTCTCGCCTTCGATATTCAGGTAAGACGCGATGATGTCGGCCAGGGTACCTGGATCTGAGAGGTGGCGAACCACATTGAGGATTTCGTCTGGAAGATAGGGGGATAGAGAGACCAGATCCTTGAACAACTTGATCAGGTTCGACTTGAGGGCCTCCACCCTCTTGCCTGTCTTTTCCTGCTCATTGAGCTTTTGAATGTTGACCACATAATTCGGCTCCTTGGAGACGATGCCCGTAATGACCGCGCGGGCCAGCCCCTGCACAACCACGACGCTTCCCTCGCTCCCCTTGGATATTTTGACAAGCAAAGCCACCGTTCCGATGCGACTGAAATTGCCGGCTTCTAAAGCGGCTTTCTCCTCTTCACCCATCATGGCCACCACGACAAGTTTGTCTTTCTCCATGACCTCCTCGATCATGGGAATAAAACTTTCCGTCTTCACGAGAATAGGAATCACCATGTTAGGGAAAAGAACCGCGTCCTTTACCGGCAGCAATGGAAGAGTTTCAGGAATATTCACTTGTTTAATGAACATAAATTTCTCCTTGTTGATATGTTTTCGTTTTCCCGCAACGCACATCTCCTGGGGTGGTGATTTCTTAACATTGCCTGCATATAAGGGAAAACGGTTGGCAATAAGCTAATCACTGAAGACGGCAGGTAAAGGCGAGATATTCCCGGTGATCAAAAGAAGGGTCTTACAATGTGGCACCTTACGCCCTTTGTAACTACTCAGGTAGATAGACTGAAGGTAGATAGACTGAAGGTGATAGACTGAAGGAAAAGACACCTGCCTACGCCGCCGCGGCAGGCAGGTTGGCAGGTGATTGTGTCATGGATGATCATTATTGCCCTTCAGTCTTCAGCCTTCAGCCTAAACACCTGAGCAGTTACGGCCCTTTTTATATTTCCCACGGCCACCAGATACAGGAGCCTTGAGCTTTGATTCAGCCCGAGCATCTCCGCGGCCTCACCGTCGTAGAGCGCTCCGATGCCGCAGCACCCCAGCCCCATCGCCTCTGCGGCAACGTAGAGTCGTTCTCCTAGCCGGCCCGCTGTCAGCATGGCGTAGCGATATCCCCTCGGACCCCATTCCTTGTCGAGGACATCCAGGTTCGCGAGGAAAAGAAAGTGAACCCCCGCATTCACCAGCCATTCCTGATCAAGACAGACGGAGGTGCTCCTTGCCATAAGCTCGGCGGGAGAGACCAGGGCCCAAGATTCCTTTTTTCTGTCGAGCAGATAAAATCCAGGTTCCATATCTTCAGTCTGCCCAACCAGAAACCCCACTGCGACGCTTTGATCATCGGGAAAACCGTCGCTCCGGCAAACACTGTGGAGCAAAGCGTTCATGGCTTCCTTGCTCATTGCGTTCTTGACGAAGTTGCGTCTGGATCGGCGGCGGAACACCGCATCGGGGTAATCGGCACTCTCAGGCCAAGAGTTGGGCGTTTCTATGGGTGTCCATCTTTTGGGACTAAGCTCCAGCTCATGGATCATCTCCGTTTTAACACAAACCCTCTCCCCCATACTCTCCACACTGCGAATGCCGGCCTGATGGATTTCCCTTACAGCCGGATAATCGATTTCCTTTGCTGATACGCGGCTGGCTTGCAGCATGGCTTCAGGCAAAGGAGGAATCGGCCCTTTGTATTTCTCCGAAACCCCATCGCCCCCAGACACATGGATGATCGCAAGAGCCACTTCTGCCTGATCATCTAGTCCCAGTAGCCGGTTTGCCTCCGCATCGTCGAAGTCGTAGGTCACGCTGAAAGGAAGCTTCGAGGCCTTCAGGGCGAGGATCAGGTTCTCCGCCACGTGGCCGGTGTCGAGGAGGTGGTAGCGGTAAGCGCGAGCCCTGTACTTCCAAGCGCTTCGGAAGAAAATGGCCGTCAGAAAAAAGGTTAAATGACTTCCCTCCTTTTGGACCACCCCAGAAAAATCTCCCTTCCTCAGGGGATCCAGAGAATGGTTCTGAATGGCGAAGTGGTAGAGCCCGTTGTCGATATCTTTGACATCATGGGTTCCCACGTAGATCTCCGTCGGATAAAGAGCGCCTGCAGAAGCAGCGCTCCTGAAAAAGAAATCGCCCTCCGGGGCGCGAGCTCTAGCCGTGGGGGTGTTGGAGAGGAGAAGGAGAAGCGAGAGCATTTCCAGGTCCAATGGCTTGGGTAGACCCGCAGCCGCAGGCTCACTGAGAATGGCGGAGAGTTTTCCTTTTGGTAACTGGAGGTCTCTGGGGAGAGGCAAAGAGGAGATCCCCGGATACTCCTTGAAGACCTTCGGCTGATTGGCCCAGTCCAGAGCATGACCGGACATCTCAAACCGGTCATAGCTCGTCGCTCGATGGTAGTCCAAACATGTCTTGATCATCGATAACCTCTTCTTTTGTTCGAACTGAGTAATCCGCAAATTTGTTTCGAAACTAAGAACGAAATCAATCAAAGACAAGACAATCTTGACGGAATCGCACGAAGTCTTAAGAGCCCTTTCTCCGTCATTCCGGCGGAAGCCGGAATCCATTTTATTCACAGAGTCACAAAACTCCTGGACTCCGGTTTTCACCGGAGTGACGGCTTTGACGAACCGATGAATCCTTGCCCCACAATTAAAACCTTCCTTCTGTTGTTTCGAGAACTCCGAAATCTGAACATGCCTCTGCGGATATTGGTGGCAATCGAGGCATCGCTCTTTTAGAATTGGCCGCATCAAGAACCTGCCTTCCCCTCCTCCCTTTCATAAAGAGCCTGTCCTGAGCTTGTCGAAGGAGAGGTCGGGAGGGATTTTTATAAGTAAGGAGAAGCACATGCCCTACGAAACCATCGAATACCAAATCATTGAACCAGGCATCGGCCTTCTTTCACTGAACAGGCCGCGGATCTACAACTCGGTGAACCACAAGATGATGGAGGAGCTTGAGAGCTTCTGGCAGGAGCGGTTTCAGGATTTGGACACCCATGTCATCATCCTGCGCGGGAATGGAGACAAGGGATTCTGTGCCGGCCTCGACATGAGAGATTTCATGAAAACCTCACCCCAAATGACCGTGGATCAGCACTATGCCTTCCAGGTCCGATTGGCCAGGCTCCTTCTGGCCATGCGGCGCGCGCCACAACCCATCGTCTGCGCCGTGCACGGTGCAGGCGCCGGCCTTGGATTCAGTTTTGCCATGGCCTCCGACGTGAGAGTGATCAGCCCGGATGCCCGGTTCTCTGCGGCTTACATCAACATCGGTCTTGGCGGCGCGGACATGGCTTGCAGTTATTTTCTCCCCCGGCTCATCGGTGCGGGCAGAGCCTATGAGTTCATGCTCACGGGCAATTTCATGTCCGCGCAGGAAGCCATGCACCTCGGGTTTGCAAGCAGGCTCGTCGAGCGTGATAAACTGCTTGAAACTGCCCTCGAACTTGCCAGAGCCATGAACTCCAAGAACCCCATGGGGCTTCGCCTTACCAAAGAGGCGATCAACATGAATCTCGATGCCGGAGGGCTTGAGCAGGCCTTGCAGATGGAAGACCGCAACCAGACTCTCCTGGTGACAAGAGCGTTGCTCAACAAAGGAGAGAAAAAGGGGAAGTATTTCTAGAAGAAGAATACAGGAGACAGTAGTTAGATCCCAGTGCCGCTTGGATGGGCTTTGCCCGAGGATCCTCCCCGGGCCATCACCCGCTGGCTAACTTCGTCACCCTGCTGAACTTTTCTTTGCCTTTGCTTTGGACCGTGTAAGATGCCTCGTGGAACGTGCCAGATCGAGCAGGGAACGCAGCGCCTGGTTCACAGCGGCCGAATCCCGAAACGCCTTTGCGACGTCCGGTTCCAGGACAACAACGTTAGCACCCTCCTCTAGGATTCTCCTGTAGTATTTTCCGCGGATTGCCTTGGAGTAGTCAAAGGTGTACTCGGGGCGTAGGTCATCCACTTTTTTCTTCGTTCTAGCTCTCATGTCTTTTCCTTTCACTGGCGGTTGCAGCCCGCGCGCTTATAATGCGGATGGCCTCTCCACGATCGGCATGCGAAATAACAAGCAGTCGACCCCTCGAAGAGTACCCCACCGTGATCAATCTTCTTTCGGAACTGGAGTGATCCAGATCATCGAAAGTTGCCGAGAGCGGATCATAAAACACCGTCACCGCTTCATCAAAAGAAACACCGTGCTTCCTCGAATTCAGCTTAGCCTTTTCTCGGTCCCATTCAAACCGCATCGCGTAGCTCTAAACCTATCTTGGATGGTTTTTACCGGAATGGAGCCCTTGCACTATCTTCCTCGGGCCCCATAAGGGTCGTATTGTAAACAATCGGTTGCTCGTAATCAAGGTGGTTGATTACTGGTTTTCTATGGGCAGAATTCCCCCGATGTCCATGATGACGAACCGGGAGGCATCGAGCTTACGCTCGGCAATGGTCCGTTTGAGTTCCAGGATCGAATAGCCCGGCGGCTCGTCGCCAAGGTGAAAGGTCCCCCACTGCTGCGAGATCATGTACCGGGCGTTCAGATCGTTGAAAGCCTCGATGGCCTCGTCCACGTTCATGTGGTTGTAGTGCATGAACCAGCGCGGGTGATAGGCGGTGGTGGGGAGGAGGGCGTAGTCGATCTTGGGATAGCGTTTCGCGATTTCCTTGTATCCGACGAAGTATCCCGTGTCCCCTCCCAGATAAATGGTGACCTTGGGGGTAATCAGCATGTAGCTCGCCCACAGGGTCTCGCGGGGTTCCTGCCCGAATCGCCTTGACCAGTGCTGCATGGGAAGACAGACCAGGGTGATGCCGTTCCCGCAATGGATTTCCTGCCACCAGTCCATCTCTGTCACGTCCCTCTTGTTCATATCCCGGACATATTCCTTTAGACCCAAAGGGACGAACATTTTCGTGTTTTCCGGAAGATCCTCGATGCTGCTGGTGTCCAGATGGTCGTAGTGGTTGTGGGTGATGATCACCCTGAGGGTCGGCGCAACTTCTTTCAGCGCTTCTGCGGTGATCGCCGCAGGCGTCTTTCGCTTCACCACGACAGCTCTTTCGGAAAAAATGGGGTCTACGAGCCAGTACTCCCCGTTGAGGCGAATGAGAAAAGTAGCGTGTCCGACCCACATAATGAAATCGCCCTGGGGCATGGCGAGAATCCGCTCTTTAGCCTTGTCCACCACACGGGGAAGATACGTTTTCTCCTCTTCCGTGTACTCCTGCGAAGCCGTGAGCCGCCACTTGAGCACGCTGAAAAACCCCTTGTCTTCGTTAGGCATCCAGGGGTTGAAAAAGAGATCATCCTTGAAATGAGGAGCATACAGCAATGCAGGATCGGCGGACTGGACCTTCGTGCGCCACACGGCTTCGTCAAAGGGAGGCGGATTGAGCGAACAGGACGAACCGAGCGCCAACAGGGCAACCAGAACCAGCAGATTGGTGAGCGGTGAAGGCAGACTTGAAGGTAAACTTCCACGAATGCTGTGAGAGAACATAAGACCTCTGCACGGACAAGGATTTCTTTCGGTCAAACTTATTCACTATTGACACACGTTTCAAACAAGAAATTCAGAGACCATGGTCTCCGCCCTTTGAGAAGCTTGACCCAGGAGTCATGCATCATTACCTTAGGAGCCAAGTAAGATGGAAAAATCATGTCCCATTCCAGAACCCTTTAGAGCCAAAGCCGGGCCGGTTTTCTTCCTTGCCGGTCTTTTTCTTCTGAATTTCATGGCTCGTTTCATCCTTGCGCCTCTAATGCCTTTCCTGGAGCAGGAGATTCACATCACCCACGCTCAGGCAGGGTCGCTCTTTCTTGTCACCTCCGCCGGGTTCGCCGTCACGCAGTTTGCCTCAGGCTTTGTTTCTTCGCGCCTCACGCATAGAAAGGCCCTCATTCTGTCCATTCTCACTGTGGGGATTGCCCTGCTTGGTCTCGGATTCATGAGGTCCCTCGCAGGGATTCGTCTTGCCCTCATTGTCCTCGGCTTAGCTGCAGGGCTTCACATCCCTTCAGCGCTCGCTGCGATTACCGCCATGGTCAGGCGCCAGGACTGGGGAAAAGCCATGGGGCTCCATTCCTCTGCACCCACCCTCGGACTGGTTCTCGGTCCCTTGATGGTCGCCGCACTCATGGGATTCCTGTCCTGGAGGATGCTGATTATCCTCTTGGGTGTGTTTACTCTTATCCTAGGGAGCGCATTCCTGGCCTTCGGAAAGTGCGGAGAGTTCCCGGGCGACGCCCCAAAGCTTGCAGCGCTGAAGCAGATTATCCGGCTCCCCTCCTTCTGGCTCGTCATCCTGTTGCTCCTTATGGCGGTCGGGGGGAGCGTGGGCCTCTTTACCGTGATGCCTCTCTATCTCATCACAGAACGAGGCATGGACAGCACCTCGGCAAACACCTTCCTCGGGTTTGCTCAGATCTCAGGATTTGTTGCAGCTCTTGGGGGAGGATGGTTTGCGGACAGGGTCGGCCCAAAGCGGGCCATAGCCGTCCTTATTGCGGCGGGAGGTGTCGCCAATATTTTTCTCGGCCTCTCAAGCGATCGGTGGCTCCTCATTTTTCTCTTCATCCAACCTGTCCTTACAGGAGCTTTGTTCCCTGGCCTTTTTACTGCTCTATCCAGGATCGTCGCTCCTAATCTGAGGAGCGTGGTCGCTTCTGTGGCCGTACCCATTGCCTTCTTCGTGGGAGCAGGGCTTTTCCCTGCGCTCTTAGGCTATCTCGGGCAGACCCATTCCTTCAGCCTCGGTTTTGTTCTAGCTGGATCTTTGATGCTTTTGGGCCCCATCTTTGCTTTGTTGCTCAAGTTCATTGAGCATGACCAGGAGGGGTGTTAGGTGGGACTGTTCTGAAGAAGTAAGCAGCAAAAGACGGGGGCCAACTACTTGAAGAAAGGCGTTTTGTTTCATCCTCCTAGCTTTGCGCTCTATGCTCCCCGCTTCTTACACCCCCAAATATTCCCTCATCATCTCTCTGTTCTGTTTCAGATCGTCCACGCGGCCTTCATAAACGATTGCCCCTTTGTCGATCACATAGGCCCGGTCGCTGATGTCCATCGCAAAGAGCGCATTCTGCTCCGCCATGAGGAGGATGTACGGTTGACGCTCTGTATTCTCGGTTTTCAGAGTTCCTTGACTGCTTCAAAGCCTTTGTCAAAAGCCTTGAGATTCTCAGACAGCTTGTGCGCCGGAAGCAGTTCTCTGATCGTTTCTTCAAACCCTTGCCGGTCTATAGGCAGTGTCTTCGTGGCGCAGAGCGCTCCGAGCATGGCCATATTGGAAAAGATCGGGTCTCCCATGTCGAGAGCTATCTCCGTGGCATTGATGGTCCAGGTTTTCTTGCTGAGCGCCTGTATTTTCGTGATCACTTTGGAGATCTCGGGGTAGGTGGCGTTTCCGGAGATCACGTCCATGGGAAAAATCGGCCGGGTGTTGATGAGGGTCATAACCCCGGGATGGCCGTATGGATCTAGAATCCTGAGGGCCTCAACCGGCTCGAGGGACACGAGAAGATCACACCTGCCTTCAGGGATAAGTGGGGAGAACTGGTCTTTCTCTGACAGGCGCAAGTGGCTCATCACGGCGCCTCCCCGCTGAGAGGCTCCATAGGTCTCGCCGATGGTGATGACATACCCCCTGGTCACGAGCATCTGCCCCAGAATCTGGGAAGCAAGGACATTGCCCTGGCCGCCGACTCCACCGATGATGACATTGAAGGGATCCTTTGCCAAGATCATTCAGGCTACCTCCTTTCGGATTGCAGAGGCAGGACAGATTTCAGCACAGACCCCGCACCCCGTGCAGATCGCCTCATCGATGCCGGCCTTCCCTGTTGCTCTGTCCCAGTAAAGGCCGGGGCACTTGAAGACCCTTGTGCAAAGGCGGTTGCACCCGCACGTTTCTCCCAGGCACCGCTCCTGATTCACCTCCACCTGGTAGAGCTTCTTTTGCTTCTTGCTTCGCACCAGAGCGCACTCCCTCCTGAGGATCAACACCTTGACCCCTTCTTTGTCCTGGAGGAATTTCAGCATGGCATCCGTTGCTGCCGCCAGATCAAATGGATCCGTGACTTCCACTTTTGCTCCCAGGGCCTCACAGATCACCTTCAGATCGAGCACGGGTGCCTCTTTTCCCGTGGCCGTGCGGCCTGTGCCGGGATGGGGCTGGAACCCGGTCATCGCCGTAGCGCTGTTGTCCAGGAGAAGAAGCACGAAGTTGGAGCCGTTGTAGCGGGCATTCACCAGGGCCGGCATGGCTGCATGGTAGAAGGTGGAATCCCCGCAAACCGCCAGCACAGGCTGGGAGAGGCCGAATCGTTCAAGCTGGCCGAACCCGGCTGCAAGGCCTGCCCCGGAACCCATGGCATGGATCGTCTTCATTTGAAAGAACCCTGAGGGGCCCATACCAAGGCCGTAGCATCCAATGTCTCCGAGGACAAAACCCTCCCGGCCGTCCAGGGTGAGGGCTTTCTTGATGGCCCAGTAGGTGGCCCGGTGAGGGCATCCGGCACAGAAGCCAAGCGCCCTTGCAGGGACAAGCTCTGCAGCCGCCTCACGGGCTCTTTTTGCATACTGCTCCGGTCTCTTTGTGTCGCTGACTTTGAGCAAACTCTGAAGCGCGGAGGAGACGATTTCAGGGCTGATTTCCCCTGCGCTGGGTATCGTTCCACTGGCCTTTCCGTAGAAGCGCTTGAGACCGAGATCCATGCAGTGCTGGGCGAACAGCTCTTTCACATTGTTTTCCAGGAAAGGATCGACTTCTTCGACAAACAGAATTGCCTCAGCCTGCTTCAGATGCTTCAAGACCAGGGTGTCCGGAAGAGGCCAGGTCGCGCTGAGTTTCAGAAGCCCCACGCGATCCTGCACTCCCAGGTTCATGACCGCTTCCAGCGAATACATCCAGCCGCTTCCGCTGGTCATGAGCAGGAGTTCCGGTTTCTCCGGGCCCCTGTAGAAATTGTAGGGCGATCTCTCTATGATGCTCTTGGCGCGTTCCAGCTTCTGATGAAGGGCCTTGTGGTTGGGAAAAGGCGGGAAAGCCAGCCGCGGCCGGGAGATGTCAAAGCGGGCCTTCGGTGCAGGCCGGGGCAGAGCATCGAGGCGAACATTTCCTCGTGCATGGGACACACGGGTCACGCTGCGGATCATAACCGGGAGCCCAAGATCTTCAGAAAGACTGAACGCCCACCGGGTCATGTCCTTGGCTTCCTGAAACGTGGCCGGTTCAAGAAGCGGGAGATCCCCAATCTTGGCAAAGATGCGGGAATCCTCTTCGTTGGTAGAAGAAATCCCACCCGGGTCATCAGCCACAACGACCACGAGCCCAGCCTGAGTGCCGCTCAGGTTCAGGTTGAGCAGAAAATCTGCAGCCACGTTGAGGCCGTTCTGCTTCATGGAGCAAAGCCCTCTCAGCCCGGCGAAAGAAGCTGCAGCAACCACCTCCATGGCGACCTTCTCGTTGACAGACCACTCCACGTGGAGATCCAGGGCATCGGCCGCAGAGGACAGGGACCCAATGATTTCAGAGGAGGGATTTCCCGGATAAGCCGCGCACACCTTGACCCCAGCCTCCAGGGCCCCACGGGCAATGGCTTCATTCCCCATTAGAAGAAAGGTTTTCCCAGGCGCATCTTGAGCGATCAGACTCACGGGGCCACCTCCTTCATAATGGCATCAATGACTCTTTGGGGAAGGGTCACATATTTTTCCTGCACGTCATTAAGAGCATTTAAACCACGTTGCTTTTTGAGGATGGAGGCTTCCTTGAGATGGGCCCATTTGTCGTCAGGATAGCCCCTGGTTTCCAGCACTCCCTTTGATTCGGCGCGGCGGAGGAGATCCTCACCCCTTGCGGTGCGGACGATCACCGTGTTCCAGCCCTCTTCCCCTTCGACCGTGCCCACAGAGATGTCTGAAAGTTCGGAGGTCATGTCCAGGCACACCTGGCAGCTCGGCCTGATAAAAGCACGGATCTCATCAAGGGGGATCTGGTGAAACTCATTGCCCACCGTGACGTTGAGAAGCCGCTCTGGCGGCGGGGTGATGTCGAGCTTTTGAATGGGCTTGTCTCCGAATCGCTCTTTGAGAAATCCTGCGAAAGGCCG
This sequence comes from uncultured delta proteobacterium, assembly GCA_963707125.1. Lineage (GTDB taxonomy): Bacteria > Desulfobacterota > DSM-4660 > Desulfatiglandales > HGW-15 > CAVPDE01. The sequence goes on along the minus strand of CAVPOU010000019.1, from coordinate 50,907 downwards.
GTAATCCAGGGCCCAAGTGCAGAAGAGGCCGACCACGAGATCCACCCGGTCAATGGGTGTTCTTTTTTCAAGGGCCGACGCTTTCATGCGGGCAAGGGCAAGAACCTGGCACGGGAGCCCCACCACCCCGATGCGCTCCTCGCCCTGCCACGGTCCACGATTGAGCGCTTCGAGGGTATATCCTGTGACATAGCTCGAGCCGGAACATGAAAGCACCTCTTCTCTGCTTTTCACAATTCGGCCTTGAGGAAGAAGCTCGGCATCACGCTCCGTGAGTATGGCAGCCTGGATAACGCCGTCCTCAAGAGCAAGGTCAATCAGCGCGGAAACAACCCCTCCATTCTGAGCGTTTTTCTTGAATTCCTGGGCAAGAGCCCTTGCCATCACCACTCGCCGCATAGGCCCTGTTTCAATGTCTTCATATCCCTTGCCGAACAGGGACCGATGAAGGGCATCAAGGTCCACCTCCGTCCTGGGGCAAAAGGAGAAACAGCGTCCTTCGGAGAGATCGCAATCGTGCAACTTGACGGTTCTTCCTTTCCAGGAGCGCAAATAAGGACAAAGAGAGAGGCATGCCCCGCAGGCTGCGCACTGACCTTGATCGAGGACTTTGCTCTCCAGTCCTTTAAGACCTCTGTTCATAGGGGATTCTCCAATTCAAACAGAAAGAATAGACGTTGATTTCGGATAAAAAAACGCGGCGGGATTAGGAAGAAAAAATGGCGCGAGAGGATTCGCTGATGCCGCATGAGATAGGCTCGCTTATCGATGAAGTTATCCTCAGCTGCAAAAACAGGGATCGTTTCCTAAGGTTTCCTTCGATGGCTAGAATGCAGCTATCCATTCAAAATGTAAAGGGGAAAAAGAAGCCTCTCCCCTTCATCCTCGCTTGTTTGCCCTATTTGGCAATGACAGGATCACACGCCCTGTCAAGAGCAGCCCGGTACCGGCCGTGGAAAAACCGGTCAACTCTCCGTTCTTTCTCCTGATCCGATCTGTCACATGAGGTGTTGTCATCTTGTAACTACTCAGGTAGATAGACTGAAGGTAGACAGACTGAAGGAAAAGACATGCGCGACCACACAAAGCCAAGATCGTTTGGATACGTTGGCAGGTGATTGTGTCATGGATGATCATTATTGCCCTTCAGTCTTCAGCCTTCAGCCTAAACACCTGAGCAGTTACGTCATCTTTCTGATAACGAAATTCACACCATAGATGGTCCGCCTGCGGTTTACAAGATTCATCGACAGGAAGCGACTCCTCATTATCACGGGCCCTTAGTAGTTCTTCTATCTTCAATTCTATCTTGACTTTCATAAAAACTTACAGTATTCTTATCCAAAAACTGTAAGTTCTACTGGCACACAGGGAGGGGAAAAATGAAGTTGACGGAAAAACAGAAAGAATTTCTCGGATTTATATCCGGATACATCCATGACTGGAGCAAGCCTCCGAGCTTTGAAGAGATCTGTTCACACTTCGGCTTTACCTCTTATAACACGGTCACAACCTATCTCAAGACCTTGGAGAGAAAAGGCTATGTCCGCCTTCCTGGCAAAAAGAATCTGAAGCGGGCCATCGAAGTGATCAGCCCTGTGGAAACCAGGCGCTTCGAGTTTCCCCTCCTTGGAAGAGTGGCTGCAGGAAAACCTATCGAGGCTGTGGAAACCGTGGACGTGATCGAAGTTCCTCCATCCATGATCGGACAGGGAGACCACTTTGTTCTCCAGGTCAAAGGGGATTCCATGAAAGAGGACGGGATCCTGGACGGTGATTTCATCATCGTAAGGAAGCAACCCGCCGCTGAAAATGGAGAGACCGTGGTGGCCCTCATCAACAACGAAGCAACGGTTAAAAAATATTATCCAAGGGAAGACGGTGTGGAACTCCGTCCCGCCCACTCCGGCATGGCGCCCATCCTTGTTCAGCAGGGCGATCTCCAGATCCAGGGCAAAGTCGTTGGAGTCATGAGGCAGTATAAATAACGGGACACGGGAAAAGCCTAGTGATCAGTAAACGGTGAACAGTTAGAAACCGGTTCATTGGCTCACGAGTTTGTAAGCTCACTTCATCCTTTGTTCGGCCGGGTCGGTCGAACGAAAAGTCTGTGTGGGTCTGTGGCAAAATAATCGGCCGTGCGCCGTGCACCGTCCATTTTCAAGGTTAACCTGCTATCCCGGACCAAGACCGTTTGAAATCATGGATCGAAATATTATACATGTTCACATCCCTTCCTTCCCCATTGCGGTGGCGAGGGTCATCCGGCCGGAGCTCAGGGGCCGGCCTGTGGCTGTGGCTCCGCCCCATTCCGAGCGAGCCCTCCTCCTCTCCGTCTCAGCCGAAGCCCGGCAGGAAGGCATCTTCAAAGGCATGCCCTTCGGCAAGGCCATGAAATTTTGCCCCAGCCTGACCGTCCTTCCTCCGGATCATGATCTCACCACAAAGGCTTGCCAGGTCCTCGCCGGTGTGGTGGCCCGCTATACGCCCCTCTGGGAGCCTTCCCAGCCGGGCCACATCTACCTTGATGTGACCGGAACCAATCGCCTCTGGGGGAAGGCCAAGGACGCGGCAAACCGTCTCACGCAGGAGATCAAGGAACAGGCGCACCTTTCAGGAACCGTGGGGGTGGCAAGCAACAAAATGGTCTCCAGCATTGCTTCCCAACTCCTTCGCTCCGAAGGAGTTCTGGATGTGGACCACGGCCGTGAGCCCTCCTTCATGGCTCCTCTCAAGGTGAACGTCCTTCCCGGCATAGGTCCTGTGCGAAGAAGAATCCTCCTTGAAGAACTGAACATCACTCTGGTGCGGCAAGTTGCTGTTCTTGACATGGGCAGCCTGGAACTTCTTTTCGGTCAGCAGGCCTATGTGATCCACCAGAGGGCACTCGGCATTGACCCCACTCCTGTCTTTCCTCCTTCAACAGAGCCCATGGTCACCGAAGAAGCAGCCCTTCCTCAAGATGAGAACGATGATGAGAAACTGCTCGGGGTTCTCTACGGGCTGGTTGAAAAGTGTTCCTACCAGCTTCGAAGCCGGAGCCTGCTCCCTCGAAAAGCAGGGCTCTACTTCAGGTATGCGGATCAGGAGGAGGTCACCCGCCATGTCCAGATTCCCAAACCCAGTTTCTGGGATTTTGATCTCTACGCGCCTCTCGAAGCCGCGTTCCTCAAGGCCTGCCAGCGCCGTGTGAGAGTGAGATTCATGAAGATATGGTTCAAGGATTTTTCAGCTCCCAGCACCCAGCTCTCGCTTTTCGCCTTTGCCCCTCAGGACGAGAAGAAGAAAGCCCAGGTCATCAGCGCTCTGGATCGCATCAGGGAGAAGCACGGTGAAACACTCATCCAGTATGGCAGGACAACATGAAGAAGGTACACGGGCCACGGGAGAACCAGTAATCAGTCGACAGTGATCAGTTAAAACCAGTTCATTGGCTCATGAATTCCTAAGCTCACCTCCTCCTTTCGTTCGGCCGGGTCGGTCGAACGAAAAGTCTGTGTGGGTCTGTTCGCAGCCCATAGGGCCGCGTATCTAGCTGGTGAAAGTCCAGCTGCGGGAATTGGCTGTTTGCCCGCATAGTTATATTCGACGCCTGAGTAAGGCGACTTGCTTAGGTGAAAGCTCGAAAGTAAACGCCCTTGCCGGTGAAGGGCTAGCAATTCTTCCGGGCCGTAGCATAAAGCGAACTTTGCAGCCTCGTTACACATTCCACACGGGAACCGGCGTGTGTGGAAATGCGGCTGCCGAGCCAGTACAGATTTGGCGAAGGCCAGAGCGGGTGGGGAAGGAACAGTCAAAGGCAACCACTCGGACCGCCGGGGTACGGAAGGCGGCACGGAGGAAAGAGATGTGCGGAGCAAATTGGGGAGCCTCTCGATACCAGCCCATACAAGGCCGTAGGGCAAAGACCCATCATATAATTCATAAGTTGATGGGAGGGGTCGAGAGTTTCGGATGAGGCCATAGTAAGCGATGATCCGGGAGGACAACATAACCTTCTGGGGAGCCAAGGGCCTCTGGACTGGAATGTCTCTCGATTTTGAGGGGAGAACCGCTTGGGCGATGGCCCAGTTACGGGATTTAAGATCTCTCTTCAGGGTCAAGGGCTTTAGCCACGTATAAGCTGGCTGGATGCGAGTGTATGTGGGCCTTGCACTTAAGCCGGAAACAGTCGGCGAAGGTCGTGGTTGAACTCCAGTTTGAAGCCGTACTGGGGAAAACTCGACGTACGGAATTTTAGAGGGGGAGGAGGAAACGTGCTGCAGGGCCTGATGGCTATTTGCCACGATACCTGAAAAGGTGGATACAATGGAAGTCATTGGCCTAAACAACTACGCGCCTCCTCTCTACTCGGCGGCAAATAATTGGCCTTGCGCCGTAGCGAACTATGAGCGTGTTTGTTCACCTCAACGTCCACTCCCACTACTCCCCAGGATGGGGGATGGCCACCCTTGAAGACCTCTGCCAGTCCGCCGCAGAGCAGGGCATGGATCGTCTCGCCCTCACCGACACCAACGGCCTTTACGGCCTGATCTACTTTATCGAAGCGGCAAAAGAAAAAGGTCTTCACCCCATCGTGGGGAGTGAGATCGTCACGGATGAGCACCGGGCCGTGCTCCTTGTCCGAAACCATGATGGATATGCCAACCTCTGCCGCATCATCTCAGCCCGCCAGTGTCATCAGGATTTCGACCTGATCACATCCTTGAAGGAGATGCGCCATGGCCTCATCATCCTCTCCGATGACTTCACGCTTTTGAAAGCCCTCAGGAAAGACAGCCTCGAAAATCTTTTTTCAGAAATGTCGCCGGGCTACAACATGGCCGCCTGCTATGCCTTCTCCCGCCAGAGCGGAATCCCGCCTCTCGCGACAAACCGGGTTTACCTCCTTGAGAAGGACCAATTTCCTCTTCACCGGATTCTTCGCGCTGTCGCCCTGAACACCAAGCTCTCCCGCCTCAAGTACGGGGACACCTGCCGGGAACACAATTCCCTGAACTCCCCCCGGTCCATGATGGACCAGTTCCCCCATGCTCCCGGAGCGATCCGCAACACCGCGGCAGTTGCCGAACAATGCCTTACAGAGTGGGATTTCAGCCGCATCATTTTTCCCTGTTTCAACGAGATGACCGACCAAGAAGCCTACGACACCCTGTACCAAGCCACCCTCGAAGGGTGCAGGTGGCGCTATGGCGAGCTCACCAAGGAGATATTGGACCGCATAGAGCACGAGATGAAAATCATCCAGGAGAAGAATTTCGCCCACTACTTCCTGGTCGTGGCGGACATCACCAGGAAAGCAGGCCGCTCCTGCGGCAGGGGAAGTGCGGCGGCCTCCATCGTCTCCTACGCTCTGGGAATCACCCACGTGGATCCCATCAAGCACCGCCTCTTCTTTGAGCGGTTCCTGAATCCCGGCCGGCTCGATCCTCCGGACATTGATGTGGACTTCGCATGGGATGAACGGGAACAGATCGTGGACTATGTCTTTGCCCGGTACGGGACCAGAAGAGCCGCCATGGTGGCCAATCACAACACCTACGGGGCCAGGTCCGCCCTCCGGGAGGTGGCCAAAGTCTTCGGTCTCACCGATACGGAGATCAGCCGGGTGACCGGCAAAATCGGCTATGGCTGGCACCTTAAACACATCTGGAAAGAGCTGGCCAACCATCCCAAGATGAGAGGCGTCGAGTTCAAGAAACCCTGGGATGAAATTTTGAGCGCTGCCGTTCAACTTGAGGACCATCTCAATCATCTCTCTGTCCACTGCGGAGGCATGGTCATTGTGCCTGACGAGATCCGTCGTTACTGCCCGGTGGAAATTTCCGCGAGCGGTCTCCAGGTGCTCCAGTGGGAGAAAGATGCGGTGGAAGAGGCAGGGCTTGTCAAGATCGATCTCCTCGGCAACCGGAGCCTTGCGGTCATCCGGGATGCCCTTGCACTGGTGGAAAGGAACTACGACCGCAAGATCGACTATGCGAGCTGGGACCCTACTGATGATCCGGAGACGATGAATATTTTTTATGACGGCAACACCTTCGGGGTCTTTTACTTTGAAAGCCCCGCCACAAGGCAGACGCTCAAAAAGGTGAGCTCAGGCTTTACCTTTGAAGAGTACTCCCGTCTCGATCACTTCCATCTCAACGTGGTCGTGACTTCCATCATCCGGCCGGCATCGAACCAGAGCATCAGGGAGTGGGTTGCCAGGCTTCACGGCGAACCCTGGGAGCCTCCTCATCCCTTTCTGCGACCGGTTCTGGAAGAAACCCTCGGGGTCATGGTCTTTCAGGAGCAATTGAGCCAGTCCGCTATGGCTATGGCGGGATTTGACGCGGCAGAGGCCGATACCCTTCGGAAGGTGGTGAGCAAGAAGCACAGGGAGAAAAAGCTTCGTGACTTCTATTCCCGCTTTGTGAAGGGAGCAAGCGCGAGAGGGGTGAGCCAGGAAAAGATCGAGGAGGTGTGGCAGATGATGATGGGTTTTGAAGGCTACAGCTTCTGCAAACCCCATTCGGCCAGTTACACTTTGGTGGCCTACAAGTCCGCTTATCTCAGGGCTCACTACCCTGCCGAGTTCATGGCCGCTGTCATCTCCAACGGCGGAGGCTACTACTCCACCTTCGGCTACCTCTCGGAAGCGCGACGCATGGGGCTCAAGATCCTGCCTCCGGATATCAATGAAAGTGAGATCAAGTACACGGGAAAGGACAAAGAAATCAGAGTGGGGCTCATGCAACTCAAAGATGTGTCTCAGGAGGGACTGGAGTTTATTGTTCGCGAACGATCGAAACACGGGCCCTTTACAGGCCTCGACAATTTTCTCCTTCGAACATCAGGCCATGTCCATCTGCAGGATGTGCGTGTTCTCATCAAGGCAGGCTGCTTTGATTCCATCGCCCATGGGGAAACCAGGCCCGCCCTTTTGTGGAAGGCCCTTCGCTTCTTCGACACCCCTTCTGCGTCTTCTTCCCTTAACCTCTTTGAATCCCCCCTGCCCCCCCTTCCTTTCAAACAAATAATTTCAACCCTCCCCTCCCGCGCGGAGAGGAGTCCAGAAACTTCCACCCCCACCCTTGCCCTCCCCCATCGAGGGAGAGGAAACCAATTTCCAAGCTCCCCTCCCCCTTGCGGGAGGGGATAAAGGGGAGGGGGGACAGGGGGACTTTCTCCCCACCGCCCTACTCCAAATTACTTATGCTCAAGCATGAGCTCGACACCCTTGGTTTCTATCTTTCCATCCATCCCCTTGACCGTTACAGAGACATCCTAAGAAGATTGCATTACGTGAAGGCCTGCGACCTTCATCTCCACATAGGCGAGCACATCACCACCATCGGGTGGCTGGTCACCGGCAAGACCGTGCAAACGAAGGACGGCGACCCCATGAAGTTCGTCTCCTTCGAGGACACCACGGGCATCTACGAGACGGTCTTCTTCCCGAAAGTCTATCACCGGTTCTGCCACATTCTGAACGAGATGCGGCCCTATCTTCTGAAGGGCAAGGTGGAATCGGATTTCACGGCTATCACCCTGACCGTAGAATGGATCGACTTCCTGGACAAGCAAACCCAAAGAAATCGGCTACACGGCCCTCGTAATCCTCCGGCCCTCAGCATCCTGTGCCAGGTTTTCCCTTGACACACAACGACGGCTTCCCTTATACTCCGCCCCATCTGAAGCGAGTTCTTATCACCTACTCCGCCCCATCTGAAGCAATTTCTTATCACCGAGAAGACACATGCGCTTTCTTCGTGCGGCATTGATGGTAATGATGGCGGGTGCGCTGGGATGCGCGAGCGCTCCGGTTTCCCTGAAGCTCCCGCAGGGGTCGCGGATCGGCGTCCTGAACGTGCTGGAACCTGAGATCACGCACATCCACATCGGGTCGCTGCGCTTCGACGGGTTCACGAACTCCATCGACCTCGGCTGGGACATTCCGGGCTTCATCGGCCGGCAAATCGAGGCCGACCTGAGATCCCAGGGCAGCTATACGCTTATCCCACTTGCTGCCGATGCGGCGGCCGACTGGAAGCAGGCGATGGCGCGCGCCATCCTACGATCGGTCAACCGGCGGATGGCCGGTGAGCTTCGCGATTTCATCGAGGCCGCCGCCGCCGCGAAGCAGCTGGATGCAGTCATCACGGTCAGCAGTTTCAATTCCAACGAGCGGCCTCACGAGGGCTGCTTTTCGATCGGCGATACGGAGGTGGTCACCCGCGGCTATGGGCTTTTCACCTGGCAGCGGTTGCTCTCCCGCCTTTCCGAGCGGATGCCGTTCGGGCAGAACATAGCATCGCCTTTCGCCAACATCATCGTGGCGGTATTCCAGGCCAAGCCGGCGGCCCTGGCAGGATTCGGAGAATCTCCCTGCAGCAACGTGACTCTGCAGGGCTTTCCTTGGGAAGGCGATATCCGGCGCCTCAGCCCGGAGGTAGCCGAGCAGCTGAAACCCTTGGTCGAAGCGTTGGGCGCCGATGCGGCGCGCACGGCTCTCCGGAATGCAGGGCTGCTGCCCTGAACGGCGAGCGTAGAAGCCGGCGGCACACATTCTTACCAAAGGGGAGTGGTCCAGCGGGGCCGCGATTTGAAAATCGCCAAAGGTGGGAATCACCCGTTCAGTCCCGCCCGGTGGGTTAAGCCGCGGCAGTAGATCCTTCAGACTCAGCACTGTCTCGGTGCAGGCCGGACTGATTTAAGTATTGTCGTAAACCAGTCAAGACCAATTTACGATATATAAAAAATTGGTTTTTGACGAAGCTGCCCGGACCGGTTAGTCTCTTCAACATGAAGCGGATCTATGAAGCCGCGCTCGAAAAGCACCTCAGCGGACTGTGCCAGCCCGGAACGCCCTCGCACACGTGAATTCTCCGGCCCTCAACATGATGTGCCAAGTGTGCCCTTTACACACAAGGCCAAATTCCCTTATACTCCCACCCATCTGAAGCAAGCTCTTATCACCTCACCTCGACCGACATGGTCCGCAGTCGGCAGTTTACTGTTGGCCCTCACAATCTGGGTGGCAGGTTGACCTGGCATAGTGCTAACGGACACCTCTGTAGGGTACACCCAATGGCCGAAGTTCAGAAATTCAAGCGTTGATTGGCTCATCCGACGCGCTCGTTACAGAGCACCTGAAAGGAGAAAACGCGATGAAGAAAATCACGATTCAATGTGCGCTATGCGGCATGCTGGCTGCCCTGGTCGTTGGAGGGATGCCCGTGCAAGAGACGGATGCCTGTACCCGGGCTGTCTATCTCGGCCCGGAAGATACGATCATTACCGTACGCAGTATGGACTGGAAAGGAGACACTAAAACCAACCTTTGGGCTTTCCCGCGCGGCCTGAACCGCGACGGCGCCGCTGGACCGAACTCCATTCGCTGGACTTCGAAATATGGCAGTCTGGTGGCGTCCGGATGGGATGTTGGTTCAGCGGATGGCATGAACGAGAAGGGCCTGGTCGCCAACATGCTCTATCTGGTTGAATCCGAGTATGTCAAGCCTGCCGACAATGACAAGCGCAAACCCATGTCCATATCTGCATGGGCGCAATATGTGCTGGACAACTTTGCCACGGTCGCAGAGGCGGTGGAGGCTTTGCGTCGAGAACCGTTTTATGTCATTCCGGTAATGACACCGGATGGACAGCCTGGACAGCTGCACCTGTCAATTTCCGATGCCACAGGCGACTCAGCTATCTTCCAATACCTTGACGGACGGCTGGTTATTCACCATAGCCGAGAATATCAAGTGATGACGAACTCGCCTCCGTTTGAACAACAGCTTGCCCTCAATGCCTACTGGAAGGAGATCGGCGGGACGGTGATGCTGCCGGGTACAAATCGGTCGGCCGATCGGTTCGTCCGAGCCTCGTTCTACATCAAGGCGATTCCGAAGACGTCCGATAACGCTGAAGCTGTCGCCAGCGCCTTTTCGGTGATTCGAAATGTGTCGGTGCCTTTGGGGATCAGCACGCCCGGACAGCCCAACATCTCATCGACGATCTGGCGCACGGTGGCCGATCACAAGTACAAGCGCTATTTCTTTGAATCCGCTCGCAGCCCGAACGTGTTCTGGGTGAACCTGGCCGACCTGGATTTCGCCGCGGGCAAGCCGACGAAGAAGCTCACGCTGACCGGCGGCACCATCTTTGCCGGCAATGCTGCTGAAAAGTTCCAGCCTGCAGAACCTTTCAAGTTTCTTCCCGCAGCGGTGAAGTAGACGCGGTTGAGGTTGGGCAGCAAGATCCAGGGGTGAATGCGGGCTTGCCTATTGACCGGGGCCGCGTCCCGCAAACCCCGCCAGGGCGCGCATTTGGACAAACGGATGGTGTAGGGAAAAGAAAAGGATCGAGGAAACCAGATTTCCCGATCCTTCAAACACCTCGGTGAGCATGTCACCACCATCGGATGGCTGGTCACCGGCAAGACGGTTCAAACAAAGGACGGCGATCCCATGAAGTTTGTCTCCTTCTAGGACACCACAGGCATCTATGAGACGGTTTTGGTTCCGAAAGTGTACGACCGGTTCTGCCACATCCTGAACGAGAGGCGGCCCTACCTTCTGAAAGGAAAGGTGGAACAGGATTTCACCGCTATCACCCTGACGGTGAACGGGATCGAGTTTCTGGACAAATCGGATCAGAGAAACAGCCATCCCCTTGAAGCCAAATACCTTTCAGCTCATACCTGACATTTCTGCTGTATACTGTTTCCCCTCAAATCACACCCTTCAATCTCGGACTTGACAAGCTCCGTCCTACAGTCTAGTATGTAGCCACGAAACATAATAGAGGTGACTACAATGCGCAATTCCGTCGCGTCCCGAGCCAAGAGAAGCCGCCGAGGCAAGAAGGTAGAGGGCAGACCGACAATCGGCATCCGTGAACTCAAGGCACGCGCCTCAGCCATTATTGAAGATGTGAAAGATCGCCGGACCAGCTACGCGGTAACGAAGCGCGGCGAAGTTGAGGCACTGATCGTGCCCGTGGATGCCGGTGAACGGCTCCTTTCGCCGTCCCCGGCGGATAGCGCCTGGGAGGCGTGGCAAACCCTTGCGGATCAGCTGGCCCGAAATGCCCAGGGGCGCAAGGTGCAGTCAGCCGTTGAAGAACTGGATCGGATGAGGCGCTGAGATGCGATTGATCACCGTGGATTCGAGCGTGTTCGTCAGCGCAGCGCGACCATCGGAAGCAGGGTTCCAAGAAAGCACAGACTTTCTTGGATGGGTGCGCCGTTCACGGCCACGGTTGTTCCTGCCGACCCTAGTTTTGGTCGAGACTGCCGCTGCACTCAGCCGAACCGGTAGCGACAAGGACGTTGCGCAGCAGTATGGCCTGTCCATCGGCCAATTACCCAACACGGTCCTCGTCACATTGGATGAGGGGCTCGCGAGGCAAGCCGCGGCTTTCGGGGCGCAGCACAAGTTGCGAGGTGCAGATGCCGTGTACGTAGCGACGGCATCGCTCTTTGCAGCCGAGCTGGTGACTCTGGACAGGGAGCAGCTTGCGCGGGGAGCCAAGATTGTTCAGACGCTGACGCCGGCCGGCTTTGTCGCAACAACCTGATTGTTCGCCCTGATGGTTCGCAGACTGACCCGTGATTTCTTGAGAGCTTTTCAATGAAATGGAAGATGGCAATGGCCGGCTTGTGTCTGATTGTGGGTAGTCCCACCTCCTCACCGTCACAGACCCCTGCTGCGAAAGGAGCGGATGTGAAGCCCTTGATCATTGGCCACCGAGGGGCTGCGGGTCTGGCGCCGGAGAATACCCTGGCCGCCTTTGCCAGGGCCTGCGAGCTCGGCGTTGATGGGATCGAGCTCGACGTCTTGGTTTCGTCCGATGGAGAGCTGATCGTGCATCACGATTTCAAGCTGAAACCCGAAATCGCCCGCGCAGCGGACGGAGCCTGGATCGCAGCCGGATCGCCGCCGGCCATACGGGATCTCACCGTGGCCCAGCTCAAGACCTACGACGTGGGCCGCCTGCAGCCGAAAACCTCTTATGCCGGGCGCTATCCCGAGCAAGCCCCGGTGGACGGTGAGCGGATCCCCACTTTCAAGGAGGTCATTCAGCTTTTCAAAAAATCGTGCAAGCCCTCCACCCGGCTTTTCGTGGAGATCAAGACCTCGCCGGATGAGCCGGCCCTGACCCCGCCGCCCGAAGTCGTCTCTGACCAGGTGGTGAAAATGCTCAAAGAGGAGGGAATCGCCGAGCGCACCTGGACCCTTTCCTTTGACTGGCGCAATTTGGTGCATATCCAGAAGATCGCCCCGGAGCTGGCAACCGTTTACCTTACCGTCTCCACGCCGGGATCGAACACCCTCAAACCGAACCAGCCTGGCCCCTCGCCCTGGATGGCCGGGCTCGACATTGACGACTTCAATGGATCGGCGCCCCGGGCGGTGAAGGCTGCCGGCGGACGTATCTGGTCCCCCTTTTTCAAGAACCTGACTCCGGAGTCTCTGGCGGAAGCCAGGCAGCTGGGGTTAAAAGTATCGGTGTGGACGCCGGACAGGCCGGAAGACCTTAAGCAAATGATCGACATGAAGGTGGATGCGATCACCACCAATCGCCCGGATGTGCTGAAAGACCTGCTGAAATAAAAGAGGGAACGTTCATTTCCCTCCTGATGGCCTCTGAAAGGGGTCTGTATCGGGAGGGGAATGATATCTTTCAGACCCGGCGGAGGAATCCATGACCGGTGAAACTCTGAGGGATTGCTTTGAAGATACCTTCTTGCGACTGGGAAAGAAAACCGCCATAACTTTTCTCAGGAGAGGTCGAGAGGAGACGCAGATCTCCTACCTGGAACTGGATCGGAACGCCAATCGTCTGGCAAACGCCTTCCTTGAAATGGGTGTCGGAAAAGCTGACAGGGTCGTTTTCTTTCTCGACAAATCTCTCTTTTTCGTGGTGGCCCATCTTGCCGTTCAGAAGTTGGGAGCTGTGGCAGTTCCTTTGAACCCGGGATTTAAGAAATCAGAGATGGCCTATCTGATCGAGGATGTGAAGGCAACGCTTGTTTTGTCCGGCCCGGCCCAGGAGCCCCTCGTCAAGGAGATAGACCCTGGACTCAAAACCCTGGTCATTGATCCTCAGCGGCCTTATCAGGATCTGGGCTTCTTCAAAAAGAACCCCTCCGAGATTCCTTCTCCGATCGATATCCAGCCCGAGGATCCGGGGCTCATCATCTACACGTCAGGCACCACGGGCAAACCAAAAGGAGCTGTCCTGACCCAGGGGAATCTCCTCCACGATGCAAGAAACGTGGCTCAAATATGGGAGATCACCTCCTCGGATGTCCTGTGTCAGGCCCTCCCTCTTTTCCACGTTCACGGTCTGTGCTTCGCTCTTCACGCCTCGCTCATCGCCGGCGCTCATGTGGTGATGTTGGATGCCTTTTCCCCTGAAACCGTGATCCCTGTCTTGCTGGATAAGAAAAACCTCGCGTGCACTCTCTTTATGGCCGTGCCCTCTATGTATTCCAGGATGTTGGCCTTCCTGGGAGATGAGACCCTCGACTTCGGCCATATCCGGTTGTGGACCTCCGGCTCCGCACCCTTGTTGGTCAAGGACTTTGAGCGGATCAAGAAGGCTTTCGGCAAAGAGCCTGTGGAGCGCGAGGGCATGTCCGAGACAGGAATGAACTTTTCCAACCCTTTGAGGGGCGAAAAAAAGCCCGGCTCCATTGGGCTGCCCTTGCCCGGGCTGGAAGTTCGCATCGTGCACCCTCTCACCTTTCAGGATGTGAAGGCAGGAGAAACCGGAGAGATCTGGCTCAAAGGACCGGCGGTCACGCCGGGGTACTGGCAGAAGCCTGAAGAGACGGCCAAGGCTTTTGTGAGCGGCTGGTTCAGAACCGGTGATCTTGGCAGAATGGACGACGAGGGCTACTATTACCTTATGGATCGGCTCAAGCACATTATCATCTCCGGGGGCGAAAACATTTCACCCAAGGAAGTGGAATCCGTGATCAACCGCTTTGAAGGGGTTGCGGAGTCCTCCGTGATCGGGCTGCCTGATGATCAATGGGGTGAAAGGGTTGCCGCAGCCGTGGTGACAAGACCTGAATTCAAGGGCAAGCCCGAGGACATCCGGCAATTCTGCAAGCAGCATCTTCACAACTGGAAATGCCCCAAAGAGGTTCTTCTTGTGGAGACCCTGCCGCGAAACACCATGGGCAAGGTGCTTAAGGAAGAATTGAAGAAACTCTTCACGGACAAGCCTTCTCGTCCTTAAGAGATCAGTGTCCCGGCAAGATCAAAAGGACACACCCTTTCACGGACCCCACCGGCCGCCACAATCATGCTCCTGGCCATCGTGGGAGGGCCGTTGGGTGGGTTCTTGGCTGACCGCTGGTTCAGGACGCGAAAGAACGCGCGGATGCTTTTTCCGTTTCTATCCTCGTTATCCACCACGCTGATTCTGCTGGCGGCTTTCACGCTTGTCCATGGACCTTTGCAGTATGCGGTATTGCCCCTGAGCGGGGTGACAGCAGTGGCATTCGTGCCGCCCGCGGTGTCTGTCACTCAGGATGTCGTCCACCCGGGGCTGAGGGCGGTTTCCCTGAGTACCAATGTCGTCACTCAGCATGTTCTGGGCAGCGCTCTGGGCCCGCCCGTTGTCGGTGAGTTGTCCGATGCCTTCGGTATCGAGACAGCGCTGATGTTCCTTCCGCCTTTTACCTTCGCCGCCGCGATGTTGTTCCTGGTAGGATCCTTCTATTACGAGCGGGATGCAGCGGCCGTAGAGAGAATCGAGATCAAGATGGAAGAATCGAAATGACCGTGGACGCACCCCCTGAGCCCCGGGGCGCAGCGTCGTAAAAGAAAGTCCTCTTAGGCCGTTTTCTGAGTTGAGCGCTCCATCCAGAAATCGTCGATTTCTGGATGTCCTCTACATACCCTGTCGGGCAAACTTCAGGGAATCTGCCGTTTTTTGGACTTGACAAGACCGGTCCTACAAAGTAGAAAAAACTAACCTTAGTTTTATAGGCATCCGATGCTGAGAAATTTTGAGAAAATCGTCGTCCCGCGACTTAGAATCTCTGATCAAATCAGGGATGAACTCAAGCGGATGATCCTGCATGGACAACTGAAGCGCGGGGTCAAGCTGCCTGCCGAGGAGCAACTGGCCGGACAGCTCAAGGTCAGCAAAGTCACCCTTCGGGAGGCTTTACGAAACCTGGAGATGGATGGCCTCATTGAAAAACGAAGGGGTGCCCGTGGAGGCAGTTTTGTCACATGCCCCGGAACTGAGAAGATGGGCGAGTGGGTCATCAACTATTTCAGGATCGGAATGATCACTCCTGAGGAGCTAGTGGATTTCAGGCAGACTCTCGAACCCGCCCTGGTCGCCTTGGCCGCTGAACGAAGGACGGATAAGGACCTGAGAGCCATCAAGGCTGTCATCGACGAGATCGAGAAGGGGGTACGGCGAGGCAAAGCAAGCACCCCCAAGGCCGTCGAATTTCACCGTTTGATCGGCGAGGCCTGCCACAATCGGTTGATCAGTATGGTGATGGAAGCCTTGGTCAAGGTGTTTGAAGAGATCCTCGCCAAGATTCCTTTGACCCTAGAAGATGCGAAATACGATCTAAAGCACTGCAAGAAAATTTACGGGTACTTGGTTCAGGGAAAGAAAAAGAAGGCTCAGGACTTGATGATCGACCACTTCAAGACCCTGGCCAAGATCATTGAGCGAGGGAAGAAGAGCGGTCGAAAGAGACGAAGAGCCCGTTACCTCGGTTCACCGTGAAGGGGGAGAGAGGAGACAACAATGGCCGTGATCTTAAGAGATGCATGTATTATCGATGGACGCGGGAATGTCCAGGCCCGCGGCTTTATCACGATAGAAAACAATCGAATTGCAGAGGTGGGGAAGGGACCTGGTCCTGCAAAAAAGAACGGTTATGAGGTGATGGATCTTGAAGGGATGTGCGTCCTCCCGGGAATGATCGACTGCCATGTCCACCTTTGTATCGATGGGAGCGCCGACCCCATGCAATCCCTCCAGAAGGATTCCGCAGCGATGATCACCCTGAAGGCAGCCAGACATGCGCATCTCTCCCTTCTCGCCGGTGTGACGACCGTGCGAGATTTGGGCTCCGTCAACGGCATCTCCGGTTCCCTCAGAGACGCCATCAACCTAGGCATCGTGATTGGACCGCGGATCGTCAGCACCAACCAGGCAGTCTGCATCACCGGCGGTCAGGGCTGGCAGTTCAGCCGGCAGGCGGATGGGGCGGACGGAGTGCGACAGGCCGTGCGGGAACAAATCAGGGCCGGGGCCGATGCGATTAAGATGATGGCCACAGGCGGCGTGATCACTCAGGGGGTTGAACCAGGATCCCCGCAATTCACCCTCGAAGAGCTCAAGGCAGGTGCGGAGGAAGCCCATAAAGCCGGCCGCAAGATTGCGGCCCACGCCCAGGGAAATGAGGGCATCAAGAACTCCTTAAGCGCCGGGTTCGATACCATTGAACATGGAATTTTTCTAGACGACGAGGCCATCGGGCTCTTGCTGGAAAAAAAAGCGACTTTGGTACCAACCCTTTCAGCCCCCTTCAACATCATGGAGAAGGGCGAAAAGAGCGGCATCCCCGCTTTTATCATCGAGAAAACTCGAAAAGTGAAAGACGCTCACGTGGATTCCATAAAAAAAGCCTACAAAGCGGGAGTAACGATTGCCTCTGGGGCGGATGCAGGCACTCCCTTCAACGGCCATGGAGAAAACCTTAGAGAATTGGAACTCCTGGTCCGCATTGGACTCTCCCCCATGGAGGCCATTGTTTCTGCAACACGCGTTGCTTCCGAGACCTTGGGGTTGGGCAGCCGGCTCGGCACGATTGAGCCGGGAAAATTGGCAGACCTCATCGTTGTTGAAGGAGACCCGGTCAAAGACATCGCTGTACTTCAACGGAAAGAACAGATTGTTGTCGTCATGAAGGATGGACAATTCTACAAAAGGTCCATCTAGTGCAAGCCCCTGGCCGCAACCAGAGACTGTTTGAGCCCAGACTGGGGGGCGTGGTCTCTTTAGAGCCGCACAGGACCAGTAAACAGTAGGCAGGAAGCAGTAAACAGTAATTCTGAGTGCATGCTCCCCACTGCTTACTGTTTACTGCATACTGCTTACTCATTCCTGCTATGGGGAAGGTTCAAGGGCAAGGGGGCGGTTGGCGGGATGAGTCCATTTCCGGTTGCGGACTCGCCAGAGACCACACCCCCCTTCCTGGGCTCGAAGATCCTGAAGGAAACCAAAGAGGTCATGACAGAAGAGGAGTCCTTATGAAGATTGTGAGCGTGGAGGCCTTTCCGGTTTCTCTGCCCTTGAAAAAACCGTTCACCATCGCTCTGGGAACCATGACCCATTCCCCTCACGTGGTCGTGAAAATGACTACCGACGACGGAATCGTCGGGTATGGCGAAGCCTCCACCTGGCACGTGGTTTACGGGTATGATCAGCATGAATTGGAGTGGGTGATTGATCATTATCTGGGTCCTGCTGTGAAAGGGATGGACGTGACCGATCTTGAGTCCATCCATGCAAGGATGGACGCCGTACTTCCCAAGAACCTTATGGCCAAGGCCGGCATTGAAATTGCCTGCCAGGACGCAAGAGCCAAAGCCCTGGGAGTCTCTCTTTCCCGCCTAATCGGTGGCGCCTTGAAGGATCCCCTTGAAGTCATCGAGGTGGTGGACATCGTCCCTCCTCAAGAAGCGGCAAAGATGGCCATTCATTTTGTCGAAAGCGGCTTCCGATGTCTTAAGATCAAGATAGGACTTGTCCCAAAGGAGGACATCGAAAGGGTCCGGGTCGTTCGAGAAGCAGTGGGCCCGGATATCAGGATCCGCATCGACGGCAACCAGGGATACGATCGCGCTACCGCCCTAAAAGTCTGCTTGGCCGTGGAAGCGCTTGATCTTCAGTGGATCGAACAGCCCCTGCCCGATTGGGATCTGGATGGCTTAGCCATGCTGGCCGACGCCATTCATACTCCCATTGCCGTTGACGAGAGCCTTTACACGGTTCATGATGTGTACAAAATCGCAAAGGCAAAGGCAGCGGATGTGATCAACATTAAGGTGTCCAAGTGCGGTGGGATCACCAATTCCCTCAAGATCGCCTCTGCGGCTCAATCCATGGGCATCCCCTGTTTCCTCGGCGGCTGTATAGAAACAGGTGTGGGCACCGCGGCAGCCCTCCATTTCGGGGCCTGTTCCCCCAATCTGTTTCCGGCTTTGGAAATCGCAGGCAGTGGCCCCTTTACCGATGACATCATCACCGAGCCCTTTGTCGCCGAACACGGCGTGGTTCACCTTCCCGAGGGACCGGGTTTAGGGGTGACGGTGAATGAGGAAAAATTGGAGTTTTATTCAAGGAAAAAAGAATAATAAAAGGCGTACCGAACCAAGAAACACTTGAAAGGAGGCAGATTATGAAAAAGGTATTTTGGGTTTCCTTCATGCTGGCCGCGGTCTTGATGGCAGGGGTCTGCTCTGCGCAACCCAAAGGGGAACTGGTAGTCTTGCAGGGAGCCGAGATCAACGCAACGGACCCGGCAAAGTACAATTCCATTCCAGAGTCGAACTTTGGCGTTGCAGTTTTTGACACCCTCTACTTTAACGATGAAAAGGCGATTCCTCAGCCCCGTCTTGCTTTGTCGCACAAGCTCATCAATGAGACGACTTGGGAGTTCCCGCTCCGCAAAGGGGTGGTATTCCATAACGGGACACCTCTGACGGCCAAGGATGTGAAATTCTCATTTGACCGAGCCCTCGACCCGCAAACCAAGACTTTTTTCTTCCCTTTCATCAGCACAATAAAGGAAGTCAAAATCATCGATGACTTCACCATCCAGATTATCACGAATGGGCCCGATCCCCTGTTGTTGAAACGGTTAAGTTTCTCCCTGTTCGTGTTTCCGGCCGATCTCTTCAAGGAAAAAGGCGCAGAGGCCTTCTTTCGAAATCCGGTCGGCAGTGGACCCTTCAAGTTCGTTAGCTGGACTAGAAACGATCGGATGGTCCTCGAGGCCAATGAAGCGTATTGGGACGGAGCACCCAAGGTGAAACGAGTGATCTTCAGGCCCGTGCCTGAAGTAGCGACAAAGATCGCCGAACTCCAAACCGGTAACGCGGACATTATTACGAATATTCCCCCATTTCTAGTTTCCCAGGTCCAAAATTCTGGAAATGCAGTCGTCCAGTCTATCCCGAGCGGCCGGGTGATGTTCCTTTATATCAATTGTCTTGCAGAGGGTCCTCTTAAAGACAAGAGAGTTCGTCAGGCCCTCAATTATGCCGTTGACCGGAAAGCGATCATTGACAATGTCCTCAAAGGCAGCGGGGTCCAGGTGCCCGTCAATCTCACCCCCCTGCACTTCGGGTATGATCCTGATCTGAAGCCCTACCCCTATGACCCTGCAAAAGCCAAGAAGCTGCTTGCCGAGGCCGGCTATGCGAGTGGTCTCAAGCTCGTGTTCAACTCCCCTAGCGGCCGGTACATCCTTGATAAAGAAATTGCCCAGGCCATTGCGGGCATGTACAACGCGGTGGGGATCGAGACCGATATGAAAATCCACGAGTGGGGAAGCTATACCCAGATCTTGACCGGCAAAAGGCTCCAGGACATCGGTTTCATTGGATGGTCCCTGGTGCTGGCAGACGCGGATTCCACGTTCTTCCCCTATTTCACTCCGGAATCGGCCTTTTCCTATTATTCCACACCGGAGCTGAAAGAGAAGATCCTGAAGGGCCGAACAACGCTGGATGAAAAGAAGCGGATAGAACTCTACAAGGAGATCCAGAAGGACATCTTTGAAGAAGCCCCTCTCGTTTATCTGCATCAGCAGATCGACCACTACGGCGTGGCCAAGAGGGTTCAGGGTTTCCAGGTTCGCGGTGATGAATTCATCATCCTTAATAAAGTCAGCAAGTAAATGACGTGGGCTTAGGCCTGCGCATCGAGCACGGGCCATGATGGAAAGGCCCTGAACCGTTTGCCGGTTCAGGGCCCCATCCAACAGGGAAATTGCCTCCCAACGCGCTATCCCAAGAAACCGGGGTCTTTGAAGGCTTATGGGCGCTTTTATTCTGCGAAGGATGCTTCAGTCGGTCATCGTGATCCTAGGGGTCATCGTCATCACTTTCATCATATCGAGAGTGTTGGGTGACCCCGTTGTTTTGCTGCTGCCTCCCGAAGCCTCACCCGAGCAGCGGGCCTTTCTGACGAGAGATCTCGGGCTCGATCGCCCAATGTACGTCCAGCTCGCTGTTTATGTCGGCAAAGTCATCAGGGGCGATTTCGGCATGTCCTTCCGGCACGAGGAGCCGGCCATGAAGCTGCTCCTGGAAAGGGTTCCTGCGAGTCTTTATCTTTCCCTTGTGGCCACCTTTTTTTCAATCTGCATCGCCCTGCCCCTGGGGATTATCTCGGCCATTAAGCGGGGCACCATCTTTGACCGGATAGGGATGACCCTGGCCCTGTTGGGACAATCCATCCCCGCCTTCTGGGCCGGGATCATGATGATCCTTCTTTTCGCGGTGCAACTCGGATGGTTTCCCCCCTCGGGCTACGGCGGGTTGAGCTACGTCTTTTTGCCGGCTCTAACACTTGCCTTCTTCTTCACAGCGGCAACAGCCCGGCTCACGCGATCCAGCATCCTGGACATCCTGGATATGGACTATGTGCGCTATGCGCGTCTCAAGGGTGTTCCGGAAAGAACGGTCATCCTACGCCATGTCCTGCGCAACAGCTTCATCACGATTCTCAACATCGTCGCTCTTCAGCTCGGATTGCTTTTGGGAGGCGCGGTCATTACTGAATTCATTTTTTCCTGGCCGGGGATCGGCAGGCTCTCCTTGGACGCGATCTACAACCGGGATTATCCCGTGATCCAGGCCACAGTGGTCGTCGCTGCCGCCTTTTTCGTGGTGATCAATCTCCTGGTCGACATCATTTACAGCGCCACGGATCCGCGGGTGAGCCGCAGGTAATCCTCGCTTCCTGCCCTTTGAAAGAGAGCGAAGGGTTGAAAAGCAGTGGGTGAACAAACAGGGAAGCAAATTGGATAAAGGACTGAACAAGCAGGGTCACGCGATATCTCAGCAGGAGAACGGTCCGCTCACCTTGAGTGAAGAACGATCGCTCAAGATTCGAAAGGTATTTCGAAGGATTCCAAAGACGGCTGGAGTCATCATCCTGCTCTTGCTGCTCTGCGCGATCTTCTCCCCGTGGATTGCTCCGCACGACCCGATCAAACAAAGCCTGGCGGATGCGCTCAAACCGCCCTGTTGGCAGCAGGGGGGATCCTCGAAGTACATTCTGGGCACCGACAATCTTGGCCGCGATATTCTCAGCAGGATCGTCTATGGTGCAAGGGTTTCGACGATCGTCGGATTTGCAGCAGTATTCCTGTCCGGCCTCCTCGGCACTTTTCTTGGAATCATTGCAGGATATTTCGGCGGCAAGATCGATGCGGTCATCATGCGCTTCACCGACATGATGCTTTCCCTTCCCTATATCCTGATCGCCATTGCGATCATCGGGGCGATCGGCCCTAGCCTAACCAATCTCATTATCGTCCTTGGAATCACCCAGTGGGTAGGGTACACGAGGATTGTCCGTTTCGAAGCCATGAGCCTTTCGAAATCCGAGTTTATCGAGATGGCGGTGATATCCGGCTGCAAGTGGTGGCGCATTCTGCTCGTGCATATCCTCCCCAACGTGCTCAACACGGCAGTCGTTCTGGCTAGCCTGGATGTGGGCAAAATGATCATCTTCGAAGCGGCCATGAGCTTCCTAGGTCTGGGGGTGAAACCTCCCACACCGAGTTGGGGAGGGATGCTCGCCGATGGGAGAGTTTATCTGACCTTCGCGTGGTGGATAGCCACTTTTCCGGGCATTGCGATTTGCATCACCGTGCTCGGAGGAAACCTGCTGGGAGACTGGCTCAGGGATGAACTGGATCCGAGACACCAGCTCAAAGCATAGTCGAGGTGAGCAAGGGGCTCATTAGACCATATAGAAGATAACTTTTTCGGATCTTGCGGGGACATTTGAAATCCTAAATCCGAAGCACGAAATTCGAAACAATGTCCAATGATCCAAATTCAAATGAGCAAAACCTTGAGCCGCTGGGTTTGTGTTTTGAACATTGGAGCCTTTGTGCTTTGAATTTGTTTCGAGTTTCGGATTTCGAGATTCGAATTTGTGTGCGGACAGCGTCCTGCACCGGGCCTTGAATCGCATAACGAAGAATAACAAATGACAGAAAAAACCGAAACCATCTTAGAGGTCAAGGATCTTCAGATCCATTTCCACACGGACCGGGGTGTGATCCGGGCTGTGGAAGGCGTGGACTTCACCGTGCGAAAGCAGGAGGTGTGGGGCCTCGTCGGAGAATCGGCCAGCGGCAAGAGTGTCATTGGTCAAGCCCTGGTGGGAGTGGTGGCCAAGCCTGCAGGCCGGATCGTGTCCGGAGAAATTTTCTTTAAGGGCGAGGACATCCTGAAGAAGAATCCCAAAGAGGCTCAGAAGATACGGGGAAATCAAATTGCCTTCATTCCCCAAGATCCGACAACTGCCCTCAATCCCCTTCTTCGGATCGGGTTTCAGATCGGAGAGGCCTTCAAGTATCATCGTCACCAGAGGGTAGAAACTGTTTCTGAAGAAATCGTCAATGTGATGAAAGTGGTGAACATTCCTTCACCTGAGATGCGCATGAAGGATTACCCTCATCAGTTGAGCGGCGGGCTGAAACAGAGGGTCATCATCGCCACCGCTCTTTCCTGTCAGCCCGATCTTCTCATTGCAGACGAACCGACCAGCGCCCTGGATGTCACGATCCAGATGCAGATTATCAAGCTGATCCGGGAGATCCAGGCCAAGTTCCACATGACCATGATCCTCATCACCCATAACCTCGGGCTGGTGGCAAAAATGTGTGACCGTGTGGCGGTCCTCTATTGTGGCAGAATTGTGGAAGAGGCCCCGGTCAGAGAGCTTTATAGGAATCCCAAACACCCCTATACGCGAGGGCTCCTCGCATCCCTGCCCAAAGGCGAGAAAGGGGATGTGGAGCTGTACACGATTCCCGGCCAGCTTCCGAATCCCCTCTACCACCCGGTCGGGTGCAGCTTCTCACCCCGGTGTCCCCATATTTATGACCGCTGCAAAGAGGTGCCGGGCATGGAGCAGTGCTCTGAAGAGCATCGCGTGCGGTGCTGGCGCTGGAAGGAGATCTAAATGGGGACCCTGCTCCAACTGGACAACCTGAGAAAGTACTTCCCCATTGTCTCCGGTTTTATCCGGAAGAAGGTGATCGAACTGAAAGCCGTGGACGGGGTTTCCTTCACCATTGAGGAAGGGGAGACCTTTGGTCTCGTGGGGGAGTCCGGGTGCGGGAAGACCACGATCGGGAAGTTGCTGTTAAAGTTATATGAGCCCAGCGCAGGCAAGATTTTTTTTCGCGGGGGAGATATTACTCAATTGCGGGGAGCCGCTCTGGACGAATACCGAAACGCCATCCAGGCCGTGTTCCAGAATCCTTACGCCTCTCTCGATGGCCGGATGAGGATCTGGAGAATCATCGGGGAACCGCTCATTGTGAAAGGATGGTCCGCCAATAAAATAAGAGAAAAAATCGAAGAGCTATTGGAATTGGTGATGCTCCCGACAGACTGCGGCTCGCGATTTCCCCATGAGATGAGCGCCGGCCAAAGGCAGCAGATCGCTATTGCCCGGGCCCTCTCGATCAATCCCAAATTCATTGTGCTCGATGAACCGACTTCGCTCCTGGACGTTTCGGCCCAGGCCTCCATCCTCAATTTGATCGTCAACCTCCAGAAGAGGCTTGGGCTCACATATCTCTTCATATCCCACAACCTTGCCGTGGTTCGCTTTCTGAGCAACCGCGTGGGTGTTATGTACTGTGGAAAACTCGTGGAAATGGCTGACAGCCGAACCCTCTATGTTTCTCCCAAGCATCCCTACACGCAAGCCCTCCTAGCATCAGTGCCGATTCCGGATCCTGAGTTTCACGCAGAGGAGATCGTTCTGGAGGGCGATGTGATCAGCCCGATCAATCCTCCTAAAGGGTGCCGGTTCTCTCCGAGATGCCTGCAGTACAGGGATGGTTGTGAAAAGAACGAACCGCCTCTTTTGGAAATCGAACCCCGTCACTTCGTGGCCTGCCACCTCTTTGTTTCCTGAAAGAGTGTTTATGGCGCCCAAGCCTCCAACGTCTTCCTCCTTCCCTCCCCATCGAAACCGCCAAGATTATTAATGGTCTCATAATTGTCACGACACTCTCCATAAATCCCTCCTGACCTCTCCTTCGACAGGCTCAGGACAGGCTCTTTAGCAAAGGGAGGGATTACCCCTCTTTGGCCGCCGGCCCATAGGGCCTCTGGCCCGGAGGGAAAAGAGGGGCAAGGGGAGATTTCATGGACACTGTCAATTCAATTTCAAGACTGTTAATATGTTCCTCCCGCAGGCAAACACGTTTTCTCCACTATCCTAAGAGGACGTAAAAGAGGTTGAGAATTTAAGCAACAGGGTGCTATGATTTATGTGGTTCCTCGCTAGTGTTTTGTCCCAGAAATAAGTTTACAAAGTCTGCCGAGTTTTAAGAGAATGGAGTCGGCAGAAGCTGTCCATGCGAAAGGGCTTGAGTTTTCGTTGTAAGCCTTCACGAACCCGTCGATCTTGGCAACGAGCTGTTTGACATTGTTGAATGACCCTCGACGGATCACTTTGCGGGTGATAATCCCGAACCAGGTCTCCACTTGGTTGAGCCATGAGGAATAGGTTGGGGTGAAGTGTATCTGGAACCTGGGATGCTTGGCGAGCCAAAGACGGACATCGTAGTGTTTATGAGTAGCGTAATTGTCCATGACAATATGTAGATCAAGCTCTGAGGGCACATTGGTGTCGATGTGGCGTAGGAACTGGAGGAACTCTTGATGCCGGTGACGCTTCTTGCATTGGCTCATCACCTTGCCGGTGGCGATATCGAAAGCGGCAAAGAGTGTTGTCGTGCCATGCCGCAGATAGTCGTGCGTATAACCTTCCAGATACCCGAGGCCCATCGGAAGAGCCGGTTGACTGCGCTCCAAAGCCTGACATTGGCTTTTCTCATCCACGCAAAGAACCAGGGCGTTGGTTGGGGGAGCAAGATAGAGGCCAACGATGTCTCGGACTTTTTCCACGAAGAACGGGTCGGTGGAGAGCTTGAAACTCCGACTCCGGTGCGGTTTGACCCCAAAAGAGCTCCAGACCCGTTGGACGGTGGATTTCGATACTCCGGTTTCGGCGGCAAAGTCCCTGCAAGTCCAATGGGTGCAGTCCGTCGGTTTGGTGTTGATGGTCTTTTTGAGCAACTGAGCAATTTCCTCATCGGAAATGCTCCTGGGTCGCCCCGGACGCAATTCGTCGTGCAGCCCTTCGATACCCTTCCCGATGAACCGCCTGCGCCATTTCCCGACGGTAGACTGAGACACCTTCAACTTTCCGGCGATGGTGTTGCTGTTAATTCCCTGGGCAGCCAAGAGCACAATTTGCATGCGGGCGGCTGTGCCCTGCGGCATAGAGCGGGCATTTGCCCAGGACTCCAATTGCTCACGATCTTCGTTCGACATCTTGACTTCACTCTTAGGGCGACCTGTTCGCATGCTCTTATCCCTCCAGCTTGTATCAATATAGGCAGACGGAAGGAGCATCCTTTACGTTTACAATTTATGCAACTTATTTATGGGACAAAACACTAGGTTGAACAACTTCTTCCAAGACTCTATCCCTTTAGACCAATTTTCTCTCTGGGAAAAGACGAGGGAGAAGAGAATCCCTTTCTCTTTCGAGCTTGAGATCACCGCCCGCTGCAACAACGACTGCCGGCACTGCTACATCAATCTGCCTGCAGGAGACAGGGTGGCCAAAGACAAGGAGCTTTCCTTGGAGGAGATAAAGGAAATCGTTGATGAAGCCGTGTCCTTAGGTGCCCTGTGGTGTCTCATTACCGGAGGGGAACCTCTTCTGAGGGAAGATTTCTTCTCTCTCTATTTGTACATGAAGAAAAAGGGGCTTTTGGTTTCGGTCTTCACAAATGCCACCCTGATGACAGAGGAGCATGTCAGACTTTTTCAGAAGTACCCACCAAGGGACATTGAAGTTACAGTCTACGGGGTGACTCAAGAGACCTACGAGCAGGTGACCCATGGGAAAGCATCTTGTTCTTGTCGGGGGCGGGCATGCCCATTTGACCGTTCTTTTAAACCTTGCCGGCTATGTCGAGCGCGGCCACAGAGTCACTCTGATCGGCCCTTCTCCCTATCACTACTACTCAGGCATGGGACCAGGCCTGCTCTCCGGAATCTACCGTCCCCAGGATGCCCGTTTCCACGTAAAGAAGATTGCCGAGGACCGCGGGGCGTCCTTCATCGAGGACAAAGTCATCCACATCGACTCGGGTCAAAGAACCCTGAATCTCCAATCCGGCAAGCAGGTTTCATATGATGTGGTCTCCTTCAACACAGGCAGTGACGTTCCCCTTAACTCCTTGGTTTCTGCGCCCCCGGAAAACATCGTGCCCGTCAAACCGGTTTTCAATCTCCTCCAGGCCCGCCGCCTCATCGTCCCAGTTCTAAAACAGAAGCCCATGAATTTCATTGTCATTGGGGGTGGTCCTGCAGGAGTGGAAGTTACCGCCAATCTGTGGCGGTTGGTGAATGAAAACCGCGGAAAGGCCACGATCAGGCTCATCGCAGGCCGGAAGCTCTTAGTCGGTCTTCCGGAAAAGGTTCAAGGCCTGGCCCTCCGGTCCTTGACCGACCGGGGCATCACGGTCACAGAGGGAAACCACGTGAAGGAGATGACCCGCGACGAGATTCGATTGGCCGACGGGTCATCTCATCCTTTCGATGTGGCCTTCATGGCCCTTGGAGTCCAGCCCTCTCTGATCTTTCGCGATTCAGGAATCTCCGCAGGTCCGGACGGAGGCCTGCTGGTCAACTCTTTCCTTCAGAGCGTGGCCCACCCGGAGATGTTCGGCGGAGGAGATTGCATCAGCTTTGCGCACCCTCCCCTGGCCAAGGTCGGAGTCTATGCGGTCAGGCAGAACCCGATTCTCCTCCACAACCTTCTGGCTGCACTGGAAGGCAGGGAGATGAAGACCTTCATGCCTCAGAAAGACTACATGCTCATCTTCAACATGGGAAACGGCCGCGGGATTCTGTGGAAAAAGAACTTCCTCTGGGAAGGCCGGC
Source organism: uncultured delta proteobacterium (assembly GCA_963707125.1). GTDB lineage: Bacteria > Desulfobacterota > DSM-4660 > Desulfatiglandales > HGW-15 > CAVPDE01. The sequence continues at coordinate 23,641 of CAVPOU010000019.1, read as the reverse complement.
TGGCCTTTCTTTTGAAGGACTACATTGACCGGAAGTTCATGAGAAAGTTTCAGGTTGCCGGGGAACTGGATGAGGACGAAAACCAGGTCGCATCACCCCAGAAACCCAAGTAACGCCTGATCGCGCATCTTGTTGGGCTGAAACAAGATGGAGTAATGATTGCTTCCTTCTACATCCACCTTCTTGGCGCTAGGCATCTCGCGAACCATCCCTTCTGCCACGGCTGCAGGAATGGAGCCTGCTTGAGAAGAGCCAAGTAGGATTCGAAGTCGGGAAAAACCTTTCCCAGACGATCCAGGGATGGTTTGATGCCTGCAAAGACCTTGGTCATTTGGGCCTCGGACAGCTTTCCCCCGCCGTCTACCAGGATCAACCGGTCCACACGGCGAGGATACTTCGCCGCAAACACAAGGGAAATGAATGCTCCCAGAGAGGGCCCCATGAGCACAGGACGTTCGAGGTTCTGGTCGTCCATGAGGGCCAGAATGTCTCTGCAATGATTTTCAACCGAGTATCCTGATGGAGGGCTGTCTGAAAGGCCTCTTCCCCGAATGGGATGCCACCTACATCATCTACAGCGGCAATCACGACCCCAACGTGTGCCACACCGCCACCTACGCCGTGCCGGAGAACAACGCCTTCTGGTCCATTACGATGTACGGCAACGACGGCTTCATGAAGAGCGAGAACAGTAATGTCAATTCCTCAAATGTGAAGCTGAACGCCGACGGCACGTTCACCGTGTATTTCGGATCGGTGGAGACCTGCATCGATGTGCCCAACAGGCTGGATACCACGGAAGGCTGGAACTTCCTGATGCGAATCTACCGCCCGGGCAAATCGGTGGTGGAGGGGGCTTATAGCCTTCCTGCGGCCAAACCCATGAAGTGAACCGTTTCGTTGCTGGGGCGGGATCTTCGGGGCCGTGCTCTCGATGGGACGTTTCATAAAACCAACGCTCCAAGGGTCGAAGCAGCAAGCCCATTCTTTTTGAAACACGGGATAATTATTACGTATGGACAACCCCATCCGGCACTATTTCGTCAGCCTGACAGTTTTTACCCTCATGCTCGCCCTTGGGGTCAAACACAGCAGAACTGGATCAAGACGCTGCCGAACATCGAACAGACCTAAATGATAGGCTCTTGAATCAGCATGGCGCAGCGAGTTGCAGATTCCGGCGGGCTTCAAGCCGGTATTCGCAACTCAAATCGAGACGTCGCCGGACGGCAGAGCGCCGTGGTCGGTTGTGAACTTCATTTCTTTCGGAGGATGACATGTCAGAGAACGCAAGCGCCTCAGGATGCATCCCGACGACCGGATCGATCGACACCCGCATCGGCAGGCTCGAAGTGCGGAATAGTTACCCAACCGACGCAACAGCCGCCAAACTGTTCGACGAAATGGATTTTCAGCGCGCGGTCCAAGCTTATCTGTGGGCGCTGCCTGGCTTTGCCAGCAGGTGGAAAGCGGGCGGCGCGTTCTCGGGTCGCGGCATCGATATGGGGTGGCCTTTTCGGTGTCTGCGCGGTCGGACTGCGCGGCTCAGGCGAGCGCCTTGGCCTTCAGTCGCGCGTACTCGTCCTGGGTGATGGCGCCGGCATCGAGAAGCGCCTTGGCCTCGGCAATCTGTTCCGCCGGCGACTTCCCGGCCACCCGTCTGATGTAGGCGTCGGTGTCGGCCTTCACCCGCTCCTGGGAACCGCGCTGCCGCTCCGCCATGCCCCGGCCACGGCCGATAACGTAGAGAAGCGCCGTGAGCACCGGCACGACGATGAGCCCGACGATCCAGATGGCCTTCGAGACCCCCCCGAGCTCGGAATCCCGGAAGAGGTCGACGACGATCTGGAAGAGGATGATGAGGTACGCGACGAACATGAAGGTGGAGAAGATCAACCAGACAATGTCCCAGAAGTTGCTCATGGCAAGGTCTCCTTGTGGTGTGTGCCGCCCGGAGTTACCGGCGCCGGCGGTTCCGAATTCCTGATGGCATAAGCAGAGGGATCGTGTAGCTGCTCCGCCAGACTCTCCCGCTGTCAGTCACGTTCCTGAGTTTTCACGGAATCGATGACCGCACGTTAAAAGAATGAATAAACTTATAGCATTGAAGATGAGTATTTGCAATCATCAACTCTTTCTGACTCAGGCTGCGTCCTGAACTCGGGTAGCAATATTGCAATCCGCCGCATTATTGGATCTTGTCAAGTTCAGGAAGATATCCTTCATGGACATGATGTTACAGAACCAGTTCAGTCCAGGGAGATGACCAGAGTCACCCCATCGGTCATTCGCAAAGCATAGAAGTTATCCCTTCGGCAATTCAACATCTTTAGAATTGTCATACCGGACTTGATCCTGCATCCATTTCTTTCTCGATTCCCTTCCGCTCACGGTGGACGATACCAGCCCGGAACGCCCTCGCCCACCGCAATCCTCCGGCCCTCAACATGATGTGCCAAGTTTGCCCTTTACACACAAGGCCAAATTCCCTTAGACTCCCACCCATCTGAAGCAAGCTCTTATCACCTCACCTCACCCAACCACTTGCCTTGGTCTGACCCAATCCTTTATGTTTAGTTCGGCGACGTTATCCCAATTGAGCATTTGCAACTCCACCCACTATTGACAACTTGGTAAAATAGGTATATTGTTTCTTTGCTACGCTTGAGATTTGGGAGGAAACCTATGCGCGAGATAAATATCCTCAAAACCGACAACCGGGGAAGAGTCACCTTGCCTCCCCACTTTCGCTCAGAGCCCCTCTTTGAATACGTTGTTGAGGGAGATGCCATCATCCTTTATCCGGTTCGCACCGTCAGGAAATATCCGGACATGTCTGATTTGCCTGTTGAAGAACTGTCTCAGGATTGGGTTAAGATTGAAGAGACCGTCAACAAAGACAGGCGCCGGGGTATTTCCGCTACCTCTCCGGCCGACGCTCTTAAGGCCCTTAGAAGATAGGATACCATGCCTGCTAAAGCCCCTCCCTTTAAGCTTTGTTTTGAAGTTGTTTTTCTGGAGAACTACACGGGCCTTGGTCTGAAAGAGCGGAAGCTCGTTGACAAAGCTGTGAGCCTTCTGGCATCCAACCCCCGGCACCCCTCTCTCAACGTTCACAAAGCCAAAAACGTGAAAGCGAAGTATGCCGAAGGAGGCGATTCCGTTTTCATCGCCTATGTAACCAAAGATCTGCGTTTTACCTTCGAGTATGGCCCTGAGCCAGGGATGATTGCCCTACGAAACTGCGGGCACCATGATGTCTGTGAAAGAAGGGTTTGAGGAAGAAACAGGCTAGAAAAGGCGCAGCCGCGCGAGGGCATGTCACGTAAGATCCTGAACGTATCGGATCGCCAGAGGATTGCATTACGTGAAGGCTTGTGACCTTCATCTTCACGTCGGTGAGCACATAACCACCATTGGCTGGTTGGTCATCGGCAAGACGGTTCAAACGAAAGACGGCGACCCCATGAAGTTTGTCTCTTTTGGGGACACCACAGGCATCTATGAGACGGTCTTGTTCCCGAAAGTGTATCACCGGTTTTGCCATATGCTGAACGAGATGCAGCCCTATGTCCTGAAGGGAAAGGTCGAACAGGATTTCACCGCCCTCACGCTCACGGTTCATTGGATCGAATTTCTGGACAAGCGAGACAAACCGGCGCTTCCGATGCAAAACAACAGAGCGATGCAGGGTGTGATGTGAAGCCTTAGCTTCGGCTTCATCTTTCTCGAGTTTGCTCTTTTGATGCGTTTGCCATGACCGCGAAGAGACATTGCTTACAGTATCCTTTTGGAAAACATGTATAATGTATGATATCGTCTCACAGAGTTGTCTTGCGCGGCTTAAATAGTAATAAATCTACAGCAAGAGAATACTTTGGAGAAAACGGCAATGTCGACAACGAAGGAAGTTGCGCCGATGCGTCTCGGCAACCATCTCCGTCAGGGCTACCCTTCAAATTTGATTCTTGATATCCATTCTTACTGCAATGCCTCCTGCAAGACCTGCCCCTATGCTCATGCTTCGAAAAAACTGCCGATGGGCTTTATGGACGAGGAGCTCTTCAGGAAGATTGTCGATGAGTTTTCCTTTATTCACAAGACCTACCTGACCAGGGGACATGTGATATTCTGCAATATGGGAGAGCTCTTTATCGATCCCCGTATTTTTGAGAAGATATCCTATGTGCTCGCCGCCGGGCTCAAATTGGTGGTTCAGACCAATGCCTTGCTTCTTACCCCCGAGCGCGTCGATGCCTTGATCGCCACCGGTTTTGACGGCTCCATTTACATCAGTTGCCACGGGATTACCCCCGCCGTTTACCGGGGCGTGATGGGACTGGATATCGCCAAGGTTCTTCCTAATGTAGAGTATCTGGCGCAGCACTATCCCCGCGAGCGCCTACAGATCCGTGCCATCGCCTACGAGTGGCCTTTCGGCGAGGTGTTGAAGGTAAGACGCTATTGGAAAGAGCGCAACATTCCTGTCAAGATTTTCCTCCCGAACTCTCGCGCAGGTTTGGTGCCCAACTGCGCGTCGTGGAACTGGAAGTATCCGGGCAACAAAGTGCGGGGATGCAAGAAGACCCTGCCGCTCAGGGACATGGTAATCTCCTTCAATGGGGATGCGGTCCTCTGCTGTGAGGATATGGGGCGGCGGGCAATCCTCGGCAATGTAAAAGGGAGCTCCATCCAGGAGGTCTGGAACTCTCAGCAGGCGCGAGACATTCTCGAAAAGGTATTTCTGGGCAAGCCGAGCGAAGATGATTTTGTGTGTAAGGCGTGTGAGTTCGGTCTTTCGACACGCGCCAGGAAGTTGATCAAACGGATCGACGATGGATGGCACCGCGCCTTGAAATGCCATATTTAGCAGGGCCGCCGCGCATGGCCGATATCCCCATCACGGCCAAGAACGCCTTTACGGCCACCCTGCCTCCCCTGAGTATCTCGACCATCGTTCTGAAAGCTTCTGAGGAGAGGCCATTGGCGCCGGTAAGTCTGCGGGTTGCTCTAAGCTCCTGCGCAGCTGAATCAAGTTGTTGTCACCTCACCTACCATCACCGACACTGGATTGACTTCACGGCACCTCGTCCCTTTTAGCGTTGAAGAAACCGCGCATTTCTCTTAGAATCAGAGGCAACGCTTTGGAAGGGCTTAGCCCTCTGAGGGCAAGCATCGGACATTGATTTTCCACTGACAACCGGCGAGGAGATCCATGCTACGGCTTTCTCAGCCCGAGAGAAAGGTGGAAGATCTATGAACCGTTTACAATTAGAGCATATTATCCGGGCAGCGGGGAGCATCGCCGAGGATAACGAAATCATCATTCTTGGAAGCGCTTCGATTTTTGCTCAATTCCCGAACCTGCCTGACCGTTTTCTTCTCTCTGTTGAGGCTGATGTCTTCCCAAAGAACAAACCCCATAGGAGTGACACCATTGATGGAAGCATTGGAGAGCTTTCGCCCTTCCATGATGCTTTTGGCTGTTATGCTCACGGGGTAAGCAGAGAGTGAATCCCATGACCGGTAGAGAACGTATTCTAGAGGCCCTCAACGTCAAGCAACCCGACCGCGTTCCCTTGTACATCCACGGAATCAACGAAGGCCCTATCATCGGCATCGGCCGTCATCTTACCGAGGGGCTTCCCGAGCCCAAGCAGTTCCACGACATGACGGATACGGAGAAGCTGAAGCTGTTGGACACGCTGTTTCTGATCCATGAGCATTTCGGCGTGGACGGCTGCACTTCCTTCGAGATCGGCCACGAGGTCGAGTTGGACAAAGCACGTGTCATGGACGACTGGGGAATCATGTACCTTCGGAGTCCCCATGGACTTCCGGTCCCCAAGGGACATCCGGTGCAAGAGGCTGCCGATTTGGAGGGGTACCGGCCCCCTACGCCGAAACGCAAAGACCTGCTCCTGTTGGATCTCGCCCGGGAGCGATTCAAGGGCCAAGTCGCTCTATTCTGGCTGATGCGGGGGACCTTTGTTCGCAGTTGGCGACTCGCAGGGATGCAGAATCTCATGGTCAAGATGATCCAGTCTCCCGAATTCGTGCACCGGATTGCCTCCATGGTATTGGAGTACAACCTGCTGCAACTTGACATGCTCGCCGACGCCGGCCTGGACGTTTTGGTGGTTGAGGATGACATCGCCACCACCGGAGCAACCCTGATCTCTCCCCGCCACTTCCAGGAGTTCGTTAATCCCTACAATCGCAAGATCGTCCAGCGCGCACACGCGCTCGGTCTCAAGGTGGTGCGCCACAGCGACGGCAATCTCTGGAACATACTGGATATCCTTTTGGAAACCGGCTACGATGGATTGAACCCCCTGGAGCCGCATGCGGGCATGGACCTGGAGAAGGTGAAACAGTATTGCGGGAATCGAATATGCCTCATCGGAAATATCGACTGCATGGATCTCCTGTGCAACGGAACGACAGAGCAGGTGGAGAGCGCGGTACATCGAGCCATCGAAGTGGCAGCCCCGGGCGGGGGGTACATCCTGAGTGAGTCCAACTCTCTCCACCCGGGAGTCAATCCCGAGAACTGCATCACCATGTTCGAGGCGGCAAAGAAATATGGACGCTACCAAGACCCTGCTGGCCAATCGTAGACTGAAGGGAGCAGGTGCGATCCAGACCGCCGGAAGGACACAACGGTGAAGTCCCTCGACGCCAATGCCTATGCGCTTTCCCGGTCCTCAGCCCGTGTGACCTTCATCCTGCTCTTTCTGCTCTATATGTTCGATTACATCGACCGTATGGTGGTCGTGTCCCTCTTTCCATTTCTCAAGAGAGACTGGGGCCTGACCGACGCCCATTGCGGTCTGCTCGTCTCCGCGGTGTACTGGTCCATCCTATTATTTACTCTTCCCGTTTCCGTGCTCATCGATCGGTGGAGTCGAAAAAAGTGCATTGCCTGGATGTCCGTCGCGTGGGGAGCAGCGACCTTGGCCTGCGCCTTTGTAAGGAATTTCACTCAGCTGCTGGTGGCCAGAACCGCCATCGGAATCGGTGAAGCCGGCTATGCGCCAGGCGGCACAGCCATGATCTCGGCCATTTTCCCCGAGGAGAAGCGGGCCCGCATGCTTGGCATCTGGAACGCCTCGATCCCGCTCGGGAGCGCGATTGGGATTGCGCTGGGCGGCTTCATCGCCCAGCACTATGGTTGGCGGCATGCCTTCGGGGTGGTGGCCGCACCTGGAATTCTGGTAGCGCTGCTTTTCTTCTTCGTGCGAGACTACGAGACCGTCGCCCTGACTCAAACCGTCGCCGATCATCAAGGCCCCCCGCGTCAGGTGACCCTGGGCCTGCGGGACGTGGTACGCCAGTTTGCCGGCAACAAAACGCTCCTCTTCAACAACCTCGGCTTTGCCGCCAACGTTTTCGTCACCACGGCGCTTCTTGCGTGGCTGCCGACCTACTTTCACCGATTGGATGCGCTGCCGGTGGACAAGGCGAGCACCAAGGCCGCCACGATCATGCTCCTGGCCATCGTGGGAGCGCCGTTGGGTGGGTTCTTGGCTGACCGCTGGTTCAGGACGCGAAAGAACGCGCGGATGCTTTTCCCGTTTCTATCCTCGTTATCCACCACGCTGATTCTGCTGGCGGCTTTCACGCTTGTCCATGGACCTTTGCAGTATGCGGTATTGCTCCTGAGCGGGGTGACAGCAGTTGCATTCGTGCCGCCCGCGGTGTCTGTCACTCAGGATGTCGTCCACCCGGGGCTGAGGGCGGTTTCCCTGAGTACCAATGTCGTCACTCAGCATGTTCTGGGCAGCGCTCTGGGCCCGCCCGTTGTCGGTGCGTTGTCCGATGCCTTCGGTATCGAGACAGCGCTGATGTTCCTTCCGCCTTTTACCTTCGCCGCCGCGATGTTGTTCCTGGTAGGATCCTTCTATTACGAGCGGGATGCAGCGGCCGTAGAGAGAATCGAGATCAAGATGGAAGAATCGAAATTTTGAAAGTAGGGTTTTTCTGAGTGAACTTGTCGTCACCGGCAAGACCGTACAGACCAGGGACGGCGACCCCATGAAGTTCGTCCCCTTTGAAGACATCACCGGCATCTATGAAACGGTCTTCTTCCCCAAGGCGTACCACCGATTCTGCCACGTGCTGAACGAGATGAGACCTTATCTTCTGAAGGGAAAGGTAGAACAGGATTTCACGGCCGTCACCCTCACGGTTCACTGGGTCGGGTTCTTGGACAGATCCAAAGAGGACAAATTGGCTCTGAAAAAGAGACTTCTTATCACTTCGCCTCTTTTAGCATTGAAGAAACCGGTCATTTCTCCTAAAATCTAGGGCAACGCATTGGAACGGATTAACTCTTTAAGAGAGAATCGGGCATTGATTTTCCTCTGACAACCGATAAGGAGCTCCGTTCCAGGGAGTGCGAGAAAGGTTGCCATGTGGTCGGATCATAAAAGAATTGAGGAGAGAAGTCTTCAGCTTCACAAGGAGATTGCCCGCCGCTTGCAGCGACATCCTCAGCTTCTCGAAATAGCAAAAGGAAATCTCAGTCGGTGGATAGAGCGAGACGGTGAAACCCCTGTTTGGCGAGAGTGGAGCGAAATCCTCAATGGGCCACTGAGCCAGGTTTTGAGTGTATTGCTTTCGCCGGATGAAAAGGGAGCACGTTTAAGACAGTCCAGTCCCTTCAGCGGCATTCTTACCCCCAAGGAAAGGTGGATGATCTATGAATCGTTTACAATTAGAGCATATTATCCGGGCAGCGGGGAGCATCGCCGACGATAACGAAGTCGTCATCCTTGGAAGCGCATCGGTTTTCGCTCAATTCCCCGATCTGCCTGGCCACTTTCTTCTCTCCATTGAGGCAGATGTCTTTCCGAAGAACAAACCCCATAGGAGTGACACCATTGATGGAAGCATTGGGGAGCTTTCACCCTTCCATGATGCTTTTGGGTATTACGCTCACGGGGTCAGCAAAGAGACCGCAAGCAATCTTCCTGTAGGATGGGACAAACGACTGATCCCCATCAGGAGTGACAACACGGGTGGGGTCACTGGATGGTGCCTGGACATCCATGACTTGATCGCAGGAAAATATGTCTCTGCCAGAGACAAGGACCTTGAATTTGTCCGAACGGCGATCAAGCAGGGACTGGTAAAGGAACACATCCTGCGCGAGAGGATCGAGATGCTCAATATAGATGCCTCACAAAAAGCGGGTATCCTGGATCGCTTGACCAGTGATTTCAAGCGATGTCCAAACACGACAAATTGATGTTTCCTCAAGCTGGTAAAACCTGACTCAGTTCAGCAAAGATACCTTCCGTGCCTTTCAGCCCACCACCGGTATCTATGAGGCGGTTTTCTTCCCAGCTTCTTACCACCAATTCTGCCACGTGCTGAACGAGATGAGACCTTATCTTCTGAAGGGAAAGGTGGAACAGGATTTCACTGCTCTGTAAATGTCTTTGCGGTGGCGGATTCCGAAGATCCACACGTCGGATTCGACTATCTTGAAGACGATCCTATAGTCGCCGACTCTCAGCTTCCAGTAGCCCTTGAGGGTCTTGCGCAAAGGCACTCCATAGTCCTGCGGCGCAGTGCGGAGGCGGGTTCCAATCGCTTTCTTGATTCTTTCTCGGTTTCTCTTGTTGATAAGAGGCAGGTCGATTTGCCGGACGTCCGGATGGTAGCGAAGAAAGAACTCCATCACTCAGCCCCAGACCTCTTTGTGAGTCAGGGCTTTCTTGCGATCAAAGGTTTTCTCTCTTTTTTCGGCAAAGCGGGCGAGGCCGGCATCTTCCCTAAGCTCGAGGGCCTCTGTGATCAACACCTTGGCCAGGGCTGAAAGGGAAAGGCCCTGGTGTTCAGCAAGATCTTGCATGACACCATAAATGGGCGGTTCGACGACAATATTAACTCTGGGATTTTTCGCAGGCATGGCATACCTCCCTGTTTTTTTTAAGTGTAACACTTGTGGTACAGGCAAGCAAGAAGGAAGAACGTGACAAAGGGAAACATCTTTTGAAGAGGCCAGGTTACCAAAACTCTAGAGGGCCTCCCCGCCTTCCGCTCGAAGCTTTCGACCGGTCACAGGACTGTACCCCTATGGGATGCATGACAAACCTGCATTTCACTCCAAATTATCACAAACAATTTGACTTAATAGCCACATTTGTCATAGACGGTTCTGCCGTGGCAAACCTTCTGCGAAATGCTCTGGGCCGGTAAAATCATTTAGATGCCTTCCCCCCTCAAAACCGCCAACCTTCTGTTCCTCCCCCATGCAAACACGTTTTCTCCACTATCCTAAGAGGGCGTAAAAGAGATTGAGAATGTAAGCAACAGAGTGCTATGATTTACCTTGTATGCAAGACTATTGTGAATGGATTGCAGTTCAAGATGGTCCCCGCCTTCCCCTTGAAGGAAGCTTTGATCTCACCTACCGCTGCAACAACGCCTGTCGCCACTGCTGGGTAAGTCTCCCTGCTAAGTCCCCGGAGAGAGAAAATGAACTGACCTTTGATGAGATAGCCAGAATCGTGGACGAGGCCAGAACCATGGGCTGTCGCAAGTGGGCCATCTCCGGTGGTGAGCCCATGCTCAGGCCCGATTTCCCTGAGATATTTGATTACATGACCGCCAAATGCGCCTCCTATTCTCTAAACACCAACGGGACATTGATAAACCCTCAAATAGCTCGCCTGATGAAAAGAAAAGGGACCAAGATGGTCGCCCTCTACGGAGCCACGGCCGAGGTCCATGACCACATCACCAGGACCCCGGGTTCCTTCGAGGCTACGCTCCGGGGGTTTGCCTACTTGAAGGAGGTTGGGGCCGGCTTTATCGTCCAGCTTATCCCGATGAAGGATAACTATGGGCAGCTCAATGAAATGATCCGTCTGGCAGAATCCTTGAGCCCCCACTGGCGAATCGGAGCTACCTGGCTCTATCTATCGGCCTGTGGTGACTCTGAAAGAAACAGGGAGATCATCAGGCAGAGGCTTGATCCCAGGGATGTCATAGAGTTAAACAAGCCCGATCTATCCTTGGAAGACAGTGCGCAGAAAGAAGATGGTTTGGGGTGCCGGCACGTGAAGGATGACGGCCGCCTATTCGCTTCATGCATTGCCGTTAGACGGGACTTTCACGTAGACCCTTACGGGCAGATGACCTTTTGTTCTTTTATCAAAGACGCTGCTCTTCGCTACGACCTAAAGACGGGAAGCTTTCAGGAAGGCTGGGATGTCTTCATCCCTTCCCTCGTTGAGAAAGTAAGGGGCGGCAAGGAATACGAAGAAAACTGCGGCTCCTGCGGATTCAGGGAGGATTGTCTCTGGTGCCCCGTGTATGGCTATTTAGAGCATCGGCGTTTCCCCGCAAAGGTAGAATATCTCTGTTCTGTGGCTAGGGAGAGTGAGACGTTCAAGAAGAGCTGGGAAAGGGATCACCGTCGCTATTATCAAATCGCCGGCATCACGATTCAAGTGGCATCCGATCTTCCTATAACGGATGCCACTTTCGGACCCAAGTTTAAGCGCTTTGAGACGGATAGCCCCGGTGAAGACACAATCACTCTGAGGCACATCTTCTCTTTGCCTGACCTAAGCAGCCAGGATCTTGGAGAGGAGATCTATCGAAAGCCGCCCTGGGCAATTTACAAGAAGGGAAATTCCTGGATCTATGTAGGCATCTCGCCTGACCCTGAAGACAGGGACATCCATATTGTGGCCGTTTTCAATCATGATCATTCCCGTGCAACGATTTACCATGGTGATGACCAGAAAGATTTTTACTTGGAGGGCAACCTTCATTCCCTCACCCTCTTTCCCACGGATCAAATCCTGCTCGCCCGGGTTCTGTCCGACAGAGGGGGTTGTTACCTCCACTCCGCCGGGGTTATTCTGGAGGACAAAGGACTGCTCTTCGTCGGCCATTCCGATGCAGGAAAATCAACCATGGCAATGATGCTGAAGGAAAAAGCTGAGATCCTCTGCGACGACCGGATCATTGTCAGGGAGAGGCCTGAGGGATTTAGAATCTACGGAACATGGAGCCACGGGGATGTTGCGGAGGTGTCAGCAAACTCCGCACCTCTCCAAGCCATGTTGTTCCTTGAGCAGGCTAAGCAGAACCGCCTTATTCCCATCGACGATAAACGGCAGAGGTTCAAGAAGCTCCTGCCTTACCTGATCAAGCCCCTTGAGACCAGGGATTGGTGGGACAGGATGCTTTCCCTCGTGCAGCGGATCGCTCACGAGGCTCCTTGCTACTCTCTTCAATTCGACAAGAGCGGAGGCGTCATTGAAGTGTTGAGAGAACTTTAGGATCTTAGTTCCCAACTTCTCTGCACCATGCGCAAAAGTTCTAAGCGGGACATTGCTGTCTTTTCTGAAGTGACTGGCCCTGTTGAATGCCGGTAAGCTCTTTCCCATTATAGAGGCATGAGGCGCGCTGGTACCGTTCCTCACCTCTCGATTTGAACTACTTATTCAACAGGGCGGGCGGGAGGCCGATGTCTTTTCATGCTTTGTCCCTATTGTAGGAGCAACCTCCCGGTTGCGAAAATATCGGGACCAGGAGGTCCCTCCTACAGTAGTGTACAAGTCAAAGAAAAGATTCCGCTGAAGCGAGAGGAGCCCTTGGAACGAAAGAAAAGATACCAATGGCCCACTGAGCAGAAACCCGGGATGAGTCCTGATGGTTGAACAAGGTAACCCCTACATCGTTCGGTTGAGTTCAGAAAAGGCTTCTTTCTGGAAGACGGTAAAACCCACGCTGAGCGATCTTGACATAGAACTCACCGAGCGCTGCAACAACAACTGCGTTCATTGCTGTATCAATCTCCCGGCCGATGATCCAGTCGCCAAGAAAAGGGAAATTCCCACAGAGGGAATAAAACACATTCTCAAAGAGGCGGCTTCCCTTGGATGCCTCACCGTACGTTTCACAGGGGGAGAACCGCTTTTGAGAGATGATTTTGAGGAGCTGTACCTTTGTGCCAGAAAGAGCGGCCTCAAGGTTCTCCTTTTCACGAATGCCACTCTGATCACACCCTCCCTCGCAGAATTGCTTTCGCGCATCCCGCCTCTGGAGAAAATAGAGATTACGGTCTATGGCATGAAGAGGACTTCCTATGAGACGATAACCAGGGCTCCCGGCTCCTTTGAAGCGGCATGGCTGGGAATCAATCTTCTTTTGGAGAAGAAAGTCCCTTTTGTGGTCAAGAGTGCTCTTCTGCCGCCGAACAAAGAAGAGGTGGAAGAGTTTGAAGACCTGGGCATCTACAATTCCCTGGATGGATGATCCGCCCTCCTATTCGGTGTTTTTTGACCTTCACTCCAGAAGAGATGAAAACAAAAACAGAGCCATTCGAAATATCAGGCCGGCACCGCAGGAAGGATTGAGATTTCTTGCTCGAAGGAAAGCGACATACCTCAAAGAGATGAAAAAGTTTTGCTCCAGGTTTATGGGGCCGACAGGAGATAAACTCTTTTCGTGCGGCGCTGGGATAGGAGGGGCTTCCGTCGATTCCTACGGGCAGTTGCAACTCTGCATGGACCTCAGGCATCCGGATACCGTTTATGACCTCGAAAAGGGATCTCTCAAAGAAGCGATAAGCCACTTTTTCCCGGGAGTGCGGGAGACGAAGGCCACTCATCCTGACTACCTGCTCCGTTGCGCTCGGTGCTTCTTAAAGGGGCTTTGCGAACAATGCCCGGGAAAATCCTGGATGGAGCATGGGACTCTGGACACCCCGGTAGAGTATCTTTGTGAGATTGCCCACGCTCAGGCGAGGCAGCTTAGGTTGCTGGAAGAAAAGGAGATGGCCTGGGAAGTAGAAGACTGGAGAGAAAGGATTCGGAAATTTTCGGAGGGAAAAGGGGATGAGCGCTGAATTGCAAATGGAAGCCAAGGTTTCTCTTGATAAGCTCTATGTTCCTTCGGAGGATGTGGTAGCCCGGGAGATTGAGGGCGAACTCATCATCGTGCCTCTGGTCGCTGGGATCGGGGACATGGAGGACGAGCTTTACACCATGAACGAGACCGGAAAGGCCATCTGGGACCGGCTGGACGGTAAAAAGAAGCTGAAGGACGTTTTGGGGGAGCTCTCCGTGGAGTTTGAGGCTCCTGAGGAAGAAATCGAGCAGGATCTGATCGGACTGGTAAATGAGCTGGTCCGGCGGCGGATCCTCGTAGAGGTTGTCTGAAGAGGCTTGCGCATGAGGACTGAAAATAAGGCTTTCACCCTGACTCCGTTCATATGTGAATGGCTGGCCGGCGGTCAGCCGTCCAATCAACTGCCTATTAGTGCAGTCTGCAACAGCCGCTGCCTGTTCTGCTCCAATCACTTGAATCCCTTTCCTGTGGCAGGCGGATTTTTCAGGGACATTGAAGATATCAAGCTTCAACTCTGTGCCATGAATGCCAACGACGACCCCATAAGAATGAGCGATAGCCTGCCCGGCCGCATCTCCGAAGGAGAGGCTCTGCTTCATCCGCGATTGTTCGACATTCTTGAAATGGTTCGACGTAAATTCTTCTACAACACCCTCTGCTTCACGACCAACGCTACCATGCTCGATTCGATGTTCTTGAAAAGGCTCTCCGCCTATAAACCCATCGAAATCAATGTGTCCCTTCATTCCCTGGAGCCCTCTTTCTGGGCGCGCATATTCGGCCAGGACCCAAAGAGGGCAGAGACGGCCATCTCCTCGCTGCCTCTTATCCGTGCTCACAAGATGGACCTAATCGGCACGATCGTTCCTCTCCCGAAGATCTGTGGTTGGGATGACACTGAACGGACCTATGCCCACTTCGTCTCTCAAGGGGCAAGCTCCGTGATTTTATATTGGCCCGGGCACACCAAGCGCACTCGGCCTGAGGTCGTGGCGGATCTGGAGTGCTCCCTGGCAGAGTTTACGGATTTTGCGGAGCGAATGAAGACCGCCTATCGAGTGCCTTTGATCCCGCATCCGGACATGGTTTCTCCGCTGCGGGTTCGCGTGGCGGCGATCGTCGCAAAGACCCTGAGGGGAAATCCCAAAAACGGCGGCGGCGCTTACAGAAAGGTCGTATGGCTCTCTTCCGCAGCTGCGTTTTGCCGCCTGGAATCCCTGGTGAAGGAGAAAACGGCCTCAGCGCCCAACATCCACCAGGTAGAGGCCGTTGAAAATGGTACCTACGGCGGCAACATCATGGCGGCAGGATTGCTGATGGTGGAGGACTTTATTCGCACGGGCAAGAAAGCATTGGAGCAGTGGCCCGACGCCGATCTTTTCCTGGCTCCCAGAGAGCCCTTCGATTCTCTGTTGCATGATCTGGAGGGAACGCCGGCCTACAGGATTCCCGAGGAGTTGGGCCGGCCGGTCTGGCTGGTGGACGCTCACGGAGGGATCGATCCTCTGCTGAGCACACGTCTCGTGACCCGACGAAGCACGGCCCATGCTCCTCTCCGCGAGGTCATGGGGCGCTTCAACCGAGCACGATTTGAAGACGCCGATTTTGAAGCCGGCCTCGACCTGATCGTCTCCTTCCCTGTCGAGACTTCACAGGGAGCCCTACATCGAGTGACTCTCAGAGAATCGATCCGGGCCGGCCGGAAGCTAACAGAGGGTGTCTTGCCTTCAGCGCAGCGCTTTGAGATGCTGGATGCTGATCACGCTCTGTGTATCGAGACGTGGCCAGCCAAGGATTCACCTGGCCAAATCAACCGATGGACTCGGTTGGTTAGGCAGGGATCTAAGTGGTTGATCGAATCCATCTCCGATGGGTTTATGGAGGGATAGTTGAGCTCTCAAGGGACCAAGCCCAAATTTGCCGTCATGAAAGGAAGTGAGCTCTTCCTTTCGGGACCGGCTCTGGTTCAACTCCTCCGGGCTGTGCTGGATAAAGGAGCACCGGTTAGGTTCAGGGCCAAAGGCTTCAGCATGTCTCCTTTCATAAAGAACGAAGATGTTGTTACCCTCTCCCCTTTGCAAAATGCATCCCCCGGCGTGGGGGATGTCATCGCTTTTGTCCTTCAGGGAACAGATAAGCTCTGTGTTCACAGGGTAGTTAGGAAAGACGGCGATTGCTGCGTGACAAAAGGAGATAACAGCTCTGAAGCCGATGAGTCTGTCCCGAGAGAAAACATTCTTGGCTTTGTCACGAGAGTGGAGAGAGATGGGAAGGAGGTCTTTCTTGGACTTGGCCCGGAGCGTTTTCTGATCGCTTTTCTCGGCCGCAGAGGACTCCTTTTACCTCTCATTCTCCCTGTATGGAAGGTGGTCCGTCTTTTTATAAAGAGGTCACCAAGTTGAACAACTTCTTCCAAGACTCTATCCCTTTAGACCAATTTTCTCTCTGGGAAAAGACGAGGGAGAAGAGAATCCCTTTCTCTTTCGAGCTTGAGATCACCGCCCGGTGTAACAACGACTGCCGGCACTGCTACATCAATCTCCCGGCAGGAGACAGGGTGGCCAAAGACAAGGAGCTTTCCTTAGAGGAGATAAAGGAACTCGTTGATGAAGCCGTGTCCCTGGGTGCGTTGTGGTGCCTCATCACCGGAGGGGAACCCCTTCTGAGGGAAGATTTCTTCTCTCTCTATTTGTACATGAAGAAAAAGGGACTTTTGGTTTCGGTCTTCACAAATGCCACCCTGATCACGGAAGAGCATGCCAGGCTGTTTCAGAAATACCCACCGAGGGAATTGGAAGTTTCGGTCTATGGGGTGAATCAAGAAACCTACGAGCGGGTGACCCGAAGAACTGGTTCCCACGCCGCATTTATGAAAGGGCTTGCTCTCCTCCTTGGAAGCGGAATCAAAGTCCGGCTCAAGGCTATGGCCCTCAGGTCCAATCTTCACGAAATGCCTGAGATCGCCCGCTTCTGCCGGGAAAAGACCAAAGACTACTTCCGCCTTGATCCCTTCCTGCACCTGAGGTATGATGGAGATCAAAAAAGAAACGAGGAGATAAGGTCCGAGAGGCTTTCCCCAGGGGAGATCGCAGCCCTTGAACGATCTGATCCCGAGCGTCTGGAAGCCTTACAAAGCAGTTGTGGGAGACTGATCGCCTCGGATTCATCCGTCCTGGATTGCAATCATTTATTTCATTGCGGGGCGGGCAATGACAGTTTCAACGTCAGTTATAACGGACTCCTTCGACTATGCCCCTCTCTCTGGCATCCGGATTGCGTCTATGATCTCAAAAGAGGAAATCTCGAAGAGGCGTGGCAAATCTTCATCCCTCAGGTTCGGGGGATGAGGTCGAAGAGGAGGGAATTCCTGGACAATTGCCTTGGTTGTTCGATTGTGAACCTCTGTATGTGGTGCCCGGCGCACGCGCATTTGGAAACCGGCGCCATGGACACACCGGTGGATTATTTTTGTCGTGTGGCTCACGCCAGAACCGAGTTATTCGGGAACAGCGTGACCCCCCGTACCGACTGATAAAGGTGTTTGGTTGCGTCCATAGGTTTGCATCGGCAGGAAAGGGGATATTTCAAGGATGAAAAAGATCTGGGAGAAACCTAAGCTGATCATCCTGGCAAGAGGCAGGCCGGAGGAGTTTGTTCTCGCGGGCTGCAAGATTAAAGGTAAAACCGCCAGTCGTCAGGACAAAAACACTGGCTGTCAGCGGAAAAACGCCTGTCAGCTCTGTTCGGCTGTTGGTGCTTCATAGACGTTCCCTTTGAGCCTAAAGGTCAGGCTTCAACTTAGCTGACCCCGATTACGGCAAAGGATTGCCGGGACCCCGTGCTTTCGTGAACCACGCCCGATCACCCATGGCATTTCAGACCGCATTTCCCTTTTGACTCACCGCAAGAAACCTTTTATCCTTGATGCCCTCGTGAAAAGTCCCCACAGGTGTCACTCCCGCGAAGGCGGGAGTCCAGAAGCTCTTGGATTTCCTGGATTCCCGTTTTCACGGGAATGACAGAAAAGGATCCTGAAAAACGAGTTTTCATCTTTTCCTCTTCGCCTGATTGGCGGAGAAAAAAGTAGGTGTCTACAATAGGTGACCCATGGGAAAGCATCTTGTTCTTGTCGGGGGCGGGCATGCCCATTTGACCGTTCTTTTGAACCTTGCCAGGTATGTCGAGCGCGGCCACAGAGTCACTCTGATCGGCCCTTCTCCCTATCACTACTACTCAGGCATGGGACCGGGGCTGCTCTCAGGAATCTACCGTCCCCAGGATGCCCGTTTCCACGTAAAGAAGATGGCCGAGGACCGCGGGGGAACCTTTATCGAGGACAAAGTCATCAACATCGACCCGGGGCAAAGAACCCTGAATCTCCAATCGGGCAAGCAGGTTTCATATGATGTCGTCTCCTTCAACACAGGGAGTGATGTGCCTCTCAGCCCCCTCGTTTCCGCGCCCCAGGAAAATATCGTGCCGGTCAAACCGGTTTTCAATCTCCTCCAGGCCCGCCGTCTCATCATGCCGAGCTAAAACAGAAGCCATGAATTTCATTGTCATCGGGGGTGGACCTGCAGGAGTGGAGGTGACCGCCAATCTCTGGCGGCTGGTGAATGAAAACCGCGGTAAGGCCTTGATCAGGCTGATCGCCGGCCGGAAGCTCTTAGTCGGTCTTCCGGAAAAGGTTCAAGGCCTGGCCCTCCGGTCTTTGACCGACCGGGGCATCATGGTCACAGAGGGAAATCGCGTGAAGGAGATGACCCGCGACGAGATTCGCTTGACCGACGGGTCATCGCATCCCTTTGATGTCGCTTTCATGGCCCTTGGAGTCCAGCCTTCCCGGATCTTCCGTGATTCGGGAATCCCTACAGGTCCGGATGGAGGCCTGCTGGTCAACTCTTTCCTCCAGAGCGTGGCCCACCCGGAGATGTTCGGGGGAGGGGATTGCATCGAGCTTTGCAGAGCAGCCCCTGGCCAAGGTCGGAGTCTATGCGGTCAGGCAGAACCCGATTCTCCTCCACAACCTCCAGGCCGCGCTGGAAGGGAGGGAGATGAAGGCTTTCATGCCTCAGAAAGACTACATGCTCATCTTCAACATGGGTAACGGCCGCGGGATTCTGTGGAAAAAGAATTTCCTCTGGGAAGGCCGCCTGGCCTTTCTCTTGAAAGACTACATCGACCGGAAGTTCATGAGAAAGTTTCAAGTTGCCGGGGAACTGGATGAAGAGGAGAAAGTGGACGGGGAATCAGAACCTCCTCGTACAGCCTCGTTACTCTTGTAATAGCCCTTGTGAGAAGCTGGTTGTCATCACATCATTTCAAAAATCCAAGCAAAGCTTGATCCCGCATCTTGTTGGGCTGAAACAAGATGGAGTAATGATTACTTCCTTCTACGTCCACCTTCTTGGCGTTAGACATCTCGCGAACCATCCGTTCTGCCACGTCTGCAGGCAACACGAGGTCATCCTCGGCCAGCAGCCCCTTCGTGGCCCGCAAGAATCAGAGTGGGGGCCATCACCTTTTGTAAAATTGACTCGAGTCCATTTTTCTTTAAGTTCCGCGGCCTCCTCCTCAATATGTTTTGGATGAACCCGAGAGCGCACACCCCCCTCCACGTCTTCCACCTCGTATCGGAAGTAGGTTTCAAAAAAGGAGTTCCACGGCTGCAGAAATGGAGCCTGCTTGAGAAGGGCCAAGTAGGATTCGAAGTCTGGAAAAACCTTTCCTAGACGATCCAGGGATGGTTTGATGCCTGCAAAGAACTTGGTCATTTGGGCCTCCGACACCTTTCCTCCGCTGTCTATCAAGATCAACCGGTCCACACGGCCAGGATGCTTCGCCGCAAAGAACAGGGAAATAAATGCTCCGAGAGAATGGCCCATGAGCACAGGGCGTTCGAGGTCTCTGGTCGTCCATCAGGGCCAGAATATCCCTGCAATGATTTTCCACCGAGTATCCTGATGGAGGACTGTCTGAATGGCCTCTTCCCCTGAGATCCATGGCAATGACCTTATGCTTGGGGGTTAGAGAAGATGCGATGACATCCCAGCATCTGCAGTTTGCCGTCAGACCATGGACACAGAGGATTTCTTTCCCCTTTCCTTCCCAGACGGCCAGCTGGATGCTGACACCGTCCCCTTTGGCTTTGATCTTCTTGGGTTCGGACATGACGCGTTCTCCTTTTTCTGTAACTTCATTCTACTCCTCTTTTCTTCTGGAGATCATCTCCTGGGCGGTCCCCACGATTCCCTTCGGGAAAAAATAGACGATCAGGATGAAGAGAAGTCCGAAATAAAATAGCCAGCGCTCGGATAACCTTGCTGCAAATGGCACACCAGGCAACAGCGAAACGATCAGGGACTGCAGCTTTGGAAGAAAGGCCCGGGTGATCATTAAGAAGGCCGCCCCGAAAATCCCTCCATAAAGCGTTCCCATGCCTCCCACAATGACCATCAGGAGGACATCGAGCATGATGGAAACACTGACGCTTGAATCCGGGCTCACATAACGCACCCAGATGGCAAAACAGGCCCCGGTGACCGCGGCAACGCAACTCGCGAAAGAGGAAGCGATGACCTGGAAGAGATAGGTCTTGTAGCCCAGCGCGATGGCGCGCTGCTCGTTGTCCCGAATGGACTGAAGGACCCGGCCGACCGGTGAATGGACAAACCGGAGCATCAGGAGAAACAGGACGACACAGACAAGAAGAATCACGTAGTAGCTCACGATCCTCCCTGTGATCTCAACGCCCAGGAATCGGCCAAAACTGTAATCAATCGCCAGGATGTGCGGAAGTTTGAAACTGATGCCATCCTCTCCGCCCGTGATGGACCTTAACTGACTGGCGAGAATGGAGATGAACTCCATGAAGGCCAGGGTGATCATGGCAAAAAAAATGGCCCTGATCCGAAGAGAGAAAAAGCCGATCAACACGGAGAGAACACCTGAGATCACCACGGCGATCAGAACAGCCAGAGCCAGATATCCATAGGAGACCAATCCGAGCTTCCCAACAAATATTCCGACAAGATAAGCCCCAATCCCAAAGTACATGACGTGGCCCAAAGACACGATCCCGGTATACCCAAGAATAATGTCATAACTGGCCACCAGGGCTGAGAAGATGATGATCTTTAACACCACGTCCAGGATTTCAAAAGAACGGAACAGAAACGGAGTGGCCAGGAAGAAGGCCAGCAGGAGGATCCTTAAGAAAAAGTACGGATTCCTGTAGCGATCTTTTGTCTCCCTTAAACGGAATCGCTGGACTGGATTCAAGGTCTCTTGGTTCAAATCATGTTCCCTCTCGAAATAGCCCTGTGGGTTTAATCGAAAGAATGACGACAAGGAGGAGCATGGTGATCCCCAAGGCCGCCTTGGGAATCAGGTATGCCACATAGTTGTAGGACAGCCCCACCATCAGGGCCCCCACCACAGAACCGGTCATGCTCCCAAGGCCGCCGATAATCGCCACGATCAGAGCAAACACAATGACCTCTCCTCCCATGGCCGGGTGAATGGACTTGACGAAAGTGGCCCACATCCCTCCGCCAATGGCCGCCAGAGCAGAACCCGCAGCAAAGACCCCGGTGAAATAGCGATACACATTGTGCCCCATGACCTGAACCATCTCCGGATTCTCCACACCTGCCCGGACGATCATTCCCAGTCGCGTTCTTCTCAAGATCATGAAAACAATGAGGTAGATAACCAATCCGACCGCAATAGCGATTAATGGGTATTTGGATACGACGACATCAAAGAGATCCCAGGAGCCGATGAAGTTCATTGGGACAGGCATCACTTGATCATCCGGTCCCCAGAACATTCGAATCAACTCCTCCAACACAATCATGGCCCCCACCGTGATAAAGATCTGGTAGAGATGGCTCCCATACACAGGCCGTATGACCAGCCTTTCAACGACCACACCCAGCATGGCAACGCCGATCCCCGCCACCATGAGGACCAAAAGAAAGATAAGCATGTTTAAGAAGATCGAATCGGATCCTCCCCACCCGGTCCATTTGTTGATCACGGTGAATGCCGAGAACCCGATGTAGGCGCCCCAGGTGAAAATGGCCCCATGGGCCATATTGAGCACACTCATAAAACCGAAGATCAGCGAGAATCCGGAGGAAACCAGGAAGAGGAGCATGCCCATGGCCACGCCGGAGATGGTCAGCGTGATATACGTCTTAGGAGTGATGAAGAGAATCGGCAAAAGAAAGATGGCGATGACGGCCAACGTTGGAAGCCATGCTTTTTGTTTTGTGCTCATAGGGTTTCTCTTTATTCCCGGCTCAATCGCCGCCGGACAGGGCATGAAAGGATTTGTTGAGAAATAACCTCAGCAATCCCATCTGGGAACCGTTCGCCCTGAGGCATCGAAGGGTGAACGTTCCGCTCATGCTTCGATACCTCAGCATGAACGGACATCCTCAAGAAAGTGTGCAAGTTGTTTCCAACAACCCCTAACCGTTGACATTCCCGTTCCGTCATGGCGGGACCTTCAAGCCTATCCGGCACCTGAAATCCCTAAATACTTCTTCTTCAATTCCTCGTTCTGAACCAAGTCTACCATTTGCCCCTTGTGGACCGTTCGTCCGTCATCAAAGAGGTGGAAAACGTTCCCTAACTTACTGGCCATGTAAAAATTCTGCTCAACCAAAATGATCATCATGTGTTCTTTCAGCCTGTGGATGGCTTCGATCAAATGATCGATGATGATGGGCGCCAGCCCTTTGGACGGTTCATCAATGAGCAAAAGGGTATTCTCATTCACAAGGGGACGGGCAATGGCCAGCATCTGCTTCTGCCCGCCGCTCAGGATGCCCGCTTTTGCCTTCCAGAATCTCTTGAGGTCTGGAAAAACGTCCAGGATGAATTCCAGCCTCTCTTGGGATCTTTTGGCTTCTTGAAGCATGGCCACACGGAAGTTTTCTTCGACGGTCAGTAAATTGAAAAGCCCCCGATCCTCCGGAACAAAGCCAATGCCCAGGCGGGCGATGTCAAAAGGCTTCATATGGTGAATGGCTCGATTCTTAAAGAGGATCCTGCCTTGAGACGGGGAGAGAAGCCCCATGATCGATCGCAGGGTGGTGGTTTTTCCAGCCCCGTTTCTTCCGAGAAGAACCGTCACTTCGCCTGCGTAGACCTCAAGGGATACACCCTGTAAGATATGGTGTTTTCCAATATGGGTGTGTATTCCTTCAACCTGAAGGAGAGGATCAGCCATGAGAGATTCCTCCGCCGAAATAGGCGTCCTGAACGTCTTGATTTTTGCTGATGGCTTCCGGAGGACCGTCGGCAATCAGTTTTCCTTCATGAAGGACCGCTATGGAATCGGAGAGGGCCATCAAAACGTCCATTTTGTGCTCAACCAGGAGAATGGTTTTGTCTCTCTTATTCTTTATCTGCTTCAGGATCTCAAGGATCGAGGGGACTTCCTCCAGAGACATTCCGGCAGTGGGTTCGTCTAGGAGGAGCACTTCTGTCTCCAGGGCGAGGAGAATGCCGATTTCCAGCTTGCGCTGTTCTCCATGGGTGAGGCTGCTCGCCGTGACATTCCATTTGGTGTTCAGCAGGACCATCTCCAGAAGCTCATAAGCGCGGTCTTCGAATTCGGGAAAGGCCAGGTAGTTTTTCCAGAAATTGAACCCCGTGTTCCTCTGAGATTGGACAGCGAGTCGCACGTTTTCCAGGACAGTCAGTGTGGGGAAGACATTGGTCAATTGGAAAGACCTCCCGATGCCGAGCT
>CAVPOU010000018.1:0-144803 GCA_963707125.1 uncultured delta proteobacterium | reverse complement strand
CGGGGTGTTTCCCTGGCGATGTCTATCAGCTCGCGAAACTTGTTCAATACCCGAATCGCCGTTCGACCTTTGATGGTCCCCACGTACTCGGAAATCGATACCTTCGAGCGCACCATCCCGAGCAAGTGGATATGATCTACCCGAACATTCAATTCAACAATCTCACCCCCAAGCCGTTCCGAGAAGGCCCTTATGCAATTTTCAACCTCCTCAGATATCTTGTCGGTGAGAACTCTGTACCTGTACTTTGGTACCCATACGATATGATATTGGCAGTGCCATATCGTCTGTGATAACTTGCGAAATCGACTCATTTGTTACCTCCTTGGCTCTTTTGTCGGGGGACAACTCAGCCTTGGATGTAACAATGAGTCATTCTCATGGCAAAGCCTTTTATCTCTGACCTTGCCCGTAGGACAAGGGTTTCAAGATTAGACTAAACACCGTCTCCGGTGTGGCCAATCACGATCCCAAGCTCATCGAAGTCGGTAAGGTCCTCGGGTATCGGCCTTTTGATCGGCTGGTAAGGATCATTCTTCCTGCCGCCTTTTCTGTTTCAGGCGATATTATGACTTGAGTTGCTAAATGCGCGCCGGAAGCACCACCCGCCCACTTTCCATAACGATACGCTATCAATCGGATAAGTCTCATTGGGCAGGCGAACCTGCAATTCGGTCTAAATAGGCTGGCGTACTTCCCTTGAGGCTCGCCGAATCTGCGCAGCTAAAACCCCCCCATTCCCCTTCGGTAGAGGGGGAATGGAGGCTTTTGTGCCGCTGGTCCACAGTAGCAGGGGGAATAGACCGGCGGCGGTAGGAGCGGGCAGGGGAAGGTTAGGGAAGGAAGATGGATCTTCCTAGGCATTCCCTTGCCGCATCCGAGAGGGATTCGTTCAGGGTAGGGTGGGGAAAGGGCGCCCTGGCAAGGTCTTCCAGAGTGGCTTCCATCTGGAGGGCAAGCACGCCAACTCCTGCCATTTCCGAAGCTCCTTCACCAATAAAGTGGATACCCAGCACCTCGCCATATTTCTTGTCAGCCACCACTTCGACAATCCCTTCGGTCTGTGTCAGAATCATGCCCAGGGGATTCATGGAAAAGGGGGCGGCGCCTTCAACAACATCATAGCCTGCCTCTTTGGCTTCCTTGCCCGTGAGACCGACGCAGGCGACCTGCGGCCGGGTGAAGAGAACCCTGCAAAGGCTCCTGGAATCGTAAGTGCTTCTCAGACCCATCGCATTTTCAGCAGCCACAATGCCGCCGCTTGAAGCCTGATGGCTGTGATGCTTTGACTCTGGGGATGAAACGTCGCCGATCGCATAAATGCCGTCGAGGCCTGTTTCCATCCGCTGGTTTACGGGAATGTAGTCGCCGGCTTTGTTCAGACCGGCGTGTTCAAGACCCAGACCCTCGAGAGCCGCTCCTCGTCTGAGGCACAGGACAGATTCGACCACGAGAGTTTCCTGTCGATCCTTGACCTTGAGGGAGCAGTGAAGCCCGTCTTTTTCTTTTTTCACACCGGCCATCTCGGCGCCGTTCCATACCGCGATCCCCTGGTTCTTAAGAGCGGCGGCAAGTCGGGACCGGATCACTTTGCTTTCAGCAGCGAGAAGATCCTTTTCCTGGACGGCCAGGGTGACTGCCGTACCATAGCGGTGAAGGAACTGGGCGATCGAAATAAGATGAGGACTGTTACCGTAAAGAAGAATTTTCTTTGGAAGTTTCTCTCGTGCGAGCAGTTCATCCGTGGTGATAACACCCTCTGTATCGCTCCCTGGAAATTCAGGCCTCACCCATTTCGCTCCTGAGGCGAGAATTAACTTCTTGTAAGCGTAGGGTTTGCCGCTGATTTCCAACTTCCCTTTTCCAGTGATCTTTCCTTTGCCCTGGAGGATCTCCACTTTCTTTTTGTTGAGCTGGCTTTTGACTCCCTGCCTCATGAAGGAGATGAGTTCATTCTGTCTTTTCATGAGAGCCGCAAAATCCTTCGAAACCTCCGGAAAACCGAGGCCCATCTCCTTGCCCAGGGAAAGGCTTCCGAGAATGTTCGAAGCCGCCATCATATGGCCAAAGGGCACACAGGCTCTGTTCATGCAAAGGCCGCCGAGTTGGTCGCTCTCGACAATGGCGACGCGGCCCCCGAGCTGGGCAGCCCGGATGGATGCAGGCACGCCGCCGGCCCCTCCTCCCAGCACGATCACATCGTAAATGCTTTCAGACATCTTGTCCTCCATACCCTATGCCTCATCTTAGCCCAATCTCAGGTTCACTTTCACGCCAGCAGAAGATAAGGGGCCTCGATGTAGGATTTTATGCTCTTCAGAAAACGAGCGCCATCTGCGCCGTCGATGATGCGATGATCAAACGTGAGGCTCAGGGTCATCCTCTGTCCCACTTTGATCTCACCGTTTTCAACCACAGGTTTTTCTATGATTTTCCCCACTCCCAGGATACCCACTTCAGGGGGGTTCAGGATGGGAGTGAACGCCTCAATGTCCAGAAAACCTAAAGCGGTCAGAGTAAAGGTCCCTCCCTGGAGGTCATCGGGAACCAGCTTCTTGGTTTTAGCTTTTTCCACTTTATCATCAATGTCCTTCTGGATGGCGATCAGATCTTTCTTGTTCGCGTCACGGACCACCGGCACGATCAAGCCCTGCTCGGCGGCCACAGCAACGCCCACGTTCACAGAGTCCCAGAGCCAAATTTCGTCTTTCACAACACTGGAATTCATCCTGGGGTGCTCTTCAAGGGCCCGGGCAATGATTTTCACCAGGACGGCATTGTAAGAGATCCGGATGTCCCGGTCCTTAAGGCTGTCCACCAGAATTTTCCTGAATCGCGCGAGTTCGGCCGCGTTCACCTCCATGGTCAAAGTCAGCTGGGCGGATTGCTGAAGGCTCTGATGCATGCGATCGAAGATCACCTGGCGCACGCCTCGGATCGGGATGGTCTCCTTGACTTGCTTCAAGGCGCCCGGTACGGGTTCCTTCTTCTTTCCCTTTTCCTCTATTGCACGGAGCACATCTTCTTTCATGATCCGGCCGCCAGGGCCCGTACCCTGCATGGAAGAAACATCCAGGTTTTTGTCTTCGGCCATCTTCTTTGCCACAGGGGAAATTCTCACTTTCCCGACCATCACTTCTTCAGGAGCCTTGGCCATTTCTTCGGCGGCGCGCAGCACGTCTTCTTCAACGATTCGACCACCGGGGCCAGAGCCCTGAACAGCGGTCAGGTCCACTCCTTTTTCTGCGGCCAGTTTCTTGGCTCTCCCTGAAGCCTTGACGCCTGCTTCACCGCGGGCCTCTTTTTCAGCCAGTCTTTTGCGGATCTCGGAAATATCCACGCCTTTTTCTTCTTTTTCCTCAGGAGCGAATTTTGCCAGATCCACTTGCTCGCCCGGCGCGCCGACGATTCCAATGGTTGCGAAGACGGCTACTTTTTCTCCTGCAGGAACAACGATCTTCAGAAGCACGCCGTCAGCTGGAGATTCGACCTCGAGGACAACTTTTTCGGTTTCCACTTCGCAGACGACATCTCCTTTTTTTACGGCATCCCCTTCGGCCTTCAACCATTTAACCACTCTACCTTCTTCGACGTGTTGCCCGCCCTGGGGCATAATGATCTTGGTTGCCATAATCCTTTCACTCCGAATGTTGTAATCTGGATGGGTTACTGGATTCTATCGGACTGTCTCTCCCATCCATCCCCTCCCTGTTGCCCGCATCAATGCACTAGAGGCTCAGGCAACAGGGGGGGTGGTGTGGGAGGGAGGTACCCCTAAGCGATTTTGAGAACGCCTTCGATGATGTCTTCTACGGTTGGAACACAGACTTTTTCCAGCTCAAGGTTGTATGGGACAGGCGTATCTTTCCCGCAAATGCGGCCGACCGGACCGTCGAGGTCGTCGTACGCTTCTTCCATGATCATGGCGGCAATATCCCCGCCAATGCCGCCCCGTTTGCAGGCTTCGTGGACGACGATGACCTTCCCGGTCTTTCTTGCTGAAGCAAGGATCATGTCTTTATCAAGGGGTTTGAGGCTTCTCAAATCCACCACTTCCACGCTGATCCCTTCCTTTTCCAGCAACTGGGCAGCTTCGAGGCACTTGAGCGTCATATAGGAGTAGGTAATGAGCGTCACATCCTCCCCGCTCCGTTTGACGTCCGCAGACCCAAGGGGAACGAGGTACTCCTGCTCAGGAACTTCGCCCTTTGTCGTATAAAGCAGCTTGTGTTCAATAAAGATGACCGGATGGTCATCGCGAATGGAGGATTTCAACAGGCCGTAAGCGTCATAGGGCGAAGAAGGCATCACCAGCTTCAGCCCGGGGACGTGATAAAAGAAGGCTTCCAGGCTCTGGGAGTGTTGAGCCGCAAGCCCGTTGCCTGCGCCGCCCTGTGTCCTCAGAACCATCGGCACCCGTCCCTGGCCGCCTGACATGAATTCATACTTGGCAGCCTGGTTGACGATCATATCCATGGGGATGGTCGTGAAATCCACGAAAAGAATCTCGACGATCGGCCGCGCGCCCACCAGAGCCGCGCCGACGCCGGCGCCGGTGAACGTGGCCTCCGACAGGGGGGTGTCGATCACTCTTTCGGGGCCGTACTTCTTGAGCAGTCCTTCCGTGACCTTGTAAGATCCCCCGCGATCGGCGATGCCTTCTCCCATGACAAAGACCAGAGGATCCTTTTCCATTTCCTCAAAAAGGGCTCGATTGAGAGCCTCCCGGTACATCATTTCAGACATATCTCAACTCCTCTTTTGTGCGAACGCTCAGAAGTTACGCATGCCGGCCAGGAATTCTTCCACCGATGGCTGCGGGCTGTTCTTGGCAAACTCGATGGCCTCGTCCAGATCCTTTTCCACCTGGGCTTCGATTTTTTTCATCTCATTCTTTTTGTCGATTTTGTTGCGAAGGAGCTTGAGAGGGTCTCTCTCCTTCCACTCCGCAAGGATCTTCTGGTCCATGTACAAACCAGGATCATTGATGTGGTGGCCTCCATGGCGATAGGTCTTGGCCTCGATGAGGGTAGGACCTTCTCCATTCCGGGCTCTTTCCACAGCCTGCTTCGTGGTGAGGTACACGGCCACCGCGTCATTCCCGTCAATGGCAAAGCCCGGCATTCCGTAGGCCGGGCCTTTGCAGGCCAAATCACAGTTTCCGAAGGAGCACTCCACCGGCGTGGACACGGCATAATGATTGTTTTCGAGCATAAAGATGACGGGGAGAGCAAAGGCAGAGGCGAAGTTCAGGCCTTCCCCGAAGACCCCGTTGTTCGCCGCGCCATCGCTGAAGAAAACCATGACGACCTGGTTGGTTTTCTTCGCCTTGATGCCCATACCGGCGCCGCAGGCAAGAGGAATCCCTGCGCCTACGATCCCATTGGCTCCAAGATTATTGTTGGCTTTGCTGAAAATGTGCATGGAACCGCCGCGGCCTTTGCAATACCCTGTAGCTTTGCCCATGATCTCGGCCACCATCAACTTGAGATCCGCGCCCTTGGAGACGCAGTGGCCGTGACCGCGATGAGTGCTGAGGATGTAATCCTCCATGGTGATGGCTGCGCAGGCTCCGGCTGCGATGGCCTCTTCACCCAGATAAGGATGGAGGTAACCTCGGATCAAACCCTGACGATAGAGGTCTATGCACCTGAGCTCAAACTGACGAGTCGCATAGAGACTGCGATAAATCTGAAACAGGGTTTTCTCGTCCACAGCGGGCGAAGAGCGTTGCTTTTCTGCGCCCTTTTTTGCGGGTGCTTGTTTCGCCATATGTTTCCTCCTCTGTTTTTCGAAATCCGGAACGAAAACGCCACACCCGTCCAGGATAAGGATAAGCGGTCACACAGACCTTGGATAATGCGGAAAAACCAACAGACTCCAACCCAGGCGAAGTCCGCGATGTCCGAGAGGGGTTTCGACTCCTTAGATTGGCATAAACGGATGGTCGAAAAGAGCCTCAACCCTCCATGACCATCACCGAATTGCAGGATATTTTGGTTAGTACAATATTGTAATGTTGTTTGATTAGTCAAGAAAAAATTTCATCGAAGAATCAAAAAAATGAAGGGCGCGGAAAGTGGGACGGGCTGCGAGGAAAATAGGGACGGAAGTCTTCCGTAAAAGAAACGGTTCGAACGGTCCACGCCTCGCAGCCTGATGGGATGAAAAACGCTGTAATCCTTTATTGACAATGGTTTTCAACGGTTGAGGGACTCCTCCATTGCATCCTGAGCAAGGGGGGCTTTTCGGGATGCCGCGCCAGCTCTGAGAGTGACGAAGATGATCCCATCCGAGCGCAAAAAGAGCATAACCGTCGCATTTCTCTATCGAATCACGGGGTTCGAAAAATTTTCATGGAACCCTCATTTTTGGCTTGACTGACAAAATAATATTGTAATATTGTGCTAATCAAATCAGCCTGAGCCTTGAAGTTCTCCGGGGCTCAAAATCAGAGAATGCAGTCGCGCGTTAAGGATCGGCAGCGGGGTCAGTCCACTCCATGTTTCAGCGCAAGCGTTAGCCCCGCCGACCATTGGACATATTGAGTCATCGTTGTGGCAGCGATTCATGATCATAAGGGCGTCATTCATCTAAATCTCATCCCAGCCAAACTGAAATAATGTAACGATCGCGACAGGGGCGGTATCAGGGCGCTCCTGCCAGGAAAGCGGGATTTCATTCCTGCGGACAATCGCGGGGAGAGCGGTACGTATGGGCATCGTGGTTGAAAACATCTCGAAATCGTACGAGGGCAAGAAGATCCTCGACGATATTTCCTTCGAAATCAAGGACGGTGAGTTCGTCACCCTTCTCGCGCCGACGGGGGAGGGCAAAACGACGCTGCTGCGAATTCTTGCAGGAGTGGAGAGGCCGAACAGCGGAAAGGTGTTCTACAACGGCAAGGATGCCACGGATCTCCCTGTTCAAAAGCGCAATGTGGCCATGGTGTATCAGTGGTTCATCAACTACCCTTCCATGAAGGTGTATGACAACATCGCCTCCCCCCTGCGAGTATCACCGAAAAAGCCTTCCAAAGCGGAGATCGACAAAAAAGTTAGAGAAGTTGCTGCGCTTCTAAAAATTGACTCCCTTTTGGATCACTATCCCTCTGAGATCAGCGGGGGACAGCAGCAGCGGCTGGCGATCGCACGAGCCCTAGCCAAAGATGCCGATTACATCTTTCTCGATGAGCCTCTCACCAATCTGGACTACAAGCTCCAGGAAGAGCTGAGAGTGGAACTCAAGAACATTTTTAACAGAGAGAAACAGGGCGCCATCATCTTTGCCACTCCGCAGCCGATTGAAGCGCTTGCCCTGGCCACCTATGTCGGTTTTCTCCATAAGGGCCGGCTGATGCAATTCGGGCCGGTGGACGAGGTTTATCGAAATCCTTCTTATATGCAGGTAGGAGCCTATTTCAGTCATCCAGGAATGAACATTTTTGAGTGCCAGCGAGTGTCGGAAAATAACAGGCACTGGCTCAGGGCCTCGGATCAGCTCAAGGTTCCGGTGGATGATCTGCGAAGCGTCCTGACCAAGGATCGCTATATGCTCGGCATCCGCGCTCACGCCATCAGTACGGAGAAAAAAGAGGAAAGCATGATTCCCATCTCAGCCAGAGTGGAACTGGGGGAGGTGGTCGGCTCGGACACGGAATTGCACCTGAGTCACGAGGGCCTCTCGTTGGTTGCGCTGCTGATGGGAGTGGGGCACTACGACCTTGGTCAGGTGATCACGGTTTATCTCCCCACGAAGCGCTTATTCATTTTTGACAAAGAAACGGGAAAGCTGGTGGCGAAGACTCATGTGGAGGAATGATCGGTTGACTCCTATCTGGTTTTTCACCATCGGAGGTAAAGGTCATGCCAAGGGTTGAGCTGAAAAACATCAGCCATTCGTATGAGCTCGGGTACTGTGAAGTCCTGCCTGCGGATTGCGATATGAGTTCAGGATTCGTGATCAAGGATCTTGACCTGACCTGGGAAGACGGAACAGCAAACGCCCTCCTCGGTCCCTCGGGTTGCGGCAAGACGACTATCCTTAATATTGTATCGGGTCTTCTGAGACCCACGATGGGTTCGATCCTCTTCGACGGAAAGGACGTTACCGCTCTTTCGCCGATGAAGAGGCATCTGGCTCAAGTGTTTCAGTTCCCAGTGGTGTATGACACCATGAGTGTTTTCGACAATCTGGCCTTTCCCCTTAAGAACTCGGGGGTTTCAAAGGACAAGATCAGGAAAAGGGTCGAGGAAATCGCCGAGATCCTTGAACTCACTCCTCTGCTCCGTGTCTCATCGGGAAGAATCACTCAGGCTGAAAAGCAAAAGGTCTCCTTGGGCCGGGGCATTGTAAGAGAAGACACGGCCGTGATCCTCTTGGACGAACCGCTCACCGTGATCGACCCCAAGGAAAAATATATTCTTCAGAGAAAACTCAGAGAAGTCCAACGCAAGCTGAAGATCACGATGATCTACGTCACCCACGACCAGCACGAGGCGCTCACTTTTGCGGATTACGTGGCAGTGATGAAAGACGGAGTCGTCGTGCAGAACGGCACTCCGGCGGATTTGCACTCTGAACCGCAAAGCCCCTTCATCGGGTACTTCATCGGAAGTCCGGGCATGAATCTGCTGGAGTGCTCCATGAAGGGAAACGATTTGGATTTGCACGGGTTCCACCTGAGAATATCGCCGGAGATGAAGGCTAAGCTGGACCGATCGATCTCACCATTTCAGTTTGGTATCCGGCCCGAGTTTGTGGAGCCCGGCAGGGAACAAAAGGAAGACAGTATCCCCATGAATGTGAACTTGATTGAAAATATGGGGGCGTACAAGATCCTTAACTTGACCTCCAACGGAATCCGAATCAAGAGCCGGTTACCCGCAACTGAAAAGGTTTCTGTGGGAGATCGTCTCTGGGTCGGCTTCCCCGAAGACAAAATAAAAATCTTCAAGGACAACAAGCGAGTGTTCTGACCCCCATGGTTCACCCCTGGCGCATCCGGCTAGCCAGAGGGCAACGGCTCAGGAGCGGCACCGGCGAAAGGATGTTGAGTTCCGACAGAGCAGGAGAGTGACATGAAAAACAGGGCTTGGCTTTTCTTGACTCCCGCCTTGGTACTGGTTTCGTTGAGCGCCTTTATCCCGTTGATGACGGTCGTCAATTATTCCCTCCATGTTTTGTTCCCAGGTTCCATCCCCTACTTCGTTGGGCTGCAGAACTTCAGAGAAGTGCTGAATGACGAAGTGTTCATGGGGTGCATCAAGCGGCAAATCATTTTTGCTCTCCAAATCCTCATTATCCAGATCCCCATGGGACTGGCCATTGCTCTGGCCATGCCCAAGAAGGGAAATTGGTTGACCCTGATGATTGTTCTTCTGGGGATTCCCTTGCTGATTCCTTACAACGTGACCGGCATGGTGTGGAGGGTGTTCACTCGAATGGATCTCGGCGTGGTTCCAAGGGTCTTTGCCTCCCTGGGATATGACTACAGACCCGTTGAGCACGTTGCGGATGCCTGGTGGACAACGGTGGTCATGGATGTGTGGCACTGGGTACCGCTCGTGACCCTTCTATGCTTTGCAGGGCTGCAGACCATCCCTGAGGCTTTCTACCAGGCGGCCAAGATTGACGGAGCTTCCACCTGGGCGACGTTCAGGAAGGTGACCCTCCCCAAGCTCCGGTACGTGCTGACCATTGCCGTGCTCCTAAGGACCATGGATTCCTTTAATATTTACTCGGAGCCGTACATTCTCACCGGTGGGGGGCCCGGCACATCAACGCTCTTCATGAGCATTTATGTCTCGAGCCAGGCTGCGGGCGCATTTGATATGGGCACGGGCGCGGCCCTGTCCGTAGTATACTTCGTGATCGTCGTGGT
This sequence comes from uncultured delta proteobacterium, assembly GCA_963707125.1. Taxonomy (GTDB): domain Bacteria; phylum Desulfobacterota; class DSM-4660; order Desulfatiglandales; family HGW-15; genus CAVPDE01. The sequence goes on along the minus strand of CAVPOU010000018.1, from coordinate 134,920 downwards.
CCTGTGTTACCTCTTGTATACTGTGATGCTCAACGTCGGGAAGGGAGGTGCCGGCAGATGAAAAAGAAAGTGGTCGGCCTGGTCCTGTATGCGATTTTCTCGCTCATCCCAATCTACTGGATGGTGAATTGCTCCTTTAAAACCACGACGGAGATCCTCAGCACCTTTCGGTGGTTTCCAGAGCATCCCACGCTTCGTAACTACCTTCACATATTCGGCAATGAGGGCTGGAGAGCCAGTTTCATTAACTCCTTTGAGTATGTAGGTCTCAATGTGCTTCTGGTGCTTGTCGCAGCGGTTCCCGCGGCTTACGCCTTTTCCAGATGGAAGTTCAGAGGAGACAAGCACCTCTTCTTCTGGCTTTTTACCAACCGTATGGCTCCAGGGGCCATTTTCATGATTCCCATGTTCGAGCTTTACGGCAACATGGGGCTCTTTGACACCCCTATGGCCGTGGCCCTTGCCCACTGCCTTTTCAATCTGCCTCTTGCGATCTGGATTCTTGAAGGCTTCATGTCCGGGATTCCCGAAGGAACTTGATGAAACCGCCCTTATTGACGGCTACAGTTTCGGCAAGTTCTTCATAAGGATTTTTCTCCCTCTTATCCGACCGGGGATTGGGGTGGCGGCGTTCTTCTGCTTCCTTTTTTCTTGGACCGAGCTCGTGCTTGCAAGGACGTTGACCAGCATTAATACAAAGCCCATTTCGGTTACCCTGACCATCAGCCTTGGCGCAGAAGGCTGGGACTGGGGAGTGTTGACGGCTGCAGGGGTCCTGACGATGCTTCCGGGTGTGATCCTGGTCTATTTTATCCGCAATTACATCACCAAAGGTTTTTCCATGGGGAGAGTGTGATATGGAATGGATGCATTGGACCGTGCAGAGCGCCATCGGATTCGCGACGCTTTTCGTGATGTTGTGCGGCCTGGCTTACCTGGACAAAGTGTCCCCGAGTTACGGCCGCAAGGGGTTCCTGCCCATTGTTACGACAAGAGGGGACCGGGTGTTCATGTCCATTGCATCCCTGGTCATCATCGTTTTCCTCTGGTTGAGGTTCTTACCCGAGGTCACCGTGTGGGGGGCGGTTGCGGTTTCTGCGGCTGTCACGGTGATCTTGCTGAAATGGGCGTGAACAAGCTGGCCACAGGATAACACGAGCTGTGCGAGGGAGAGTCAACCGACTCAGGGGGAGGGTCCGATAGCACGCGGATGGTTGAGGTCAGCTTGCTTTGGGATCCAGCAGGAGAAAGGAGGTGAGAAAAGTCGCAAAAGATTGGTCTTGGGTGAAGTTAGGGATTAACAATTATTCAAAAGGGGTAAAGCATGAAGAATCGAAGCAAGTTCATCCTGTTTGTTTTGGTGGCCTTCTGCGGGTTGGCGCTTACGCTGAGTTTTTTCAGCGCAGCCCGGGCCCAGGACATCTCACCGGCTCAGAAGGCGGCTATTGAGAATTGGATCAACAGTTTTCAGCCGAGCTCTCTGTCGAAAGATGATCAGGTCAAGGAACTGACTTGGTTTGCTAAAGCTGCGGCACCTTTGAAAGGCATGAAAATCAAGTCGGTCGCGGAAAATATCCAGACCCACAGCTACGAGGCCGAAGTGCTGGCCAAGGCATTTAAGGAGATCACGGGCATCGATGTCACCCATGACATTATCGGTGAAGGAGAACTCATCCAGAGGCTCCAGACCCAGATAGCCACGAAGAAGAAGATCTACGATCTTTACATCACCGACTCTGACCTTAAAGGGACCCACATGCGCAAGAAGAGCCTCGTCATCCTCAGCGATTACATGAAGGGTGAGGGAAAGGCTTACACAGATCCGTACCTGGGTCTGGACGACTGGCTGAACCTCGAGTTTGGGCAGGACTATGACGGAAACCAGCTTCAAATCGCTGACCAGACCTTCCCGATCCTTTACTGGTTCCGGTATGACCTGTTCACCAACCCGAAATACAAAGAGATGTTCAAGGCAAAATATGGATACGAACTGGGCGTGCCGGTCAACTGGGCTGCTTATGAAGACATCGCCAATTTCTGGACCAATGACGTAAAGCAGATTGACGGGAAACCCATCTGGGGTCACCTGGATTATGGCAAGAAGGGCGCCTCCCTGGGTTGGAGATTCTCGGATGCGTGGCTCTCCCTGGCCGGTTGCACAAGCCCGGGTCTGCCGAACGGTCTGCCCACGGATGAATGGGGCATTCGCGTTGAGAACAGGATCCCCGTCGGCTCCATGGTGGAAAGGGGCGGGATGGCCAACAGCCCGGCTGCCGTGTATGCCCTTTCAAAGTACGTGGAGTGGCTGAAGAAGTATGCTCCGCCCTATGCAGCGGGCATTGAGTGGTCTGAAGTCGGCCCGATTCCCGGCAATGGTGAAATCGCGCAGACGATCTACTTCTGCGGAACCTTCATCTCCTACCCGAATTACTCCACACCGGGTAGCCCGGTTTGCGACAAAGACGGGAATCCTCTCTGGAGGCTTGCTCCTCAGCCTTACGGCAAGTACTGGAAGCCTGGGATGAAAGTCGGTTACCAGGATGCAGGCTCGACTTCTATCACGGCCGACGTGACGGGTAAGGATAGGGCAGCGGCTTGGTTGTGGGGCCAGTTCATGGTATGCAAGAGCGTGAGCCTCAAGAAGCTTATCGTGGGCAACACCCCGATCCGCAAATCCGACCTCTACTCTCCTTACTGGACGCAGGAAACCGAGAAAAGGTACGGCGGCCTGCTCGAGTTCTACCGGGCGCCTGTGCACAAACTCTTTACGGATACAGGGCTGAACGTGCCCGACTATCCTCTGCTCCAGGAACAGTGGTGGCACTTTGTGTCCATGGCCGTGACCGGCGAGAAGACGCCGCAGCGAGGCTATGGACGGTCTTGCCAAGAAGCAGGACGAACTCATGGGCAAACTCAAGCTGCCCTTGTATTCTCCGAAATTGAACCCGCTCAAGGACAAGGAATACTGGTTCAACCAACCTGACGGCCCGGCACGGGAAATGAAGGATAGAGAGAAACCTGAAACGATGGATTACGATCTGATGGTGAAACAGTGGAAAGAAGAAGCAGCGAAGGAGAAGAAGTAAACTTCGCCCGGGGCAGGTCGGTCAAAGAACCACCTGCCCCGGCTTGTTTTAAATCGTAACATCATGGACCTCGATGGCCTCGTGCAGGCGGAGAAGAGGCCGCCTGCACGAGGCCATCAATGCATTTGGAATTTTGTGGAAGCGGCAAGAAGCCGATCAAGCAAATTGCGGAAAGGTGGCAGGTAACCGATGAAGGCACTCGTCAAGACACAAAAGGGAATGGGATTTCTAGAGGTCAAGAACGTTGAGGACCCCGTGCTGGGTGAGCATGAAGCACTTATTCGAGTTAAGGCTGCCGGCATATGCGGTACGGATCTTCATATTGAGGTAGACCGATTTCACTACAACCCGCCCGTTATCCTCGGTCACGAATTCTCGGGACAAATTGTCGAAGTCGGGAAAAAGGTCGTGGGCTACAAGCCCGGAGACCGGGTGGTTGCCGAACCTCACAAAGGGGGATGCGGCACCTGCCGTTACTGCCTGACAGGACAGGTTGAGGTGTGTCGCGAAAAAAGAGCGATCGGATACAAAATCGACGGAGCGTTTTCCGATCTCATCGCGCTTCCGGTGACCTCCTTACACCGCATCCCGGACAACGTGTCCTTTGAAAAGGCTGCCCTGTGCGAGCCTCTGGCTGTGGTCGTCAAGGCGGTTCTCGAACGAAGCAGGGTGGAGCCTGAGGATTTTGTTGTGGTTATGGGTTGCGGGCCCATCGGGCTTCTGGCCGCAGCAGCGGCCAAGGCCGAGGGAGCGCGCGCCGTGATGGTGACGGGGACCACGGCGATGAAAAGCAGAGACTTCCCGCAGCAAAAAAAATGGGCATGGACTACACGGTCAATGTGGAAAAAGAAAATGCCCTCGCGATGGTGAACGAGCTGACGCAAGGGACTGGGGCGGACTTGATCGTTGAAGCCAGCGGCGCGGAGCCGGCCATTCGGCAAGCCTTTGACATGATCAAGATCGACGGGAGAATCTGCGGGGTGGGCATCAGCGGCAAAGACGCGATTTCTTTGCCGTGGGATCTGGCCATCCGTAAAGCGATCAATGTGTCGTGCAGCTTCAGCTCCAACTGGACCAGCTGGGAGCGGGCCCTTTCTCTTCTGGCCGAGCGGGAAGGTCAATGTCGATCCAATGATCAGCGGAACCTTTCCTCTCAAGGAATGGAAAAAGGCTTTTGATCTCCTTCGAAATCTCGAAGCCGTCAAGATTCTGTTGATCCGTAGCCGGGATCTTTCTCTGCAAATCGGATTCATTTGCACCGCAGGAGGGGCGTTCATGAAAGATCAACTGGTGCTAGGCGCGGACAGCAGTACGAGTGCAACCAAGGTAATCGCATTTGATGCTCAAGGGCAGACCTGTGGCAGAGGGTTCCAAGGGATATCCTCTTTACACGGAGAACCCCGGCTGGGTAGAGCAAGACCCGGAGGACTGGTGGGAAGCCTTCAAAGGAGCCTGCCAGCAGGTGGTATCGAATCCTGCGGTGGACATCAAGAAAATGGTGGGAATCGGCATTACCCACCAGCGGTTCACCTTCGTGCCCATGGACAAGAACATCAAGCCCCTCCGAAGGGCGATCCTGTGGAACGATATCCGTTGCTCCAAGGAAGCGGACTACGCCAGGCAGAAGGTAGGAAAAGAGCGCATTTTCGAAAGGACCGGTTATCCGCCGGGACAGTGGACGCTCTACAAAGCTCTGTGGCTGAAGAACAACGAGCCGGAGCTTTATGAGAAAATCTACAAGCTCGTACTGGTTCAGGACTATCTGATTTATAAGCTCACCGGCAATCTGGTGACTCTGGAGGGAGCCGGGACCATGACAGGCGCTCTGGATATTGCCAGCCCCAGGAAGTGGGCCATGGACATCATCAAAGCCCTCGGGGTCAGGGAAGGATATCTGGATCGAGCCTATCCTTCCAGGCGGGGCCGTGGCTGGTCAGGTGACGAAAGCGGCGGCCAAAGAGACAGGCCTCCCCGAAGGCCTTCCTGTGGTGACAGGGGCCGGGGACCAACCTTGTGGCACCCTAGGGGCCGGGGTGGTGGAGCCAGGCGAATTGGGCATCAACGGAGGGACGTCGTGCACCAATGAGCTGGTATCCCGCGGTCTGCCGGAGAGGAAAAAGGTCAACTACTTCATCGAAATCAATCCCTCGGGCGCCTACATCGTGGAGAATTATATCCCCAGCGGCGGTTCCGCTCTGATGAACTGGTACAAGAACAATTTTGGTTACTTTGAGGTGAGCGAGGCGGAAAAGACAAAAAAGAATATCTGGGAAGTCATCTACAATCAGGTCGGCGAGAGCCCTGTGGGGAATCGAGGGATGATGGTCGTGCCCTATTTCCAGGGAGCCAATGGCCCCTACTGGGATTTGAATGCCCGCGGGGTTGTGTTTGGACTTCACACGGAGTATGGCCGGCCGCACCTGCTGCGTGCTCTGATGGAAGGCCTGGCCTATGAATCCAGACGGCAGGCTGAGCTCATGGAAGAGGGCACAGGAACAAAGGTAGAGCAGATCAAGATGTACGGAGGGTCAGCGCGGAGCGATTACTGGAACCAGATTTTTACCGATGTGTTCAACAAGACGTTGCACCTCCCAGAAACGGCTGAGACGACCGCTTTGGGCGCTGCGATTGCTGCTGCGGTTGGATGCGGAATGAGCCCGGATTACAAAAAGGCCGTGGGCACCATGGTCAGCATCCGAAAAACTTATAGACCGATTCCTCAAAATGTGATACGGTACGAAAAGTTCTACAGAGAAGTGTACGTCAAATTCTATGACAGGGTGCAGGAGTTTATGCACAAGATTGCGGAGATCAACGAACAATTCGATCCATAAGAGTTTCGAGTGCCTTGAACCTAGATTGTGCCTTCACCTCAATAGGCAAATCAGAGGCCTCTGGAGAGTGACATGGAGCAGATGGACATAAACTACGAATCAAAAGTGCCTCTGTATTATCAACTCAAGGAAGAGATCAAGAAAAAAATTCTGAACGGGACCTACAAAGAAAATGACCTCATCCCTTCGGAGCGCGAGATAGGCGAGCAGTTCAATCTTTCTTCAACCACGGTGCGCCGGGCCCTCAATGACCTGGTCCAGGAAAAGCTGTTGGAAAGGAAGGCCGGCAAAGGGACTTTCGTTCGAATGAGCAAGGTGAAGAGGGATCTCCGGAAAGTCCTGGGTTTTACGGCGAACATGCAGGAGATGGGGCTTTCCCCGGCCACAAGAGTCCTGAGCAAAAAGATCATTCCTGCCAATCTTTTCGCAAGACAACGGCTGGGTCTTGCGAAGGGGACCATGGTCCTGAAACTCAACAGGCTTCGGCTGGCCAATGATGTGCCCATGATGCTGGAAACGAGATATATTCGAACGGACCTCTGCCCGGGGATTGAAAAACACGATCTTTCCTCTTCCCTGTGGAAGGTTTTTGAGAACATCTATGGCCACAAGCCGAATCGTCACACCCAGAACGTGACCATTGCGAAGTTCTCAGTGCTCCAGGCGGCCATGTTTGGACTTGAGGGCGGAGCCCTGGCTTTTCTGATCAATGGGGTGACCTACTTCAAAGACGGTCTGCCCATTGAGTGTGAAGAGTCTCTCTACCGGAGCGATAAGTACGATCTGGCTTTTGAGGCTTTTCTGGAAGAATAAGGGTTTTCCGAAGGAATCATGAGGTGAGCAGGGGCCGGCTTTTGCCGGCCCCTCGTATTTAAGAGGCTTTACGTTTTGAAACCCTCTGAGCACAGGTTTCCGAGATTTTGATGAAGTTCTGGACGTCCCAGCTATCGGATCCGACCCCGACACCGTCTGTGTCCCGGGCTTGCGTCATCTCCAGGACATTCTTCACTTTGACGCTTCCTCCGTAAATAATCCGGGTTTGCAGGGCGGTTGCTTCCGAGTAATACTTCTTGATCATCTCACGAATAAAGTGATGAGCTTCTCCGGCTTGCTGGGGCGTAGCGACGTGACCCGATCCGATGGCCCAGATCGGCTCGTACTCGATGACGGTGTTTTCCATCGCCTGAGAAGTGAATCCCTCAAAGCAGGTGAGAAACTGGTATTCGAGTTTGGCCAGGGTCTGGCCCCGCTTTCTTTCCTGGAAGGATTCTCCGATGCAGACAATCGGGGTGATCCCGTGCTTCAGACAGGCCTTGGCCTTCCACTGCACCCGCTCATCCGTGTCTGCAAAATACTCCCTTCGCTCCGAATGGCCGACCACGCAGTAGCGGGCGCCGGCATCGCTCAGCATGGCCGCGGAGATTTCTCCTGTAAAGGCGCCTTTTTCCTCCCAGTGCACGTTCTGTGCACCCATGGAAATGCAGGGGATTCCTGGGGCTTCACCGGCGAGCACCTTGAGCAGGGTAAAGGGGACGCAGAGCACAAGCTCGACCGCTCCAAGAAATCTCGGTTCCGCGCTCCTGATGGCCGAGATATACGCCAGTCCCTCCTCAAAGGTCTTATTCATTTTCCAATTGCTCTGGACGATGAACTTTTTTCCTGCCGCCATATACAGATCCTCCATGTTCTGCTGAACTCACCGTTTCATGCTTTACCCTCGGAACCGAAGACCCGGATGAACCCCATCGTCTTGTTCTTGATTCGTTCCGCTGCTATCTTGGTGAAGGTGATCGGATCATAGCTTGGCGGAGTTGCCCCAACAAAGCCGCGCATGGCGTCGCAGAACTCGATGCAGATCTGGGTCCAGATGTTGATCTTGGCTGCTCCGGACTTCACGAGATCACGGAAATCCTGGTCCGTGAGGCCGGTGCCGCCGTGGATCACCATAGGGATGCTGACGGTTCTGCCGATCTCCTCAAGGCGCCGGTAATCAATTCTGGGTACATCCTTGTAGAGGCCATGGGCGGTTCCGATGGCAGGGGCAAGGGCGTCAATACCGGTCTCCTGGAAGTACTGGCGGCATGAAGGGACGCTGGCGAGGTTGTCCTCTTTTTCCCGCACCTCCTTTTTTTCATCCACAGAAAAGATGCAGCCGATTTCCCCTTCCACGGTGATTCCGGCGGCGTGAGCTTTTTCCACCACTTTCTTTGTCACGGAGATATTTTTCTCGAGCGGTTTGTCGGAAGCATCCATCATGACAGAACCCCAGTTGGCTTCTATGCACTGGAAGACCATTTCGATTTTGCTGCCGTGATCGAGGTGGAGCACCATGGGGACACGAGGATAATCATCGGAAAGAAGGCGCGCCCAGCCGGCAATGGTCCTGGCTCCGAAATATTCCACCACGGGTGGCAGCGCCTGGATGATGACCGGGCTCTTGGTCTCTGCGGCCGCTTCCACAACGGCTTTCATCGAGAGCTGATCAAAGATGTCAAAGGCACCTACCGCGTATCTTTCCTTTTTGGCTTTGGCAAGAACGTCTTTCAAGGTGACATAGGGCATAGGGCATAGCCTCCTTTCAGTCAGCGGTTTTCAATAAGAAATCTTCTTTCACTGCTTTTTTTTCAGAAGCGCATCAGACGGCTCCACAACACGTAGGCCAGGGCAGAGGCTTCCATGGGCATGCCCGGATGCCCTAAGTTGGCCTTCTGAACGGCGTCCACACCCAGGAACTTGATGGTGTTGATGCATTTCTCTGCAAAGTCCGGACGAACATGTCCTGATTTTTCGGGCTGGTCGCTCACAGTTTCCTCCAATAAAGGAAGTCACAAGTCACAAGTTACGAGTGACGAGTGACGAGTCACAAGTAATACATAAAGTCTTTTTTTGCGTCCTTAGCGTCTTTGCGGTGAGAGTTATCCGCAGAAGGCTGCCACTCGTTTGGCCACGAAATCCACCATTTGCTGCGTCGCTCCACTGAACTCCTTGGCCGTAGCCAGCAGGGCAGGGTGGCTGTTGAACTCCTGAGCCGTGTACCCGTCTTCCGCGTACCCTCTTTCGAAGTAAGGAATTCTCATGAGCTTGTCCATCACGTCTTTGGGCGCAGGGTCCCAGATCTGGTTGCTGAATTCCAGATGGTTTCCTTTGAAGATCAGGCCCTCAATATAAGGAGGCGGGCACGTGTAAACGATATTGGCACCGGCCACTTTCTCCACGTGCCAGGAGCGCACGTCCCCGTTGATGATCGGGCTCATCCTCATGGAGCAGAGAAGCATCTTTCCCCGGTAGTCCTTGTTCTCTTCGACAAGACGGCAAGCCTTCTTGAACACCGCAATCTCGGCCCAGCGTTCATCCGTTTCGGAAACGGCGATGTTGCGCTTCTGCGCGTCCTTCTGCAAATCCCCCAGAGTCCCGAAACGAGCACTCATGGCCGTGATCACGGAACGCCACCGGGTCAGGTCCACGCCTTTGGCTTTGGCCTCCTTGAGCCCATCGGTCACCGCTTTCATGCACGCCTTGAACTGGGAGATGATGAAAGACAGTGTATTGTTGGTGGGGATGCCTTTTGCGGTGAGCCGCTTGATGACCTCATAACCCTCTGCAGTGCCCGGCACCTTGATCATGACATTGGGCGCAATCGAATGCAGTTCAAGACCCTGGCTAAACATCTTGTCCACGTCATCGCGTACCCGGGGATCCACCTGCCCTGAAATGTATCCGAACTTGTACCGGCTTCCCTCGAAAATGGGGCGGTAGGTTTCAGCCCCTCTTTTCACGATCTCTTTGTACGTATCCCAAAAGACAACCTCCGAGTCGGTGCACCGGTCTTTCTTGATCCGCTCGTCAACCCACTTGGCCCAATACTCAGGGTTGTCTTTGATGGCGGCGTAGGAGAGAGGAGGATTGGTGGTGACCCCTCGAAAGATATTCTCCTCGGGTTTGTTGTTCTTGTGGTATAGACGATCCATCCACTCGGTCATCTGCTTTTTGTCTGAAGCCTGATGGATCATCTTGGACCGCCAGTTATCAAAAATGAGGGGAGACGAATCCCACCAGATCTCCGCATCAGGATTGACTTTCCAGAGTTTTTCTATGACGCTTATACTTGCCATGAGTGAACCTCCTTTTCGGTGGCTATTTTGATTTCATGTCGTTGGATAGAGGGAACGTTATAGAACCGCCTGCCGGGGCAGCCCGCCGAGGGCGATGACCGGGAGCCTGAATCCGTCAAAGGCCAGGCTGTCCGGCGACAGGCGGATATCTCAGAGCCGATTAGGTAATATTACAATATTATACTAACTGTCAAGAAAATTTTTCAATTAGGGGCTGTTTATGAAGGTCAGGATGAAGAAAAAAAGCAGAGAGGGTTGCCAGGATGTCCTGCACAGAAGTCAAAGAGGTATAGCAAAGAGCAAAGCACAAACACAAAGAGCGCTTGGAATTGCCTTCACTCTTAACTCTTAGCTCCATGCGCTTTGGGGTTCTACCTGGCGGTCAGATTGAGAACCGTTCGGCTGTGGTCCTTAATGGCTTTGTCGCTGAACCACCAATACAGCTTCTCACCGTTCATGAACGCTTCGATTTGGTCCTTGGTGTGGGGGTGGAAGAGACGGCCGCAAACACCACCGGGCAGAACAGCGAGAATCTTGTCCTCGTCGCTCAGATCAGCCACCATTCTGAGAGCTGCCGAGACAGTCACGCCAAAGGGTTCACTGAAGGTGTAAACCCCACGGTAAAGAGTCTCGCAGGAGCCGGCTGCCGGGTGAGAACCGCCGCCTACCAGTCCCTTTCCAAAACCCTTTCGCCTGATAGGGCTCACGAATTCCATCTGGTGGATTTTTCCCCAGAGCCACTGTTGAGGATCCTTTCCAAGCGATGAACCCAGTATCCTGAGCTGCTTTCAAGCCGGCCTGGTAGAAGAGCTCGTCTCTCGTTTCCTTGACCTTCTCCGTCTTCACGTTGTCAAACCAGGGAGAGGTGCCTTCGAGAACCATGACCTGAAGCCTCTCCTCCCAGAAGTACCAGTTGTCCAACATGGTTTTCGCTAAGTCGTCCTCCAATTCATCCTGAAAAACAAGGAATGCAAAATGCCGATACACTGATTGAAAAATGGCAGGTGCCGCCTTGTCAGGATCATCCCTGAAATCCCAGCGGGAAAGGATTTCTCCCATTGCCTTTGTCTCTTCGTGGGCCACAAGAGCCTTAGCCATTAAGGGCGCAATCCTCTTGGCCATGAGATTCACCGTGTCCCTTTGGTATTGCCAGTGATTCTCAGCGGTCTTGGGATTGGGAGCGTCAAGAAGCTCTTTGAGCCTTTCATAGCGATAGGAGGGCGAGAGATGAGAGGAGTAATAGTAGGGGTAATCTTTGGTGATGGTTTTGTGATTGCATGTGCCCACCCAGCCTCTTTCGGGATTCAAAGAATGAGGCATTTCGTCAAAAGGGATGTAGCCGGCCCAGTTGTCTTCGCTGTCCGTCACGACGAAAGGAATCGTCCCATCGCCTTTGGAACGAATAGGAAGCTTTCCTGAAACATGCCATCCGATGTTCCCCTCTGCTGTCCCCAAGCACCATATTGAAGCCGATAATGTTCAGATGTTCCGCAGCACGGCGGGCCTCTTCGATGGATTTTGCGGTGAGGAGCAGACGAAGTCCGATGCACGGGTCCATGCTTTCAAAAGGTGCAAATCTGAGGGTCAGGACCCTCTCGGTCTTAAGGTTGCGTAAGACCCCGGAAATCACAGGCCCTCTTGCCGTGAGCCTGATCTTCAGCTTTTCTTCCCTGTACCCCTGCGGGGCGTTCTTGTCTTTTATGGATATGCTCTCGTCCACCACTGAGAAGGGCAGAGACTTGTCTCCCTCCATATACCGATCCGGGTTATTGGGGTCTACGGTCTCCACATAGAGATCCTGCGTGTCTCCGTAGGAATTGGTAAAACCAAAAGCTACATAGCCCGTCCTTCCCACTGCTATCCCTGGAAGGCCCGCGAGGTTTACGCCAACAGCTCTGAACTGTGGAGTGATGAGACCAACCGGGTATACCATGGCCCGGGCAGAATTCGGGCATCCAGATGCGGGTCATTAGCCACGATTGGTCTTGCTCCGGCTGAGAGGCTGGAGCCCACGACCCAGTTGTTGCTGCCCACTCCGAGAGAGCGATCTTTCATATAGGCCAAAAGCGACTGATCTTTTTCAAGGTCGAGAGGAATCCATGCAGGGGCGGTGGTGCGGAGTTGCAATCCGGGAGTTTCATCCGGATTCAGGTTCAGGGGAAAGATCTCTTTGACCTTTTCAGGTCCCAGCTTCTCCACCAGCATCTGGGCGATGATCTCCGTTTCCAGGTTTGCCGCCGAATCCCAGCTCATGAGGTAGAACACGGCGAGGGAATCCTCGATGGCCCACGGTGTGGGCTTGATGCCGGCCAGCTTGAATTCAAGGTGGTGTTCTTTTGGCCGGAGCTGGATGAAGGCGTTCACACCATCGATATATCTCTGAAAGAAAGCCCTGGTCTCCGGTTCGAGCAACGCTGCATGTTTCTTGGCATTCCTCAGAAAGCCGATGGTCTTCATCCGGATGGCCAGGGGCCGGGCTTCCTCTCCGGCCATTTCACAGATCCTTCCTGTAGCAACGAGCCGGGTGAGCTCCATCTGGAACAGCCTGTCCTGGGCGGTCACAAAGCCCTGTGCCATGACGGCATCGTGCATGTCCTGAGCATAGATATAGGCCATTCCCTTCTCATCTCGATGGACCGTCACCGGTGCCTTTAACCCGGGCAGGATCAGGGTCCCTTCCGACTGAAAAGAGTTCAGGAAAGAACAGGCGCTAAAGCCGAGGCCGAGGAGGATGAGAGCGAGGAAGAGGGGCTTTGTGCGTGAGTTCATTCTGGGACCTCCTTTAAAAAGGGAGCATGTGAGGGGCAGCAGGTTGCTCAAAAACGCCTATCTACTGCGTTGCCCTCATCCCTCGTCATTGCGACGTACTGGACTGTACGTCTCACTCCTCGGCCTGCCTGCCGCGGGCAGGATCTCGGTCGCCTTGTATCTGAGCGGTTTTGAGCAACCTGCGAACAGGGTCTTTTTTTGCACCCTACCAATTACTCTGGTCGAGGATATCCAAAAAGAGAGGCAAGTCAAGGCAAACATGTGCTAGTTACTATTTGACTGCGGGCATTTAAATCTGCTAAAAAGAAAAAGTAACATTACCAAGACAACCAACCTGAATCCGATCGATTCTTTAACGAAGAGGAGGCTCCGCCATGGCAGACACCAGTCTATTGCAGGATAAGAAGATCCTTGTTGTCGACGATGAACCGGACATTCTGGAAATCATGCAGGAAACTCTGAGGATGTGCAGAGTCGTGACCGCGGCCAACTTCGAGGATGCCAAGGCGCTGCTGGAGACTCAGTATTTTGACCTTGCAGTCCTGGACATCATGGGCGTGGACGGCTATGGGTTGCTGAGGATCTGCAACCAGAAGAAGATACCTGCGGTGATGCTGACCGCTCACGCTTTTAACCCGCCCAACCTGGTCAAATCCATCAGGGAGGGGGCAGCCGCCTACCTTCCCAAGGAAGAGATTTCAAGAATTGGGGAATTTCTCAATGACGTTCTCGTCGCCAAGGCGACCGGCAAGAACCCCTGGGGTGCCTGGCAAGACCGGCTGCCGACCTCCTATTTTGAGAAGAGGTGGGGCGGTGCCTGGAGGGACACGGACAAGGACTTCTGGAACACCTTCAGGGAGAGCATCAGAGCCAGGGACAAGAAGTAGGTTCACCGCAGAGGCGCAAAGGACACAGAGAGAAGTTTTCGCATATCCCGCTTTCTTAAGCGGGATAGGCGAAAATACCCTCCAGTAAAATCCCCTTTCTAATCTGTTGGTTTTTTTGAGCGGAGTATTTCTGATTGTCCCGCTCTTGAACCAGAGAAACAAAAATCTCTCTTTGTGTTCTTCGTGTCTCTGCGGTGAGTGTTTACTGGGCGGCGATACGGTCGGCAAGCACTCCGACAGCGACCACGAAGTGGTGTGAGCGGTTCCACCGATAGATGACTCTGTAGTTCTCCATGGCCATAAAGGCCCGGCCCCTCTGGCCGTCCGGTGCCACCACCGAAGCGAGCCAAGCGGAGCTGTTCTTCAAATTTTCGCCTCGCAGATGACTCACTCCCAATTTTTCCCACTCCTCAAGAGATTTTCGGTTGTCCAGGCCCACCAGGGTCCGGTCGAAATCCTTTGGCAGGTTAACTTCCCAGCCCCAGGGCTGATCTCGCACCCATCCTGACCGGGACAGGTAATTTGCCGCTGAGGCAAAAATATCTTCCAGGTTGTTCCAGATATCCATGCGACCGTCCCCGTTGTAATCGACCGCGTAGCTGTAGAAAGTGGAGGGCATGAACTGGAGCTGTCCTGTTGCACCGGCCCATGACCCAACCATCTTGTCATGGGAGATATGGCCTCGGTCAACGATGCGAAGGGCGTAGAGCAACTCGCTCCTGAAGAAGTCGCTTCGGGAGCCGCCATAGGCGAGCGTGGCCACCGCATCAATCACAGGGAACCCGCCGGTAAGCCTTCCGAAGTCGGTTTCAATCCCCCAGAGGGCAACGAGATACTGAGGCGGTACGCCATAACGCTCAGAGATCCTATTGAGCAATGACTGGTGTTTGGCAAGGACCTCCCGTCCGCGCAAAGCCCTGCTCTCCGACGCGACCCGAATCAAATACTCTTCCACGGTGAACTTGAATTCCGGCTGATTCTTCTGGAGCTCGATGACCTTGGGAAGATACTGAACCCTTGACAGAGCCGACTGGATGGTTGCCTGAGAGATACCCTTGGCGGCCGCCTCAGTTCGAAAATCCGCAAGCCATGCATCGAAGTTTTTTTTCTTCTGAGCCAGGGTGGGGGAGGGGGTGATCAGCAAGCACAAAAGGAGGATCAACAAAACAGGAGTCTTTTTTGTCATCAGAGGATTTCCACTTCCAGGATATCGCCGGCGTTGAGGGAAAGGGTCTTTCGCACGTGGACAGGGGCAATGAGCTCCATCTTGTTTTTGGGATAATCCGTCACACAGGGAAAAACGATCGCCCCTTTCACTTTGCCGGCGATCAGAACAGGATAGCACCTGGCGCTGCAAAAGGAAGCCTGCTCCGGGGTGATCTCAACTCCCTCTTGCGCCTTGAGGGACTCGAATGCCTGAAGATCATCGGGTTCCGTGATCTCCAGGTTGAGCGTCCCGGGATAGGCGTCTATGGCGAGTTTGCAGGCAAACTGGTCCTTGACCCAAGGGACTTGGGTGAAATCCGACGCCACCCGGATTCCGTCCACAATTTTCCCGTGAATCTTAATTGGGGGTTCCTTTCTTTTTCAGGGCATTCTTCAATTTCTTGCTTCCCCAGCGGTTGAAAAGGCTGTGGTCGATCCCGAAGACATCGAGAACCCTCCCCACCGTATGATTGATGATATCGTCCAGGGTCTTTGGAAGAAAGTAAAAAGCCGGGATCGGAGGAAGGAGCAGTGCTCCCGCGTCGGCCACATTGAGCATCAGGCTCAGGTGGCCCCTGTGAAGAGGGGTCTCTCTCACCACAAGGACCAGTTTCCGCCTCTCCTTCAAGGCTACGTCGGCGGCGCGGATCAGGAGATTCTCGTTGTAGGAATTGGCAATGGCGGAAAGGCTCTTGATGGAGCAGGGGATGACGACCATGCCTTCTGTGTGAAAAGAGCCGCTTGAGATATCAGCCCCCACGTCCTCCATGTTGTAGGTGGCAGTGGCAAGCGCTTTCACCTGCTCCAGGGTCCAGTGCGTTTCCATGCGGATGGTTTTCTCTGCAGAGTCGGAAATCACTAAGTGAGTCTCCACATCGGTCTTGGACAGGAACTCGAGAAGCCTGATCCCATAAATGGCGCCTGTGGCCCCTGAGATACCCACCACCAGTCTTTTCATTTCATCCTCCCAATCAGGTCCTTCAGCACAGGAGATAACCGACGCTTCACATCTTCAGGAACATCGACCTTCTCAAACCCCTCTTTCTTGGGGCGGGTGGCATCCAGGCCCATCTTGGTGGTGAGGAAGCCCTCCCCGGTCCATCTGGAGGAAGGATCAATGGGCTGCCCCCTGAGCTCAGGAATGACGATCAGATCCCGGTCTGCCTGGAATCGTGTGGCCAGAGCCCACTCTACCTCCTGGCCGTCCTCCGGGTTCACATCCACATCGACCATGACCGCCTTCTTGACGCTGGTAAAGGAGAGCGCTAACGTGAGCGCCCTCCGTATTTCTCCCTTATGGTCTGAGTCGATGCTCATGACCACGTGGGAGCCGAATGTCATGGGAACCAAATGGATCTGACGGAGTGAGGGGATCTCCCTTCTCATTTTGGGGATGAAGTCAAGGCCATGAACGAGATAAAGGAGACTGTCCACTTCACGGGCCCAGGGCACGACGGCATGGTACAAAGCCCCTTTTCTGTACCTGAGGCCGGTGACGTGGATGGTCGGGCTCTTTCCAAAGGCCATGTAATAACCGCTGGATTCGCCGAGAGTCCCATCCTCCTCTTTATCCCTGGGGTCAATGTACCCTTCGATGACGATCTCTCCATGGGCGGGGATATCCACATCCACGGTCCGGGCCATCGTCGTCTCCACAGGTTCTCCCTTGAGTCCCCCTGCCACGGAGAGCTTGTCTATTCCGGCAGGGACTTTGAAGATGGAGGCGATGAAGACGGCGGGCGGAACACCGATCACCGTGGCGATCTCCATCTTTTTCCCCTCCCTCCTGTGCTGTGCGTAGATGTCGGCGAGAGGAGGATTGAGGAGGGAAATGCCTAGGATGTTTTTCCCCCTCACCTCCATGCGATGGAGCCCACGTCCGGTGACGCCGGTTTTCGGATCTCTGGCCGAAGAGATGCCTGAAGTGATGTAAGGGCCTGAATCCTTCGAGTAGTGAGTCAACGCAGGAAGGACTTTGAGAAGGTCCACCTTCCCTCTGGGGACGTTGACCACCTGAGTGAGGTCTTCCGAAATCGAAACAGGGGGTATCCTCTTCTCCAGCCTCGGGATGACGTCTTCGAGAAGACGGTCTTCTCCAATCCCCAGGGCGAGAGAGAGACGTCTGATGGTTCCAAAGAGATTTCCTATGACGGAGATCTGAAACCCCTTGGCCTTTTCGAAGAGGATGGCCGGCGCTTTCCTCTTCCCCAGTTCGGAGATGATCGTGGAAATCTCGTATTTCGGGTCAAAGGGTTTTGAGAGGGAGAGCAACTCCCCCTCGGCCCTCAACACTTGGATGAAATCTCTGAGTGTCCGATGAGCTTTCAAAACCACCCCTCGTGGTCAAAGGAAAGGACTGAGCGATGAGTGATGAGGACTGAGTAGATTTGCAGAGTTTTATTTCCTTGTTTTACTCAGTCCTCAGGACTCGTTACTTTTTCCCGGCGCCTTGTATCTAAGCGTTTTTGAGCAAGCTGCGAACATGGCCTTCTTCAGCAACCTGTTATTGGAACTTGTTCACCTCTTTGACGATCTTGACGGACCAGGGTTTTTCCTGGAGCTGTCCCCTTCCCAGGCGAACCCAGAGCTTGTCCGGGTATTTCTTCTCATTTCTCGACACCATGGCGGACGCGAAAAAGCTGCGATATTTGTACCGCCTGTCAGCGGGTGTCAGATCACGAAGGATCATTTCCAGTTCCTTGTCTTCAGGAACCAAAGCCAGATCGGTCAGGACATAGGTATCGTATTCTTTTTTCGCCATTGATTTTCTCCTTAATCTTTGAACCCGTATTTCTTCCAGTTAGCGAGAACCTTTTCCTGGATGTCTTTGGGATAAACCGTGTTGAAAGCCACCTTGATGGGCAGGTCCGACTTGGGCCAGCTAAGAGGAAAGGTGCAATCAAAAAGCACCTTGGCCCCTCGGCTCCATTTCCGATCCTCGGGGCTCATGTAAGGATTCAGGGGGGTGCCGGGAGCGTTTTCGTATTTATGAATCCCTGTGATCGGATGGCACTTGGTCGACAAAGCATGGATGACCTCATCCTTGTCGTAGATGTCCGTATCCTGGTCGACCACGACGACCATATGAAACCAGGGGCTCAGTTTGCTCCCGTAGATCAGGTTTGCGATCTGGGAAGCGATGCCGCTGTAAGCAGGTTTGACCCCCACGACGACCATATGGTGGGTCGATTCGGGAAGCATATAGACCCCGGTGATGGGAATTCCCTGGCTTTCCAGAAGCTTTCGCATCTCCAGACCCAGAGAGAAAGAGCGGAGAAGTTGGCCTTCATCCGTGGGAATGCCCATGTTGGAAACCGCTATGATCGGGTTGTTGCGATAAGTGATCGCCTTTACACGGTAGACTGTTCTAGGCTCTCTCGGCGAAGTACGGTATCCCGTATACTCCCCGAAAGGGGCCTCTTCGATCATAAGATTGGGGAGCACCTCTCCTTCGATAATGATCTCCGCATGGGCCGGGACCTCAAGATCGCAGGTTTCGCATTTCACCACTTCGACGGGTTTTCCCATCAGCATCCCTGTGAACTGATCCTCGGGGATGGGGGAGGGGGCACAAGCGGCCACCCCCGAAAGTGGATCGCAACTGATCACCGTGGCAAAAGGCATGGGTTTGTTCCGGGGGACATACTTTCCGTGGAACATCTTGCCCATGTCCGAGAAAGGAAGCACGGGGCCGACCATGGTCTTCTCATCAAAGACCATCTGACGATACATGCCCCAGTTGATCATCCCGTTGTCCGGATCCTTGGCCACCACGAAGTGCCACGTACAGAGGTATCGGCCGCCGTCTCCGTCGTGGACCATGGGCCCCGGTAGCTTGAAGAGGTCCGCGTCCTTGCCGAGGAGGATGTTCTCCTTGCAGGGGGCTTTTTTCTTGTCCACGACGATCGGATTGATCGGTTCGCCTGATGTCCGACGGACGTACTCGTCTGCAATCTGGGGGACCGTGGAAGCGGGGTCCATGCCCAGGGCAATGGCCAGCCGCTTGTACGTGGCGAGAGGCGCGCCCAAGGCTTCGAATCCCGGATAGTCTTTGATCTTTTTGAAATAAGGGGAGGGGAGTTTTTTCTCGCACACCCTTCGAACAATGGCGCCCATCTCCAGATCCCAATCCACTTCCTGCTTGACGGTCACGAGTTCGCCATGTTTCTCCAGCCCTTTGATGAATTCCCTGTTGTCTTTGTAAATCGGATATCCTGCCAAGGTAAGCCTCCTTATGGGTTCTTGGAGATCTTCTGTCTCCACTTTGATTGTTGCGATTGCCAAATCCCTTTTCAGGATTTGTCATACTATGATTTTCCCCTCCCCTGGTGGGAGGGGATTAAGGGGAGGGGGAAACAAAGAAACTGAGGAATAAGGCTCTTCTTTTTCACCCCCACCCTGGCCCTCCCCCGTCGAGGGGGAGGGATGTTTAATTTTGCGAATGCGGGACTACTTCAGCCCACCTTGCTCAGTTTCTCGGCCACTGCCGCCCATTTTCCCTGGGCGGTCAGGATGAACTGGGCCAGTTCCCTGACCACGCCTTTGCCGCCGCCCGCTTTGGTGACGTAGTGGGCATCCTCTCTCGCCTGCGCCGAAGCATCGCCCGGGGCCACAGAGAAGCCCGCTCTTCTCATGACGCCCAGATCGATCATTTCATCACCGACGTAGCAGATGTCCTCATCCTTGAGGCCGGTTTCTTTCTCGAACTCGTCGAGCTTGCCGATTTTGGCGGATGTGCCCCAGAGTTTTTCCGGAGGCACACCATACACGCTGCCCACCTGCTCATCGGTCCGGGTGATCTTGCTGGTCAGGAAGGCCACGCCGATGCCGCCTTCGACCAGGGCCTTGCATCCCAGGCGATCGTGGAGAGAGAACATTTCGGATTTTTTCCCGTCGTCGGCGTAGTAGAGCACGCAGTCCGTCAACACGCCGTGGATATCGAGGATCACAAACTTGACCTTTTTGGCTTTCTCAAGCGCTTCCTGTTCACTCTTCATCTTCTATCCTCCTGTGTCGTGTTTCAGGCAAGGGGCCTACTTGTAGCCCATCTTGGTCACCTTATCGACCCATTCGTCCCACTTGCCCATAGACCTCAGTATGAATTCGCAAACCTCCCTGATGGGTCCTCTTCCGCCCGGCGCAGTCGTCACATAGTCGGCAATTGCTTTGGCCTCATCGATGGCATCTGCAGTGGCCACCGAAAAGCCGACCTTTTTCATGATGCCGAGGTCCGTGATCTCGCATCCGATGAACCCGACGTTTTCATTGCCGATCCCCAGTTCCTTTTTCAGTTCCTCGATCTTGGCCCACCTGTCCGTCACCTTGTAGTAGTTCTTTTCGAGCTTTAACTCCTTGGCGCGATAGAGGCCTTCGTCATCAATGGAAGAGGTATCCAGATAGACAGGCTTGACGCCGTTCATATGGAGGGAGAGGTCGCCGAACCCATCCATGTGCCAGAAGGTGTACCTGCGCTTTCCTTCAATATCGACCATGAAGGTGTTGGGTGTCAGCACACCGTGGATATCATGAGCGAACAGCTTGACGTTTTTTGCCTTCTCCTTTGCTTTTCCCAGATCCTTTTCACCGGCCATAGTCTCCTCCTTGTATTCTCCCCCTGCATGGAGGCAGGGGGAGACATGCTTCTAGTCATCGAGTCCGTATTCTTTCCACCTGGCCTTCACTTTGGCCATGACGCTCTCTGTGAGCTTGATCTCCGTGGGTTTGACCTTCCAGTCAAAAGGTATCGTAGCATCCAGGATGATCCGTGAGGTGATGAACTTGTTTTCGTCCGACCCAAGGGCTGGATCCAGGGGGGTGGATCTGCCTCTGTTAATAATCTGCGTGCCGCGGGCCGGATTGTAGCGGGTGCCGAGCGCCCACCACACCCTCGGAAGATCGTCCGCACTAATATCATCGTCCACGATAATAATGCCCTTGATCCCGTAAGTGCCCGTGTTGCTGGCAATGACCGCTGCGGCCACCTGATCCGCATGACCCGGATACATCTGCTGCACGGAGATGACCACCCAGAAGCGTCCCGAGGCTTCCGGCATCGTGTATACCGTCTTGATGCCGGGAATCTGCATCTTGCTCAGCTCCGCCCACAAGCTGGCATTCCGCACAAAGGCATAGAGCATGTGCTGATCCCCCACCGGCCTGCCCACGCTCGTTTCCCAGAGGATGGGGTTGTTCCTGTAATAGACGCGCTTGACGTCGAGGGCAGGTTTGGGAATAGGCTTGATGAGCTCTTCCGTGTAATAGCCCGTATACTCGCCGAAGGGCCCTTCGTTTCTCAGATGCTCGGCATCGATCTCCCCCTCCAGCACGATCTCTGCAGCAGCCGGAAAAGGAAGGCCGCTGAACTGCCCTTTCACGACCTCCACGGGCGAACCGCGCAGGGTTCCAACCACATCGTAACCGCTTTTTGCGCCGGGCACTGTTGCGGCGCCTGCAAAGATATGCAGGGGATCGCCGCCGATGATGGCGCACGCGGGCATCTTCTTGCCTTTCTTTCCATACTTCTTCAGGATCCTGTCCCCCTTCTTTCCTTTGAGGAGCTGCACACCGACGGTTTTGCTGTCCAGGACGCCCATCCTGTAAGTGCCGAGGTTAATGTCGCCTGTGTCGGGGTCCTGAATTGTCATGAATACAGCGGTTCCGAAGTAACGACCGCCGTCCAGTTCATAAAACTTAGGTGAAGGGAAGGCAAAGGTATCGACTTTATCGCCTTCAAGAATGTTTTCGAAGATGGGGCCGTCTTTCACTTCCTTTGCCTGGATGACTTCTTTTGCGGAAACTGCGACCCACTCCTTTGTAAGCTCAACCATGGAGAGGTTCGTGCTTTTTCCAAGGATGATGGCCAGCCTCTTGGTGGTGGCGAAGGCACCGGTCAAGACCGGGCTCTTATATCCCTTCACGTTCTCGAACAGCAGCGCGGGTCCTGCTTTTTCCTCAACGACTTTGCAGATATGGGAAAGCTCGAGATCCCAGTCGACCTCCGCTTTGACCCGGCGCAGTTCGCCCTCTTTTTCGCACGTTGCGATGAAATCTCTAAGGTCTTTCATAGCGTTCCTATCCTCCTCTCTTAGGCTGTTCCCGCGAAACGTTCATGCGGGGTTCAATAAGTTTGATATGCGGAAAGGCTGTCTTGTGAATAGGTTGTTTGGGTTGCAGGTCGGCAAAACTCAAAAGTAACATTGACTAAGTAAGGTAACGTGTCAATTCGTTTTTTCTTATGATATTCATAAGTCCGTCTTATGATTTCACGAACCTATGAAAAAAACTTAGGGTCTTAGACAAAAACTTCTTCGCAAGGTGCATAGAAGTACGTCTTTGGTTGCGGCCAGATGCCTGCATTAGGCTTTTTCTCTCCATATCAATGCAACCGCGGGGAATGGGGAAAATCACTCTTCCCCCTCCCCCGCTATTGGTGTGGATAGATCGACAGCTCCAAGGGCTCGCCAGGCTATCCAGCTTGATCAGGCGGCGGTGTTCCCGGGGGCGTCGGCAGTGTCAGCGGCCATCTCAACCAGAAGGCGTTGTGGGGGATGAGCGCCGGGCCGATGACGCAAAGGTTAACGTAAATGATGAGGATATTAATGTCTGCAGGGAGCTTCTTTGCTGCAATGGCCTCAGCCGCAGGCCCAAGGATTGCTCTCATAAGGATGATCCAAATGACGGTGACAACGCATACCACAATGAATGCCGCAAGGGCCCTTTTAAAAAGAGTGTATTTCGTGATTCCCCAGAACTGGAGGTGCCAGGAATAGGCCAAGGACCATAAGATGATCGATGAAGCGACGGCGGCGAAGGAAAACGTTGGGCTCATGCCAAGCACCAGACTTCCATTCCAGCAGATGTAGCCCAATAGATGGGCAAGAATCGTCTGTCCGACTGCCGCGCCGGGGTGTCCCCATTTTCCGAACGGCCATCCTTGAGTGGTGAAGACCGGGTTGAAGATGAAAAACCAGGCGATGCTCCAGACAAGGTACCCTGTCAACCAATTGACATTGAGCGGGCCTTTATGATCCATCGGACTGCCTGCAAAAGGCGTCCCGTCCAGATTGGTCAGACCGTTCCATATGACTATAGAAATCACCATAATGATGATGAAACTGACTGCCATGGTTCCCCAAGGGTGAACACGCCCCTTGAAGGGCCAACCGTTCCAGTTGATCCCATAAAGCAGGGTAAGCCAGAATGCAATCACTCCGAACCAGAGATAGACGGGGCCAACAGGCCACTGTGGATAAACATATCTCACAAAAAGGAGGAAGATGAGCGTGAAGACGGCCCAGATCAAAGTCATCCCGAGACCTGCGGTAAACCTCGACTTATCGGGTGTCCATTTTCCTCCGGGGGGTGCAAAGGGGAAGTTATCCCCAAGGAGAGCCAGATGGCCGAGAGCAACCAACATGAGAAGGGATGCAGGAATGATTTTCATAACAATGAGATCTACCGAGATCCCGTAGACAAATAAGAGAATCCCGACGATGGTTAGGATGATCAATTGAATGAGCCCGGCTGCCGGTCCACTCGGTCCGAAACCAATCTTTTTGTCTTCCATAATTCCTCTCCTTTCACGAGGCAAAACAGATTACACCTGCCCCACCGATGCGAGTTTAGAGTCGTCTAATGTGAATTGGTCAAGGCAACGATTATGAGGGATTCGCCACTTCCATTCCCAAGTCGAAAAACACCTGGTTATGGATTGCTGCTGCGTCTAACAAGCCAGACCTGTTCGGCACACGCTGTGCCGGGGCTGAATGGGTTTGAGAAGAAAGGGAAGAAAACCAATGATCACACGGCGATTAAGGTTTCTTAGCTGATTTTCAGTTTCACCGGGGTGGTGGCTTTTTCCAACAAAAGATCCCAGCCGCTCTTCTTGCCGAGCACCGATTCTTTTTTCTTTTTGCCCCACACGGACTCAGGACGGGCCTGGACAAGAAAGATGCTATCAGGAAAGCTCAGGCTCCCTGAGATGGAATACTCGATATCCTGGGGGCAGCCGAAATGGTCCTGGACCTTCTTGGCTATTTTGGTGAGTTCGATGATTTCCCTGTCTTCGAGGCAGGGCAGCTTTCTCATGTCGGCAGGCAGTTCCTTGTACTCCATTTCCTTGGTCTGGGGATTGTATGCGAACTCCGCTGCCTTGTCTGAGATCACCTTTTCGTCTATCTCATAAGTAATCTTGTCGATGAGATATCGATCAGGGGTTACATTCCCCGAGACAACCGCCTCACCAAAACCGAAGCTCGCTTCAATCGCGATCTTCGACTCGTCGCCATTGACGGGGTTCACCGTGAACATCACGCCCGCTGCCTTGGCATCCACCATGGTGAGCACGGCCACCCCGATCGGGTCATAATGCAATGGGAGGCCGAGCCTCGCTCTGGCAATGACCGAACGGGCATTGAAAGTGCTTGACCAAACACGAATCACGTTTTGCACCACATCCTCTGCGCCGCTCACATTGAGATAGGTTTCATATTGACCGGGATGGCTCGCAGGACCTGCCGACCGCGTGGCGACAAACAAATTCTTCTTCCCCGTCTCTTTACAAAGTTCGGCATAGTAGTTTTTAACTGTTTCTTCCATATCAGTGGGCATTTTGATGGACTCTACAATCTTTCTCATCTCATTGGAGGCAGCCTCGAATTTCAGAGTGTCTGCGACTTTATTGGCATCCGCTTTGAACGTTTTCAGGAAGGCTAACAGACGGTCCGTCACCACTGTTTCCTTCATGAAACGATCATAGGCATCAACACCCAAGGCAAAACCCGGCGGCACATGAAACCCGGCTTTGGTCATTTCCCCCAGATTGGCGCACTTTTTCCCTACAATGTTGTTGTGCTCTGCCCCCAGTTCTCTAAGCCAGTAGATCCATTTCTCCGCCATCTTGATTCTCCTCTTTCTTGTCGTAATAAAGCCCTTTGGCTACAACCAATTTGGAGTACCTAAACTCGAATGTCGAATGTCGAACAAGGTTTACCCGCCTTCGGCGGCGCCAGAGGCGACCAGGGAATTTAATGATGAAGTTAAATCTCTTCTGTTGTTTCCTTCAGCGTTCGTTATTCGTTATTCGACCTGCCCGCTATGCCCATACGCAGACTTGAGATCGATGCGCCGTGCTTACGAATGTCACGGTTGCCTTCTCGGGCACAGCACTTCGCAGGGCAGGCGGGTATTCTGCGGTTTACCCGCCTCGGGCGGGTTCGCTTTTGAGCTTCTGCGCAGCTTGCGAAGAAGCTATTGCCTAAGACTGTAGTGCCGGGGGCACTGCAGGTGCCCCCAGCTTATACCGTTTTAAGCTTTCGCCCTTTTCACGATGGTCACGGTTCCAGCGCTTCCATCTATTTTGATGATGTCTCCTGTTTTGATGACCGAAGTGGCCACGCCGGTACCTGTCACGGCGGGGAGGCCATACTCCCTTGAAACAATGGCCGCATGAGAGGTGAGCCCTCCGATATCCGTCACGGCACCTTTGATGTTTGTGAACACAGGCGCCCATGAGGGATTGGTACAGGGGGCAACAAGGATTTCACCCGGCTGCAACTTCACAATGTCCTCGTTCAACTTAAGCACCCGCGCAGGTCCTTCAGCAATCCCGGCGGATGAGGCGAACCCCTTGAGCTGGTTGACGTCTTTCGTTTCGACATCTGCGCCTTTCAGCCATTCGGCCACGGTATCCGTCGTGACACCCCACAGCATGATGGTGAAGGGTTCAGAGACCTCGGCCGGCGGGACTCCGAGGGCAGGGATGGGATTCCACTTCCTGGCGGCTGCAAGGATTTTTTCGCGCTTTTCCGCCTTTTCCTGCCAGTACTTGCCCCTTGTGGGAGCCCCGATGCCCAATGCCCAAGCGGTTGCCAAGTCTTCAAGCAACATGGGCACCTCGAATCGGTTAAAGAGGTAAATGTCATCCGGCTTTTTCAATACGTTGTACTTTGTAAGCACGTTGCCGAACTCTCTGATCTTTTGAAACCAGATGGTGTGCAGCCAGTGCTCAACCCAGAAGAGATGATCTTCGGCATACACGTAGATGGACCGGACCACATTGTATGCGTCATTGAAAGATTTCCTGTCGTCGTCCGACTTGATGAGTTTCCTGTACTCCTCGACGATCCTATCCCTTTCCTCGGAGATCGCTGTCAGGGATCTTTCTATTTTTTCACCTTTTTCAAGCCTCTGGATGTAACTCTTGAGGTAGCTGAAAGGCACATCCATCTTGTTGATCCAGCTTCCCTCATAGTGATACCATCCACTTCCGCAGGAGACGTAAAACCAGGGATCCTTGACCCTTTCAAGATCTTCCAACCAGATCCTACCCGCATCGTTGCCCTGCAAAGCCTTGATCTTGTCTGCGGCAGGCAAATCCTTCTTCAGAATATCCTGAACGGCTTTCTGTCCCATCGCCAACCGGCTCAGGCGGCACAATTCCTCCTCAGGGCGGAACATGGAAACATCGGCACCTGCCACCATTTTGCCGATGGTGCTCTCTTTAATGCCCGGGAAGAGCTTTTTCGCCGTATCCACGAACATGAGATAGGCAAGGTAAGCCAGGTTCAGATACTGAAAATGATACTGCCATGCCCTGAAGATAAGGCTGATGATGCTATTGAAGCTTTCGATCAGTACATTGGCGTCCGTGTATCCTCTGGGTACGGGAAAGATCTGGTCGTCGGGCGCGAAGTTGCCGAGATCTTGCGGGATGCTGAGCGATTCCATTTCCCCGCCCAATTTCTTGAACTTCTTGATCCATTCATCCCACAATTTGTTGTAATTCTGAAAGACAAAGGGGACCCTCTTCCCGAACAATTCGGCCTTCTGCCCGATGACTTCCGGGGGAGGCGGCTCCACCGGAGTGATGTACATATAGCAGCCCACAAGCCTTTGAGCGATTCCCTGGGCTGGAGGAATACAGA
This sequence comes from uncultured delta proteobacterium, assembly GCA_963707125.1. Classification (GTDB taxonomy): domain Bacteria; phylum Desulfobacterota; class DSM-4660; order Desulfatiglandales; family HGW-15; genus CAVPDE01. The sequence goes on along the minus strand of CAVPOU010000018.1, from coordinate 108,102 downwards.
AGACTCTTGTGGTGTATCCGGAAAGGGATATCTGCCATGCCTCCTGGAAAATATCATCAAGCGGATATAGCGGCTCGGGCGCATGGATTTTATCCTGAAACCAGAAGTGCCTCTTTTCCCACTCGGCTCTATCCTTGCTGAATAACCGCTGGGGTGCGTACATCTCTTCCCATCCTTCAAGTTCCTTGGGGACTTTGAAGTCATGGGGATCAGGAAACCTTGCTGCGCTTGTATTGGCCATTTTCACCCTCCTCTTATAAGGTTTACGTTGTCGAATCGCCGATACGGTTTTTTGCAATACCAGCCCGGGTATTCCGAGTTTGCCAATGTCGTCAAGGTCTCCCCGGTTTTCTCAGAAAATGAAAAGGGACAAGCTCTAAAAAAAAGAGGAACAGAGTTGCTTAGAACAGAACTGGAGCCATCCATATTGGAACCGTCTGCCAGAAAGAGGGTTTTGATAAAAGGTTGGGAAACGTGTACGAGGGGAAAAAACAAAGCTATTATATTGAGGAAATGGAGAGTTATGTCAACTAGTTTTTTCTTATGATATATATAAATTTGTCTTATGAGTTGTCTTGCTATATAAGGAGCAGCTAGCATTATTAATCGTCTCGAAATAGTATTGGCGGATCGCTCCCCCTCACCCCAACCCTCTCCCCCATCCTGGGGGAGAGGGCAGGGTGAGGGGGTTTATGCGTGTCAAGGCAAATATGGGAACCTTCATAACTGTCCAACCGTCTTCTCAAACAAGGGTTAGCCCGCCTAGGCGGGCAAGCCTGCCAGAGGCAGGCAAGCGTGGGGGAGGAAGCCGTGATCAACCTGAATCAGCTTCGGGTCTTTTTTGAAGCCGCACGATCCGGGAGTTTCACCAGTGCCGCGAGGAAACTCTGCATCACCCAGCCCGCCGTCACGGCGCAGATAAAAATCTTTGAGGACCAGTGCAACCTCAAGCTTTTCAAGAAAAAAGGGCGCAGCCTCTTCCTGAGCGATGAAGGGAGTACTCTTTATGAGTACGCAAGAAGGATATTTGAGTATGAGAGAGAAGTGGAAGACGTGATCGAAGAGATGAGAAAATTGAAGCGCGGCATTCTTCGTTTGGGGACCAGCAAAGCCTACGCTCGGTACTTCATGCCTTTTCTCATCTCAAGTTTTCACGAAGCCTTTCCCCATATCAAGGTGCACCTTGACGAAGGGAGTTCTCTTGACGTTATCCACAGCCTTCTGGAGTTGAAAAACGAGGTGGCTGTGATTGCAAAGGTGGAAGAGGACCCCAATGTCACCTTTCTGCCGTTCAAGCGGGATCAGTTGATGCTCATCCTCGCTCCCAATCACAGCTTGGCCAAGAAAAAGAGCGTATCTGTGGAGGACCTGGTCAATGATCCCATGATCATGAAGGAAATAGGTTCAGGCACCCGGAAACAGGTCAACGAACTGTTCAGCAGAAAAGGTCTCACCCCCAATGTCCTCATGGAAACAAGCAATACGGAATTCATCAAGCAACTGGTCCAGCGAGGGGAGGGGATATCCTTTTTGGTCGAGGAAGCGGTGGCTGCCGAGGTCCGCGAAAAAAGGTTGGCTGTTGTTCCTCTAGCCGGGGAAGAGCTCTTTCTCGATGTGAGCATTGCCTATCTCAAGAATCAGCACCTTTCCCATCCTGCAAGGGCCTTTGTGGAGATGCTCAAAAAGATGGCGACCAAAGGTCCCCAAGCAGGCGGAATGCAGAAAGTCATGGCGGAGTACTTCGCTCACTGGCAGGAAGCAAAACGTTAGCTGTCCAAGATTCTTTCATCGTAACTGCTCAGGTGTTTAGGCTGAAGGCTGAAGACTGAAGGGCAATAATGATCATCCATGACACACTCACCTGCCAACGGATCCAAACGATCTTGACTTTGTGTGATCGCGGACCTGCCTGCCTCGCCCGCGGCGCAGGCAGGTGTCTTTTCCTTCAGTCTATCTACCTGAATAGTTCCCTTTCATCATGCTGTCCAGAGCGCCGACGAGAACTTCTGCGAACTCGGGAGAATTGAGCTCCATGGGGAGCTCGGATACCTCTATGTCAGGCCGCAGGCTTTTTTTCAAGGCAGGGCCGAAGAGATCGTCCGTGAAAGGTTCATACAGGTCCGCTCCCTTTGTGCTGAGGGAGGACCAACCCCGGGTAGGAATGAAAAACTTCACCGGGCCTTTCGATTCGTTGAGCTTCCGGGCGATCACCTCCGCAACTCTGCACACTTCGTCTCCACTCGTGCGGGCCGCAACCCTGAATTCGTCGGGGATAAAGATTTTGCGCTCAGCCAGCCGCAGGCTTGTCCAGAGGGGGTCTCCTGCTTCTCTTCGACTCAAGGGACCGCAACTGAGCATGTCAAAACCACAAGGCGTGAGCACCTGAGGGATTCCCCTCTTCCCTGCCGATTCAAGACGATGGGGGCCTGCAGCTCGGTTTCCGCCCAGGAGTTCTTCAATCACCCCAGCGGGAACCAGGTCGAGGACTCCCTGAAACAGACCCTGCTCAATGAGCTCTTCCATGGCGCTGTCGCCGATCCCTTGCGCATGAAAGGGGATCACCGTATATCCCTTTTTCTCGAGAAGGGCCATGGCATGCTGTCCGCATTCTTCTGCGAACTTGAAGGTGGTTATCGCTATGAGCGGGGAGGTGCTGAGCGGTTTGACGGGGCCTCCGCTTGCAGCCGCCATACCGCATATTCCTCCTGCCGCTCTTTCAAGGACGGCCTTGGTGAGATCATTGAGGCCGGAGATGTCCACCACGGAATGCATCATGGTGATGTCTTTGGTGCCGATGTACTTGGCCGCGTAAGCAGGCATCGAGGCCGTGCTCGAGACCATGAGCTTCGGGATGCCGAAGGGAAGGGCTTTCATGACAGTGGTTGCCGAAGTCGTATTGGATGCGCCGCCGAACGCGATGATTCCATCCAAAAGGCCCTTGCCCAGCAATTCCTGGACCTTGATGGTGGCTCCCTTGATCATGATGGGAGTGACTTGTCCCGTGTTTCTGGAGGCCCGTATCTCCTGGATGTTTCCACCTCCCAGCCTGGCCACTTCTTCCGATGAAATGTCCGGAGCAAGGGTGGGCTCACCCCCGATAGAAGTGTCCATGAGAAGGGTCTTGAACCCTTGGGCCTCGATGAGGTTTTTGAGGTACTTGGCCTCTTCGCCTTTGGTGTCCAGGGTGCTGAGGATGACGATGTGCTTAGGCATAAGATGAGATCTCCTTTGGTTCTTTTAATGAGCCCTTTTGTTAGGACTTGAGCTTGTCGACCTGTTCGAGAAAAGCCCGGGACGGTGGTGAGAGGGTGACGCCCTCAGGAACGACGATTTCCGTCTGAATGAAAAGGCGCCCCTCCACGAGCTCCAGGGGTTTGAGAAGACCCATTTTCGCTTCCAACTGGACTTCGGGTTTGTAGAGGAAAGAGATGCCGCGACCCTGAATCACATACTCCTTAATAAACTCCACGCTCCCGGCCTCAACAAGGACGGAAGGCTCCACACCGTGGGAGGCCAGGAAGGAGAGCATGAAATGCCTTGACCCTGACCCCGGCTCTCGGATAATGATCGGTTCGTTTTGAAGTTCCCGGCACGAGACGACACCTCTTTTGGCAAAGCGGTGATCCGGCGATACGACCAGACAGAACTCTTCCGGGGTGTATGGAATAGCCTTTACTTTGCTCGGAAGCGGGAGCCTCCCGATGATCCCCAAGTCATATTTAAAAGCCGCTACGCCTTCGGCGATTTCGCTGGAGCTCCCTACTTCCAGGGATACTTTTATGCCGGGAAATTTTTCCTGGTAGCGCGAAAGAAGTCCGGGCATGAGATGTCTGGCGAAACTGCGTGTCGTCCCAATGATGAGAGAGCCTTGGGTGAGAGAGGCGAAGCCCTTGAAGGCGTGCTCCATTTCATCCACAACACCGAATATCTTCTCTGCATACTTATAAAGAACGATTCCTTCTTCCGTGAGTTCAAGGAACTTCCCCCTTTTCCTGAAGAGGGCTGTTTCAAGGTACTGCTCCAGGGCTTTAATTTGCATGGTCACGGCCGGCTGGGTCACAAAGAGAGCCTCTGCCGCCTTGGTGAGATTTTTCTCCCTGGCCGCATAGTAGAAAATTCGAAGGTGATTGAGATTGATCTGCATATAGGATCTATAAGCGAAACTTATAGATATATAAAACTTATTGTTTTGACAAGTCAATAGATTTGGGAGGTAATGCGCTCAAGCTATCAAAAGTTTTAAATAAACGAGCGCTAAAGGATCATCGCTGAAACCTTCAATTCGAGCTGTTTCTGGGAAGACAGGCAGGTCGGTGAAAACCCAATCACTCCGTCACTCCCGCGGAGGCGGGAGTCCAGAAAACCTTTAAGATAATGGATTCCCGCTCCCCGCCTGCGCGGGGACAAGCTTCGCGGGAATGACAGCAAAAAAGCCAAAAACAGCAATCTGCGGGTGCGGGCTGCAAGAGGTGAGAGGAGGTTCTTATGCGTCTTAAAGACAGAGTCGCCATTGTGACCGGCGCTGCAAGGGGGCTGGGAAGGTCCTTTGCCATGAGGCTGGCTGAGGAAGGTGCAAAGGTCATGGCCATGAATATCGCGCTTCGGCCCAAGGACCGGGAGGATCTCAGCGAAACGGTGAAGCAGATCAAAACCCTGGGGGGGGAGGCGGTCTCTTTTCAGGGGGATGTGACGGACGAGGGAGCCACCCGGGCCATGGCCGAGGCCACGGTGAAAGCCTTCGGAAAGGTGGACATCCTGATCAACAACGCGGCGATTTATGACGGGCTCAAGCGGAGACCCTTCTACGAAATCGATCCGGACGAGTGGGACCTCGTGATGAAAGTCAATGTGAAAGGGGCATTCCTGTGCACGAGGGCCGTGTTCCCCTTTATGAGGGATCAGGGGTACGGCAAGATCATCAATATTGCCTCCGAGGTCTTTTTCACCGGGAGTCATGGTTTTGCGCACTATGTGGCTTCCAAGGGCGGGATCATCGGACTGACAAGGGCCCTGGCCATAGAACTCGGACCCCATCGGATATGCATCAACTGCGTGGCTCCGGGGTTCACCGATACGGAAGCGAGCAGGGGCATCGCAGATGTGACAAAATACGACACTTCCAAGACGCCGCTTGGCCGTGTGGTCAAGCCGGAAGATCTCACAGGTGCAGCCTTGTTCCTGGCATCTCCGGAGAGCGATTTCATCACAGGCCAGACGGTGCTGGTAGACGGCGGAAGAGTGATGCATTAGCAAGTTGCTGAAAAACGCCCATCTACGGCGTTGCCCTCATCCCTCGTCATTGCGTCCCGCAGCATTCTGCGGGACTCACTCCTCGGCCTGCCTGCCGCGGGCAGGGATTTCGGGCGCCTTGTATCTGGGCGTTATTGAGCAACCTGCGAACAGGGTCTTCTTAAGCACCAGTAACGGGCGCACGGTACAAGGCGCACGGTATAATTCAAATACGATTCTCCCTCTCCCCTGGTCGGGGGAGAGGGAAGGGGTGAGGGGGCGCGGTTTCCCAATTGGAATACCTGGCACCATTCAAGGAAGGGATTGATCTCATCAGGGAGGCGGGAGGAGACGCCTTCAAGCTCTGCTGGCAGTGCAGCCTCTGTTCGGCCAGCTGCCCTTGGAACACGGTGAGGACCTTCATGCCCCACAAAATGATCTGCCAGTCCAGGTACGGACTTGTGGATCTTGAGGAGGAGGACTGGTGGCTTTGCTCCACATGCAACATGTGCGTCAGCCGATGCCCGCGGGGTGTTGCGATCACAGACATCATACGCGCGGCCCGGAAGATCATGCTCGAGTTCCAGTACGAGAGGGCTCCTGCAAGCCTACGCAGTGCCATGGGGAGCCTCAGCAGCGAGGGGAACCCTTGGGGGAGTGAGCGCAGCAAACGAGCAGTCTGGGCGGAGAACCTGGGGATTCAGCCCTATTCCTCGGACCAGCATGAGGTGCTCTATTTCCCGTGCTGTGTTCCCGCCTATGACCCGAAGCTCGGGAGTGTGGCCCGGGCAACAGCGACGTTGCTTCGATCGACCGGCGCATCCTTCGGCATCCTCGGAGAGAAGGAAAGCTGTTGTGGCGAGAGTGTCCGAAAAGCAGGCCACGAGAGCCTCTTCGAATCCCTGAGGAAGAGCAACCTTGCCGCGTTCAAAGAGAAGGAGATCAAAGAGATCATCGTGACCTCGCCCCACTGCTTGACCACCTTCAAACAAGAATATCCCGGACTGGATGGCGAGACCAAAGTCATTCACCTGACGCAATATCTGGCGGACCTCGTGGAAAAAGGGAAGCTTCCCTTGAACAAGAGTCTGCACAAAAGGATCGTCTACCATGATCCCTGCTACCTGGGACGGCACAACGGCATTTACGAGGAACCTCGAAGGGTGCTGGGTAGCGTCCCGGGTGTCACCCTGATGGATGAAGTGGAGTGCCGGGAAAACAGTCTCTGCTGCGGCGGCGGGGGAGGAAGGATATGGATGGAGACGGTGAAAGGACAGCGCTTCTCCGATATCCTGGTGGAACAGGCGGTTGAGATGGGGGCTGATATTCTGGTCACCGCATGTCCCTACTGCTTGTTGAACTTCAAGGACAGTGTGGTCACGTCGGACAAGGGGAATGTGCTGGAGGTGAAGGATATTTCGGAGATCGTCCTGGAGGCCATGGGCGATGAATAGGAGATGCACCGCAGAGACGCAAAGGACGCAGAGAAATACTGTTTTGTCTGTCCCGGCTCGAGCCGGGACAGACAAAACGATATCTGCCTCAGAGAAGTGCTTTCCGGACGAAGGCCGCGAGTGCTTCTGCAGAATCGGTATCTCCCTATTCTCCTGAAATATCTGCTCTCCGCGCTCTTTGCGTCTTTCGCGGTGACGATTCATGACGGATGGTGCATAACCCATGAAGACTGGCATTGATCGCGTAGGAACAATCATGGTGGTCGGAGCCGGGGTCAGCGGCATCCAGGCCGCACTGGATTCCGCCAAAACCGGTTTCAAGGTCTACCTGGTGGATAAGGGGCCTGCCATTGGAGGCAAGATGGCCCAGCTGGACAAGACCTTTCCCACCAATGACTGTTCCATGTGCATCCTCTCTCCCAAGTTCATCGAATGCGCCACAGATCCCAACATTGAAATCCTCACAGACGCGGAGGTCGAACGGGTCGAGGGCGAAGCAGGGGACTTCCGGGTCACCCTGATCCAGCGACCCCGCTATGTGGACACTGAAAAGTGCACGGGGTGTGGAACCTGTGCGGAGTACTGCCCTGTTCACATCCTTGACGCCTACAACGAAAACCTGGCGACCCTGAAATGCATCCACCTGTCTTTTCCCCAGGCCGTGCCGGCCGTCTCCTTCGTTGATCCGGATCACTGTCTTTTCCTCAAGCGACGCATCTGCCAGATCTGCGTGCCCACCTGTAAGAACAAGGCCATTGACTTCCACCAGAGGGAAAGGGTGCATGAGATCAGGGTGGGGAGCCTCATCCTGGCTCCTGGCTACGAGACTTTTTCTCCGAAGGTTCAGAGCCAGTACGGTTACGGAAGATTTCGAAACGTGGTCACAAGTCTCGAATTCGAGCGAATGCTGAGCGCGTCAGGGCCGAACCGCGGAGAACTTCGCCGGCCCTCGGACGGTCGTCATCCCAAGAAGATCGCATGGATTCAGTGTGTCGGTTCCCGGGACAAGACAGCCGGCAATCCCAACTGCTCGTCCGTCTGCTGTATGTATGCGATCAAGCACGTGCTCCTGAGCAAGGAACATGACCAGGAGTTGGAAGCGCATGTTTTTCACAATGACATCCGCGCTTATGGCAAGGGTTTCGAACGATACTATGAAAGGGCCAGAAACACGCCTGGCGTCCGCTTTACCTGGAGCAAAGTTTCCGTCCTGGGAGAAGACAAAGACAACGGCGCGGTCAGGCTCAGATACCGGTTGAACGGCACCGGCCTCAAGGATGAGGACTTTGATCTTGTCGTGCTCTCCGTGGGACTCCTTTCTCCTGAAACGAACAGGGATCTTGCGGAAAAAGTGGGCATCACCGTCAATGAGTACGGGTTTTGCGAAGGGTCCCCCTTTTCACCCATAGAGACATCCCGTCCAGGGATCTATCACTGCGGCGTCTTTCACGCGCCCATGGACATTCCCGACTCCGTGACCATGGCCAGCGGGGCTGCATCCCTTGCTTCACAGCTTTTGAACGACCGCCGCGGAACTCTGGTGGAGAAAAAAGAATACCCTGTTGAGCGGGACGTGCGGGGAGAACCTCCCAGGGTGGGCGTCTTTGCGTGCGACTGCGGCACCAACATCGTCAAGACGGTGGACGTGAAGAAGGTTGTCGACTATTCGCGGGGACTCATGGGCGTGGTGCACGCGGAGGAGAGCACCTTCAGCTGTTCTATCGACTCCGTGACGCACATGGCCAATGTGATCAGGGAGAAAGGGCTCAATCGCGTGGTGGTCGCAGCCTGCACGCCCAGGACCCACGAACCCGTTTTTCAGGATGCCCTTCGCGAAGCGGGGCTCAATCCCTATCTGTTCGAATTTGCCAACATTCGTGAGCAGTGTTCCCTCGTCCACATGATGGACAAAAGGAGCGCATCGGACAAGGCGAAAGACCTGATTCGAATGGCCGTTGCCAGGGCAGTACTCCTGGAGCCTCTCTATCAGGTTTCCTACGAGGTCAACCGCTCAGCCCTGGTGATCGGAGGCGGCGTATCCGGCATGGTGGCTGCCCTGAGCCTGGCTGATCAAGGCATCCCGGTTCATCTCGTTGAAAAGGGAAAAGAACTGGGCGGCATGGCCCGAAGGATTCCCCACACCCTGGAGAGAAGCGATATCCAGGCCTATCTCCGGGATCTCATCCTGAAAGTTTACAAGACTCTCCACATCCAGGTGCACACGGAGGCGCGCCTTGTCGATTTTTCAGGCTATGTGGGGAACTTCACGTCGCGAATCGCGTTGGGCGAACGGGGAGTGGTCAGAGAAATCCATCATGGCGTCACCCTTGTGGCCACCGGAGCCGAGGAATTCAAGCCTGCCATTTACCTGTACGGCGAGGATCCTCGTGTCGGCACCCAGCTGGAGCTGGAAGAGGAAATCCAGGCGGGCAGTGAACGTTTGAATCAGTGCAACACCCTAGTGATGATCCAGTGTGTCGGGTCACGAGACGAGGAAAGACCTTACTGCAGCCGCATATGCTGCAGCCAGGCCGTCAAGAATGCCCTCAGACTGAAAGAACGGAACCCCACCATGGACATCTATGTCCTTTATAGAGATATGAGGACCTATGCTTTCCGGGAAGACTACTACCGGCAGGCAGCGGAAAAAGGAGTCGTCTTCATTCGCTATGAGAAGGAGGACAAGCCGGACATGACCGTGGTTCAGGAAGAAGGTCGTTCTGTCCTGAGGGTCACCGTGACGGAGCCGACCCTGGGCGGCCGTCTCGTGATTGATGCCGATAGGGTGGCTCTGGCAGTCGCAGCAGTCCCTGCGGCTGAGAACAGGCCCTTGTCCCGGCTCCTTAAGGTGCCCCTGAACGAGGACGGCTTTTTCATGGAAGCTCACATGAAGCTTCGCCCTGTGGACTTTGCTACAGAGGGAATCTTCATGTGCGGAACGGCCCACAGTCCCAAGTTCATGGACGAAAGCATCGCCCAGGCTCAGGCCGCAGCCTCTCGGGCACTCACCATCCTCGCTCAAGCGGAATTGAAAGCAGGCGGCCCGGTTTGTAGCGTGATGGCGCGAAGGTGCAGCGGGTGCGGGCTCTGCCAGCAGGTCTGCCCCTATCAGGCGATCGCCCTCGGAGAAGAGGGGATTGCAGTGGTCAACCAGGCCCTGTGCAAAGGATGCGGCGTCTGCGTCTCTTCCTGCCGGAGCGGTGCACTGGACCTGGGCGGCGTGAGCGACATGCAGACATGGTCCGTGATTCAAGCCCTGTTAGGACAGTAAGCAGTAGTAATAAGGAGTAGGCGGGAAGAGAAGAAATTTGAAATCAGAAATCCGAAGCACGAAATCCGAGATGGTTCGACAGGCTCACCACCCTGAGCCGCGTCGAAGGGCAATCTCCAATGACCAAACTTCAAATGACCAAAACGGTAGGCTGGCAGGCTTTTGTTTGGAACATTGGAGCATTTGAATTTTGAATTTGTTTCGAGTTTCGGATTTCGGAATTCGAATTTGGTCCAGCCCAGAGACAGGCATTGGATAAAGAGAGATGATGGAATCTAGTAAGTGGGAACCCAAAATCGTGGCTTTTCTCTGTAACTGGTGCAGCTATGCAGGGGCGGATCTTGCAGGCACCAGCAGGATCCAGTATCCGCCCAACGTGCGCATCATCCGTGTGCCTTGCTCCGGAAGGGTCAACCCTTTCTTTATCCTCTCCAGCCTTCAGAAAGGGGTTGACGGCGTGTTGGTGAGCGGATGCCACCCCGGAGAGTGCCACTACCTGACAGGCAATTACAGTGCGAGAAGAAAGTTCGCTCTCCTGAAAAACTTTCTCGAATTTGTAGGCGTGGAGGAAGGCCGGGTCCAGTTCAGCTGGGTGTCGGCCTCCGAAGGCATGCGTTTTGCAAAGCTGATTGAAAAAGTGACAAGCAACGTCAGGGCCCTTGGCCCGGCAAAGAGATTGGTGAAAACTCCGCCTCAAGGTGTGGTTCATGCAGCAGCTATCCCCCCTCACCCCGCCCTCTCCCCCAAGAGTGGGGGAGAGGGGTAGGGTGAGGGGGTGTATGCGTGTGAAGAAAAAGATGGAAAGCCTCATAACAAAAGAGATTAGGGATGTTGCCCGCAGGCTCCTTCGGGAGAAGCAGGTGGAGGTGGTGATCGGCTTCGAGCGAGGAAGCATGCCTCTCCGGAGCAGGCCCTGCTTTGTCAGGAAAGAAGAGGACGCGGACCGGCTTGTGTGGGATGGATTCTGCGAGAATAGCCTGGCCGCATATCTTCCGAAAAGGAAAGAAAAGGCGGCCATTGTGGTTAAGGGATGTGACAGTCGGGCGGTGGTGGAACTCATCAAGGAAAAGCAGGTGCAAAGAGATGAGGTCATCCTCATCGGTGTAGCCTGCCGGGGGATGATGGACAGGGCACGGGTCGAGGCTAGCGTCGCTCCCAGGCGAATCCTGAGAACGGAGGAAACAGAGGACCTCCTCCTTATCAAAGGCTCTGATTTCGAAGAGGCTCTGAGCCGTTCCGAATTCCTCCATGATTCCTGCAAGACCTGCACCCATCCCAATCCGGTCCTCCATGACGTGCTAGCAGGACAACCGTTGGATGAAAAGAATCAAGACTCTTTTATGGACATTGAAGCGTTTGACGCGTTGACAACCGAAGAGCGGTGGACTTACCTGAGCAAGGAGGTTGACAAGTGCATGCGCTGCTATGCCTGCAGAAACGCCTGCCCCCTCTGCTACTGCCCGGAATGTTTTGTGGACGCTTCTCTGCCTCAATGGATCGGAAAGTCAACCGATGCATCGGACACCATGATTTTTCACCTCATGCGAGCCTATCATCTTGCCGGCCGATGTGTGTCCTGTGGCGCCTGTGAGCGGGCCTGCCCGGTCGGGGTGGACATCCGAAAACTGAACAGGAAACTTCAGAAAGACGTGAAGGATCTCTTTGGCTATGAAGCAGGGCTCGGTCTCGACGAGGCCAGTCCTCTGGCGACTTTTCGTCCCGATGACCCTGAATCGTTCATTGTAAATCCATGATGTGTCAAGACCCCCTCACCCCAACCCTCTCCCCCGGATTCGGGGGAGAGGGCAGGGTGAGGGGGGTGACAAGGTGGTGCAGGTTGTCCTCTATCTCCAAGATCCTCAAAAAAGACCGGCTCGCGAGCTTTCTTGAACGCCTTCTTCAGGAGCGGATTGTTTTCGCCCCTGTGAGAAAAGGGGAGGTCATCCTGATCAGAGAGATTGATTCTCCCTCTCAAGTGGTACTGGAGTACCTGAACGCCAAAGAATCTCCTAAGTCCGTTCTTTTCCCTCAGAGGGAAACGCTTTTTCGGTATCGGGCGGAAAAGGGTAAGGCGGAGGTGGTTGTTCCTCAGGATAGAGAACGGGGCCGAGTGTTATTCGGGATCCGTCCCTGTGATGCCAGGGGGCTCGTGCTTCTGGACAAGGTCTTCGGCGGTGACTGCCGCGATCCCTACTATGCCGACAAGAGAGCCAATACGGTCGTGGTGAGCCTGGGATGTGACCATCCGAATCCCTCCTGTTTCTGCCTGTCCACGGGTGGAGGCCCATGCTCTGCAGAGGGGTCGGATCTGCTCCTCTTGGACTTGGGCGATCGTTACGTCGCTGAAGCAATGAGTGAAAAGGGCGCGGCTCTTATTGAAGACCAGGCTTTTGAGAAGAGTGACGTGGAAACCCTGGCCCTGGCGGAGAAGGTCAAAAGCAAATCCGAGGCTTGCATGCAGCCGGTGGCCATGAAGGAAAACCTGGAAGTGCAATTGGAGCGGCTCTTCAACGATCCGGTGTGGAAGGACCTGGCAGAAACCTGTCTGGGTTGCGGAATCTGCACTTATCTTTGTCCCACCTGCCATTGTTTTGACCTTTGCGATGAGGCCGTGGGCAATACCGGAGAAAGAATCAGGGTCTGGGATTCCTGTCAGTTCCCGCTTTTCACCCAGCAGGCTTCCGGTTTCAACCCCAGACCTACGGTAAAAGAAAGATTCAGGCAGAGGATCATGCACAAGTTCAGCTACCTTCCCGAGACTCAGGCGATGCCGGGCTGTGTGGGCTGCGGCCGGTGTGTGACCGAATGCCCGGTCAACCTGGATATCCGTGAAGTCGTGACATCGCTTTCAGAGGGGAATGCGCGGTGATGGAAAACCCTTATGTCCCATTTCTCATGAGAGTCGAAGAGATCATCGTCGAGACGGAGGATGAAAACATCAAGACTCTTGAGCTTTCTTTTGTGGGCAAAGCGGATGAAGAGCGATTTGTTTATACGCCGGGCCAGTTCGCCGAGATCTCGGTTTTCGGCAAAGGAGAGGCTCCCTTCGGAATGGCCTCCACACCGACCCGTCCCGGCCGTCTCGGGTTCAGCGTGAGCAATATCGGAGTGGTGACCGGTGCGCTCCACCGGATGGAAAAAGGCGATGCGGTGGGTGTCCGGGGGCCGCTGGGAAACGGATATCCCCTGGAGACCTTCAAAGGGAAAAATCTGGTTCTTGTCGGGGGAGGGTTCGGGTTTTCCACGCTGCGATCCCTGACGAATTTCATTCTCCATGACTCAAACCGGAAGGCATACGGGGATCTCACCGTCATCTACGGGGCGAGAAAGCCCGGGCTTCTTCTCTACAAAAAAGATCTCCAAGCCTGGCAGGAGCGGGGGGATCTCCGAGTGCACCTCACGGTCGACAAAGGCGAGAACGGGTGGCAGGGCCATGTCGGCTTCGTACCCGATGTCACTCGGTCCGTCGCGCCTAATCCGAGGAATGCCTTTGCCATGGTCTGCGGGCCCCCTGCCATGATCCAGTTCACTCTGCCGGTACTGAAGGAGCTCGGGTTCGGAGACGAAAACATCTTTCTCTCCCTGGAAATGCGGATGAAGTGCGGCATAGGGAAGTGTGGTCGGTGCAATGTGGGGAGCAAGTACATCTGCAGCGACGGGCCGGTGTTTTCACAGCAGGAGCTTTCGGGGCTGACCGCAGAGGCCCATTCTTAGTGGAAGAGGGAAGCCATGTACGGTTGGACAGGTAAAATCCTGAGAATTGATCTTACCAGGGGCAACTGCAGTGTGGAGGAATTGCCTCCCGGGCTGGCACGAGACTACATCGGAGGCCGCGGTCTGGGGGACCGTATGCTTTTTGACGAGATCGATCCCCGTATTGATCCCCTCAGCCCGGAAAACAAGCTGATCTTCGCAACGGGTCCTCTCACAGGCACGGGTGTTCCTGCAGGTGGAAGATTCGTCGTGGTCGGCAAGTCTCCTCTCACCGGAGCCATCGGGAACCCTTGCTGCGGAGGATACTTCGGAGCCAATCTGAAATTTTCCGGATATGACGCGCTCATTCTTGAAGGGAAGTCTCCCGAACCTGTTTATATCTCTATCCTCAACGACAAGGTGGAGATCAGGCCTGCGGCCCATTTATGGGGTAAAGGAGCCACGGAAACAGAGCACGCTATCAGGGCAGAGATGGGGCCCGAAGCGGACCGCTGGGAGAAAAACATGCTGAGCATCGCCACCATCGGCCCTGCAGGCGAGAATCTGGTTCGCTTTGCCTGTGTCATGGCGGACGGCGGCAGGGCAGCCGGCCGCTCGGGCATGGGAGCGGTCATGGGGTCCAAGAACGTAAAGGCCATTGCCGCCCATGGAACAGGGGAAATCCGGATCTCCGATCCTGAAGCATTCAAGCAGGCGGTGATGGCATTCTATAAAGAAGCGAGGGAAAACAAAGAGCTCGAGAAAAGGTCTATGTGGGGGACCTGGGGTCTCCCGGGCAGAGCCAACAAGTCCAAGACGCAGGCGGCCTTCAATTTCAAGGACGGCTACTTCGAGCCATTCACCAAGTTCGAGGATCCCGCCTACATCCGGAACATGCTGAGGGCCAGGGACGAGGGGTGCTTTGCCTGTCCCTTTCGGTGCGGAAAGCGGGCAAGAATCAGCGACCCGGAGTATCCATGGACGACCAAAGGGCCTGAACACGAAACCATGGCGCTTCTTGGGTCCAACTGCGGCATCGGGGACCTGGAGGACATTTTCAGGGCCAACTTCCTGTGCAATGAGCTGGGAATGGACACCATCACGGCAGGCGCCACGATTTCCTGCGCCATGGAGCTCTTTGAAACAGGTATCCTTCATGAGAAGGACATCGGGTATCCGCTCCCTTTCGGAAATGCCGCCATGATGTTCCGGGCACTCCGGGAGACGGCCCTGCGCCAGGGATTCGGCGATCTGCTTGCAGAGGGAGGCGCCGCAGTGGCGGAAAAATACGGCCGACCGGAACTTTTCATGGGCGTCAAGAAACAGGGCATGCCTGCGTGGCATCCCCAGGGGATCGAGATCATCGGCCTTCAATATGCAACCAGCAATGTGGGGGCGTGCCACACCAAGGCCACGTTGCCTTTCTACGAAGGAAGGAAGGATCCGGCGCACCATGTGGAATGGACGAAACAAGATCAGGACTATGTCGCCATTGTGGATTCGGGAGTGCTGTGCTGGATCATTTACCACGGCCCTCTGTGGAACGAAAAGCCTCTCCAGTGGCTCAGGCTCACCACGGGACTGGATTACTCGGCAGAAGAACTGGCCCTCATCGGCGAGCGGATATGGAACCTGGAGCGACTGTTCAACTTCAAGGCCGGTTTAAGCGGGAAGGATGACACGCTCCCCAAAAGGATCACCCAGGAGCCCCGGGTGAAGAACCAGGTCGTCCATCTCTCAGAGATGCTCCCCCTGTATTATCGACTGAGGGGATGGGATGAAGACGGCGTGCCGACCCCGGAGAAGCTTCGTCAATTGGGATTGGGGAAAGAAGGGACAGGGCTCAATATGAGAATAAAAATCGACCACACCAAGTGCAGCGGGTGCAAGCTCTGTGAGGTCGCCTGCGCGTTGAAGCACACGCAAGGCGTCAACCCGCAGAGATCGAGAATCAAGGTTTTTGTTGAGGAGACCTTTTGTCTCCCCGTCATTGCGGGGCCTTTTACAGAGGCGGCATGCAACTCCAAGGGCACGATTCTTGTGGACGGCGTAGAGGTTGACGGATGTGTGTTGTGCCGAGCCTCCTGCCCGGAGAAAACCATTTACAAAGAACCGGACACCGCCATTCCCTTGAAATGTGACTTTTGCGGCGAGCCTCCTGATCCTGAGTGCGTGAAGTGGTGCGCCGCGGAAGCACTCACGGTGGTGGGAGATTGAGTGAATTCGACCCCAAGAGAAAGGAGGTGAAGAGACGCCTTCTCTGTGGAAGGCTGTGGTGCCCGTATCGGGTACGTGGTTTATTTTAGGCAGGGCATTATCCACCAAAAACATTTCACTGAAGGAGGTAGAGAGGATGAAAGTCTACGACGTGGTCCCCGGGTTGGAATTGGATCTGGAGAGGGATTTCGAGCAATCACCTGCTTGGTTCCTGGATGGCACGCACTCCGTACCGCCATGGACGCCCATGTTCGGATGGTTTTGGATCAACTTCTGCCGTCACGGTATGCAGTATGGTGCCGAGAAACTCAGCCTGCCGACGGTGAAGGGCTGGGATTGGCGGTTCCACAAAGGCGGGGGTTACCTGACACTTTTGCTGGTCAAAACCGAGGAGGAGAAACGGCGCAGAGAGGTTGAGTTCCGAAAGGCTATCCTGCCCTTTATCAAGGACTTTGACGGGCTGTGGGGCGGATTCGTGAAAGAGATTCTCGGGCGCTATGAGCACCTCAAGGCCACAAATCCGGAAACAGCGACGAATATTGAATTGCTGCAGAATTTCGAGGACACGATCAACACGTGCCGGCGGATGTGGGAAATTCACATGTATATGATGTACGGCACCTACACCGCTTACATCCTTTTCGAAAACATGTGCAGGGACATCGCCAAAATTGACGACACCTCGCCGATGTTTATCAAGCTGGTCTCCGGATTTGATAACAAAGTTTTTCAGGTGGACCGTAAACTCTGGGAGTTCTCGAAGCGGGCCCGGAATGATGGCCTCGGCGATGTGTTTCTCAAGAACCAAGCCCATGACATCAAGCCCAAGCTGGAGGGCACTGAAAAGGGCCGGGCGTTCATGAAGGATTTTGCGGCACTGATGAATGAAGACGGATGGCGCATGCAGCGAATGTCCGAAATCAACTTGCCCAGCTGGGTAGAGGACCCGACACCGGCGCTGGTGAATGTGAAGCAATTTCTCATGAAGGGCGGTGATTTCAACCTGGATGAGGAGCGGAAAAAGAAAACGGTCGAAAGGCTTGCCGCAGAGAAAGAGATCCTGGCCAAAGTGTCGCAAGAACAGAAGGGATGGTTTCAGCAGCTCATGCGATTGGCGCAGAAGAGCGGAGCCTTTAGCGAAGAGCACGATCATTATTTGGATCTCTATACCCACGCCATGATGAGGCGGAGCGCTCTCGGTCTGGGGAGGCGTTTCGTCAAGTTGGGGGCAATGAACGACCCTGAAGACATGTTCTTCCTCATCCCCGACGAAGTCCGCCGGGCCGGGATCAACCCCGATCAATTCAATCTGCGTTACATCGTGGATCGGAGAAAGGCGGAATGGAAGGAATGGCAGAAGACGCCTAATCCGCCCGCCTTCCTGAAAGAGGGATTCGATATGAATATGGCCATGGGCGTTCTCGTGCAGTCCATGGACCCCATTGCCCTCAAAGTGGTGGTAGGTTCCATGCCCCAGGTGCGGCCTGAACTTAAGGCCGATCTCTATGGCGTCTGCGGATCACCGGGTGTGGCCGAGGGGACGGCGCGAGTGATCATGACGGAAGACGAACTCCATCTGGTGCAAGAAGGGGATATCCTGGTGGCTGCGACCACGTCTCCGAGCTGGACGCCTGTTTTCTCCATTATCAAGGGCGTCGTCGTGGACCGGGGGGCTGGTCTCTCCCATGCGGCCATTGTGGGAAGAGAATATGGTATCCCTGTGGTGATGAACGTATTCGAAGGAACAGCGAAAATCAAATCCGGACAGAGGATCAAGGTGGATGCCAACCTCGGCGTCGTCTTTATCCTCAGCTAACCAATGATTCCCTTGGAGGAACGGGTCAGGGGCTTGAAGGACTGACGGGGGCCCTGACCCGCTTTCCTCCAAAAGGAAAGGATCGAACCTCATGGCAAACAAATGGATCTATTGGTCTGAGGAACTGGGGAGTCAGCACAACGAGATCGTCGGTAAGAAGTGCGCCAACCTGGGTGAAATGACCCGATTGGGCATGCGTGTGCCGCCGGGTTTTGCGATTTGCGTTGACGGATACGAACAATTCATGGAGCAAAGTGGCGCAGGCGAGGAGGTCAGGCGATATGTGAAAGAGAATGTTCGCGGTTTCAGGGACGTGGAAAAACAGATCGAGGCCAGCCGCGCCATCCGGGGCATTATCGAGTCAAAATCCATGCCGTACGATATGAAGAAGGAGCTCGATGCCCATTATGATGAGCTGTGCAGCCGTGTCGGCATGGATAGGGTCCGGGTGGCCGTGCGTTCGAGCGGTGCGGTGAGTATGCCGGGACAGATGGAGTCCTTCCTGAACGTTCTGGGAAAAGATGAGGTGTCGAATCATGTGATCAAGGTGTGGGGAAGTGCTTTCACGACCAGGGCCATTGCGTTTCGTATCGAAAAAGGCATGGAGATGGAAAGGGCGCCCATCGGCGTGGCAGTCCTCAAGATGGTCAATGCCAAGTCTGCCGGCGTCGTTCTCACTGTCCTCCCAACCACCGGGGACACGACCAAGGTCGTTGTTGAGGGCAATTGGGGCTTGGGCGAAAGCGTCGTGAGTGGAGAAGTCAACCCTGATCACTTTCTCGTTGACAAAGAGACCAGGGACATCGAAAGCACCATCAATGAGAAAACGAAAATGGTGGTCTACCGCAGCTCGGGGACAGCGACGACCGACGTGCCTGGGGACATGCAGAATCAAGCCTGCCTCTCCAAAGAAGAACTTCTGGAAATTGTGCGTGTCTCTCTGGACGTGGAGAAGCATTTCAACACCCCCCAGGACATGGAGTGGGTTGTGGACTTCGACCTCCCTTTCCCCCAGAATATTTTTTGGGTCCAGGCGCGACCAGCGAAATTCACCAAGAAAAAGGAAGACGACGCGGAATACATTGCCGAACTCATGACCAGGGTCTTCAAGTTCTAGCCCCTGCACTCCCCTTCGTACCTTTTGCCTCTAGGGCACGGGCGAATCCGGGGTGCACGCGCTGCAATGACCCCAAGGAGGAATCTCATGGCCATCCTTTTTACCCAATACTGGGACATCATGCCCGGGCATTTCGACGACTACTCCACCTTTGTGATGAACGAATACATCCCCACCTTGCAGAAACTGGGGATTCGCCTGGTGGGAGGCTACTATGTGGTCGTTGGAGAAGGGCCAAGGGTCGTGGCGGTTGCAGAGGTCGAGAGCCTGGACAGCCTGCACAAAAACCTTGCCACGCGGGAATACCGCATCATATCCAACCGCCTGCTCGAGTATGCGTGGAAATACAACAGCAAGGTCTGGGCTCCCTCCGGTCGAATTCAAGTTCAGGAGAGCCCATACCGCATCCAGACGGGTGTGTGGAAATTCAATCAGTACTACAACGTGTTGCCCGGAAAAGAGGACGATCACTACCGTTTTGTGAAGGGCGAGTGCATTCCCGCAATGAAGAACCTGGGTATTCCGATCACCGCAGGATGGCGGCTGGTGGTCGGCACAGGCCCCAAAATACTGTCGGAGTCCACTGCCAGGGGAATTGTGGACATCGCCAAAGCGATCGACACTCCGGAATTCAGATCCCTCGTGAGAAAGCTCAAGAACGAGATGGCCACGGACTACGCCAGCCGGATTCTCGCTCCCACAGGCCGCATTGAGGTGCCCTATCTCATGAGCGAAATGATGAAGAAGTTCTAGCCGTGCAACGATGCTTGGAATTCTGCTCAAAGCCCTATGGCCCACTGCTTTGGGATGAGCATTATGGAATCCCCTGCAGTGCTTTTTGATGGGTTAAATCAAGACGGAGAAGGTTTTCATGACACCGGAAAGGGAACTCTTTTGGAAGATCGGGGCAGGTTGGCTCTTTTATGTCCTAGCTGCTTTGGCAATGTGCCTGCTGCTGGTCGGTGTTGCCGCTCACCTTTATATGTGGTTGAAAAGCGCTCCGAAAGGCAAGGTCGCTTTCTCACGCCCTGCCTTGAAGCAAACGATTTCCGATGTTTTTCTGGGTCTGCGTGTGCTTAAGGGTGAGGTGCCGGCCGGCATCATGCATTCCTTTATCTTCTGGGGATTCGTCATTCTGACTATAGGCACTACCTTGCTGCTCATCCACGAGCATTTGTCCTCCTTCCTGGTGGGCAAGAGCCATCTTCTTTTTGAGCTGTCCATGGAGGTTGGGGGGCTTGTCCTCTTGGCAGGAATCCTTTGGGCCTTGGTTCGCAGGTACCTTCAACGCGTTTCAAGACTTGAACGCAGGCTGGAAGATGCTGTGGTGCCTCTGTGGTTGCTGACGGTGGTGGGTTCCGGGTTTATCTTGGAAGGGGTCCGATTGGCGTCTCAAAAGCCGGCTTGGGGCCACTGGTCTTTTGTTGGGGCATGGGCGGCCGGTTTCGTATCCCAAGGGATCGCGGAATCAAGCTATCCGTATCTGTGGTGGGGTCACGCGCTGTTGAGTCTTGGATTCATCGGCATAATCCCCTTTACCAAACTGTTTCACATTGTGGGAGCGCCTGCCGCCTATTACCTTCATCATTCTTCAGAAGGGTCGAGAGAAACCTCGTCCACTTCTCAGGAACTGGGTGACGCAGCCGTGAATACTGACGAGGCACCACTGAATACCGACGATGCATCACTGGATTTTGGCGCCACCCCCCTGAAACTCGGGGACGTCGTGTTCTATGATGCCTGTATGCGATGCGGGCGTTGTGTGCAAGCCTGTCCGTCCACAGGCGCCGGCGAGGCTTTCGCACCCCGCGAATTCATACAGGCCACGGTCCATGCCTTGTGGAAAAAACATTCTCGTGTTGGAGATATCCGGTTTCTCACCAAGGATCACCCGATCGAGAGTAATGCGCCCTGGCACTGTACGACCTGCGCAGCGTGTCTGGAGGTCTGCCCGGTATATGGCGCCACCTTCGAGGCTGTTTCGAAAAAACGGGCACTGCTTATCCAGGAAGGAAAAGGGGTGCCCGATCTTATGAATCAGACCCTTGAAAGGCTCTTTAATTATGAGAACCCCTGGGTTTCTTCCAAGAGGGAGAAGGCTGCATGGACAAAGGGTTTGGATATCCCTGCCCTGGCAAAGGGCGGGAAAGAGGTAGAGTTCTGCTATTTTGTCGGCTGCACGACCTCCATCGACGCAAGAGCCCAGGCCATAGCCAAATCCTTCTCGGCCATCTTGAAGCATGCAGGGGTGAGTTATGGGATTCTCGGCGACAAGGAGCCTTGCTGCGGGGACATCGCCAGAGTGGTGGGAGAAACAGGTCTCTTTGAGGAGAAGAGGGCAAACTGTCTAGACCTTTTTGGCCAATATGGCATCAAGGAGGTCGTGACATCCTCACCCCATTGCTTCCACGCGTTTCTCAACGAATACCCGGAAAAGGACTTTGGAGTGAGGCACTATTCTTTGTTGTTAAGGGAGCTCATCGGCGATGGAAGACTCAGGTTCAAAACGAGCGGAAAGCTCAAGGTGACTTATCATGACCCTTGTTACCTCGGACGGCACAATCGGATTTTTGAGGAACCAAGGGAAGTCATTCGCTCGATCCCCGGTACAACATTGATAGAGATGGGTCACCACGGTCCTGACAGCCTCTGCTGCGGCGCAGGAGGAGGAAGGATGTGGCAAGGGAAAGAACTGGATGGTGAGGCAAGAATGAGCGAAATCAGGATGAGAGAAGCCCACGCAACCGCGGCAGAGGTCCTGATCACGGCTTGTCCTCTGTGTCTCATCATGCTGGAAGATGCTTCAAAGACCCTGGGATTAGAAAAAGAACTGAAGGTCATGGACTTGAATGAGCTGGTTTTGCAGTCATTGGAATAGGCAGGGAATCCTGTCACCAAACAATAAAGCCATGGAAGAGATTGGAATCTTAGTCTGTAACTTCTGCGCAAGCTGCGTAGAAGGTCAAAAACGAACCGCAGAATACCCGCCTGCCCTGCGAGGCGCTTTGCAGCGCAACGATAGCCGTGACACTCGTAAGTATGGCGGATCTAGCTGGAACTTGCGGGGCATAGCGGGCAGGTCGAATGACGAATGACGAACGCCGAAGGTAGCAACAAAAGAGATATAACTTCATCATTCGAAATTCCTTGTTCGATATTCGACATTCGGGTTTCGGAATTAGTCTTTGGTTGCGGCCAAAGGCCTGCGTTAAAACAATCACGAATAAGGAGGGCTGGTAGCGATGAGCGACGTGTTGGTGTTGGTTGAAACCAAAGGGGGTTTGTTGGACAAGAAGACCCTCGAACTCATACGAGGGGGAAGCGTCCTGGCGAAGGATCTGGGCACCGGAACGTCAGCGGTGGTCGTCGGACATGAAACCTCCCCGTTGGCCGAATCGGTTGCAGCCTATGGATTGAATAAGGTCTATCGGCTTGAGCACCCGCTGCTCAAAGACTTCCAACCCGATGCCTGGGTAGGGGCCTTGGAGTGGCTGTGCAAGCAGATTGCCCCCAAACTCTTTCTCATCAGCCACTCTTTTGTAGGCAGGGAAGTGGCGCCTAGGCTGGCGTATCGGCTGAATACGGAGCTGACCACGGACTGCACCGGATTGAGGATCGATCCCACGGACAAAGGTCTCATCCGCACAAAACCCATCTATGGGGGTAACGCCGTGGCCATATTGAGGATTGAAGGCAGTCCTCAGATTGTCACCGTGAGGAAAGGGGCCTTTGAGCCGATAGAGCAAACGGCCACGAAGAGCGAGATGGTGCCTATGACCCCCCGTCTTGATGAATCCCTAATAAGAGTCAAGTCCCTGAAGACTGTGGAACAGGAGGTCGTCGAACTGGACAAAGCGAACATCGTCATCTCCGGCGGGCGAGGGATCGCTGCAAAGGAGGATTTTGAAATGCTCATGGCTTTCGCCAAGGCGATGAGCAAAACCCATGGGAACGTGATGGTCGGATGCAGCAGGCCTGTGGTGGATAAATGCTGGATGTCCTCCGACCACCAGGTCGGCTTGACCGGTTCGATGATTGCCCCGGATGCCTATGTGGCGGTGGGTATCTCAGGAGCGGTGCAACACCTGGTCGGTATGATCCGATCAAAGAAAATTATAGCCATCAACACGGATGCGGGCTGCAATATGTTCAAGGTGGCCGACTATGGAGTGGTTGCCGATTACAAGGAGCTCCTACCCGCATTGATCAAGAAACTGGAGGAGTGATCATGAAAGATGTGAGAATCATCGTCTGTGCAAAACAGATACCCGATCCGGAAGTCCCCTTCTCGAATGTGAGCGTCAACACGGAAAAGAAGGAGGTTGTGGTGGACGCTCCCGATGTGATCAGCCCCTATGACGAAAACGCTTTGGAAGCTGCAATCAGGATCAAGGAAGAGTTGGGAGGAAAGATCACGGTTTTAAGCATGGGCAGAAAGGTTTCGGATACCGTGCTAAGAAAATCGATTGCCGCCGGCGCCGATGCGCTGATTCTTCTGGAAGATCCTGCATTCGAAAGGCTGGAGAGTCGTTCCATCGCTTACGTGCTTTCCTGTGCCATCAAGAAGATTGGCGGGTATGATCTGATCCTGACAGGAAGGCAGGCGGGAGACTGGGACTCCGGGCAGGTGGGCCTGATCCTCGCGGAAATGCTCGGCATTCCATCGGTCAGCTTGGCGCGCTCGATAAAAATCAGCGACAGCAGCGCCGTGGTGGAAAAACTTGTTCCCGTGGGGTACGAGGTGGTTGAGGCTGGGCTCCCAGCCTTGGTCACGGTGAGCAATGAGGTGGGGGAGCTGAGATATGTTGCAAGAAGCAAGATGCTGATGCTCCTTAAGCGGCCTATGCCGATCCCCAAATGGGGGATGAAGGAATTGGGCATCAGCGCGGAGACCCTCAAGGGAGTCCAGCTCGCTGAGCTGTGCCCGCCGCCGGACATGAGGAGGGAGTGCGTTATCATCGAAGGGGCGTCGCCTGAAGAAAAGGCCGGCAAGCTGGCAACGGTTTTCAAAGAACTGAGATAAATCACGAAACAAATCCCCTCTGTCTCCTCCTTCGACAAGCTCAGGACAGGCTCTTTACAAAGGGGAGGACGTATTCGCGTTTCCCCCCTTTACTAAAGAGGGGGGAGGGGGGCTGCAGGACAAATCGCATTTCTGGTGAAACGGGGAGCCACAAGGGCCTCTCGACCGTCACTCCCGCGAAGGCGGGAGTCCAGAAGCGCTTAGCAGGACTGGATTCCCGCCTCCGCGGGAATGACAGAAAAGAGTGCTTTTGAACTTTTTAAAAAACCGTCTGTACTAACATCAACAATATCAATGAGGAGGTAATGAAATGGCTGACAAAGTGTACGATGCGGTAATTATTGGAGGAGGCCATCACGCTTCGATCATAGCGCCCTATCTGGCCAAAGCAGGGATGAAGGTCGGAGTTTTTGAGCGCCTGGACCATTTGGGCGGGGGAGCGATCACTGAGGATCTTCCTTCTCCCGGATTTCGCGGAAATTTTTGCGCCCATTTCACGCGCTTTTACAGCCACCCGGCTTACAAAGAATTCAATCTTCGCCAAGAAGGACTGGAATACACGTTTCCGGACACCAATGAAGCGATCATCTTTGACGACGGGACCAGCTATGTGGCTTATGCGGCCTTCACCGTGGTCGATCCCAAGACGGGCGAAACAAAGTACAATGAGGCGAACGTCAAAAAGACCTACGATCAGATTGCGCGGTTTTCCAAAATCGATGCGCAAACGTACCTTGATCTCACCGAAAAATACAAGAACAAGTGGCGCGCAGCCTTCCACAAGTACCGATATTCGCCTCCCACTCCCTGGGGTGTGCCCGACCCGTTGGAAGAGCTTTTCAATGATCCCGAAAGCGGGTTGGAGCTCCCCATGCAGTTCATGACGTGCAAGCAAATCGCCCGCTATTTCTTTGAAAGCGATGAGCTGAGAATTCTCACCTTGAGAGGATTCCTGACGTCATGGGGCTGCTTTCCTGAAGATGTGCCCGGAATCATGGTGACGATTGCGACGATTCACCTGACCTTGGGTTGGGAAACGGCTGCCATTGCCAAAGGCGGCACCCAGGCTATCACCAATTCGCTGGTTTCCGTGGGCAAGAAACTGGGCATCGAGTACCACATCAATTCGGAAGTCCAAAAGGTTCTCATCGAAAACGGCAAAGCCAAAGGAGTAAAGCTGCTGGACGGCACGGAGGTCACGGCCAAGCAGCTGGTGGTCTCGGACAATGCCTCCCCTCAGCTCTTTCTGCGGCTGATCGGAGAGGATAGGATCACGGACGTCATGAAACGCAAGGCCCGGGTCTACCAGTTCGATCGAGGCGAGCTGTTCTGGGGAACCGTAGGGGTTCATGAACTTCCCAAGTATAAAGCCGCCAAGGACAACCCCGACATAAACATGACGCCCCGGACCTATTTCGCACCCAAAGACCTCGGGTTCATCGAAGACAAATACCAGCACGAGATTTATCTCCTGGGCATTCCTTCCAAGATGTTTATCCTCACCGCCCCGGACAGCATTTGGGATCGCAGCAGGGTGCCTGAGGGAAAGCACTCCTTACATGTGGAAGAGTTCACCTGTCCTGCGAGGTTGTTCTCCAGGAAGGAATGGAAACAGATGACCGAGCAGTTTGTGGACGTGCTTTTCGAGGTGTGGTCGGAGTATGCTCCGAACATGACGAAAGACAATCTCATTGTCCACCGGATCACCAACCCTGCGGATATCCAGGATACGCATCTGGATATGAAGGAAGGGGGCTGGTGTGAAGGCAATATGGCCGGCGTTCAGAACGGTCGCTTCAGGGGCATTCCCGGCGGGTACAGGACCTTTATCAAGAACCTCTATCAGTGTTCATCCGGTGTCTACGGCGGCCCCGGCATCGGACGCGGCTCGAGCTACAACTGCTATAAAGTCATTGCCCAGGACCTCGGTCTTGCGGCACCGAAATTCTAGATACCCTTCTCCTCCATCCGCCCTCTCCCCAAACCAGGGGAGGGGGCGGGTGAGGGGAAACCCGCCGATTTCCCCTCTCGTCTGAGAACGGAGCACTCGTCTCTCTGGTTCTTGATGAATGCGCCGCAGAGATTCTGAGATTTTCGAAATCGTGACCGGCGTGCTACGTGGCCGCTCGATAGACTAGCATTTGTAATCGTCGGTGGATGATCGCTTGGATCTGCAACGGACTTGGATCAGTAATCGCTCGTTCTTGGGCGACCCCATATAGCCATCGGACCTCCTCCCATGAGCCAAGAAATCGAGATGCGGCCTGGAAGGTGATCTTCGTCCTTTTTCGCTCAAAACGCCGTCTCTCAGCAAATCTCGGGCTTGCTCCCACTTGCGTTCCCAGCGGACCGTACCAGCCCGGAACACCCCCGTCCACCGCAATCATCTTGCCCTCAACATGATGTGCCAAGTTTGCCCTTGACACACAAGGCCAAATCCCCTTATACTCCCGCCAATCTGAAGCGAGTTCTTATCACCTCACCTCACCGCAAAGCTCAAACCGGAACAAATCCTTTTGCCGATCTGTAGTGGGGAGATTTCTTGGGTTTCATGCTCTCAAAAATTGCAAGGTTTTGGATGGTTGTTGCCGAAAAACCTGCAATTTTGATAGCACATATTCTCAATCACTGCTGTCCAAAATAAGTCTGAGTTTCGTACCGAGCCATTGAGTTTTCAATAAGTTAGGGGTCCATAGAAGACCCTTCACAATTTAGGTTGTCCCTCTCAGAAGATGCTGTCCAAGACCCGGCAGCGATAACACGTGTTGGACAGGCTTTGGTTGTAACGGCAATACATCGAATGGATGGTCAATCCATTCCCATAGATCCCTGTAGGTAAAGAGGTTCCAACGCAGGAAAGCGACCAGATTAGATAGGGACCACCCAAACCTGGATTTGAACTGAAGGTACTTGATCAGCAACATGGCAATCAATGCTGTCCAAATTTGAATGCAGAGAGCGTTCTCACTGGTGCCCACGAAGGTTTTGACCTTTAGGTTTTGTTTCAAAGCCTTGAAGAAGTTCTCGATGCGCCAACGGTCCTTATAGATGGCGGATACGGTATTGGCTCCGAACTTGAGATGGTTGGTGAGCAACACGATTTGGCGCTCATTGTCGCTGTCCCAAACGACGACCCTTCGCAGGGGGTAAGCACACTTCTTGTGAGCATAGAATCCGTTGAACTGGATCAGTTGATCTCGAAGTACATTGCCGGTGATCGGGATGAGCTTTTCTTCTAGGACCGTGTAGTCGGCGTTGTCCTTCAGGCGAGTGACAAAGAAAATGCCCTCCTCCGTCCAGGAGGCATATATCTTGTAGTCATTGTACCCACGGTCCATGGTGATGATGGAGCCAGGGGGCAGAGGGATCTTTCGGGCCACCGTGACCTCGTGTTTCTTGCCGTTGGCAATGTAGGCATAGACCGGAAAGTATCCGTCATGATCCAAAAGCAGATGCAGTTTGACGGCTCCTTTGGTTCGGCGAAACTCCGCCCAGGGGAAAAGGGTCAAGCATAGAGCGATGGTGGTCGCATCGAGGGAGAGCAGTTTGTTCCTGAAGCGGAATTTATGATTTTTGGGAGCGGCCATCTTACACACGTTCACGGTCTCGTAGAATAAATCGCGAAACATCTGCCAGGGTCTGTGGGCATTCGCATAGGAAAGGGTAGATTTGTTGGGGGTTCGTTCATCCCCAGATGTCGAAGCTTTCCCATGGTGCAGGCCAGCCCCCCACAGATCTCTCTCAGGCTTTTGGCTTGGGCTAGTTGACAAAAGAGCATCGCTACAAAATGGTCCCAGGAGCTATATCCTTTAGAGTACTGTTCTGCCCGGTGGTTCTTCACCAGGTGGTAGAACTGTGTTTTATTGAACAGAGCAACCAGTTGACTGAATAGGCTTGCACAAAGTACCATGGGTCGTGTCCTCCTGCTTCCTTGGGATTTGTTGTTGTTGGCGCATCAACAATCTCCCATGAGGAGGACATTTTCAATCAGTTTCTAAATCCGTTTTTGGACAAGTGTGATTCTCAATAATTACTAATAAATTCAGATAGAATTACGGTTTTTCAGGGACGACTGGATTAAATGAGAACCGACCATGCGTTTTCATGCATGATTGAGGGGATTTCAAATATGTTAAGAAAATGTAACTCAAAAACTTTGAGGATAGAGAATGATAAAAGAAATAATGACTATCCTGAGGGTTTTTTCCATTTGAGCCTATGCCTTATTTTCTTCTTCATGTTGGTTCATGTTGGACTCGCTACAGCATCACCTGTCGCAATCTCCGCGAATCCAGTAAACGGAGCGACCGGTGTCAGCCAGACTGCTGATCTGGTATCTATAACATTCAACAAACCTATGAATACTGCGTACCGGTCAGTATCCACATCCAACTGGTCTAGTTCTTTCTTCACAAACTACTGGTCTGAAGATGGCAAAACCCTTTATTTGCCACGACAGGATGTCCATTATCCATTTGTCCCGCACACTAAAGTTATGATAATGATAAATTTGCCGGGGTATGAAAATATCCGGGACACCGAAGGTAATTTTGCGGAAGAATACAATTTAACCTTTTGGATAGAATCTATCAACTATCAAAAAATTGCCGCACAACCGGAAAAAGGCTTCCACTGGCCTTACTTACTCTACGTTCCAGAAACTGCCAGAAGTTCCGCCCTGCTGTTGGTCGAACCGAACAATTCGGGTGTCCCGTCTGATGACTTTGCTTTTCATGAGGGAAGGGCAGAGTCATTTCTCAATATACGGTCCCCATTTGCCTATGTATTGAAGGCACCACTCCTTGTCCCGATTTTCCCGCGTTATGAGGATCTATATACACAGGCGCTGGACAGGGCGGCATTGCTGACTCAAAGAGAAAACCTGGTTCGGATTGATTTGCAGTTGATTGCCATGGTCGATGATGCAATCGAGAGACTTGCAGGGAAGGGGATTAAGTCGAACAAAAAGTTTTTCATGATTGGCTTTTCCGCATCAGGGGCATTCGTCAGTCGCTTTTCTGCGATTCATCCTGAAAGAATCATGGCGGCGGCCATTGGTTCACCTGGGGGATGGCCGATAGCACCTGTGGCAACATGCAGGGGTCACAACATGACATACGATCTGGGTATCTCAGATCTTGATGTCGTTACTGGTACACCATTCAACCTGAGCGAGTTTAAAAAAGTTCCACTTTTCTTATATCTGGGGGACAAGGATGATAACTGGGACAGTCAGGATGTCAGTACAGAATTGCATTTTCTTGGTGAGACAATACAAGAACGATGGATTGTTGCCGAGGATATTTACCAATCTATTGGCAGTTCAGCTAAATTCGTTTTGTATCCTGGGATCGGTCATATAACTACTAATGACATGTGGCTTGATATCGAAGCGTTTCTAATCAAGCATAGCAAGAGAACGCGGGTTATGCCTTGGCTGCAACTTCTTTTAGATTGAATCGGATATGAAAGGATGACCCAACATATATCACAGGAAAAGTAGATATCACACAGTTTGTGATATTGACAGCATACCTCTTTCTCGCTTTCCTTCCTATGGCAAGTGATACCCACATGAAATAGAAAGAATGCTCCCACTTGCGTTCCCAGCGGACCGTACCAGCCCGGAACACCCCCGTCCACCGAAATACTCTGGTGCCCAACATGATGGGCTAAGTTTGTCCTTGACACACAAGGCCAAATCCCCTTGAACTCCCATCCATCTGAAGCAAGTTCTTATCACCTCACCTTGATGTAAATCAGCCGATGTATCTTTGAAGCATAGAAGTGTATTGCTTTGTCATCCTTTTCAAACGATGTTATGACTTGAGTTTCTAATCACGCGCTTTCACGGCTCGCTTTAAATTCAAGTATACGATACGTAGTGGAAAGTCTGAACCGGTTTCATACCACCATTGACTGGAGGTCCTAATCGCTCGTCAGGTCATTACAGAAGTTTGAACGCCACCTTGTGGACCAAAGCGGGGAGGGGATGCGGTCAGGGCAGAGGTTTAGCCTTCCAGCCTTACGATAAACTGCCCTTCGGGCGTCTCCGCCTCTTTTGAGACCGGGCCGCATTTGGCTTTGAGTAGAAAAAGCACCCGTTTTTCCTTCCCATATCCTTTGAAAACCTCGAAGTTGCCCGTACCCTTCGAAATCACGAAGTCGCTGTTCTTAAAAGCGAGGGACAGCTCTTCGTCGGTCTCTTCCGGGACAAAAATGCCCCCCCTCACGGCGTGCACAGCGTCAGCGATTTGTTCAAGGCCGAAGTAACGGGCATCCTCCAGAGTCGCATCGTCAAAAAAGGGGCCCTCTTTCACAGCCAGGGTCACTTTGGCGCCCATCTTCTTGAGGAGAGAAATCACAAGGGAGTCAAACCCGATCTCGCCGGCATTGTCAGCAACATAGAAAACGTTTCGAGCCTTTGAAGCGGCGCCGTAGATGTCTCCTGCGGGCACAGGGAGAGGGACTTTGCCCTTGACGATGTCTTCCACCATGGAAAATTCAAAGGGTGCCGACGGCACACCGATAGGTGCGACATTGCTCACTGCTGCGAGCCCGCATGCCTTCACGAATCGCTCGCCGGGAGTTGCACTGTTTTCGATGAAATTTTTCGCCTCCTTGATCAGTCGTGCTGCAGCTTCGTTGCTCTTGCGCTTCAACGGCTCATAGGAACCGGAAGAGGCGATAAGAAAGTCATGCACAGCCGCCACGCTCCTGTTGCAGAGGATGCCCATATTCATAGATGGATCCGCTTCCACTGCAAAGACAGCCGTGAGCTTTTTGAGGATTGAGAACTGTTGCTGCTCGCTCAATGAATTGCCCACTCTTTCATAAACCCATTTCATCATACACAACCCGCACTCAGGATGTGGTCGCATCTGCCAAAGCCTCCTTTCCCCGTGTTCTCCTCAGTTCTTGGTCATGAGCTTCGCCCAGAACCTATAACATTTTTCGCAGAAGAGTTCCCGCACTTTCTTGTTGACAAGATGAACGGGGAAACGGCAAGTATCAACAAATAACCGATCTTTTGAAAGGCGTCGTTTCATGCTGATCAAGCCGGATTGCATCCCCTGCGTTCTGAACATGTCCATCTCGGTGTTGAGGCGGCTGCCTCTTGATGAGGAGAAGATCAAGGCCCTCTACACCGAGATTCTTGAGATTCCCTCCCTTCAAGGCCGTTTCTGGGAAACGACGAGCGTACACGTCATAGAAAAGGTGATGGAGAAGATCCACCATGCCATGAACGATCCGGATCCCTTTGCCGCTGAAAAAGAGCGGCAGAACGCTGTGGTCATGGAGCTCTATCCCCGTCTCAAGTCCTGGGTAGAGAAGTCCACGAACCCGCTCTACACGGCTGCCAAGCTTGCGATTCTTGGAAACGCCATCGATTTCATGGTGCCGCAGAACGTGGCGGATATCGAAAAATCGATCAACGACAAGCTGGATTTCACGCTGGACCATCGCGAATACGAGAAACTCGAGGAAAACCTGAGGCGCAGCAAGCGCGTTCTCTATTTTGCGGACAACTGCGGCGAGATCGTATTCGACAGGCTGTTCATGGAGACCGTGCAAGGACTCTTTGACATAGAATTCATTCTTGTGGTCAAGAGCGTGCCGGCCATGAATGATGTGACACTGAAGGAGGCGCGTGCTGTTGGAATGGACCGATTGGCAGAGGTGATCGAAAACGGGATTCAAGCGCCCGTGCCGGGAACCATCCTCAGCCGATGTTCAGAGAAATTGAAACAGGAGATCGGCAAAGCAGACCTTTTCATCGCCAAGGGAGGCGGCAACTTCGACACCCTAGATGAAGAGAAGGATCATCTCCCCCGTCCCATTGTCTTTATGCTGCTCTCCAAGTGCCACCCTTATTTCAAAACTTTCGGCGTAGAGGTGAACAGGCCTATCCTCTACAACTATAGCAACAAACGATGACGTTGAATCATGAGACTCGTCAGGTGACGACCCTGTGCCGCATGTGCGATCACGGCTGCGGGATGGAAGTCACTGTTGAAAACGAAATGCCCGTGGCCGTCAAGGGTTCCAGAAAGCATCCCTTCAACCAGGGATGGCTTTGTGCAAAAGGCCGCTCTGCCCTGGATTTCTTCAGCTCGCCCTCACGCCTGAAGACCCCCATGATCCGGAAGGGGAGTGAATTCGAGGAAGCCACTTGGGAGGATGCTCTGGCCTATGCTTCAGAGAAGATGCACCGGCTCAGGGAGACGTACGGTCCTCAAAGCCTGGCCATCTACTACGGCGAAGGGGTAGGGCACCAAGAGATCCGAAGCTACATGAAACGCTTCGCCAATGTCTATGGAACACCCAATTTCTGCGGCGTGGGGTCTATCTGCAACACGGCTCGCACCATCGCGGAGACACTCACCTTCGGCGGGTTGACCAAACCGGACATTCCGAACACACATCTCCTAATCGTGTGGGGCGGGAATCCCATGATCTCTCACGAGCCCTATCCCCCGGGAGAGATAGAAAAGCTCAGAAAACGAGGGGGGCAAGTCATCGTTGTGGATCCCAGGAAAACAGAGACCGCCATGAAAGCGGACATCCATCTGGCCGTAAAACCCGGGACCGACGCGGTGCTGATCCTGAACCTGTTGCACGTCATTTTCCACGAAGAACTCTGGGACAAACCCTTTGTGGAGAAATGGATCCATGGCTTTCAAGCCTTCTGCGAAGCGGTGAGAGATCAGGCCTTCTCGCCTGAGAGAGGTCAGCGGATGACGGGGATCACGCCTGAGACGGTGAGATCCGTGGCCCGTACCTATGCATCCACAAAGCCCGCAAGCATATTCACCGGAAACGGCCTGGAGCACCACGGTCATGGTGTGAACACCATTCGCCTCCTCGCCCTTCTCAAGGCGATCACCGGGAATCTGGATGTGCCGGGAGGAGACCTCTTCACCCCGAGGCCGAAACTGAGGGACATCACAACTCCCCTTCCTGAGCCTTCCATGCCGCCTGTAGGCATGGAAAGGTTTCCTGTCTTTTGCCGGACGCGAAAAGAAGCCCACGCCCTCAGTCTTCCGGATGCAATCCTGGAGGGGAAGCCTTATCCAATCAAGGGTATGGTGATTACCGGCGGCAATCCATCTCTGGAGTGGCCGGACAGCAAGCGCACCGTAGAAGCCCTTCAAGCTCTGGAGTTCCTCATGGTCATTGATGTGGTTCGGTCTCCAGACTCGGAGTATGCGCATGTCATTTTGCCGGCCTGCACGTTTCTTGAAAGGGACGAACACAGGGTCAACGTCTATCAAAACCTCTCATGCATATCCGCGAGAACCAGGGTGGTTGAACCTCGTTTCGGACTTCCTGACCAGATGATCTGGATGGAGTTGGCACGCTCGATGGGTTATGGAGAGTCCTTTGCTTGGGAGAACTGCGCCCAGGGAATTGACGAAATGCTTAAAGATCAAGGGCTCACTCACCAGGATCTTGTCGCACAGGGGGGCATCCACGAGTACGAGGAGAGGAGGTACAGGAAATACGAAGAAAAGGGATTTCGCACCCCTTCCGGGAAAGCGGAGATCTATCCTGCGTTGCTGAAAGAGTTGGGATTTGATCCCTCACCCATTATGGTTGAGTTCTCGCAGGATCCCGAACCATCGGAAGAGTACCCTCTTGTGCTGACCACTGGAGGAAACCTCCTCTGTTACACCCACTGGCAATTTCGCTACCTTCCGAAACTGAAAAAAATGGCCCCTGAGCCCGTGTGTGAAATTCATCCGGACACGGCTTTTCAGTATGGGCTCTCGGGAGGTGAGAAGGTGGAAGTAGGGACCAAGTTCGGCAGTGTTCGAGTGGGGGTCCGCCTCACCGAGCGCATCCGTCGCGATACGATACATCTCCCCCAGGGATGGGAGGAAGCGAATGCGAATGTGCTGACAGGCATGAGCGGGGCAGATCCGATTTCAGGATTTCCGAACTTGAAGTCCCTAAGATGCCGGTTAGCGAGGGTTGAGTAGCTCTTTCTTTGCCTGATTCAGGGCTTCCCGGGCCATGGCCTTCGCTTCAGCGGTAAAAAACCACTCCTCCACTCTCTCGGCCAGCCAGATGAAGTATTCTCCCAGTTTGAACCCGAAATGGCGGTGAGCGATTTTCACACAATAGGGAGTGAACCGCCAAAGCTTGTCTGCATCTTTCACCAGTTTGTCGTTGAGCGACAGAGCTTCTTTCCGGGTGTCATGGCCGTCGATGATGGAGAGGATCTTGATGGTTTTTTCTTTATCGTAGGCGAGGGAGGCCAGAATCTCCCGGGCAATCCTGACTCCCTCGGTCTCGTGGAACCTACGTGTCTCCTGGTCCTTTACTTCCGGCCCAAAGGCGTCGCGCTGTTTTTCCTCAGGGACCATTTTCCAGCCCACATCGTGAAGCAGCACGGCCGGCAAGACAATGTCCTCGTCCGCGGACGGATAAAAGCTCAACAGCCGACGAGCGAAATCATAAGAGCTGGGAACATGGAGATTGTTCTTTCTCGTGGCCCAGTAAGGTTCTGCTAATTTGTAAATTCTATCGTAGAGGGTGCTCATGGTTTTTTCTTGCGTCCTTTTCTTGGCGGTCTCGCAAAAAGTCCACGAGATCGCCACTCCCGCGGAGGCGGGAGTCCAGAAGGGCTTGAGATTCCTGGATTCCCGTCTTCACGGGAATGACAGGGAAGGACGGTTTCGGAGATCTCCTCTGAGTGCATGTCACAGGCCTCGGACCATGTCGTCCATCATCTCGGCGGCGAGTCGTGCAAAGGCCGCATCATTGATGTGATAGTCCGCTTCTCTGATCTCCAGCAAAGGATTGAGTTCCTTTTTCAGTTTCCGGACAAAAACTTCGTTCATGGCAGGGTCAAAGAGCGGCCCACGGACATGATCCGCTTCTGAGAAACCCTGCTGCGGTACGAGGACCTTCACGTGGCTAGGATCGAGCCTAAGTTTTTCTGCCACCTGTACAGCCAGGCAAGTGGTTTCTTTCTTGTTGAGGCGGATGGCGGATCGGAAATCATAAAAGAAGAGCTTCCTGTTCCTGTGTTCATGGGGCACGGTGTCGCGCGTGAATTCCAGAACGGCGCAGTCCATTCCCCCCGGCACAACGAGGCGGGGGACAGGGCGTCCCGCCGGGGGCTCGAGCCGCTGCGGGCCTATCCCACGGCAGTAGCCGCCCATCAGTTCATCGGCCAGCTCATGAATGGCAAAGTCCAGAATCCCGTCAAAGTATCCTTCCCTGACCAATTCTTCCATAGCCATGCCGCCGGTTCCGTTGGCGTGAAAGGAGACCACTTCATAGCCCCTTTCTTCCAGAGAGCGTTTGACCTCCTCGGCACCCTTGGTGATGAAGCCGAAAAAGGAGAGGGCGATGCGCTTTTTCTTAGCCTTTGCCTTCCACGGACTCTTGACCATTCCGCAAATGGCTCCTGCTGCCTTATCGAGGATCATGCCCGAGATGCTGTTGACTCCGAGGAGATCCACCACGCTGTGAATCATGGTGATATCCTTTGTGCCAACGGTCTTGGCCATGTTGCGGGACGCCACGGTGGAGACCATCACTTTCGGCACGCCTAGGGGTAATACACGCATGATGCTTGCCCCCAGATGGGTCCCTGTTCCCCCTCCGGCGGAAATCATTCCTGCGATCTCTCCTCTCAAATAACGATCCCGTATGACTTTCTGGCCGAGGGCGATGGCGGTTTCTATTGCCTTGTCTCGGTTTCCGGAATTCCCTTTTAGCGCTCTTTTCAGACCGGGGAAAAGGTCGATATCCACAGGAAAGGCCGAGGGTTTCCTGGTCCCCACATTGACGGTGAGTGCAGGGACGCCTCTTTTCTCGATGCAATCCTTCAGAAAGAGGTGCTCTTCCCCTTTGGAATCAAAGGTCCCGACAATGGCAATAGCAGGCTTCTTTTTCATCGTTCCTCCTTGATGGGTTCGGTTATTTCGTCTTCCCGGCAGGGAGATGGATGCGGGAAGAATAGCGCGGAAAGGATGAGTTCGTCGTTTCCAATTCCCTCAATATAGTGTAAGAAAGAAGGCGTGGTCAACTGTGCAATTTGGAGCGCTGGAGAATCGGAAAAATCTGACGTAGACAAACCTGTGCTATAATCCGGTACCTCATTGCGCCAGAAGGCCAGTTCTGAGACTTAAGGTGATCTGCTGAATTGTCGAATTCGCTGGGGGGCACTTTGAAAAGAAAAAGGATGCATGCTCATTGTTTCGGCCATATCTCCGGGAAATTCCGGGTAGCTTTCGTGTGGCTCATCCTGGTCACCGTTGTGACGGGGTGCACCGGTTTTAAGGGCACTGGGCTATACGAACCCGTGTCTCGCGAAGAAAAGAAGAGGGTCCTCGAGGAGTTGAAGAAAAACTGGCAGGACTACAATGTATATTGTGATGGATCGATCTCGACGCCCGGTGCGGTGATCTTCGATCCAAAAAATGACGACAGGAACCTCATCGGATACCGATACAACAAATTGTCGAAAGAGGAGAGTGTGAGCACGGCGATTGTCTGGATTGAATACCAGCTTGACTTCCATCCAATGCTTTATAAGATTTTCGACGAGGAAAAGAATTTTTACGGGTATGTTCTCATCGCCAGGGACCTGCCTGTCCCAAGGCGCGTGGATCAGAAGACCCTAGAGTTGCCGTCATTCGAGTCCGCGTTTTATGTGCCTTGAGCGTGAGGGGGCATTCCAATACAGAACCGGACTCTTCTGTGGTCTCGGTAGGCACGGGTTCAACGGGTTTCATGATGGATAGACTGAAGTGACTTCAAGATGAACAAAGAGCTCAAGCCAGTCAAAGCCAACCTGGAGTACCTCAAGAAGCTTTTCATCATGCCGGACTCGCCGGACAAGTTCATCGAATTCGGCCATGAGCTGCTGGAGATGATTCATGACTTTTCCAAAGAAAAGGGCGGCATCCACAGCAGTATCAGCCTTCCCGAACTGAGCCGCATCTTCAACCGGACGGCGATTCCCGAAGAACCCCACCTGATCAAAGACGTTCTATCCGAAATCAAAGAAAAGGTCATTGCTCACTCGGTCAAAGTGGCAAACCCATACTACATCGGTCACATGACGAGCGCCATTCCTTACTTCATGATCCTTCTCGAGATGA
The DNA here is from genome assembly GCA_963707125.1 of uncultured delta proteobacterium. Lineage (GTDB taxonomy): Bacteria > Desulfobacterota > DSM-4660 > Desulfatiglandales > HGW-15 > CAVPDE01. Next base: position 71,161 of record CAVPOU010000018.1, on the reverse strand, counting down.
TCATCGCCGCATTGAATCAGAACCAGGTGAAGATTGAAACGGCCAAGGCCTCAAGCTTTGTGGAAAGGGAGCTCATGGCGTGGTTCCATCGCCTGATTTTCAACCGCTCCGACGTTTTCTACGAGAGGAACGTCCAGAATCAACGGGTCGCCCTGGGGAATGCCACGGCGGACGGCACGATCTCCAACCTGACTGCGTTCATGGTGGCAAGGGAGAAGGCTTTTCCCCCGGATGGAGAGTTCCCAGGGGTGCGGGTTGCGGGAATGGAACGGGGCCTCCATCACTACGGATTCTCGAGAGGCGTTATCCTGGTTTCTTCTCGCGGGCACTACTCTATCCAGAAGGCGGCGAACTTGCTCGGCCTGGGAGAGGACAATGTCCTGGCAATCCCGGCGGACGGAAACCACCGCATCGATATCCGGAGGCTGGCACAGAAGGTTAAATCGCTCAGGAAGGAGAAGGGGACCAAGATTGTCGCCATCGCGGGAATAGCCGGAACCACGGAGACAGGGAGCGTCGACTCCCTCGACGAGATGGCGGATCTGGCGCTTGAAGCGGAGTCCCATTTTCACGTGGACGCGTGCTGGGGGGGTTCCGCCCTGCTCGTGGATGAATACCGGCCTCTGCTCAAGGGAATCGAAAAGGCGGACTCTGTTTCCATCGATGCCCATAAACTGCTTTACTGCCCCATGGCGATGGGCCTGGTTCTCTTCCAGAATGAAAGAGATCTGAACACGATCAAGCAATCGTCACAGTACGTGATTCGCCGCAATTCTGTGGACATGGGGCGCTTTACCCTAGAAGGGTCAAGGCCATTTGACAGCCTCAAGCCATGGGCGGCCCTAAAGATTATGGGCCGGGACGGGTATCGGCTTCTGCTGAGAAGCGCCAGGGACAATGCCTATACCCTTCAGGAAAATCTCGAAGGATGCGGCAACTTCGAGACGCTCAATACTCCCGAACTTTTCATCCTGATCTATCGATTTATTCCCCGGCAGGTGAAGGAACAACTCGTGAAATGGCAGGGTGAAAGAAAAGAGACCAGGAGCAGGCGAAAAATCAAAACACTCGACAGGAACATCCGAAAAGTGAATCACATTGTCAATGCTCTGAACATCAAGCTTCACAAGGCTCTGAGACAAGACGACACGACTTTTGTATCCAGGACAAAGCTTGAATCCACCCGCTACCGGCCTCAGAACATCGTGGTTCTGAGAGCGGTGCTGATCAATCCCCTGACGGACGGGACTGTCCTCAAGGAGATCGTGGACACCCACAATCGAATTGGACTGACCTTGTGGACGGAGTTCAGCGGTGCGTATCAGAAGGTCGTCAACTGGTCCCACCAGGCATAGCAAAGGAAAATCATTTTCTATGGCTTTTGTTTCTTTCTACCAGGAAACCTTTGATGAGCGAGAACCTTCATGGTGGTTCGTGTTCTCCGGGACTAAGCTTCTTGTGCGGAGGACGGACCAGGGGGTACGCATTCCTCTTCTGGAAGGCCTAGACACACTCCCTCTCAAGGTCTTGCGAAAGCACTATCTCGGGACGATGAACGGCCATTCATGCCTCTCCGCAGAGTGTGAAGCGGAGGTCCAGATTCCCGAGGGAATGGACTTTCAGGGCCTGCGCAAGCTCTATGGGGCCCTTGATGAAGAAATGTTCTGGGTCGCGGGCCGGGCCTTTCAGATCGTGGACTGGGATCGAACGCATCAGCATTGCGGCAAGTGCGGATCACCGACAAAAGACAAGGCCGATGAACGGGCCAAGGTCTGCCCGGCTTGCGGAGTCGTGACTTTTCCCCGAATGTCTCCGGCCATCATCGTCGCGGTGGTTCGAGACAAGACGATTCTCTTGGCTCATGCTGCACGGTTCCCAGGGGCAATGTACAGTGTCCTTGCAGGGTTTGTAGAACCAGGAGAGTCTCTGGAGGAGTGCGTGCGGCGGGAGGTCAAAGAGGAGGCGGGTGTCGATCTCAAGAACATCCGCTACTTCGGAAGCCAGCCCTGGCCTTTTCCCAATTCATTGATGATCGGCTTCATTGCAGAATATGCAGGTGGCGAGATCACCGCCGACCAGAAGGAGATCGTAGATGCGCGGTGGTTCTCGGCAAAGGATCTCCCTCTCATTCCGGACAAGGTCAGCATTGCCCGCAAGCTGATTGACTGGTTTGTCGAGAAAAGGTGAGATATTACCACGAAGGGAAATTGCGCCAGAAATCCTTGTCGTTCTTTTGCCACTCGCGACCGAACTTCTTCTCATAATAAGCGCCGAGCCGATCCAGCCAGCGCCCCCAGATGTTCTCTCCTTTGTTTTTGGCCTCCAGGATGTCTGCAAGAAAGGTGTCAATTTTAGCCATCTCATCCTTGGGGACATAGGAGGCCGCTCCCCCCTTAAAGGATTTGATCGTGCTTTCAACGCTCAGAGCATGGGCCGTGAGCATGACGGCAACGATTTTTTTCTTTTTTGCGATATCTAAGAGCTGATATCCGTCAACACCCATAATATCGAGGATCGCAATATCAAAGGACTGGCTGTCCATAAGCTTCTTGGCCTGATCCGCAGTGGAAGCCTTCACGACCACGCACATGGGGAGCAAGGCCTCGAGGGTTTCCAGAATATCAGGCTCGTCGTCCACGGCGAGAATACGTTTGCCTTCCAGTAAACTCTTTTCAGTCATGAAACGGCCTCCTTTAGTTCGCTGTCCGATCGTTTATTCTTAGTGACTGCTCAGGTGTTTAGGCTGAAGGCTGAAGGCTGAAGGGCCATAATGATCATCCATGACACACACTCACCTGCCAACGTATCCAAACGATCTTGGCTTTGTGTGATCGCGCACCTGCCTGCCGCGCCCGCGGCGCAGGCAGGTGTCTTTTCCTTCAGTCTATCTACCTTCAGTCTATCTACCTGAGTATTTGCTATTCTTATTCCACTTTTCACGGGGAATCAAGATCCGCCTTGTTTTTCTTGCGATCCCTTTCTATTTGCCCCGCGTACCAGTCGATCTGGCGGCAGATCCCTCGAATGATGCGAACGTCTCTTGCCCGCAAAGGGGTCCTTGAAAGGAAGCGCCGGATGTTGAGCATCCAGTGTTCTGGATTCTGCGGGTTGATGAAGCCGATTCTCATCAGAACGGTCTTGAGGTGATCGTACATCCCTTCAAGCTCAAACTTGTTCGCCAGGCGAGGAAGTGGTTCCTCCGAAGGAAGGCGGCTGGCGAGAAAGAGGTCATAGCAGACAATCATCACGGCCTGGGCGAGGTTCAACGAAGAGAACTGGGCTGTGGGGATGGTCGCAATCGTGTGGCAGGGCCTCAGGTGCTCGTTGGAAAGGCCCCTGTCTTCAGGGCCGAAGAGAACAGCGACATGGTTGTTTTGAGAAATGGGAAGGAGTTCTTGAGCCAGATCCCGGGGATTGGTGAGTGAGGGTCGTTGCGCACCGATCCGGGCGGTGGTGCCGACCACATAATGGAAGGAGGCCAGAGCTTCGGTGAGATCCTCGAAAACCTCCATGTCCTCCACGATGTCGATGGATGTCCCTGTGGCCATCCTGAGTATTCGGGACAGGTCGCAGCGCTCGGGTTTGACCAGGATCAGGCGCCGGATTCCCATGTTGTTCATGGCCCTGGCCACGGCCCCGATGTTTTCAGGGATCTGAGGCTCTACAAGAACAATGGCAATATGGTCAAGGTTAAGAGTCGTCATCACAGCGAGTTCCAGCGAAAAGTGAGAATGGCTCCCCGCGCAGCGGAGGTCTTTGGCCATAAGCAAATATCCAAAGCTGATGAACTGAATGAATATCGAATGTCGAACAAGGAATTTCGAATGATGAAGTTTAACAGCTTCGATTTCTTCCTTCTGCCTTCGACATTCCTTGTTCGACATTCTGCGGTTCGCTTTAGAGTTCTTAAGAAAGTTCCAAAGAAGACCTAAGAGTGAAAGTCTAGTATATGTTCAGCACCACTTGGAAGGGGAAAACCCATTAAAATTCTTGACACAAGGTTTGTATTCTAATTATAACAATAGCACAAAATTGTATCGGATAAAGTTTAGGAGGGCAACGATTTGGTCAAAGCCATCTTGGGTTACGACATCTTGCCGGGGATGAGCGTCCTGGATTACGAGAAGTGGCTCAAGGAAGTGCACCTGCCTGATCTGTCAAAGGTGCCGGGTCTAAAGCGGGTTGTGATCAATACCGTCAAGGGGCTCGTGAAGGGAGAAACCACGTTCTACCGAATTGCAGAGCTCCACTACGAGAGCATGGAGGCTTTTGAAAAGGCCAGGGCATGGAGAGAGAAGAATCCGGTGTCCAGGGAGAGAAGCCCCGAAGGGAAGACGGATTTCAAGTTCTATGTGGTCTGCGAGTCTGAGGAGTTCGAATTCGGAGAAGGCAGATGAAAAGCATTTCGACGGAATATGCTGATTTCATTGTCCGCACGCAATTTGAAGACCTGGGCGCGGAGGTTCTTCAGCAGGCGAAGGAGCTGATCCTCGACCTGGTGGGCGTTTCTCTGGCCGGCTATGCCACCATGGAGTTCCCGAAGATTGTGGTTGGGTACTTCGCAGATCTTGGGGGAAAGCCGGAGGCCACCATTATTCAGAGCAAGAAAAAGTTCCCGGCTGTCAACGCCGCCTTCGCAAATGCATCCTGCGCTCACGCCATGGATATGGATGACGGCCACCGTTTTGGCGCCCTCCATCCTGGTGCGGTCGTCATCCCGGCGGCTCTGGCTGCGGCAGAGCTTGTAGGGGCAGACCCTAAGACTCTCCTGGCCGGCATGGTTGCCGGATATGAGATCATGATCCGGATCGGCGCAGCCATCAATCCATCCAGTCTGAACCGGGGTTTTCACATCACGGGTATCACCGGTGTTTATGGTGCTGCCGCAGCCTGTGCGAAAATCATGAATCTCAATCAGGAAGAGACGGTAGGCGCCATGGGAATGGCCGGGCTTCAGGCATCCGGTTTGATCCAGGTGAACCATGAAGTTGAAGGGGCCAAAGTCAAGCCGCTGAATCCTGCAAGGGCTGCCTCAAACGGACTCCTGTCCTGCATCCTGGCGAAGAGGGGAGCGCGGGGCCCGGTGAACATTTTTGAAGGAGAAGACGGCTATCTCAAGGCAGTGACCGATGAGGTCAAGCAGGATCTTCTCACGAAAGGGCTGGGTAAAGAGTATGAGATCTTGAAGGTCTATGTGAAACTCTACGCGGCATGCCGCCACGCCCATGCGCCCATTGATGCGGTTTTTGAAGCTCTGAAAGGTCAATCCATAGAGCCCGAAGAAATATCCAAGGTTGTGGTGGAAACCTATTCCGCTGCGGTAAGACTGGCGGGAATCCGGGAAGCGACGACTCCATCAGCGGCTCGCTTTAGCATTTCTTTCTCTGTGGCGATTGCCATTACAAAGAAGGATGCCGGTCCTGACAATTATTGCGAAGCGGTGATCAGGGATCCCAAGGTCCAGGCGCTGGCTCAGAAAGTCGACATGTTGTTGAGTGAAAAGTGGGAAAGAGCATATCCTCAGAAGAGGGGAGCCACGGTGACCATCCACACACGCAGTGGAAAGAAGTGGTCCTCTGAAGTGGAGCTTGCCAAAGGAGAACCAGAGAACCCAGCAACCTGGGATGAGATGTACGGGAAATTTTTTTCCAATGCCACCCGGCTTCTGTCAGAAAAGGATGCGAAAGAATTAGGGCAACGCATCATGGCGCTTGAGGGATCTTCTCTTGAAGATGTTCTCAGACTTCTATAGGATAGGTGCCTTGTCCGCTCGCCCCTTTGGGCTCGGGGAAGAAGACCGAGTGGGATGCAGGAAAGCGTCAGCTCCGTCACTCCCGCGAAAGCGGGAGTCCAGAAAAACCCGGAGAAACTGGATTCCCGCCTACGCGGGAATGACGAACGAAGGGCTCTTTAGACTTGTGCCCAGCAGGGAGTTTAGGGAGAACCAGGCGATGCGAGGTTTAAGGAATGAACATTCACAGTGCTCGCATAGACGATCTCATCCTCTTTGTTGATAACCCGGAGGACGTCTCCTGGGATGTGGAGGCCGATGTCCTCATCATTGGCGGCGGCGGGTGCGGCCTCGTCGCAGCTCTTGCGGCGAGTGAAAAAGGAGCCCACGTCTTTTTGGTGGAAAAGGAGAAAGCCGCCGGAGGCAACACCTCCTTGAGCCAGGCCATGGTTCCTGCTGCAGGGACTTCCTTTCAAAAGGATGCAGGCATCGACGACTCCACAGAGCTGATGGCCGAAGACATCCTCAAGAAGAACAAGAAGGGGAGCGACTCGGAGTTGACTCGGCACGTTGCAGCGGAATCCTCCAGGCTGGTGGAATGGCTCGACACGAACATGGGGATCCGGCTGGAATTGGTAAAGGACTTCATCTACCCCGGCCACTCCCGTCTCAGGATTCATGCTAACAAGACGAGAAAGGGAGCCCATCTGGTCAACGACCTTCTTCAAGCCACAGGAGGTTATGACCATATCGATGTCGCCTACAATGCGCCTGCAAAACGGATCGTGGCGGAGCGTAAGACCGGGGCCGTGCTCGGTGCGGAAGTGGAGATTGAGGGGGTAGGTCGAAATCTGGCGAGGGCCCGGAAAACCATCCTTGCGCTCAACGGTTTCGGTGCCAACAGGAAGATGCTCGCCAGGTACATTCCTGAAATGAAGGACGCCTACTACTTCGGGCACGAAGGCAATACAGGGGAAGGCATTCTCTGGGGTGAGGCGCTTGGCGCGGAACTGGAGAACATGGGGGCCTATCAGGCACACGGCTCTGTGGCCCATCCTCACGGAACGCTCCTGACCTTTGCGACGATCAGCTTTGGGGGGTATCACGTCAATCTTCAGGGAAAGCGTTTTGTGAATGAGTATCACGGTTACTCCGAGCATGCTCTCGATGTGCTTGCCCAGGAGCAGGGCGTGGCCATTTCGGTGTTTGATGAGCGCTGCTACCAGGCTGTCCTGGGCTTTGAAGACTTCCAGCAGTGCATCCGGATGGGGGCGATCAAGAAGTTCGATCACATCAGGGATCTTGCAAAGGCTTTTCGGGTGCCGGAAGAGGAGATGGAGAAGACCCACGAGGCCTTTCAAAAGGCGGCGCTTGGCGAATCGGCGGATCCTCTGGGCCGCAAGGATTTCAATGGACCTCTGAAGCCGCCGCTTTACGGGGTTAAGGTGACAGGGGCTCTTTTCCACACTCAGGGCGGCTTGAAGATCAACAAGGATGCTCAGGTCCTCAGAAAAGACGGATCTGTGATAGCGAATCTTTATGCCGGCGGAGGAACCGCAGTCGGCTTTTCAGGGAAGGCCGGCCCGGCCGGATATCTTTCCGCAAACGGGTTGCTGGCTGCGCTCGTCCTGGGCAAAGTCGCAGGAGAAAAAGCAGCGGAGTCTGCTTTGGCACAAGGGTAATTCATCTCATCATTTTAAGAGGAGGAGGAAGCGATGAAACGAGAGAAGAAGGGCATGACACGCAGGGAGTTCATGAAGAGCACCGCGGTGGCAGGCGTTGCAGCGGCCGCCGGCACCATCGGTTTTCCAAACGTGCTGAGAGGCGCGGATCCCAAGGAGATCCTGATCGGGCACATTCATCCTCTTTCAGGAGCCCTGGGTTTTGACGGCCAGGAGCTGAAGAAGGGGATGATGCTTGCAGTGAAAGAAATCAATGATGCGGGCGGAATCAAATCCCTGGGCGGAGCCAAGTTGAAACTTCTGGATGCGGACAGTGAAGGAAAGCCGGAACTCGCCGTATCTGCAGTTGAACGTTTCAACCGGGAGGGGGTCGTGGCGGTCATGGGAGCTTACCAATCAGCAGTAACTCTGGTGGCGACCCAGCAGGCTGAAAAGCTTCAGATCCCCTATGTGGTCACCGTGGCGGTTGCGGATGAGGTTACGTCCAGGGGCTTCAAGTACACGTTCCGTGTTCAGCCGAGTGCGGAGCAAATGGCCTCTCAGACGGTGAAATACGTCAGCGAGATTGCGAAGGCCACGGGCCAGACTGTGAAAACCATCGCTTATCTCCATGACGATACCGCCTTTGGCACATCCCTCGCGGGCCACGTGAAAAAGTATGCGCCGAACTATGGCATGGAAGTCATTGTCGATGTCGCCTATTCGCCCAGGGCGGCGGATGTTTCCACGGAGGTGGGAAAGATCAAAGCTGCAGGAGCCGATGTGGTGATGGATACAGGGTACTTCGGCGACGGCGTTCGTGTGCTCAAAACGATGAGAGACGTGAGAATCAAGTCAAAGGGGATCATTGGATGCGGGAACGGCGCTTTCAGCCACCCCAAGTTTGTAGAAGAGCTTGGCAAACTGACGGAAAACGTGATGGACGGGAACTACTGCGCCAACCCGAGAAGCCCTCTCACCAAAAAAGCTTTTGCAAATTACAAGGCTGCCTATGGCACTGAAATGGGGCCGTCCACGGTGTTCTCTTATCAACCCGTGTATGTCCTTGCAGATGCGCTGGAACGGGCGAAATCCACCGACCGGGAGGCTGTGCGCGAGGCGTTGTCAAAGACGAACCTGGCAGAGCATATCTTGCCCCAGGGACCCATTGTGTTCGGTCCGGATGGCCAGAACAAGAACGCCCAGGCAGCCATGATGCAAATCCTCGGCGGAAAGATCGTGACGGTATGGCCTGAGGCATACGCTGAAGGGAAGTGCATTTTTCCTCAGCCGGCGTAATATGAACCATTCCTGTGGCCTCCCTCCCTCCGTTTGAACCGCACTTCCCTCCCCCTTGACGGGGGAGGGGTAGGGTGGGGGTGCTACTGTCTACTGTCTACTGTATTCTGACTCCTGTATTCTGGGTTTTTGTTCATGAGTTTTTCCTTTGTTGCCGGTTCTCTGCTCAATGGGCTGCTTGTGGGTGGCGTTTACAGCCTGATGGCCATCGGGTTGACGCTCATCTTCGGCGTGATGAAGGTCGTCAACTTTGCCCACGGGTCCCTTATCATGCTGGGCATGTATACGTCCTATTGGGCGGTCATGCTTTTGCGGATTGATCCCTATCTTTCCATGCTTATCTCCCTGGCCGTTTTGTTCATCATCGGGGCATGCTTCCAGAGGTTCCTGATCAATCCCATCCTGAATGCGCCGGAACACAACCAGTTGCTTTTGACCCTTGGGGCGTCCCTTTTCATGGAGAATCTCGCGGTCTTTCTTTGGTCCCCGGACTACAGGGTCCTCAAGACACACTATGCCGATGTGAACTTTTACATGGGTGATGTATCGATCTCCCTGGTTCGTCTCCTGGCCTTCGCTTCCGCCATGATCCTTGCAGGAGTTCTTTACCTGGTCCTGACCCGGACGGACCTGGGAAAAGCCATTCGCGCGGCAAGCGAAGAGCCCAAGGGGGCTCTTCTCATGGGGATCAACATCCGGCGTCTTTACATGATCACCTTCGGTATCGGCGCGGCATGCGCCGGGGTTTCCGGTGCGGCGATCGCCCCCTTTATCCCTGTGTACCCCTATGTGGGCTGGCTCTTTGTCATTACGGCCTTTGTCGTGGTTGTGCTGGGCGGCATGGGCAACATCCTGGGGGCCTTTGTGGGCGGATTGATCATCGGAGTCGCAGACAGCGTGGGGGCCATGTTTCTGCCCGGCGCGATGAAGTCCATCATTTCTTTCACCATCTTTATCATCATCCTTCTTTTCAAGCCCGCAGGTCTTTTCGGGAGGAAAAATGGCTGAAACGAGGGAGTACCTTAAGAGAAAACTCGGCCGCAACACGTGGGTCGCCGTGGTTTTTGTCCTGGCGGCGCTCCATGTGCTGCCGTGGGTCTTCCCGAGTATTCTCCATATCATGATCATGATCTTTCTCTTCTCCCTCATGGGCCAGGGCTGGAATGTGCTCGGCGGCTACGCCGGCCAGTTCTCTTTCGGCCACTCCTTGTTTTTCGGCTTGGGAGCCTATGTCTCTTCCCTCCTGTTTGTTCGTCTCGGCCTGACCCCCTGGGTTGGAATCTTCTTTTCCTGTGGGGCAGGCATTCTCCTGGGTCTCTTTATCGGATTTCTGAGCTTCCGTTATGGGCTGAAGGGTCCGTTCTTTGCTCTCATCATGCTGGCCTTCGCTGAGATCTTCCACATGACCGCCACGGGATGGAGCGCGGTGGGAGGCGCCCTCGGGGTGCTGATACCCCTCAAGGGCAATGCGCCCGGCCTGATGCAGTTCATGCAAAAGGAGCCCTTCTATTTCATCACCCTTTGGCTGATGGTGGGTTCCATTTATCTCGTGTGGAGACTCGAGGGAACGCGACTGGGGCTCTACTTCCTGGCCGCGAGAGAGGATCATGATGCAGCCGAAGCCCTGGGCGTCAACACCTTCAGAGCCCAGATGACGGCCATGGCCATCAGTGCAGGCATGACCGCCATCGGCGGCACGATCTACGCCCAGTATCTGCTCTACATTGACCCGGATTCCACCTTCGGGGTCGTCAATTCCGTTGAGATCATGCTTAGGCCGATCATCGGAGGACCGGGCACCATTCTTGGCCCGCTTCTTGGCTCCGTCGTGCTCACGCCCCTGTCGGAGGTCACACGTCTCGCGTTTCAGTCTTACAGCGGCGTCTATCTCATGATCTACGGCATGATCCTTGTGGCCGTGATCATGTTCCTGCCCGATGGACTCATCGGCCTGGCCAGGAAGATCGTTGGGAAATTCCAGAAAGGGGTGTCCTAGAGGTGGAGAACAGGCCCTTTCTCGAAGTCCAGTCTGTGTCCAAGTCCTTTCGCGGCCTGAAAGCGATTTCCGATGTCACCTTCAAGGTGATGGGGAATGAGATCCTTGGACTCATCGGACCAAACGGTGCCGGGAAGACGACCCTGTTCCATCTCATCACAGGCTTTCTCCAGCCGGATGAGGGCACCATAAGACTCGAAGGCAAGGACATCGTGAGCCTTGCGCCCCACATGATTTGCAAACAGGGCATCACAAGAACCTTTCAGATTGTGAAACCTTTCAGTCATCTCTCCACTCTGGAGAACGTGGCCGTCGGGTGTTACAACCGCACTTCCCGTGTTGAGGACGTTGAAGAAAAGGCGTGGGAGATTCTCCAGTTTGTGGGGCTTGAGAAGAAGGCCCTGCAGCCTGCAAGCAGCCTGACCACCCCGGACAGAAAAAAACTGGAGCTTGCCCGTGCTCTGGGCACCAAGCCCAAGCTGTTGCTCCTCGATGAGGTCATGGCCGGCCTGAACCCGACAGAGCAGGGAGAGATTGTGGCGCTTATCCACAAGATCCACGAATCCGGAACCGCGATTCTTATTATTGAGCATCACATGCGCGTGATCATGGGGGTCAGTGATCGCATTGTTGTACTCAATCATGGGGTCTGCATTGCAGACGGCGAACCTCAGAGGGTTTGCGAGGACCCGGGGGTCATTGAGGCCTACCTGGGAAAAGGAGCGTATGCTTGCTTAGGGTCAACGACATAGACGTCTCCTACGGTCAGGTCCAAATCTTGCGCAAAGTGAGCTTTGACATTCAGGAGAAAGAGATCGTTTCTCTTCTGGGGAGCAACGGCGCCGGCAAGACGACCACGGTGAGCGCTATTTCAGGGATTCTCCCTGTCAGCAACGGGCAGGTGGTGTTCATGGAGGAGGATATCACCAGGGTGGAATCCTTTCATCGGGTGGAAATGGGGCTGGTCCAGGTCCCTGAAGGCCGCAAGATCTTCCCGACCCTGACCGTGATGGAGAACCTGGAGATGGGCTCTTACCTGAAGGGTCCCAAAGCCATGCGCCGGGAGACCATGGCTGCTGTGTTTTCCCTTTTCCCTGTCCTTGAAAAGCGGAAGAAACAGTGGGGCGGTACGCTCTCGGGTGGAGAACAACAGATGCTGGCCATCGGACGAGGGCTGATGGCCAAGCCTAAATTGCTGATCCTGGATGAACCGTCGCTCGGACTTGCGCCCATCGTGGTGGATGAGATTTTCAGCGTCATCGACAAGATCAACAGGGAAGGGGTCATGCTTCTCCTGGTGGAACAGAATGTGTCGCAGGCTCTTTCTCTTTCCACCCGGGGATTTGTGCTCGAACAGGGAAAAATCGCACTGTCCGGCAAGGGAAGGGATCTCCTTGCCGACCCCCATGTGAAAAAGGTGTACCTCGGTTTGTAAGAATGGAGTAGTGGAGCACTGGAGTGATGGAGTGCTGGAAAGCCGGAATGATGGAATGGTGAGACAAAAGGAAGAACGACCATGACCAACTACCTCGACCACATCGTCTCCTATGTCTGCCGAACTTCTTTCGATGACCTTCCGCAAAACGTCGTGTTGCGGGCGAAAGAAGTCCTTGTTGACTCCCTGTCTGTCATAGCGGCGGGCGCGCAAGAGGATGTAGTGAAAGCCCTCAAAGAGAGGATTGTCGATCCTAAAGCCAGGCAGGTTGCATCGCTTATTGGACTGGGAATGCGGACTGAGCCTTCCAAAGCGGCATTGATCAACGGCACGGCAGGCACCTTCCTTGAACTGGATGAAGGCAATCAATTTGGGCGTGGCCACCCTGGCATCCATGTCATCCCTGCGGCGCTTGCCATAGCTGAAGATGGGCGTCTGTCGGGCCGCGACCTTGTGACCGCGCTTGTCCTTGGGTACGAAATAGGAACACGCATTGGGATCGCTTGCAAAATCAGGATGTCCATGCACCCTCATGGCACCTGGGGAACGGTGGGAGCGGCTGTCGCCGTCGCAAAGCTCATGGGCTACGGCGAAGCAGCAATGAAGGAGATGATCAATGTAAGCTCCTCTCTTGGTCTTGCCACGAGCAGGCGCACGATGCTCGAAGGAGGAACCGTCCGGAACGTGTACTCCGGAGTGAGCAACACCATGGGCATTCTCGCCCATGAACTGGTCCAGTCGGGTTTCACAGGCGAAGCAGATGGCCTGAAAACCGTTTACGGCTCCGTGGTTTCCGACACGTTCAGCCCAGAGGTGATGACCGAAGATCTGGGAAAACGTTTCGAGATCGCTCGCAACTATTTCAAGATGCACGCCTGCTGCCGCTACAACCATGGTACCCTGGATGCCCTTGAGCAGATTCTGGCGCAAAGACCCTTGAAGGCGGATGAAATTGAAGCGGTGGATGTGGAGACCTATTCTCTCGCCGCCCAACTGTGCGATCAGAATCCCCAGAATATGCTCGCAGCCAAGTTTTCCATTCCTTTTGCTGTGGCGACCTTGATCGTCCATGGCCGCACGGATGTGAGCTGTTTCAACTCTGAGGTCGTTCGCAACGACGCCGTTCAAACCCTGGCGAAAAGAGTGGAGGTAAAAGAAGATCCAAAGCTCACTGCCATGATGCCGGCACGAAGGCCCTCAAAGGTCAAAGTCACCTTGAAGAGCGGTGAGAAGCTGGAAGCTGAAGTGACCATGAACAAAGGTGACTTTGAAGATCCTTACGGCCCTGCAGACCTGGAGAAAAAATACTATTCCCTTGCCGACTCTGTTTGGGGCCATGCAAAAGCCGAGCAGATTCGCTCTCAGCTCATGGGTGTGGAAAAGGTGAAGGACATCAATCAGGTCACTGCCCTTATCGCGCCCCTTGCGTAGATCAATCCGATGCATATATGGGACGATATCCTAACCCAAACCGACCGAGACGTTATCCGACGTGGCGGATACGGAAAGGCGCGTGGCCTCGGTGATCACCCTGCCTTGGTGATTATCGATCCTCAGTACAATTATGCCGGTACAGACAAGCCCATTCTTGAACAGATCGCAGAGTGGCCCTCCGGCGTCGGTGAATCGGCGTGGCGTGCCATCGAGCGTCTCAAACCCTTGATTAACGCTTTCAGATCAAAGAACCGACCCATCCTTTACACCCGGCAGGTTCAACAGAATATTGCTTTTGACGGCTTTGCAGCAAAAGCAGTACGCAATTCTTCCCAGTACCTCGAAGGCACCAAAGGAACTTCGATAGTCGATGACATTGCTCCGCAAGAAGGGGATCTTGTCGTCGACAAAAGCTACGCCAGCGCCTTCTACGGTACTTCTCTCCTCAGTATTCTCATCAAATTGAGAGGGGACACCCTCATCGTTGCAGGCGGCACCACGAGCGGCTGTGTCAGGGCCACATGCGTGGATGCGATCAGCCGCAACTTTGATGTGGCCGTCGTTGAAGACTGTGTCTACGACCGCATCAGCGTCTCTCACAAAGTTGCGCTCCTTGATCTCTGGATGAAATACTGCGATGTGATTTCACATCAAGAAGCGGTTCAATACATTAACGCTCTTGGATGAGATACTCTGGGGTATGTGATAGGTCTTTTCTCGCTCGCTCCCCTATCAGATTTTAGGGGTGAGCAGGGACGAACACTTTGCCGAGGGTTGGAAACAAGGAGCTTCACGGCCTTGTCTATAGGCTTTTTCTCTTTCAGGCCGAGGCCGGCATAGTTCTCCAGAAAAACAATTTCAAAGTGAAGCTTAAAAGGAAGGCTTTAACAGGCATGGTTCCCTATCTTTTGAGGGCCTTAAGAGCCTCGGCCGGAGAAGCAGCAGAAATACCCGTCGCCTGTCCTTGTTGACCGCATCTTCACGCTCGGCCCATTCATGAGAGAGTTCCTTCAACGGGCAAATCCGACATGTCCGCGTATTTTCTAACCGTGCGAACCGGGTCAGAGGATGATCGGCATCTCCTTCAATAATATATTCAAAAAGAGGCTCGGAGCGGAAGTGGAAAGGCAGGGTAACCCTTCCCCGGTTGTCGCTCTTCAGGATATTCATCTCAGCCATAGGATTTCTCCAAAATCTCAAGTGTTGCAAAGAAACAATATACCTATTTTGACCAACTGTCAATAGTGGTAGTGCAGTGACAGATGCTAATCCAGGGAAGAATCGATGACCTGATGGTAAAGGGATTGGGGAAGGACTTTTTAAGAAGTCAATAACCTCTTTCGTTCCAACAATTCGGCGATCGCTTTTTCAACAGGAATAGATTTGAAGGAAAGATCGCATGCTGCATAGTACATGGCAGTGGAAAGGCTTCCGGGAGTGGGGGTGAAGATCTGCACGTCAGTGGATTTCATTCCCAGGGATTTGAGTTTCTTCTTCATCTCTACAATGTCACGACCCTTTTCTCCCGGGATGACCCACGATGAGATAGGGCGCAAGCTCAATCTTTCGTTTCAGTCTCTTGTTGATGGAGTTGAAGAGGCTGACAAACGATTCCAGAGTCTTGTAGGGTGGTTTTCTCATCAGGTTCAGAACAGGGTCTTGCGTGTGCTCGGGTGCAATGCGCAGGAATCTGCCGGAGTGGTAAAGCAGGATTTCTTCCAGCAACTCAGGGTTTTCTAGCAACACGTCATACCGGATGCCGGAGCCCAGGAATATCTTTTTGACCCCAGGTATTTTTCTGCACTCTCGCAATAACTCCAAGTATCTTTTTCCCGGAGAAAACATCCTGCACCTTTCCGGGTAAAGGCAGGAGGGTTCCAGACATCCCTCGGCCTCGCAATCATTCCCGTACATTTCGGCTGTGGCTCCGCCGATGTCGGAAATATAGCCTTTCCATTCCGGATGCCGGGTCAGAGTGTGGATTTCTCTGGTAATGGATTCCATGGAGCGGGAAACGACTTTTTTCCCTTGATGGACCTCAATGGAACAAAAAGAACATCCGCCTCCACAGCCGCGGTGTGAAGTGACGGAGAAAAGATTCATTCGCAGCGCCGGTGAGTAAGAGGCCCCTTTCAGATGCGCGCGGGAGTATTGCTGATTATAGATATGGTCAAGATCAGAGCGGTCATAGGTTTCAGCTGCATACTGCACCACGCAGCGGTCTGCGTGTCTCTGCACGATGCCCTTTCCCTCGAGTGACGCTCTTTCCATGATCAGATAGGCCTCTAGAAGTTTTGTCCTGTCCTCTAAGATGGCCTCAAAGGAGGGGAGTTCCGCGAAATCGTTTGCTTCCGGGAATTCATTCGTTGCGGCGGCTGTTCCGGGCAGCATGAGGGTATCGCTCGGCATTCCGGATTCGAGGCTCCGGGCAATCCTGACGAGCTGTTTCTCCCCCATGCCGGTAACCAATAGATCCGCCCTTGAATCCAGCAGGATCGAACGCCTGATTTTGTCCTGTTGAAAGTCATAGTGGGCAAAACAGCGTAGGGTCGCCTCAAGACCGCCGATGATGATGGGCACATCATGAAAAAGCTCTTTGATTCTGTTCGTGAAGACGATAGTGGTCCGATCAGGTCTGATTTTGTATTTGATGGAAGGCGGGTATCCTTCGAAGTATGCGTTTTCCCCAAGCTGATAAAGATCTTCCCGCCGCCGTTTGCGTGCCGAAGTGTAATTCAGCACGACGGAATCCACAGGCCCTGAAATGACCGCAAAGAACAGTCGCGGTTTTCCGAGGGCTGCGAAGGATTCCTTGTCCTGCCAGAAGGGCGTTTCAATGATCCCGACCCGATATCCTTCGACCTCCAGAGCTTTTCGCAAGATCCCTTCTGGAAAAGAGGGGTGGTCGGAAAAGGGGTAGGGAAGGACAAAAATGACATCAAAGGAAGACATGTTCTCTCAATTCGATTGCTAGTTGGCTCAGGGTTTCTCCACGAAGGCTTGGGCTGCGGCATCGTACACTCGGCCAATTTCAGTCAGAGAATCCAGTGCGCTGCCGGCGGCTGCCATTGCATCGGCTCGACCAAGGCCTCTGGCAATCGCGGGATCTGCGTTCAGCGGCAATGCCTGAACAGTGAGATCAGCCAACAGACGTCTCTCTGCGGCCCTGCTCAGCCCCAGATAGGGCAGGGTGTCATACCACAAAAGCCTTTCCTCAACGTTTTTAAAGGCTGCCCGTTGTCCAGCCAACTCCGCAATTTTTTCGCCGAGCGTCTGCGCGCGCTCAAACGCTGCGGCGAAGTTAAAGCGTGTAGCGGGCAGAGGCTCCATGGCTCGCATCTGCATCACCTGGAAGAAGTGGTACAAGGGACGGAGTCCGGAGACGAGACCATTGCCAGTTCCCCCTGCCACGGCGATGCCAAATGCCGGCATTCCCTGGAGCGGAGCTGAGGGCGCATACACCCTGAACATTTTCAGAATCAAGTATTTTACCATTCCACTGGTATCCCACCAGTAGACCGGGGTGCCCAGAACCAGTGCTCCGGCCTTCAGAATCTTCTGGCTGAGGTATTCGAAGGCCTCATCCTCGTAAGTACACTTTTTATTCTCTTTGCACACCCAAGGGAGGCAGTCCCTGCATGCCGCCACAACATGATCAGCCAGGTGAACCAACTCAGTGGAAGCTCCCTGTTGGCGAGCACCCTCCAAGGCTGCCGATACCAGCTTACTTGTTCGTCCTTCCCGGTTAGGACTTCCAACAAGTCCGAGAACATATTTGCCTGACTCCATCACGCACCTCCAGAAAAAAGCAAGACAAGATTATGGACAGTGGCCTGCGAAAAATTGAATCTGATCTCGCATCTTGCCAGAGCTGAACCAGCATGTCTACCCCTGAAAATGGAGCGAGGGACAAGTTGGTTCAGTCTGTTTAGATAGGGCACCAATAAATCTTACCAGCAGTCGAATCAGTTCTAATCTCTGGCAATTGATCGGAGAGATATCAGGGTACATTGAGGTCTAATCGGGAAAGCGGCCTGACAGAGGACCCGAAGGAGGGTCCTTCGATTAAAGACTGCGAGTCATAATATCCTGCGATCGGATTTGGTTGACCCGAATGGCTAATTTATCTATGCTCACCCAAAAAAAACAGCGACTTCTCATCACCCATAAGGCGACACCGGTTGATGAAGATTGATGCCTGAGAGTAAAGGGGTAGAAGTATATGATCCGGAACGTGCTGACCCTGTCTTTCTTGCTTCTTTGCTTTCCTCTCCCTGCGTTTTCGGCGACCTACGAAGTGGGGCCTGGGAAGGATTATGGCAACATCGGTGATGTCCCATGGGAGAGCATAAAGGCGGGGGATCAGGTGCTGATCCACTGGCGGCAGGAGCCCTACAGAGAGAAATGGGTGATCGCCGTTCAGGGGACGGAGCAGCAGCCCTTTACGGTGCGAGGGGTGGCAAGCGAGAGCGGGCAACTCCCTGTCATCGACGGCCGGGATGCAACGACCCGAAGCCAGATCAACTACTGGGGCGAGGAACGTGGGGTAATCAAGATCGGCGGTGCCAACATCCCCGACGTGGCTGAGCCGACCTGGATTGTCCTAGAAAACCTCGACATCCGGAGCGGGAGGACGCCTTTCCAGTTTACCGGGCGAAACGGGCTGACGAATTACACCAACAATGCGGCGTCGGTGTACATGGAGACCGGTCAGAATGTCACCATCAGAAACTGTATTCTCCATGATTCGGGGAACGGTCTGTTCATCTCCCACGCAGCGCGGAATGTCCTTATAGATGGTTGCTGGATCTACGACAACGGGATCGAGAGCAGCATCTATGAGCACAATACCTACACCGCTGCCATCGGGATCATCTATCAGTTCAACTATCTCGGTCCCCTTCGGGCGAACTGTCTTGGCAACAACCTGAAGGATCGGTCCGCCGGACTGGTGGTCCGCTATAACTGGATCGAAAGCGGCAACCGGCAACTCGACCTAGTCGATGCCGAGGACAGCACAGAGCTGGTCAACCACCCGAGCTACAGGAAGACCTTTGTCTACGGCAACATTCTCATTGAGCCAGATGGGGCCGGGAACAGCCAGATCGTGCACTACGGGGGAGACAGTGGCGCCGAGAGCATCTATCGCAAGGGGACCCTTTACTTCTACAACAATACCATGGTCTCCTCCCGCACCGGCAACACGACCCTGCTTCGCCTTTCGACCAACGACGAGACCTGCGACTGCCGGAACAACATCATCTATGCGACCGCGCCGGGGAGCCATCTTGCTCTACTAAATGAGGCGGGAATCCTCCACCTGAAAAACAACTGGCTGAAGTCGGGCTGGGTGCACAGCCATAGCGGCCTCACCGGAACGATCTACGACGATGGTGGGAATATTACCGGCGACAGCCCGGGATTCATGGACGGTGCTCTCCAGGACTACCACCTATCGAGCGGGTCGCCATGTGTGAACGGGGGCACGTCTCTTCATGGAGATGCCTATCCCGTACTCTATCAGTACGTCAAACATCGAAGCTCGGAGGCGCGCCCTTCAGACAGCGCCCTGGACATTGGCGCCTTTGAGATGAAGACGGGCACGCAGCGCCCGGGAGCCGTGCTTGCCCCCGTATGGCTGCTCCTCGGCGATTAACGATTTCCCCCAGACGTGAGCGGCAATGGAGCCCAGCAGAATAACGACAAGATGTGGTTGCTCCTAATAGTTGAGCGGCAGGCCGACATGTTCGAGATTCTCCGGTTGCAATGCTTGATTAACCTCATCGATCACTTATTCCAGAAGCAACTGCAAGGCCGGGAGGCTCAGTAATTTTCTCTGCATTACGGTGAATGTGCTACCCGCAATAGTCATAGTTCCGATCCTGGTGCTTCCTGTTGTATTTTCGGATACGGAATAAGACACCGTTCCATTCCCGGTGCCTGCGTCTCCCGCTGTAATCGTTATCCACGAAGCGTTGCTCAAGGCTGTCCAAGAACAGTTACTTGAAGAAGCGGTCACGTTTATCGTGCCAGTGTGACTCGAATCATTGCACACATGAAAGGAAGGCGAGATGCTGAGGGTACATGTGGTATACTGCAACAGCCTGGAATAAAATACCTGCCGGTCTTGAACTCCGGTGGTCCTATCCAGATAACTATCGCTGTCCTGCAAATCGATAACACAAATCAAAGGCAAAGCGAACCCCCCCAATCCGTCTGCATAGACACCCCATTCCGTACTATTGTCCACATCACTAAACCATGGGATGAAAAATTTTTCGATCAAGTCCTTAATCGCAGGGGAGGTAGATTCGCACGCGGTGTATTTCATGTATTGGCAATTCGAGCAGCTTTCCCGCCCGGCAAAAAGCAATATGTGTTTCCCCTGAGTCGTTGCCATAGAGACCGCCGTGGCTCTTGAGGTTTGCCATACCAAATTATCAGCAAATGCATGGCTGCATGCTACCCATAGGCATAAAACCGCTGAAACTGCTGCAACTATACTTTGATGCTTCATTTTGCCCTTAACCTTCCTAGCTTGGACCCTTTTTAGTGTTTCAGTCATCGAGGAGCAAGGGCATCCAGGGCAAGCCTTTGCTGGGGGGACGCGTATAATCTATAATGAGGACTGGGCGATCTGATTCATAGACAGAATTGAAGGATCGAAAATCTACTATTTCATATCCTCTTTCTGTTCTGGTTGATTTCACTGCTAATGATAATATTTCTCCATTCAGAGCTAATAAAACGTTCCAGAAGTAATATTGGTCTTCATACGGGATTGCTACGTCTGACAGGTATTGATAAGTGCCACCGGGAAAATTGTTCCAGGTGACAGTGACCGGATTCCAGTCAATATTTGAATACTTGTAAACACCGATATGTGGGGTCGGCGAAGAAACGTAAAACGACATAAGCCGTAATGTTGCACTATTTATTGCAGATCCCGTCGGGATTTTATTTGACAAGTCAAACTTGAGTAATCCAATCCTTTCTTCATCTGGAAATAAATCCGAATTGAATATCGCTTTATCCGTGTTGAAAAAAGAGCTCCCAACGTAATTATCATTCGGATTGTCTGAATCTATGTATGTATCTTCTGTTGGATAAATGGTAATCGTGACTGCATGAACAAAATTGGCGGTAGACAGCAATGTAAATCCAATGACTAGGACGGAAATGAATGGCCATATGATGACTGAAGAAGCTCTGGCAGGGTTCGCCAAGTTGATTCGGCCCATGGCACCCTCGGTTAAGTGTTTGCGGATACCTGCTGACTGGTGAATAATCTCAAAATGGTAGGATCTTGTCAAACCAAAAGCGGAGCCGAAGCCCCGCTCACGATCTTTGGCAATTCAATCAATGGTGAGATAACAACCAGCCTGAAGTCGGTTGTAAGTCACGGAAGAAAACTGAGATGAAACACCGTGTCCTGTCAAGGCAGGTAGGGAAGCCCGTTTGAAAGTGCGCTAAATTCTCCTTCTATTCACGCGGAGAGAGCGCCCCAGGAGGCCCAGGATCGCATTTCTCAGCGGGTTGATACCTGGGGTTATGAGCATGGTTCTTTGAAAACTAAGGTGAGCTGACGGCCAGCCAGAAACAGGCTGTAAGTGTGGGCGAGCCCTTGCGTAGCAGAAGGGGCCGAGACATCCTGGAAGAACCCAGGTAGGGCTGCCGACAAACCGAAAGACGGCAGTTCCACCTTCCGAATTGGATTCAACTCTAACCAGAAAACTGGTACAAAAGCCGGGGCAGGTCAAAATACTCCCTTTTGAAACCGGAGTTGTTAATCCAGGTTAACTTGGTTAACACCGTAGGGAGTTAACTTGTACCCATGAGGAGGGAGCCATGAAGGAAAAGGAAAACCCTTTAGGAGTTGCATTCATTCTTTTGCTCATCATCGTCCTGCTTGCGGCTTGTTCAGGAACAATGAAGGGTAGGGTCCAGCAAGGGGGTGAATCAGTAAATTTTCAATTTGAAGATAGCGGAATTGGGACTGGAACGCTGAGAACAACACTTTCAGACGGAGAAACATTTAAGGGCAAGTATGCAGACGAATCTAGCAGCGGATTTGTAACAGGGTTCGATACGGAGGGAACAGGAGCGACCATTGTGCGCCGGGAAACATTTGAAACAATAGAATCGTACTCCGGAAATATCGACGCCATTCTTTTCGGGAACAAAGGCCATACAATGAGATGTAAGTTCCAAGCGGCTAATTCTTTGATGGGCCTTCCTAGTGGAGGAGAAGGGAGGTGCCAAATATCCGATGGCCGTGTGATTGATGTTCAGTTCTGAAATGAAAACATAGTCCGTGGAGGGGCTAGATGGTTAAGGCCATCCATTCTTTTGCTAATCGTGAACGCCTCCTCAACCCGTGAGGCGATGAGCTTCGAATACTTAAAATTCGAACCAGTCCTGCAAGCGAGCGATTGGCAAACGTAAGCTTGATAATAGGGAGGACTTGAAAATCATAACAGCGACCGAGCGCACCATAAAGGAGTTCCTTTCACAGGATCCGATGCTCCCCAGGTCTCGCAGATATGTTGGAAATATTTGAATCGGGGGGACTGAGCGGCGCGCAGATAGCAAATCCGCTCCACGTTCTGGTTAGGCACTAAAGTTTACTGTTCAAACTGCAATTAGCGGAGGCGTGACTGTTCAATGGACACTCACTGGATCCGGCCGTAGGCTTCCCGATGTACCCTCGCTTCTTTGCGAGCAGGCGCCTTTATCGTGCCTTTGACCCTGCCCATGGGAATGACCCCTGCGACTTCAAGGTTTTCTGGGACCCCGAGGCAGGCCCTCATCTCCTCTGGATTGAAGAAGGTGAACCACAGCGTCCCCAGGCCCATGTCGGCTGCGGCAAGCAAGATATTCTGGACGCATGCGGATGCGGCTGCAATCGCCCCTTGCTGCTGACCGAAAAATCTGCCGAGACCGCTCTGAGAAGGGTCAAAGAGGACCGCGATGAGGACCGGTGCCTCCTCAATGAAATCTAGTCCGTACTTGGCAACCCAACCCGGCCCTCCGGACGCGGTGACCTTCTGCCTGGCGGCCTCGGCCACCTTTCTCACCTCCGCCTTTGTCCCGGAATCTGTGACCACGAGAAACTCCCACGGTTGAAGATTGAGAGGACTCGGTGCCCACGTGCCCGCATCGAGGATCGCTGCAATGGTCTCCGCTGGGACCATCTCAGTTTCAAAAGAACGGCAGCTCCGCCTGGCCTTGACGAGATCCTTGAACTCCATGGTTTTTGTCTCCTTTCCTGATCTCCTGTAAGATAGATGCAAAGCAGGAAACGCGGCATCCCGCGAAACCGATCCGTAGTGGGATAATTCTTTCGGAGTTCTGGAGTGTAGGACATCCTTCCTTGAGCGTCAAGGGTAAAGCCGGTCGTTGTAAAGCCGGTCATTCGATTTGGGATACGTGAGCAATACGTATCGTTATGGTTGACTTTTGAATTGGGGTCAGAGGCGCGTGATTACCAACACAAGTCATAATGTCGGCTGAAAGGAAAACTCGTGGCGATATACCACCTCATCTCAAGGGCACATCATGTTGGGGGCCGGAGGATTCCCGTGGGCGAGGGCGTTCCGGGCTGGTACGGTCCGCTGTGAACGCAACTGGGAGCAAGCCCGAGATTTACTGAGAGACGGCGTTTTGAGCGAAAAAGGGCGGAGATAACCCTCCAGGCCGCATCTCGATTTCTTGGCTCATGGCAGGAGGTCCGCCGGGGATATGGGGTCGCTCAAGAACGAGCGATTACTGATCCAAGTCCGTCGCGAATCCGAGCGATCATCCATCAACGCTTACCAAATGAGACCCTTCGCCTCGTCACCTGAAGGGCCGGTTATGACTAGCCCAATTGATTCTTTCGTCCGAGTTTTCTGAGGATCGGTTAAGGTGAGTCAACAAGCGCTGAGGCTCCCATAGTAATGAAGTCAAAATCCCAGCCAACTGGGGCTCAAGTGAGTCGTGTCGAACTCCTGAGTAATCCGGGTGACTTCGCCATGCCAATCCGATTGATTCCGCCGCCCAGTTTCCAATCCATTGCGCCATCCCTTTCCGTAGGATTCTTTCAATTCAGTAGATTAGGTCTGAGAAATACCCCAGGAGATCTGGGTAATCGAACCCATTGTCTTCGGCGTTTGATAAGGTTTCGGCCAGGTCAGGGAGGTCGCCCCGTTCCAGGAAGGGGATCGTCCCCTCCAGAATATAACAAAGGACCGAGGTCCTTCCCAGCGCAAATCTTGTTGCTCTATCTGTTTTCCTGAAGTATTCTCTCCTCGATCTCTAACCTCTTCTCAACTGAAATCCCGCTTTTGTCGTGCGCTACGTCATCCGTCCTGTTATGGATCCTGCGAAGACCGTGGCGCAGACCGGAGCTTGCCTAAGCGTTCGTGGTTTTAAAACACCCAATCACCATCAACAGGGGACTTCCCGCATTCGCGGGAGGCCGTCCTCGAAGGACAAATCCAAGACAAAAGGAGAGACACCATGACGGACGTGATCAGAAAGGTTTCATACTTTGCGATGGATGTGGCTGACAAGCCGGGAGAGGCCGCAAGGGTTCTCACGGCGCTCAGCCAGGCCGGTGTGAATCTTCTTGCCTTCAGCGGGTTTCCCCGCGGCCGGCGTTCCCAACTGGATTTCATCCCTGAGGACGTCGAGCTTTTCCGGAAAGCCCTGAGCCTGGCCAAGCTGAAGGTGCAGGCCAAGAAAACAGGGTTCCTGGTTCAGGGAGATGACCGGCAGGGTGCGGTGGCAGGGCTGCTCCAGAAGCTGGCGGACGCGAGCATCAACGTGACCGCTGTGGACGGAGTGAGCGCCGGGGGAGGGCGCTGGGGCGCAATCCTCTGGGTAAAGCCGCAGAGCGTGAACAAAGCTGCCAAAGTGTTGCAGGCGGTCTGATCCAGGCTCCACAGCTCCGCAGATGCACTGCTCATTTCCTGGACTCTCCACCGAGGGAGAGGCCTGCCCTGGCCTTTGGGAGAGGTGAGCGAACGAATCAAGGCGCTACTGGCGGGCCGTCTGGAACGTGTTGCACTGGCCTATGCTGCCGGTTTTCAGCCCCAGATTGAACCAGCGCATGCGCTGGGCTGAGCTGCCGTGGGTGAAGGAGTCCGGCGTCACGTATCCTCTGGACTGTCGCTGGAGCCGGTCATCGCCGATAGCGCTTGCCGCATTGAGAGCTTCCTCGACGTTTTCGCTTCTGCGGCCGCTCTCCCAACGCATACTTTACCTCCCAGCAACCCAGTTCAGCCGGTCTTTGTCATTAGTTCAATGTGCGGCTTGTTTTCATCAGCCTGATGATATCGCGTGATGTGAGAAAAACATAGGAGTCGCATCAAGAGAAGTCAAGCATGAATTCTGCTCGTAACCTCAGATCCTCTGCACTGCCACTGGCTATCCCTCTGCTCAGCCGTGTGCCTTGCACCGTGTACCGTGAACCTTGCCCCTATCGATCCATCAAATTCTTCCCGCCGAAGAGAATCGCCTCAGTGAGGGGGCTGAACTGATAGACCACCGGGTTTGAGCTCAACTCGATCTCCTGCAATGCTTCAGCAACCGGGTGCTTCGCTCCGAGCTGCAGGGTTGCTGCTTTCCTCTCCCTGCTCTGCGCAAATTCAAGAGGGTCCACGACCACGTTGGCTGTTACAGGGACTTCGTCGACGATGGAGTAGGTGACGAACCTTGTGATTTTTCCTCTTGTTGTGGTCAAAATCTTTCCCTTGAGGGAGAGAATGCGTTCTCCCTTTTCAGACAGGAGGCACTCGATCCATTCATTCCCCTTTTCAAAAGTGATGTCCGCGAGGAATTTAGGATAGCCGTAGAGTTCGACTCCGCCGAATCTCGCGATTTCCGTGGTGACCGGCAATTTCCAGACATAGGCGGTGAAACAGCGCTGTGCCAGCTGCCAGAGAGCCGTGAGCCCCGGGACCTGACGCTTTCCAAAGGTGATCAGGAAAGCAATGCTGAACTCGTTGTAGGGGTCTATGTCTGTCTTGCGGTACTCAAAGGCTGTGAACGCGACCATGCACCTTCCCGGGAACATCTCTATGGGATTCATCGCCGGGTGGGGAAGGAGCTTCTTGGCTTTGTTCGTTGAAGCCGTGTAGATCGCCGTTATGGAAGTGTTGTCATAGTAAAAGACCGGCAGCTTGAATTTACTGCCAGCCTGCTCGAATTCCCACTGCTTGATGCCCTTGAAAAGCTCTCCTCTCATCTCTCTCCTCCTGAGGGTTCGCACAAACCCCTCTCTTCTGAGCCCTCTGGGACTGTGCTCGGAAAATCTATTTGCGTTTCGCCGAATTCAAAAATCCCCCTCCCGTCCCCCTTTACAAAGGGGGATGCTTTCCTGCTCTCTGTCTTCCCCCTCTTTCGTAAAGAGGGGTGACGGGAGATTTGCGTGCCCCGCCCTTGTCAGGGCATGAACAACTGTGGTGACGCTATGTGATCAAAGCCTTTCCTTTTCCATCGCCGTGATCAGCAACTCGGCTCTGGCGTTGGATATGGGGAGCAGGGACAACACTGCTGCGTCCCTCATGGCTTTTTCCAGACCATAGTCCCTCATGTATCCGTAGCCGCCGAGAATCTGGACCGCATCGGTACAAACCTTGACGCCGTAATCTGTGACGGAGACCTTGGTTCCAAGAGCAGCCGCACAATCCGTCCCTACTGCGGCACTGTGGAAAAGAGCAGCGCTCGATGCGGTCACCCCGGCAGACATTTGGCCCAGGATGCTGCGTACGTGCGAGTGGTCAATGATCATCTTGCCGCCCTGGTAACGTTCGCCGGCGTATCTCAATGCCTTTCTCAAAACGGTTGTCATGAGGCCGCATGAGGCCGCAGCAGTGACCATGGAGAGGTTGGAAAGAAGCGACCGGTAAAACGACAAAGCTCGGCTGCCTTCCGCGACGACGTGTGTATCCTGCACGCTGTGAGTTTCAAGCCTCAGTGCGCAAATGGGCATGGCCCTGAGTCCAAGGGTCGGCTCAGGCTCTCCAGGGACAAGGGTCTCATGGTTTGCAGCAGACAGGAGAGCCATCGGCGTGCCGTCGGCGGTTTTCGCAAAGAGGAGGAACCACCCGGAGGCCGCCGCATTCACGGCCAGCAAGCCTTGCCCGAAGAGATGAAACGTCTTTCCCAAGGTCGCAGTGAGGGTCGGTTCAAAATCGTTCCAGGAAATCGGTTCAGGGATTGCAATAGCGAGCGGCCGTTGACTGGAGAGAACCTTTTCCACAAGGGGAGCAGAGTTTGGTGTTGCCGCGTCAAAGAGGGCTTTGAGAGCGGCTGCGTGAACACCGAACACCATGGCATGACCCGCACATGATTCGGCGAGGGTTTTCACCAAGGCGCAGAGGTCAACCGGTTGGAATCCATGCCCGCCGGCCGTCTCAGGCAGGATGAGCCGGTCAAAGCCTGCTTCGATCCCCTGGGCGAAAATCCCTTCAGGAAAGCGTGGATCAGCGCGATCCGTGTCCATGGCCACAGGATTGATGTGCCGGGAGGCAAACTTGAGTGCGGTCCGAACCACTTCATCCATCTGGTGTTGCTCAGTGTTCACGGTTTTTTTCCCGAACAAAGGTGTTCATGAAAATGTTGTGCCGGTTGAGCTGGTTTGTCCCTTCATAGATCTGTGTCAGTTTGGCATCACGGTAGACTTTTTCGAGTTCGTTACGGGCCAGGGAGGCTTCGAGCCCCGCGATTTGGAGTGCCTCATAGGCCACCTCCATGGCCACATCGCTCCCTGAGACCTTAGCAATGGAGGAGTACTGCTGAATGTGCCGCAGGTCTTCAGGGTCGACATGCTTGTGGAGTTTCTCCAGCACGGCTTGGGATGCTCGCTCCGAGCGGATCGCCTTTTCGAACAGGGACGTGAGACGCAAGGAACGGGGGATCACATTGAGCAAGAACCTGGAGGAGGGGAGTTTCATCAGCTTTGGAACGCCCATGAAGTCAAAGGTCATGCAACTGTCCAGATAAGCCTGCCTGGCAAGGTGGATCTTTCGCGCCATGTCCGCGAGTTTGATCTGAACCCACTGATGCTCGATCAGCCGCCTGCCTCCGGCTTTCTTCTCTTTGGCAAAAGCGACGGCTCTTTCGAAAGCGCCGCGGGCGGTTCCTGCTGCAATGGCTCCCACCGGGCCGCGCGAGGCTCCGAGAACAATCTCCGTAAAGCGAACCCCCTCACCCTCCCTGCCGATCAGGTTTCGGCGGGGAATGAAGCAGTCCTCGAAAATCAGTTCTGCGGCAGGGCACGCCTTCATGCCCATCTTGTCTTCCACCTTGCCCACGGAGAATCCGGCATCGCCCTGCTTGACCAGAAAGGCGCTTTGAGTCTCCACAGGCCTGGTTTTATCCAAAGGCGCGATGACCGTGGTGTACTTTGCGACCGAGCCGTTGCTGATAAACACTTTTCTCCCGTTCAGCAGGTACCCGCCGGGCCTGGGCTTCGCTTCTGTGACCAGTCTTGCTTTTCGCAGGAAACCTGCGTCCTCTTCGTCGGACCCGGCTTCGGGTTCTGTAATGGCGGCTGCGAAGATCACGGGCTCGCCGTGTTTGTCGCCCCGGGCTATATCCGCGAGAGCCCGATCAAAATGGTAGAAGTCCATGCCCAGAAGGATTCCCGATATCCCAAGACCGTTGGCGCCGAAGATGTTGGCGATCCCCGGGCAAACGGCGCAGAGTTCCTCCATTACAATGGCCATGGCTGTGGACATCTGGCCTCCTCCGCCGACCCCGCTGGGAACGAGCATGGAGAGGAATCCATAGGGCGTTGACTGCCTGACCAGGTCCCAGTCGAAATAGCGCGGGTTCTGCCGGCACCTGCGGTCGATTTCGAGAGCCCTGGGCCGGACGTAGCATTCGCCATACTCCCGCGCCTTTGCTTGCCAGTGCTCCAGGTTTTGCACGTACTTCGGCATGAGAGAAGAAAAGATCTTCATGCGCGGCGCCATCTCGCACAGAGTTCTTTTCGAGATTTCAGTATCCAGGTAATCCATCATTGGCCGCCTGCCTTGCCGGAAGCCTTTCCTCCGTGCAGGAGCTTGCGCTGCCTATCAAATTCGACCAGGGCGCCTGCACTGTTAAATCGCGGCTTCCAGCCCATCTGCTCTTTGGCACGGTCTGCTGAAACGAGAATAGAACCTCGTGTCGCCACATCGACCCAATCCCGGATCCCTTGGGGCACGAGCCCGAGAGAGGCGGCCATCCTGACAAAAAGTGAAACCACCCCTTGATTGAAATAGATCACTTTTTTCCCGAGCAGCCTGCCGGCATCGTCCAGGGTGATAGGATTTCCTCCGGCCAGATTGAAGGTGCCTGATCCAGGATACTCCAGGGCAAGGACAAAAGCTTCAGCCACGTCCTCGTCCCAGCAGTGGTCGATCCTGTAAACCTTTTTGAGCCCGATGAGAAGCCGCGAAGCGTATTGTTTGCCAACAGGATTTCTGATGCTCGGGCCCAGAAAAGTGGACGGCCGAAAACGGATGATGGTGATCTCCGGGTGCTGCCCCTGCAATTCATCCAGAAAGGTTTCGATTTTGCCCTTGGCTCGCGAATAGTACCAGTCCGCGTTGGGCCGCAGCGGGGAATCTTCCGTCAGCACCTCGGGGTTGTCCGCGTGAGCCCCATAAGCGGCAATGGAGCTCGCGAAGACGATTTTGGAAACGCCCGCCGCAACCGCTCCCTGCAGCACCTTCCTGCTTCCTTTGATGTTGATTTCATCGATAGTTTCTATGGACATTCCCTTGGGCGGCTCCACAACAAAGGCGAGATGGTACAAAACGTCTGTGCCGGCAAGGAGTGTTTTGAAATCGGCGGTGCGCACGTCCGCAGTCTGAAAAAGGTATTTCGAAGAACTGAAAGGGCAGGGGACAATGTCCAGGCCGAGAATCGATTCAACTCTCTGGTGCTTGTCCAGCAAGGGCAGGACAAGTTGACCCAAATATCCGGAGACACCGGTGAGAGCAACTTTCATGATCAGAGTCCCTGGTCGACAGGGCTGCAGGAGGCCTGTCTCTGAATCTTTGTGAGGTCCTCTATCCTGTCTTCATCCGTGATGAGGATGCGTATAAGGGCTACGCCTTTGGTGCTCGGTGACGCGACCACCTGAGCGGTTCCGGGGTTTTTGTAAGACATCCCGGGTCCGACGAGGAGTATCTCCACTGGGTTTGCCTTGGCCTCCCGGTCATTAATCACAAAGAAATTGTCCGTGTTCGATGCAAAAAAGGAGAGGGACCAATAGGAGCCCGGCACCGGAGCCGTGATGCGGAGCGGCTCCTTTGACACATCATAGGCGCACACCGAGTAGAGCAAATCAGGACTGGGCCTGACCACCACTCTGGAATCAGCCGTCACTCTGGGTTGGTGGTAGAGCACGTTCACGCTCCGGCCCATGTCTTTGCGCTTCCAATCGAGGGCGACCATGATGGCTTTGGGGAAAGCCATGACCGTGAGGACGTGGAAAACAGCGGCCAGGGCCAGGGTTCCCAGTATCATTAGCAGCCATTTTTTCATCTGCAGCCCGCCTTTGTGATTTTCGGCAGTTCCGCCTTCCACATGTTCTCACGCAGGGCCGGTGCCGGGTTGTAGGCCCTGAGGGTAAGGGACATCGTTCCTTGCTTGGCTGCAGGCAGCCAGTTCTGGTCTTTGGGTGTTCGGGACAGATGGATTTTATAACGGCCCTGCTCGTCTCGCCGGATGTTCTTCATGTTGTAGGAATATCGGTTCAACGCGTTGGGAATCAGAAAGTGATCCTTGTCATACGCGGTGATGCTCCACCACCGCGCAGGAAGATCAGCGCCCTCGATGATGTAGTCGCACTCCGGCCGCAGAGGGTCGCCTTCCTCATCGGTGAAGGCGTTGTAGTAGAGCGCCTCGGTCCTGCTGAGCGCAAACAGGGCTATCCGAGCGATGGTGGCGCGGAGATACATGTTCGCTTGCACGCTGCCGACCAATGGGTTGCTGGTCCATGCTCCATCCTTGACCGCCTGGACCTTGGAGAAGGAATCGATGACCCACACGGCTGAACCCACGCCGATCACAAAAGCGACCAGCACAATCCCGAGAACCTCGAATAGACGTTTGATTTTCATCCTAGTCCGGAGCTTAAGACCTTAGAGTAATGGAGCATTGGAGCACTGAAAAAGATGGCTCACGGTACAGGGTACACGGTTCACGGCAACACCATTATTCATCGAGATGCTGCTTTTCCTCTGACTTAACCGTTTGACTTCTGTTCCGTGCGCCTTGGACCGTTACTCCATCACTCCGTTACTCCAACACTCCATTCTTTTGATTCTGTCTTCCTGTCATTCCTGCCTTCATCTTCTGTCTACTTTCTTCTGTCTTCTTCTTCCTGCCTATTCTTTGAACAGTTCGGTGCTCAGATACCGCTCGCCTGTGCTGGCCAGGATGACCACGATTTTCTTGCCCTTGTTTTCGGGCCGGCCGGCAACTCTCAAACCCGCTGCAACCGCTGCACCTGACGAGATACCGGCCAGGATGCCTTCCATCTTGGCCAGGTCCCTCGCAACCTCAAAGGCCTCGTCGTTGGTGACCGTGATGATTTCATCGATGATGCGGGTGTTGAGCACTTCAGGAATAAAGCCCGCTCCAATCCCCTGGATCTTGTGCGGGCCTGGCTTGCCTCCGGAAAGAACAGGGGATGCGGCGGGTTCGACGGCCACTGTCTTGAAAGAGGGCTTGCGGCTCTTGATCACCTCCGACACCCCGGTAATGGTGCCTCCGGTCCCCACGCCCGCGACCAGGATGTCCACTTCTCCAGCGGTGTCCTGCCAGATCTCTTCTGCCGTTGTTTTTCGATGGATCTCCGGATTGGCTGGGTTGCCGAACTGGTCGGGCATGTAGGCCTTTGGGTTTTCCGCAAGGATCTCGCGAGCCCTTTTGATGGCCCCTTTCATTCCTTCGGTGCCGGGAGTGAGGACCAGTTGTGCGCCAAGGTGCTTCAGGAGCTTTCTCCTCTCCACGCTCATGGTTTCCGGCATGGTCAGCAGGATCCGGTATTTTTTTGCGGCGCAGACAAAGGCCAGGGCAATGCCCGTGTTCCCGCTCGTGGGCTCCACGATCAGCGTGTCGCTGTGAATCAGTCCCTGCCTCTCTGCGGCCTCGATCATGGCCAATCCAATGCGGTCCTTGACGCTTCCCGCGGGGTTCCTGAATTCGAGCTTGGCCAGCAGGGCGGCCGGCAGTCCCCCGGCCATCCGGTCCAAACTCACGAGAGGCGTGCCTCCTATGGTTTGGGTGACATCAGAAAATATTCTGCTCATCCTTTCCCCCTTTATCGTATGCCTTTTCGATTCTTCAGCTGAATTTGCCTTTGAACACAAGCTCTGGTTTTTTCATATATACCTGGGTGTCCGGAGGGACGGACTCGGTGAGCCACACGTTGCCTCCGATCACGGAACGGGCGCCGATGACCGTGTTCCCGCCCAGGATGGTTGCCCCGGAGTAAATGATAACATCGTCTTCGATCGTGGGGTGTCGTTTTCTGTTCCTGAGGCCTTCCACCTCTTCTCTCTGCACGGATAAGGCGCCTAGAGTCACCCCCTGATAGATTCGCACCCGCTTCCCGATCTCGCAGGTCTCGCCGATGACCACACCGGTCCCGTGGTCGATGAAGAAGCTCTCTCCGATATGCGCTCCCGGGTGGATGTCGATCCCGGTCATGCTGTGGGCAAACTCGGTCATGATCCGGGAAATCAGAGGAATGCCCTGCTCGTGGAGCTGGTGGGCAATGCGGTAGACGGTCATGGCAAACAGCCCGGGATAGCTGAAGATGATCTCATCGAAGCCTTTGGCTGCAGGATCACCCTGGTAGGCTGCACGAACATCCATGGCGAGCATGCTCCGCAACCGGGGGAGCTGGTGCATGAAGGCGATCGCCGCCTCCTGCCCTCTCTCTTCGCAGTGGGTGCAGGGCTGACTGTAGCGAAGGCACTCATGCCGGACGGACAGGGTGATCTGTTCAGTGAGGGCTTCAAACAAGGCGGTCGCCTCTTGCCCGAAGTAGTAGCTGAGGTTGATGTTGTCCACCCGGGAGCGGATGAAGTACCCCGGGTACAGGATGCGCCTCGCTTTTTCAATGACGCCTATCGTGGCCTCCCTCGATGGAATGGGCTCGGGACTGATGTGATCAAAACAGTCCCCCGTCCTACAGCTCAGCACGAGCTCATCCACGATGCCCGGAATCTCCCCCCGTCGGTGCTCGGAAGCGACGACCTCTGCTTTGCACTGATCCACTCTTGCCAAGTCCTCCATGTCCACCCCCTTATACTCTTAAGCCTCGCCGTATGATCAGGCTGACAGATTCTAACCTCATTCAGGAAATACGCCAACAGGGAAATGTTGAATTGAAAAGGAGGGCCCCGGGGGGATTTAACCCGTCTGGCATACCAAATCCCCCTAAATCCCCCTTTACGAAAGGGGGACTCTGAGACCCTGTTTGTGTATAGTCTCTAAGTTAACCACCTATTACTTTGTCGTCTGTTATTTTTAGTTTGCGCAAGAACCCCACAAAACCTTAAACTGGCATTCATGAAGAGGGGAGATCAATGGAACGAAGAGCATTTCTGAAAGTGACAGCACAGCTTGCGGCCGTAGCGTTTTTTTGGCGGAAAGAGGGCGTCGCCTCATCTCGGCCTCTAACAGGTGCCAGGCTGCCCGCAGCGGGCCGGCCCACCCGGGTCTGTTTAGCCGGGGTGGAACGAGGGGCTTCCCCGCAGATCGTGAAATCCGCGGTTCGCGCCGCAGCAGAATCAGCCACCGACTTCTCCTGGTTGTCCAGAGGCGACGCTGTATTCATCAAGCCCGCCCTTAACTCGGGCAATCCCTATCCGGCCACCACCAGTCCGGAGGCCATAGGAGCGGTTGTGGAGATCCTCAAGGAGAAGGGGGCGCGGCGAGTCATTGTGGGAGACATGTGCGGTATTGAACACGTGAAACTCTCGCAGGAAGGTCTTTCAGGCAGTTCCCGCCGCCTCATGGAGGCATCCGGAATGGCTAGGGCCGCAACAGCAGCCGGTGCTGAGCTCCACTTTTTCGAGGAATCCGGATGGCACGCCTTTTATGAAGACTTGCCCGCTGCGAGTTCCCACTGGAATAGGGGCCTCATGATGCCGAACATCCTCAAGGAGGTCGATCACATCATCCTCATGCCCCGTTGCAGCCGCCATGTGCTGGCAGGCAGCACCCTGGGTCTCAAGGCCGCCGTAGGGTATTGGCGCACCGACACGCGCCTTGAATACCACCGGGACGCCTCCACGTTCCAGGAGAAGACAGCTGAGGGCAACACGGTAGAAACCCTGCTCAAGAAGCAGCGAATGGTGATTTCTGCAGCAGACAAGATCCTCACCACCTTCGGTCCGGACAAAGGTCTTGTCGTGCAGCCCGAGATCGGCCTGGTCATGGCATCGGAGTCGGTGGTGGCCCACGACATGGTGTCTCTGGCGTGGCTCATTGAAAACAGGCGCAGCGTCCTTTCATCGGAGAAGGAATGGTTCAAAGACCCTTATGGCAGCCAGTGGATCGTCAGTGCCGCCAATCACTGGGTGGTCAACAAGCTGGGTGGGTTGGGACAAGCTTTTGACTCGGAGAAACTGACCCGGAACGACATTGACACGATCTGGGATGACCGGGTGCTCAACCGCGCCTATCAGGTCTTTGGGAACATGCCGGCGGTGGTCCTGGAAGCGGCCAACGACGTGCTGCCCCAGGCGCTGAAGAGGAGGCTGGCCGAATGCACGACCCCTCCGGCGTGAGGGCGCTGACTTAGCCTGCTGTTAACGGGCTATTGCCCAGATCATCAAATCAAACTGCAAAGCTAGTGCAGTGTCTCATTGATAACTTACGTGGGCAACTTCCCTTCACCCCCACCTCACCTCCCCCATCGAGGGGGAGGAAAATATTAGTCCTCGCTCAGAATTCCCCTCCCTTGGTGGGAGGGGTTAGGGGAGGGGGATAGGGCGACAGATTCACTCTTCTCAGGCGGACTGACTCAATCCGTATTGCACCGGCTGTCTAACAGAGGTGATCATGAACGAAAAGGATTCCGGAGAAAACCGTTTTAGCCGTTTGGGCAGAAGACCCTTCCTTCGGATCTGCGGCGCGCTCCTGGGGGGTGCACTTCTCTCGGGAAGGGTGCCCCGCCTTCATGGCCGCGCTTTTGCCGGGACAGGGGAGACGCAGAACCCGGTGAAAGGGGAGAGATCTCACAGGCGGCTCATCTACATTGCCATCGATGCGCTGCACCCCAAATACCTTGAGCTGAATTCCAAGGGCCAGCTCGGTGGCAAAGACGGCGACTGGCTGATGCCCTCCATGCGCGCTTTCCTGAACCGGGCGGTGTGGTATCCCGAAGCAAAGGCGTATCTGCCTGCCGCCACGGACATGAACCACCTGAACGCGCTCGCCGGCACCAGCATGGCTCAGAACGGAATCATCGGCGTCTGGGCGCAGCCTGTGGGCTGGGACGAAAAAGGGAAAGCGATCATCAGGCATTCCCACCTTTCCATGGCAAGGGACGACCAGGGCCGTCCCGTCGACACGCTCTTCCACGCGTGGAAGCGGCGCTGGCCCGGCTCGAAGACGCTCTTCATCACTGGGAAAAAGTGGGTGGGGGAGATGTTCCGCCAGCCTGCAGGCGAGTCCGGCGTCGACATCGTCGTGACAGGCACACACTTTCCCACTTATCTCCAGGCGCCGCAAAAAGAAAGCTTCGCCGACCCTCTGACCGACACGGACGGGTCTTGTGATCCGGAATCAGGAAGCGCGGGGTTTTTCGGTTGGAAGGAGCTCCGGTGGGGAAATCTCCTCCGTCACTTCAGCCCGAGCACCGTGATGTCCCGTCTCTGGTCGGGCCAGGGCGGCCTTCTCACCCGCCAGATGGTGCGCTACCCGGAGCACTTTCCTCACGATCGCTGGATCGTGGATTCCACCCTGGAGATATTCCGGCAACAGGACCCGGACATGGCCTACATCCTGATGGCCCAGACGGACGACGCAGGGCACTGTGTCGGGTGCGGATGGGATCCCTCTGAGTTTGTAGTCTCCCAGGATCCGGTGGACCTGGCGAAAGGGTGTGAAATGAAACCAGAGTACGCCATGGTGAGCGGCCGGAACCCGCTGCTTTTCAGGGAGCCCATCCTCGACGTGATACGCGACGTGGACATCCAGTTCGGGAGGCTGATGAAAGGATTCGAGGAGCAAGGGATCCTGCAAAATGCCACCATCATCCTCCTGAGCGACCATTCTGCTGTGAATCATCTCTATTCTGAGAATTTTTCGTCTACCGATGTCATGGGTATCCTTGATAAGGCGGACTTGGTGGCAGACAATAACGTCTATGCGTTCAGCGTGAGCAGTTACGGCGTGATCTACTGGCGCGACAGGAAGGAACAGGTCCCTGCAGCCAAAGACCTGCTCCTCAAGCACAGGACATGGAACCCCCAGACAAAGACGGAAGAATGCCCCTGGTGGGTCCTGGACCGGCGCGACATGAAGGAAGGCGTGAAGGACGTCTGCCTGCCGGGCGAGCTGTATCACACGTATTTTGTGGAGACGGACAGGGAGAAGAGCATGATATGGCCTGACCTCATCGTGCTCGCGAAGAACGGGTGGCAGATACCGGCATACAACGGCCATGTGCCGAACGTGGGTGTCCAGGCGCCGTCGTGGACTCCGGCTTTCCGTGTGTACAACGGAGGGCACGGGTCCGTGGACACGCTCCCTATTGTCGCGGCTATCGCAGTGCCGGGCGGAAAGCAGGGCGTTCACCCGAGGCCGATCCGGATCGGCGATCTCGGGGCCACGGCAGCGGCCCTCATGGAGCTCGAACTCCGGAGCACGGTGATCGGCCAGGACTTGAGCCGGGACCTGGTTTCGTGAAAGATATGCTTTTTCCCGCACTTTTGCTTTTGGCAGGGGTTGGGCGAAGACAATGTTTATTGCAATCTTCCGAGACCCTTTAGCATGTTCGAGAGGGAACTCTTGATGGAGAAGGGAGGGAAAGACACCGACAAAGCGGCGTGGCACATTTATGTCGGCCAGATCCCTCACAGTGAGAAGGGAGATTTCTGGGTCAGCTTCGAGAGCAAGCCGGACCTGGAAAAAACGAAAGCCAACATCTATGGGAGATGCCTTCCGTGCATTCAGCACCTCTATGATCAGCTCAAAGACGGGGCAACTGAGATTGACCTCGGCCCTGCCTACCATTGCTGGAAGATTGCGGCTGTTCTCAACGGGATGGATGAGTGTCTTTCACTGCTGCGTGTGTACGAGGAGAAATTCCCGGGAGGTCATGTCTACGGGAAGTTTGGCAGCAGCCGGCCTTTTTCAGAGAGCAAGGTCAGTCGTGTTTCACGCAGAAGATGAAACTGCCCGGGACCAGGTTCGAGAACGGCTTGAAACATGCGTTCCAGAGGTGAACAAAAATGGGGAGGTTCAAGTATCCAGAGCATGTGCCGTGCTTTACGGTGAAATTCTGGGTGATTGGCGGGAATGGCAACCGGTTACAGTGCTCAAGTATCCGGAAAGGGTGGACGCGTTGATCGAGAGAATCAGGAAAACGCTCTTCTGGGCTACGCTGTGAAAGGGAGTTTGACCGGGAGATGAGATCTCTGAAGTGAGTACCCGAAAGGTTCAAACATGGCCAGAATGTACCCGGAGTACATGGAGGGTTGTGAAGAGGCTACTGAAGGCGAGAAAAGGGTTTTCAGGTTCATAAAAGAGGCGGCAAGGCCGCACAAGGATTTCACCTGCTGGTATCAACCCTCCATCGGCAGCCAAGGGAAGGTCCCTGACTTCGTTCTCTACGGGAAGAAGCTGGGGCTCCTGGTGCTGGAGGTAAAAGACTGGGCTTCGCATCAGATCCTCTCCTACACACCACACCATTTCGCCGTTCAGATCTCCGGAAAAACCGAACAAAAGACCAACCCTCTGAGACAGGCGAAGGGCTATGGGAATGCGTTGATGGAAGGGCTCAGAGAAGTACCTGAATTCGTCTCCCGTGAACCGGCCCATGAGGGAGGGTTGAAAATACCTGTGGGGAGGATGGTGGTCTTCCCTAACATTTCCCGGGATGAATATGAGGACCGAGGGATCCGGTGGCTCATCCCCATGGAGATGACATTGCTCCGGGAGGATCTCGACCCGACAGGGGAGATTCTCTGTGACCCGGCAGGCCGGAAGTTTCAACAAAGGATCTCCGGCGCCTTTCCTTTCTCCTTCAAAGGCCTGACAGGAAAAGAGGAGGCAAAGCTCCACTTTGCCCTGTGGCCGGAGGGGAAGATCCGACTGCCTGCACGCCAGGGTGTTGGAAAGGAGCACTTCCAGAGGGAGGTGGCGGCCCTTGACGAGGCCCAGGCAAGGTTGGCCCTGCGGCTGGGGCCAGGACACCAGATCATCAAGGGGCCGCCTGGGAGTGGAAAGACTCTGGTCCTGGTGCATCGCTGCTGCCAGCTCCGCAGGTACCAGCCAAAGATCAAGAGGATCCTCCTGGTCTGTTTCAACATTGCTCTTGTCAGTTACCTGAAGAGGCTCATCCAGGAAAAAGCGATAGGTACAGGAGACGGCGGGGTTCACGTCTGCCACTTTTTCGAGCTGTGCTCCCAGGTGCTGGGAGAAACCGTTCGCTTTGAGAACGAGAATTCAGACTACTACGACCTCGTGGCGCAGGAAACCCTGGACAGGGTCAAGGCTGAAAAAAACCGTGTGGACCCTTTCGATGTGATCCTGGTCGACGAGGGACAGGACTTTGACGACCTGATGTTGAAGGTCGTTCTGGCCTTGCTCAAACCCGGCGGGGACTTCGTCCTCAGCCTGGACTCCTACCAAGACCTCTACATGAGGAGGCCGTCATGGAAATCCGTCGGCATCAAGGCCGGCGGACATATCCACTACCTCAAACGGGTGTACCGGAACACGAAGGCTATATTCGATTTTACGCAGCGCTTCATAGGCCAGGAGCCCAGGGCAAACACGCAACTTGCGCTTCTCTCCGAGGCCGGTGCCTTTCACGGGGCCGCACCTGAAATCCTCAAATTCCAGGACACCGGAAAGATCGAGAACTTCGTGCTCAAAGATTTGAAGGATTGTGTCCAAGGGGGTGAGTACAAGAGATCGGAGACGGGGATCATCTATGACGACAAGGTCTACGGCCCGGACAGGTTCTCTTATGATAACCGGGCATTGCCCATGCGCCTCCTCAGAAGCCTTGAAGCCTCGGGCATCCCGAGCACCTGGGTCTCACAAGATGTCCGGTCCAAGGAAATGTATGATGTCACCACGGACCGAGTATCCCTCATCAGCATTCACAGCTCCAAGGGCCTGGACTTTGACCTGGTCTACCTGGTGGGTCTCGATCACATCCATCCAACGGAGGAAACGAAGCAGACCATGGTCTCCCTGGTTTATGTAGCCATGACGCGGGCAAAGTACCGGCTCGTCATCCCCTATGTGCAGGAAACGGAGCTGATCACCAGGATGAAGAAATGTGTCCTAAGGAGAGAACAAGAGCTTTAGAAAAGCCGTTCGCTTTCAGAAAACAGCGGGATGGGAAGCCCTTGGACGCTGACTTTCAATCGTTCAAGAACATAGAACACCGCATGGAAAGGGGGCTGTAAGCTTTTGAATGACCATTGGATGAAAGACGCTGAACTCATACAAAGAGCAAGGATCGTTCTTGTCCTTTTCCTTTCCAAGAAATCCAAGGGCGAGCTTGTCGAGCTGATCATGAACTGGCTGGATGATTCAGAGATCTATCGCTTCTGTCAGAGGTACTTGGATCAATCGGATCTGGCTTATATCGAAGGCAGAAGGTAACTACTCAGGTAGATAGACTGAAGGTAGATAGACTGAAGGAAAAGACATGCGCGATCGCACAAAGCCAAGATCGTTTGGATACGTTGGCAGGTGATGGTGTCATGGATGATCATTATTCCCCTTCAGTCTTCAGGCTTCAGCCTAAACACCTGAGCAGTTACGGCAGAAGGTAGGCCGCGTTGGGGGGCGAGGACGTGTCCACGGTGCGCGAGATCATGATGGAATTTGCCGATCTGACCGGCCTTTCGCCGGCAGGTAAGGCTCCACGGCGCTATTTGTGGACGGACGCCTTTGCGGTGTGCAACTTCCTGGAACTCCATCGCCAAACCCGGGATGAAGAATACAAGCATCTTGCATTGCGCCTCGTGGATCAGGTCCATCACATCCTAGGACGTCACCGTGAAGACGATTCGCGAAACGGGTGGATCAGCGGTCTCAGCGAGGAGGAAGGGAGAAGACACCCGACCGCAGGAGGATTGAGAATCGGGAAAGGAATGAACGAGCGGAATCCCAGGGAACCCTATGACGAACATCTGGAATGGGACAGGGACGGGCAGTACTATCATTACCTGACAAAGTGGATGCACGCGCTCAACCGCGTCAGCCGGGTCACGGGAAATCCCGCTTTCAATGTGTGGGCCATAGAATTGGCAAAAGCAGCCCATGCACGATTCACCTACCTCCCATCGCGCGCAAGCGGAAAACGGATGTACTGGAAAATGAGCATAGACCTTTCCCGGCCCCTCGTGCCCTCCATGGGGCAGCATGACCCGCTCGACGGCCTCATCACCTACCTACAGCTTCAGACCACTGCAGAGAAAGACAAGGAGAGCACGGCAGCGCAGGATCTCGAATCGGAGATCGCTGACATGGCGCGGCTATGCGTGGGAAAGGCTTGGGACACAGACGACCCGCTCGGCATTGGCGGCCTCTTGTGTGATGCCTACAGATCGTCACAGCTGAGCGTTATTCAAGGGTCTGAAGAAAACGATTTGCTCGCGACCCTGCTGGAATCCTCGCTGCGAGGTCTTGGGCATTTTGCTCGAGGATCTTTGCTCATGTCTCCTTCCGATTACCGTCTTGCTTTCCGGGAACTGGGTTTGTCCATTGGACTGCGAGCGGTTCAAAGGTTGCCACGACTGATCGAGGGGAATCCAAAGCTTTTCGGCAAGGGGCACCCGGTGCACACAAAGGTCAAAAGCCTGATGCGCTACTTGCCGCTCTGCGAGGGAATCGAAAAGTTCTGGCTGGACCCGGCCAGCACAGAAAACGAGACCTGGAGAGCGCATCGCGAGATCAACATGGTGATGCTGGCGACGAGCTTGGCGCCGGATGGCTATCTTGCCCTTTCCTGACCCCATTTTCCCCTTGACACTAGCAGGGGATAAACTAAGATACCGTCCTGAAGCATTTTCGCTTTTCTTACCTGATTCAGCATTCCAACCTTAACGGACAACAGCGAGAACGGGCATGCCACTTTGTGGCGACAGAAGCCGGGTATCTTGCTTTGAGGGAATCTCCGTAGCTCTTGGGGAGGTCCGAGGGAACGATTTTCCTTTTCATCTCTCCACTTCACAACCTGGTGAACGCGTTGATTCGCTTTCTTTTTCTGTCCGCAATATTCGGGGCGGGACAAAGCATCACCGCAGAACAACAACGACTTGAGGGAATGCGCCATAGCCCATTCAGGGCTATGCGAAGATTCTTGCCCTAAAGGCAGAGTGTTCGAAAAGCAAAAGAAAGGGGGGTGCTATGATTTCTCTTAATGTGAACGGCAAAGACTACAAGGCGGATGTGCCGTCGGATGCTTCCTTGCTCTGGGTTCTCAGAGATCACCTGAAGCTCACGGGTACAAAGTACAGCTGCGGAATTGGAGAGTGCGGATCATGCACTGTCCACGTGGACGGAAAGGCGGAGAGATCCTGTGGCATGACCGTCGGTGAAGTGAAGGGAAAGAAGATCACCACGATCGAGGGGCTTCCCGAGAACCATCCCGTCAAAAGGGCATGGATCAAAGAGCAGGTCGTCCAGTGCGGTTACTGCCAGCCCGGGGTGATCATGCAGGTTGCCGCTCTGCTGTCGGAGACACCGACTCCTAGCGCGGATCAAGTCATCAGCAAAATGGATGATGTGATCTGCCGTTGCGGGACCTATCCGCGCATTAAGAAGGGCATCAAAACCGCTGTTCAGATGGCGAGGAAGGAGGGCAAGTGACCATGAAGACATCCATGACCCGAAGAGCATTCTTGAAGGGCTCCCTGGCTGCCACCGGTTTGACCATAGCGGTTTCCGTGAGCCCTCTTGGTTACAGGTTGGTCAATGCCTCACAGGCTAAAGAGGCATTGAAAGGATTCAAACCTAACATATGGTATGAAATCACCCCTAACAATGTGGTTACCGTCTTCATCGGCGCCTCCGAAATGGGCCAGGGCACCCACACCGCCCTTGCCATGATCATTGCGGATGAACTCGATGCGGATTGGAAGCAGATCCGGGTTCGTCAGGGCGGAGCTGCCAAGGAGTACCACAACCCTCTGCTGGGAGGGCAACTCACAGTGGCAAGTGCCGCGGTGAGAGGGTTCTACGAGCCTACGCGAAAGGCTGCTGCGGCAGGACGTGCCATGCTGGTGAAGGCAGCAGCGGTGACTTGGGGAGTTCCCGAAAGTGATTGCGAGGCGAACAAAGGGAAGGTCACCCACAAGAAGAGCAACCACACGTTCACATACGGCCAAATCTGCCTTGAGGCTGCAAAACTGCAGATTCCAAAGGAGCCACCGCTCAAGAAGGAAAGCGATTTCCGATACATCGGAAAGCCCATGGCGCGGCTGGACATCCCTTCAAAGGTGAAAGGGGCTGCCGTTTACGGCTTGGATGTTTCGGTTCCTGACATGCACTTTGCTGTTCTTGCGCGGCCGCCGGCTTATGGGGGAAAACCTGTTTCCTTCAATGAAAAGGCGGCGCAGCAGGTCAAAGGGGTCGTCAAGGTCGTTCCGACTCCCATGGGGATTGCGGTCTGTGCGAAATCCCTTGATGCTGCCTGGAAGGGTC
This sequence comes from uncultured delta proteobacterium, assembly GCA_963707125.1. GTDB lineage: Bacteria > Desulfobacterota > DSM-4660 > Desulfatiglandales > HGW-15 > CAVPDE01. Next base: position 28,712 of record CAVPOU010000018.1, on the reverse strand, counting down.
GGGAGGCCCTCGAGGTGAAGTGGGATAAAGGGATACTTCCTCAGATGGACAATGACTTCATCGAAAAGACGTTCATGGCGGAGTTGGATAAACCGGGTTCAAAGGCGGCAGAAAAGGGGGATGCCAAGAAAGCGCTGGAAGGGGCTGCCAAAAAGGTGAAGTCGACCTACTTTGTCCCCTATGTGGCACACACGACCATGGAGCCGATGAATTGCACCGCTCACGTGCGCAAGGATCAATGTGACGTGTGGGCGCCGACTCAGGGCCAGACCGTTGCTCAGTTGGTTGCGGCGGAGGTTTCAGGATTACCCCCGGACAAGGTCAACATCCACACGACCTACATGGGGTGTGGGCTTGGAAGGCGCGCGGCACCGGACTTCGTGGTCGAGGCGGTCATTGCCTCGAAGGTGACCGGTAAACCGATGAAAGTGGTTTGGACCAGGGAAGAGGACATAAAATACGATTTCTTCCGGTCCGCAACGTGCCAGAGGATCGAGGCCGGCCTTGACGGCCAGGGTCAATTGATCGGGTGGTCCCACAAGGCGGTCGCCGGTTCTATCATGAAAGATATTGATCCTAAGGCGATACAAAATGGGGTCGACATCATGAGCTTGTGGGGTCTCGTGGATTTCCCGGGCTCCCCGGACGGGAACAGAATCCTCTACGAGATCCCCAACTTCTATCTTGAATTTCTGATCTCGGAATTGCCTGTCCCAGTCACCGCATGGCGCTCGGTTCAAAATGGGCCCAATGCCTTTGTGACGGAGTGCTTTATCGATGAGATGGCCCATGCAGCAGGCAAAGATCCCCTTGAGTTTCGCTTGCCGCTCCTGAAAGAAAGCAAAGGCGCTCAGCAGGTTCTCAAGGTCGCGGCGGAAAAGGCAGGCTGGGGCAAGCCATTACCCAAGGGACAGGGCCGCGGCATTGCACAGCACCATTGCTTTGGAACGGACGTTGCGATGGTGGCAGAGGTTTCGGTCAACGAAAAGGATGGTCACGTAAAGGTGAACCGAGTTGTTGTTGCTGTGGACTGCGGCCTGGCAGTGAACCCTGATACTGTTGAAGCCCAGATCCAGGGCGGGGTTATCAACGCCTTGAGCACTGCACTCAAGGAGGAAGTAAGGTTCGCGAACGGCGGAGTGAAGTCCGCGAATTTCGACGACTATGGCATTCTCCGTATGAGCGAAGTGCCGGAAATCGTGGTCCACATTGTGAAAAACAACGAGAAGATGGGCGGCATCGGCGAGCCGGGTGTGCCGCCTATGGCGCCTGCTGTAGCTAACGCTTTCTTTAATGTAACGGGCGTTCGCATCAGGCGGATTCCGCTGACCTCCAAAGTTGTTCTGGAGGCTCTGAAGAAAGCCTAGGAGGGGTTCTGGAAAGCAGTTTCATGCGAGACGCCGTCCAAAAGCGACGGCGTCTCTGTTTTTTCTCATGACTTATGCCGTTCTGTTTCGAGTCAGGACCCTACATGCCTCTCATCATGGTCATCGCAGTCAGGCCAAAAACACTGAAAACAATGGATGTGAGAATCAGAGTGATGATCCAGTAGGTCACGATCACGGCAATGATCGAGACAACCAGGTACCCGATGGCTTTGTCCTGCGGAGTTTTCATCATGTGAGGGAGGCCCAGATACATGAGGTAGAGACCATAGATGCCGCCCACGAATGCCAAGATCCCTAGAGCAGGGACAATGGACAGAATCCCGGCCACCCACGCCGGCGTGTAGGAATACGCGACGAGTTGAACAGCCCGCCCCATGTCTTGCTGGGACCCGAATCTGGGAGCCAGAAAAGCAATCACATAGGCTGAGATGTAGACCCCCACAAAGGCCAGAATGAACTGGATCAACCCCATGGCGATGCCCCAGGAAAAGGAAGACATCATTCCCATCCCGATCACCCCCAGTCCGATGACGTAGGCGATTGCAGGGATGAGGGCCAGAGGGAGCACGTATCCCTTAAAGATCTCTGCGGTGTTCGGTTCTTCAGCGGCGATGACCGGCCACTCCGTCTTCGGGGTCATGATGATGTTCTTGGCTCTTTGAAGAATATCCATGGTGTTATCTCCTTTCTCCCTTCAAACTCTTACACCGATTTTCTAAAAAGTCAAATGATCCGTTCCTCTCCTGTCTCTTTATTGAAATAGGAGGCGAACATGCTTTGGACCCTGGGTGTTATTCTCTTGATTTTGTGGCTACTGGGATTGATGATAGGCTACACGATGGGTGGATTCATTCAGAGAGGCTCCGCTTGGTTGAGCCCCTTTAGATCAGATACTATTTTTCGACAAAGTCCGTATGCCGTGCACAGCGCATGGCCTGCCATAAGAAGGAGACACTAAGAGTGAAGGTGAGCGGCAAGAGGATTCTCCGGACCCTGCTCCATTTGAGGGCGCGTCTCGGCAGAACCGGCCTGGCACAAAAGTTCGCCGGCGACGAGCCACCGCTGCGATCGGAACTGTTCAGCAGCGACCAGATGAAACAGCACGGCAAGGCGCTGGCGGACTCGCACAAGTTGAGTTTGGGACGCGCTCCGGACCGACTTCTGACGCGGCTGGCTGAGAATGAAGGCGTCCTGATTGGAGCCTGCAATCTGCTGACGGAGGCAGTCAAGGCCAACCGCCGGATTGTGCCGGCCGGGGAATGGCTGCTCGACAACTTCTATCTGATCGAAGAACAGATTCGCACGGCCAGGCGACACTTGCCCAAGGGGTACAGCCGGGAACTGCCGCGCTTGCTGAACGGCCCATCGGCCGGGCTTCCGCGCGTGTACGACATTGCGCTGGAGATTATCTCGCACGGCGATGGACGGGTGGATCCGGAAAGTCTCAGCAGTTTCGTGGCCGCCTACCAGACGGTGACCGTCCTGAAGTTAGGCGAATTGTGGGCCATCCCGATCATGCTGCGCCTGGCCCTGATCGAGAATCTCCGCCGCGTTGGAGCCCGGATCGCCGCCGACCGGACCGACCGCAACCGCGCCGACTACTGGGCGGACCAGATGACGGAGATCGCCGAGAAAGACCCGAAGAGCCTGATTCTCGTGATCGCGGATATGGCCCGGTCGAACCCGCCGCTGGTGAGTTCATTTGTCGCCGAATTTGCGCGGCGGTTGCAGGGACAAAGCCCCGCTTTGGCCTTGCCGCTCACCTGGATTGAGCAGCGGCTCTCCGAATCCGGCCTGACGATTGAGCAACTGGTGCAGTCGGAGAACCGACAACAGGCCGCCGATCAGGTTTCCATAAGCAACAGCATCGGCAGCCTCCGATTTCTGGGGGCGATGGACTGGCGTGAGTTCGTCGAGACGATGAGCGTTGTCGAACAGACCCTGCGTGAGGATCCGGGCGGAGTCTACGGCAGGATGGATTTTGCCACCCGGGATCGCTACCGTCACGTAGTGGAAAAGATCGCCAAGAGCAGCCGGCGATCCGAAAGCGAGGTGGCCCGCGAAGCGATCCGATTGGCCCGCGAGGCCGCAGCCAAGGATGACAGCGACGATCGAGCAGCCCATGTCGGGTTCTACCTGATCGACAAGGGATTGCCGCAGCTCGAACGAACGGCGGAGGTGCGCCGATCTCCCCTTGAGGCTCTTCGGCGATTGAGCCGTCGGTTTCCCTTTGCTCTTCTATCTGGGCATCGATCACGCTGATTACGGCTATTTTCACCGGGAGTTTGTTGGCGAAGGCGCATGCCAGCGGGGTGCCAGGATTGGCTGCTCGCGCTGATCGGGTTCCCCTTGCTGCTGGGCGCAAGTCATCTGGCGGTGGCGCTGGTGAACTGGCTGGCGACGTTACTGGCGACGCCGCACTTGCTGCCGCGAATGGACTTTTCCGGAGGAATTCCGCCGGAATCGCGCACCCTGGCCGTGATCCCGACGATGCTCACGAGCGCGCAAAACATCGAGGATCTGGTCGAGGCGCTGGAAGTTCGGTTTCTGGCCAATCGGGACGAGCACCTGCACTTCGGTCTGCTGACGGATTTCCGGGACGCACCTGAGGAAACGCTTCCGGAGGACGAACCGTTGTTACGGCTGGCCCGGAAAGAGAATTCGAAGAGTTGAACGAAAAGTACCGGAGCCCAAAAGCCGACACGTTCTTCCTCTTTCATCGTCCGCGCCGCTGGAATCCGCGGGAGCGGATTTGGATGGGTTACGAGCGGAAGCGAGGAAAGCTTGCGGAATTGAATTCGCTTCTGCGCGGCGGCTCAAGGGATCGCTTCTCCCTCATCGTTGGGGATATTGCCGTGTTATCGAACGTGAAGTACGTGATCACCCTGGACACGGATACGCAGCTCCCCCGCGATTCGGCATGGCAGTTTGTGGGAGCCATGGCGCACCCGCTGAATCGGGCGCGGTACGACGAAGACAAGCAGCGGATCGCTGAGGGGTACGGCATCCTTCAGCCCCGCGTGGCCGTGAGCCTGCCGGGAATGAACCGGTCGCGATACGCGCGATTGTGCGGGAGTGAGCCGGGCATCGACCCGTATACCCGGGTGGTCTCCGATGTCTACCAGGATCGTGTTCGGCGAAGGCTCATTCATCGGCAAGGGGATCTATGATGTCGATGCGTTCGAGCGGGCCCTCAAGGGGCGCTTTCCCGAGAACCGGATCCTCAGCCATGACCTTGTGGAGGGATGCTACGCGCGGGCGGGGCTGCTCAGCGATGTGCTGTTGTACGAGGAATATCCATCCCGCTACAGCGCGGACGTGAGCCGTCGGCACCGCTGGATTCGCGGGGATTGGCAAATTGCCCGCTGGCTGCTGCCGGGCGTTCCCGGCCTCGAGGGAAGCCGCCGGAAGAATCCGCTCTCCGGGCTGTCCCGATGGAAGATTTTCGACAATCTTCGTCGGAGCCTCGTGCCGGCGGCGTTGACCTTGCTGTTGCTCCTCGGCTGGACCGTCTTGTCGCCGCCCTGGTTATGGACCCTGGCCGTGATCGGAACCATCCTGATTCCTCCCTGGATGGCCTCTTTTCTGGATCTGTTTCAGAAGCCGGGCGATGTGCTGCTGCGTCAGCATCTTGCGGCCACGGTGCGCTCGGCTGGCCGGCACTCCGCTCAGGCGGCCTTTACTCTCGCCTGTCTCCCCTATGAGGCCTTCTTCAGTCTGGATGCGATTGTGCGCACGGCCTGGCGAATGTGGGTCACCCACCGACGACTTCTGGAATGGAATCCGTCGAGCGGACTCGGATCGCCAAAGCCGCACGGACCTTGCCGCCTCCTGGCGGGACGATGTGGATCGCCCCCGCCATGGCCACTGCCGCGGCGATTTATCTGACGCTTTCGAGGCCGGCCGCGCTCGCCGTGGCTGGGCCTATCCTGGCCCTCTGGTTTGCCTCTCCGTGCCATCGCGTGGTGGATCAGCCGGCCGCTCGCTCGCCGTGGAGCAAGGCTGACGGCTGACCAGACCCTGTTTCTCCGGAAGCTTTCCCGAAAGACTTGGGCGTTCTTCGAGACTTTCGTCGGCCCGGAAGATCATTGGCTGCCGCCGGATAACTATCAAGAGCATCCCGCTCCCGTGGTTGCGCATCGCACGTCGCCCACCAACATGGGACTTGCGCTCCTGGCGAATTTGTCCGCGTACGACTTCGGCTACATTCCGGCCGGGCAACTCATCGAGCGCACGGCGAAGGCCCTCCACACCATGGAAGCCCTGGAACGCCACCGAGGCCACTTCTACAACTGGTACGACACGCAGTCTCTGAAACCGCTGCCCCCCACGTACATTTCGACGGTGGACAGCGGGAACCTCGCGGGCCATCTGCTGACCTTGCGGCCGGGTCTGCTCGCCCTTCCCGATCGCCGGATCCTGGAAGCGCGATGGTTTGACGGACTCAGCGACACCCTACGGATTCTCGTGGACGCTGCGGGAGGAGCCGCTCCGGCCCAGCTCGCTCAACTTCAGAAGGATCTGGCGTCCGCATCCGTTTCCCGGCCAACTACGCTCGCGGGCGGCGCGACTGGTCCTCGACCAGCTGGCGACGGCCGCCGCGGAGGTGGTAAACAGCCTCGAGGCCGACGCCGAGAGCCAAGCGAATGGGGTGGGCACATGCCCTCGCTCGGCAATGCCAGGGCGCCCTCGATGAGCTGACGTTTCTCGCGCCGTGGACCTTGCTGCCGGCCTCTCCGGACAGGTTAAGCGGGTTTCGCGGCCTCGATGAGATCCCCACGCTGCGCGAACTGGCCGAGATTTGAGGTGGAGTTGCTGCCGGCCATCGAGGATCGCCTCGGCTCGGACGCAACCCCCGGGGAGAGGGAATGGTTGGGAGAGGTTCGGCGGCTCATCACCGAAGCAAGCCTTCGTGCCAAAGCACAGGATTGCGGCCATCGAACGCCTGGCGCAGCAATCCGGCGAACTGGCCGATATGGAGTATGACTTCCTGTTCGACAAGGCGCGTCATCTGCTGGCGATCGGCTACAACGTTGCGGAGCGCCGGCTGGACTCGAGTTACTATGATCTGCTGGCATCGGAAGCGAGATTGTGCAGTTTCGTGGCCATTGCGCAGGGACAACTGCCGCAGGAGAGCTGGTTTGCCCTGGGACGCCTGCTCACCACCGCCGGCGGAAAACCGGTTCTCCTTTCGTGGAGCGGTTCGATGTTCGAGTACCTCATGCCGCTGCTGGTGATGCCGACGTACGAAGACACGCTGCTCGACCAGACCTACCAGGCGGCGGTGGAAAGGCAGATCGCAGTATGGGAGGAGCCGAGGGCTACCGTGGGGTATTTCGGAATCCGGCTACAACGCGATCGACGTTCATCTCAACTACCAGTACCGCGCGTTTGGCGTGCCCGGCCTGGGGCTCAAAAGGGGATTAGCCGATGATTTGGTCATTGCGCCCTATGCCTCGGCGCTGGCGCTGATGGTGGCGCCCGAGGAGGCATGCCTGAATTTGCAGCGACTCGCCGCTGAAGGGCTGGAAGGAGAATACGGCTTCTATGAAGCGATCGACTACACCCCTTCGCGCCTGCCGCGTGGAAAATCGAGCGCCGTGGTCCGGTCGTTCATGGCCCATCACGAGGGCATGAGCTTCCTCTCTCTGGCCTATCTGCTCCTGGACCGTCCGATGCAGAAGCGATTCGAGTCGGATCCGATGTTCCAGGCGACGACGCTGTTGCTCCAGGAGCGGATTCCCAAGGCCACGGCCTTCTATTGGCACACCGCCGAGCACTCCGACGATACGTACGACTCCCAGCGGTTCGGAGACGCCGGTGCGTGTTTTCAGCAGTCCGCACACGCCGATACCGGAAGTGCAGTTGCTGTCGAACGGCAGATACCACGTGATGATCACGAACGCAGGCGGCGGTTACAGCCGCTGGAAGGACCTGGCCGTCACACGCTGGCGCGAAGACAGCACCTGTGACAACTGGGGCACGTTCTGTTACCTCCGCGACGTGACGAGCGGGGAGTTCTGGTCAACCGCCTATCAGCCGACGCTCAAGGGGTCGGAGAAATACGAAGCGATTTTTTCGGAGGCGCGAGCGGAGTTCCGTTGCCGCGCCCATGAATTCGACACCCATACGGAAATCGCCGTTTCGCCCGAGGATGACATCGAGCTGCGCCGAATCCACATCGCCAACCGCTCCCGGACACGCCGGGCAATCGACGTCACGAGTTACGCGGAAGTCGTTCTCACCTCGCCGGCCGCGGACGCCCTGCATCCGGCGTTCAGCAATCTCTTTGTTCAGACCGAGATCCTCCGCCCGCAGCGGGCGATTCTCTGCACTCGCAGGCCCCGCTCCCTCGGCGAACCCACGCCATGGATGTTTCATCTGATGGCCGTGCACGGGGCGGACATCGGAGAAATCTCCTATGAGACCGACCGCAGCCGGTTCATCGGCCGCGGCAACACCGTCGCCGACCCGCAAGCGATGAGCGGTCCCGCGGCGCTATCGGGCAGCGAGGGCTCCGTGCTCGATCCGATTGTCGCCATCCGTTATCGCATCACGCTCGATCCGGAAGAAACGGCAACGATCAATATTGTCTCCGGCATCGGCGAGACCCGCGACGCGTGCCTGGGCCTGGTCGAGAAATACCAGGATCGGCGTCTCGCAGATCGCGTCTTCGATCTGGCGTGGTCACACAGCCAGGTGGTCTTGCGGCAGATCAATGCCACCGAGGCCGACGCGCAACTCTATGGACACCTGGCCAGCTCGGTCCTTTACGCCAATTCCTCGCTGCGCGCCGACCCGAGCATTCTCAGCAAGAACCGCCGCGGCCAATCCGGTCTATGGGGCTACTCCATTTCCGGCGATTTGCCGATCGTGCTGCTGCAGATCGGCGACCCGGCCAATATCGAGCTGGTGCGCCAACTCGTCCAGGCCCACGCGTACTGGCGCCTGAAAGGACTGGCGGTGGACCTGGTGATCTGGAACGAAGATCACTGCCGGTTACCGGCAGCTCCTCCACGAACAAATCATGGGGCTCATTGCCGCGCGGCTCGAAGCCAACGTGACCGATCGACCCGGCGGCATCTTCGTAAGACCGGCGGACCAGATATCGAACGAGGACCGCATTCTTCTCCAAACGGTCGCTCGGGCCATCCTCACCGACAGTCGGGGAGCGCTGGCGGACCAGATCAACCGTCGCGGCCTTGTGGAAGTAACCGTGCCGCGCCTTACGCCGACCCGAACCCGCCGCCCCGAACCCTCGCCAACGGCCGCTTTGCCTCGCCACGATCTGCTCTTCTTCAATGGGCTGGGAGGATTCACCCCGGATGGGCGCGAGTACGTCATTACGACTGCGCACGGGCAAGTGACGCCGGCGCCGTGGGTGAATGTGCTCGCGAACCCGCACTTCGGAACCGTCATCTCGGAGAGCGGCCCGGCCTGCACCTGGAGCGAAAATGCCCACGAGTTCCGCCTCACCCCCTGGACCAACGATCCCGTGAGCGATTCGAGCGGAGAAGCCTTTTACCTCCGTGACGAAGAGAGGGGCCACTTCTGGTCCCCCACGCCGCTGCCCAGCCGCGGGGCGATGCCTTACGTCAGCCGGCACGGATTCGGCTACAGCGTCTTCGAGCACACGGAGCGCGGCATCCGCTCCGAGCTGTGGGTTTACGTGGCCCTGGACGCGCCGATCAAGTTCACAGTGTTGAAAGTGCGAAATGAGTGCGGCCGATCCCGCCGGCTCTCGGCCACGGGATACGTGGAATGGGTGCTGGGAGATCTGCGGCCGAAATCGGCCATGCACGTCATCACCGAAGTCGACCCCGGCAGCGGAGCGCTCTTCGCGCGGAACCCCTACAACACGGAGTTCGCCGACCGGGTTGCCTTTTTCGACGTGGACGATGCGACTCGGACCGTAAGCGGCGACCGGACGGAGTTCATTGGGCGTAACGGCACGCTTCGGAGTCCGGCTGCCATGACTCGGTCGCGGCTTTCCGGCAAGGTGGGGGCCGCTTTGGATCCCTGCGCCGCGATCCAGGTTCCCTTCGAGCTAGCCGACGGGCAAGAGCGTGAGTTCATCTTCACGCTCGGCGTAGGGCGAGACGCCGATGACGCCCGCAACCTGGCGCATCGCTTCCGGGGATCTGCTGCGGCGCGCGGGGCGCTCGAAGCGGTGTGGCAGTACTGGAATCACACGCTCGGCGCCGTGCAGGTGGAAACACCGGACCCGTCCCTCAACGTGCTGACCAACGGCTGGCTCTTGTACCAGACTCTGGCGTGCCGTCTTTGGGCGCGGAGCGGAACCTACCAGCCGGGGGGGGCCTTCGGTTTCCGCGACCAGTTGCAGGACGTGATGGCGCTCGTCCACGCCGAGCCGCACCTTTTGCGCGAGCATTTGCTCCGCTGCGCGGCCCGTCAGTTCCGGGAGGGAGATGTCCAGCATTGGTGGCATCCCCCCTCGGGCCGGGGCGTGCGGACCCACTGTTCGGATGATTACCTGTGGCTGCCGTTGGCGGCGATGCCGCTACGTTCTCAGCACAGGGGACACCGGGGTGTCATGGACGAGCCCATCCACTTCATCGAAGGCCGCCCGGTAAACCCGGAGGAGGACTCGTATTACGATCTACCCAGCCGGTCGGAAGAAGCAGCCAGTCTATACGAACACTGTCGGCGAGCCATCCTGAGGGGCCTCAGATTCGGGTGAGCACGGCCTGCCGCTCATCGGCTCCGGTGACTGGAACGACGGCATGAACCTGGTGGGCGAACACGGCAAGGGCGAAAGCGTCTGGTTGGGGTTTTTCCTTTATGAAGTGCTCATGCAGTTCACGGAGGTTGCCCGTACGCGGGGTGACCTACTCTTTCGTCGAACGTTGCCAGAGGGAGGCGGCTCAACTGCGCCGGAATCTCGAGCAGAATGGCTGGGACGGAGGGTGGTACCGCCGCGCCTACTTCGACGACGGCTCGCCGCTTGGGTCGGCGAGTAACCCTGAATGCCAGATTGATTCGATTGCGCAAAGCTGGTCTGTTCTATCCGGGGCGGGCGATGCCGGGCGCTCTCGCCTGGCCATGGAAGCGGTGGATAAGCGCCTCGTTCGCCGGGACCATGCGCTGATCCAGCTCTTGGATCCGCCGTTTGACAAGTCAGATTTGAATCCCGGCTATATAAAAGGATACGTCCCAGGGGTGAGAGAGAATGGCGGGCAGTACACTCATGGGGCGATCTGGGCGGCGATGGCGTTCGCTGCATTGGGCGACAGCCGCCGCGCATGGGAACTGTTGGCCATGATCAACCCGGTGAACCACGCGCGATCTCCGGAGGCGATTGCGACCTACAAAGTAGAGCCGTACGTCGTCGCGGCCGACGTATATGCGCTCTCGCCGCACACCGGCCGTGGTGGATGGACGTGGTACACGGGCTCGGCCGGCTGGATGTACCGGCTGATCGTTGAATCACTCTTGGGCTGAGGCTGGAAGTGGATAAACTGCGATTTAGCGCCTTGCCTCCCTGCGGATTGGGAGGCGTTCAAGGTGCACTACCGGTATCGGGAGACCGTCTACCACATCGACGTCCTGCAAACGCGCCGAGACAAAGGCGGGGCGAGTGTGACCGTTGACGGCGTCGAGCGACACGACAAGGCGATTCCCCTTGTTGACGACCGCCAGGAACACTCGGTCGAGGTGAGAATACCCGGCTCGCGCACAGCCCTCCTTTAACAACCCCTTAGCTGGGCACCGATTGGGATGATCCTCTCGGTGCCCATGACCAGCCTTGTCTGAAGGGATGCAAGGATCGGCTGTCTAAGAAACTGGAAGATATTTACGGGAAGTCAAACATTGAATGGCTATTTGGATTGCATTTTATTGAAATTGGCATTTTAATCTGACTGAGTAGCCTTAATATTATCTTACCTCTTATAGGCATTACTTCAGATTAGTAAAGGTGCTGGGAGATGACGATGGTTAAGGCAAAACATGATGTTGATGTTCTTGAAAAATGCCCGACGGGCATCAAGGGTCTCGATGAGATCACGAAGGGAGGGCTTCCGAGAGGCAGGCCAACCCTGATCTGCGGCAGTGCGGGTTCCGGCAAAACACTTTTCGCCATGGAGTTTCTCATGCGGGGCGCCATGGATTACGGAGAACCCGGGGTCTTCATGACCTTCGAGGAGACGCCGGAGGATCTCGCGAAGAACTTCATCTCCCTTGGTTTTGATCTCCATGACATGATGTCGCGTGGTCTCATCGCAACGGACCACGTCCACATCGAGCGAAGCGAGATTGAGGAGACGGGTGAGTACGACCTGGAAGGATTGTTCATCCGCCTGGGGAATGCCATTGATTCCATCGGAGCGAAGCGGGTTGTCTTAGATACCATCGAAGCACTTTTCTCCGGGCTGTCTAATGCCACTATCCTTCGGGCAGAGCTTCGTCGGCTTTTTCACTGGTTGAAAGAGCGCGGTGTGACGGCCATCGTTACGGGGGAAAGCGGCGACAAGACCCTGACACGCTACGGGCTCGAAGAATACGTCGCCGATTGCGTGATCCTCCTCGACTTCCGCATCGAGGAGCAAATTTCCACCCGCCGCCTGCGTATTGTCAAGTACCGCGGCTCATCTCACGGCTCCGACGAGTATCCCTTCCTGATAGACGAGAGCGGCCTCTCTATCCTGCCCATCACTTCCCTGGGGCTCGACTACCCCGTTTCCACGGAGCGCATCTCCACGGGCGTCCCCAAGTTGGATGCAATGCTTGATGGGAAGGGGTTCTACCGGGGCAGCACCATCCTCGTCTCCGGTACAGCGGGCACAGGCAAAACAAGTTTGTCGGCTACCTTTGCCGACGCCGCCTGCCGGCGAGGTGAGCGCTGCCTGTATTTTGCCTTCGAGGAATCGCCCAGCCAGATCATCCGGAACATGGGCTCCATCGGCATGGATCTCGCCCGATGGGTGAAGAAGGGGCTTCTCAAGTTTCATTCAGCCCGGCCTTCGCTTTACGGCCTTGAGATGCATCTTGTCACCTTCCACAAGGTGATCGATGAGTTCAATCCCCAGGTTTTCATTGTAGACCCGATCAGCAACCTGAGCGCCGCGGGAACAGCATCAGAGGTCAAATCCATATTAACGCGCCTGATCGACTATTTGAAGATGAAAAAGATCTCTACTTTCCTTACGGACCTCACCCATTTTGGAGGCAGCCTTGAACACACGAGCGAAGAGATATCTTCTCTGATCGATACGTGGCTTCTCCTCCGGGATATCGAACTCAATGGGGAACGCAACCGGGGCCTCTACATTTTGAAGTCCCGCGGCATGGCCCACTCCAACCAGATTCAAGAGTTCCTGCTCACGAACCAGGGCATTGACCTTATCGACATCTATACCGGTTCCGGCGAGGTATTAACCGGCAGTGCCCGGGCAGCCCAGGAAGCCGAGGAAAAGGCCTCTGAGCTGGCACGCCGGCGTGAGGTGGATCGCAGGCTCCGCGAGCAGGAGCGCAAGAGGAAGGCCCTGGAAGCAAAGATCGCAGCCCTCCGTGCCGAGTTCGATGCGGAATCTGAAGAGCTGCATTTGATGGCGGAAGAAGAGCGGAAAAGACAAGCTGTCCTGGCAGAAGACCGTTTAGAAATGGCGCATCTTCGCAAGGGGAAACCTTCAGCTCGCCCGGCGAAGCGCTCGAAAAAGAAGCGGGAAAGGAGAGTAAGGTGAAAGCTGTCTCACCAGGAAAGGGGAAGAAAGCAAAGACCGATTCGACAGAAGAAATCTGGAATCTCCGGTTATATGTAGCCGGTCAGACCCCGAAATCGATTACGGCCTTTGCTAATTTAAAGAAGATCTGCGAAGAGCACCTCGCGGGAAAATACCGCATTGAAGTGATAGACCTTTTAAAGAATCCCCAGCTTGCTAAAGGGGACCAGATTATTGCCATACCGACACTGGTAAGGAAGCTTCCTGAACCGCTTAAAAAGATTATCGGAGATCTGGCTAACACAGAGCGCGTGCTGGTGGGACTCGACATTCGTTCTGTCTCCGGATGATAAAATCAATTTTGGAGTAACAGCCATGGAGAGGAAAAGAGGGAAAACGAGCACTGAGGAATTCGAAAAAGCGGCAGCGAAGCGAGACCGGGCAAAGTACGTTCTTCGGCTGTATGTTACCGGGATGACCCCAAAGTCAACCCAGGCAATCGCCAATGTCCAGAAACTCTGTGAAAAACACCTGGCAGGCCGCTACGAACTCAAGGTGATAGACATCTACCAGCAGCCCAAGCTGGCCAAGGGAGAGCAGATTATTGCCACCCCAACGCTCATCAAGAAACTCCCCCTGCCACTCCGGAAGCTCATCGGCGACATGTCGGATACGGAAAGGTTTCTTGTAGGCATCGATCTGAAACCCAAGAATTCATGAGCACGAATCAATGAACAAATCGGATAAAACACGCCAGCAACTTTTGGATGAGTTGCAGGAACTCACGTCGCGGATGATGGAAGCCGAGGAAACTCTGCGCGCTATCCGAGGCGGTGAGGTGGATGGTCTGGTTGTCTCAACGGCGGAAGGAGATCGGGTCTTTACACTATGGGTGCCGAGCATCCTTACAGGGTCATGGTCGAAACCATGAACGAAGGGGCCGTCACCCTGGCCTCCGACGGCACGATCCTTTACTGTAACCAACGTTTTGCAGATATCGTCAAAGGGTCTCTGGAAAAAGTAATAGGATCTTCAATCTACCAATACATTTCATCAACAGACCTTCAATTATTTGAGGCATTGGTTGAGCGGGGTTTAAAGGGGAACAGTAAGGGGGAACTTGCCTTACAGGCCGGAGGTGAAAATTCTGTACCTGTCTTACTTTCCGTAAGTCCCCTTCAGCGCACGGATATGCCCGGTGCGGTGTGCGCCGTAATGGTGGACATCACCGAGCGCAAGAAGATGGAGGAGGCGCTAAAGATTTCTGAAACTCGCTACCGCCGTCTCTTTGAAGCAGCCCAAGATGGAATATTAATCCTCGATGCCGAGACAGGACAAATAGTGGATGTTAACCCATTCTTGTTAGAAATGTTGGGTTATTCACATGAGGAGCTCTTAGGGAAGAAACTCTGGGAAATTGGCACCTTTAGAGATATTGAAGCATCGAAAGCCACCTCTTTGGAATTGAAGAGCAAAGGATATGTTCGCTACCATGATTTACCGCTTGAGACGAAAGAGGGACGGCCAATTGCCGTGGAATTTGTCAGTAATGTCTATCTGGTTAATCATCATAAAGTGATTCAGTGTAACATCCGCGACACCACTGAACGGAAACTTACAGCAGAGGCTTTAAAAAAATCTCACAACGAACTGGAACGACAAGCTGTCGAACTTCGGACGGCTCTTTCTGAAATCAAAACATTGAAAGACCAACTCGAGGCCGAGAATATTTACTTCCGTCAAGAGATCAAAATGAAACATCAACTCGACCATATTCTCGGGCAAAGTGATGGTCTCAAGTATGTTCTCTATCGAGCGGAACAGGTCGCTCCTGCGAACACAACGGTCCTCATCCTCGGTGAGACCGGTACGGGAAAGGAGCTGATCGCTGCCGCCATCCACAACATGAGCCCCCGCAAGGATCGGCCGCTGATCACCGTCAACTGTGCTGCCCTGCCGGGCAATTTGATTGAGAGCGAATTGTTCGGCCGGGAGAAGGGGGCATTTACCGGGGCCGATACCCGGCAGGTCGGCCGGTTCGAGGTCGCCCATGGTTCCACCCTTTGCCTGGACGAGATCGGGGAACTGCCGCTGGAGTTGCAGGCCAAGCTGCTCCGGGTGATCCAGCATAACGAGTTTGAGCGCCTGGGCTCGTCCCAGACCATCAAAGTCGATGTGCGGATCGTGGCAACGACCAATCGAGACCTTGAGGAAGAGGTCCGCAAGGGCCGGTTTCGGCAGGACCTTTACTATCGGCTCAACGTCTTCCCCATCACCGTCCCTCCACTACGGCAGCGGAAAGAAGACATCCCGCTGTTGGTCCAGGCCTTCATAGAGCGATATTCCAGGAAATTGGGCAAACAGATCACGTCGATCCAGAAGGAGACGATGAAGGCCCTGCAGGATTACCCGTGGCCCGGGAACGTCCGGGAGCTGGAAAGTATCATTGAACGGGCCGTGATCCTGTGCCCCGGGCCGGTCTTGCAGCTGGCAGATAAACTGGAGATTTCATCCCCCCCCCTGTCATCCGCCGTGAGAACCCTGGAAGAGACGGAGCGAAACCAAATCCTTAAAATCCTTTCGGAAACCCGATGGCGCATCGAGGGAAAGGACGGGGCCGCAGCGATCCTGGGCCTCCACCCGAGTACCTTGAGAGCGAGGATGCATAAGCTCGGGATACTCCGGCCGGAGACCAAAGAGCCAGATTAAGCTGCCCCGCTTTCCTCAAAGATCCCCTCAATATATTGAGGTTCCACCAAATATTGAGGCCAAACAAATCGTTTCACTCTTCTCTACGCTTCTCTCCTATTCATCTAATCCCCCGTTATTAAAGGAAGATTCCAAACTTTTGCTTTTTTCCGGTTGTTGGCAAGCCATTTGCAATTACTATTTGCATGATCCTGGTCATCATACGAATGAAGGTTCTTGCTGAGAAGCGCATGGAGCTGTCCCAGACGATCGTCTCACTGATCGGCTCCATAAGGACAGAGAAGGGATGCCGGCGCTGCGACTTTTGCCAGAGTATGGAGGATGAAAATGAACTCTGTATTCTTGAAGAATGGGATACCCGGGAGAACCTTAACAGCCACCTGAAGTCGGAGCGTTTTAGGGTACTCCGGGGGGCGATGAACCTTCTCCAAGAGCCCTATGAAATGATGTTCCACACCGTAGCAGCGGGAAAAAAGAGAACGGAAGCGCGGTCCCAGCCAGCAGTTTAATGACCGGGATGACTGGGGCCAACGTACCATCAGTCAAACCAAATTCCGACAGGAGGAATGTCATGGGAATCATCCTGATTGTCATCTTGGTCGTCCTGCTCGTCGGCGCCCTGCCCACCTGGAGCCACAGTTCAAGCCTGGGGACCCTATCCCAGCGGCGGAATCGGATTGATCCTTCTGATCGTACTCGTCCTGTTACTGCTGGGGCGGATCTGAGGTGGCGTTGAGGCGTCTGAATTAGTCCTCATCACCAACGAGATACCACATTTTTGGAAGGTCTGAAGCAAACCCTGGCATGCACTTGGGGATATCCGGTGCAAGCAAAATGAAGCATAGGCTGCGGCATCGTCTTTGCTGGCAATTATTGCCCTTTAACTTTTTACGAGGTGAACTATGGGAATTAGCAATTCGACAGTTGATAAAACTGGAGAAACCGCGGCAGAGCTCCAAGGTTCGGGCGAGTCAACCGGCTTCGAGAAGGTAAAAAATATTATTGCTGATAAGATACATAATGTTGCTGGGGCTTTAAGCGAAAAAGCGGCAGATCAGGACGCGCAATCCGGCATAGCTCAGTGCGGAAAGCAGGCATCCGAGTGGTTGGGCCAATCAGCCGAGTACGTTCGGCAATTCGACTATGAGCAGGCAGATGCCAGGGTTCGAGAATACGTCAGGCAGAGCCCAGGGTGCAGCCTCTTGATAGCAGGAGCCGTCGGCCTGATTATCGGAGCTATTTTGCGACGCAGGTAAGGAGCCTGTTTTTCCCAATGGACAACAAAGTGGTAAACAAGGACCCTACAACACAACGCGAATCCCTCACTGAACTGTTGGGACAGCTTGCCAACAACTCAGCTGCCGTATTTCACGATGAAATTGAGCTCGTGATCCAGAGAATTCGCGAAGAGGTAAGGGCGGACCGTAGTGGAGTCTTAACAGTCGCGACAGGAGCGGTCATCAGTTTTGCCGCATTCTTATCTCTTTGCGCTGCACTGATCATCGAACTCACCTCTTATATGTCCCCCGTCATTGCGGCGCTTGTCACTGGAGCGGCGCTTGCTTTAATCGGTATCGTCATTGCCTTCATCGGCTACAAGCAACTGAAGAAATCGATTTTTAAAACGTAAAAAACAGTGCCAGCACCTAAAAGGAGGACAAGGAATGACTGAAAGAGAATATCCAAGTAACATAAGGCAAGCGGATGTCGGGCGCAGTACCGAAGATATACGTCAGGATATAGCTAGAGAAAAAGAGAACATTTCCCAGACAGTCGACCAAATCGGCGAGCGTATCAAAGAGAAAATGGATTGGCGCGGATATGTGAAGGATTCTCCATACTGGGCGCTGGGGGCTGCCGCCGGCCTTGGCTATCTTGCCTCACGGATGTTCATACGACGCACCACTCCCATGGAGCGAATCATGCGCCCCATTGCCGAGGAAGTTCGCGACTCACTCGGTAGCCTGCTTGCCGGAGCCGCTGGTTCCGGCCTAATCAAGGTGACCCTGATGGGTATTGCCACGAAGGCTGCCGCCAATTGGATAAAGAAAGCAACCTCGACAGCTGTGACAAGCGGTGACGCCGTGCCTCGACCGCAGACAGGACGCGGTTCAACCATTAGCCCGAGAATGGATGGGTAAAAAATCATTGAAATTAAGAGGTAACGTTTAATCTTTCTTAGGAGGATAACATGGATATCGAAAAGAGCAAATGCGAGCCTTGCAAACAGCAAAGAGTAGGAGAACCCGGCAGCGATAGCGCTGCTGCTCAGAGCATCCTGGAGCGCGGCGCCGAGGTTTACGGGCAAGCAGAGAAGGCTGTAGGTGATGTTATTGAGAAAACAGCCCAAGCGGTAGGCGAAACTTATGAACAAGCCAGGATTTATAGCAGGAAAAATCCGGACAAGGCAATTCTTATCGCATTAGGGGTAGGGGTAGGACTGGGATTTCTCTTTGGTGCAAGCTCTCGGCACTCGCGTACCGGCCGGATTGCCCGACCCGTGGTCAACGCGCTCTCCGACATTGCTATGCAGTTTTTCCGTTAAACCGTTCTGTTGCCGGAAAAAGCACTCCACAGAATTCGGAAAAGGTCCAAGTCTGAGTCATCATCGCGGAATTTTATCAAGGAGCGGCTTTTTTCCTTCGCTTTCATTGTGGGTATTGGATTCCTTCTGTTCTGCCTGAACTTGGGGCGGAACACTGGCACTTCGGCGTCGGGGCGACCGGCTCGCTGGTCATCGTGTTGTGGGCATATTATTCTGCGCAAATTCTGTTCTCGGTGCGAAGTTCCCCATATTTACTCCAACAGGGATGGTTCACATCTCGAACCCGTGCCGGGCGCCGAAGCAGTGACTTTGAAGGAGGTGGTCTCCGAACAACTCCGCCCGGTCGTGTGACGACAGGATAACAACCGGAGATAATACCATGCCAAACAATCCAAAAACAGACATTAGGCCGCGCTCGTTCTATTCCTATTTGATGCTGGGAGCGGCGCTATTTGTGTTCATCCAAACGTTCTCGCTGCTGTCTCCCATTCTGTTTTCGTTTCTGCTGATTCTGCTGATCTCGCTCGCAGTCAATCCAGTGATCTCGCGGATGCGGGCCTTGAAGGGTGGAAGAAAAGGCGCGACGGGGCTGATCGTGGCGGCGTTGGTTGTGTTCATTGCCTTGACAGGCTGGGCTTTCTTCGGGCCGATGAATGACGCGGTCACCAAGCTCTCGGAACGGTTGCCCACTTACTGGGAACGTCTCCAAAAGCCCCTGATCAAAATGGAGCAACAGGCAGTGCTTTCCGAGAAAAAACTCCAGGCGGAAGTCACCACTGAAATTGCCCAGACCGCGAAGGAGGAGGGCAAGCCCGAAGCCGCGCGACGAACCTCTAAACCGGCTCCGCCAACAACCACGAAAGAGGCAGAATCTATTCGTTCCAGGTTGAGCCAGATGATTCAGGGTGTGGTCGGCAGTTTCACAGCGGTTGCGTTCAACGCGGCTCAGATCCTGGTCGTGTTGGTGACGGTCTTCTTCGGCGTAATCTTTACGCTGATGAATCCACGCCCGATTTTCGGCGCGATTTTTATGATTGTACCCGGAGCGCCACCATGAGAAGACATTGACCATCCTGCAACGGGTTGGAAGATTTATTCCCAGCTGGGCATTCGCGACACTGCTGGCGATGCTGGCCGTCGGCTTGTTGGTGTTCCTGCTCATGTGGCCCTTCTTCGGATTTGTGGATGCCTTGGCTCTGGGTCTGATCGCAGGGGTCTTCGAAACGATTCCCTACCTGGGACCCATCCTGAGCGCGGTGCCTGCCCTCTTGTTCGCTTTAGGTGAAGGAGGCATGACTCCGGTCTGGGTTTTGCTCGCGTATCTCGCCGTGCAGGCCTTGGAAAACAATGTAATCTCTCCCCTGATCATGGCGCACAGCATGAAGCTCCATTCGGTGGCGGTGATCTTTTCCATGCTTTTATGTGTCGCCGCCTTCGGTGTGCTGGGTGTTTTGGTCGCGGCACCCCTGGTTGGCATTGTGGGTATCTTGCACGACGAGCTTTATCGAAAGCGCTTTCTTCCCACGGTAACGGACGCAGACCTGGATCGTCTGGCACAAAACGCCCTGCGCGAAAAGCAGTCCGTTAGAAAGTGACCCGGGTAAACGACGATCAAGCCCCATGAATAGGCCTCAAGCACCTTGATCTCTGGGATGTCAAGCCCAGGCCACCGCCCCGAAGCGCCAGAGCGAGCCCGCCTACACCAAGTCCTGGATCGATTATTTGGACTCTCAGATCCCCCTTCCGTTAACGGCTTTATCCGAAGAGGCTTTTTCCTTGGGCTCGATATTCTCCGCCTCTTCATCTTGGTTTCCATAACGCAGCCGAATCGCTTTAACCAGAATAAAAACTCCGGTCCAACCCAGTAACCCGCCTACGGTATAGGAGATAATCCTGGGAAAATAGAAGGCAACAAACGCAAGGAAGCAAATAAACATACCGAATTTCAGGAGGGAAGATGACTCCGCCCGACCCAGGATTCTTTTCCCTGTTACTGCGGCATTCAGGGCACTTCCGACGCGGGCCATACCCGAAAGCACACCCCTGCCGCTTCCTTTTGCTACCCTCAATCTCTTCCTCCGCGAGAGAGGTTGGATGGGGCGAACCTTGTTGCGTCTGCCGATGACGATCTCGGTAGCCTGGGCCAAATCCTCCAGAAACATCTCACTCATTTCATGGGCGAGTCCTTCATCTTCGATGACGACATCCATTTCCCAATTGCCAATCCAGCTGGAGATGTTAAGGTTTGTGGAACCGATCCGAGCCCAGCGTCCATCCGCAACCGCTGTCTTGGCATGAACCATCGATCCGTTCCACTCGAAGACTCGAACACCCGCTTCCAGAAGCGATCGATACATCGTGCGCGAAAAGCTGGCAACCCATTGGATGTCGCTTCCATGGGGTACCAACAGACGGACGTCCACTCCATCCAGGGCCGCTGCCCGGAGGGCTTGTATATAAGGGCTTGTGGCAATGAAGTAGGCATCGGTCAACCACAACGTCTGACGCACGGTAGCCGCCAACATCAAATCCAAACGGTATATTCCCGTCGTTTCCGGAGAAGCCGGTACAATGCGCAAAGATATGGACCCTGCCTTCGGCAAGTCCTCCCGGCGGGGAAGTTCTTCAGGGGGAATCAATCCTCCCGTTAACTTCCACGCGGCGGCGAAGGCAGCCTCGACATCGGCTACCGCCGGGCCGCAAATCTCCACCCCCGTGTCGCGCCAGGGAGGAATTTTTTTCTCTGGCTTCCCAATCCAGGCATCTCCAATACAAAGGCCAGATATAAAGGCTTGCGAACGATCTATGGTAATCAATTTCCGATGATCACGACTGAACCACCCAAAAAAACTGCTCATTCCTGGCGGATTGGCAACCCGAACCTCCCCCCCTGCCTCTCGGAGGGGCTTCCACATCCACCGTCCCAAAAGACTGAGGGAGCCGAACCAATCATAGATGACTCGGACTTTAACCCCTTGCCGGGCTTTGGCCACCAGGAGATCCCGGAAATGGCGCCCGGTCTTATCGTTATGGATAACGTACATCTCCATGTGAATCGTCTTTCGGGCCCCTTCAATCGCCGCCTCCCATGCGGGGTAATTTCCCTGAGCATCCCAGAGAATACACAGATGATTCCCGTGTATCAGAGACGCCCCCGTTGCGCGAAACAGCTCTTCATTACTTAGTTGACTTCGCAGGTCCCCGCTCCGTCTCCTCATTGGGATCTCCCCAAGAAATCTGAAAAATTCAATCCGGATAGGTAACGAACGCTTTTAATTGCTTGCGACGGCCCCTTACCCTGGGTCCAAATATGCACTTCGGCAACCATCGGAACATGGTCAGAAGCCACCAGGCATAACCATTTCCGTGGGACTTCCACTTTGATAATTTCCACCGAACCCTTGTAATAAATACGGTCCAAATGAAAAACCGGAAAGACCCCAGGGTAAGTCCGGCGCCATTGGAGAAAGGGAGCCAAATCCAAGCTGTCCAGCCGCTCTGATAGAAGCTTCGAGGCTGGCCCCCTGTGCCACTCATTGAAATCCCCCATTACGATTTTGGGGCCATGCACTTTGCGGTCTTCCAGAATGTGAATCAATTGCACAGCCTGCTTGGTCCTTTCGGCTCGCGAGGTTCCAAGGTGAACATTGTAAATATGAATCGGGCGCTTTCCCATCAAGAGATCTACCCGCTGACACAAGCGTGGTTCACATCCATGCTGGGACAAATCATAAGTGATATGCTGGTGGATGGGAAAACGACTTAACAAACCATTGCCGTATAGGTGCCCGCGTAAAATTCGAGCCGAGGCCAGCACCGATACCATATTCAGCTGTGCTCCTATCTCCTCTTCTTGTCCTCTTCTACCGGGACCTGCACCTATAACCTCTTGTAAGGCCACCACGTCTGCTTTGAGACCCTTAAGCACGGAGGCAATCCGGGAAGGCCTGGTACGGCCATCCATTCCCCGGCATTTATGGACATTGTAGGTGGCAAGGTGAAAGCTAATAGGTTTGGTTCCGTGGCTCATAGATTAAACGATACAATCACTCTTGTTTGATCGGCGAAAAAACCCTCAAACTCTCCTTACAAGCCACACGATTAGTATAATGACTATAATCGTCCCAGCTAAACCCAAGCCCAACATACGATCACCTCCTTAAAGCGGAGCTTACCGATCTAATCCCATCGGCAGTTCGGCCGTCTCTTGAGAGACCCGCCGTTTAAAGAGTTTCGAAGTCTTGGCGATGCTCACCGACAGAGCCTATTTGGCCTTGCCGCCAGCCGGCTTGTAGAAGACGTGCTCGCCGACCTCGACCGTCCTGATATATTCGTTGGACCAATTTGGGGTTACTTTCCGGTGGTGGAAATACAAAGCTCCATCGCTTCGGTCCTTGAGTTGCCGGTTGAGGGCCTTGCGGGCGATTTCCTTGGCCTGCGAGTACGGCTCTTCTTCCGTTGCGTCATCCGGACGGCCATCGCACCACCACGAGAACTGGCAGGCGCCCTGTTCGTGGCCTTGCTTGACAACTCCACAGATGGTGTTTGGGAAGCCTTTATGGCCGAGCCGGTTCATAACGACATTGGCGATGGCTTCCATCTCGGCATCATCCTTGCGATTGGCCTCCCAGTAGATGGTGCGGGCAAGACAGGTGATCGCATCCTCCAAGGGCTCTTCGCCGATCGGATCGACCGACTGCGCTTGGGGCTTAGTGATGATCTCGGCCGGAGTGGGTAGCATCTTACTACCCTCGGCCGAGGCCTTCTCCTCTAGTACCTCCGCCTTGCCCTTGGCAGCTTCCTCATTCTGAGCTTGGTCAGCCGCGTTCGCCAAACCCACCAGAAGGAATGTCGTAAGACAAGTCGTAGCCCATATCTGTCGCATAGTCGAACCGCCTGTTTTCATGGTTTTTATGCAAGTTTGATGACCCTATAATATATTGATTATTTGTAACAAAGCAATTCTTGTAAAGTCCAGATGTGATCGCCTATCCCCGCAGCCATGCCGGAGTACGACAGGCCCAACGCGCACCAACTTATCACCACGACCCTCGATATGGGCCGCAGCACTGCTCCCTTTATATGCCCACGCCTCCTTTGCCAACCCGGCGCGTACCGGGTTCAGTTCAATATAGCGGGAAGCGGCAAGCAGGTGATGCTCACTCATCGGATATGATAAAACAGGTTCACTTGAAAGTTCCCAATGCCACATGGCCGTCAATGGTCAACTTGAGAGACTTAACCGGCGTAAGGAAAAAGATGCCCCCCTTAGCCTCTTGGTTAAGGAGGGCTCTAGGAGGAAAGAGAAAGATTTGCCCCTCTTTCTCTTATTGTTTCAAAAAGTAATGAGAGGAATCTCAGCGGTCAATAGGGGAATGCCTCGTTCTTATAGGGAAAATTCCCGAGAACCCAGAAAGAATTTGCGGGGGTCGGGGTCAACGAAAAAAGGCAAGCGTGGACGGATTAGTTTTCACTCCTCTGCATCGTGCAGCGCGTGGAATCATCAAAAGGGTACCGGAAAAACTGGGCGAGGCTCATCCAGTACATTTGTGCCAACGCGATAGAATTCAACAACACATCGCGTGCCCCAAAAAAACCGGCTTCCACTTTCCACTACACTTCATTCCAAAATAATCCTGGATGTCGGCGATTATGGTTTTCTTGTTCTAACCGACAGATATTAAAGAGGACAACTTTTTTAAACTTTTTGTCATCCTACTTTTTATGTTCTCCTCCCCCTTCAGGTTTTTCTTGAGACTTAGAGTGTGGTGGTTGCTGAGCCTGAGGTCTTTGCTCTCTTTTTTGCGGCTGCTGACCTCTCTCCTGAGGTTGTTGTCTTGGTTGTTGAACCTGAGGTTGTCTCTGTGGTTGACCTTGAGGTTTCTGAACCTGGGGTTGTCTTTGTTCCTGTTGTCTTGGCGGCTGAACCTGCGGTTGTCTCTGCTGCTGTTGTTTTTGTGGCGAGACCTGAGATTGTCTTTGCTGCTCCTTTTTCCATTGTTCATGTTTCCGGACCTCAGGGCTCCGTGCATATTCATACTGTCTTTGCCGTCTCAATTCCTGTCTCTGTTGTGGTGAAGGGGGTTGATATTTTTCGACGTCCCATCTTCTTTGTCTTTCCCAATATCGATTACTATCCCAGCCTCTCCAGTTTTGTTCAAGATGTTGATAAGGAATCCGTTGGTACTCCCACCGATGCCCATGCCAATTACGGTCCCTGTAGTAGCCTCTCCAACCGAAGTCTATGTCATAATAAAAAGCTGGGATATAATTATAATAAATCCAATCCCGATCATAATAACGTGAACGATACCAGCGCCCTTCCCATGGACGCCACCACCAACCACTATAGAAAAAGATGTCTACATCTATATCAGGAATGACGTAGACATATGTTCCAGGCATCACTATTACCTCCGGTGCCACAGTAAATGTGATAAGTGGCGGCAGAGGAATTCCAATACTTATGTTCACTTCTGCCATCGTTGGAATAGGAACGGCAATTACCAACGCCAAAAGCATTGTTCCAAAAAGTAACTTCTTCATTTTGTTCCCTCTTTCTCCACCTTTGTGAAAATGGTGCTTTTGTAAAATGGTTTTGATCTGTGATACGGGAGTCAAGAAAAATTTCAAGAACTTCAACTTGCATCCCCGCAGCATAGACTTTTTTGGAAAAGACGTCTAGATGTTGCCGGATTGAAAATTTGTTGCTAATCGATCGTCAGAAAGACCACCCCTCCGCTTTCCACCAAGATACGCAGCTGATCGCCAGACAGGGAAATCTGGAAAAAACCCCGGGAGTGGCCACCTTCAGCTTTTCCTTGCATTTGGTTATCGCTGCCGGATCATCGTTCTCATGCGCGATAGGCTTGGATCAGTAATCGCTCGTTCTTGGGATGCGTCTTTTCCATTGATAGGCAAGACCGTACCTTACCGAAAGTATTTGTGCCCGCCATAGCCCCGGGAATAACGCCCTGGATAAGACGGATAATGCGTGTCGCCGTATCCATAGGAATCTACATAATAATGCCTATCGTGATAATAAGGTCCATACGCATAGGGAACCCCAATCACTGCGCCTTGGAATCCATTGCGACCGTCATAGACCCCGAAAGCACACCCACTAAGGATGATTAATAACGCTATTACCAAGTGATACTTTTTCATTTGTCTCCCCCTTCTTTTCGGGGATATTTTTTTGCTCCCCGTATTCCGATAAAGAAGTCCCTTTTTTGTCCGCTGAATCCATCTCATTTATTCTATTAGACGCATTGGATCCAAAGAAGTTGACAAAGAAATGTTTTAAATCCACTTCCCTCGCCGCAAGCGGATGGGGTATTAAAAGAGCGACAATTGGAGCCCCGCTGTCCCAAAATGAATAGAAGAAAATTCCGGACAATGGATCAAAGATGCTGCGAACTCGAAACTCCGAACCATAATTCTTCCCCGTCGACGTGCGGATTGTGGCAACGACCAATCGAAACCTTGAGGAAGAGGTCCGCAAGGGTCGATTCCGGCCGGAGATCAAGGAGTAGGATTAAGATCTGGCTTTCCTCAAAGGATCCCTCAATATGTGGAGGTTCCACCAAATATTGAGGTCAATCCAATCGTTTCACCCTTCTCTACGCTTCTCTCCTATCCATCTAATCCCTCGTTATTAAAGGATAATTCTAAACTCTTGCCTTTTTCCCGTTGTTGGCAGGCCACTTGCAAATACGATTTGCATGATCCTGGCCATCATACGAATGAAGGATCTTGCTGAGAAGCGCAAGGAGCTGTCCCAGACGATCGCATTACTGATCGGCTCCATACGGACAGAGAAGGGATGCCGGCGCTGCGACTTTACTCGGAGTATGGAGGATGGAAATGAACTCTGTATTCTTGAAGAATGGGATACCCGGGAGAACCTTAATAGCCACCTGAACTCGGAGCGTTTTAGGGTACTTCGGGGGGCGATGAACCTTCTCCAAGAGCCCTATGAAATAGAGGTGTGGGATGGGAGAGACCACGAAAGAGACGAAAAATCTGTATCCTCAAACGTGACGGGTTCGGATAGAGAGACGGTTCGGAAGAAGGTGGAAAGAGGGCCTGTTGACTCAGTCCTATTCAAACCCTTTAGATTGGAAGATCTTCAAAGGACAGTCCAAGGAGCGCTGGCGTTCAGAGAAAGAGGACATGGAAGCGTGGGGGTGGGATAGGGAGGATAGAGCGATGAAAATAGCATGCCTTTGTGCGGCCAAGAAATCAACATGGATCATCAAGCGTTCAGTAACTTCAGGGGTTCCCTCAAATGCCTGAATTGCAGAGGGGTGATGGAAATGCAGACAGTGAGAGGAGTTCTCATATGGGGTTATCCATTATCCGATGATCACTGCTGTCCAAAATAAATCTGAGTTTCGTACCGAGCCATTGAGTTTTCAATAAGTTAGGGGTCCATAGAAGACCCTTCACGGTTTAGGTTGTCCCTCTCAGAAGATGCTGTCCAAGACCAGGCAGCGATAACACGTGTTGGACAGGCTTTGGCTGTAACGGCAATACATCGAATGGATGGTCAATCCATTCCCATAGATCCCTGTAGGTAAAGAGGTTCCAGCGCAGGAAAGCGACCAGATTAGACAGGGACCACCCAAACTTGGATTTGAACTGAAGGTACTTGATCAGCAACATGGCAATCAATGCTGTCCAAATTTGAATGTAAAGAGCGTTTTCACTGGTGCCCACGAAGGTTTTGATCTTCAGATTCTGTTTCAAAGCCTTGAAGAAGTGCTCTATTTGCCAGCGGTCCTTATAGATGGCTGATACGGTATTGGCTCCGAACTTGAGATGATTGGTGAGCAACACGATTTCGCGCTCATTGTCGCTGTCCCAAACGACGACTCTTCGCAGGATATGAGGACAGTTCTTTGAGCATAGAATCCGTTGAACTGGATCAGTTGATCCCGAAGCACATTGCCGGTGATCGGGATGAGCTTTTCTTCTAGGACCGTGTAGTCGGCGTTGTCCTTCATGCGAGTGACAAAGAAAATGCCCTCCTCCGTCCAGGAGGCGTATATCTTGTAGTCATTGTACCCCCGATCCATGGTGATGATCGAGCCAGGGGGCAGAGGGATCTTTCGGGCAATGGTGACATCGTGTTTCTTACCGTTGGCAATGTAGGCATAGACCGGAAAGTATCCGTCATGATCCAAAAGCAGATGGAGTTTGACGGCTCCTTTGGTCCGGCGAAACTCCGCCCAGGGGAAAAGAGTCAAGCACAGAGCGATGGTGGTCGCATCCAGGGAGAGCAGTTTGTTCCTGAAGCGGAATTTATGGTTTTTGGGTGCGGCCATCTTACACACGTTCACGGTCTCATAGAATAAATCGCGAAACATCTGCCAGGGTCTGTGGGTATTCGCATAGGAAAGGGTGGATTTCTTTGGGGGCTCGTTCATCCCCAGATGTCGAAGCTTTCCCATGGTGCAAGCCAGCCCCCCACAGATCTCTCGCAGGCTTTTGGCTTGGGCTAGTTGACAAAACAGCATCGCTACAAAATGGTCCCAGGAGCTATATCCTTTAGAATACCGTTCTGCCCTGTGTTTCTTCACCAGGTGATAGAACTGTGTTTTATTGAATAGAGCAACCAGTTGACTGAATAGGCTTGCACAAAGTACCATGGGTCCTGTCCTCCTGCTTCCTTGGGATTTGTTGTTGTTGGCGCAACAACGATCTCCCATGAGGAGGACATTTTCAATCAATTTCTAAATCCGTTTTTGGACAAGAGTGATCCGAGTGAATCCTGATTTTGCTGCTAGACGCGCTGAACACAATCTGTACGGTGGGGCAAAAGAAGATCTGAGTAAGGACCGGCGTCACCCCTACCCAAGGTTTAATAAAACATATAGACCCCCGATCGTAGCCCATGAATTGGGGAAATCTTGGCTCTTGCAGAGCTTAGAAAGGAGGCCAGGTGACATGCAAATCAGTATATCGCCACAGCCCGTGGTTGCTCTGATCGCGGGAATCTTGATCCTCGTTGCCCCGAGACTTTTGAATTACATTGTTGCCATCTATCTCATTGTATTTGGCATTCTCGGGTTGGTTCGATGAAAGGCCCGCGGATCTTCTATCGCTTGAGAGTCAAACCGAAATCCAACAGGAGGAATATCATGAAATCAAGCACAAGGGACGAGGCAGAAGGCAAGTTGCACCAAGTCAAGGGGCAAGATCAAGGAGGTCGCCGGGAAACTCAGTGATAATCCTGAGTTGGAAGCTGAAGGTATCGATGAAAAGATAGCCGGCAAAGTTCAAGAAAAGATCGGCCAGGTCAAGGGGGTTTTGGGGAAGTAGTGAGAGCGGCGTATCATGCGCCAGCATGCCTTTGAACATGTTGCCGAAAAAAGATTTTGGCGG
>CAVPOU010000017.1:0-228148 GCA_963707125.1 uncultured delta proteobacterium | reverse complement strand
GCAGTAAGTGGCGCCAGGCGAAGCCTGGGGCGTTGGGATAGGCGGGAGGTGAACCCGCGCTTGAAATTCGCCGAAGGAGTCCAGTGGGTTCGAATCCCACCCGGTAAGGGCTTGCCACCCACCGGAAGCGAGTCTTGCCAGTGTAGGGAAATCCGAAGCTGGAAGCGTAGACAGCGAGTACTGAAGCCGTGTGAATCAGCCTCGAAAATTACATGATTGCTGCGGCCTTCGTGGTCTTACTTGCGGGGGCAACACCGCCTTGCCGGAATGGCATGGCAAGGGGGCGCGGCCGGGGTCGCGTGAGCAGGGCAAAGGTACGAGAGGACTCTCCAGGAACCTGGGAGACCCGAACTGCTCCACCAAGAAGCGATGGTTTATGGGTGACCACGGGGAAGAGCCCGAAACATCCGGGCCTGTTCTGATCCTACCTCTCTGGAGCTTTACAGGAGATACGAATAAAGAGGGAGGCTGGTGGTACCGCCGAACGAAGGCAACGAAGTGAGGCGGGAAGGCAGGAGGGAGTCTTAGCACGGCATAGTACTGAGGAGGCCGGCGAATCCTGTCCCGAGGAGAGCCGGAGGAAGGGAAGGGCCGTGTCGGGTCATGGAGCTGTTGTTGGGAGACACGGGGGATGCGTTGGAATCCGGGAACGTGTACACGAAACAGCAACGGATAGCGGAGCTTGCGAAGCAGATGCCGGAGGCAGGATTTACCTCGCTTGCCTACCACATTGATCTGGAGTGGATGAAGGAAGCGTACCGGAGAACCCGCAAGGATGGGGCAGCGGGAGTGGATGATGTGACGGCTGCGGAGTACGAGGAAGAATTGGATAAGAATCTTCGAGTCTGCTGGAGCGGTTCAAGTCAGGACGCTACTATGCGCCGCCGGTGAAGCGGGTGTACATTCCCAAGGAAGGGGGGGTGAACGGATCAGGCCGATCGGGATACCGACGCTGGAGGATAAGATTCTGCAGCGGGCGGTGGTGATGGTGCTGACGCCGCTCTATGAGGAGGATTTTCTGGACTGCTCGTATGGGTTCCGACCGGGCCGCAGTGCGCACCAGGCGCTGGAGGCTGCTGTGGGAGGGGATCATGGGAATGGGTGGGCTGCTGGGTGTTGGAGGTAGATATTAAGAGCTACTTTGACACTGTGAAGTGGGAGCATCTGCGGGAGTTTTACAAGAAGCGGGTACGAGATGGGGTAATCAACCGGGTGTTGGGCAAGTGGCTGAAGGCGGGAGTGATGGAGGACGGGGCGATCCACTACCCACGCGAGGGGACTCCCCAAGGGGGAGTGATATCGCCGCTGTTGTCCAACATTTACCTGCATGAAGTGCTGGATGTGTGGTTCGAGCGGGAAGTGCGGCCCAGGCTGAGAGGCAAAGCGGAGCTAGTGCGTTTTGCGGATGATTTTATCATTGTGTTCAGCAACGAGGCCGATGCGCAACGAGTGCGCGAGGTGCTTCCGAAGCGCTTGGAGCAAGTTGGGCTGGCGATTCATGAAACGAAGACCCGACTTGTGGACTTTTGCCGCCCTGGCGGGAGAGGAACCGAATCTGGGAGCTTCGACTTGCTGGGATTTACCCATTATTGGGGAAAGTCTCGGAAAGGGTACTGGGTGGTGCAGCGCAAGACCGCGAAGAAGAAGTTCAAGCAGGCAGTACGACGAGTGTATCAGTGGTGCAAAGCAAACCGCCACACGCCCGTCAAGGAGCAGTGGCGGACGCTGAGCCGCAAGGTGCAGGGTCACTACGGCTATTACGGGGTCACGTTTAACATGCGTCGCATCCAGGGCTTCTACGAGCAGGTCAAGCGATCCTGGCGCAAATGGTTGAATCGCAGATCACGGGATAAGGACATGCCATGGGAGCGCTTCGAACGGTTGCTGGAGCGCTATCCATTGCCAAGACCGCGGATTGTGCACCAATACTCGTAGCGAATCCATGACACCGAGGAACCGTATGCGTTAATCGCGCTCGTACGGGTCTGTGGGGGCTCTGGGAGGGTAACCTCCCAGTTCTACCCGGACAGAAAAAAAGACAGAAGGGAAGAAGTTGATAGCTCATAATAAAACCGAGAAGCTGGGAGGCGAGGAAGCCAAAAAGAAAGAAAGCTCATAGGTCGAAGAAGAAGACAGGAGATAGAAGAAAGGAATGGTTCTGGGTCCTCGCTTCTGGGGAGCTTGAGTGAAATGGTCGCGATTGTAAGTGTAGAGGCGGGTCACGTTGTAAGACCTTGGTAGGTTTTGAAGGTTATGGATGGCCTCACAACGGAGGCTCAGAGGACACAGAGAAGAGCGCTTGAAACCATAATGGCAACGCGCAGAAGAGAAAGGGGTAAGCCCGCCAGAGGCGGACAAGCAAGCTTACCCCTTCTTTTTTTCGCGTCGCCATCAGTCGCAAGCCTCAAGCTTGCGACCAATCGCTCCGCTCCGATTTCAAGCAAGAAAGGATACTTCTGGTCCGAGCGGTTCAAGAACGGGACCTTGAGGGACGTCCATGAAATTGTGACATTCTCTACAGCCAAGGCCAACGGTTGCTAATAGTCGCCGGGCGACAGTTGGTCACTGTTAATGGAAGGCAGGGGGTTCGAAATCGGCTTCCTGCTTTTTGTTTATCGCTCAGGTGAATTTGCTCGGTGTCGTCGGACAGTGGAGACAAATCATGAAGGCCTCCCGAACCTTCAAAACCGCTATGGCAGGGCTGCGCCGCAACCCAATGCGAGCCATGCTGACCACACTTGGGATCGTCATCGGTGTGGGGGCGGTCATTGCCATGATGGAAATCGGCGAAGGCTCCTCCTTGGCCATTCAAAAGAGCATATCCAGTATGGGCGCCAATGTCCTGCTGGTCGTCCCAGGCGCGGTCGCCGCAAGCGGGGTGACGTACGGTTCTGGCAGCCGCACGACCCTGACGCCCGAAGACTGCGAGGCCATTCTCCGCGACTGCCCGGCGGTTCGTACCGCCGCGCCCATTGTATGGGCTCGCACGCAAATCGTCTATGGGAACCGGAACTGGGTCCCGCCAAACATGTTCGGCACCACCGCTGCGTTCCTGGATGTGAGAAACTAAAACCCTGGGGACATAAAAATATAAGTTTCTCGCTTGAAATAGCCAAGAACCAGGATCTCACCGCAGAGACGCCAAGAGCGGGGAGATGTTCGCTCAAAACGCGGATCGGTCTCAGAACAAATGGACAAGCACAAACAAGCTTGTCCATTTGCTTTTGAGACCTACCCGTTAGCTCTGCTTGCGCATTGGCAGTCCCCGAAAGGGGACTTTGAGCGAGCAGAGACAGCCACTGCAAAACCTGCCTCACTCTTTCATCATTGATTTTCAAGTTGACATGCTAATCTGTCCTGATAGTATTAAATAAACTTTATTTCTTTAATTCTTTATAAAGGTGACAATATGTCTACGGTGATGAAAATCAGTCCTCAGGGGCAGGTCAGGATTCCCAAGAGAATAATGGGAAAATTAGGCCTGGGAAAAGGCGATTATGTCGAGGTGGAGATTATCCAAAATGAAATTGTCCTGAAGCCCAGAAAGCTCATCGACCCTTCCCAGGGCTGGTACTGGACAAAGGAGTGGCAGGACATGGAATCGGCCGTGGACGATGAAATCGAGAATGGAGAGCTCTCGCCTGCTTTTCGAACCGCTGAAGAAGGGGCTAAATGGCTGAAAGAATAAAGGCCTATCAATTCAGCAGGCGATTCAAGAAGGAGTATCTTTCCCTGCCAAAAGAAGTTCAGCAGGCTTTTGGAGAGAAAATGAAACTTTTTTTTCAGGACATGTCTCATCCTTCCCTGAGAGTAAAGCGTATTCAGGGGACTAAAGATCGGTGGGAGGGATCCGTTACAAAAAAGTATCGCTTCACCTTTCAGTTCTCGGACAAAACGATCCTTTTCCGCGCCATCGGCACACACGATATATTGAACCGTGAATCCCCCTAGGAAAAACCAGTCTTCAGTAAACAGTGAGCGGCAAGCAGCATAGAGCGTAGAGCAAAGGGCAGGGAGCATAGAGACAGTAGAAATTAAGGGGAAAACAGACGACAGACAGATGCCCCCAGTTGAATGGAACTACAAGGGCATTCAACCCCGATGAAATGGTCCCGCTTCTGCGGGAATTTCATAGGGCAGGCGGGGTAAAAATTCAACAGGGCAGGCAGAGAAGAAGAGCAGAAAAAGATTTAGACAGGATTAACCAGCCTGAGGCGGGCAAGCCCGCCACAGGGACGGCGGACAAGCAGGATATACAGGATGCCTAAGGAAGGTCGCTCAAGACGCGGATCGGTCTCGAAGACTAAAGGACAAGCCCGCCACAGGGACGGCGGGCAAGCCCACACAAATTCTGAAGTGCCTAAAGTGCGCCCTTCGGCGGCGCTCTCTTCGACCGTGCTCTGGGTCTGCGACAGGGCCTTCGGCTAAAATGCCTAAAGTGCCTAAAGCGAACTAAAGGGAAAGAATCTGGATCCTCGATCTTCGTTTGGGGCTGACATCTGATCGCTGTTACTGGAAGGCAGGGGGTTCGAAAAGAACTTCCTGCTTTTTGTTCGGCAATCGGCACCCTGATTGTCACATTCGCGGTCTATGGATTTCTAATTTTTACCCGTGAAATCCCGAAGGGCTATTTCACTGGGGCCCTCTGTAAGCGGGGCTATTCAACCGGGGTCAAAACTGGATGTTTCGCGATGCTTGCCATTTTATATACTTATAAGTATAATACGCTAGAGTATACTTATTGAGAGGCAATATGGCATTCATCGACCGGGAAAGAGAGTTGTCCTTTCTTGAAGAAAGGTGGCGGGAGCCGAAGGCGCAATTCGTGGTGCTCTGGGGGAAACGAAGGGTTGGCAAAACGGAACTGGTGAAGCAATTCGTCGCGGAAAAGCCCCATGTCTATTTCCTCGCAGAAAGCACCAGCGAAAAGGAGCAGTTGCACAGATTCTCCCAGGCCATAGGTCGCTTTTTCAATGAACCGCTTGCTTGAAACGCGCGGTTTCGCGGGATGGGAAGAGAGCTTCCAGTATGTCCGCACGAAGGATAAGCGCTTTGTGTTGACTATCGATGAATTCCCCTATCTGATCTGGTCCAATCCGGCCATCGCAGGCTTGTTTCAGAAGGCGTGGGACGAGTACTGGTCCACGGGCAAGATGTTCCTGATCCTTCTCGGCTCCAGTATGGCCATGATGGAAAACGAGGTTCTGGGCTACCGCTCCCCGCTCTACGGAAGAAGAACAGGTCAATGGCGGGTAGACCCCATGACCTTTTCGGCTGCGAGTTTGTTTCGGAAGGGGAAGCCCTTCGCCGACCGGCTGGCCCATTTCTCCTTAGCCGGTGGAATTCCTGCATACTGGTTGCAGCTCGATTCGAAGAAGGACTTCACAGAGAATCTCAAGACCCATGTGCTCAAGAAAGGAGCAATGCTCTACGACGAAGTGGAGTTCATTCTCAGGGAAGAGCTGCGGGAGCCGCGCTATTACTTTGCCCTGCTCCAGGCCATTGCCCAGGGAAAGCGAAAGCTATCGGAGATAGTCAATGCGACCGGCTTGAACCATCCGGTCGCCAACAAATACCTTGGGCGTTCTTGGCCGACCTCAGAATCGTAGAAAGAGAAACTCCGGTGACGGAGGAAAAACCTCTCAAGAGCAAAAAAGGTCTTTACCGAATAACGGATCCTTTCTTTAACTTCTGGTTCAGCTTCGTATTCCCGAAGAGGGGCGAGCTCGAGATGGACAGGACCGAAGAGGCACTGGACAGCATTCAGCAACGGCTTTCCCATCATTTTGCCGCCGCTTACGAGAGGGTTGCCATGGAAGCTCTTTGGGGTCATATGCAAGAACTTTTTTCCTTTTACCGCTGTGGGAAAATGGTGGGAGCGCAATGAAGAAATAGATATTGTGGCATTCAACAGGGAGCTCGATTGCATCCTTTTCGGCGAGGTGAAATGGAGTGAGAAGCCCATAGGAACCGATGTCTTTGAAGCTCTGAAAGAGAAGACAACCAAGGTGAAGTGGGGGAGCAAGCAAAGGAAGGAGCACTTTTGCCTCTTCAGCAAAAGCGGTTTCACTCAAGCCATGATCAGGAAGGCAAGGGAAGAAGGGATCACCCTCTTTAAGGAGGATGTGCTCCAAAAGGCAACCTGACAGTGCATCGCATGGGCTTGAGAAACAGGCATAGAAAAAATATGTTCTACGCGTGGATAGCAAAGAACCAGGACATCATCGGTGAACGTGCGGATTGATAGCAGAAAGTTGAAGAGGCTAAGAAAAAGCAATCACGAAAACACGAAAGAAGAGGGGGAGCGTGCTTTCGTGATGAGGTTTCAGGTTTTTTGTTCTGTATTCTGACTACTGACTTCTGGTTTACAGCTGAAAGCTGATTGCTGAAAGCTTTTTTCTGCATTCTTCTTCCGAGCGCTCAACGCTGATCGCCGATAGCTCGCCTGCGATAGTGTGTAAATTTCTTCCATTAAGTGGAAAGAGAATACCAATGAATTGGGCGAAAATGTACCCACTCCCACCTTAGAGTGATCTCGTCGTGGTCCCACCCCAAAACCCATCCCTGAAACCGTTTCAACTCACCGGAATCATTTAAATAAATTTATTTTACTTCTTGAATCGGTACGGTTCCTTTCTGGCACGCAGTGTGCAGAATGCTCCTTCAACTTGACGCATCAGAGTTGGACTCAGAGGGTTCAGAGAAACCCGAAATTAAGAGACAGAGGAGGAGCCGACGTGAGAAAAGGCTTTTTATTGTTATGGGTGATCGGATTGTTGCTAATGAACCAGACCGTTTTCGCTGACTTTATTTCAGGTTCGGGGAGCTGGCAAAGCTGGAGTAGCGGAAACTTAAACGAAAATAACCTCCCATATTGGGATGGTGAATCTAGTGACGGCAGCTACAAGAACATAGGCTACTATCTGAGCGGGACAGGCGCATTTGCTTCATCGGCAGAAACCCCTGGCGCGATTCCATACTGGGGCAATGCTGCGGGCGGGTTCGACCCGAGCTTTTACTTCGGGAAAGACAGCGCCTACAGCAATGCTGCTCTCAAGCTGGAAGTCGCCGGATACAAGAATGGCAACTCTTTCGGGTGGTATGAGTGGGGGGGGGATTCGGGAGGGTACATCCTGCACGAGGTCTTCTCAGGCAGCGACTCTGCATCGGCTGCGAAGGATTTCACACCAACGAGTCAGTATGGTTTCTACATGAAGAACGAGCCAGGACGGGTGTTTCTGACGGGGGGATCTGGCGATAATTTCCAGCACTTTGCAGTCTTCCTGCAGCCCTCGAACACATTTTGGATCGGCGTCGAAGACCTCTTGGGTGGGGGGGATAGGGACTACAACGACATGGTGATCAAGGTCACACCGCCGTTGCACCGGTTCCGGAACCCGCGACCATGCTTCTCCTAGGGACTGGACTTCTAGGTATGGCAGGTTTTGGCAGAAGGCTTACGAAGACCCGGAAGTCGAATTAGAGAGCAAAACGGAACGAAACGATAGGCAGGGTTCACCGTGGCCCTGCCTTGTGTTCACTCTTCAGCAGAGATTGAAGAGTCAATTTATGGAAGAGGGTAAGACTTCGTGAGAAAGACCTCATTGTTATTTCTTTCTTTCCTTTGTGGCCTGTTCATTTTCTCGGCTTATGCAGCGCAATCACTGAATGAAGCTCATGCTCAAATTGTGACAACCGGGGCGAGCGGTGAGACTGGAGTTCAGGGCAATGGGTTTTCTAGGCAGGTGGCTCGCACTGTCCCAACAGATGCGGCCAGCGCACAGGCTGGGACGATGAAGGTGGGCGCACCGGCTGAAAGCCGGCAAAGAGAAGAAAAGAAGGATACAAATCCTCAGGCCCCGAAAGCACCAACGGGCCTTAGGATAATCAGAGCCAACTAATTCAGGCCCACCGTTATCATGCCCTCACAGTTATCGAGGCTGATTCGCGTCCACCTCCCATTGTATTTCCAAAGACCGGCTTCCCGGAAGTCCGCATAAAAGCCGCCAGGTGTACTTACCATGCTCTGAGGGCTGAATGTGCTCAGCGCCGACCATACTCCGGCGGAGTAGTGATAAAGCCCTGAAAGACCAAAATCCACAACCAAAGTGTCCAGACTGCCGAGTGTGGCCCGCAGCTTCGTTCGAGTAATCGCTTTCGAGATTCAGGCTGTTATAGGCAGTAACGGCGGAAACAGTAGTCCCCTTCGGGAAGACCTCGGACAGTGATTTGGGGATTGTTCGGGTCAAATTAAGCTCTTCAGGGGGACATCGATGGGCGAATCTCCGGAAGCGGGACCTGTGCCATCATGGAGAGGGCTTGAGGGGTTCGACTTCGCTCACCGCCCTGAGTAGGTCGAAGGGGTATCGAACCACGAACGGAATCGGGCCGGCGGACTTTTTGCGAGAGCATCAAATTTGACATTTCTTAGTTGCTTCTTGATGCCAAATCAAATAAAGTATAGAAAGTTAGATCTAAGTTTTGCTGATCTTAGAGTTCTTGATGGCGAGCTGGGGCTCTGTCATAGCGGCTATCAGCGTATTAAAGAAGACTCGAGTAGAGAGAAATGTTCCACCTCAAGAAGCTTCGATTTAGTGGGTTCGTCCTTTATTGCCTTATTCTATGTTGCTCAATTGTTTTCGTCCAGCAGCAGGTCTTGGCGATGGACGTAACCCTTGCCTGGGATGCGAATAGTGAAACAGACCTTGCAGGCTACAAAATATACTATGGGAAAATTCCAGGAGGCCCATACAACGACTCAGGGTCACCGGATGGAGCCTCGCCGATCGTCGTCCCCCTGAGCAGTCTTCTGAACCCGGCAAGCCCGGAATTCACGGTGCACGGTCTTGCCAGCGGCACCTATTGTTTTGTGACCACCGCCTATGACACCGAAGGATATGAGAGCCTTTACTCTAACGAGGCGTGCACTTCCCCTCCAAACTCCCCTCCAAACCTAGCTCCCATTCTGTTGCTTCTTCTTGACGATTGACAATTACCAAGTGACATCGTGCAGGTTGGTAGGTTTCGAAGGGTTTGGATAGTCTCACCACCAGGCACCGAGACCACAGCGCGGCGTAGCCGCAACCAAATCCGAAGCACGAAATTCGAAATTCGAAACAAATTCGAATGACCAAAATTCAAATGGGTGAAAAGCAAGACAGGAAATTTGCTTAAGAAAATTTCAAGAAATCGAACATTAGTAGTACAGAGGATTTTTCGACAGGATTAACCAGCCTGAGGCGGGCAAGCCCGCCACAGGGACGGCGGACAAGCAGGATATACAGGATGCCTGTTGAAAAAGCGGGAAGAGAAAAAGAACTTTTCTGACCCGCTGCCTCTGCTACGCAGCAACAGTCCCATATAGCGCCGAAGAACAGAATTGAGGTTTTCTGAAGAATTCAAGCAGTTAAAGAACATCCCGCAGATCGGGTCTAATGAGCCTTGTCGGGCAGGATCAAAGGGAGAACAGGGCGGACGGCCGTTCGATCACAGATCTACCGATGAGCTGCTGATGGATTCGAGGCTTTGCAGGACATCGCGGGCGCCTATATTCCCCTTCACTCCCATTTCCGCAAAGAGATCTATCGCTTCGGAGAGGGATAATCGAAGCAACTTGGCTGCCGCTCGGAGAGATAATTTCCCGTCGTGATAGTTCGTCGCCACATAGTACTCGAACCCCAATCTCGCCAGTTTCCGAAGCGATTGGGTTTTTTCCGTTTTTTCCATTCGAGACACATACTCTATGGCTTTGTCGATATCGTCCGGAACGCGAATTGAGCGTACTTTCATGCCTGTTTCTCCAGCAAGAGTCTTACAGTGCTGTATTCCTCTTCGCTAATGAATTCTGCCAACTGCTCCAGTCTGCCCAGGGCACCGTCCTTCGTCATGAGCTTTTGCCTCCAGAGTCGATAGAGCAATAGTGCCGGCAGTACATGAGGTATGTTGCGCATCCTGAATTTCCGAACCAGCTTGGCATCATCGGTTGCAACGGCATCGTATTTGTCTGCCTGGAAAAGAGCCACCAATGCTTCATCCCCCTCAGGATAATGGGTAGTCGATTCGACCACAGTGATCTTTTGAGCGGCAATGTTCTCTTCAACAATGAAGGCATCGGCACACCCTTTGTTTTTTCCAGTGTCTACAACCTCTTTCTTGACCGCAGCCGGAATGAAAAGGGCATTCGCTTCCGCCACCATCTCTTTCAATCCCGCTTTTGTGAGCTTTATGAGGCAGTCGGCATCCATGAGCAGCTTCATGTAGTTTATTGTAAGCAAATGGCTACGTTTCTGTCAAGAAAACAATGTGACCAAAGCGCGCCTTTGCGACCAAAAAAATGGGGACAGGCAAATTATGCTTGACAGCGTGAAACTGAAGGTGTAGATCAGGAAAAACTCAATCAGGGGTGTGCGATGGCGAGGATTGCAAGGTTGAAGGTGAAGGGGGAACCATCGGTCTATCATGTGATCTCCAGAACAACCCTGGAAGGATTTGTGCTTGGGGATGTGGAGAAGGACCATCTGCTGGGATTGATGAAACGGCTGAGCGAGTTTTATTTTGCCGAGATTCTTGGGTTTTGCGTTATGGGGAACCATTTTCACCTCCTTGTGCGAATGCACCCTGAGAGCGGCTATTCAGATGAGGAAATAAGAGAGAGGTACGACCGGAGATACGGGGAGGAAAAGGCGGCCAGCCTAGGCGATCGTCAGATGCGGGAACTGGGCAAGAAGATGGCGGACCTGTCGGAATACGTCAAGGAGATCAAACAAGATTTCTCACGGTATTACAACAAGCTGCACAGAAAGAAGGGGTACTTCTGGTCCGAGCGCTTCAAGAGCGTGATTGTGGAAAACGGCGAGACGCTGATCAACTGTCTGGCCTATATTGAGCTGAACCCTGTGAGGGCGGGGCTGGTGAAGCGACCTGAGGATTATAGGTGGTGTTCGCTGGGGTATCATGTGCAGACGAGGAACAAGGGGCGGTTTTTGTCGTTGGATTTCGGGCTTCGGGAGTTTGGGGTGAAGACTGGGAAAGAGAGGCTCAGGACTTTCCGGCGCTTTGTGTATGAAAAGGGAGAGTTGGAGGGAGCCGAGAAGGAGCGCAGGCGGGACTTTGAGCTGGGGAGTGTGGATCGTTTTTTGCTCAGGACGCGGTATTTTTCAGACAGCGGGATCATCGGTTCGAAGGCGTATGTGAGCCGTGTCTATCTTGCCTTCAAGGCTCATTATGGAGCAAAGAGGGAGAAGATACCCAAGCGGATCATAGGGCTTGAAGGGGTGTATTCGCTCAAAAGGCTTTCAGAGGCCTACAGAGTTTAACGGATTCCAGAGACATCCGCGGATATTCACCACCCGCTGCGCTAGAGGCGCAGAGGACGCCGAGATGTGCCTTGCTCCTATCGATGTGGGCTCAACAGACCTTGGAACAAACGAACTTGTTCCACAGGTTTGCTGAGCCCACATCTTCGCATTGCTCCGCAGTGCAGCTGCCTTAAACAGGGCAGTCGGAGAAAGGGGAGTAAAAAGAAAAAGGAAAAGACAAATACCAACAACAGAACCTAAAAGAGAAACCATGAAAGGTTTTGTGATGAAAGGCAGGTCCCACATGGCTGAGAAAAGGAAATTGTACCTTTATGAGGCATTAGAGTTGAGGTCGGAGTACGACGCGAGGATCAAGACGTTGAAGGATTGTCTGCCGGAGACGAGACAGAATCGAGACAGGCTCTCCTTTGCGCGGGAAGACGAAGGCAGACGCCGCCCAAATCCTGACTTCGATCTGGCCGAGGCCAGAAAGGAATTAAGAAATCTGGAGTTCAAGCGTCGAAAACTGAATGCAGCAATCCAGGAGACCAACTACAAGCACTGTGTGGATATCTCGGGCGAGTCTATGAACCTGAATGAAGCGCTGGAAATGCGGAAGGGCCTGAATGAACGGATCGGCGAACTGCACGCCCAAGTCGTGAAATCGGCATACCAGAAAGTGATCTACAAGGAGGGCCGCGACATTATCGAAGAAAATGAAGTGACCTACGCGGATTCGGTGAAGAATCTGGAAGATGCGCGGATCGCCTTTCGCGAGTTGAACCGGCAGCTTCGCCGAGCATCGTTTGAAGCAGTCGTCGATTTTCAAGATGAATGAGAATAGCGGAGACAGGGGAGCAAGTGCGAATGATTCGGCAACGGATCATAGCCCAGGGAGTGGCCACTGAGAGAGCCATACTTTGCAGGGGTTGAAACCTCCAATTCCGGAAAAGCCATAAACTTCAAACGGCAGACCTCAAAGCAGTCTTAGCATAAGAGAAACATAGCTTGGATGGCTCCGCGTCTCCGAACCCATTCGATCATAAAGGACTACTGGGTGTTAGGCGAGGCTCTCACCGCAATTCAAGGTAATCCTGTCCCTGCGCGCAGGCATTTTTCAACGGGTGAAGTGCAGCAGGATCTCACGCAGACTGAATCATGAAAGGAAAGCCGGAAAGACAGAAACACGCGCTACGGCGCTATCATGCTCAGCGCAGAAAGGCATGGGTTCGCCGCACGCTGCGCCACTATTTCACGGAGCGCCACGCCCTCTCCGCACGTCGGGTGGGCATGTACTCCAAGACGGCTAAGATCTGTTCGTGCTTTATGTGCGGCAACCCCAGGCGCTTTCATGGGGAGCTGACCATTCAGGAGCGTCGAGCAATGCTTGATTTAGATGCGCTCGATCCCTAGACGTCCTATCCTTTACGCAAAGCGCCATAAGTCAATTTGGCCAAGACCAATCCTTCGCTCTACCTATTGGAGTGATCGTGGACCGGGGGACATCCATGAAACTATGAAATTCGAGGAAGGGAGACTGATTTTGTAAGCTAGGGTTCGTGGGATTTGAAGGTTTTCGATAGTCTCTTGTCCCCGTTCAAAAGCCCTTCTTCTCCATTGAAATTTCTCTCCGGGATTTCACCCCGATGGAATAGAACTGCGACATCCCCAGTTGAATAGTCCCGCATTGCGCGGGAATTCAACGGGGTAAACATTCCATAGGGCAGGCGGGGTAAAAATTCAACGGGGCACGCAGGATTGTCAGGATTATTGTGTTTTCTAAAATATAAAGACCAAACATCTTGTTAATCCTGTTCAGCCTGTCTGAATAGCCTTTGACCTTGGTTAGGCAGGATTCACGGGAGTATGAATTGCCTAAAGCGAACTAAAGGTAAAGAATCTGGATACTGGATCCTCGGTGCTGGCTGAAGGCTACTCGCCAATTGTGTTGCCCTTCGATCATTGCCGTGGAGAAGAAAGTGGCTGAGGAGTTGACAGAATCTCTGGATGCGGCTTAAGATGTATGAGGCTGATGCGATGGCATGTACCCGGATAAGGAGATTTGTGCTATGGCCCGAACAGTAACAACACGGCTCGAAGAGGAGTCCTTAAAAAAGATCGATGAGCTTGCCGCTCAGAGAGGAGTGGATCGTTCTTCCCTGGTACGTTCTTTTCTGCTTTACGCCTTGAAGGAAAACACGATCCATGATGCCTTAGAAGCCTATCAGGCCGGGAAAATAACGCTCTGGCAGGCAGCGCAGAAATGTAATATCTCGCTTTGGGAGATGATCGAAGAGGCAAAGCAACGGCATATTCAGGTTTCTTACGACATGCAAGCGCTAGAGAAGGACCTGGTGGCACTGCATGAGTAGTGTGGTATCTAATGCTACGCCTTTGATCTACCTGGCAAAGGCCGATCGGCTTGGTCTTGTTCTTTCGCTTTTTGAAGAGATCCTGATTCCTGAGGCAGTTTATGAGGAAGTCGTCTTAAAGGGAAAACGATTGGGGCAAGCAGACGCACTTCTCGTGGAGAAAGCCATCGAAGAGGGACGAATATCCGTGCGCCACGTTCAACGAACCCATCCTGTTTCGATCCCGCTTCATCCGGGTGAAGTGGAGGTTATTTCACTGGCTTTGGAGTCAGGGATCGACCTTCTGATTATGGATGATGCAAGAGCGCGAGCAGCTGCAGAAATAGCAGGCCTTAGACCTCGTGGCACGCTATGGCT
The DNA here is from genome assembly GCA_963707125.1 of uncultured delta proteobacterium. Lineage (GTDB taxonomy): Bacteria > Desulfobacterota > DSM-4660 > Desulfatiglandales > HGW-15 > CAVPDE01. Next base: position 214,122 of record CAVPOU010000017.1, on the reverse strand, counting down.
CCTGCTGGAGGGGACAAAGAAAAACCTATTGAGCTTTGACGACTTCCTTGCAACTCTGGAGGCTATCACACATCATGGTTTCTATCTACGTGAGGAGCTGTATCTGAGGGTCATAAGGGAAGCGAGAAGGTTGACGGGTTCCTAATCTTAAGCCGGTTCCCGATTCTACATCCCCACATCTTTTCATTGCCTTCGCAATGCAGTTCCTCTCGCTTACGCTCGTGGCCATCGGATCCCCCATTGCATAACTCCATAAAATGAGGAAGACCTCCCGCCAGGTATTACAGAAAACGCACCGCCATCCAGCGCTGCCTTCTCATTTGATTATTTGGGCAACAGCCCGTTGATCGCTGCCACGGCGGAAAACCCCGGAGAGTTGAGTATGGCCCAGGCAACTGGAGAAAGAACGGAAAAGCTTAAAGATCACTATGTGCAGACCGTGCTGGTCACCGGCGGCGCCGGGTACATAGGGTCCCATGCCTGTGTCGAGCTGCTTCTGAACGGGTACGAAGTTATTGTAGTCGATAACCTATGCAATAGCAGCAGGAAGTCCCTTGAAAGAGTGACGATGATAACGGGCAAGGTGCCGCACTTCCCAAGGAATTCTCAGACACGGTCGACCCACAACAGGGTTACCCACTTTTGGCGGTGCCAGCCAAAGGCGGGTAAAAGGCGACCAGGGGACGGCGGGCAAGGCCGGCGGAGGCTGGTAAACCCATACAGACGGTTTGGACAGGATTAACAGGATTCAAGATAGGGGCACAGCTGATAGCAAAATGGCTTATAGCTCACAGGAGGCGAGCTCATGGCAAAGGAGTTTATTGCCGCCATTTGAATGCTTTAAGTACTTAAATTTTTACCAATAAGTGGAAAGAAAGTACCCTTAAATTGGGTAACAAAATTCCCAGTTTCACCTTAGATTGATTCTTTTGAAACTATTCGCAGAAGCCCATGCAGGAAGCCGTTATTAACCTGTTTAAATCATTGAGATAAATTTGCCAGGCCTGTTGAGGCGGTCCTGGTCGCTCCTGGCACCGAATGTGCGTGACCCTTCTCCGAAAGATGCCGCACAGAGTAAATCGTGGGGTTGAGACGAACCTGAAAATGACAAAGGAGGAGGGGCACACATGAGGAAAGGCTTTCTGTGAACACCTTAGGGACGCTCTTAGGTTGTTAAGCTTGGGATCGTGAAAGGCAGAGTTCAGTTCGTTTGATAACTCGGTTGTCGAAAGGCTTGAATACACCGACGTCGAAAATAGCTGTCAGTTGAGGCGATTCAGCGTAGAGCATTTCATGCGTTTTGAAAATGCAGTGATGAGAGCTCCTCCATGCTAGCCCGCTCGGAGATCCCGAGGAATTCCACCCCCACAACCCTGTCATTCTCGTCATAATCCAAAATAACTCCTGGTCGAATCTCCTCGGATTCCACGATACGACTTTCATCTAGGCGGAAATATAGAGCATCGCTCTCCTTGTCTATCTTGATCCTCATAGCTGCCTCCTTAATCGGCGGTCAAAGAAAGCCGTCACCCGCTTGTTGGGCTCCTACGTGACATTGACGATCACCCTAAGCCATCGCCCCCCGAATTCATGGAAGAAAAAGGGACGGGCATAAAAATATAAGTTTCTCGCTTGAGAGCCTAGAACCACGCAGAGACGCACATATGAAAAGCAGAGAAAGCTTCTTGACAGGATTGACAGGATTAACATGACTTCTTCAACTTTAGTGATGGGCCGGAAGTGGGACATTCGTGTGAAATTCGGCCGTGGTGGAAATGAGAGCTCAAAGCTGACAGCCGACAAGCGACTAATGACTTCGACCCATTTCTCTGCGGACGCAAAGAACGCAGAGAAAGCAGTTAGCATGGAGTTTGAAGACAGAAGACAGGATGGTGAGGAAGAGGAGTGTATCAAAGGAAACCTAGCTAGAACTACTTCCATGTGCCCAGATACTCTAATCTATTCTTCATGTCCGCCTGGTTCACCGAGTAATAAAGTTTCATTATTCGACGAAGGATTACCCCAATCGGAAGCTGATCTGAAAGAATGATTCCAGCATGAGGTCTCCCAATTCTCATCCACTGATAATGGATCAGCGCGAAATCACGTTTGTTTTAAGAAAGTATCGTTCGCCCCTTCTCTGTGGCATAGGCTAACTGACGAATGTCCTCAACGTCGATATTCCCGGCTTCCTGCGTTGTGAGGACATCGATTCCTCTGGCCTTCAAAGCGTCGGCAAGGATGTCTGGAGGTTTTCGTCAAAATAAAACGAGAGTTTTGCCATTAGAATTTGCCAGCCGGGAATTCCACCGAAACGGTTTCTTCCAAGTTTTTCTGGATTTGCCGATCTATATCTTCCCTGTGGTCCAGAAAATAGGCTATGGCATCATAGACCTGGGCTAGAGTGAGGTGGGGAAGTTCTCTTTGAATTTCTTCCGGCCCAAAACCCATCAGATAGAACCCGGCAATATTGGCAACGGAAACTCTTGTTCCTTTAATTATGAGGTTACCCCCGCAAACTCCTTTATTTATGGCTATATGGGAGTGTCCGGTTTCGGCAGTTTTAAGCGCTTTTCTCATAGCTGACTCCTTTATTTGACCTTGAAACAAAATAACACAGCTAAGTGCAATTTGCAATGCTGGACAAGGAGGCAACGAAGCTCATAGGAAGAGATCAAGACAGCTCACAGCTCATAGCTGATAGCTGAAAGGCTATAAAGCTAGGAGGCTAGCAGGCCAGAAGGCTCAAAATAGAAGACAGCCGCCTACGTTAAGAACTTCCGCCTTCGTCCGCCTGGCGGACTACGGCGGGACAAGTCGGCGGGCCAGGGAATCCCCGTTGAATGGACTACAAAAGCATTCAACCGATGAAATGGTCCCGCTTCTGCGGGAATTTCATAGGGCAGGCGGGGCAGGCAGGAGACAGAAGACAGGATAGGAAAGGTCAAAGGGAATAGGCTGCAAAGCTGGAAAGCTAGGAGGCTAGGAAGCGGGGAAGCAGAACCTAATGCCATCACGAAAACACAAAAAAAGGAAAACACGAAAAATATCTCTCGCTCGTCCCGCTGAATGCGGGACTAGAGTCACGGAGGGCACAGAGAAAACGGGCGCTCTCTCAAAAGCCCTGTGACACAGGGCTCCCAGCGCAGAAGCACTGGGAGATGGGCGGAACCAAGCAGTGAATAGAAAAAGCTAGCTTTTACTATTCGCTGAACTGGATCCGCATCATCGTTTTTGAGAGGTAGCGCCAATTCATCTTTTCTTCTCTGCGTTTCTCCTTGCCCTGTTAAATAGTTTGAGGCCCCATGTATTACACCTATGTTCTGCAGAGTTCTAAGGATTCTCAGTTTTACACGGGGTTCACGAAGGACCTCAAACTAAGATTTGAGCAGCATAACAAAGGACTTGTTGAATCGACGAAGACCAGAAATCCGCTCAAACTGGTTTACTATGAAGCGTGTATCAGAAAGGAGGATGCAATCCGCCGCGAGAAATATCTCAAGACGTATCTAGGTAAAATGTTTCTAAAGAATAGGCTCAAATCTTATTTAACAGGGTGAAGCTCGATCGAGCTTAGGCGAGCGGGCGTGAGACGGAATTTGCAGTTTTCGTGTTTTCCAAGTTTCGCCTGCCCTGTCGCAGACCCTGAGGTTCTCGAGGGAAGCAAGGTCAAAGAGCAGAATCGAGGGGCTTGCCATGGGGCTACCTTGACAGTCCAATGGACGGATGATACGTTTTAGGTATCGATAGAGGAGGTAAAATGTGCAAGAAGAATATACTGGGAGATTGCTAGATGACGGCCACATCTCTATCCCCAAAAAGATTATTGATAAACTGAAGTTAGCCTGAGGGAGTAAACTTCGCGTGACAGTTGAGGTAGAAAGAGGGGCATCAAAAGACACCATTCTGTCCTATGCAGATATGCTTTCTGATTTGACAGAGGAACAGGAAAAACGATTTGATGAAAGCGTCGAGAGACGAAGCCTTTTTTAGAGTAGCGACGTAGGGTGGGCTGCCGCCGCGCGGGCGCCCACCGTCCCAGCACCCAGAGCCCTGAATCTTGAACCTTCACCCCGTGGAATGCCCTGTGGTTTATTTGCACGGGAGGAAAGCCTCGGCTTGTTGACATCACCTTGACACTGGGTCTTCCGAGCTGTATCCGTGGTTGAGACAGATGAGAGAACGGAGATAAATGGAAATGGCACAATTATGTTTTGAAATTCCAGATGATTTGTTTCATGCAATGAAACTGCCTCCCGGTGAGGCCCAGGTTCGCATAAGGTGTGAACTGGCAGTCCGCCTGTATGAAAAGGGGGTTCTGAGTTTCGGGAAAGCAAGAGAATTGTCTCAGCTCACCCGCTGGGAATTTCACGAGCTGCTTGGAAAAGAGGGCGTCGCCCGGCGGTATGATGTTGACGAATTTGAGGAAGACATGAAAACGCTTGAGGATTTGGATTGAAAGCGGTCAGTGACTCTTCGGTGCTTATCAGTTTGAGTCTTATCGGCAAATTGGACCTAGGGGACGTCCATGAAATTATGAAATTCGAAAAGGCAAGAGAAGTGCTGGGTTCATTAAGTTGCTTGGGTCTATTGAGTCCATAGAGTCAATTGGGTTATTGGTACAAAGAAGAAAACAGCAAGAAGCAAAGAAATAAAACGATCTGAGTTGGAAATGAGAGCACAGATGATAGCAAAAAGAGGCACTGGCCACTCCTGAGGTGTGCTGGTTGGCAAGAAATGGATTGACATAGGGTATCGATGGTTTAGAATGGAATGCCGTTCAGGGGATCATCTACTGGGGAAAGGAGACAGGGAGAATGACCGATGTTAGGTTGGTCTCTAAGGGGGAAAGGGAACTAAAGCCGTTGGTCGAGGCAGCGCTTGCCAATGAGTTGCGGTTGATAGAAGCGGGCATGCAGCAAGCGAGGAGCGCAATTGGGGCGTTTGAAAGCAGATACCAAATGGCCACGCAGGAATTTCTTTTGCGTTATGAGAACGATGAAATTGAAGAGACCATGGATTTTGCCGAATGGATCGGCGAGATCAGGTTAGTGGAGAGACTTCAAGAGAAAGCTGAGACGCTAAGGGATATTCGGTTTGAGGGTTGAAAGCTATTTCGCTGACGTCCGAAGGGCAATTGAGCTATCGCCTGTTGTCCGTCTTTCAAACGTCTCCTATGAGAAACGAGGTACCCACGAAGGGATCATCAGAGGCAGAGTTCAGTTCGTTGATAACACGGTTCTTGAATGGCGTGAATACGTCGACGTTGAAACAAATGTAGATCGCTTGATGTATGTTTATCAGTACATGAATGCCTCTATGGGGCTCATTTTTCGCTACGACAATACAGGTCATCACAAGAAATCCGCCCTTCCCACGTTCCCTCACCACAAGCACGTAAGTCACGATGACAAAGTTGTGCCTTCAGATCCTGTAGATTTGGTCGGCGTCCTTCGAGAAATCGAGGCAATAGTCGAACTGCCTTGATACTTATTTCACCAGAAAGCTCCGAGCACGGCAGGCTTGCGTGCCTTTCCGCTTACCCCTGCGTGCGCTGAGTGCTTACGCACCTCGCGGGCTTAGCAGGCTGTTTTGAGCGCCAGAGAAGATGACGGAAACAGGGAATCCGGTATGAAGCCCATGGTATAGGGAAGATAGAATTCAAACTGAAACTACCATTCTTGGATGAATCATGATGAAAAGCAATGCAAATCAAGCATTGGTATTTGCCGTATGCCTCGACAATGATGGGTACACGGCTTCTCTGGAGGTAGGGAAGCTATACCGCGTGATCTCTGATGAAGAGGCTGCAGCTCACGGATACATCCGCGTAGTCGATGAGAGCGGTGAAGACTATGCTTTCACGGCCAACCGCTTTCACTTAGTGCACTTGCCTCAGACCGTTGCTCAGGCTTTGTTGGCGACTTCACGCACGTAGACCGTCACCCCACCGTTCCATCCAGACCGACGATATGTCGGCCGAAGCCATGATCGTCTATTGCAAACCCCTGGCTGGGTGGCGATGGCGCGACGAGAAAGCCAGAAGGTCAGCTCATAGCTCAAAGCTGACAGCTCAAAGGCTATAAAGCTAGAAAGCTCAACAAGACCTCATAGGAAGAGAGCAAGAAAGCTGGAAGGCTCTAGGCGCTGCAAACCCAACAGTTGCTCTTATTTCCAATCTATGATAAAAAAATGCTTATGAACGAGCTAAAACAGAAATTGCACGCAATGGCGTCAACGATATTTGAGAAAACCCCGGTCCTTTTCGCTTATCTGTACGGTAGCTATGCGAAGGGCTTATCTCATCCTTTTAGTGATCTGGATGTCGGGATATATGTGCAAGGTCTGGACAAAGGGTCATGCTTGGATCTCGAACTTTCGCTGGCTTTGTGTATTGACGAAAAGCTAAATCACACTGTGCAGTCGGAAGTCCGCGTCCTGAATCATCTGCCTTTGGCTGTTAAAGGGAGAATCCTGGCCGATGGAGAGTTAATTTACTCGAGGGATGAGATGAATCGGATCGAGTTCGAGACTCAAGTCCGGAAGGCCTATTTTGATTTCCTTCCAGTGATTCATGCATACCAAGAAGCCTACAGAGAAAGAGCGCTTTTGGTGCAGGGCGATGATATGCGCTGAAAAGATCACCGATAAGTTTGGGCAGTTGGATGAGTTCCTTGCAATTCTGAAAGGAATGCGGAAAACACCGGTCGGTAAATTTCTAAAGGACAAGGTCCTAATCGGAAGCGCAAAATACTATCTGCAGGTTAGCATCGCATGTTGCCTGGACATTGCAAATCACATTATTGCGGCGGAGTGTTTGAGGGCACCTAAGGACTATGCAGATTCATTCAAAGTCCTTGAAGAGCAGGGCGTATTTGATGAAGAACTTGGGATGAAGCTGATGCAAATGGCTAAGTTTCGGAACAGGCTGGTCCATTTGTATGGTGAGATTGATGACCGATACGTCTATGAGTTTATAAACAAGGACCTGAAGGATATTTTGGATTTCAAATCTGTTATCGCCGCCAAATTCCTGGCCTCACCGGAACAAAATTTTAAGAATCCTAAACTTAAGTAACCCTAAGAACTCAGTAAACTACCGCTCCCCAGAATCAACCCTCCTTTCTTTCTAGCGGGTAAACCCGCTACATGGACGGCGGGTAAACTCGCCACCCCGCCACAAGAATGGCGGGTAAACCTTCCAGCCTGTAAGCTTTCAGCTATGAGCCGGGAGGGATAGGGGACGTCCATGAAATTATGAAATTCGAAAAGGCAAGAGAAGTGCTGGGTTCATTAAGTTGCTTGGGTTCAGGGTGATACGTTCCGGATGCCTGAAGGCTGGGAAGCTAGAAAGCTGGAAGGCACAATCTAATGCCATCACGAAAACACCCCAGTTGAATCGTGCTGCTCCCGCAGCAATTCAACGGGGCAGGCGAAACTTGACCGCCGCCGGTAGTTAATTTGGCGGGGTACGAAAGCACGAAAGAAGAAAGGGCGGAGTGCTTTCTTTGGTATTGCTTGACAGTCCAAGGTTTTGCTAAGATATCTTTGCGGAATCGGATAAAGTTGATTCGATAAAGGGAGGTTCGGGGGAAAAAAATGAAGAAGTTTACCTTGGAATATTGGAAAGATGACGACTGGTTCGTGGGCCGGCTGGTGGAAATACCGGGTGTGTTCAGCCAGGGCGAAACATTAGATGAATTGAAGGAAAATATCAAGGATGCTTACAGAATGATGGTTGAGAGCGAACCCCTGGACTTCCTTCCTGAAAAGACGCGGCGGGTCCAACTGGAGCTTTATTCTTGAAGCGAAGGGATCTCATAAAGAAGCTTGTCGCTCAAGGATGCTTCTTGCATCGGCGAGGCGCAAAGCATGACATCTACATGAACCGAAATAATGGAAAGAAGGCTCCTGTGCCCAGGCATGGTGAGCTAAAGAACACGTTGTGTGCGTTGATCGAAAAGCAGTTGGGGCTTGTGGATTGATTGGAGGCAGGCAGAGAAACGCAGAGAAAGATTCGACAGGATTCACCTGCCTTCCATAGGCGGGTAAACCCGCCTGAGGCGGGTAAACCTCTGGCAGGTTCACAAGATCATTATCTCACACCCGCTTGTCCGCCGGGGCGGACTCGCTAGAGGCACAGAGAACGCAGAGAAGATCGCTTGAAATTAAAATGGCAAAGCGTACAGGGAGAACGACATAAGCGAGCTCATCCTTTCTCCCTGTCCGCCTCGCCGTTGGTCCCAAAGCGAGGCTTTGCGACCCTCGCTTCACTCGGATTTCAAGCCACAAAACAGAGAAACCTTTCTCTCGCAGAGGCGCAGAGTAACGCAGAGAGTTTCTGCCACAGATTTACCCTGTTAAATAGGATCTGCGATGCAGATCCCCTAGCTTCAGAGATGACTTCAAGTCGCCGGACGCTGCCGCCTAGCTCGATTCTTGCACCATACTCACAATGAGAACCGTAACCTGAAGCTATTTAACAGGGCAGGCACAGACATCCACAGACCTTCTCACGCCCGCTCGCCGAAGCTCGCTAGAGGCACAGAGGGCACGGAGAGAAGAGCTTGAAATCAATATGGGGCAACTCTTCGGCCATCCTAACAACTGAACTTGTTCGTCCGGCCAAGAGAAGGCCCCATCGGTCTCAAAGCGAAGCTTTTGCGACCCTCGCTTCACTCGGATTTCAAGCAGAAGGGCCAGAGAGTCATCAGAGCCCCCTTCGCCGAAGGCTTCGGCGGGGCAAGCAGGATTTACAGGATTTGCAGGAATCTGTCCTGCTTTTCCAGATGAAAAGCAGAAGGGGTTTGGGAGAAAAGATCCAGCAGATCCTGTCAAGAGATTATTAGAAAGGATCAGGTTCCTGACGGATCCGGTTGGAACAACCGCATGGAGGGGAGAGCCCAAATGTCGGGCGAATCGATTCGGGTGATTCGGTCGCCGGTATACAGGACCAATCCTCCACGCCATTTGCCGGAGAGCGTCTGCGCAAGGGCTCTCAGTGAGGCGGCGTCCTTTTCGGAAACGGTAGGGCGGGATTTTATCTCTATCCCTATCACTCCGGCCGGGCTTTCCAAAAGGAGGTCAATCTCCATCCCAGCACGAGTGCGGTAGAAATAAAGCTCTGCCTCGCATTGAGAAGTGCGCAACCACTTGATCATCTCCCCGACCACCATGGTTTCATAAAGCTGGCCGGTGATTTCCCCTCTGTATCCTGTTAACTGACGCCAAATTCCTACATCCGCCCAAAAGAGTTTGGGCGTTTTGACAATAGAACTGGTCAGGTTCCGATAATAGGGCTGGAGCAGTACCGTCTGGTATGAAATCCGCAGATACTCCAGATATCTTCTTGCCGTGTCCACGCTGATGCCCGCGTCTCGGGCGATTTCAGAGTAGTTCAAGAGCATACTCGAGCGCAGCGCCGATAATCTCTGGAATTTGCGGAAAGGCATCAGATCATCCATCCGGGCCAGATCGCCGAGATCGCGTTCAAGATAGGTGTACCCATAGTTCTTCAGCCACTGCCAACGCTCGTCTTCAGAAAGCTCAAGAAGCGCAGGCATACCACCCCATTTGAGAATGTGATTTTCAGCTTTTCGATAAGGGTAGCCCTCTTCTTCCAAAAGGGTTTCAGGAACCTTCGAGAGGATATCGCTAACGGATTCAGAGGAAAAAAAACGCTCCAAAAGAGGACGCGGCGGCTCGGCGCGTACCGATGGTGCAAGGAGTTCGCACTGCATCAAAGGCCACAGTTCGTAGAAAAAAGCACGGCCGGCAAGCGATTCCCGAATTTTCTTCAGGAGCAAAATCTGGCTCGAACCTGTCAGGACCGTGAAGGAGATCTTTCCATCGTCAAAGGCGTACTTGACCTTGTCAAAAACAGATGGCTCTTTGTGCGCTTCGTCGATAACCGCGTTTCCTACGGTGTCGGCCCAAGCCACTGTGGACAGCTCCCTGAGCGCATCCCGGTTTTCGGGGGCATCCAAATTGATGTATCGAAGCCCCCCGTAACTCCTTCTGCAAAGGGTTGTTTTTCCTGTTTGCCTGGCGCCGGTAAGGACGACCACACGCCGGGTCGTCGTGTCCGGTAGACGATTGGACAAAAGACGGGAGCGGAAAGAATCTTCAGACATGACCGTAAGATATGCTGTAAAATTTACGATGTCAACAAAAGATTTCGATATCCAAGATTCTTATGAACGGTAAACCAAACGAGTGTGGGCACATACATAAAATTAGTGCGCCAGGCCAAGCCTGGGGAATTAGGAAGAGAGCGAGCGAAGGAGAGGGGGACGGGGCATAAAAAAATAAGTATTCGACTTGGTGGATAAGAGCAAAGACGACCACGGACCACCGACGGCAGACCGCCGAAAGAGCGTAGAGCAAAGAAGAGAAGCGAAAGACTAGGAGGCTGGGAAGCGAAAAGCAGAGATCGGAGATCGGAGCCCGCCGGTGGGACTACCAGACTGCATATTGATAATGTCTTCTTATCCCCTGGTCTTTTGTGATTAAGGCATTTGAACCAATTGCAGCTTGCGCGATTAATTTCATTGCCCGAACACTGAGACCCTCTCCCTTACGAGCAAACAGCCACAGGATCACATGGGTATCAAGGTAGATCATAAACTCGGTTCCCATTCAGATGACCAGTCGATATGCACAAGATCGTCAGGATTTCCCACTATGAATTCGGGGTGCGGTTCTAACTGGTCGAGTTTGCGTTTGTTTTCGACAGGGGTGACGAGGAGGCGTTTGCCCTTTCGCTGTATCTCCACAGGAACGCCAGTTTTAGCAACTCTATCCAAGAGACGAAGGAAGTCTTTTTGATCAGTGATATTGGAAGATTGTTGAGCCATTCCTTCCCTCCGATAGATTCGTTTTCGATCGCCTGCCGTGGATCTTGCGGAATGCTTTTTCAGGCCTTAGGTCCACCTGTATCGCTGCAAGAGAACAGAATTATCTGATCTTAGGGGGGTGGGCATGAAAAGTCAAGAGTGATTGCAAACATGGGGAGCGAGGAAGACTTGGTTCTGGGTTCATGGTGCCGGGGACTATAAAGAAGCTGAAAGCTCATAGCTGATAGCTCAAAGCAGAAAGGAGAATACAGGAGACAGAAGACAGTAGGTAGGCGTGTTGGAAGAGAGCTCAACGCTGAAAGGCTAGGAGGCTAGAATGCAAGAAAGGAGAATGCTGGGTGCTCAGTTCTAGGTTCTGGATGGCTAGGGACAAAACCAAAGGGATTGGAAGGCCCAAAAGATCGGTTCCAGATTTTTGGTTCTCACTTCTTCAGCAGATTGATAAATTCATCCTTGGTAAGACCGGCTTGGTCTAAAATCGCCCGCAGAGTTCCTCTCGGCAGTGTTTTCCTGTCCGGTACAATGACAAGTCTTGCCTTATCTATGCCGCGCTTTATCAATGCTGAGTGGCTGCCCTTACCTCTTTTGGGAGCATCCTCGAAACCAGCGGAGCGGAGTGCTTTGATGACCTCTTTTGAAGATATGACAGGCAGTTTTGTCATGGAACTGTCGCTTCGAGATAGGCTGTGAATTTCTCCTTCGCTGTCAGGCTTTCCTTAATCTCATCAAAGAGGTCAAGCTCTATGGCATTTTCCAGGTACAAATCGACAGCTTCCCGCAGGTTGCTGACGGCTTCCTCAAAGGAATCTCCACAGCTTGCCACGCCGAGTTCAGGGCATTTGGAAACATAGCCTGCGGTTTCCTTCCATACTACGGCTGTATAGTCGTAAACTTTCATAAGGTTCGCCTCGCGGATCCAGGTTTTACGAAACAGCCTCATCCTAGGAGGGAAGGCCGTAAAAGTCAATCTAATAGGTCATAGTAAAAAAGCAAGAAAGCTCAAAGCAAATAGCTCAATGCTCGCGGGGACCTAAGGGACGTCCATGAAATTATGAAATTCGAAAAGGCAAGAGAAGTGCTGGGTTCATTAAGTTGCTTGGGTCTATTGAGTCCATAGAGTCAATTGGGTTGCTTGGGAGACAGCTCGTAGCTGATAGCTGAAAGTCCTGTCCTAGACCCTGAGCTCAATCGAAGGGAGAAAAAATGTTAAGCCCAAGTATTGTGGGACCTTAGATTGGCCGTGCGAGTCGGTTGCAATAATATTTGTAACTGGGTATATTGGGAATGAAATGGCCAAGTGGCTTCAGAGGCGGCGGGAAGGAGGGCACAAAATTTGTCTGTTCGATTGGAATTAAACGACGAGATACGGGATGCTCTGCGTATCCCTCCGGAAGAACAAGAGGGCTGTCTCCGAAGGGAACTTGCTTTACGGCTTTACGAAAAGGGGTTGCTTTCACTTGGAAAAGCGCGCCAGGTGGCGGGCATGGAGAAGTGGGATTTCCTTTTCTTGATAGCGCAAGAAGGCATATGCAGGCAATACGACAAGAATGAACTGGATCGCGATCTGGCCGCATTGGAACGGCTGGCATGAAAGTGATCTCCAATTCATCTGTCCTGATCGCTCTGAGCGGCATCGGTCGACTTGAGCTCGCCGACAAGTCTCGCCGAAGGGGCGAAGAGGGCTGTATTCCTTTTACGAAAGCTGACCGCTGATCGCCGGATTCAGGCTAGGATTGCTCGGGTAGAAGCCAGTTTTCAGACTGCAGAGCGGGGATGCGCGAAAAATGTTCTATGTTGGCGGTAACGACGATGAGCCCGTTGCTCAGGGCGGTGGACGCAATCATCGTGTCTTCAATGCCGATCGGCCGACCCGAAGCATAAAGCGCTACGAGAAGTTCAGCCGCCTTCATTGCCTCTTGATACCCAAAGGGCAAGATTTGGATTCTCGACAAAATTCTCTTTTGAATCTTGGTCCAGAGTGCCTCACTGTTCGGCACTCTGAGTGCACCAAATCGGAGTTCCATTGCGCACACACTCGCCGTGTAAAGGGAAGCAACCTGGACGTCTTCCATCCTTTCCAGCAGATAGGCGCTAGGCTGTTTTTTTATCAGTTCACTGATAATATTGGTGTCCAAGAGAAACATGGTCTAACTCCGAGTCGATCGGTAGATCCTGGGAAGGTGCTTCCCCCGGTCGGAGACTATCTGATCCATAACCTTGAAGAAAGGATCGGACGCCTCAAGCCAACCTCTGATTTCCCTTATGCCCTTCGGCCCGGGAACCTCAGCGGCCGGCACTAAGACAGCCATGGGTTTTCCCCTCTTCGAAATAGTTATCCGTTCGCCGCGGTAAGCCACTCGGCCCAGTAAATCTGAGAAATGTTTTTTCGCTTCAGCGACACTAACTTCTTTAGTGGTCATGATGACTCTCCAATCAGGTCATTTTGACTCTTACTATAGACACCCTTTTTAATGAAATCAAGCTGTTTCTCAAAAACATTCTTCAAAATCCATCTCTGTGAGATAAAATAGCTGAATGCGGAAAACAGGAAAGCTCATAGGTGATAGCGACGAAGATAAGAGGCTGGGAAGCGGGAAAGCTCAAAGGCCAAAGCCCTGTAAATCCTGTCAAAATGCTTTCTCTGCGATCTCTGTGGGCTCTAGCGACCGTAGGGAGCGGGCGTGAGGAAAGGGATTGTCTCACACAGCCGCCTACGCCCTTTCGACCAAGCCCTTCGATTCGACTCAGGGCCATGAGCAGCGTCGAATGGCGCAGGGCTACGGCGGGCCAAGGAGTCACCCCAGTTGAATAGTCCCGCCTATGGCGTGAATTCAACGGGGCAGGCAGAGCACACAGAGAAGGGCAAATGGATTTGGAAAGAAAAAGAAACTGAAGTGGTTTTCTCTGTGACCTCTGAGGGCTCTAGGGAACGAAGTGACCGGGCGTGAGACAAGGTTTTTTTTAAAATCAAGCCGTTGAACACATTAAGACTGTGTAAAACTAGAATAAACTTCGGGAGGGGTAATCGAGAGTGAGAAATGAGATTGTTCACATAGGGGCCGGTGAGCTCAATTACGAAATCCGGAATATCATGAAGGTGGTTGAAAGGGTGAAGGCCCTGGGGGTGGAGGTCAACCTGGAGAAAATCGGAGACCCGGTGGCCAAGGGCGAGAAAATCCCGCCCTGGATGAAGGAGATCATATCCAAGCTGGCTATGGAAGACTGCTCCTACAGCTACTGCCCGTCCAAGGGCCTTTTGGAGACGAGAGAATTCCTGGCGGCCCGGAACAATAAGAACGGCGGCCCGCGCATCTCCGCCGACGACATCGTCTTCTTCAATGGGTTGGGCGATGCGATCACGAAGGTCTATGGTCTTCTTCGCAGCACCGCCAGGGTGATTACCCCCCTCTCCTATGTATACCACTCATTCTTCAGCAGAGGCCGCTCATGCGGGCATGCGGCCAATATGCTATCCCCTGAATCCCAGGAATAACTGGTATCCTGACCTGGAAGAACTGAGAAACCGGGTAAAATACAACCCTGCAGTGTCAGGAATCCTGCTGGTCAATCCCGACAATCCCACTGGCGCCGTCTATCCTGTGAGTGTCTTGAAGGAAATCGTTGCCATTGCCGAAGAATTCCGTCTTTTCATCATCGCTGATGAGATCTATCAGAATATCGTTTACAGTGGGCATGAAACCAAACCGCTTTCAGCGGTGATCGGGGAAGTCCCGGGGATATCCATGAAGGGCATTTCCAAGGAGTTGCCCTGGCCCGGATCCCGCTGTGGATGGATCGAGGTCTACAATTCGCAAAAGGACCCCCAATTTGCAAAACGCAGCGGCTAACCCTCGTCTCCAACCGGATGACGTGCAGCATCTATCTGAACGGCGAACTGGCGAAGAGTTTTCAGAATACGTTTCCCATGGGTGAAAGAGAATCCATCAGAGGCTACTCTGTTACATTAGGGAATTCAAGAAATGCAGGAAGTTCGTGAACCGGAAGTATTCTGGCTTTGAAGGTGTACGAGCGGGCGCTGAGTGAGAGTGAAATAGAAGGGAACCGCGAAGGCATGACGGGGAGCGATTCTCGTGAGGGGTTGATAGCATCCTTTGCATTGGCCAAAAGCCACGGTACATCGATCCCTGATCTTTCCGACAACAAGAACACATTATCGGTCCCTGGACGAGTGACCATGACCAACCCCGTTCTGGCCTGGCCTGATTGGAGAAACCAGAAGGATTCATCGCCGGCAGGGGATATAGCAGTGAACATCCTTGGGTTTGTGCCTATCGGGTTTCTCCTTGCCTTTTGGAGGGAGCGAGTGAATGGATCGGGGCGGTGGTGTTCTCTTCTTCTTGCGGTTTTTGTTGGAGCGCTTATCAGCCTTGCGATCGAGGTGACGCAAGCGTTCATTCCTGCAAGGGACTCGAGCATGGTGGATGTGATCTGCAACACTGCAGGGACGGGTATTGGCGTTCTCACACTCGCTCTCTTCGTTCGCTAGAGGCACAGGGTTTGTGGGACGCCCATGATTTTATGCGTTTCTCTCGCGAAGCAGAGAGATCCGGGGTGCCGTCCGTGGAATTATGAAATGCTTTACTGGAATAGTGGAAGACAGCTCATAGCTGAGAGTGAACCGCAAGAAGGCTGGAAAGTTTATCCGCCTCTGGCGATCTAGGAAGCTGGAAGGCGAGGAGGCTGGAAAGTGAAAAGCAGAGTTCGGATATCGGAGCCTCAGAAAGCAAAAGGCAGAAGGGCTCATAGGTCAAAGGTGAAAGGTCAAAGCGAAGAGGCTCATAACGAGAGGTTTATTTATATGCAACTACTGATGCGCTACAGGGCGAAGTTCGTAGATCTGTCCGTATCTCGCCGCCGATTCCAAATCGCCCTGGCGGAGGGCATCCCTCACGTTGTCTAATTTGTAGGCATCTTCGACACTGAGATAAGGTGACCAACCGGTGTCGTCTTCTAATAGGCCAACCTCTACCTCGGCCACATATTGGCCTTCATGCACATACTTAGTCTTCTTTCGCTGTTTCATCGTCACCGCCTCCGAGTGAATGAATGATCCCACCGCCCCTGATTCGGACGATAGGCAGTTATCAAAACTACTGGTTTATCCTGACCCTTTGGGATACCCCATACTGCATGAATCGGTGCTCCGGTTCTATCCTTCTGCAGGAATAAAACACATGGCCCCTTCGGATAGCTTGGGTATTCTTCTAAAACCACTGCGTCCTGAACACCATCGAGCACTTCTCTTGCGGTCAGTCCGTCTTCGGCCAACTCATCGTATCCATGCTCAGATATCCGTACATCGCCGGTGCTTGCTAACCTACGGACTTTGTCCGCGAATTCGCTCAAGCCTTATTCTCCATTTCGGCTAACATCTGGCCTACCTCTGAGACGCAACTGCAAATAATTTTAGAGGGATAGGCTCAACAAGTCAAGGTGAATAAGAACGAAGAAACCTGAGAGTATATAATCCGCAGAAACGCAGAAACCGCAGAGATTATTCGCCACCCCAGTGGAATAAGAACGCTAACTTGATTTCACGGGGCGGGCAAGCCCTCCAGAGGCGGGCAAGCCCACACCGACAAAAGCAGACACTCACCGCAAAGACGCAGAGAGCGCAGATGTGTTCGCTCAACAGCTCAGCGGGCATCAGAAAAAGCAAGGCCAAGCGAGCTTGTCCCTGCTTTTACCTATCCCCGCTGCCTTTCAACGCTACCGCGTTTCAGTCCCGCTTCGCGGGTTGCTTGAGCGAACAAAGGAATCATTTTCCGCGCCATCGGGCACAAGCCTTCAGCTTGCGACCCGTGCTTCGCACGCATTTCAAGCTTGAAGGACTGCAAGGGAATTTAGACAGGATTAACCCGCCACAGGGACGGCGGGCAAGCCCTCCAGACAGACGGCGGGCAAGCAAGACCATTATCTCACGCCCGCTCGCCGAAGCTCGCTCATATTTTCTGTCTCCACCTCCTTCCGTCGCTTGTGCAACTGCAGGCCCCTGTGGGGCTCCTGAGCGAGCATCGGTGCCCGCTTGCTCCAACCAGCGCAGGCCGGCCCCCTAGAGGCACAGAGATCACAGAGAAGAGCGCTTAAAATCAAAATGGCAAAGCGGACAGGGAGAACGGCATAAGCGAGCTCATCCTTTCTCCCTATCTGCCTCCCCATCGGTCTCAAAGCGAAGCTTTGCGACCCTCGTTTCACTCGGATTTCAAGCGAGAGAACCAACACCCGTCTCTCGCAGAGTCGCGGAGAAACGCAGAGAGAAAGATCTATTGAAGTTTAAAACCAAAACCATTTGTTTTCTACTTTCTCTGCGTCTTTGTGGGCTCGAGCGAGCCTAGGCGAGCCCCGCGACAGGCTGGGGACAAGCGGGCGTGAGCGCCGCTTTTTTGTCTCTCCCCCTGGTTGAATAGAACCACAAGGGCATCCAACAGGCAGCCGCGATTATCGGGATCAGTTTCTGAACTTTAGGCACTTTAGCCGAAGGTCCAGAGCTACGTCGAAGGGGCACTTCTCCTTCATGTGAATCCTGTCAGCTTTGGGAACTTGGAATTAGCTGCATGAGTCGGTTGCAATAATATTTGAAAAAGAATCCCTTCCTGGATGAAGGAGATCATATCCAAGCTGGCTATGGAAGACTGCTCCTACAGCTACTGCCCATCCAAAGGTCTGTTGGAGACGAGAGAATTCCTGGCGGCTCGGAACAATACGAATGGCGGCCCCCACATCTCCGCTGAAGACATTATCTTCTTCAATGGGTTGGGCGACGCGATCACGAAGGTCTATGGTCTTCTTCGCAGCACCGCCAGGGTGATTACCCCCTCTCCTACGTATACCACTCATTCTTCAGCAGAGGCCGCTCATGCGGGCATGCGGCCAATATGCTATCCCCTGAATCCCCGGAATAACTGGTATCCTGACCTGGAAGAACTGAGAAACCGGGTAAAATACAACCCTGCAGTATCGGGAATCCTGCTGGTTAATCCCGACAATCCCACCGGTGCTGTCTACCCTGTGACTGTCTTGAAGGAAATAGTTGCCATTGCAGAAGACTTCGATCTCTTCATCATCGCGGATGAGATCTATCAGAATATTGTTTACAACCATCATGAAACAAAGCCGCTTTCAGCGGTGATTGGGGAAGTCCCCGGGATATCCATGAAGGGCATTTCGAAGGAGTTGCCCTGGCCTGGGTCTCGCTGTGGATGGATCGAGGTCTACAATTCGCAAAAGGACCCCCATTTCGCGAAATACGTCGAGAGCATCGTGAACGCCAAAATGGTGGAAGTCTGCTCAACCACTTTGCCGCAAAAAGCCATTCCTCAAGTACTGTTGCATCCCGAGTATGAATCCTTTCTCGACGGACGACGTCGTCGGTACGAGCGTTTCTCTGAGATAGCCTACAACAGTCTCAAGGAAGTCGATGGAATCATCACCAACCGAACCAATGGTGCTTTCTATGTTACGGTTGTTTTTGAGAAAGATCGTCTGAACCCGCAGCAGCACCTCCAGATTGCGAACAAGGATGTCCAAAGTCTGGTAGAAAAGCTCTGCGCTGCGCCCGGTATGGAGCCTGACAAGAGGTTTGTATACTATTTAATTGGGGCGGCAGGGCTTTGCGTGGTTCCGCTCAGTTCATTCAATACCGATTTGCAGGGCTTTCGGTTTACTCTCCTGGAGCAGAATGAACTGAAGTTCAGAAAGGCCATGGAAACACTTGCCGCGAGCATGAAAGAGTACTTGGAATCGGCGCATACCACGGAAGCTCATAGGAAGAGAGCTGAAAGTCCTGTCGCAGACCCTGAGCACGGTCGAAGGGAGCGGAGTCGAAGGGCTCAAAGCTGATAGCGCAAGGCGGAGAAACCCGAAAACAAAACCAAATGCCACCACGAAAACACTGAAGGACGAAACTACGAAAGAGATGTCTCACGCCCGCTCCCCAGGGTCGCTCGAGTCACAGAGCAGCGCAGAGAAAACGGCCTGCTCAAACTCGCCACCAGAAGCCGAAGCATCAAAGCCGAGCTCGCTTGCTTTTGCCGCTTCTTCTTCCTGTGCCCCGTGCTGTCGCACTTAGCCTGTTTCACAGTCTGTTTGAGCAGAAGAGCGATGAGCCTGCCAATGCTGCGCATCGGCTGCCGCCTCCGTCGGCCCTTGAGCGAGCACACAGAAGATGTGCTCTATCACAAAGACGCGGATAGGCCAAGAGGAAGTAAAGAAAGAGGACACGGAATTTCACATATTTATACAGATCGGTTTTCCTTTTTTCAATCCAATAAATCCGTGTTTACCCTGTTAAATAGCTTCAGGTGACCATGAGAGTCACCCAAAGATCTGATAGCTGGCTTTATGGAAAAATACTCAACTGCTACGCGAAGCCTGAAGCTAAGATTCTCGCAGCGGATCTTATTTAACAGGGTGAATCTGTGTCCCAACCTTTTCGTGTTTTCCAAATTTCGTGCTTTCGTGATTGGTTATTGCGTTTGGTTCTTGGTTCAGGATGCTGGGAAGTAGCATAAAGGCGAACGCAAGAAGGAAGGTCCTGGCTGCTGGGAACAGATGAAAAGCCTGGAGCAGGGAGCAGGGAGCAGAGCGGCGACTAGGGGCGACAAGAGTTGGGTCGCTTAAAGGGTCTCGTCGATGGAATCAGGGTTCTCATTGACCCATTTCCGGAAAGCATTTTTTATCCTCAAGAGGTCATCGAGGTTATTTCGGCAAATCTCATAGAGTTCTTCAGAAGTGACCTCGTGATAGAAATGAACCAGTCGATTACGGTAGCCTGCCAAGGTGGACAACAGTCGGGCTCGACTGTGCGACAGAACCCCCGCCGTCTCCAGCTCAGAAGCAATCTGCTTGTATTCCGTGACGCCCTGGCCAAAACCTTTGGCGAGGATGTGTCGACCTAGATCAAAAATGGCTTCAAGCGCCCTGCGAAGGCAGGATTCGGCTGCCCAGACATCTCTCCGGTTCGCTGAGAAGTCCTCGTAGCTGTCTAGGGGTAAGGCTCTGATTTCGACTATCATCTTGTCGATCCAAGCAAGCCTGTCTCCGATCACTTTCTTGCTCAGCTTGCCAGGGGACATAGCCTAACTCCTAAAAAGTTGATGTCTTCTGGGGCACAGAAGCCAGAAGTATCGCAGGGGTCAGCCGGCCTTTGCGAAAATCATGCTCAGTCTCTCATGCTCCAAAGGGGCGAGATCCCCTGCTCTCCTGAGAATGTATAACTCGTACTCTTCGGCCGAGTAAGGATCTCTGGAAAAGATCCTTTCTCCTCTCACAATATTCGCCGACAGGAAGGAGTCTGCCTCCGAAAGGGTCACAAGGTCAACTCGCTCGACTCCCAGTAGATCTTCCATCTCCGAGGCGACCTCTACCTTCTCTCTGACCGACATGGCGCCATGGTCTGGAGACACCCTGACCCCGATGTCGACATCGGAAGTGGTGTTTTTATCCATCTTCCCGATGCCGTAAACAGAGGCCCTGACTTCACCAGCCCTGCTGCCAAAAGCATAGACAAGATCAATGTCATGACGATCACAGATTTCGCGCAGCTGTTCCCGCAATCTCATGATTTTGCTCCCGAGCGTTAAGTTCGCAGTCAGTTCTGGGGTCCGGCGTTTAACCGGAATTAATGCAGTATAGCTGTTTTCAGTGCCCCCTGCAATGGGATAGATGGGAAATTCTGTCAAGAGAGTTTATCCGACAGGATCGACAGGATAAACAAGATACATGTCTTCTGCCTTTCCTGAAGAAAGGCAGAAGGGTCTGATCAGACTAAGATAGATATCACCAGATTTTTGCAAGAAACTATGAAAGTAAATTTGTCACCCAGCAACATCCCTTCACAGGATGAGACTCCTTCTCAGTTTCATCCCTCCGGGGCGGAGGCCCCCCGGGCCGGAGGCCGGAAACTGAGAAAAGATCCTGATCATCGTGCCTGTCCGCGTGGCGGATAAATCCTGTCAAAACTGAATCCTGTATTCTTTTTTCTGGCTCACAACCGAAAGCTGGGTTCTGGATGCTCGGTCCTTCTTTCTTGTTTTAAGCTCGTACCTTGAAAATTCGGTTGACCAGACCGAATTTTCAAGGTCCTATTTGTCGCGGACTGTCGGGGAGAGTGATGAGTGGCGACGTGGATTCATTAGAACCTTTCTCGAGAGAGATCTTCCGCAATTGGGAATCAATATCAGATCCGTAACCTTGCAGCGGTTTTGGACCATGTTGGCCCATTACCACGGTCAGGTTTTCAATGCGTCGGAATTTGCCCGTTCTTTTGGCGTTGCGGACACCACAGTCCGTAACTATCTCGATGTGCTGACCTCAGCACTCGTGGTGCGGCAATTGCAACCGTGGCATGAAAACATATCTAAGAGGCAGGTCAAAGCCCCGAAGGTGTATCTCGCTGATACAGGTTTGTTGCATACCCTACTTAATGTGAGGACACGCAGCGAACTGGAAGGGCATCCGAAGGTCGGAGCGTCCTGGGAAGGGTTCGTTCTAGAGGAGATCATGCGGCATCTCGGGATAAGGGGAGAGGAGTGCTTTTTCTGGGCGACTCATGCTGGAGCAGAACTCGACCTTCTCATTGTAAGAGGGAAGAGGCGATTAGGTTTTGAGGTCAAACGGACGAGTTCACCGAAACTGACACCATCCATGCGCAGCGCGCTGGCGGATTTGGGTCTGCAGCGGCAAAATTATAGGTTCATCGCTCGAGAGAGCCAAGGACCAGGATCTCCTCATTGCTTCGCAATGCAGCTCCCCTAATCGGGGAAGGAGAGCGAGCAGAGACAGCGCTGCAGACCCTGCTCTCTCTCAGAGCCCATATGTTTCATAGGGAGGTAAAGCTCGCTTAAGGCGGGGCAATGAAGCTCGCCTAAACGGGGGCGTTTCGGCTGAAGATCCTCACGGAAAATCGTGTGCACAAAGGTAGACGGCCTTCATCTTTTTTTGGCGATAAACACCCGCCTAGAGCAGATAGAGAAATGAAGCTTAAAACACATTAATATACAATATCAAAAGGTTATTGAAGGGTAGCTTTTTCGGCACGCCCATTGCATCCCCAAAGCACCGGGGCATTCTTATTCAAGATTGCGCACCCGGAGGTGTTAAAAGGAGAATGAAACCAATGGGCAAAGCAAGACTACTTTCAGCCATTCTGGTGTGTTCGCTTTTCTTGATCACGGTGCCGGCAACATCAGCCTCCGCTATGGATGTAACGCTTGCTTGGGACGCGAACAGCGAAACAGACCTTGCAGGCTATAAGATATACTACGGGACCACAGCAGGCGGCCTCTACAATGGGACCGGCTCTTCAGACGGCGCATCAGCAATCATCATTCCCTTGAGCAGACTCATAGACCCAGCAAGCCCGGAATTCACCGTTCATGGACTTCCGGACGGCACTTACTATTTGGCCGCCACAGCCTATAACACCGATGGGATTGAAAGCGGGTATTCTAACGAAGTGAGTGTAGGGGGAAACGCAGCTCCTGTTTTGTCGAGCCTGGAGGTCAATGGGCAGACCGGCAGCACGACGGTTTACAAGAATGACCCGAGTCGCCAAGTAGATATCAGAATCGTGGCAAGCGACGACACCCTGGTGAGCCAGTATCTTATTCGAGATGGCGACAACGATCCGAGTGGTGAAATATTCAGCACCATCCCAGGCGGAGCCCGTCAGAACCCCATCTTCACCGTGACCGACTTCATTTTGAACAACACAGAGGGCAACCACACGGTCTACGCGTGGGTCAAGGACGACCAGGGGCTCATTTCAGCTACAGCAACAAAGGCGAATGTTATTCTCGACCGTGTTGGACCGACCGTGGCGATGTCTTACAGCGTCTCCAACCCTTACAAAGCGGGGGACACGGTCACCATCACGGCGACTTTCACTGAGTCAAACCCCATGTCCGGTACTCCGACGATCAGCATTCATTTCGCCGGCACAGGCAGCGACATAACCGGTGCGGCAATGACCCAGGTGACCAACAAGCAATGGAGATATGTGATGACTGTGCCCTCGGGGAACGACGGCACGGCAACCGTGACCGTTTCCGCCTTGGATGCCGCAGGAAACTCTGTGGGAAGTCACACCGGCAACACTTTTGTTGTCGACAGTTCCAGACCGTCTCTTGTGGGGTCCCCGGTTATCAACTACACCGACAGCACCGTCACGGTCACGTACAGCGAAAGCAACATGAGGAACGCTACGATGGCGAGCAATTACAGCTTCAACAACGGGCTGCTGCTGAACGGGAACGGTACGGACACGAGCGGCACCAACAAGGTGTTCAAATTCCCCCTGAATCCAGGAACCCTCCAGCGCTACGTCATCTATTCCATGCAGATCAGCAGTGCCGTCACGGATGAATTGGGAAACACAGTATTGACGAACACGGCCAGGGTAAACGACGACGACAATGACGGCATGGCGGACGACTGGGAGAAGCAGTGGTTCGGAAGCATTACGGCAAAGAACGGATCGACCGATTCGGACACGGACGGATTGACCGACGGAAGTGAGTACAATTATGCAAGAAGCAACTCGGGATGGGGTTCCAACCGGTGGAGTCTCAGTCCGGTCAACCGGGATTCGGACGGTGACGGCATCCCAGACAGGTATGAATTGCTCAGTGGTCTGAACCCGGTGAGCTCTTCGGACAGGGATCTAGACTCTGACAATGACGGGTGGAGCAACTTCGAAGAGTACCTCTATGGCACCTCTGCGAACGACCCAAACTCCTGTCCTCAACCTCTGGCCGCAGTGGAAGTGGTGGAGGCCATTCCACTCAACAACTCAGGGGTCCCGCCAAGTAATGAACAAATTCCCAACAACACCGCCTTTGGTGTTCGCATGGAATCGGTCAACGGTATCGACATGACCGATCCAGACGCCGTCACCTTTTCAGTTAACGACGGAAGCAACACCTACACGCGCAGGCTTAATGATCTCAATGGATCGGGCACGAGGATATTGAAAGCGCTTCCTTTGGATGCGGACGGAAATAGTGTCTACAGTCTGTGGGTTGTCTATTATCGAAGCAACGAAACCTCTATCGCGAATTCTTATCCCTATGATTCGGTGGTAGAGGTGAGCGTGACAGCAAGAGATGCGGATGGTCAGGAAATGGAACCGATTAGTTTCCGCTTTAAGATCGAGGGAAAAGATCAAGATAGTGCAAGGAAAGGCAACATTCCGGAGACTGTAACGAGCATCGACACGTCAAGCGCTAAGAAAACTGTGAGGGTTGTTTCTGGGCCATTGGAGGGAGCATCGGTCACCTACGAAAGCAATCTGATGCAAGAAATCGGTCTTGAACCGTATATTGGGCCGGCAGAAGATATTCCTCCACTTAGTGTGGGCAAAGCCGTAGGTGTTGCCATAACTCTTCTTCCGCCCGCGATATTTCCGAACGGCGTGACAGTCACCATACCCTGTCCAGGCTACAAGGATGTGAGCACTTTTTCACTCTACTACTATGACGGGGAAAAATGGATCCTGGCCTGCGACAGCGCCGGAAACGTGACGCCCGAGGGTGAAGGGTGGATGGTGCCCGGGTCTAGGGTCAATCATAATGGGAACCCGTCTTACGTCGAGATTGGTGTGTACCACTTCAGTGCGGTGATAGCGGCAACCACGTCGGGGACGACGGTGAATGCGGAAACCGCTGGGGGAGGAGGGGGGTGCTTCATTGATTCGCTCATGAAATGAGCTAAGAATACAGTATACAAGAAGACAGTAGTCAGAATAAGAGATAACGGATAGACCCTGATCTCACCACAGAGGCACGGAGGGCTTAAAGATCCTGGGACGGTGCTTATCCCGGTCAGAGACTATCTGATCGATGACCTCGAAGAAAGGATCGGACGGCTCGATCCAGCCTCTGATTTGCCTCATCCCCTTTTGGCCGGGGACCACAGAGAATTCTCCGACAGGATTAACAGGATATAAAGCGGAGCTCAGAAGTAAGAGGTCGGAGCCACGGACCCGCCACAGGGACGGCGGGCAAGCACACACAAATTCTGAAGTGCCTAAAGTGCGCTAAAGTGTCCAAAATGCCTAAAGTTGAAAAAGCGGCAAGGGAAAAAGAACTTTTCTGACCCGCTACCTCTGCTACGCAGCCACAGTCCCATATAGCGCCGAAGAACAGAATTGATGTTTCCTGAAGAATTCAAAACCAGCTAAAGAACATCCTGCAGATCGGGTCTAATGAGCCTTGTCGGGCAGGATCAAAGGGAGAACAGGGCGTTCGCTTTGCCATTCGACATTTTTCCTGGCGTCTTCTGCCCCGTTGAATGCCCTTGTGGTCCCATTCAACACTGTCTCTTCACAGGCGCCAATAGGTCACGCCCGTCTTCCTCACCTCCCCCGGATCAAGGATCGCCTTGACATCCAGCAGGCACCCACCGGCACACAGCTTTTTCACATACTCCCGAACAGTTTTCTCCTTGTACGCCTTGTGCCCGACGGCGATAATCAGAGCCCCCAGGTCACTCAGTTCTCCCCACTTCTGAAGTTTGATCCCATAGTGCTCAACGGCTTCCTCATCGTCAGCAATCGGGTCATGAACCAGCACTTTCATCCCATAGGACTCCAGCTCCCTCACAATGTCGACCACCTTGGAGTTCCTGAGATCCGGGCAATCCTCCTTGAAAGTGAGCCCCAGTATCCCCACTTTGTTCTCTTTTCCGTTTTGCCCTGAGCGAATCATCAGCTTGACCGCTTTTTCAGCCACAAACTTACCCATGCCGTCATTGATCCTCCGCCCTGCCAGGATAACCTGCGGGTGATGGCCTACGGTCGTGGCTTTGTAGGTCAGATAATAGGGATCGACTCCGATGCAGTGTCCGCCGACCAGCCCGGGCCTGAAGGGAAGAAAATTCCATTTCGTGCCCGCCGCTTCCAGCACTTTCAGTGTGTCTATGCCCAGTTTGTCGAAGATGATCGCCAGCTCGTTCATCAGGGAAATGTTGAGATCCCTCTGAGTGTTTTCAATAACCTTGGCAGCCTCAGCCTCCTTGATTGTGCCGGCACGAAATACGCCGGCATCAACAATTGATTCGTACAGTCCGGCCACCTTTTCAAGAGTCTGATCATCGTCGCCGGATACGACCTTGAGAATCTTCCGGAGCGTGTGCTGCTTGTCTCCCGGGTTGATCCGCTCCGGCGAATAACCTACGTGGAAATCTTTTTTCCACTTGAACCCTGATTCCTTCTCCATGATAGGCACGCAGACTTCCTCTGTCGTTCCAGGATAGACCGTGGATTCGAAAACAACGACGGCTCCTCTTTTCATGTTTTTGCCCGTTGCTGCAGAGGCGCTTTCCAGCGGCGAGAGATCCGGCTGCTTGGCTTCATCAATGGGCGTGGGGACGGCAACAATAATAAAATCCGCCTTCCTCAGTTTTGCCGCTTCCGAGGTGACGGTTAGGTGCGCGGCCTCATCGAATTCTTCCTTTGAGACCTCCCCTGTCGTGTCGGAATGCTTTGCCAGCCTTGCCACCTTTTGTTCATTCATGTCAAAACCGATGGTGGTGTACTTTCTGGCAAAGTTTACAGCCAGGGGCAGCCCGACGTATCCCAGGCCAATCACTGCAACGACTTGATCTGAAACTTTGTTCATGAACCATTCCTCCTCAATCATTGAATCAGCGGTCAGCAATCAGACAAAAAATACAGGAGACAGAATACACTACACAGAATCAATGCCAAAGCCCAAAATCAAAAAAAAAGCAGAACCATTCACCACGAAAGCGCGAAATTTGGAAAGCACGAAAAAGCCTATTGTTTTCTAAAACCTATTACTTTCGTGCTTTCGCCTGCCCCGTTGGATGATTTGGTACGTCTATTCAACTGGGATGACTCTGTGGTGAGATTGATTTGTCTTCCCCATAGACAATTGCCATTTGGTATGCTAAATTGCCAAATAAGAGGGATGTCATGGAAACAACGATCGACAGGTTCGGAAGGATTGTTATCCCGAAGGATGTGAGGGACGATATGGGTCTGGAGGCGGGCGCTGTCCTCCAGATTGAGAAGGAGGGAGAAAAGATCGTCCTCCAGCCCGTTCAGGGTGAACCCCAAGTCATGGAGAAAAAGGGGATTCTCGTGTTCACCGGCACTGCCGTCGGCGATGTCGGAGCCGCCCTGCACGAACATCGAAAGAGGCGGCTGAAAAAGATCTCGCGGAGGGTCTAGGATGAAAACCCTCTTCGACACCTCAACCATCGTTTCAGGAATCGTTGAATCCCACCCCACGCATTCAAAGTGCCTTCCGTGGCTGCAACGCGCCAGGGCCGGTGATTTTGAGTGTGTGGTTGTGTCGCATACCCTTGCCGAAACCTATGCGGTCTTGACCACTCTTCCTGTCAAACCTCGCATTTCACCTCTGGTCGCTCAGAGGCTCATCAACACCAACCTGGAGGCCATAGCCAGGATTGTTCCCCTCACAATCGCAGACTACAGGACCACCATTGAAAGAATGGCGGAGAGGGGACTCTCGGGAGGCACCGTCTATGACGCCCTCATCGCCGCAGTAGCCCGGAGGCTGTCCGTAGATAAGCTCCTGACACTGAACCCCCATGATTTTCATCGTGTGTGGCCAGAGGGGAAACAGGTAATCATCACGCCCTGATTGTTTCAGTTCTAACGCCGGCGCCTTCTTCTTTCTGGTGGTCAGCCGTCAGCGTTCGGTTTTCAGCCAGTATCCAGGACCCAGTATCCGGAATCCTTCCCTCTTCTGCTTACTGCCTCCTGAAAGCGTCCGCGAACGGCTAAGCATGAAGCTACGAAAACACGAAAGCGAAGGGGGTTATAGAACAATAGACCCTTGTTCGCCTGCCCTGTGAAATTGCGCAAGCAGTATTTCACTGGGGTGCTTTCCAAATTTCGTGCTTTCGCATTCTTTGTTGCGGCTGAAAGCTGAAGGCTGGATGAGTTGGATTTGGGATTTGGAAATGAAAAAGGGGGAAGTTGACTTCTGGTTATCTTTAGGTTAACTTAGGCTGAACTTTAGATACACTCTAGGGAGAAGGTCTATGGCACGGTATATGAGCGCTAAGGAGTTTAGGCTGCGGTTCTCTGAAATAGCCGAGGATCTGAGCAAGTCAGGGGAAATCGTTGTCGTGAAAAGGTCGAAGCCGTTGTTCAAGGTGGTACCTTTTGAAGAGGTGCCGTCGGATCTGCTGGACCGAGCGGCTGCCGTTAAAGACAGCAACCAGCTCGATCTGCAAGAGATATCGAACATTGTTCATAGAGTCCGCAGGGTCCGATGAAAGTTGTCGTTGACAGCAATGTTGCCGTGGCAGGCCTACTGTGGGAGGGGCCCCCTAACCAAATCCTTAAATGGGCTCGCCAAGGATTTCTGATTCTGCTTGCATGCCACGAGACCGTGAGGGAATTAGGGCGTATCCTCCAAATTCAAAAGTTCCAGCCCAGACTGAGCATGCTCGGTGTCTCAGCGGACGAAGTGTGTGCCTACTACATGAACCTTGTTTCATTTGTGCCCACTCCGAGAAGAATCCCCGACAGAATTCGTGAGGATCCCTTTGATAAATTATTTCTAGGATTGGCTTTGGAATATGGGGCGCAGCTCATCATTACCGGAGACAGCCACCTTCTGGAATTGAGGAGCCACAAGGGAATTCAAATTGTAACTGCGAGAGATGCGTGTAAGGTCGTGGAGACGGTATTGGCGGCAAAAAAGTAACGTGCAAGTGGATCGTGTTTCATGACATTCGAATTGATTTGTAGGGGATGGTGCCATGAAAATTTTGGTTACAGGGACGGCGGGGTTTATCGGGTCGTTTGTGGCGGTGAGACTCGCTGAAAGAGGCGATGAGGTCGTCGGCATCGACAACATTAACGAATACTATGACGTGAATCTCAAGTATGGGCGGCTTGAAAGAGACGGCCTGGATCGCCGAAAGGCAGAGGCAGGCGAGTGGGTCGAAAGCTCGAAATATCCGACGTACCGGTTCAAGAGAACGAACATCGAGGACAGGCCGGCTATTCAGAAACTCTTCGAGAAAGAAAAATTCGACACGGTGTGCCATCTTGCAGCGCAGGCAGGGGTCCGGTATTCGCTCGTCAATCCCTATTCCTACATCGATGCCAACATCGTGGGCTTTACGAACCTACTGGAGTGCTGCAGGCACAATGAAGCTAAGCACCTGGTCTATGCGTCCTCAAGTTCTGTTTACGGACTGAATGAGAAGTATCCCTTTTCAGTCCGCGACAATGTAGACCACCCCATTTCTCTCTACGCAGCGACAAAGAAAGCTAACGAGCTGATGGCCCACACTTACAGCCATCTATACAGGATTCCGACGACAGGGCTGCGATTCTTCACTGTGTATGGTCCGTGGGGAAGGCCGGACATGGCCCTTTTCCTTTTCACAAAGGCGATCCTGGGGGACAAGCCGATTGACGTGTTCAACCATGGGAAGATGAAAAGGGATTTCACTTACATCAACGACATTGTCACGGGGGTGGTGAAGGTTCTGGACAAACCGCCAGCCGGTGATTCGAAATGGAGCGGCAAAGACCCTGATCCATCGAGATCGCAGGCACCCTACAGGCTCTACAACATCGGGAACAACTCACCGGTGGAGCTCATGGAGTTTATTGAAGCCATAGAGAAAGCCCTTGGCAAGAAAGCCAAAAAGAATTTCCTGCCCATGCAGCCGGGGGATGTGTCGGCCACTTGGGCGGATGTGGATGACCTGGTGGAGGATTTTGCGTACAAGCCGGCAGTGACGGTGGGAGAAGGGGTCATGAACTTCGTGGAATGGTTCAGGGGATTCTACAAGGTCTAAGGCAAAAGGCAACCTCTCACAGAGTCACAGAGAAGGCAGGGAATTATTAGCCACAGACACACACAGTTAAAACCTGTCTCTCTCAAAGATGTCCCGGTTGAACAAAACTACAACGTCATTCAACAGGGCCCGGTCAGCGGGATCTCCGCTTAAGGCGGGCAAGCGGGTGAGAGACCCATTTTCGTGTTTTCCAAATTTGGTGCTTTCGTGATAAAATGCGCTCTCAATAGAGAGGAGAAGAAACATGGGGTTTGAGAAGAACATCTTGTGCATTGGGGCCGGGTATGTGGGCGGACCCACCATGGCAATGATTGCCCACAAATGCCCGCAATACAAGGTTGTCGTCGTGGACATTGACAAGGAGAAGATCGAAGCATGGAAGAGCAGCAGCCTCCCCATCTTTGAGCCCGGTCTGGATGAAGTGGTGAAGAAGAGCAGGGGCAGGAATCTTTTCTTTTCCACGGAAATAGAGAAGGGGATCGAAGAATCGCAGATCATTTTTGTTTCCGTCAACACTCCCACAAAAACCTTTGGACAGGGCGCAGGCAGAGCAGCGGATTTGCAGTACTGGGAAAAGACGGCGAGGGAAATTCTGGCCTACTCGAAGGACAGCAAGGTTGTTGTGGAGAAATCTACGCTCCCGGTGAGGACCGCCTCGGCCATGGAAAGAATTCTCAATGAGAACTCAAAGGGAATGCACTTCGAAGTAGTCTCCAACCCGGAATTCCTTGCAGAAGGCACAGCCATGAAGGATCTGGAAAACCCGGATCGCGTGCTGATCGGTTCCAGAGGGACTCCCGAAGGGATCAAAGCCGGGAAAGAGGTGGTGGACATCTATCTGAACTGGGTTCCCAGGGAGAAAATCATTGAATCGAATGTGTGGAGCGCAGAGCTTTCGAAGCTGACCGCCAATGCGTTTCTGGCTCAGAGAATATCCTCCATCAATTCCATTTCAGCTCTGTGCGAAAAAACCGAAGCGGATGTCGATGAAGTAGCCTCTGCCATCGGTATGGACTCCAGGATCGGGCCGAAGTTCCTGAAATCGAGCGTTGGGTTCGGCGGCTCCTGTTTCAAGAAGGACATTCTCAATCTCGTCTACATCTGTGAGAGCTACGGCCTGGACAAAGCGGCAAGGTACTGGGAATCGGTGGTGGAGATCAATGACTGGCAGCAGAACCGGTTTGTCCAGAACATGCTTTCCAACATGTTCAACACGGTGGCGGGAAAAAGGATCGCAGTGTTCGGCTTCGCTTTCAAGGCAAATACGGGAGACACAAGAGAATCGCCTGCAATCTATGTTACCCAGGGCCTTCTTGAAGAACATGCGGAAGTGGTGATCACAGATCCCAAGGCCCTTGAAAACGCGAAGAAGGATTTGAAGATTTTTGAAAAATTGGTGACGTTCGAGGCTGATCCTTACAAGGCGGCCAGGGGGGCCCATGCCGTCGCCGTGCTCACGGAGTGGGATGTTTACAGGACCCTAGACTACAAGCGGATCTTCAAATCCATGGTTCAGCCTGCCTTTATATTCGACGGACGGAACATCCTGGACCACAAGAAACTGTTCGAAATGGGGTTCAATGTCTTTGCCATAGGCAAAGCCCCCCTGAAACACTTCTGATATTAGCCACAGACCCACACAGACCCTTCGACAAGCTCAGGGCAGGCTCCCGCAGACTTTCTCACGCCCGCTCCCTAAGGGTCGATCGAGCCACAGAGGTCACAGAGAAAAACAGAAACGACGGCCCTCTCAAAATGGGCGCCGCTCCGCGGTGTTTTGAGAGGGCGCTTGTCCGGTGTGGTCTGTGTGCGTCGGTGGCGAAGTTTTCTCCGTTCTCTGTGGTGAGTTAGAGCATTTCCAGGGCGGTGGCCATGCCGATGCCGCCGCCTCCGCAGATCGTCGCCAGCCCCAAGGCCTTTTCTTTCTTCTTCATCGCATAAATAAGCGTGACCATGATCCGGCATCCCGTGGAACCCACCGGGTGGCCGAGACCAATGCCCGAACCGTTCACATTGGTGATATCCCTGTTCAGCTTGAGCTCTTTCTCAACACCAAGGTACTGAGCCGCGAACGCTTCATTGAGCTCGATGAGTTCGAAGTCCTTCAGTTTGAGATCCGGGTATCTTTTGAAGAGGTCCTGCATGGCCGGTACAGGGCTCAGGCCCATGACGGACGGGTGGCATCCTCCTTTGCCGGTGCCTCTAATTTTCGCTAAAGGGTTGATGCCAAGTTCCTTGGCCTTATCCGCTGACATGATGACCATGGCGCTCGCGCCGTCGTTGATGCCCGAAGAGTTTCCAGCCGTCACTTTTCCAGTCTTCGGGATAAAGGCAGGCGGCAGCTGCCTGAGTTGATCCATGGTAAGCCCGGGGCGGAAGTGCTCATCCTTGTCAAAGAGGAGAGGTGGTTTCCCTTTCTTCTGCGGGATCTCTACCGGTACAATCTCTTCCCGGAAGTCCCCCTCCTTTGTGGCTCTTTCCGCATTGTTGTGGCTTCGCAAAGCGACTTCGTCCATCTCTTCCCTGCTGATATTGAGGTACTGGGCAACGAATTCCGCCGTCACACCCATGATGTAAGGCTTGCCTTTGAAAAGCTCCAAGGGCATCCCCGACTTGACAGGACCGTCCTCAGGATGAGGAATCAGATGGGAACCGACATGGAGAGCCTGCATCATGGTGTCGACAAAAACCTGATCCTGCAACCGGCATCCCCAGCGGGCACTGGGAACTGTGTAGGCAATACCGGACATGTGCTCTGTCCCACCGGCAAGAATGATGTCAGCCAGGCCCGCTTGAATAATGGCCATGCCCGAAACGACGGCATCCATGCCTGACGTGCAAACCCTGTTAATGGTCACAGCAGTGACAGAGTCGGGAATGCCTGCCAACAGGGCGCCAATACGAGCCACGTTCAACGCGTCTCCAGGCTCCAGGCAGCAACCGAATCGAATGTCATCGA
Source organism: uncultured delta proteobacterium (assembly GCA_963707125.1). Classification (GTDB taxonomy): domain Bacteria; phylum Desulfobacterota; class DSM-4660; order Desulfatiglandales; family HGW-15; genus CAVPDE01. The sequence goes on along the minus strand of CAVPOU010000017.1, from coordinate 181,476 downwards.
TCATGCCCGGCTCTATGCCGGCTCGTTTTATGGCTTCCTTCATCGCTACAGCGGCCAGCTTTGCGGCATGGCTATCCTTTAAGGTCCCGCCAAAGGCTCCAATCGCCGTTCGACATGCAGATACAATCACGACATCTTTCATAATGGCCCCCTCCTCAAAAGAGCAAGAAATGAATTGTCATTCAGTTCTAGAGATATAATAAAAAGGAAAGGGCAAGTAAAGAGAAAAGAGCGTCTCACGCAGAGTGCGCAGAGGGAAGAGAGCATACAGAAGACAGGTGCAGGAAGGATGGAATGTTGGAAGAGAGGGGGTGGTACAAGGTACACGGTGCAGGGCGCACGGGTAATATAAAGCAAGGGAGAACAGAGGAGCAATCACGAAAGCACGAAAGGGGAAGGTTTAAGATAATTACTCGCTTTTTTTCGTGTTTTCGTGATGGAGTTTTCTTCTGTCTGCTGACTACTGTCTTCTGTATTCTTTGCAATTGCTGAAAGATTGGCCGACCTCATGATTCTATTGCGAAACCTGTAATTGGGTGAGCCCGGAGGCTGACACCAACTCTGCCACGAAGCTGCCGACAAGAACCTCACTTTTCACTCGGACAGGAATTGAGGCGCCGTCGGCGGTCACCCAGACCTGGAGTTTGGCGTTTTTGCTTTTCTCGAAGACACCTCCCAGTTGCTCAAATTCGGGTTCCACCAAGAATGTATCATAGAAAGTATCTTTCACCTTGATCTTCTCTCTTTTGATCACCTTGGCTCTTCCAACAATGCATTTCTTGCCGTCGGTCACAGGCGTTTTCAGCTCTTCTCCTTCCTTCAATTGCATGAGGCGAAAGGCATAAAAGACGGAGAGAGGATCAAAAGACCCGGGCAAGAGGGAGACGGGCTCCCCTCTTTCATCAAAGTTCGAATACCTTGCCTGAAGCTTCTCCCAGTCGAAATTCACAGAAATTCTTCGCTTTCTTTTGCCGTCCTGCGCTTTCTTGTAAAGAAGGGATCGGGTCATGCCTTCATCGGCGAAAGCTTCCATTCGGTCTCTCACCTTGTAGAAGGCATCAACGAACTCGTAAGTCCGCGACGTCGCGGTGAAGTGGTAACATCGCACACCATCAATGGTTTCCATGGGAAGGATCTCCAGGACACCTTCCGCTGCCGGGATAAAAGCCCATCGAACCTCGAAGAAGAGTTTCTCTCCGGGGGAGAAGGGGATTCGCTTCTCTTGCGCGCGGCAGGGAAAGGAGGACGTCAGGAGGAGGGACAAGGTCAGAACAAATAGGAGAGCACGGATCATAAAAAGCATTTATCACGAAAACACGAAAAAAACTATCTCTCACAGAGGCACGGAGCGCGGCAGAGAGGGAAGGATTCTGGATACTCGATACTGGATCCCAGTTGAATGCCGATCGCTGAAAGGTCAAGAGGCAAAGAAAATCGAAAAACAAAGCAATCACGAAAGCACGAAGGTACAAAAACACGAAAGAAGAGGGTTCGATAAACACCCTTGCCCTTTTTCGTGCTTTCGTAATGGGGTCTTCTTCTGTCTACTGACTACGGTCTTCTGTATTCTTTGTTTCATGTTTTTTCCACCAGCAGATACTTATCCGGTTCGAGGCGGGCGAAGATCGTGGCGCCGGGGCATGGGGCCACGAGTTTTTTCTTGTGCTCAGCACCAAGAACCTGAAACAGCTCGACGCAGCTGGAACAGAGATGCGCGCTGCGGTCAATGGAGTAAGGAATGATCGTCTCACCTTCCCGGATGAAGAATCGCGGGTTCACGAAATTTGCGTGGTTTGCCGTGTGTGAGACGTAAAGCAAGTCAAAATCTTCGGTTTCAGAACCAAGTCTTGCCGCCCACCTCAAGAAAATCCTCTTCTCCACATCACTGATTTTCCTCCATCGTGCGGGCACCTTTCGATCAAAATCGGGATCGCCTGCCAGCGCCTTTTTGTCTTCCAAGGTTGCGACCCTTGGGGGATGAAAATCGACCCCCCTGATGGTTCCAGCCTTCTTATCTTGAAGCTCCTCCACATCAAAAGAACTGATCACCAGGAAGAGGCCGCTCTTGTCTGAAGCCCTGTACCAGCTTCCCTGCCTTGCGCAAGTTTCATCCCACACTTCCGGAGCCACACAGGAAATCTTGTTCATTACATCCAGAGGTGAGCAGACAACCCCCCTCGCAGACTTCATCTTGATGCCACGCGCTGCAAGTTGTTCTTCAAGCCGAGAGACTTCCTCTTTCGTGAGCCAGTAAATGTGTTTGAGGTAAGACATAGGGAGAAGTGCCTAAAGTTAAAATAGCAAGAATACAGAATACAGAAGACAGTAGACAGAATGACAGAACAAAACAGAAAAACCAATCACGAAAACACGAAACCGGGAAAACACGAAGAAGTGCCTAAAGTAAGTCACAAGTGACCGTTCGACAATCTCACGGCCCTGAGCAAAGTCGAAGGGCAAGTGACGGGTCAGGCAAACCAAGAACGACCAGCAACTTGCAGCAAGCGACATGCAACAAGCGACCTTCAGAAATTATGCGACAAAGGAGTTGCAAAAGCCAAGCGAAATCCAAGTCAGAGCATTGGCGATGGAATTGAGATTTATATTGCATGGATATATCAAAGTAAATATATAAAGGAAGAAGACGGAATACAACAGGGAATAATCGGAAAACCAATGACAAAGCACAAATGACAAATCAATGTCAAAAACCAAAGGTCAAAGCGAGAGAACAAGACAGAAGATAGCATACAGAAGAAGAATCTAAAAACAAAGCAATAACGAAAGCACGAAGGTACGAAAACACGAAAGAAGAGGGGATGGTTTCGTGCTTTCGTGATGAGTTTTGGTCTTTGGTTTTTGTGTTCGGACTTGGCAGTGGTGCTCTGGCTGAAGGCTGAGAGCTGACCGCTGAAGGCTGGTAAGAACATACAACGGAGTAGAATGGTGTTTTTCAAAGTGAAGACAACAGAGGAGGTGCTCGAACTGGTTCAAAGATTTCAGCCTGTGGGAGAGGAGATCGTTCTGCTGGACAGGGCCTTCGGCCGGGTGTTGAGCAAGGAAATCGTTTCTCCAGAGGATCTTCCCGGTTTTCAGCGAACCTCTATGGATGGATACGCCATAAAAGCCAAGGATTCCTTCGGGGCGACGGAGAGTCTGCCGGCTCTGCTGGAGATTGTCGGCGAGGTGGGAATGGGGCAGGTCCCTGCAATGACTGTCGCACCCGGTCAGGCCGTAAAGATCTCCACCGGCGGCATGGTCCCGAGAGGGGCGGACAGCGTGGTCATGGTTGAGTACTGCCACCTCATGGATCAAACGACGCTGGAAATCTCCCGTGCCGTCTCGCCTCAGGAGAACGTGATTCAGCCCGACGACGACTTCAAAAGAGGGGCGGTTGTCCTTCAAAAGGGGCGGCGACTCAGATCGCAGGATGTGGGAGTCCTTGCCGGGCTTGGTGTGACTGAAGTGCATGTTCACAGAAAACCAAGAGTGGCCATCCTCTCCACAGGAGATGAGGTGATCCCCATTCAGGGAAAGCCGAAACCGGGGCAGGTGAGAGACATCAACACTTACACCCTCCGTGCATTCTGCGAGCAGCAGGGTGCGGAGCCGGTCACCCTTGGTCTGTGCCGGGATGATTTTGAACAGCTCAGGAACATGGTCGTTAAAAGCCTTGAGACCACAGACACCGTGTGGATCTCTGGAGGCAGTTCAGTCGGGACTAGAGACTTGACACTAAAGGTCTTTGAATCCATTGAAAACACGGAGCTGCTGGTTCACGGTATCTCCATCAGCCCGGGCAAGCCGACGATCATTGCGCGAAGAGGTGCAACGGCCATCTTCGGGCTGCCAGGTCACACAGCCTCTGCGATGGTGGTGGCCGAGGTGTTTCTCACGCCTTTCCTGGCAAGACTTGGCGGAGAGACGGCTTTTTCTGAAAAGCCGCAGAACAAAGTGTTGGCGAGGCTGAGCCGGAACATTGAATCGGCCAGCGGCAGAGATGATTTCATCCGTGTGAGGCTGATTCGAAAAGACGGGGAATGGGTCGCTGAGCCGATCTTCGGAAAATCCGGGCTCATTTCGACGCTCGTGGAAGCGGACGGTCTTCTGCGAATAGACCGAAACACCGAAGGGCTTTACCAGGGCCAGGAGGTGGAGGTGATGAGGTTTAAAGAAGCGTAGAGCAAAGAGTGAGGAGATTAGCCACCGACGCACACAGACAAAAGTGCAATTTCTCACCGCACACAGAGAAATGTTCTGCGCGGAAGGGCAAAACCAAGAAGGAGAAGGGAAGTGAAGCGAAACGTTTATTTGTCCATGAAGACCCTCGATGAAGCGAGAACAGAATTCTTCTCGAGGTTCGGACTAGATTTCAGGAGCGGTGCGGAAGAGATTCGAACGGAAGAATCGCTTGGCCGTGTGACGGCGGAGCCCATCTTTGCGAAAATGTCTGCGCCGACCTATCACTCGGCCGCTATGGACGGTATTGCAGTCAAGGCTGAAGAAACCTATGGAACTACGGAGAGAATGCCAAGGACATTGAAGGTGGGGCAGGACGCCTTGTGGATCAACACAGGGCAGGCTATCCCTGAGGGTTTCAATGCGGTGATCATGGTCGAGAAGCTCCACCAGCCGGATCAGGATCACCTTGAAATCCGATCTCCCGCTTATCCGTGGCAGAACATAAGAAAAGTGGGAGAGGATATTGTCGCCACCCAACTGCTCCTGCCTCAGAACCACAGGATCCGTCCCTATGACGCAGGCGCCATGGTGGCAGCGGGCGTCTTCTCTTTGAAGGTGTGGCAGAAGCCAAAGGTGGTAATCATTCCTACGGGTTCTGAACTCATTCCCTACCGCAGAGTTTCGGGGTTACCCCAGCTGAAGAAAAACCAGATCATCGAGTACAACTCCTTGATCCTGGCCGGTCTTGTTCGTGAATGTCAGGCAATCCCTGTAGTCTATGATATTGTCCCTGATCTTGAAGATGAGATCCGCAAGGCGCTGGTACAGGCCATCGAATCCGACGCCCACATGGTTCTCATCAATGCCGGTTCTTCCGCGGGGAGCAAAGATTACACGGCCCATATCATTTCCGAGTTGGGGGAGGTTCTTGTTCACGGGGTGGCGATGATGCCTGGAAAACCGACCATCCTGGGCATTGTCAAAGGGAAGCCTGTTATCGGGAACCCGGGATACACGGTTTCTGCGACTTTTTCTTTCCAGCAGTTTGCACAACCCCTGCTTCATAGGTTCCAGGGGCTGCGGCCGCCGAAAGTGAAGACAATACCCGTCCAGCCTTCAAGGGATCTCCCGTCTAAGCTAGGGGTGGAAGAATTCCTTCGGGTGAACATCGGGAAGGTGGGCGACAAGATCGTTGCGACTCCTCTGCCAAGAGCTGCGGGCTCCATCACGACGCTCACCAGGGCCGAGGGCATCATTCGCATCCCTGCTCTTTCTGAGGGAATAGGCCAGGACGAAGTGGCGGCGGCAGAGCTCCTCGTGGATGAGGAAGAGATACAAAACACTCTCGTGGTCATAGGCAGCCACGACATCACCATCGATCTCATTGGAGATGAGATGAGGAGAAAAGGGCACAACATCCGGATCTCCTCAGGGAACGTGGGGAGCCTGGGCGGCTTGATGGCACTGAGGAAGGGGACCTGCCACCTTGCGGGGTCACACCTTCTCGACACGGAGACAGGAGAGTACAACATCTCCTACATCAAGCGGTATCTCAAGGGACTCATGGTCAGCGTTTTTCATCTGGCTCTCAGGGACCAGGGTCTGATCCTGGCAAAGGGCAACCCCAAGGGGATCAAGGGCCTGGAGGATCTGGCGAGAAAAGAAATCACCTTTGTCAATCGTCAGGCCGGTTCCGGCACAAGGGTGCTCTTTGATTTTCGGCTCGGGAAACTGAGCATTAGACCTGAATCCATCAAAGGCTATGACCACGAGGAATTCACCCACATGGCTGTAGCGGTGGATGTGTTGAGCGGAGCAGCGGACTGTGGTGTGGGTATCTATGCGGCAGCAAGGGCGCTTGATCTGGATTTCATCCCCCTGGAAAAAGAGCAGTATGATCTGATCATTCCTTCTTCCATGATCGAGAACCCGCAGATGGGACTCCTCCTGGAGACGATTCGATCGCAGGAGTTCAAAGACAGGGTGATGGCCCTGGGAGGTTACGACCCGTCCAAGAGCGGAGAGTTCTGGAGGGAAGTGGGCTGAAAAGCCCGGTAGGCAGTAGGAAGTACGCAGTAGGCAGTAAGCAGCAAAAGGCAGTAATCAGTCAACAGTCATCGGTAAACAGTAAGTCGGAATGATGGAATAGTGGGGCAACCTGGCAAGGATGGAAGAGAGGGGACGGTACAAGGTACACGGTGCAGGGCGCACGGGTGATATAAAGCAAGGGAGAACAGAGGAGCAATCACGAAAGCACGAAAATTGGAAAACACCCTTCGACTGCGCTCAGGACAGGCGAAAAAGGGCAAGAGTGTCTATGAAACCCTCTTCTTTCGTGTCTTCGTCCTTTCGTGCTTTCGTGGTGAGTTTTTGGATTTTTATTCTGTATGCTGAATTCTGTCTCCTGTATTCTTTGTTTGAAGGCTGATCGCTGAGAGCTGATAAAACGGATAACGAATAACACGTACCCGTAGGGAGGCATTTGAAATGGCCAGGCTGAGACTGAGATCAAGACAATGGATCGTGGACGACAAAGGGGACATCATCATCGGGGAAGGGCGCGCGGAAATCCTGCAGACTATCCAGAGCACAGGCTCTATCAACCAGACGGCCAAGACGATGAGGATGTCCTACAAAGGCGTCTGGAGCAAGATCAAAGTCACAGAGAATTACCTGAAATTAAAGCTGGTGGAGACCGACAAGAAGCGCGGGTCCCAGCTCACCACGGAGGGGAAGGAACTCCTGGAAAAGTACAACCTGCTCAAAGAGCGGTGCTTGAAGGCGGATGACAAGATATTCAAAGAAATTTTTGATTAACGGCAGTCACTCTACAAAAGGCACCCCCACCCGCTCACCTCGCCAATGGTCATCTGACGATTTGGAAACTTGAGCAGACTAAACCATGCACCCGCTTCTGAGCATAACCATTGCATTGGAACTATTTTTGTCAAAGCTTCTGGGAGGTTAAGGGAAAATAATCCTTGCCAAGCTATATCTTGTAGTTATAAAAAGAACACAGACAACATCTTGTGAGGACAATGTGTGATGATATCTTTTGATGGGGCGTTTGGAAGCGACATTGTGCAGATGATCATTCACGCCGGGCTAGTGGTTAAGGGTGTGCTGTTTCTCCTGTTTTTGTTTTCCGTTGTTTCCTGGGGGATTATTTTTATGAAATGGCGGCTGTTCCGGAGAGCCAAGGAAGAAAACGGTTATTTTCTCGAAATGTTCTGGAACAACCCGGCCTTTCACAGACTCTACAATGATTCGAACGATCTGACCGCCAGCCCTGTGGCGAAGTTATTCAGAGCCGGATACGCTGAGATGCAGAGGCTCGGCAAAATCCAAAATCCCAGCGGGACCAAGAATGGCACCCCTATGCTCTCCATGATGGACGTGGTGGAGAGGGCGCTCAAGAAAACCATGATCGACCAGGGCAACAGGCTGGAAAAGGCCATTTCTTTTCTTGCGACCACGGGCAACACGACCCCGTTCATTGGACTCTTCGGGACCGTTTGGGGCATCATGGAGGCCTTCAGGGGTATCGGCATGAAAGGGGCGGCTAATCTGGCCGTGGTGGCGCCGGGAATTTCGGAAGCCCTTATCGCTACGGCAGCCGGTCTTGCGGCAGCCATTCCGGCGGTGGTCGCCTTCAACTACTTCAGCAGCAAGCTGATGAGTCTTCGGTCTGACATGGATCTTTTTGCCGCTGATTTCCTGAGCCTCGTGGAAAGGCAGATTGTTAAAAGGAGTGTGGCCTCTAAGGAGGAGTAGTAGGCGGGGGAGGGAGAAGGGAAGGGGTCTAGCGACAGCGGAGGGGGTAGGTAACGGGTCCTGTCGACGGCTGAGGAAGAGAATAAACCGATGGCGATGAGTTCTGAAAAAGGAAGGCGGTTGATGTCCGACATCAACGTCACACCCCTCGTGGACGTGATGCTGGTGTTGCTTGTTATCTTCATGGTGACCGCTCCGATGATGATGCAGGGGATGGAGGTGAACCTTCCAACAACGAAAACCGCACCGATCAAGAGCCAGGAAGACCCGCTGATCCTCACGGTGGACAAAAAAGGGGACATCTACCTTGAGAATCACCTCATCAAGATCGAAGACCTTGGCCAAAAGGTTGAGACCATTTTCAAGTATCGAAGAGAAAAAGAAGTCCTTCTCCGGGCGGACAAAGATCTTCCATACGGTGTGGTCATCAAGGTCATGGCCGAGGTGAAGAGAGCGGGCATCACCAAGCTGGGCATGGTGACCCAGCCCCTGGATTGATCGGGAAGGTCCCAGCCCTTCCGCGTGAGCCGTGGAGTGAACCCATGAAGGCCGGATGGATGACAGGAACTCAGGATGATGTGAAGTGGGGCCCCGTGATCATCCTGTCCGTCGTGTTCCATTTAGCCGTCTTTTCATCGATTCTTTTCATCCCGGATTCCTTCTCGGCCAGGCGGTCTTTTGACGGGATCATTTACGAGGTCAACCTCGTGGAGATGCCGGGCGGAGGAGGCGCCAAAACCATGGGAGGAGCGCCTCCAAAACCTGAAGCGGTCTCAAAGCCAGACACGCGGGCCAAGAGAATCGAAGAGGTACCGAAAAGAGAAGAAAAACCTGTTGTGATTGCCAAGAAAACGCTTGAAAAGGAGACGCCACCGGTAGAGAAACCTAAAGAGTCGCCCGCAGACTTGCTCAACAAGGCGCTCTCGAAGATAGAGAAGAAGGTCAAAACCGAAGAACACCTTGACAAGGCCTTTGCAAACCTGGAGAACAAAGCAGGGGGCCGCGGAGGCACAGGACAGCCGGGAGGAACAGGGGGCGGCGGTCTGCCAGGCGGGACGATCATGCAGATTTATGTGGCGGAAGTCTATAGCCTGATCAAGAGCAACTGGCATTACCCCCCAGAATTGGCAAGAGGAAGAGACCCTGAATCGACCGTGGTGCTCATGGTGAAGAGCGACGGCGCGATCCTCAAGACTCGGTTTGAAAAACGTTCTACGGATGCGCTTTTTGATGAGTCGGTTCTGAAGGCCATCGAGCGATCCAACCCTTTACCCCCTTTTCCGGAAGGATATCGGATGACTCATGATGAATTTTATATCAATTTTAGCCTTAAAGACCTCAAGAATAATTAGCTTCCTCGTCCCTGTTGTCTTCATGTGTCTTTTTCCGGGTCTGAGCGAGGCCAAGATCTTTATCGACATCAACTCTCCCTCTGTTCAGAAGATCAAAATCGCGATCCCTGACTTCAGAGACACTTCCCAGAGCAGAGAGCAACCGGATCTGGCCGCAGGCCTGCCCGGGGTCATCTCCAATGATCTGGATCTGAGCGGTTACTTCATTCCCATGGACAAGACAGCGTTCCTGGAAGAAAACAAGGCGGCCTTCACCGTCGATGAGATCAAGTTCAGGGACTGGAGCACGATCGGTGCGGATCTCCTGCTGAAAGGGAGCTACAGCTGCATCGGCCAGAGCGTGGAGGCGGAAGTGAGGCTCTTCGACGTGTTCAGGGGCCGCCAGATCCTCGGCAAGAGAATCCTCGGCAGGGTAGATGACCACAGGGCCTTGATGCACCGGATTTCGAATGACATCATCTATCTCCTCACCGGACAGAAAGGGATGTTCCTTTCCAAGATGGCTTTTGTAGGCACGGCGACAGGAAACAAGGAAATCTACATTTGCGACTATGACGGATACAATGTAAAACAGGTCACCCACGACAAGAGCATTGCTCTGATGCCGCGGTGGTCTCCGCAGGGGGACAAGCTTTTCTACAACTCCTACAAGGACGGGGAAGGGCCTGCCCTTTACCTGATGGATGTCGCCTCTGGAAGGTCCACCAAGGTCTCGGCTCGGAAGGGATTGAACACCGGCGCAGCCTGGGCGCCCGACGGTCAAAGCGTTGCCCTTACCCTGAGCGTGGGAGACAACATGGACATCCACCGCATTGATCTCAGCGGCAAGATCATGGATCGTCTCACCAACCACTGGGGGATCAACGTGTCTCCCACTTTCGCGCCGGACGGCACCAAGTTCGCTTTTGTTTCGAACAGGTCCGGAGGCCCCCAGATCTATGTCAAGGACCTCGCGAACGGGAGGGAAGAGAGAATCACTTTTGAGGGCAAGTACAACACCTCTCCCAACTGGTCCAGCCTGAACAGAATCGCCTACTCAGGGATGGACGAAGGGCGGTTCAACATTTTCACGATCGACCCGGACGGCAGAGGGTTGAGGCAACTGACGGCGGGGCAGGGGAACAACGAAGACCCCTCCTGGTACGTGAACGGCCGGCATCTCATGTTCAGCTCCAGCAGGGAAGGCGGTTTTCACGTTTACCTGATGAATGCAAACGGCCAGAATCAGAGGAGGATCACAAACTTCAAAGGTGAGCAGACCTCTCCCTCTTGGTCGCCCTGAACCGGGGACCTGTTCTTCTGAGGTGCGGAGGGGGCCGAGGGATCATCCGCATTCGGGCTATGGGGGCATCATTCCGGGTAAAAGAGAGGTGGCAAAAAAAAATCAAATTAAGGGTATTAAAACCTTGAAATGGAGAATTTGAAGTGTTATGTTGGCATATTTAGAAGGGAAAAGTTTAGCAAAAAAACTAGAATTATGAAGGAGGTAGAAAGAGTGATGAGAAAATTAGTGATGGTCTTGGTTGTTTTGGCGTTTGCGTGCGGGACGATGCTGATGATGAGCTCCTGCGCAAAGAAACAGATTGGCACCGGTGAAGCCGCCCCTGCCCCTGCAGCGGCCGCCCCGAAACCGGCTGTTCCTGCGCCCGCTGCGCCTTCAACGGCGGGTGTGGACATGGCTCAGGAGATCAGGGCGTTCGAGGGCGAGGGCATTTTCTTCGACTTCGACAAGTATGATATCAAACCGGAAGCGAAAGTGGTCCTGGAGAAGAAGGCCGCCTGGCTGCGAGCCAATCCTTCCTTCAAGGTCAGGATTGAAGGAAACACCGACGAGCGCGGCACCAACGAGTACAACATGGCTTTGGGTGAGAGGAGAGCGAAGGCGGCTCAGAAGTACTTCAATGCGCTTGGAATTTCCATGGACAGAATGAGCACCATCAGCTTCGGCGAAGAAAAACCGGTTTGTAAAGAGCAGAATGAGAAATGCTGGCAAAGGAACAGAAGAGATGATTTCAGACTCTCCAAGTAGTTTCCATCTCCTTTAGACGAGAGACTTGATCAAGGGTAGAGCCGACGCGGAGCAACCGGTCGGCTCATACTCTATAGAGGGGGTGCAAGGACATGACGAGAAAGGCCTATGTTTTTGTTTTGCTCGGGATGCTGCTTTTCCTTTCTTCCTGTCTTTATGACAACGACATCGCTTACCTCAATGACCAGGTGGTTGCCCTCAACAGACGGGTGAAATCCCTTGAGGACGCTCTGGACACCAAGGTCCGATCCGGGCAGGTGAATCTGCGAACGGATATCGATGGAGTTGAGGAACAGGTTCGGAGATTGAACGGACGCATCGAGGAGAACGAGCGGCTTTTGAAGCGCGCTGTTGAAAGAGACCTGGGGGATCAGGACGCCATGCGATCGAGTGTAGGCACCATGTCCGAAAGAATGGCGACCCTTGAGAGCACGGTCGAGCAGCACCATCGGTACCTCAATCTCCCTCCTGGCCAAACGAAGCCGGGCCAGTCCGTGGAGACCCCCCCTGCGGTTAAACCGGAGACACCGCCGACCGCGGCGGTAGAGCCGAAAAGCAGGGAGACGGAGCTTTACGACAAGTCGATTGCCCTGTACCGGGATGGGAAATACGAAGAGGCGGTTGAAGGGTTCAGGACGTTTCTCAAGACGTTCCCGAAATCCGATCGGGCGGACAACGCTCACTTCTGGATCGGCGAATCCTACATGGCCTTGAAGCAATACGAGCAGGCGATCCTGGCTTATCAAGAGGTGATCAAGAACTATCCCAAGGGCAACAAGGTCCCCAGTGCCTTGTTGCGACAGGGCTTTGCTTTTCTGGAAATCAAGGATCAGACGAGCGCCAAACTGCTTCTCAACAGAGTGGTCAAGAACCACCCGAACTCAAGCGAAGCCAAGATCGCGCAGAAGAAGCTCGAGACGCTGAAATAAGATACAACCCAATCATTGATCATTGAACATTGATAAATCCCCTGGTTGGGGGGCTGCCTTTACGGCTTGCACTGACTGCAAGGGCTGTATCCCTCCCAGGAAGCTTTGTACCCACTTTCAAATCGGACACGGTGATGGCCGGATATGGTCTTGCCAAGCGGGCAACTCGGCCTGTGGAAGCGATAGGAATCCGAGTTGCCGATATAATAACGTTCCGGTTTTTCAGGTTCCTTCTGCCAGATTCCGACCCTTTCAGCCATTGCTCGCCTTTGCGAATCGAGTAAAAGAGAGAAATATTTGAGGTTGGGCGGCTTCGGAAGCACGCGAGCGAGGCCGTTTTTCACCAGCAGGGCATTGACCATGTCCCCGTTTTCAAGGAAAACATAAGCAAGAAGACGACCGTGACGGTCGTTTCTTTCTTGATCAAATTCCAATCTGATCTGTTTGCCCTGAACGAGCTTTGCGTTCAGTTCCCTTGCCTCATGGGCCATAAAGTCGCTCTTGCCTCCTTGGTGATCGATTTCAGGGGCATCCACTCCTAGATACCTCACGTGTTCTCCTGTGCTCAAAGCCATCGTATCCCCATCATAAACCTGTTTCACATAAGGTTTTGCCGCGGAAAGGGTAAGGAGAGCAATAAAGAGGATTCCCACTATTTTTTTGCGTTCCATAACCTATAGTTATCCTCAATTGTTAAGAATGAAGTTTGTAAAAAGGCAATAGAAACTAACTATATAAAGATAAGATATTTTTAACTAGTATTAACAGTTTTTTATTGACTTTATAGGCCTTAGGGATTATAAATATTATACAAAAATAACGAGCAATAAGATGCCTCGCATAAGGAAATGGGGAGTTTGATATGCCACAGATTATGACCACGAAAGAACTAGCAAAGTATCTAAAACTCCATGAGATTACCATTTGCAAATATGCAGCGGAGGGGAAAATACCAGCAATCAGAATCGGAAGGGTTTGGCGCTTCGACAAAGAAGCGATAGACAAATGGATCAGTGGCGGGCAGAAAAAGTAAGTGAAGGCTGAAATGGAAGACAACAACGAAGTGCTGGTTGGCTTGGCAGACAAAACCGGCGCCCTTCTGATGATCGACAAGAAAGAACGTGAGCTGGTGAGAGAACTCCTCGCCATGACCTTGAAATCGCCCAGCGCAAGAGATTGGATTTCGAAAAAACTGGGCAAGGAATACGTACAAATCGGTGTTAAACTGCTAAAGGCCATGGGAGGAGAGTAGAATCATTTATCATTGATCATTGAACATTGAAAGAGACTGACAAACCCTTCGTCTTGAAGACGAGGGGTTTTTATTTCACCGGTATAGGAGAAACGATTCTCGCCATTCAAGGTATTTGCTCAACTCCGTTTCCCACGAAGACTGAAGCGAATTCAATTCCACCGATCCCTCGATACTTTCCCGCAAAGAAGAATCACCCAGAATCAAATCAATCGGCAGCCTGTTGTACTCATACTCGTAGGGAGGCTCTTTCCATCTGAAGTCCCGGCGATGGTTAGCCAGGATTGCTGAAAGGAGAGAGAGGGAGAACCGATAGGGCTGGAACGTGAGAGGATTCGTGACATGGATGAAGAAACCCCGGCAGAGTTCCCCTTGCCACTTGTTAAAGGTGGGGAGGAAAGAAATATCCTGCAGAAGACATCCCTCCGCATCTTCGGGCTGAAGCCTGTTCCGGATCCCCTTTGGATCGAGAAAGGGAGCTCCGAACATCTCAAAAGGACGGCAGGTACCTCTTCCTTCAGAGACATTGGTCCCTTCCCAGAGAACCTGGCCTGGATAAACCATGGCGGTTTCGGGCAGGGGCATGTTTGGCGAGGGCATCATCCATCTTAAACCGGTTTCCTGCCAGAGCATGCTGCGGCGCCATCCCTTCAGGGGGACCACGTGGAGATCACAATCAAGAGAGAAAACGTGATTGAAAAGGCGAGCCATCTCTCCCAGGGTCAGACCATGGCGCATGGGAAGGCGGTAGGGGCCCACAAATGAATAGAGTTCAGGCTTGAGAAGGTTCCCCTCCACCCTCTCGCCGCCAAGGGGATTCGGTCGATCCAGGACAATCACTTTCTTTGATGAGCGGCCCGCCGCCCTCATGCAGCCGAGCAGGGTGGAGGCGAAGGTGTAGACTCTCGTCCCCACGTCCTGCAGATCAATGATCAGGCCGTCAATCAGATCCAACATCTCTGAGGAAGGCTCCCGGACCTCTGAATAGAGGCTGAAAACAGGGAGGTTCAGTTCACGGTCACGAGAGTGACCTGTTTCGATCATGTTGTCCTGATCCTCTCCGCCGAACCCGTGCTGGGGTCCAAAAAGGGCCTTGAGCCGTCCGGGAAGAACTTGTGAGATCACTGTTGCCGCCGTGCGGCAGCGGGAGTCCAGCGAGGCCTGATTGGACAGCAAGCCCAGTCGGTGCTTTTCCCACTGCTTCCAGGACTCATCCCTGAAAACGTCCAACCCTGTGGCGACGTGCGACATGGAAGAAACCTCTCCTCTTCCTTTTACCTCGCTTGCTCCACCGCCGTCAAGAACCGGCTGCGGCCGAACGGTACCCGTGAGGCATTGGTATCTTTTCTTTCGTTCCGAGTCTCCCGGCCGCGGGCAAAATCCATTGGACAAGGGTATGCGGGGATGTTATACATCCTTATTTAAAACCCCCTTTGATCAAAGAGGGGAGATCCTGTTTCCGATTGTGCGGGAGGAGACATTCATGTTGCTCAGCTTGATGAGAAAGCATGCCAAGTCCTGGCTGATCAAGGCACTGATCGCCATCATCGCCGTCGTCTTCGTGTTCTACTTCGGTTATTCCTTTAGTGGTCGTGAGGGGATCAAGATCGTCATGGTCAATGACGAGGTCATTACCGCGGTTGAATACCAGAGGAATTACCGGTCCATGGTGGAAGCCCTTCAGAGAGAATACCGGGGGATGTGGAGTGACAACCTGGTCAAAGTTTTTGATTTGAAAAACAGGGCGCTCGACGCTCTCATCAACCAGAAGCTCGTCAGCCAGGAAGCGAAAAAGATCGGGCTCGATGTCACCGAAAAAGAGGTCCAGGATAAGATCATGTCCAACCCCTCTTTCCAGTTCAGGGGCCGGTTCGACGAGTCGAGATACCTCGCTGTTCTGCAAAACTACCACATGACGCCCGAGGGTTTCGAAGTTCTTGTTGCCAGAGAAATGCTTCAGGAGAAAGTTGAGCAGTTGCTCACAACTCTCTCCCCGGTGACGGATCAGGAAGTTCTGGAGCAGTATACCTTTGCAAACGAGAAAGTGAAAATCAGCTACGTGGAATTCAAGCCGGATCAATTCAAGAACAAGGTCAAGATAGAGCCGGCAGCCATGGAAAAGTATTTCGAAGAGAACCAGGAGAAATACCGGGTTCCGGAGAAGATCAGATTGGCCTACGTGGTTTTTGACCCCGATGCTTACAAAGGCCAGATGAACGTAAATGAGGACCAAATCAAGGACTATTACGAAGACAACCCGGACACCTTCAAGGAAAAAAAGCAGGTCAAGGCCAGACATATCCTGTTCATGCTTCCAGAGAATGCATCCAAGGAAGAAGAGGAGAAGGTCAAGCAGAAGGCCATGTCCGTTCTGCAGCAGGCGCGGGCAGGGGCGGACTTTGCAGAGCTCGCCAAGAAGCACACTGAAGATCCCAGTGGTAAAGAAAGCGGCGGGGATCTGGGGTATTTTTCTGCCGGCCAAATGGTGAAACCCTTTGAGGATGCCGCCTTCAGGCTCAAGAAGGAGGAGATCAGCGATCTGGTGAGAACCGCCTTCGGATACCATATCCTCAAGGTGGAGGACATCAAAGAGGCGAAGACCAAGACCCTGGAAGAGGCGAGAGGATCGATCATTACAACGCTCATGAAGACGGCAACAATGGACATGGCCCACGAAAAGGCCCTGTCTTTTGTCGATCGCATGCCCTATCAGGCGGACCTGCTGAAGCACGCCGCCGAAAACAAGGCTCCGGCCAAGGAAACAGAGTATTTCTCTCAGAAAGATGCGATACCGGAGATAGGAAACAACGAGAAACTGAGACAGACTCTATTTTCTATGGAGCGAGAAGAGCCCAGCGAGGTCGTTGACGCCGGTGGAAAATTCTACGTGTTCCAGGTGAAAGATAAAAAACCCTCCGTCATACCCGCGTTTGACGAGGTCAAGGACAAGGTGAGAGAAGACACCATCAATTTCCTTGCGAACCAGATGGCCAAATCCGCGGCAGAGGAGTACCTCAAAAAGCTTAAGGAGAGTAAGGACTGGCCGGTGCTGGCGAAGGAAAGCGGCCTTGAGATCAAAACCACAGAGTTTCTGAGCAGGCAGGACACAATTCCTCAAATCGGGTATTCTCCGGAACTCCAGGAGGCGGCTTTCGGCCTCAGCCAGAAAAAGCGTTACGCCGATAATGTCTTCCAGAATGACAAGGGCGTGTTTGTCATCCGGTGGGAAGGCGAACAGGACATTGACAGGAACAAATTCGAAGAAGAGAAAAAGCTCTATCGCGACATGCTCGTGCGCCTCAAGAACCAGTCGCTTTTCAAGGAATGGATCGAGCACCTCAAGAGTCGGGCAAAGATTGAAATGCTCCAACCCCTGGAGGGATAAAGAGAAATGGAGTCCTGGAGTACTGGAGTGCAGGAGTAATGGAAAGATCCAAAACTCCATCGTGGCATGCTTTTGAAAAGGGTTATGACCCTTTCGAATAGGCGATGGCCTTTGGGATGGTCTCTCCCCAGCCTCTCCTCATCTTTTTTTTCTCCAGAATCTTTTGTTCCATCTCGGCTGGATCGCCGAAATAGATGCAGTGAGCGAGGCACACGTTGTCGGCGCATGCGGGCAGAAGCCCCTTGTCTACCCGGTGATGGCAGAGATTGCACTTCTGGGCAATGCCTCTGCTCATATCGTAGTCAATGGCTTCATAGGGGCATGCGTCGATGCACTCCTTGCATCCCACACACCGGTCGAAGTCCATCACAACGATCCCGTCGGCTCTTTTTGAAATGGCTCCCTCAGGACAGGCCTCTGCACAGGGCGGCTCTTCGCAGTGCCGGCACATCCTGACGTGAAACTGGAAGTCCAGCTTCCCGTCGGACGAACGAGGCCATTCCTCAAGCACGGAGATGAGCCTAACGCCGTCAGGAGCATTCATCTCCTGTTTGCACGCGACCTCACAGGTCCTGCAACCCCAGCAGGCTTCGTGATCAATGGTGAGAGCTTGCTTTGTCATGAAAGGCCTCCTTCCTGTTTCTCCGGGGAAATCCTGCACAGCAGCGTTCTGATGTGAGTTGCCCCCATGGCCGCATCACAGTTCTCATAGGCATTGTCCGTCAGAATGTTGATGTTGGATTCATCCCAGCCATGACCCGCGTCCTTTTTTTCAGGAAACCACCAAGCGTGCTCCGCTGAGACGACTCTGGGATCCATACCTGCAAAGAGCTTCGCCCTCTGCCTCACCTTACCTCTGGGTGATTCGATGACCACCCAGTCCCCCTCCCGGATACCTTCCCTGTTCGCTGTGTCCGGGTGAAGCTCCACCACAGGGTCCCTGTGGAGTTCCCTCATCCAGGGCAGTTGCCGGTTCTCTGAGTGGAAAAAGCCCGGGAGCCTCCTGCCTGTGATCAGGATGTAAGGATACTGCCTGCACAATTCCGGTTTGCTGTATGGGCTTTCCAGGGGTTCGCGGTACTGAGGCAGGGGGTCGTAGCCCCACTTCTCCAGAAGGGTGGAGTAGAGTTCGAACTTCCGTGTGGGCGTGGAGAAACCCTTCACGTTGTATTTCTGGTCCACCCTTTCTCCGCGGATGTAATCCATCTTCTTGAAGTCCTGCCATGTGATCCCCATGGGCGCTAGAATCCAGTCCAGGGCCTGCTCAAAATTGTCCCACCAGTGTTCTCCCTGGCCGACCCTGTGGGCAAGGTCGTTCAGCATCTCATGGTCGGAACGGCACTCGCCTACCTGGATCACCTTTCGCCTCGGGAGAATGTACCCATGGCGTTTCCAGAAATCACCGATGTAGTCCATCTCGAGCCAGGTGGCGGTGGGCAGGACGATGTCGGCAAGCTCTGCCGTTGGGGTGATGAAGAAGTCCGACACGGCCATGAAATCCACTTTTTCCAGGGCGCGGTAGATTTCTCTGGCGTTGGCTCTTGTCATGAGCGGATTGGAGCTGATGAAAAAGAGCATTTTCACGGGATAGGGCTTTTCATCGAGGATGGCGTCCCAGACGCACTTGGGGTTGATGATCCCGAAATTCCCGGCAAGACGAAAACGTTCCCCACCCAGGCGCTTTTCCCTCTGCACATCAGGAAGCATCCTGTGGGCGCCGAAATGGCCCACGTTCCTGATCCGGGGCTGCTGGAACAGAACCTGGCCTCCAGGAACATCGATGTTCCCTGTGATCCCCATGAGGGCCATGAGGAGCCGGTCATTGTCCGCACAGTTGATTTGCTGTTCGATCGCCACCCCCCACTGGATCCCTGCAGGCTTTGTGGTCGCAAAGAGCCGGGCGGCCTGAATGATTTTTTCCTTGGGCACCCAGGTGATTTCCTCGACACGGTCCAGGGGATATTCATTCACCCGCTTTACAAAGGGTTCCCAACCGTACACATGGCTCTTTACAAACTCCTTGTCATAGAGCCCTTCATTCACGATCACGTTCAGCATGCCCAGGGCCAGAGCGGCGTCTGTGCCGGGTCTAAGCTGGAGCCAGACATCGGCTCGGGCTGCGATTCGGGTCATCCTGGGATCCACGGCAATCAGCTTTGCCCCGTTGCTCAGGGCCACGGAAAAGGGCTCGCCCTTGTATTCGTCAGGGTTGCTGATCACGATGTTGTTGCCCCAGACCATGATGCATTTGGGGTTGTTCTCGTAGTCCACGATGGGGTTCGTGCCGCACGTCAGGATAGAGGTGGCAATGCGAGGACCATAGCAGAAATGGCCGGCCGTGAGGACATTGGGGGTTCCGAGGAGATTGGCGAACCGGTAGATGACCGCCTCGTTCTCCCTGCCTGTGCCGTAACCCATGACGATGGATTCGGCGCCGGAGCCTCGTCTTTGTAGTCGCTGATTCGCTCCGCGATGGTGTCCAGGGCTTCATCCCATGAGATCCGTTCCCACTTGCCGCTTGCCTTGGGGCCCACCCTCTTGACAGGGTAGGTCAGCCGGTCCGGGTGATAGGCCAACTGTGCCGAGGCAAGCCCTTTGGTGCACAGGGTCCCGTGGTTGATAGGGCAATCCGGATCGCCCGCGATCTTCGCCGCCCTGCCGTTCTTGGTGTAGACCAGAACTCCGCATCCCCCGTGGCACATCCGACAGTGGCTTTTGACGACCCCGTCGTATCCATAGACTTCCATTTCTTTTTCAACGTTCGAGTAGCGAAACTCAGGCATTTCTTCTGTCCTCCTTGGATAAGGCCGAAAAGAGCCGTTTAGAAAATAGGATGCCCGTTGTCAAGAGAAACTTCTCAGTCCGAGAATGCGGGTACATACCCTCAAATCGCCTGTTTGAATTGACTAGCCCTTACGGGCTTGATATGCTCATGTCCTACAATTCCCGGCAGCTCCTCACCACTGCTTCGCCGAGGGTGGGGCAAGAGAGAGAGAAAGAAAAGGAAGCCGTGCGGGGTCCTTGAAAAAGAAGAAGGAGGGTTGTCATGTCATCCAATCTTAAGGAATTCGAAAAAGCGCTGGAGATCGGCCGTCCGCCGAACGTTGTCAAGCTCTTTCCAAACTCCAGGGCGCTGCTTGTGAGCGGCAAGGTGATCGACCGGGCTATGATCGCCAAAGGCAAGGCCATGACCATAGCGGCGAACGGGAGGAACCATTTTGTCATTCGTGGAACTCTTCAAGCCGCCCAAAGAGCTAATGCGGCGGTGATCATCGAGATCGCCAAGTCCGAGGGAGGAGCGAGTTCCTACTGTGCCGTGACGTCGTGGAGCATTGCAAGAGAAACCGACGCGCTCTGCAACGAGCTCGGAATCACGGTTCCCGTGGCCATCCATGCCGATCATTACGGCATCAAGGGTGAAAAGGACCTCAAGGCAGCCATGATCGAGATCCCCTCCATGTTTGACGCAGGGAACACTTCGATCGCCATCGATGCCTCCCACCTCCCCGACGATCAGAATCTCCTGAGTAACCTTGCGATCAATCCCTACATCCCGAAGTGGGCCGGATATGAAACGGAAGTGGGCGAGATCAAGGGCAAGGAGGGGCTTTCCACAGTGGAAGAAGCCCTGTTCCTGATCCAGGGGCTCAATGCTCACGGGATCTTTCCGGACTGGATCGCTCTGAACAATGGAACGACCCACGGCATCGAGGCAAGCGACGCAGGGATTCAGGTGCAACTGACAAAGGATATCCATACCGCTCTGGCCAAGTACAAAATTTCAGGCGCCCAGCATGGGACCTCCGGCAACAACTCCGAAAGACTGCGGGAGATTGCCCGGACACCCGCACGACAAAGGCCAATGTAGCCACAGCGCTCCAGATGATCACCTGGGGTGTTAAAGTGAATGAGTTCGGCAACGCCTTCCTGGACGAAAAAGGCGAATTTGTGAAAGTCGCGAACCAGGGGATGACCGA
This sequence comes from uncultured delta proteobacterium, assembly GCA_963707125.1. Taxonomy (GTDB): domain Bacteria; phylum Desulfobacterota; class DSM-4660; order Desulfatiglandales; family HGW-15; genus CAVPDE01. Next base: position 160,596 of record CAVPOU010000017.1, on the reverse strand, counting down.
TGAACTCTGGGCGGAGATGGTCGCCTTTGCGAAGTCAAAAAGCCTCAAAGCAGGAGACTACAAGAAGCTCAACCTGCCCTTTGAGAACAAGCTGTTCGGCCTGCCGAGAGAGATCAGAGAAAGGATGGCCAAGGGGGTCGAGGACTTCGTGTATGAGCTTCTCACCAAGGTCTTCAATGCGCAGGATACCGCCCCTCTGGCGATTGAGGCTATTCTCAAAGCAGGTTCATACGATCTCGGGCCCAAGGCACAGCGGATCGAGAATCCTGCGGATTGGACGGAACAGAAGATCAAAGAGCGGGCTTCCAAGCTTCATGGGGATAAGGGGCATAAAGGAAACTTTGATGACTAGAAGAAGCCATGGAGATTGGAGTACTGGAGCACTGGAGTATTGGGTCGTGATGTTCCGGCTTTCTTCCATTACTCCATGACTCCATCACTCCATTACTCCAAGTGATAGTGACGGAATCGAAGGGATCGGACTAATCATGATCGCTTCGAAACTTTGAAAGAGCTCATGAACTCTCCTTCTCCGCATCTTTGGGTCACCGACATCAAGGACAATGACCAGGTCCGAGGTCAGTACCTGGTCAAATCCAAACGGATGGGCTCGACCAAGAAGGGAGACCCCTTTTTGAGCCTTACCCTTGCGGACCGAAGCGGAGAAATCGAGGCAAGAGTCTGGGAGAGGGCGAACGCTCTCTCCCCTCTTTTTTCCGAAGGGGACATTCTTGAGATCGAGGGAGCGGCGGGTTCTTACAGGGGTGAGGTTCAGGTAACTCTGTCGGATCTCAAAGCGGTCAAAGAGGTCAGGGACCCCTCTCTCTTCATTGAGACCACCAAGCAGGACGTAACAAAAATGATGCTCTCCCTGAGAGAGCTGTTAAGAAAAATCGAGAATCCCCAGATCAAGTCGCTCATGGACAGGTTTCTCAATGACTCCTCCTTCGTCCACCTTTTCAAGAAAGCACCTGCTGCGAAAAACTTCCATCACAGCTACTTGGGCGGGCTCCTGGAACACACGTTGTCGGTGTGCCGGTTGGCTTTGCTTGTGGCGGAGCATTACCCGGAACTCAACCGCGATCTCCTCCTTGCGGGCGCTTTCCTCCACGATATCGGAAAAGTCAAGGAGCTCGGCGCGGCGACTTCCATCGATTACACGGACGAAGGGAGGCTGATCGGGCATCTCAGCCTGGGGGTCTCCATGGTCGATGAGAAGCTGGCGGCCATGGAAGATTTTCCTGGAGAGATTGCGCTGCGACTGAAGCACCTCATCCTGAGCCATCACGGGGAGTATGAATTCGGTTCGCCGAAGAAGCCCGCATTTTTGGAGGCCTTCGCGCTCCACCTGATTGATGACCTGGATGCGAAGATGAACGGGCTGGGCCGATTCATCGAGAAGGATCGACAGGAGGGGACCTGGACGGACTTCAATCGGCTCTTCGACCGTTACTTCCTGAAGGGACGGATCCCGTCCGTGGATGACAAGAGTGAAGCCCCTCCGCTGGAAGAAACCAGGCAGAGAGGTTTGTTTTCCTCGAAAGACGGCTCAGGATCCTAAGGCAGGCACAAAGGTGCAAAGGCACATAGGCACAAAGGAGACAAAGGGACAAAGGCACAAAGAAGAGAAAAACGCTATGACGCTCTGTCCCTTTACCGCTCTGTGCCTTTGTGCCTGTCTTGATACGTCCCTTTGTCCCTCAGTCTGTCGGCTTCAGCCGACAGCGGTTTACTTCTTTTCCACCTTGTGGCAGAGGCATTCCTTTTCACCGCAGATGTCACAGACATAGGTGTCTTGCGGCTCCTTCTTGTTCTTCTTTCGAAAGACCAAGTAGCCCACCACCACAGCGCACACAAGGAAAATGATGACGTATTCCATAAGAGACCTCGCAAGCTGCGGAGAAGACTCAACATCCGAAATCCGAAGCACGAAGCACGAAACAATACCCAATGACTCCAAATTCAAATGACCAAAACCAAGGGCTGTTGGGTTTCTGTTTTGAAAATTGAAACATTTGAGATTTTGAATTTGTTTCGAGCTTCGAATTTCGAGTTTCGAATTTGCTTTCCAGCCGAAGCTCCACATCGGACATTAAATAGGATCACACTTCCACGATCTCCATGTCCATGGGGGTGAGGATTTCACACCCCTCCTGTGTGACCACCACGGTGTTCTCAAGCCCCACCGAGCCTTCGCCTGGAAAGACAATCTTGGGCTCCACCGCAAAGGTCATCCCTTCTTCAAGGGGATAAGATTGCCCCTGAGCAAGGAAGGGATATTCATTGAGTTCAAGGCCGATCCCATGGGCGATGAACTTTGTCTGTAAACCGGGGGGACCCAGATAGCTGTCCTCGTATCCCAGGGCCCTCGCAAGTTCAAGAGTCCTCAGAAAGATACTCTCACAGTCCGCGCCGGGCCGTGTCTCAGCGAGCACGGCATCATGGATATCCCGACAGGCTTGGTAGGCGACGATGAACTTCCGGGGCATTTTCCCGATGGAGAACATGCGTGTCTCATCGGCCTGGTACCCGTGGTAACAAATCCCGAAGTCCACCAGGATCGGTTCGCGGGCTTGCATCACTCTGCGGCTGGCCCCGACCGGGAAGGCCGGAGAGAGGCCTAATCCGCCCATGGGAGAGTCGGACTGGCTGACGATGCCTCCGTTTGAACCGCTGAGCACGTGCCACGAATACGCTTCATAATTGAAGGATCTGACGCGAAGCAGTCCTTCGTGACCGAGCTTTTTTGCCGCCGCTTCCAGGAGACCCCCGAATTCTATTTCCGTCATTCCTTGCCTCAGGATCTTCCCGGCTTCCTGGTAGACCTTCTTTCCAATGTCTCCGGCTTTTCTCATGAGGTGGATTTCAAAAGGGGATTTGATCTTTCGGATGTCTCTGATGATCTTGGAGCCGTCCACAAGCTTTGAATCCGGAAAGAGCGATTGCAGCCGGAGATAGTCTCTGACAGGAAGGATGTCCATCTCAAGACCAAGGACACGGGGCTGTTTTCCCATGTGCTCTGCAACAAGAGAGGGGAGTTCCCGAAGGGATTTCAGGCCCACCACATGCTCGATAGGGGATTCCATCCTGGCTCTTTCCAGTTCCCTTCTCACCATGAGGAGGGATTTTCCGTCAAGAGGAACAAAGAGGAGAGCATCCTGTGCAGTGCCGGAGAGATAGAAATAGTCCATTTTCTGGACTGCGAGGAAAGCCTCCATCCCTTCTGCTTCCATCAGTTCTCGGAGCTTCCTGTGGCGGTCTCCTATCTCTTCCGCAGGGGTGTAGATAAAACCAAGGGACTTACTGATCGCCGGGAATTCTTCTCTGATCCATTCGGCATGAGTCATTGAAGACGGCCCCGCAAAAGTTGGGAAAATACATTCCGTTCATGGTTCGATACCTCATCACGAACGGAAAATCAGATAGTTACAGCTCATTTCATCCGTTCGCCCTGAGGTATGGTTCGATACCTCACCATGATCGGCAGGACCGTTCGTCCTGAGGTATCGAAGGGGGAACGGGACTTCTTACGAGTCCGTCACTTCAGCTTGCCAAGGAGTTCGTTCGAAACTTCTTTGACGCCCGGCCTCCCATCCAATTCGACCATCTTGGGATTCCCATTGTTCTTTTTCGAGAGGTCCTTGAAGTAGTTGATTGCCGCCACGGTCCCGGTCTTCTGGTCATAGTAGATGCTGTGGCGCTTGTCGATAGCCCCCTCGTCCTGGTCGTCGGACCTGGTTTTGAGGTCGTCTCCGCAGACCCTGCATTTGTCTCCATTGGGCTTGATGGCGTCAATGTAGATGTTGTTGGGATGGTTATTGTCTTTGACACAAAGGCGGCGGCCCATGATCCGGTTTTTTGCAATCTGCCGGTCGAGGACCATCTCAATGACGGTGTCCAGCGGGATCTTTTCTTTCTTGAGGGCCTTATCCAGTTCCTGGGCCTGGGTCAGGTTTCTTGGGAAACCATCCAGGAGCCATCCGTTCCTGCAATCGCCTTCTTTGATGCGGGCAAGGATCATGGGGATGGTGATGCTGTCGGGGACGAGTTCACCCCGATCAATGTACCCCTTGGCTTCCTTCCCAAGCGCAGTCCCACGTGAAATATTGTCTCTGAAAATCACACCGGTCTCAATGTGGGGAATCTTAAACTTGTCTTTGACAATGGCACCCTGTGTGCCCTTACCGCTTCCATTGGGGCCGAAAAACAGAATGTTCATGGGTGTATCTCCTTTGGTGAAGAGTATGTTGCAAGCTGTCCTTTGTCTGGGGTCAATTTTGATGGCTTCGTAAGAAGTCGTCACTCCGGTTCCTGGCTTTCGCCGGGACAGGGTCACCGGAGTCCAGATGATTTATAACTAATCGAAGGGACTGGATTCCGGGGCCTGCCCCGGACCTGATCCGGGGTTCGCCGGAATGACGGAGCACTTCATTTCCGGACTTTTCACGAGAACATCAACTTCAGTTTCTTGCGAAATCAGAAGCGTTGCTCTCATATCCTTGCTGCAAGCGACCTGCCGCAGGCGACAAACGAAAGGCAACATATTGAAAAGGGGCTCCTGTGTCAAGCTCAGGGTTTTGCGGCCTGTCCGAAAACGAATTGATCCATCAGGTTCCAGCCTTGCTCAACCAGCAGTCCGCTCTTGCGGGCGGAATCCTCCGAGAAAACTGCTCCGGCCCCTGAGCGTTCCAGTTCTCTTTTCGAAGCCCAGGCAAAAGGAGTCGGCTCACCAGTATGGGTTCTCTTGGGAATAGGCGTCAAATGGTCGCTGAGCACCATGATTCGGAAATCATCGAACCTTTCTAAACCTTCAAGCACCGTGCCCACAACTTTGTGGTCGAAATTCTCGATGGCCTCTATTTTTTCTTTGCAGTTTCCTGCGTGGCCTGCTTCGTCAGGGGCTTCCACGTGAAGAAAGACAAAATCAAGTCGCTTCAAGGCATGAAGAGCCGCTTCTGCTTTGCCGCGGTAGTTGGTGTTGAGGTACCCTGTAGCGCCCTCAACGTAAATCGGCTCGAAGCCTGCATAAATACCTATGCCCCTTAAGAGATCAACGGCGCATATGACCGCGCCTTTGAGCCCATATTTTTCTTCAAAGCGCGGGAGCTTCGGTGCTCTGCCCTGGCCCCAGAGCCAGATGGAGTTGGCTTCCATTTCTTTGCGCTGCCGGCGTTTCTGGTTTACAGGATGATTCTTCAGGATAGGCCAGGAATTGCGGATCAGGCGCTGGACCTGGTTATCGGAGGCTTCATTCAAGTAAAGAGCCATGTTCTGGCCCAGAACGTCATGGGGAGGGATGGTGGCTGCATCTTCAGGCCCGTTCTGCCAGACCAGGAGATGGCGGTATCCCACCCCCTGGTAGATCGTGGTGCCTGGAAGCTTGAGCTCCTTCTTGAGGTCGTCCACGATTTGGCGCGCATCCTCGGAGGGGAGATCTCCTGAGCTGTGGCTGACCATGATGACTTCATGATCCGAGTTCAGATCCAGAGTGACCAGGTTCATTCGGTAGGCGATCTCATCCGGTTTCAATTCCACGTGCATGCTGGCTGCTTCGAAGGGAGCGCGTCGCGTGTGATAAACTCGGGGATCGTAGCCGAGCAAGGAGAGATTCGCCACATCACTGCCCGGTTCCATTCCTTCAGGGATGGTCCGGGCAAGACCGATCCGGCAGGCGGCAATGCGGTCCATGTTCTGAGTCTCAGCCACCTGAAGGGGAGTCTTCCCGCCAAGTTCCTGGAGCGGGTAATCGCCCATCCCGTCGCCGACTAGGACGATGTATTTTCTGTTGCTCATGAAGAAGTGCCTAAAGTGTCCCTCCGGGCCGTAGGCCCTACAGGCCGGAGGCTAAAGTGTCTAAAGTTGAAAACCGGAAAAACCACCACGAAAACACGAAAGGACGAAAGCACGAAAGAAGACGGGTTTTCTTGCTTTCGTGATCGCTTTGCTTCTCGATATTTTTTACGTTTTGACCTCTTTTCGTTCAGCTCTCGGCCAGCATCCAGAATCCAGTATCTAGAATCTTTCCCTTCTGCTTTTGCCGCTTACTGTTTACCGCTCACTGTTGACTGCCGAAGGCCCTGAGTTCATCGAAGGGATGACTGACCACTGATGACTGTTTATCTCCGCTTTCTGCTTACTGCCTACTGCTACTGCTTGCTCCCTGCTTACTTGCTTCCACCCTGATCGTCACGGTTTTGTCGGTGAGCACCTCCAACTGCTCCATTTGAGAGAGCGCTTGCATCACACTGCTCTCCTTTGCCTCGTGAGTCAGCATGACCACCGGGACTGAGCCGTCCACTTCCCTTCCCTTCTGAATCACCGAATAAATGCTGATATCGTTTTCTCCGAGGACACCAGAGATTTTTGAAAGAACTCCCGGGCTGTCCACGGCTGAAAACCTGAAGTAGTAGGAACTGCGCAGTTCTTCAATCGGTTGAATGGAGATTTCGCCGCGCTCCGGTTTGACGTGGGCCAGTGGAGGCATCAGGTTTTTGACGCCGCTTCGGATCTGCCTGGCCAAGTGCATAAGATCCGAAACGATTGCGCTGCCCGTCGCCCTTTTGCCCGCTCCGTACCCATAGTAGAGGTTCGGCCCGACAAAATCCCCTTCCAGGTAAATCGCGTTGTAGACGCCGTTCACGTTGGCCATGATGTGGTTCAGGGCGACCATCGTGGGATGCACCCTCGCCTCCACCCTGGGCCCAGCCTTCCTGGCAATGGCCAGAAGCTTGATGCAGTATCCGAATTCGCTTGCATACCGAAGGTCATCAGGAGTCAAACGATCAATGCCCTCACGGTAGATGCTCTGAAAAGAAACCGGCACGCCGAAGGCGATCGAGATCAGGATCGCCAGCTTGTGAGCCGCATCCGTGCCATCCACATCCAGGGTTGGGGGATCTTCCGCGTAACCAAGTTGGATGGCTTCCTGAACCGCCTGATCATAGGGGAGTCCCTTCTGGGACATGGCCGTGAGGATGTAGTTGGACGTCCCGTTCAGAATTCCCATGATGGTCCTGATCCGGTTTGCAGAGAGGCCCTCTCTCAGGGAGCGGATGACCGGGATGCCCCCGCCGACGCTTGCTTCAAACGCAAGACTGACCCCATTTCTCTCCGCAGCGCGGTAGATCTCTTTCCCGTGTTCTGCGAGGAGAGCCTTGTTCGCAGTGACCACGTGCTTCCCTTTCTCCATGGACAAAAGGATGTAGTCCTTGGCCTGCCGAAGGCCCCCGATGAGCTCAACCACGATGTCGATCTGAGGATCGTTGATGATCTCCATCGCATCCCTCGTGAGGAGATTACGGTCTAAAGGGATTCCCCTGTCTGTGTCCAGATCGAGATCTGCAATCTTCTTGATCACGATCTCAGATCCCACCCGGCTCGTGATGAGATCACGGTTTTCAAGAAGAATCTGGACAGTCCCCGAACCCACTGTGCCGAAACCGATAATGCCGACGTTTACGTGATCCATGTGCTTCCCTTGAACTCTATGACGTATACGAACGCATTTAATTTCTTACCACTCAACCCCCTCACCCCGCCCTCTCCCCCAACTTGGGGGAGAGGGAAGGGTGAGGGGGTGCCGCCGAGTGTAAAAGGATTTAATGCGTTCGCATTAGTACCATGCATCTTACAATATTTGCTTTATGCCGCGGATCGCCTGATTGATGCGATGGGGATTTTCAACCAGGGCGAAACGAACATGATCATCTCCATATTCCCCGAAACCGACTCCGGGGGAGACAGCGACCTTAGATTTCACCATGAGCATTTTGGCGAATTCAAGAGACCCCATTTTAAGATAGGGCTCCGGGATCTTTGCCCAGACAAACATCGTCCCTTTGGGCTTTTCTATAGACCAGCCAACTCGACTCAGGCCGTCCACCAAGGCGTCTCGTCTTTGCCGGTAGATCTCCACCACTTCTTTCACACACTCATCAGGCCCGTTGAGAGCAATAATCGCAGCGATCTGGATCGGCTGGAACATACCGTAGTCCAGGTAGCTCTTGATTCGCCGCAAGGCAGCAATGAGCCTTGGGTTCCCTGCGCAGAAGCCGACTCTCCATCCCGGCATCGAATAACTCTTGGACAGGCTGAAGAACTCCACACCGATTTCCTTGGCTCCAGGGATTTGAAGAAAGCTGGGCGGCGTGTATCCATCAAAGACCAGGTCCGCATAGGCAAAATCGTGAACCACCATGATGTCGTGTTCACGGCAAAAGGCCACGATCTTTTCAAAGAACTCCCTCTCCACAACAGCCGTTGTCGGGTTGTGAGGGTAGGAGAGGATCAACATTTTCGGCTTCGGCCATGTCTGCTTGGTCGCTGTGAGGAGGTCCTCAAAGAAGTCTCTCCCAGGACCTGTGGGAATGCTCCGGAGATCCCCGCCCGCAATCATGACGGAATAGGGGTGAATGGGGTAGGTCGGGTTTGGCGCAAAGACCACGTCTCCTGGGCTGACTGTGGCAAGGACCAGATGGGAAAGCCCTTCCTTTGCGCCCATCGTGGCGATGGCTTCCTCCTCAGGGTCGATCTCCACACCCCAGCGCCGCTTGTACCAATCGGCGATCGCCTGTCTCAACTTGGTGATGCCGGCGGATGCGGAGTAGCGAGAGTTGTGAGGTTTCTGGGCTGCCTCGATGAGCTTGTCCACAATGTGCTTGGGCGTAGGGAGATCCGGATTTCCCATGCCCAGGTCAATCACGTCCTCACCCTGGCGTCGCAACTCCATTTTGAGCTTGTCCACCACCTTGAAGACATAGGGTGGAAGACGCTCCATCCTCCGAAATTCGTGCATTCGAAATCACCTCCATTTTTGTGGCCTTAAAACTACACTTTATACCTCAAATCCTTCCTTCTCGTCAAACAGACTTGCAGGGTGGTGAAAAAGACCTCGCCCGCAGGTTGCTCAAAAACGCTCAGATACAAGGCGCCTCCTTCGACAAGCTCAGGATGAACTCACCCGAGGAGTGAGACGTACATGAAAGTACGTCGCAATGACGAGAGATGAGGGCAACGCGGTAGATGGGCGTTTTTCAGCAACCTGCTAGAGATCAATGGGCCGGCTCAGTATAGACTCCACGAAATCCTTCAGGGTGCGGTTCTCGGCTTTCGAGAGATCCGGATCCGCATCCAGAAGATGCTCTGCCTCCTCTTTTGCTCTAGTGAGCAGGTCCGGTTCTTTCATTATTTCCAAAAGGTCCAATTCGACAAGACCGGTCTGCTTCGTTCCGATCAATTCCCCGTAACCCCGGTCTTGGAGATCCTTTTGGGCGATCTCAAATCCGTCATGATGATCCACCAGAACCTTGAGCCTGGAAAGGGCATTTTCAGAGAGGCTGCCGGAGGCCATCAGGAAACAGACGCCTCTGTCAGAGCCCCTTCCCACCCGACCCCGCAGTTGATGAAGCTGAGCGAGGCCGAAGCGCTCGGGGTGCTCAATGATCATGAGGGTGGCATTGGGGACATGAACCCCAACTTCCACAACTGTTGTCCCTACCAGAAGATCTATCCGGCCTCCCCGGAAGTCGGCCATCGCTGCCTCCCGTTCCTGGACTGGAAGTCGCCCGTGCATCAAGCCGACCCGATAGGGCGGGCTGAGGATTTTTGCGAGCTTCTGAGCCATTTCTGTTGCATTCTTTAAATCCAGCTCCTCTGACCCTTCGATGACAGGACAGATGACAAACGCCTGCTCGCCCTGAGACAGCCGGGCTCTCAGAAAATCGAAAACCTCCCGCTTTTCCGTCTCAGAGACCAGACGGGTACTTGCCGGGACATGGCCCCGGGGGTATTCCTTGATAACAGAGACGTCCATATCGCCGTAAACGGTCATGGCGAGCGTCCTGGGGATTGGAGTTGCCGTCATCACGAGCAGATGAGGGTTGTTTCCCTTCCTGTCTATCAGGGCCCTCTCTCTCACGCCGAAACGGTGTTGCTCATCGATGATGACCAGGCCAAGATTCTGGAAAACAAGGTTTTCCTGAATCAAAGACTGTGTCCCGATGACCACGTTGCAACGGCCTTCTCTGATTTTCCGGTAGATGCCTTCCCTCTCGCTTTTGTGGAGGGTGCCGGTGAGAAGGGCAGGCCGGAATCCCATTTTTTCAGAGAGCCCTGAGAAGTACTCCAGGTGCTGAGAGGCCAGCACTTGAGTGGGTGCCATGATTGCGGTCTGCCCATTGTTCAGGACACACGTATAGGCTGCAACAGCGGCCACAGCCGTCTTGCCGCACCCCACATCCCCCAGGAGAAGCCGGCTCATGGGCTTGCCTGCAGAGAGGTCCTGGAGGATGTCACGAACCGCCCTGGTCTGGTCCCGGGTTAACTTGAAGGGAAAAATTCGTTCCACTTCACTTTGGGCATGAGAGGATAGGGTCAGGCTGGGGCAGGCCTTCCTTTTCCTGTCCCTCTTCCGAAAAGCGATGGTCAGCATGACCAGGAAGAATCGATCAAAAAGGAGCCTCTTGTGAAAAGCGGTCTGACCGGCATTGAGATCAGCGATGGAGCAGGCCTTAGGGGGAAAGTGGACCGATCGAAGGGCATCTTCCAGAGAGGGAAGGCCCAGGGCTTCGGCAAGCTGTGCTGGAACGGGATCAACGATCAAGGTGAGATAGTCTTGCAGGGCTTTCATCATGAGGGAGCGCACCATCGCGGAGGACATTCCCTCGACACTGGAGTACACGGGGTAGAAGCCGAGCCGTTCAGCGGTCTCTTCCTTGGCCAGCCTCATCACCTCAGGGTGAACCATTTGTCTGCGGCCATGATTCCAGGTCACCGAGCCGTAGGCAAGAAGGGTCGCTCCCGGAGCGGCGGTGGCGGTGAGATGAGGCTTTTTGAAGTTGAACCAGAGCAGTTCCAATCCGGCCCCTTCATCATGAATCATGATTCGGAAGATTCTCTTTGTGCTCCGGAAGAACCTCTCTTCTTTGCCGAACAAGACCTTGCCCTGCACCTGAACAGGGGTTCCTTCCTGAGCCTCATGAATGGGCGTGATCTTTGTGCGGTCCTCATAGCGAATGGGAGTGAAGAACAGGAGATCCAGTATGGTCCTGATCCCTTTCCGGCCAAAGAAAACAGCCCTCTTGGGGCCGACACCCTTGAGGGTTGAGACAGGAAGAGTGAGTTTTTGTAGGCTCTTGAGGTGGGTATCCCTTTTGATGTTTAGTCTTTCCATCCGTGCTCGCCGATGAGATCGACAAAACGGCAGCCCCCGAAGCTCTTTTCTACGAACCGGTCTTCGACCCTGGTGACCTTGATCAGATCCTGGCTGTACTTGTTCCCGATGGGAATGATCATCCTTCCTCCATCGGCCAGTTGTTTGAGCAGAGGTTCAGGGACTTTGGGTGCTCCTGCAGTGACCATGATCGCATCGTAAGGAGCAAAGTCTTTCCAGCCGAATGTGCCGTCATAAGCCTTGAAGTAAATGTTGGTGTACCCCAGAGACTGGAGGAGATTTTTGCTTTTTTCGAGCAGGGGTTCAATCCTCTCAACGGTGCAGACCTTGTCCGAGAGTTCCGCCAGAATGGCGGTCTGATATCCGCTGCCGGTTCCTATTTCCAGAACTTTTTCCTTCCCTGCCAGCTCAAGAGCTTCGGTCATGAGGGCCACAATATAAGGTTGGGATATGGTTTGCTTGTCTCCAATAGGAAGGGGATGGTCGTTGTAAGCTTCGCCAACGAGAGCTTCCTCGACAAAGAGGTGCCTCTGGATCTTTCCCATGACACGCAGGACGTTTTCGTCGGCGATTCCGCGAGCAATCAGCTGGTTCTTGACCATTCGTTCTCTGGCAAGCCGGTAGTCGTGAGTCATGGAGGTCCTCAGAGAGCTTTTTTTGAAATTAGCACATTCAAGAGGAAATGAAAACAGGTCCCGAGGTCCGGATGCAAACAGGGTAAACAAAAAGAGGGCCTTCTGGCACCGAAGGCCCTCCGTGCTCCGCGATTTATTTTGGGGATCGATCAACCCTGCTTCAGGATTTCTTCCTTGAACTCCTTGAAGAACTTGTCCTTCTCCACCCAGTCCGGGCCAAAGCGCTTGTTGAAATAGGAATCGAGCTTGTCGAAGAACCTCTTCCAGACCGGTTTTCCTCCGCCGAGCACGACATCTTCAAGGAAAGGTCTGAGCTCGGACATCTTATCTTTTGGGAGAAAGGAAACAGCCCCCAGTTTGATGGACTTCTTCAGGGCGTCGGGCGTGAGAGCATGGGCGGTGAGCATCACAGCAGGGAATCCCCTATCCACAGCGTTCTGGAGAAGGTCGAATCCGTTTACTCCCATGATGTCCAAAATGACCAAATCGTAGGTGTAGCTTGCGAGATATTGCATAGCCGTATTATAATCCGCAGCCTTGTCTACGAGACACATGTCCAGTTCTTCGGCAACCGTGTCAAGGACATCCGATTCATCGTCTACGACAAGGACCGACTTGCCTTTCAAAGGGGATTCTGAACTCATCGCGATATGACCTCCTCTCTGGGTGTTTAGAATAGGTAACTGCTCAATCCCTAAAAGCCCTCAGCCTTCAGTCTAACTACCTGAGTAGTTACTAGAATAGATCAAATAGCAGAGATTCCTTTTTCCGTCAAAGAAAATCCGCCCAGTCCGGCGAGCATCCGGCCGGGCAAGTTATCAAAAGAACCGTTGGACATGAAAAGAATCACATCACCGGCGCGACTCTGGCCCAGGATTTCTTCAAGAAGCAGCGCAGTGTCCGGAAAGTAAAAGGCCCTCAGGCCCTTCCGGTTCAAGTCCTCCACCAATCCGACAGAGGAAAATCTTTCCTCCACCGGGATCTTCTCTTTCATCGGAGGCTCAGGGATCATGATGAGATCCGCCCTGTCAAAAGAGGAGGCATATTGCTCCTGGAAGATGTTGCGGCGGCTGGAATTCGACCTTGGCTCGAAAGCGGCCACCAGGCGCCTGTGCCGGTACTTCTCTTTGACGGCCTGGATGGTTTCTCTTACTGCGGTGGGATGGTGGGCAAAATCATCAAGGACCAGAATACCCTTTGCTTCGCCCTTGATCTCCTGCCTCCGTTTGACTCCCTGAAAAGTCTCAAGGCCCTTCAAGAGATCCTTGTCCTCTAGGTTGAGAAAACCGGACAGGGGCAGCGTGGAGAGAAGGTTGGAAACATTGTGACGGCCGTACAAGGGGGTTTTTATCCCGACGGCCGCGCCGTCCCTGTTCCTGGCTCTCAGGAAAGTGAAATCTTCTTGGATCGTGATATCGCTTGCCTTCCAGTCCCCGTCGCTTTCAAGAGAATAGGTGATCACCGGGCATCTGGCAAGCTTCACTTCAGCCATGACGATCGGGTCATCATGATTGGCGATCAGAAGGCCGTCGGGAGGGATCAAAAGGATGAGCTTCTGAAAGCTCTGCCTCACATGTTCAAGGTCCCTGTAGATGTCGGCATGGTCAAACTCGATGCTGGTGAGAACCGTGATCCAGGGTGAGTAATGCAAGAACTTCGGTCCCTTGTCAAAGAAAGCCGTGTCGTACTCATCGCCTTCGATCACAAAATATGGCCCTTTTCCCAGTTTAAAGCTCTTTCCGAAATTCCTGGGAATCCCTCCCACCATAAAACTCGGATCCAGGCCTGCATTCTCGAGAACCCAGGAGATAAGGGCGGTCGTCGTGGTCTTTCCGTGGGTACCGCATATGACAATCGATTTCTTGCCTGCCATGGCAAAAGCCCGGAGAGCCTGAGGCAGTGAAAGATACGGGATGCCCAGCCGGGAAAGCTCAGCAGCCTCAGGATTGAGCTTTGTGATGACGTTGCCGACGATGACCAGATCCGGAGCCGGATGGAGGTTCTCCGCCCTGTATCCCTCAAGGACCGGTATGGACAGCTCTTCGAGGAATTGGCTCATGGGGGGGTAGACGTTCTGGTCAGAGCCTGTCACGAGGTAGCCTTCATGCTTGAGGATCCCTGCCAAAGAGGCCATGGCCGTTCCGCAGATCCCCATCAGGTGAACGTGACGGAGACAGCCTGGAAGGACATTGAGATCAGGGGAAAGAGAAGCGTCGGGGCTTGGAGTTTGGTCTTGGGTTTCCATTGAAAAAAATGTTGCTATTGCTTAAATTCAGTGGTAAAAAACTAATTTCTGTTTTTCCAAAGGAGACGAGTCATGTCCAGGATGTGCGACATTTGCGGGAAAAAGCCTATTCTGGGTTACAATGTGAGCCATGCGCACAACAAAACCCGAGCCCGATGGTATCCGAATCTGCAGCGAGTGAGGGCCGTTAAGAATGGCCGGACCATGAGGATGAGAGTCTGCACCAGTTGCCTTCGCTCAGGGCTGGTGACCAAGGCCTAGCTACGTCCTCTCCACGAGAAGAACGTTCTTGATTTTCTTGATAGCCCCCACAATTTGCTGTAACTGTTTATAATTTGCAACTTCAATCGTGAAGTGAGAAATCCCTTTCCTGTCGTCCGTGGTCTGGATGTCAGCCTGGAGGATGTTGGCGTCTTTCTGCGTCAAAATCGTGCTGATATCCGCCAGGATTCCCTTCTGGTCTGTGGTGACCACCTTCAGCTGGGCGACAAACACGTCATGATCCGTGGGTTCCCAAACGACGTCTACCACCCGCTCCCTTTCCGCATCCAACATGGTCTTGCAATCCTTTGTGTGGATGGTCACGCCACGACCCCTGGTCAAGAATCCAACCACCGGTTCGCCGGGCAGGGGATGACAGCAGTTGGCCATCCGAACGAGCAAGTCGTCAAGCCCTTTCACCTTGATCCCGAGGGGGCTCTTTTTCCGCTTGATGCGAGAGACCATCTTGCTGACAAGACTCTCTCTTTCTTCTTTCTCCTGAGTGCCGAGCCTTGCCCTGAGTCGGGTGATCACCTGCTTGGGGGACAGCCTGCCGAATCCGAGGTTCGCAAAGAGGTCATCCATCGAGTGGAAAGAGAGCTCCTTGGCCATGGCACCGAGCTCTTCATTTTTCACGGCGCTGGAGAGAGCAATGTGCGCCTGCTCCAGGGTCTTCTCAAGAATCTCCCTCCCGAGATTGATGCTCTGGTCTCTTTCCTGCCTCATGATCCACTGCCTGATTTTGGTCTTGGCCCTCGGGGTTACGGCAAAATCAAGCCAGTCTTTGCTGGGGTGGTGTCTGCTCGAAGTGATGATCTCGACAATATCGCCGTTCTTCAACTGGTAGCGGATGGGCACCATTCTCCCGTTCACCCTGGCTCCGATACACTTGTCACCGATCTCCGAGTGGATGCTGTAGGCAAAATCAATGGGGGTCGCCCCCTTTGGAAACTCCCGGACCGCCCCTTTTGGCGTGAACACATAGACCTCGTTGGGAAAGAGGTCCATGCGTACACTCTCCATGAACTCTTTGGGGTCTTCCAGGTTCTTCTGCCATTCCAGAAGTTGCCTGAGCCATGTAAACTGCTTCTCATCAATTTTGCCGGCCGCCGACCCTTCCTTGTATTTCCAGTGCGCCGCAATCCCTTCCTCAGCCACCCGATCCATCTCCCAGGTCCGGATCTGAACTTCCATCCTCTGGCCTAAAGGCCCGATAACGGAGCTGTGAAGAGACTGATACATGTTGGCCTTCGGAAGGGAGATGTAGTCTTTGAACCGCCCGAGCACCGGTTTCCAGGCGGCATGGATGATCCCCAGAACTTCGTAGCACTCCTTGAGAGAATTGACGATGACCCGAAACGCCACGATATCGTAAACCTGGTTCGGACTGAGGTTCTGCTCCTTCATTTTCTTGTAGATGCTGTAAAGGTGCTTTTGCCGGCCTTTAATGGCAGCCTGGATGCCTGCTTCCTTCATTTTCTGGGAGAGGAGATCGATCACCTCCCGGATGAATTTTTCCCGGGTATCCCGTCTTTCTGCCAGTTCGGACTTGATCCTTTCGTAGATCTCCAGCTCCAGGTAGTAAAGGCAGAGGTCCTCCAGTTCCGACTTCAACCAGTAGATGCCCATCCGGCCGGCAATGGGGGCGTAGATATCCAGTGTTTCCCTTGCGATGGTTTCCTGCTTGTTCGCGGGCTGGTAGCCGAGAGTCCTCATGTTGTGAAGCCGGTCCGCAAGTTTCACGATGATCACCCGGATGTCATTGGACATGGCGAGGATCATTTTTCGCATGTTCTCAGCTTTCCGCTCCTCGGTGCTGCTGAACTGCATCTTGCTGATCTTGGTGACCCCATCCACGATGTTGGCGATTTCCTTGCCGAAGAGGCGTTCGATCTCGGCCAACTCCGCATCGGTGTCTTCAATGCTGTCGTGGAGCACACCAGCCGTCACGCTGACCACATCCATTTTCATCTGGGTGAGGAAGTAAGCAACCTCCAGGGGATGCGAAAGGTAGGCCTCCCCGGACAAGCGCACCTGCCCCTGGTGGACCTTGGCGGAGTACACATAAGCTTTTTCGATAAGACTCACATCCGCTTTCGGCTGGTAGCTGAGGACCTGAGAGGTGATGTCATTTAAGCGAATCATAGAGATCTTTAACCTTTGCCATGATGATCTTCGGAGCATCACGGGTCGGGATCAGAAGGCTTTTTGGTTCGGCGCGAAGCTTCATTTCGACGAAACCGTCTTTCAGGTTGCGAACGCCGACATTGATGCGCACGGGGACTCCCAGGAGATCCGCATCCTTGAATTTCACGCCCGGCCTGACGTCTCTGTCGTCGATAAGAATATCGAGGCCATGCCCCAGGAGTTCCCCATAAATTCTTTCGGCCGCTTCAGACACCTCCGCCTCATGGAGCTGAAGAGGCAGGACGACCACTTCAAAGGGAGCCATGGGAATGGGGAAAATAATCCCCTCCGCGTCATGGTTCTGCTCTATGGCGGCAGCAATGGTCCTGGCCACCCCAATGCCGTAAGTCCCCATGATGATCACTTTTTCTTCGCCCTTTTCGTCCAGGTACATTGCCTGCAGGGGCTTGCTGTACTTGGTTCCTAATTTGAAAATGTGGCCCACCTCGATTCCGCGTTTGAACTCCAGTTCTCCGTTGCACCTGGGGCAGGAATCCCCGGGCATGACGAGTCGAAGATCGGCAAACTGATCCGGCCTGAAATCCCGCTCCATGTTCACATGGACAAAGTGAACATCGTGTTTGTTGCCCCCCGTGACGAAATTCGCCATGCCCTTCAGGGCATTGTCTGCAACCGTCTTCACCTTGAGCCCCACGGGGCCGGCAAATCCCATGGGCGCCCCTGTCACCTCGGCCACCAGACCGGGATCAGCGAGTTCCACGGAATCGGCGCCGAGCAAATTCTTGAGTTTCACTTCGTTCACTTCGTGGTCACCCCGGATCAGAGCAGCGACCACCTGGGTGTCTGTTTTGAAGATGAGCGTTTTCACGAGCTGCTGGGGTGAAACGGAAAGAAAAGAAGTGACCTCTTCCACGGTCCGCATGTTCGGGGTCTCTACTTCTTCAAGAGGCTTCAGGGTCTCCCGGGAGGAGGCGGCTTGGGCACCGTCCCATCTCACCTCGGCCCTTTCCATGTTGGCCGCGTATTCGCATTTTGAACAGGTGACGATCTGGTCCTCTCCTGTGTCCGCGAGGACCATGAATTCCTGAGAAAAGCTCCCGCCGATGCTTCCGGAATCCGCGTCAACGATCTTGAATTTGAGACCGCATCGCTGGAATATCCGGCTGTACGTTTGCCTCATGATCTCATAGCTCTTGTCGGCGCCTGCCTCGTCCACGTCAAAGGTGTACCCGTCTTTCATGATGAATTCCCGGCAACGCATGACCCCGAATCTTGGACGGATCTCATCCCTGAACTTGAACTGGATCTGATAGAAGTTCACCGGGAGCTGCTTGTAGGAATGGATCTCTCTTCGCACGAGATCTGTGATGACTTCTTCGTGGGTGGGCGCCAGGCAGGCCTCGTGGTTGTTGCGATCCCTGAAGCGCAGGAGTTCCGCGCCATAATAGTCCCAACGGCCGCTCTCTTTCCAGAGCTCTGCCGGGTGCACTGCAGGCATGAGAACCTCGATGCCGCCGGATCGGTTCATTTCCTCCCGGATGATGGTTTCCACTTTCCTGAGGGACTTGAGACCGATGGGCAGGAAAGTGTAAACCCCGGAGGTCAGTTTCCTGATCATGCCCGCCCGAAGCATTAACTGGTGGCTGATCACTTCAGCCTCTGCAGGGATCTCCTTGTAAGTGGGGATGAAGTACTTTGTGAATCTCATGGTCCTTTAGAACCTCATTTCATTGAGCTTTTGTTCTATAACCCTCTCTTCTTTCGTGTTTTCGTACCTTCGTGTTTTCGTGATTGCTCCTCTGTTTCCCTTTCGCCGGCTATTTTCCTTACCTCTTCAATCAGCACCTTTGCCATGTCGTGTTCAGGAATCTTGCGGACGAGCCGCCCCTTTCTGAAGAGCACACCCTGGTGCCGACCGCCTGCAATGCCCACATCCGCTTCCCTCGCTTCGCCGGGACCGTTGACCACGCAACCCATGATGGCCACCTTGGGAGAGGACGTGATCCCGGTGAGCGCCGCTTCTACTTCCCGAACCAGGTTGAAAAGATCAATCTCGCACCTTCCGCAGGTGGGGCAGGAGATGATCTCCGGCCCTCTGTGCCTGAGGTTGAGCGCTCTAAGAATTTCGTAACCGACCTTCACCTCTTCCACCGGATCTGCTGAAAGAGAAACCCTCAATGTGTCGCCGATTCCTTTAGAAAGAAGGATTCCAATCCCCAGGGCGTTTTTCACCGTGCCGGAGATGAGCGTTCCGGCCTCCGTGACGCCAAGATGAAGAGGATAGTCCACTTGCCGGCTCAGCAACTCATAGGCCTTGATGGTGCTCAGGACATTCGAAGACTTGAGCGAGATTTTGATCTGATCAAAGCCCAGATCCTCGAAGAGCCTGATGTGCTCCATGGCGCTCTCCACCATGGCTTCCGGAGTGGGATGGCCATGTCTTTTGAGGATCTCCTTCTGAAGGGATCCGGCATTGACCCCTATTCGGATAGGGACGTTCCTCGCCTGCGCTTCCTTGATGACTTTTTGGATAGCTTTACGGCCGCCGATATTTCCGGGATTGATGCGGAGCCCGTCAGCGCCGGCCTTGAGGGCGGCGAGAGCAAGGCGGTGGTCAAAGTGGATGTCCGCAATCAGAGGGGGAAGAACCTGCTTCTTGATCTCCTTGAAAGCTTCAGCAGCCTTTTCATCCGGCACGGCCAGCCGCACAATGTCACACCCGGCAGCCTGAAGCTGCTCGATCTGCCGGACCGTCGCATCCACATTCCGGGTGTCCGTGTTGGTCATGGACTGAACCGCAATGGCCGCCCCGCCGCCGACAGGCACCTTCCCGACATGGATTTGGCGAGTTTTCTTTCTTCGCATCTCCCTGGACCACTAAGGTGATTGAACGTGAGCTGCGGACAAGCCGAACGAGGATAATACTCGATTTGGATTCATCCAAAAAGCCAATTATTTCGCTAAGGAAGCATCTATCAGTAAGCAGTAAGCAGTAGACAGTAAGCAGTATGGATCATGCGAACAGGATAACGGTCTACTGCCTACTGTTTACTGGCCCTGTGCGGCTCTAAAGAGACCACACCCCCCGGTCCGGGCTCAAAATATCTACGCATCATGCGAAGAAGTTTTTATCTAAGACTCTAAACCAACTTGTCTGATTAGGGAAGAGATTATTTGAAAGCCTGTAACTGCTCAGGTGTTTAGGCTGAAGGCTGAAGACTGAAGGGCAATAATGATCATCCATGACACAATCACCTGCCAACGTATCCAAACGATCTTGGCTTTGTGTGATCGCGCATGTCTTTTCCTTCAGTCTATCTACCTTCAGTCTATCTACCTGAGTAGTTATGAAAGCCTTTACAAAGAGCGGGAAACCGATTAAGGTGGCTTCATCCTATTGAGGGGAGGAAAACCATGCCAGTTGCGAAGAAAATCCAGGCTTCCATTGAGAAGTCTTCATGGATCAGGAAGATGTTTGAAGAGGGGATGGTAAGGAAGGCCAAGTATGGCGCGGAGAACGTGTTTGATTTCAGCATCGGAAACCCCAACCTGGAGCCGCCGGCCAAGTTCAAGAAGGTACTCCGGGATCTGGCCGCAGACACCAAAGCCGGCGTTCACGGCTACATGCCCAATGCAGGCCACGTGGAGACGAGAAAGGCGGTTGCCGAACACCTGACCAGGCACAACCGTCAGACCTTCGGCTCCGACGACATTGTCATGACCGTGGGGGCTGGAGGGGGGCTCAATGTGGTTTTCAAAACCATTCTGAATCCAGGTGAGGAAGTGATCATTCCGAGCCCTTATTTTGTGGAATACAATTCTTATCTGGACAACCATCAGGGGGTGCCAAAGCTCGTGAGCACCCGGCCTGACTTCTCCCTCGACTTCGACGCTATTGAAAAAGCAATCTCGGAAAAAACAAGGGCGGTTTTGATCAATTCACCGAACAATCCTACGGGAAAAGTCTACTCCAAGCAGGATATGGACACCCTGGGGAACCTGCTGACCGCTTACAGCCGAAAACGCGGGGAGCCCATTTATCTGATCTCTGATGAGCCCTATCGCAAAATCGTTTATGATGGGATCGCGGTTCCCAGTGTGTTTGATGCTTATCCGGAGACGTTCGTCATCACGTCTTTTTCAAAAGACCTGTCCCTTCCCGGCGAGCGAATAGGCTATGCCGCGATCCATCCTGCCATTTCGGACAAGAAATCGGTCATGGGAGGGATGATCCTGTGTAACCGCGTCCTGGGGTATGTGAATGCGCCGTCCCTCATGCAAAGGGCGATCTCCAAGCTTCTGGAGGAAAGTGTGGATATTTCCCTTTATCAGAAGAAGAGAGACATGCTCTGTAACGGACTGGCGGATTGCGGATATGAGGTTACGAAGCCGGGAGGAGCCTTCTATCTCTTTCCGAAGACTCCCATCCCGGATGATGTCGCTTTTGTGACCGCCTTGCAGGAAGAGAACATCCTTGCTGTCCCCGGAAGCGGATTCTACGGCCCCGGCCACATGAGGATCGCCTATTGTGTGGATGACCGCACCATTGAGAAAGCCATGCCGGGGTTTGAGAGAGTGATAAGAAAATATAAGAAGGGATAGAGGGTAGAGGATGGAGGAGCGTCACGCCTGCGGCGTGACTTGAGGCAGTAGCCGTCAGTCCTCTAGCTTCAGAGCTTCAGAATGTAGGGGAGGGGTTTATCCCCTCCCGAGTGCGCTGCCGAGCACCAAATTAACTGGAGAGATTCCCATGTACGCCAAGATGCTTTCACTGAGATTTCCTCCGTCGGCCGTCAATGAGCCGATTGTGGCCAGCCTCATCCGCAAGTTTGATCTGAACTGCAATATCCTCAAAGCCACGATCTACCCGAGAAAAGAGGGCATGGTCGTGATGGAGCTGAGCGGCCACAAGAAGAATTTCCAAAAGGGTATCCGTTACCTGAAAAGCATCGGAGTCAAGGTGGAAAGCATCGGGCAGGATATCCGAAGAAACGAAGAGAAGTGCTTTCAGTGCGGGGCCTGCACTGCGGTTTGCCCGACAGGAGCCCTCTTCATCAGGAGACCTTCCATGGAGGTTATCTTTGCCGGGGACAAGTGCAGCGCTTGCGAAATGTGCGTGGCCGCCTGCCCTGCAAAGGCGATGGAGGTCAGATTTGATCGAAGCCTCATTGAGTGAGATGACGAGATTCGAATTTCGAATTTTGGGTTCTAAACTCTGCCAGCATAGACCTCCCTTGAAGATCCTCCAATCATGAGCACAGAGCCATCATCGATCCTTGTCGCGCTCAGCGGGGGAGGGGATAGCGCTCTTGCCGCCGCCCTGCTCAAGGAGCAAGGCTGGCAGGTTAAGGGGCTGCATTTCCTGCTGCCTGCGCCTGCCATCAAACGAACGGAAAGGCAGAATTCCGTTCGAAGGGTTGAAGATCGCCTGAAGATTCCTGTCTCCTATATCCACCTGGAGGAAGTGTTTACCAGGAAGGTGATCGAGCCTTTTGTCGAAGCTTACCTCAAGGGATTCACTCCCAACCCCTGCGCCATTTGCAACCAGGTGATCAAGTTCGATCATCTTCTCCACCATGCAGAGAAAGAGGGAATCGCCTTTGTTGCGACCGGTCATTATGCGGTAATCAGAAAGCCGGAGGATTCTCCGGCTGAACTGTGGCGAGGAGTGGACCAAAGTAAGGAGCAGTCTTACTTCCTCCATCGTCTTGAACAGCGCCATCTTCAGAGAATAGTGCTCCCTCTCGGCGAAATGACCAAAAAGGAAACCCGTCCACTTGCGGCCAAGATGAAGCTGCCAACCGTTTCAGAGCCGGAAAGCCAGGAGATCTGTTTTGTTCCGGGGAATGATTATCGTCTGTTCCTTGAGAAGACCAAAGGGATGGGGATCGCCAAACTGGGAAACATCGTGACAAAGGAAGGGGAGAAAGTCGGCGAGCACCTCGGCGCTTACCGGTTCACGATCGGCCAGCGGCACGGCCTTGGTATCGCTTCGCCGCGCCCCTACTATGTGATGGAGATCAGGCCGGAGGAAAACGAGGTCGTTGTGGGAAGAAAGGAAGATCTCTTCTCGACCCTGGTTGAAGCGGAATCATTCAACTGGCTGGATGGAAAGCCGCTGGCAGAAAGAGCGAGAGTTCTGGCACAAATCCGCTACAGGCACATCCCCGGCTCGGGATGGCTCGATGGGATCACACCCGGGGAAGTGAAGTTTGCGTTTGAAGAGCCCCAGTGGGGGATTACGCCGGGACAGGCGCTCGTCTGCTATGAGGGAGAGCGACTCCTCGGAGGAGGGTGGATAAAGAGGGAACAAGGCTGAGGGTACACGGCGCAAGGTTAATTCCTTCCGGGTTCATTCCCCGCGGCTTGCCGCGGCGGCCGTCATTCCGGCGGAAGCCGGAATCCAGAGAAACGGACTGGATTCCCCCGTATCAAGTACGGGGCAGGCTCAGTCAAGCACGGAATGACGTCCGATACCCCGCTGCGTGCAGCGAGGTAGTTCATTCGATGGATTTTCAAATGGGTAAGACGTTCAAAATTATAACGCTCGGGTGCAAGGTGAACCAGTGCGAGTCTGCCTATCTCCGCGAGGCGTTGGTACAGAATGGCTGGTTACCCGCCGAAAGGGATGGGTCGGCGGATGTGAACATTGTGAACACTTGCATCGTCACCCAGCGAGCCTCTTACCAGTCCAGGCAAGCCATTCGAAAAGCGATCCGGGAAAATCCTTCAGCGCTAACCGCCGCCACAGGATGCTATGCCCAGGCTTTCCCGGAAGAGCTTTCCAGGATAGAGGGTCTTGATCTTATCGCCGGAAATGCGCTGAAAGGTCACTTGCACAAAGTGCTGCAAGACTGCAGAAAGGGAGCGCCGACTTGCCTCTCTCACAGTGACTTCAACGCTTCTCTTTCTGAAGAAATCCTTCCCCTGTCCGAGCGGACCAGGAGTTTCCTGAAAATCCAGGACGGTTGCGATTCCTTCTGCACCTACTGCATTGTGCCCTTCAGCCGCGGACCTCTGCGAAGTCTTGAACCCAATAAGGTAATCGCCCTGCTCCGGTCTTTGTCCGAAGAGGGCTACAAGGAAGTGGTGCTCACCGGAATCCACCTCGGGAAATACGGGGTCGACCTGAGCCCCGTCACCTCTCTAAAAGATCTTCTCACCCTCATCGGAAAAGAGAGAATCCCCCTGAGGGTCAGGCTCAGCTCCATCGAGCCCAAGGAAGTGGTCCCGGAACTGATCCGGATGGCGGCATCCGAAGAATGGCTTTGCCGCCACTTCCACATTCCATTGCAGAGCGGGGACAACCGCATCCTTGAAAATATGAACAGGAACTACAAGTCCGAAGAGTATGCTCGACTCATCGAATCTATTTACAGCCAGATACCCCTGGCCGCTATCGGTGCGGACATCATGGCGGGTTTTCCAGGGGAAGGGGAGGGTGCCTATCGCAACACCTACACCTTAGTGAAGGATCTGCCCTTGTCCTATTTCCACGTCTTTCCCTTTTCCCCAAGACAGAGGACGGCAGCCTGGGATTTCAAAGACAAGGTGGACGAGAGGGAGATCAAGAAAAGGGCGGAGGAGCTGAGGGTTCTGGGGCAGAAAAAGCGGGAGAACTTCTATCGATCCTGTGTCGGGAAAACGTTCCAGGTTCTTGCGGAAGGGTTGAACAGATCAGGGATGGTCAAAGGGCTGAGCGACAATTACTTGCCCGTGCTTTTTCCTTTTCCTCGTGAGAGTAAGAACGAACTGATTCCTGTGCGGATCGAAAAAGTGGAAAAATTGGTCGTTTTCGGCTCTGCTGAATTTAGCCCGTTACCAGGTCGCTGAAAAGGCCCATTGTGCAGGCTGATCAAAAACGTCAAGATGCAAGGCACCCGAAATTCCGAGGAGTGAGGCGTACACAGAAGTACGCCGCAATGACGAGGAATGAGGGTAACGCAGCCCTTCGACTTTGCTCAGGGCCATGAGCCTGGCGAATGGCAGATTGGCGCTTTTCATCAGCCTGTTAGAATGACTCTGGCATCCACGGCTAGTGCCCCTTCTCCCTCGGCAAAGACCAGGACAGGATTGATGTCGATTTCCTGAATCTGCGGAAAATCGACGAGCATGTGGGAGAGCCTGACCAGAAGATCGGCAACCTTCTCGGTGTCGCAAGGTTTCTCTCCTCTTATGCCTTGCAGGATACTTGCTCCGCGGATGCTGCCGATCATTCTCCTCGCTTCTTCAGGGGAGAGTGGGGCAACTCGCCAGACCACGTCCTTCAAAGCCTCGACAAAAATGCCTCCTAATCCGAAAAGAACAATAGGGCCGAAACTCTGATCTCGCTTCCCTCCCAGAATGACTTCCCTGCCGCGGGTGACCATGGACTGGACGAGAACTTCGGTCTCTTCACCACCCAATGCGATGAGCGTTCTGAAGGCCTTTTCAGCCTCAGCCTGAGTCTTGATGTTCAACCGCACGGCCCCGAGGTCACTCTTGTGAGAAATGTGCGGTGAATTGATTTTCATGGCGATCAGGCCCTTGGAGGCCTTCCGGAATTGAAGCGCGTCTGCCTCTGTCCTGGCAAGAGCGTAGGAAGGGATGGAGAACCCATAATGCTCAAGAAGTTGCAGAGATTCATGGAGCAGCAGATGCCCTCTCTTTTCCGCACGGGCAACCACCTCCCCGGCCTTCTCACGATTGACCCGATCCAGGGATCGAACTACAAGGGGCGAGGGTTTTCGAAAGGGCCATTTGTAGGACAGATTGAAAGCGCGCATCGCATTTTCAGGAGCGGAAAAGATGGGGATCTTGACGCTTTTCCTGAGGTAATCTTTTTCAAGAGCCTCCGCGAAAATCACGGAGGCGACCGGTTTATTGTACTGCTCAACCAAACGTTCCACCCTCTTGATCAACGTTCTGGAGGCTTCCTGCTCGAATCCGCCTCGATACCCATGGACAAGGACGATGCCGTCCACATCTTCTCTTTTGAGCATTTCTTCAATGATGAACGCGTAAAACTCGAGTTCAAACAGATCCCCGAGATCCAGAGGATTCTGCAAGCGGATGACATGAGCCCTGAGCCGGCTTTCGATTTTCTTCAGGATCTCTTCAGGAAAGCGGGGCAGAGAGAAACCGTAGTGGGCGCAGGCATCGGCAGCAATGACGGCATGTCCTCCGGACCTGGAGATAACCACGAGGCGGTTTCCTCGAAGAGGAGGCAGCGTCTGCGACTTAATGTAGTCCATGCTGTCATCCATGGTGTTGAGACGAATGCATCCGGCCTGTTCCAGGGCATAATCCACCAGCATGTCGTCGGCAAAAAGAGCCGTGGTGTGCGAATGCGCGATACGAGCACTGACTTCGAAACGATTGGATTTGTGAACCAGGATCGGCTTCTTGGAGGTGGAGGCGACTTCAATGAATTTCCTCGCATCTTTAAAACCTTCAAGATAAACAAGGATGATCTTGGTCCCTTCATCCTGAATCAGGTAGCCCAGCAGATCATTTTCATCCACGTTGAGCTTATTCCCCATAGAGACAAATTTGTTGATGCCGATATTCTCCTCGGACAGGAAATTGAGGTAGCTCAGGCCGACCCCTCCGCTCTGAGCCAGGATAGATACCGGACCGAGGGTGATGTCCGTGCGCAAGGGCATGAAAGGAAGGGCTAAGCCGTTTTCGAGATTGGTGACCCCGATGCCATTGGGCCCGATGAATCGGATGCCGTACCGATGGGCGACTTCAACACAGGCTTTTTCGAGAGGTTCTCCCTCTTTGCCCAATTCGGAAA
Organism: uncultured delta proteobacterium; assembly: GCA_963707125.1. GTDB lineage: Bacteria > Desulfobacterota > DSM-4660 > Desulfatiglandales > HGW-15 > CAVPDE01. The sequence goes on along the minus strand of CAVPOU010000017.1, from coordinate 134,359 downwards.
AGCCGCCTGATTCGATGACGACATGTTTTATTCCCTTGCGGCCGCACTGTTCCAGAATACCTGGAATCGTCTTTGCCGGAGTGAGAACGACTGCCAAGTCGATGTCCCTGTCGATTTCTTCAAGGTTCTGATAGATCCTTTGGCCGAAGGCGATCCCTTCGCTCAATCCCACAGAGACGATCTCGCCCGGATAGCCAAAGTGAAGACAATTGAGGACAATGTTCTTGCCCAGGTTGTTCTTGACAGGCGACACTCCAATAACGGCTATGCTCTTGGGATAAAAGAAGGTAGAAAACTGAGAGTAGTCTTCCATCACGCTTTGCTCCTCCTCATTTTCCTCGATTTTTCCTTCCATCCTCGTTGTTTTCTTCCCTTGAGCCTTCGCGAAAGATCAGGGTCTCTGTGAATATCCAGAACGAAAGTTCCGCCGGACAGGATGGACGGTTGCGGCGAAGTTGTTTCTTTTTTGGGCGGTGGTGGTTCTCGGATCTCGTCCGGCACAGGAGGTCCGGAAATGAATTTTGCAGGGATCTCCGCGGCCAGAAAAAGGAGACCGAAAGCATGGAAAGAGACCCCTTCCTGCTGCGCAGGTCCGGTGATGACCTCCAGCAAGATCGGCTTTTGATCCCTGTGCCGGCCGATCCTAAGAGCCGTGTCGCGGTCCGGTGATAGCACAAGTGGTCTATCAGAGGAAAGCCCTTTTTCCATGACGTGAAAATGGGCCTTTCTCCTGATGGCGACAAAGAGGATCTTTGGAGTATTCTCGGATGGGGTCTGAAGATCCAGATGCCATCTCTTTTCAACCGCCCTGATACGATCTCCTTCCCTCACGAAGAGAGCCCTGTCCTTGCCGAGCAGGACTTCACGGATATGTCCCTCGCGGACATAACCCCAGCCGGATTCCTCATGAAGGGCCCAGAGAAGTTCTTTCAGAGTGAAGAAGCCGTTTTGGTCCGGGACGAGCCCGAATTCATCGGGTCTGTGGGCCAGGATGTAGATCAGAAAACGGCTTAGGTTTGTGACGCTTATTTGGCTTTTTTTGTTAGACACCTTGTTGGTTTCGCAAAAAGGCAAGAATTTGCATTTTCCGTCATTCCGGCGGAAGCCGGAATCCAGTCTTTTCAAATCGTTCTAAATCCTCTGGACTCCGGTTTTCACCGGAGTGACGATTTGCTACCAATCCATCAAACCTGTCTTCTACTCAATCAGGGAGTAGTCCTGCTTGCGAACAGAATGGCTTCCACGATCTTCTGATAGCCTGTGCAACGGCACAGGTTCCCGGAGATCGCTTTCCTGATTCCAGGCTCATCCGCCCTTGGATTGCGATCTAAAAGGCTCTTGGCAGTGAGGATCATCCCGGGGGTGCAGTATCCGCACTGGATGGCTCCTTTATCCACAAAGGCTGTCTGAAGGGGATGAAGTCCCTGCGGAGTTTCAAGCCCTTCAATCGTCGTGACCTGTTTCCCGTCCGCCTGAACAGCGAGCACAAGGCAGGAGTTGACAGGTTTTTCGTCCAGAAGGACGGTGCAGGCGCCGCAATCTCCAACGAGACAGCCTGCCTTGGTGCCGGTGAGCCCGAGCTTTTCGCGGATCACTTCAAGAAGAGTCTGATTCGGCTCAACGGCGAGCTCGAAAGGCTTGTGATTAAAGGTGATGTGAATCGTCTTTTTCATTCGCTATAACTTCGCCCTTTCAAGAGCGGCCTGGAGCGTTTTCTGTGTAAGCACCGACACCATGGCCCTTCTGTATTCCGCAGTGCCCCTGTGGTCATCAATGGGCTTGCTCTCTTGAGCGGCGGTCTCTCCGGCTTTAACAAAAAGGGACCGGCTAGAGATCTCGCCGATCAACGTTTTTTCTGCATCCCTGGCTCTAATCGGCACAGGGGCCACAGCGCCCAAAACAATCCGTGCGGACAAGATTCTTCCTCCCGGACTTTCAAGTGCAAGGAAAGAGCCCACGCTCACGATGGAAATCTCCAGAGCCCGTCTGGTGCCCAGTTTGATGTAGCTTGCGCCTGAAAAGGCAGGAGGGGTTTCCACCACAATACGCGTCAGAATCTCGGCAGGCTTCATCACCGTCCGGCCCGGTTCCAGAAAGAATTGCTCCAGAGGCACAAGTCGCTGCTCCTGAGAGGACTGGAGGGTCACACTCCCGCCATAAGCCATGAGAGGAGGTGGAAGATCCGCTGCAGGCCTCGCTGTGACCAGATTTCCTCCAACCGTGGCAAGGTTTCTGACCAGGGGGGATCCGAGGCTGAGGGCTCCCTCACAAAGGGCGTGAAACTCAGAGGCGATCTCCGAGGACTCGGCAAGAGAGGCGACCGTGCAGCAGGCTCCGATCTCGAACGTGCGGCCGGACAAGCCCATGCTGCAAAGCTCTTTGATCCGGCCCAGAGAAACAACGTGTTCCGGGGCGACCGTCCTCCTCCTCATGTTTATGATGAGGTCTGTCCCCCCTGCGAGCGGCCTCACGGTCCCACCGAGTTCAGCCATCATCCGGCAGGCTTCGGCGAGGTCCGCGGGCTCATAGTATTTGAATCGTGGTAACAGCATGAGCAAGAATCTGTTAACTGGAGTACTGGAGTGTTGGAGTACTGGAGTATTGGAACCAGGGCTCAAGGCGCAATGTTGGTCCTATAAAAGAAACCCCCGAACATGAACGACTTGTCTTAAATCTACCTACCTCGAATTTATACCCCATCACTCCATCACTCCATTCTTTTTATCGCAACCCGTCCTCTTTCTTGGCTTCTTCTTTTTTGAGACCACCGATGCGAGGGTGCGGCCTGCCGCAATCCGTCACAACGATGACGACGACGATCTCATTCGCCTTGGGCGCATCATCGACCCTCACGGTCATGGCATCAAAATGGGAGCGAACAAAGGCTGCATCCTTGTAATGGATCGGGACATCGATTTCGGTGCCCATGCCGCCGATCTTCTTGGCAGATGGAATAATGGCCTTTCCGCCGCCCACGGCGTTGCGCAGGGGCGTTCCCAGCTTGGGATGGAGGATCGCCGCCGCGTGCTCTCTTTCCCCCGCCTCTCCGACGATGGCAGCCTTTCCGTAACTTTCAGCCTTTTCAGGCGCAATGCCTAGTGCCTTCACGGCCATTTCCCCTAGAATCTCTCCCAGCCTGTCGCCGATGTCAATGAGGGGCGTGAGATCTTCCACGTACTTTCCGGCAAAAGGATTCTTGATGACTGCAATGGCGGCAGCCCTTTTCCCGGGAGGATCCATCGACCTGCCGCCCTCTTCCAGGATTTCTTCCACAATGGTGACATATTTTCTGACTTCCATCATAAAACCTCCTCAATGTAAGTGCCTAAAGATGAAAACCAAAACTGCAACCACGAAAACACCCCAGTGGAATACTAAAAACAACGGCATTCCACGGGGCAGGCGAAAGGACGAAGACACGAAAGAAGAGGGGGGTATTTAGAAAAACTGGTCCTTTTTCGTGTTTTCGTGATTGGTTTTGGTTCTTCACTGATCACTGGCGACTGATGACTGATCACTGCCTCTGAAACCGTTGCTACGACTGCTCCACCAATCTATCTCTGAAGTACTTTGTCATCTCATGCATGCCTTGCACTGCCACAAAGGCGCCGAGAATGAGCTCTCTTCTCACCAGGTCTTCTGCTCTCCGGATGGCCTTCGAAACAGCCGTGTTCTTCTTCTCTTCCGACAGCGGCCCTACCTTGACGGTGATGTCAAGTCCCGGGATGTCCGTGTAGGGATCCAGTTCTTCAGCCGGACGGCGCAAAACCTGTTCATCTTCCAGAAAACTGGCGTTGGCGACGGCGGTGGCCGCAGCGTCCGCCAAAGAAGCTGTCCGGGCGACCACAGTGGCGGCAGAAGCAATTCCTCTTGTCAGACTTCTTCCACCCAGTCCGCTTGTGGCCACGCCGTGAGAGGGAATGCTTGGATCAAGGCCAATCACGTGAGAGACGGCACGGTCATTGACGTCAGGCCTGATGCCCACGGTGATGGGAGCATCCCTGTGCGCCCTGATCGCCACATCCCCTCCGTTGTCCACCACCACCTTTGTCATTCCGCGTTCAAAAAGGAAATCCGCTACTGCATCCGCGATGGTGCCTGCGACGGCAGCCATGGGCGTCAGGTCTTCATCGCCGATCTCCACAACACTGTTGATCATTTTCAAGACCAGAAGATCTTTGATGTCCTCCCGGTAATCCAGGAAAAGTCTTCCCAGAAATTTTCTGTGACGTGCCACGCGTTCGAGAAAACCAAAGGATTCATCCGCCGCCCTCATGGCCATTTTTGTTTGGGGGACTTTCCCTATACCGGCTGAAATCACCAGTCTCATGGGTCCCGATTCAGCCAGGACACTTCCTCCCGGAAGGACACGCGTTGTCCTCTCGTAGATCATCCCTTGCACTGTTCCAAAAGAACCGACGTGACCATCCCCCTCACCCCGACCCCTGGTCGCCTTCGGCGCCGCCTGAGGCGGGTAAACCTCTCCCTCAAGGGAGAGGGAAGTATTGGGCTGGCTCTCGGGCGTCATAGGGTTTCATGGCCTGAAGGTGCCCGCCCATCTCTTCATAGTCTTTGAGGCCCATGGTGTACTCGATGGGGCAGATGGTTGCGGGGGTCGGAGTCCAGTAGAAGAAACCTCCCTTCACCCTCTCCACATCCACCATGAAATTGATCCCGCCCCCGGGCAAAATAAAAGTGGGGGCACCTCCCACGGTCAGCACGGCTCTGGCCTGATGGACGGCCTGTGTCAGCTTGATCGGGTAGAGGGCCACACCGGCTCTGGCACTCCCGCCGGCTCCACCCATGTAAACAGCGGAAACGAGCGACGGTTCGCAACTTGAAGAGATCGCCTGCAGAGCCTTCATGGAAGCATGGTTCAGCGAAATCTCTTTAAGAATCCCATCCTTCTGCAGCTCGAACATGGCCGCGTTTCGGCCCGTGGTCTCGGTCACAAGCATGCGCATCCCGGGCCGGGCCACCTTTTGATCAATGACGGCGATGACATCCAATGGGTGGACAATGGATGTGCCGCCCCACCCCTTGCCGTGGTCGCCGAAATAGCGGCCGGGAGTGCTTTCCCTGAACTTAAGCCTAATCCCAGAGGGCTTTGCGCCCACAAAGCGGCCTGCTGCGTGTTCGCTCATCAGACCTGTCAGGTGTGAGTCAAGGATGATCACTTCATCCGCCGCTTCCTTGAGAAGGGGCGAAAAGAGGCCGAGCGTGGCGCTTCCGCATCCCACCCTCATGTTGTCCGGCTTCACCCCGTCAATGACCGGAGGCTGACCCACCTGGATTTCCAGCTTGCTTCCGCCATCGATCTTGAGTTTGACCGGCTTCTTGTTGGCTATGTCCGTGATCGTTCTTGCGGTTACCATGCCGTCTTTTCCGGTCAGGAGATTGACTCCACCGATAGAGAGCATCTTGGATCCGTACTGTTCGGTGATAACGAGGCCGACCTTTCTTTTGCCTGCCATCACAGACGCTCCCTCTTCACCGACCGGGATGTCCGTATCGATCTTGACTATAATGCCGCTGTAACTGAGGGGAGCCTCCGTCACCACGGTCACCACATCCACGTCGTGCCGCTTTCCTTTGACGATGTAAGGGGCGGGCTTGCAGTCAGGGGAGGTTGTGCCTGCGCCGATCCCCGTGATCAAAGGCCTTCGAATCGCCTCAGCCGGTTCAGGGCCTACCGTGTCTTCGACCTCGCCGAAGGTGTGGATCCGTGTCACGCGGACAAGCTTCCCCCTCTCGTTACGGTAGCGCTGGCATGCGCCTGGATTCCCATCCTTGATTCTGCACTCGATAGGGCAGGCGTCACATTGGATTCCTTCCAGCAAGGAGACATCGCCGGCACTGATGGCCTTTTCAGGGCACACCCGCATGCACGCGCCGCACTGGCTGCAGCGATCGTCAATAGCCGCTTTTTTCTTCTTCAGGCGGATCGCTCCCAAAGGGCAGTCCTGAACACAGATTCCGCAGCCAACGCAACGATCCAGATCGACTTTCATGGAAATGATGTTCCTGCCTTTAAGGGTGGAGGACTCCAATACTCCATCACTCCATATCTTCTTACGCTTTCACCACGGCCGGCTTCTTCACCGGAGGAGGTGTGTTTCGGCTGATGTTGACGACGATCTTGCCATCCACCAGAACCATGGAAACCGCCGGCACGTCCCCGGCTGCAAGCGCGGCAAGCGCATCCTTCCCCACAGAACCCATGGGCGTATCCATGACAACGATATCCGCTTCCTTGCCTGCCTCAATGATCCCCCGATTGAGCTTGTAAAGTTTGGCGGTGTTGCCGGTTGCCATGCAAACAGCCTGCTCCGGTCGGATCGGTGTCATTCCTGCAAGGAGACTCATGACCCGCAAGACCCCCAGCGGCACGACGCCTGTTCCGGAAGGAGCATCGTTGCCGATGATGACCCGGTGAAAGGCCTTGTGCTTGGCGACAAGAGACCCCACCTCCACAGCGGCTTTCATGTTGCCGCAATGGACAAACTCAATGGCCATGGAGGTCTCGGTGATCAGCTTCTCGGCTTCCTCGATGGAACAGGCGGTGGGACCCCCATTGATATGGGAAACGACATCCGGGTCGGACTTGACCACCTGTTCCAGACCCACCGTCGTGCTCCCCGGAATCGATGTTCCTCCCGTGTGCATCATGACGACCATCCCGCATTTTTTTGCCCACTTCACCATGGGTGCCGCATCCTCGGGCGACTTGACCGAACCAAGCCCGATTTCTCCCACGATGCGCACTCCTTCCTTGGCGCATTCCTCGAAGTCTTTCTCCACGAGGCCTTTCTCAAGGATCAGCGCACCGCCAAGGACTTTCATTCCTCCGGGCCTGAATCCGGCATAAGATTTGGCCGACAGGATGGCGAGAGCTTTTGTCCCTGCAGGATCCTTCGGCCTTCCGGGAAGATGAACTTCCCCGGCGGAAATGGAGGTGGTCACGCCCCCGTGCACTTCGCTTTCGAAGAAGTCGATCTGCTTTTGCCTGGGCGTGAAATCTCCGAGAACCGGGTGAACGTGCGAATCAAAAAGGCCCGGTGTCACCGTTGTCCCGGCGCAGTCAATCACCATCTGCGCCGCTTTTTCATCCATGTCCTTCAGAAAACCCACCTTCTTGATCAGGCCTTCCTCGATCCAGATCGCGTCCGCCTGAAGGATCGGTTTTTCGATATGGCCGCTGACGAGCGTTCCAATGTTTTTTAGAAGAACTTTAGACATTTCTCAACCTCCTTCTTTGTATTGTCACTTCGGTCGCAAAGACCGTTCGGCCTGAGGTATCGAAGGGCGAATAGCCTCTGAGAAATCCGTTCGTGCTTCGATACCTCAGCACGAACGGAATCGAGTTCTCCTGTCTTAGCACTCATGCCCCTTACCCCTCCCCCTCACCGCCCCTCTCACTCTTTCCGGATGGGCAGGAAGCCTGAAGATGCGCTCTCCCAGAGCATCGGCTATGGCATTGAGAATAGCCGGCGCCGTGGGGATGAGGGCGGGCTCTCCCACGCCCTTGGCGCCGTAAGGCCCTGTAGGTTCCTGGTCCTCCACAATGAGGGGGATGATTTCCGGCATGTCCAGGCTTGTGGGAATGTGGTAATCGCCCATGGAAACTGTTTTTCCAGGAATGAATTCCTCCATGAGAGCAAAACCGAGTCCCATACCCACACCGCCCTGGATCTGGCCTTCCACGTTCTGGGGGTTGATGGCTTTTCCCACGTCATGGGCTGCCACGATCCTGTTCACTGTGACTTCACCGGTCGAGGTGTCTACGGTGACCAGAGCAAGGTGAGAGGCAAAAGCATAGGTGGCATAGGGAATGCCCTGGCCACTCGCGCTGTCCAGGGGGGTTGTTTCAGGATCAAAATACCCCTGCCAGCTCAGAGGCCGGCCCCGGTCATGGGCTCTCTTGGCAAGCTTGGACAAGGCGACCCTTTTGTCGGAATGCCTGGAGTCCACGACAAAACCATCTTCGAGGACGAGCAGGGATTTCGGAGTCTTCAGCACATCCACGGCCTCTGTGACCAGCACATCGGCCAACTTGCCGGCTGCTTCCTTGACCGCATTCCCCGAAATATAAGTCTGGCGGCTCGCAGAAGTGGCTCCCGCGTTCGTGGTCCACTTGGTGTCGGCAATGACCAGAGAAACCTCTGAAGGCTCGATGCCGAGCACTTCGGCCGTGATCTGGGCAAGAACAGTCGAAGAACCCTGCCCCACATCCGCTGCACCGGAAAAAAGAGTCACCTTGCCCTGGGCGTCGATTTCTACTCTGGCGCTTGAAGGATTCTGGACACCCGTGTTTCCGATCCCGTACCACATGGAGCCGATGCCGATGCCTCTCCTGAGAGGTTCCGGGATCGTTTCAGTCTTCCATTGAGCCTTCGCTTGCCTGTAATAAGGTTCAATCGCCTCCAGGGTCTTAATCATGCCGACGCTTGCCGCCAGCTCCTGCCCTGTGCCTGTCGTTGATCCGGGCCGGAGCGCATTGATTCTCCTGATCTCCAACGGGTCCAGGCCCAGTTCCTGAGCAAGAAGATCGATCTGGGATTCATGGGCAAAGGCAACCTGGGGAACGCCAAACCCTCTCATGGCTCCTGCAATGGGATTGTTGGTGTAAACGCAGAGGCTTTCCACCTCGACGTTTTCGATTGCATACGGCCCGGTCGCGTGAACAGCGGCGCGCGCAGTCACTGCCAGGCCATAGGACGCATAGGCGCCTGTGTCGCAGATGATCCGGGCCCGCAAAGCCTGAATCTTGCCGTCTTTGCTTGCCCCGGTCTCAAACTCTATGTTCATGGGGTGCCGCTTGGGCGTTGCCAGAAAAGCTTCTTCCCGGCTGAACGCAAGCCGCACAGGACGCTGGAAATGATACAGCGCAAGGCCGATATAACCCTGCACCGTGAGATCGAGCTTGGAGCCGAAACCGCCTCCGGTTGCCGCCTGAATGATCCGGATTCGTTCTTCTTCGAGGCCAAGGATCTCTGAAACCTCTTTGAGGTCATAATGAGGATTCTGTGTCGAGGCATAGATGACCAGAGTCCCGTCCTGGTCGACAAATCCTGCTCCGGCATCCGGTTCGAGGTAAGAGTGCTCCACGTGGGGAGTGCGATAGGTCTTCTTGATGACGACATCGCACCCGGATAGGGCCTCGGCTGCATTGCCTTTACGAATGACTCTCCTCGAAAGGAGATTGCCTTTAGCGTGAATCAGAGGGGCACCCTCTTTCAGGGAGTCTTCAGGGTCGATCAAGGTGGGGAGATCCTCGTAAGCGACCTCGATCGCTTCAAGCGCTTTTTGCGCAGCCTCCTTGTCCGCTGCAGCAACAAGGGCGATCGCTTCTCCCACAAACCGGACTTTTTCATGGGCAAGGAGAGGCTGGTCCTTGTTAATGAGACCAAAAAGGTTCTTACCCGGGATGTCCTTGGCCGTCAAAATCCCGACGACCCCATTCACCTTGCGAGCTTTCTCCACATCGAGGCTGAGAATTCTTGCGTGGGCCTTCCTGCTCCTGAAAAGCTGCAGGGTTAAGGCGCCGTCGAGAGGGATGTCCTCGCTGAAAAGGCGACAGCCCCTGGCGAGATCCACCGCACCGATCTTTGGAATGGTTTTGCTGATCTGTTTGATCAATTGCACCATGGTTCAGTCAGAGTGACAAATTGTGTCTATTTCTCTCCCTGGTTTCGACCAGCTTTCATATGAACTGCAAACAAGCAAACCAAAGCAATCACGAAAACACGAAAGGACGAAAGCACGAAAGCAAAAGAGGAGAGTTTTCTTGTCTTTTCTGCTTACTGCTTACTTCCTACTGCCTACTGCTTTTCGTGTGCCTTGAACCTTGCACCGTGTACCGTTTTTCTTCTGTCTACTGTATTCTGACTTCTGTCTCCTTCTTTTACACCCACCGTGTTGTCACGGTCTTTTCATCCATGAACATTTTCATGGAAGCGAGTCTGGACTTTGCTGTCCCCACGAAGGACTCTCTTCTCGATCCCAGGGGGAAGAAAGCGTAAGGCTGCGCAACCCCCACGTTCACGCCCACGTTGCCCACATTGGCCTCACAGATGAACTTTCGAGCATTCTTGCCGCTGCTCGTCATGATGCAGGCCGAGTGCCCGAGGTTGGTCTTGGTGTTGATCCACTCGATGGCCTGATCCAGACTGTCTGCCCTCATCATGGCCGCAACCGCTCCAAAGGCTTCTTCCTTGGCCATGGCCATGTCGGGGTTCACGTTCTCGATAATGATGGGCCCGAGGAAGTAGCCTTTCGGGTAATCTTTGACCTTCACGGTGCGTCCGTCAAGCACCATTTTAGCTCCCTCGGCAAGGGATTTTTCCGTCCACTCCAGGATCTTTTGCATCCCGCCTTTTGTGGTGTAGGGCCCCAGTTCGTTCTCGGGATCAAGACCGTAGCCGAGCTTCATCTTGGCAGCCGCTTCCTTGAACTTGGTTTTCACTTCGTCGTAAATGTTTCCGATGACGACCACGTTATCCACTCCCAGGCATCGCTGACCGGTCATCCCGAAACACGCTCGGAGAAGCCACGGAATGGCGGTGTCAACATCTGCATCAGGCATAATGACCACATGGTTCTTGCCATTGCCGTTAATCGAGGATGTTTTGCCAAGCTTGCCGCAAAGATGAAAGAGCTCCCAGCCGGCTCTATTGGAACCGATAAACCCTACGCCTTTGATAGACGGGTGGGAAAGGATCTCCTTGTTGATGTTTCTTCCGCCGTGAACCATGTTGATCACGCCTTTGGGGAACCCTGCCTCCAAGGTTACCTTGTTGATCGTTTCGGCGGCCACAGGATCCTGCCTGCTCGGGCTGATGACGACCGTGCACCCTGCCGCAAGCGCATAAGGCACGAATGACGACCAGGCATGCATGGGGATATTTCCCGGTGTGATGATCAGGAAGGCGCCAAGAGGTTCCCAGGTGAGATACTCGTCGATCCCGTTCGCAAGGTTCATCACGTGCTCATTCTGTTTCGGCAAACCGTAAACGGCGCCGCAGGCGGACTCGATATTCTCCAGAACTCGAGCGACAGAGCCTCTGGCTTCGCCGATTGTCCTGCCGTGATCCTGGGTGAGGACGCGGCAGAGCATCTCGAAGTGGTCGCGGAATTTGTGATGCATGGTGAAGAGCATGTAAGCTCTTTCCCGCAAGGGCACATTCCGCCAGGTTTGAAAAGCCCGGTGAGCGGCGTCCACAGCCTTGAGCGCTTCTTCCTTGGTGGCGTTGGGGAACTCGGCGATCACTTCATCGGTTGCAGGATTCGTATCCTGCTCAATGCTCGTGGACTTTGAATCCACCCATTCCCCGTCAATGAGGAATTTCAGTTTTCCGTAATGTTTCTTGACTTCCGGTAAAAGCATAAAAGATCCTCCATGAAAGAATTAAAAATTGGGAGTACTGGAGCACTGGAGTATTGGAGTACTGTAAACCCCAATGATGTATTCTTGTTGTCTTCCATTACTCCAATACTCCATTACTCCATCACTCCAATCTTCGTTACTCCATTTTTCTTATCTTCTCCTGCACCTCCAGACCCTTCAGAATGTGCCCTCTCGTAAGCGCTATGTCAATCGAAAAGCAAGACCACTTCCTATGGACACTGGATGCAACACCTTCCTGTCTTTTTATGTTACGATAGAGGAGCCCCGGTGCCCTTATCCTCCCAGAGGTTATGGCGCGAAAGAATAAGATGCTTATAATGGCGCTAAAGGATGGCCCTATGAAGATGGACGATCTATCAGTGACTACGCCACGGAGATGGCAATGAATATTATGGTTGAAATTTTCACGGAGTCATGGAAGCTTCTCCAGGAATCTTCCATCTACGTCCTGTTCGGAATATTTGTCGCCGGCCTGATGCACGTTTTTGTCAGGCCGGAGGCGGTGAGCCGTCACCTCGGCAGGGGAAAGGTAAGCTCTGTGCTCAAAGCGGCTGCACTGGGCGTGCCTATCCCTTTATGCTCATGCGGCGTCCTGCCTGCCGCGGTCTCGCTTAAGCGGCAGGGAGCCAGCAATGGGGCAACAACCGCTTTTCTTATTTCCACGCCGGAATCAGGAGTGGATTCCATTGCCCTCACCTACGCCCTTATTGATCCTTTGATGACGGTAGCCAGACCAGTGGCAGCGTTTACCACTGCGGCTGTAGCCGGCATCGCAGAGAATATGCTCGGTCCGGAGAAAGAGGGAAAAGCAATCCGGCCGGACCTCCGTTGTCCTGTAGACAATTGCTGTGATGGGGTGGATTGCCTTCCCGAAGTGCACAAGGGGCATCACACTTTTTTCGAAAAGCTCAAGTCGGGATTGGGCTACGCCCTGTTTGAATTATGGGAAGATATCGCGCCCTGGTTCCTTTTGGGATTGTTTCTTGCAGGCGTGATTACGACCTTGATTCCATCTGAACTCATGACCAAACACCTTGGGGGAGGGCTTTCAGCCATGCTGATCATGCTTGCCGTTGGAATTCCCCTGTACATTTGTGCCACAGCGTCTACCCCCATCGCTGCAGCCCTCATTCTCAAAGGAGTCAGCCCAGGTGCAGCTCTTGTTTTTCTCCTCGCAGGACCAGCCACCAATGTCGCCTCCCTGACCGTTCTATTCGGACTTCTGGGAAAGCGAGCCACAGCCATTTACCTTGCTTCCATAGCGGTAGTATCCGTAGCCTGTGGGCTGGTGCTCGATCAGGTCTATGCTTTTTTCGGAATTTCAGCTCAGGCTGTGGCCGGGCAAGCAGCAGAGATCATTCCTCTCTGGGCTCAAGTTGCCGGGGCGCTGGCTCTACTGGCGCTGTCCGTGAGGCCGCTCTATCGGGTCCTTCACTCCTTGGTGGGCCGGTTAAGAGGTCAGCCCCAGGGAGGGACCTGCGATTGTGCATCCGGTGCATGTCAGCCTTTGCATCCTATGGATATCCCCAAGTATGCACCGGTTGAGAGGGATAAAAACCAAAGCTGACGGGCTGGTCAAAAGTCATCAAAGCCGTCACCCCGGGGAAACCCGGAGTCCAGAAATCCTTGCGTTTCCTGGATTCCGGCTTTCGCCGGAATGACAAGGCAGGTTATTTGTAGAGTTTCCAGGGGGTCATAGAAGCTGAAGAAGAATGAGATTGGATCTCCGGTCAGCAACAGCCTGATTTCGGATTCTGAATGACTGTCTGTGGATCACCCGGTTTCTTGGGTTCGATCACACAACAGCATGAAGAACTGTTCCGTCCCAGAGCCGCGTTGATCACTGCTGCGGCGCACCCCACACCGCTTTGTACGGTGATCGCCTTAGTCGGGCAATTGGTGGCGCATGCGCCGCACTCCATGCACGCGTCGCGATCTACGATCGCCACTTTACCGTTGTTCAAACTGAACACTTTGTGAGGACACACGTCCGCGCACGTGCCGCAGCCTGCACACTTCTCTTCGTTCAGGGCAAGAGTCACCACATCCTTAAGATAAATCAGTTGGCCCATGAGCAAGCTCCCTATGCGACAAATATTGAATAGATCCAAAGACCGAGACCAAGAACTCCCACGCCGATCTGGGAGGGAACTGCGTAACGCATTTCTTTTTTCACGCCTGAAAGAGAAGTGTAGGTGGACGCGCCGGTGAAATTCATAGAGAGATACGTTGCAAGAGCGGGGACGACCAGAAGCCATGCGATCCTTTCCAGAGCATTCGGCCAGGGTATCGGATTATGCCAGTGGAAAAGAATGAGGAGAAACGCGCAACCAAGCCCAGGCAGCAGTCCCTTGAGAGAAAAAGCCCGGCCCGGAAGCCAGGGCAAAAGCAAGGGCGTGAGAACCGCTCCGGCAAAGACGGCCACAAAAATCGCCAGGGCCGCCGGAAGGCCGTGGTTCAATAAATTGGCCCACACTCCGGAGGGCCCCAGAATACCGCTCAGGATTAGAAGAGCAGCAGCAGCGATCACGGCTGCCTTCAAGGCTCCCACGAGTTCCACCGGAATGAGAACAAAGCGTTCCCAGGTCGTGAATGTCTTGACACGCATTTCAGGTGTTGCCTTCATGCCGTTGTCCAGAAAGGCTGGCAGGTCTTCAGCCTGAATGGGGCCGAAAATACCTTTGAAGCCGGAAAGCTTTCTGAGGTGATGAGCTGCAACACCGGGTGCGGAGAGTTGCGGAAGTATCACCTCCCTGTGCGATACAATTCGGTCAAGCCCGCTTGATCCTATCCTCGCCACCAGCTCCTCAGTGCCGAAGGTTCCTTTGCCCGCCGCGCACCAAACGTTAATGCCCTTTGTGTCGAGGACAAGAATCCAGGCGTTTCTCCCGGGCAAGGCCTTTCGCAACCGGTCAAAGCTCATCTTGTAGTTGGCTGTCACCAGCACCGGGGATTTCTCATCCGGTCGACCCAGGGCATAGAGCCCCGGATCTACGATGTAATGCATTCGACCAATCCCCCACCGGGCTTTGAAGGTTCCAAGGTAATCGGCCTGGGTCCAGGATGAAGAGACCTGAGGCACCCGACCCTCTGACGTCTCAATCGACCCGATCACGAAAGGCTGATCCAGCCTGGGCAGACCCGTCACCGGGGCCTGTACCTTTGTGGGTCAGCAGACCGCAGGGGGCGTCGCAGGAGGGTTGATCACTTTGAATTCTATCGGTATGGATGTCATGTTTAGTAAACGCACGCGCTGTTGAGCAGAGCTATTGGGGTTTTAGACCGTGGCTTCTCTGCCAGTTGCAAAAAGTTGTAAATCCGAAATCCGAAGCACGAAATCCGAAACAATCTCCAATGATCCAAATCCAAATGACCAAAACGGTGGGCCGCTGGGTTTGTGTTTTGAAAATTGGAGCATTGGTGTTTTGAATTTGTTTCGAGTTTCGGATTTCGAGATTCGAATTTGGTTGCATTCAAATTCCCGCCTTGAGACCCGGATTGATCTCTATGTAAAGAATATACTATTCTTGCCTCAATATTCAAGAGGAATGCCGAAGTTCCTTATCTCCCCATCATGGATGGGAGGTACAGGGCGATGCCGGGGAAGAGGGTAATAAGAAGCGTCACTGCGAGCATGGCAAACAGAAAAGGATAGGCGCCCCGGAAAATCGTCTCCATGGGCACATCCTTGGCTACACCGGCAAGGGTGTAGACGTTGAGACCCACGGGCGGCGTGATCAGGCCTGCTTCCATCATGATCACGCAGACGACGCCGAACCAGATCGGATCAAATCCCAATGTCTTGACAACAGGGAAAATAACCGGCATGGTCAGCACCATCATGGAGATGGCATCGAGAAAGCAGCCGAGGATCATGTAGATGACGATGATAATGGCGAAAACGGCATACCGGGAAACCTCGAGACTCGCCATCCAGGCCGAGACCGTGGTGGGGATGGTGGAGAGCGCGAGAAAGTAACTGAAGACATTTGCCCCTGCAACCAAAAATAGAACAAGAACAGAAATTCTAGTGGCCTCCAGCAAGGCAGCAGAAAGACTTTTCAAAGTCAATTTCATCTTGCTGACAACGATGATGAACAGGGCTGTCGCGCCAATAGCACCAGCTTCCGTGGGGTTGACAAATCCCAGATAAATGCCGCCCATTACGATGAAGAAGACGAGCATGGTTTCCCACACCCCTCCCAGGGCACGGAATTTTTCTTTCCAGCTTACGGCGCCAGGCGTGGCCGGCGCGAGATTCGGGTTCAGTTTCACCTTGACGACGATAACGGCGATGAAGGCCAGGGAAAGGACAATGCCGGGAAGAATACCAGAGACCAGCAGCTTCCCTATGGATTGCTCTGTGAGCATCCCGTAAACGACAAATCCCAGAGAAGGAGGGATAAGGAAGCTCAGCGTCCCTCCTGCAGCTACCACTCCTACAGCAAGGGCAGGGTCATACTTGAAGCGCCTCATCTCGGGGATGGCAATGGTGCCCATAGCTGCGGCCGCAGCAACCGAGGAGCCGCTCAGAGCGGCAAAACAGGCGCATGCCGCAATGGTCGCAATACCGAGCCCGCCGGGTAACTTTCTGAACCACTTGTCAAAGGACCCATACAGCTTGGCCGTAATGCCCGCACCACCAGCAAACGCTCCCATCAAGATGAACAGAGGAATGATCGTGTAGGGATAATAAGCGGCTGTTTCGTAGACCGTGTTGGCCACAACCGGCAATGCGGCATGGACAGATGCCAGATAGCTGATGCCGAGGAAGCCCACGAACATCATCACAAAGGCGATGGGCATTCCAAGGAACAAAAGAACCAGGAGCAGAAAGCTTCCGGCTATTCCGGCAGTGATAGGGGTCACAGTTCCTTCCTCCTGAGTTTTCCGAAGGCACCGAAGAGATCAATCAGAAGTTCAAGCCAGAGAAGAAATCCTCCCACAGCGACCAATACCCTAAAGGGGTACTGCGGAATTCTCAGTTGGTCTGAAACGCCTTTTTCAGTAGTTCCTTCCACCCATCCCTGCCAGACGACGATGGCGATGATAAATAAGCTCAGAAGAGTGGTGATGATTTCGCAAGCTACTCGAAGGCGCGGAGAAAGTCGGGAGGTTACAAAATCGACCCCCACATGGCCCTTCACCTGCTGGGTGTAGGCAGCACCCAGCAGGATGAAGATGGCCAGAATATACTGGGACAGCTCGAAGGTGCCGGGAATCGGCTTGTTGAAAAAACCTCGCAGCATGACGTCTGCGAAAGTCAGCAGCATCAGCGGAATGATCATGGCCATGCCGATGGCGCACACGATATAGTTGGTGCGCCGGATTCCCTTTTTCACTTCTAACCATCCCATAGAGAACGCTCCTCAAGAGACTGTCCGACAACCCAAAATCCCTCTCCCCCTTGAGGGGGAGAGGCTAGGTGAGGGGGTAAGGGAGAGGGAGTTGTCGAACAGGCTCTCAACCTAAGTCTTCCTACTTCCACTCCTTCGGGAATGCCGCGACTTTTACGCCTCTTTTTTCGCACTCTTCGTTGTACATTTTCACTACTTCTTTGGCCTTCAGTCCTTTTGCTTCAAGGTCCTCGACCCACTTCCTGGTCACATCACGGAAACGGTCATACCATCGTTCCGCTTCATTGTCCGGCAGATTGTAAAGCTCGACCTTCTTGTCCGTGACCTCTTGCATCATCTTCTTGTAGACGTCTCGGGTCAGTCCGCCGGTGGTCTTGAAAGGATTGTGGCACACATCGTCAATAACGGGCTTGAGAGTATCGGGAGTCTTTTTCCAGCTCTCTTCGTTCATAATGACCCCTTCGGACACGCAACCTAAGGTGAGGACCACCGCATGCTTAGCGACTTCATGGAGTTTGAAGGAGAGAATAAGCGGAACACAGGTCACAATGCCGTCGATCGTCCCAGTTTCCATAGCCATATACACGTCGCCCAAGGGCATGAAAATCGGCTCTGCACCAAGGGACTTGATGTAATTGGTCTGATGGCCGCCCGGGCTTCTGATCTTGAGACCTTTCACATCATCCAAAGTCTTGACGGGTTTCTTTGTCCACATGAACGCCTGAATGCACCCGTTCAATTCGACCATCTTGACTCCCGGAAACTCGGTCTTTAGGACTCTCTCGTACATGGCATTTCCGATTTCCGTGGCAACGTCTTTACCGTCCACCCAGGCTGCAAGAGAAAGCACGTCGGTCAAAGGAAACCTCCCTGGCGTCCAGGTCGCGGTGAAGTAGCCCATGTCCGCCATACCTTTGGATACGATGTCATAATGTTCCGGGCCTTTGCCCAGGGCTCCACCGGCATACATGGCGGAAGTGATTTTGCCGCCGCTCTTTTTCTTGAGTTCCTCTAGCATGGGCTCCCATACGGTTTTGACCTCATACCCTACAGGAACATGCCATGTGCTGAATCGAACATTGGCCGACTGGGCATGGGTAAAGTGAAAATGACCATGGCCAAGGCCGGCTCCAAGTGCAGCACCGCCGATCAACGAGGTTTTCATGAAATCTCTTCGCGATAGTTCTTTAGACATTTCTGCACCTCCTCTTGGGTTTAATGCTCCGTTAAGACTAGCCTTTTCGCTTCCAGCATGAATAACGCCATCTACTTAACAGAAAGAATCGGAAAAATCAACACCTCCTCTCTCTTAGACCTTTGCGACAGGTGTTTTTCGCATCCTTTTGATGAAATCCTTCAAGCCCTCCGGAAGTGGTGATTCAACCGTCACGACCTCTGAAGAGAGCAGCTTGAAGGTGATGCTCCGGCCGTGCAACATCAATCGCCCATATTCCTGCTGCAATTCTTTATGACCATATCGCAAGTCACCCACGATCGGGTGTCCGATGCTGTAGAGATGAACGCGGATCTGGTGCCGCCGTCCGCTGTATGGATAAGCGTCAATAAGCGTGTGCGATCGAAATCGCTCTTTGACACGGAACTCCGTGACGCTCGCCTTGCCTCTCTCAGGATCAACACCCATTCGCCCTGACCCGAACTGGCGTATAGGCTTATCGATAACGGCTCTGTTCTCCCTGATCACGCCATGAGTCAAGCCGACATATATTTTCTTGATTTCACGGTTGCTGAATTGCTCATTCAGGTGTTTATGAGCAACCGCATTCCTTGCAAAAAGAATCACACCGCTCACTTCTTTGTCGAGGCGATGAACCACATAGAGCTTCTCGGGAAACCTTGTTGAAAGCATGGTCAGCAGGGACTCTCCGGTTCCTCTTTCAGGAATAGAGGCGAGCCCCTCCGGCTTATCAAAGGCGATTACCTCTTCATTCTCAAACAGAATAGCGGTCATCCTAACCTTGGTTCTTTGAGGGTGCGGCCGCGGCCGGTTCGTCGTGTTCCAGTCTCTTCCCCATGCTGACCACCGGGTCTTTGGTGTATCCGATCCCTGTGTAGAACCGGATGACCTCCTGATTGGTCTCCCGCACCTGAAGGTTGATCTTGGGGCATCCGCCAGATCTTAATCTATTCTCCGCTTCCTCCATGATTCTCATTCCGATTCCTTGCCTCCGGTGTTGAGGAGAGACAGCCAGATAGTTAATCCAGCCTCTGTGACCCTCATAACCTGCCATGCAGGTGGCAACGACCTTGCCGTCAACGACGCCCACCAGAAACCATTCAGGGTTCACCTGGAGTTTTCTTTTGATGTCTCTCTCGGGATTGTTCTGAGGGACGACCAGATTGCATTTCAGCCAGAGCTCAAGGATGGCTGCCTCATCCTGAGTTTGATAAGGTCGAATCACCAGGTCATTCATGATTGTGCTCCCATGCCATTCTTCTTCTTCTCAGCCGCCCGGATCGAGCCGGACATAAAGCCGTTTGTTGATCTTCCCCTTGTTTTCCGTGCGGAAGACAGAGAATCTGCCACCTTCCGATGTGTTGCTCACATGCGTTCCCCCGCACGCCTGCGCATCAAACCCATGGATCTCCACGACGCGGACTTGGCCGTGTGAAACAGGGGGTTTGACTTCCAGGGTCCTGAGCAAATCGTCGCGCTTTCGGAATTCCTCCTCGAAAATGAAGTATGATTTCACGGCATGGTTCTCGTTAAGCACAGCATTGACCTTCTGTTCCAGTTCTGAACACATGGCAGCGGAGAACCCCTCGATCTTGAAGTCTATCCTCGAGTAATCCGCCCCAATTTGCACTCCTGTGATCCATCCGCCGTAGTCCTTCAAAGCAATCGTGTTCAGAACATGAAGGACGGTGTGATAGCGCATAAGAACAAGCCGCCTTTCTCTGTTCAGGATCAGTTTCGCTGGTTGGCCGCCAATGCCGGGCGGTGGCGTGGACTTGCTCAGGTGCCAGATGATATCGTCCGGATCCGCATGGGCAGACACGATTTCAAGCGCCTCTCCGCTCTGTAACCTGACTGAGCCGTCGTCAGGAGGCTGACCCCCGCCGCCTGGGTAAAAACAGGTTTGATCGAACGCGATGGAATTGTCCCGGACCGCAACAACATACGCCTCCGCTTCAAAACAGTGGTCGTCCTCCAAGTAGAGTCGCCTGGTGGGATGAGCTTGGAGGGGCTGGCTGTCAGAGCCGATTTCAGTTCTGTTCATGACTCCCTCTCCTACCTTCGCTCCTTTCCCTGCTCCACGGCTACATTACTGAGGCCATCAAAGTTGACAGCTTCGTAAAAAGTCCTCATAGGCGTCACCCCGGCGAAAGCCGGGGTCCAGAACTGCTTGTTTTTCCTGGATTCCGGTTTTCGCCGGAATGACGAAAAGGGGCTTTTCGAATTTTTTACGAGGGCATCAAACTTGCTCCCGTGTGATTTTTCCAGGTCCTAATCTGGTAATGGGGAGGAGTCCCACAAGTCCGTGCTCAGGTACTTGAGACCGGAGTCGCAAAGGAGAACGACGATCGTGCTTCCCCGGCATTCCCCCTTGAGAAGTTGAAGCGCTGCCGCCACGTTTGCGCCGGAGGAGAACCCCGCGAAGATCCCTTCCTGCTTGGCCAGTCGGCGGGCGGTCCGGATGGCCGCGGTCTCGCTCACCTGCAGGTGGCCGTCGACGTGCTCAGGTCTTAGCAAGGGCAAAGACGACATGGAGTAGCCGCCGCCCTGGATTCTATGATTTGGGTTGGTAGCCTGTTCGCCCCCCAGCACGGCGGCGCCTTCAGGCTCCACGATGAAGCAGCGGATCAAGGGGTTGTATTCTTTGAAGGCGGCTGCGCAACCGGCAAAGGAGCCCCCTGTGCCGACAAAGTCGCAGAAGGCGAGAAACGAGCCGCCCGATTGCTGAATGATTTCGCGTGCGGTGTGCAGGTAGTGGGCGCGCTGGTTGCCTTGCAGTCGAAACTGATCTGCTCTGAAAGCGCTACGCTCCAAGACGATTTTCCGCGTTGCCTTTTCGACCAGCTCCAGGTCGCCGCCTGAGACCTGACCGGGCCTGGAACCCGGCAGCTGGTCAACGAGCACGACCTCTGCGCCCAAGGCGGACATCATGCGGGCCCGTTCCATGGAATTGCCTCGCGACATCACCGCCACGAATGGGTAGCCCTTGACAGCACAGACAATCGCCAAACCGGTGCCCGTATTGCCGCTGGTCAGCTCCACCACGGTCTGGCCGGGCTTGAGGGCGCCTTGGGCTTCGGCCTCCTCGATGATCTGGCGCGCTATGCGGTCCTTCTTTGATAGACCAGGGTTGAGGTACTCCATTTTGGCGAGTATGCGACCGTCCATTCCCTTGGTCAGGCGAGCCAACTCGACGAGAGGCGTGTTCCCAATGGCTTCGACGGCTGAGCCGAGGACTCTCTCTGAGCGGGTCATAGCATGCGCTCCTGCGTTCTCCACTTCCTCTCCCTTGGTGGGAGGGGTTAGGGGAGGGGGCTTGCTGAGGCCACCGGCTATGCAGGCGGCTTCACTGCTGTTGAACCGATTCAATCTCCTGGGCGGTCTTTCTGGCAGCCTCTGCCGGGTCTTTGGCATCCCGGATGGGCCGGCCCACCACAATGTAATCTGCCCCGTTCTTTACAGCCTCTCCGGGTGTGACCACGCGTTTCTGATCGTCTTTGCCCACCACAGACCAGGCCGGCCTAATGCCGGGAGTCACGGCAATGAGGTCGGGAAGTTCTTTCTTGATCATGCCCACTTCCTGTCCTGAGCAGACAATGCCCTGGCACCCCGCTTCCCTGGCGATTCTCGCCCGCAAAAGCACAAGCCTCGAGAGATCTTTGACGTAATCGTCGGTGTACCCGAGCGTTGCGAGGTTTTTGCTGTTGAGGCTTGTCAGGAGAGTGACGGCAAGGATCTTTGTATTCCCGGGGTTGTTCTGTGCGACCTCCTTGAGCATGCCTTCTCCCTGGTCGCAATGGACAGTGACAAACTCGGGCTTGTATTCCGCAGCGGAGAGAAAGGCCCTTCGCATGGTTTCAGGAATGTCGTGAAGTTTCAGGTCCAGGAAAATTCCAGCGCTCGTTATGCGCCGAATGGCTTTGAGGATCTCAGGACCCTGGCTCACGAAAAGCTCGAGGCCCACTTTGAAAAGACCGACAGTGTCTTTGAGAAGGGTGACATACTTCACAGCCTCATCGCGGGTAGACACGTCCAGAGGGAAGATGATGTAGTCTTTGCCTTGCTTCATAAGAACGCTCCGCGTTGGCAGGTTGTCTGTGGCCAATCGGCCGTTGTTTGAAAGTAAGATCCCAGCAAAATTTATACCTCAGCTTGAGAGATAAGTAAAGCTCCCCGCGCTCCCGCGCGGGGCATCTGTGGCGAAGCCAAGCGGAACTCCGCCGAAGCCACCCGAGGTCGCAAAGCTATGGCGAGGTAAACCCGTCTTCGCCCTTACGGGCTACGCCGCGGTCGCCTGTCGCCAATGTAGTGCTCTGGACGGCCAAAGGATAACCGTGAGTGGAGAACTCGTCGAGTTGAAATGTAGGCAAAAACCGCCTTCATGGGGCGAATGGCGACAATGTTTCCCGGGGTTCTGCCCAGCATGGATTTGGCTTTTTTCCCCACGGCCAAGACCTTCCTGGTTCCTCTATCATCTTTCTTCATCGCCACGAATGAAGGCTCATTAAGGACAATGCCCTTTCCTTTCATATAGACAAGGGTATTGGTAGTGCCAAGGTCAATCGCCAAATCATGAGACGGAATAACCCTGATATTGAACGCAGAACCATGGTTCCTGATTTCCCTCAAAAGGATGGATATCGATAACAGAATAATCATATAAGACGAAGACCGCCAATGTCTCTAAACTTCCTAAAACCTCTCAGTTCCCAGGTTCTCGAATGCAACGCTCCTCTGGGGCTTGAAGTGATGAAGAATATGCTGAGGTTCGATTGACTTTGGGGGGGAGATTGGAAAACATTGGCAGAGTTCTTTTTCTCCGCTATAATCGTGCAACTTGCGATCATGAATTGAAGCGTTACAGAGGCTTCATGAGCTCTGTATGTCTGAAGGCTCCAGGAGGCGCATAATGAAAAAGGAAGATCAGTCTGATGTTGGGATCAGAGGCGAAACCGGCGAACTTTACATGCTCAACAAGAAAGAAAGGATATTGACGATAGAAGTTCTTAGCCGAACGCTATCGACTGCGGCCGGCAGGGAATTTCTAGAACAGCGATTCGGTAAAGAGGGCCTTAAGATAGCCATAAGTCTATTAGAGGAAATGGGGGTTCAAATTAGCCAACAGCAAGGGCAAAAACCAAGAACTGCGTCATAACCGAGCGTAGTGGCCCATGAACATTAGGATTTGGTTTGGTTAATAGACCTTTTGCCTCGACATGTTGAGGATCGTCCGCATTCGAGACAACAGGATTCGAGACTTAAAGGCAATACCCAAAATCCTCAAGAAACCTAACAATACCTGTTGACCTTTCGATTCCCCGCATATAAAAGCACTATACTATGAAAAAGACAGAAATCAGAAGATGGGAACGCACGAGTGATCACCTTCAAATCATGATTTGGGTCATTGGAGACCGGGTCAAGAAGGAGACCCAGGAAGCGATGACTTTAGGTGCGATCAGCTAAAGACCAATGCAACCTTTGCTAGAGAGAACAGGGAAACTGGAAGGGCTGATCATGAAGAAAGCAAAAAAATACTCAGTCGAAAGAAAGCCGGAAAAATGAGGCCGAGGAGTGAGGGTCATTGGGAATAATGAAACTGTGGAAAAAAGACAGCGTTCAAAGCTCTACAGGTCCGTCGACGATCTTGGGTAAAGCAAGAGCTTCCTTTTATTTGGGGTGATGAGATGACGATAGAGGTTCACGACAAACGTTTTGGGGTGATAGCAGTAGAAAAACGATTCATAACGAAGGAACAGCTTTTTGAAGCCCTGAAAATACAGGTGGAAGAAGACCTATCGGGAAAGCCGCATACCCTCATTGGGATTATACTCATTAGACTTGGCTATCTGACTCATGACCAAGCAGACGAAATCCTTATCGCTACGACGATGAAAAAATGAGCGGTTACCCATCCAAGTCATAACCTGCTTGAAACAGAAAAGGCGGAGCAATACACTACTATTCCTCAAAGACATATCGGCTGTTTTAAACTAAATTACCAAGGACCAGAGGTTACAAAAAGTATTTCTCACAGTTTCCTTTAGATAGGTTTGTTAGGGGTCGAGGCAAAGGCCAGAATGCCCGTCTTCTGCTCACGGCTCATTGCTTTGAATTCTATGCCAACCCCTACCGAGGTGACCCTTGAAACCACAGAATGAATCTTCACGGGCTTGTCATCTTCGGATTTGGGAAGGATGATCGAAAGCTCTTGTCCTTTAGACAACCTGCTTTGGGTCATAATAAAGGCTCCACCAAGGCTTATGTTCTTAGTGAAAGCGTGGCATGTTTGGCCCACAGCGATATAATAAAGTGGCGCCATAAGTGGCTTTCTGGAATGTTTTCTCCGTCGCTTGTTCTTCAGGAATCCTTTTTTCAAGAGCATCAGAAGAGCGCGCCGTTCATCGTCCGACATGGTCGCTATCAACTGAAAAAGCTGGTGCGTGATAGTTGGATCTTGTAGATCTTTATCTATTGAATTCATTCAAATAATCTCCAATAAACGATCGTCCTTTGCAGCCTGAGTTGATTGATGGGAGCAATATAAGGAATTACACGACACTATCAAGCAAAAAAATTGGTCCCAGTCCCTGAAAACTACCCGAATCAGCCTCCCCCTTCAATCTCTATCTAAAGATTATCTGGAGCCCAGCTCGCAATTATGAAAGAGCACAAGTTATTCTCTAGGGAAACGAGCCCCCCCGGCCAGCTAACACATTGCATATGCCTTATTAAGATGGTATACTCTCCAATACAATACGATTTGCGGTTTGCCGGAGAAGGCAGCGTAATCACTTGCCCGCTGGTGAGGGCGAGTCAGACGTGAACCCCTTTGACTTCGCAAGGCCAAGAGGATCTCTATGGAGTCCGTGAAGATTGTCGTACGGTTTGCCGATGGGCGAATTCTGAAAGGCTATTCTCAGGATTTCTTTCCCAACAAGCCTGTCTTTCATCTCGTTAGGAACCTTGCCAGAGGATCTGCCAACCACAAAGAGATTTGCATGTCAGACCTTAAGGCGATTTTTTTCGTTAAGACTTTTGCAGGGAATCCTGATTATAAGGAGCGAAAGAGTTTTGTCGAAGGAGATAGTGTGCAAGGCCGAAAAGTGGAGGTTGCCTTTGTTGATGGAGAGATTTTGCAGGGTTCTGCTCTGGGATACAATCCGAAGGATCCCGGCTTCTTCCTCTTTCCTTCTGACCCAAAGAGCAATAATCATAGGGTGTTTGTGGTCAACAGTGCCGTTAAGAATTTTAGGTACCTGGAAGATGAGTTGGCACAAAAGACGCGCAGAGATGATTACCAGTGCTTGATCCCTGAAACCCGGGGGAAGCTTTTGATGGTTACAGATGAGGAAAGAATGCTGCTGAGATTAGTTTTGTCGAAAGTGATGGAAACGGATGGCGGGAGAGAGTATATCGTTGAGAAATTGGGGATCGCGTACCTCCAGATTGCAGAAGAACTTCTCAAAGAAATGGAATCAAACTAGAAAACCACTGAGGCGTAGCAGAGAGATCCTTGATCCGTCAGGGTCCTCCCTATGGCTGCCGAATTCTCAACCCCTTTCTCGTAACGCACGGAATCCTGCCGGAGCTCCTTTTGCCTTGATGAGTCCACTCAGTTAGCTGCAACTAAGGCTGCACATATCCTCGTAGTCGTCTCTCTGACCTTAATTGCAAGGGATTTAATTATTGCCCTGAGGGTTGGAGACATGACGCTATAGTGTTTAATCAGCAGTTCTTTGTCTAGGATTCCGAGCCGGACTGAACCTTCAGCCGCCATCACTGTTGCACTTCGATCAGCATATTCTCCCTCAAGAAAAGCAATTTCTCCGAAAATGTCACCTTCCGATAACGTATCGATTACGATGAGGCCCTTTGGTGTTCTTTTCTTAACTTTCACTTGCCCCTCGAGAACCAGATAGACCCAGTCCCCTTTGGATCCCTCCTCAATGATGACCTGGTTAGCTGGGCACTCGACTTCACTAGATATATACTCGTAAACCACCGGGTCGATTGGCATATCTCTTAACCTCTTTCATGCGGGTAAAAGAAAAAACCCAAGAATCTTTCTTGTCTCATCGGATAACTCGAGATAGGTCATTCCCAAACTTATATATCCCCGCCCCTTTGATGCACGCACTAAGGCGCAAATCAGCTTCAGCTCTTTTGCGTTGGGCAATACTGTTTCAAGTTGAAACACTTCCCCAATCTCATGGGGTATAACGCTCTCATTCCTGGGGTCAATATCCAAACCCAGACCTGTCATGCTTATGTTAATAATTTTGCCCTTCAGTGTAGCGTTAGAACCCGTGAGTCGAGTCTTTGAAGTATATGTACACTCAAGTTCAACTTTTTTTCGATAAAAGCGCCTATTACTCTTCCATAAGCTTAAGTTACGCTTGAAGTTCTCAGCTTTTGCTTGTTCATCAACGATAAGTCGATCTATGAATCTGTTCATCCTCGTTAGGCGGTTCAGTGCCTGCCTTGCCATTAGCTTCAGTATGGGTGCACTTACCTCATATTCCTTCAAAAGCTCCATGGGGTGGCTTGCCTCTATTTCAGAATCCTCCAAGGCTCTTGCTGAAGCAGAGCGCACCTCCGTGGCCTTGAGAAAGAATATCATCTCACCAATGATACTGCCTTTTCCAAGTATAGCGATCGGCACATCCACATCCTCACATTCCCGGAAGATCAAGACCTTACCACTGACAATTTTATAGATGGAAATACCGAAATCGTTCTGCTTGAAAATCTGATCTCCCTTCTTGTACCTGAGGTGGTAGGTCGTTGAAATTCTCTCCTTGCCATCAGTCACGGCTCTTCCTCCCTAAGGAAAAATCACAAATCTGGTTGAGAATAGGAGCAGGGGAACTGGAACTCATGTAAAAACCACTCACTCTAGATCCTAAGACGCCATTCCCTGCACCAGGTCCATCAGCTTCATCGTTTTGTAAGTGGGCGGCCTTCCTTGGTTGTCACTAAACCCTCCACCTCTGGTTGGAGGACCCGGATAGGTTCTACCGATCCAGGGAGAAAGAAAATGGCCTCTTCCCCCGGATAAATCCCATGAAAGGACAAGGAGGAAGAAAGTGTGCATTAATAACGAAGTATATCCCACGTGCGGTGGAAATGTAAATACCATATTGTCATCATCCCGAAGTATTGAAAGAGGATGCCATACGGGAAGGTGAAAAAGCACGTGGGAGAGGTGATAAGGGAAGTATGCCGGCAGCGAGGGATCGAGCTGGCGGAAGGGCACCTGATGCCGGACCACATGTGCGCAAGCATCCCCCGAAGCATAGTGTCGCCTTTACGATAGGGTTTATCAAGGACAAGAGTGCGGGGTGAATTTACCCATAGATTCTGGGTAACAAGAAGATGATGGCGCAGCATTTCTGGAGCCCGAGACACTGTGTGAGCACGGTGGGATTTGATGAAGAGACCATAAGGAAATACACCCGGGAACAAGAAGCCCTTGAAAAGCGCCAAGGGAAACTCTATTTTGAAAACAAAGGACGAACTCATAGGTACTTTCCCAAGCTTGAGCCCCCCTTGGGAGGCCGCCGAGGCCACCCCTGTGCTGGTCATGGTGAGGTGCTAAGAGCTCGCTATTTGCGAGATAGAGTATGCGGAATATGCTCCGGTGTGCCAAGGAAAAAGCCAGCCCACGATGTTGTGGCTCATCATACGCCGCTGATATGTGTCTGGGTTTGGTAGACCTGACTACTGTGACATGCGCAGCGCAAGCTCCTGAATAATCCCGTTTCGGCACTCAGGGATGCAAAAGCGCTTATGATTAGCATCACAAGTCTACCGTGCATGCGGACAATGAGCCGCCAATGATTACCCAAAGCATTGGCCTCGTGGGTCTTCTCTGAAAATCGTTCCCGTTTCTCACCATGTAACTGATTCCATGGGAATAGAAATTTTCTTGACAAGGTATTCTTCCTGGGGTATTTTTGTAGTATGAAAGTCAAGACATCTATAACCTTGTCTGAGGATTTGCTGAAAGCGATCGACGAATATACAGGGGAATACAAAAACCGGTCCGAATTCATCGAAGATGCTGTCCGGGCTTTTATTATACAACTGATCCGCAGGCAGCAAGATGCCAGGGACCTAAAGATTATCAATCATCGTTCAGATTATCTAAACCGGGAAGCAGCGGATGTTCTTACCTATCAGGTCGATCTGTGAAACGTGGTGAATTGTATCGTGTTGCCAACCCTTCAGCGAAGGATCTCAAGAAATCCAGAGTCTTTGTTGTTGTAAGCCGCCAAGTTCTCATCGATTCTCGCTTTTCCACAGTTATATGCGCTCCGATTTATTCAACTCATGATGGCCTTTCCACTCAAGTATTGGTTGGCGTGGATGAGGGGTTGAAGCACGATAGCAGTGTTCACTGCGATGAGCTCATAAGTTTGCCTAAGTCGCGTCTGACCAACTTTGTCGGATCGCTTTCTCCACAAAGAACCGAAGAGCTCAATAGGGCTCTAAGCATAGCCTTGGATATTCGGGATTTAAAGGGCTAACTAAGTCACTTCAGCCGAGGCCATTAAAACAGCGCACCTGACGCGACCCGTTAGCAGAATGAGAATAGCCCTTTTCAAGGAGCAATCTTATGGATGAACTAACCAACAGGCTTCGAGAAGCTCTGGAGGAACATTGCCGGTTAGCGACCATGCCCGTGGCGATCAAGCTGGTCAAAGAAGGGGATGCCCCCAAGCAGCAAACCAAGTATCCTCTTGATCACATGGGTCATCGGATGGCCGTCTGTCAGGGAATGTCCCTAGCAAGGACAATCGGGTGGACCATGGCTTTTAGGGATCAGGACTACGCTTGCCCGCTCCCTCGCGTTTTCATGGGGCACATCAGTCCGGATGTCTTTCTGGAAGGGACGATTGCTGATTACTACCAGGACAATCCTGAGCGCAAGAAGACCATGGAGGCTTCTTATCCAAGATGGCCACTCGGTGTCTACAAAGAGATCTGGTTGTCTCCGATAAATCGTTGCGAGTTTGTTCCCGACTTGGTTGTCGCCTATGGCAATCCCGCTCAGATACTTGCGCTCATTCAGGGGGCAAATTACGGAAGCGGACTCGGGATAAAGTCTACAAGCAGCGGTCGTTACGGGTGTTCTACATGGATCGCCTGGGTGCTTCAAGCCGACGAGTGCACCTATATGGTCCCGGGCCCGGGGGAAAGGATCTTCGCCGGAACGCAGGATCACGAGATGTCTTTTGCAGTGCCAAACTCGAAATTTGCCCAGTTGATTGATGGCTTGAAATACGTCCGAAGTAAAGGGGCTTACAGATATCCTGTGCCGAATTTGGCAATCCTGTCAGAACCACGAATTCCTGAGAAATACCACAAAATCGAACCCTCTCAGGAAGGGGCCAGCGCTAAAAGCGGCCAATAAGGATCGCATCCTCTGAAGAAGGGTCTGTTCGAGAAAGGGGGCAAGACGAGAAAAATGATCACCATTCGCTCAGAAGAACCTGCAGATGTTGAAGTGATCCATTCCATCCACAAGTCAGCGTTTCCAACCGAAGCCGAAGCGCGCTTGGTCGATCGATTGCGCGAGGAGAGGAAGATAGCCCTGTCGCTTATCGCAGAGGTTGAAAAAGGTGTCGTGGGGCATGTTGCTTTTAGCCCGGTCTCCGTTGATCCGCAGAGCCCTGCGAAGCGGGGTCTGGGGTTGGGCCCGGTCGCCGTTCAGCCAGAATGGCAACGAAAGGGCATTGGGGAGCAGTTGATCATAAGAGGGATAGAGGACTGCCGACGCGACGGATACTCCTATATGGTCGTCCTTGGTGAGCCTGAGTATTATGGAAGATTTGGGTTCCGCCGTGCGAGCATGTTCGGCTTGGGCAATGAATATGGAGTTGATGACCCGTTCATGGCGCTGGAATTGAACCTTGGCGGTCTTCCAAAGGTACCAGGGGTCATCAAGTATGTGAAGGTTTTTTCCGAGGTAATGGACGGGTAACGCTTCGGGCCAATGAAGCTGACGGACAAAGAATTCGATCGAATTGTGAAGAGGGCCATCCGCCGCATCCCGGAGGAGTTGAGGCAGCACCTCGACAATGTGCTGATCACCGTTCGCAAGAGGCCGTCCGAAGAGATGCTGGAGGAGATGGACGTCCCGCCGGGTGAAGAGCTTCTCGGTTTTTTCTCCGGCATTCCGCTTGTGGACCAGTCCGTCACCTCCCCGTCGCTCTATTCGGACACCATTTTCATATTCCAGGAGCCTCTGGAGGAGATGTGTGAGACGGTCGAGGAACTGGAGCAGGAAATCGAACTGACTGTGGTGCACGAAATCGCTCACTACTTTGGGATCAGTGAGGAGAGGCTCGAAGAACTAGGCTATTCATGAAAAGGGTAACTATCAGGTAAATAGACTGAAGGAAAAGACATGCGCGATCACACAAAGCCAAGATCGTTTGGATACGTTGGCAGGTGATTGTGTCATGGATGATCATTATTGCCCTTCAGTCTTCAGCCATCAGCCTAAACACCTGAGCAGTTACGAAAAGGGAGAACATCATTCAAGCCATTTGACGATTGAGGAAGCCATGTCCGATTTGAATGACCCCAGAGTGTTTTTCGCAGCAGAACGCACCTTGCTCGCCTGGAGCCGCACCAGCATTACCGTGATGGTGTTCGGTTTTGTGGTCGAACGGTTTGGACTTCTAGCTCACATGATGCTCCCAAAGGGAGGAGAGATCATCCAGAGGAACATTTCTTTTTGGGTCGGCCTCGTCTTCATCCTTTTTGGAATCACTCTCTCCATTCTCTCCACGATCCAGTACCTCCGTTTTCTGAAGACTCTGAAAAAAGAGGAGATCCCTGAAGGCTACTGGCTGCACCTTGGAGTCGTCACGAATATCGTGCTGGCCGTTCTCGGGCTTCTCGTCACCTTTTACCTCCTCACTGAACTGAAGTGAGAAGAGACGGAGCACTAGGCGCAGCGCGAGCGCATTCATGAGCATGGGCAAAGCAAGAAAAGGGATCATCAAGAACGGTGTACTCGTCTCGGTAATGGCATTCTACTTTTCATGCGGGAAGGATGTTTTCCCGCCTGACTCTCCCGATGAACCAAGTTCTGAAAGGGGCGCCGCAACTGCTTCGTTGGTTTTGCATGATGCCGAGGAACGTTTTCCCCGTGTGCCGTGCACCGTGTGCCCTGCACCTCACCCATGTACCCTTTCACCTTCAACAATTCAGCCATCAGAATGGCGCCACCCGCTGCGCCGCGAACGGTATTGTGCGATAGCCCAACAAAGCGGTAATCAAACACTTTGCACGGCCGCAATCTGCCCACGACAACCGCCATGCCGTTCTCGGCATCCCTGTCCTTCCTTGGTTGAGGCCGGTCTATTTCCTCACGAACAATGATCGGCTGTCGCGGAGCTGAGGGAAGACCGAGTTCCTGTGGAACCGACCGGTAGGACCGCCACAGTTCTTTGATGTCAGCCAGGGAAGGCTTTGGCTCCGGCAAATTCAATGCTGATGCAGGCTGAGTGACCGTCAATGACAGGTACCCTGGTGCAGTGGGCTGCTATGGTGATCGATTCGTCCGGTACGATCTTGTCCCCGGTCACCTTGCCGAGAACCTTTCTGGGTTCGTTCTCCGATTTCTCCTCTTCTCCGCCGATGTAGGGAATGATGTTGTCCACAATGTCGAGACTGGAAGGACCGGGATACCCGGCGCCCGAAAGACCCTGTAGTGTCGTCACAATCATCCTCCCGACCCGAAAACCCTTTTGAAGAAGCGCGTGAATGGGGATCATGTAGCTCTGGATGCTGCAGTTCGGCTTGACCACGATGAGCCCTTTGCTCCACCCATAGTGCTTTTGCTGAGCCGGGATAATGTCGCAGTGGTCGTAATTGATCTCAGGAATGAGGATCGGCACGTCCTCAGTTTGCCTGTGGGCAGAGTTGTTGGAGATCACGGCAAAGCCTTTTGACGCATACTCCATCTCCAGCTTCCTGACAGCATCCTTTTCCATGTCCACGGCCGAAAAGATCACCGAACACTTGCCCAGGGCGGAACCAACGTTGCTGGCGTCTTCGACGACCAGGTTTCCGATTACCGGGGGTATGTCTGTAGCCATATGCCACCTTCCTGCCACGGCCTCTCGATACTGTTTCCCGGCTGAACGGGGAGAGGCGGCGACGTAGGCTACCTCAAACCACGGGTTGCTATTCAGCAAGCGGATGTAATTCTGTCCTACCATCCCTGTAGCACCAATGACGCCCACACTGATTCTTTGAGACATGACATTCACCTCCTGTTGTGTAGTGAAAAAAAAGGCCCACCGTCGCTTATTCGACGGCGGGCCTTTGAACTGCCCTTGATGAAACGCTATGCTATGTCATGATCCGCCGTCGAATGACCCTCCTGGGTGTGCCCGTGACGGTGCACATGGTCGTGCACGTGCTCATCATAGTGCAGGAGATCATTTGACGAAGGGAATCCATAATTGACAAATCTTTCTTTTGTGCCTGTTAGTTATAAATGAAATATAGCTGATTTACCTCCCGCGTGTCAAGGAGAAATGCAGGATTGTATCCCTTATTTTCGCATCGGATTTTTCTTGAGGACAAGAAAGGGCTAGCCCAGGGGCTAACCCTTTGGAATTTCGGTGGCAGTCCCAAGGGGAATCGAACCCCTGTCTTCGCCGTGAGAGGGCGATATCCTAGACCGCTAGACGATGGGACCGTCTTTTGTCAGTAAGCAGAAGACAGTAAGCACTAAGGAGTAAAACAAGAAATAGCAGTGCTTACAGCGTACTGCCTACTTTTTTCTGAGTTTTTGGCTGGGGGACGAGGATTCGAACCTCGGTTAATGGGGCCAGAACCCATCGTCCTGCCGCTGAACGATCCCCCAGTTGTTTCAAGTAATCTGGCTAAGTTTCGGCGAAATGTCAAGGGGAAAAAGGGAGGGTAATCAAACCACTTTCCAGCACCGCACCGTGTGACCATCCCGCACTGGATAGAATCTGATTTCTTCAGCCCTGCAGCGATCTTCGACCAGAGGGCATCTTCCCTGAAACTTGCAGCCGGGCGGCGGGTTGAAGGGGCTCGGCACATCCCCTGCAAGCTCTTCAGACTCCTGCGAGCTTTCCTTTCCAGGGGTTGGGACGGCAGAGAGAAGAGCGTGGGTGTATGGGTGAAGCGGGTGATCGAACAATTCTTCGGTGGGCGCATACTCCATGATGTGACCGAGATACATGACGGCGACCCTGTCACTGATGTAGCCCACCACATGGAGGTCGTGGGAGATGAAAAGATAACTGAGCCCGAGACGATTCTGGAGTTCCTTGAGAAGGTTGATGATTTGCGCCTGGATGGAAACGTCCAGGGCTGAGACCGGTTCGTCGCAAATGATGAGAGAAGGCTCCACACTGAGCGCTCTCGCGATGCCGATCCTCTGACGCTGTCCTCCGCTGAACTCATGGGGATACCGATCCGCTGCAGAAGGGGCCATCCCCACCATGTTGAGAAGCTTTTCGACCCGGGTCCTTCGTTCGGCGCGACCCTTGACCCTTAACGTTCTCAGCCCTTCCTCGATCGACTGTCCGGCCGTCATTCTGGGGTTCAGGGAACCGAAGGGATCCTGAAAAATGATCTGCATCTCCTTTCTGAGAGGCGCTACTTCCTTCTGGGAGAGGGGTGCAATGTCCCGGCCTTTATAGAGGATGGTGCCTTGATCAGGCTCCAGAAGCCGCAAGATAAGCCTGCCGATCGTTGATTTCCCGCATCCGCTTTCTCCGACCAAACCGATGGTCTTGCCGTGATCGATGGCAAAATCGACGCCATCCACGGCCTTGACCCAGCCGATAACCTTTTGCAGGAAACCTCTCCGCACAGGGAAATATTTTTGGAGACCTCGGATGAGTAGCATCGTATTGTCGTTAGAACTATGCACAGCCATTTCATTCCCAAAGGACAAAGGATAAAGGACAAAGGCAAAAGGACAAAGGCAAAACCCTAATTGGAGAGCAGGACGCTAATCACTATTTCTTTACAAACCTTTTCTTTGTCTTTATGAGGCCGGCAAGCATGGAGGATATTTCCCTCGTTTCCTTGACCCAGATCTTTCCGATGTCCGGCCTGATATACCCTATCTCGATGCCAATAAGGATCTGCGTTCTCAACTCAGCACACGAACCTTTTGCATAGGAGAGAAAACTCAAACACTCCTTTTGTGAGAGTCTTTCAAAGCCTTCAGCAGTATTGCTTGGAATGGATAAAGAACACCGTGTAATCTGGTCTTTGAAACCATAATCGCTCAGGTCCCGTAAGGCTTTGTAAATATTGGCAGACAGCCTTGCGGACCTTTTCCAGACTTCAAGATCTTCGAATCTCATCGCCATGCTTCATCCTTTCTCCTTTACCCTTTGACCTTTATCCTGAGCTCATTTCCGTGTGCCATACAGCACAGGACAACGGCTCAGGTGCCCGTCGCCGTGATCGCAAAGCTCGGGAAACTCCATGCGACACGTCTCTATGGCATGCTCGCACCGCGGATGAAAAGGGCATCCCATGGGCTTGAAAGCAGGATCCGGCACTGTTCCAGGGATACTGTGCAGCGTCCCTCCCCTCTTGGAGCGATTCGGAAGGGATGCCAGCAGTCCTTGGGTGTAGGGGTGACGGGAGTCTTTGAAAATAGCCGCTCTTTCTCCCTGCTCCACGATCACTCCTGCATACATGACGTAAATCCGGTCCGCAATGTTGGACACCACGTTGAGATCGTGGGTGATGTAAAGAAGTGACATGCCGCGGTTTTTCTGGAGTTTTCCAAAGAGATTGAGAATCTGCTTTTGAATGGTCACGTCAAGAGCGGTTGTCGGTTCATCGGCAATGACAAGGTCCGGATTGCACCCAAAGCCATGGCAATCATGACTCTTTGTCTCTGCCCACCGCTCAGTTGATGAGGATAGTCCTTGATCCGCTCTTCAGGAGAAGGAATGCCGACGTCTCGCAGAAGATGAAGGCACCTTTCATTAAGCCCTGCTTCCGCGATGTTTTCATGCACGAGAATGGCCTCTTTGATTTGGTCGCCGACCGTGAAGACCGGATTGAGCGAAGTCATGGGCTCCTGGAAAACCATAGCAATCCGGCTTCCCCGAATTTTCTGCAGTTCCTCTTCCCCGAGGGCCAAAAGGTTTTTGCCGTGAAAAAGGATCTTGCCCCCGGCGATTTCACCGGGTGGCCGGGGAATGAGGCCGAGAATCGTCAGGGCTGAGACGGTCTTACCACAGCCCGACTCACCCACAAGGCAGACCGTCTCCCCTTTGCGGACGTCATAGCTCACTCCGTCTAGGGCGCGAGCCAGGGTCTCATCGCCCCGGAAGTAAACCTTCAGATCTTGCACTGACAACAAGCCATTCCTTTTCGTGCTTTCGTCTTTTCGTGTTTTCGTGATTCTCTCTTCAGACACTTTAGGCACTTCTCTAATATCTCTCCCTCAGCTTGGGATTGAAAATGTCCCGCAAGCCTTCACCAAAGAGATTAAAGGATAGGACGACTATCAAAATGGCAAACCCGGGCACAAAGGTCAGCCACGGCGCATCGAAGATGAACCTCTTCCCATCCGAGAGAATGTTGCCCCACGTCGCATGGGGGGGCGGAACTCCAAAACCAAGAAAACTCAATCCGGCCTCGGTCAGAATGGCACCGGCGATGCCGATGGTGGCGGAAACAAGGACGGGTGCGATCGCGTTGGGAATCATGTGCCGAAAGATGATTCGCAGATCTCTGATGCCGAGGGCTCTGGCAGCAGTGACAAAATCCTGTTCCCTGAGGGAGAGAAATTCAGCACGGACAAAGCGAGCAGTCCCTTCCCAGCTGGTGAGGCCGATGACGATCATGATGTTGTAGATGCTTGGCGGAAGAAGAGCGACCACTGTGAGTATCAGGAAGAAACTGGGGAAGCAGAGCATGATGTCCACAAATCGCATGATCAGGGTGTCTACGGAAAAGGTCCCTGCGAAAAGAAACCGGATCCATGGGTACCGATGGACTGCTGCATTCTTTGAGATGGCCACAAGGACTAGTGCGATGAAGCATAGGATCGTTGCGACAGTAAAGTTTCCAGCGGACAAGAATCCGATTCCGACCAAAAGGAAGAAAGAGGTGAATACATGGCGCAGGCTGACCGGCCTTTCACCGTAGTAACCTGAAAGGCCACCCATAAGGATCCCGACCAGAACGGAGATTCCTACCGCAACAAAACCGACAGTCAAAGAGACCCATGCACCCTGGAGCATTCTTGCGAACACATCACGGCCCAACTCATCGGTGCCAAACAGATAAATTCCCAACGCAGGAATTTCCTCCGGCCGCAGAATCTCTATAATCGGTTTTGAAAGGGGAGGGCGCAGTTTTTCAGGAAGGCGCACGAGAGATGGATCGATTACCGGCTTTGTGCCTGATGTCAGCCACACCCCTGTGAGGGCGATGAGAAAGAACAGGACAAATATCAAAAAACCTGCCATAGCGAGCTTGTTCTTTTTCAGCAGCCGCCAGGACTCCTCCAACCGGGAACGCCTAGGCGCGAGAGGAGCATCAGAGATAGAGTTGAATTGAGGAGTTGTCATAATGATAAATGCCTAAAGTGAGAAGAAGTGCCCCTCCGGGCCGTAGGCCCTACAGGCCGGAGGCTAAAGTGTCTAAAGTTGAAAAACCACAAAACCAATCACACATGGGTGGCACGGACAAACTTTGTTTGTCCGTGATTCCCTAGGTGCGACGCAGTCCTCGTTACTTCGTAACACGGACAAGCTCAGCTTGTCCGTGCCACCAGTCCGTGCCGCCATGCAGCTCACTTTAGTCACTTTAGGCACTTCTATAACCTGATCCTCGGATCAACGACAAGGTACAGCACATCGGAGATCAAAGTCCCGATGAGTACCAGCACCGCTGAAATGAAGTTCACGGTCAGGATGACCGGATAATCCCGCGCGAGAATCGCTTCGTACGCCATTCTCCCCATCCCGGGCCAGGAAAAGATAGATTCGATGATGACCGAACCCCCAATCAAGCCAGGCAGAATAAGTCCGAACATGGTGACAAAAGGTAAAAGGGCGTTGCGCAAAGCGTGCTTATAGTGGACCTGTTCGGAAGTAAGGCCCTTGGCCCTGGCGGTCCTCACGTAGTCCTGGCCCTCCACCTCAAGCATCTGGCTTCGCACGTAGCGTGAAAGAACGGCAATACCGCCGGTGGCGCCGAGCACCGAAGGGATGAAAAGATGCCAGACTCGATCCATCATCGTCCGAAGCCAAGAGGCGTCCCCGAGCCCGAACGTTTCCATTCCGATGACGGGGATTTGAAAACGGGTCACCACGAAGATGATAAGAATGTAAGCAAAAAAGAAACCGGGGATCGAGATCAGCAGGTATGAGAAGAAGGTGGTGGAACGGTCGTAAAATCCTCCTCTGAAAATGGCAGCGCGAATACCGATGGGGAACGATAGAGTCCAGGTGATGATCGTGCCTACAAGGAAAAGGGGAAGGCTGTTCAGAAAACGTTCAAAGATTTTTAGGAGCACGGGCTGGTTGTCTTTCCAGGATACGGTTTTGCCCGTGAATAGGTCTCTGTAGTAATAAAAATATTGGATATGGAGAGGTTTATCGAGATGAAAGGCCTTACGAAAACGCTCCACGATCTCGGGAGTGAACTTGGGATTGAGCGGGTCCACCTGGCTCGGCTTTCCCGGGGCAAGATAGACAATGAGAAAGGAAACAATGGAGACGAAGAAGAGAGTGATGATCTTTTGTATAATGCTTCTACCGATGAAAGAAAGCATAAGAAGTGCCTAAAGTGCGCCTCCGGGCCGTAGGCCCTACAGGCCGGAGGCTAAAGTGCGCTAAAGTGTCTAAAGTTGAAAAACCGAAAAGCAAACACGAAAGCACGAAATGACGAAAGCACGAAAAAACAAAATGCCTGAAAATGAAAATCAAAGCGTCCAGCTTGAAACTAACCCTCTGCACTGAACGAGGGTACCTCGGGTAATTTGATCCACTTGTTGAAATAGAAGGTGAAGTTACCTGTTTTTGTCGGAGTGATCTTTCTATAGGTGACCCTTCCCTGGGAATCCACCTCCTTGATGACGATGCGCTTGTCTAAAATGGCCGTCCACTTGCCCACATAGAGAAAAGTGTAGGGTTGTTCATGAGCGATGATTTCATGGAGCCTGTGACAGTCTGAAACCTGCCGTTCATAATCATATTCCTGCCGGATCTTGACAATGAGATCATCCGCTTCATGGTTCTTAAATCCCACAAAATTGAGTTGATAGGGATTGATCTGGCTGGAGTGCCAAATCTGGTATAGATCCGGCTCTATCCCCATTTGCCAGCCGAGGACAAGAGCATCAAAATCCAGTTTGTTGACCCGTTCCTGGATGAAAACAGACCATTCAAGTAGATCGGTGCGCACGTCGATACCGATCTGCCTCCAGGCGTCCTGGACAATGGCCATCACCGACTTTCGGATATCATTTCCGCTGTTCGTGATGAGAGTAAACTGGAATCTCTTTCCATCTTTTTCCAACCAGCCGTCGCTGCGCTTCTTCCAGCCGGCCTCTTGAAGAAGTCTCAAAGCGCCTTCCGGATCGTAAGGGAGGGGTCTAATGTTTCGATCGTAGTATTCGGTCTGCTTAGGAAAGGGGCCGGTGATCGGTTCGCCCTGACCATAAAGGACATACTGGATGATCTTGTTCACATCAACAGCCATTCCCAGGGCAGTGCGAACTCGACGGTCATCAAAAGGTGGGCGTCGCAGGTTATATCCGATGTACGTGTACCCGAAGGAAAGCCCTGAGAAACTCTGATATCGAAAATCACGCTCCAGTCTCTGGACTTGATGGGGTTGGACGCCGTAGGTATCTACGGTTCCGGCATAGAACTCCATCTCCTCGGTGAGAAGATCAGGTATGATTCGGTAGACGTAACGCTTGTAGTTCGGGGGCCCTTCCCAATATTCATTGAACCGATCAAGAACAATGTACTGATCAGACTTCCACTCCTGGAAGACGAAAGGGCCGCAGCCCACGGGCTGGCGATTGAAGTTGCTCTGGCGCATGGAGAAGTTCTCAGGGTTCATGCCCCGTCGGAGAGCCTCTTTCTTCAGAGCAACGCTGTTCAGAAGATGCTCCGGAAGAATGCCCATGGCCCAGGTGCCTATAGCAGGAGAATAGAGGCGCTTGTAGACAATGCGCACCGTCATGGGGTCAACGACGTCCACTTGCTTGACCGGTTCGTAGTCGGCGATGCGAGGAGAGAGGTTCTTGGGGTCCATGATGGCTTCATAGGTGAACTTCACGTCATTGGCGTTAAAGACATGTCCGTCATGGAATCTCACGTTTGGTCTCAGATGAAAAAGGATAATGGGGTTATGCTCTACTGAGGGGAGGATCTCTGCGGCCCATGGTTTAAGTCTCTCATCGGGGAGTCCAGGGATATCTCCAGGGCCAATGCTGACAAATGCTTCGGATGGAAAAGAACTGAAATAGTTTTCTCCGAGGATACGAGAAAGGCTTTCAAAGAGATCTTGATCCACGTGCTCTAATACCAGTTTGATTCTGCCTGGTGCACGAACATCGATTTTTGTTTCCCTATCTTTGGCCCCCTGCTTGCCCTTTTCGACCTTTGATGTCTGAAATTGCTCGGGGGGTATGAAGGAAATTTCCTTAATGTTATCGAGGGAGGATCGGAACTTGGAGTCGCTCTGAGCCTCCGCTGATTTGGCCTTGTGGATGAGGCGAATGATCTCCTCTGGGCCTGCCTTGCCTAAACCCGGGATTTCAGCAGTTTCGTTGACGTAGAAAAAAGCCTCCTCGTAGATGTCCCACAAGGTTGCGAGACGACCTCGAAACCGGAGGTCGGCGTCTCGGTCAATGAGGCCCTCGAATACCAAATCTTGGATGGTACTGCTCGCACTGTCTGAAGAGAGGATCGGATTTATTAAGGCTGCATCACCGATGGAAGCAGTAATGTACTCATTGAGACGATCGGGGTTCCCGCGGGTTTGGTCATCATAAGTAGGCACCCAGAAATAGGACTGGAGGAGAAAGAGGATGACAAGAAGCGGGGCCAGGATCAGGACTGTGCGGACGGAAAACCTCATCATAAATGCCTAAAGGAAGAAGAAGCGCCTAAAGTTGAAAAACCAAGAAAACAACAAACACAAAATCCTTGGTGGCACGGACAAACTTCGTTTGTCCGTGAAAGGAAACAATGGCTGCGATCCATGAGGGAAACCAAGGACAAACTGCGTTTATCCGTGGCGGTCAGTTCTCGCCACTCCACACCACGGACAAAGCAAGTTTGTCCGTGCCACCCAATCCGAGCCAGTCTAGCAGAAAATGGAAATCATGCAATTGGTAAAGTCAAAGAGTTGTGGTATGCAGGTCTTATTTTGAAGCAGAAGAGGCTCAGCGATGTTCGAAGTTCTTGAGACAGCGAGAAACGTGGCGGAGAAGAGCCGCCATGCCCGGATCAACCATGAGGCCCTGAAAAAATTCAGCCGGGAACTGGCGGAGAGCGGCGCCCCCATGCCCAGGTGGGATGCAGAGCATCACTCCCAGGGCAACGACGAGGAGACGGTCGCATATCTTCTTGTTGTGGATACCATCAATTTCTGTTTTTGGCCACCGCCTGGGACTGAGAAATGGGAAATCGCGTACAGAGGAAAGAACTATTCGGGATACTATGGGCTGGCTGTCTCTCTCAAAAAGACGCTTGAGTCAGGGATTCCCCTCATCGATGCTTCGTTCCAGGCCACTCTCACCATGAAACAACTTGAGAATATGCTTGCGGGGACCGGTGTTTTGCAGCTCATGGAGGAACGCCTCCGGAACTTGAAGGAGCTGGGGCGGGTCCTGCTGGAAAAATACAGAGGAAAAGCGTCAGAACTGATAGCGGTCGCTGGGGGATCTGCGTTAAAACTCGCGACAACGCTTGCATCCGGTTTCTCCTCCTTCCGCGACGAAGCGACGTATCAAGGTCACAAGGTCTTCTTTTATAAAAGAGCGCAGCTGTTCGCCGCTGACCTTCACGGGGCGCTCTCGGGGAAAGGGCTGGGGAGTTTCAGCGACATGGAGGAACTCACAGCGTTTGCTGATTACAAGCTGCCCCAGGTGCTTCGCCACGTTGGGGCATTGGAATATTCTCCAGGCCTCGCAGAGAGGGTAGACCGAATGGTATACCTGAATGCAGGAAGTGAAGAAGAGGTTGAGATCCGGGCCAACACGATATGGGCGGTGGAACTCATTTGCCGGGAGATGAAGCGTCTCGGGAAAGAGGTCAGTGCCAGTCAGATCGACTGGCTTCTGTGGAATCTGGGGCAAGACCATGAATTCAGAGCTAAGCCCTATCACAGAACGCTAACGATATTCTACTGAGTGACTAAATGAGAAGAAGTGCCTAAAGGTGAGAGACCAAAGTGCATAAAATATAGGATGGATGGCACGGCAAGCTGCGCTTGCCCGTGGGATGGTGGAAGTGAAAAGAGCGAAACACGGACAAGCGGAGCTTGTCCGTGGCACCAAAATACTGAATAGCCGTGGGCCGTGTGCCGTGCGCCGTAAGCCGTTGTTACGTCCCCATTTCCCAGGAAGAAAGATATTTCTCTTGTTCGGCAGTGAGTGTGTCGATGTCCACGTTCATGGATTCGAGTTTGAGCCTTGCAATCTCCCGGTCAAGGTGGGCAGGGACCGGATAGACTTTCTTCTGCAGGCTCTTGTGCGCTTTGGCCATGTATTCTGCAGAAAGGGCCTGGTTTGCAAAACTCATGTCCATGACGCTCGATGGGTGCCCTTCCGCAGCAGCGAGATTGATGAGACGGCCTTCGGCGAGAACATAAATTTTTCGGCCGTCTTTCAGAGTGAACTCCTCCACAAAGTCCCGGATCATTCTTTGCGCAACCGAGGATTTCCTCAATGCAGGCAACTCCAGCTCCACATCGAAATGGCCCGAGTTGCAAACGATGGCCCCGTCTTTCATCTTGAGGAAATGCTCTTTCCTGATGACATTCAGGTCTCCGGTCAGGGTGCAGAAGATGTCTCCAGCAGGGGCGGCCTTGGCGATCGGCATCACCTGATATCCGTCCATCACCGCTTCCAAAGCTTTCAAGGGATCCACTTCGCACACGATGACATGGGCTCCGTGCCCTTTGGCTCGAATGGCCACGCCCCTTCCGCACCAGCCGTAGCCACTCACTACAAAAGTGGAGCCTGCCAGGAGGCGGTTTGTCGCCCGGATGATGCCGTCCACAGTGCTCTGGCCGGTACCGTACCGGTTATCAAAGAGGTGTTTTGTATTGGCGTCGTTCACTGAAATGATGGGGAACTTGAGCACTCCGTCTCTTTCCATGCTGCGGAGCCGGATGACGCCTGTCGTCGTCTCCTCGGTTCCTCCAATCACTGCGGACAGAAAGGCCTTCCTGTCCTTCTTGGACAGGCTCAGAATCCATTCCCTGATTCCTTGATCAAGGGCCTTCCATTTCTCAAGAGCGATAAAATGGAGAGAACCTACCAGATCGGCTCCATCGTCCATGGTGAGGTTCGGCCTGTGCTTGAGAGCAGAAAGGATATGATCATAGTAAGTTTTCGTGTCCTCTCCCTTGATCGCAAAGGCAGGAATCCCATCATCGGCCACAAGGGATGCGGCTGCGTCGTCCTGAGTTGAAAGAGGATTGGAGGCGCAGACCACGACCTCAGCCCCACCCGCCTTCAGGGTTTTGAGCAGATTGGCCGTCTCGGTGGTCACATGAAGGCAGGCAGAGAGCCTGAGCCCTTTAAGGGGCTGTTCCTTTGCAAACCGCTCCCTGATCTTTCTTAGCACCGGCATGCTCATACCGGCCC
Source organism: uncultured delta proteobacterium (assembly GCA_963707125.1). Taxonomy (GTDB): domain Bacteria; phylum Desulfobacterota; class DSM-4660; order Desulfatiglandales; family HGW-15; genus CAVPDE01. The sequence continues at coordinate 91,526 of CAVPOU010000017.1, read as the reverse complement.
ACTCAATTCTCAACCGGCCTTTTTCAGCAAGTTTGATGTCGCGAATATCATAGTTCATTGTCGTTCCTTTCAGTCACTTCCTGAAATCGGATGGAATCCGATTTCAGATAACGCTCCCTCTCTGCGGGAGCTACGAGTCCTGCCTGCGGCAGGACGTTCCATGAAATCCGCCACGGCGGATTTCATTACTTCACCGCTTTCTTGAGGTCCTCCACAGAGTCTGTTTTCTCCCAGGTGAATTCCGGGAGTTCGCGGCCGAAGTGGCCATAGTTGGACGTCTTTCTGAAAATGGGTCTCAAGAGGTCCAGTTTTTCAATGATCGCTCTAGGCCGAAGGTCGAAAACCTTCTGGACAATCCGCGTCAACTCGGCATTGGGCAAAACCCCTGTGCCGTAGGTCCCCACCATCACAGAGACAGGCTGGGCGCGGCCAATGGTGTAGGCCACCTGAATTTCGCACTTCTCTGAAAGACCGGCGGCGACGATGTTCTTTGCAATGTAGCGGCACATGTAGCAGGAACTTCGGTCCACCTTGGAGGGGTCCTTTCCTGAGAAAGCCCCGCCGCCGTGATACCCGAATCCTCCGTAAGTGTCCATGATGATTTTTCTACCGGTCAAGCCACAGTCTCCCAATGGCCCTCCAACGACAAAACGGCCTGTGGTGTTGATGAAGAACTGGGTCTCCTTGTCCAGCATGGATGAGGGAATGACTTTCTTAATGACCTCTTCAATGATGGATTCCCGGAGAGTGTCGTAATCCACTTCCGGGTTGTGCTGGGCCGCGATGACCACAGCGTGCGCCCTGAGCGGTTTCCCATTGATGTACTCCACGGTCACCTGGGATTTGCCGTCCGGACGCAGCCATGGAAGCTTGCCGGACTTGCGAACATGGGCCAGCCTCTGTGTCAAACCGTGAGCGAGAAAAATGGGCATAGGCATCAGGGGTTGCGTGTCCCTGCACGCATAGCCGAACATCAGCCCCTGGTCTCCGGCGCCCTGCTCCTTGTACAGACCGGCCCCGTTAACGCCTATGGCGATATCCGGGGACTGCCGGTCGATGGAGGTGATCACCGCGCAGGTCTCCCAATCAAACCCCATGGAGGAGTTCTTGTAGCCGATCTCCCTGATGGTCTGACGAACGATCTCGGGCATCTCGACATAGGCCGTGGTGGTAATCTCCCCTGCAATCACCGCCATCCCTGTGGTGACAAGGGTCTCGCAGGCCACTCGCGCCTTCTTGTCCTGCTCCAGAATACTGTCCAGGATGTGGTCGGAAATCTGATCCGCCACTTTGTCCGGGTGGCCTTCTGTCACGGACTCGGAAGTAAACAGAAAAGTCTCAGACTTGGGATCGGTTTTGCTTTCAATGGTCATGGTTTTATCCTCTCTCTCAAATTAGATTTTCTATCGCTTCTCAGCCTTGCCAAGGACGCAGTTGTCGATGAGCCGTGTTTTTCCGACTCTGACGGCAAGGGCTAACAGAGTTTCACCGGTTAGATTGTCCACATCGTCCAGGGTAAATGGATCACAGAGATTGACATAGTCGATCTGCGTGTAGGGTTGGCTGCGGACTAAATCTTCGATGGCTTTCTTGATGGCGGCGGACTGTGTCTCCCCCTTGCGGACCATTTCCCGCGCAAGGTCGAGGGATTTCTTAAGACAGAGGGCGGACTTTCTTTCTTCGGCGTTGAGGTAACTGTTGCGGGAACTCATGGCCAGGCCGTCAGGTTCTCTGTAGGTAGGCACCCCCAAAATCTGGAGGTCCATGTTCAGGTCCTTGACCATTCGGCTGATGACCGTGAGCTGCTGATAGTCCTTTTGCCCGAAGACAGCCAGATGGGGCTTTGTGATGTTGAAGAGCTTGGCAACAATCGTGGTTACCCCATCGAAATGGGTCGGTCTTGAGAGGCCGCAAAGATGTTTTGTCACCTTCTCCACGGACACTCTGCTCTCAAAGTCCTTGGTGTAAATCTGATCGACGGTCGGAACAAAAGCGATATCCACACCCACCTGCCGCGCTTTGGCCAGATCTCCTTCCAAATCACGGGGGTAGGCGGTCAGGTCTTCTTTCGGCCCGAACTGCATGGGGTTTACAAAAATACTGATGATCACGACATCACAGTGCTTCCTTGCCACTCTCATCAGTTCCAGGTGCCCCTCGTGGAAGAAGCCCATGGTGGGGACAAATCCAAGCACCTTTCCGGCCAGTCTCAGCTCTTCCGCTTTTTGCTGCATCCCGTCCGTTTTTTCAATGACTTCCATAATCCAATCTCCGGTTGGAGGTTAAAAGCCTCAATCTCCCCCCTTTGAACTCATCGGGATGTAGTACTGAACCCCTGATTTCATGGTTTGAACCTGTTGAACCAGATCTTCAAAGTCTTCGGGAACATGAACGAAATCGATGTCGGAGGCATTGACCACGAGCAGAGGAGAATCAGCATAGTGAAAGAAGAACTCGTTGAAAGCCTGATTGATCCGATCAAGATATTTGAAACTCACAGACCTTTCGTATTTCCTTCCCCTTTTCCTGATTCGCTCCATAAGGGCTTCGGTCTTGGCCTGAAGAAAGATGACGAGGTCAGGGGGAGGCACTCTTTTTTTCAGAATCCCGAACAACTGCTCGTAAAGCCAGTAGTCATTGTCCTCCAGGTTCACTCGCGCAAAGATCCTGTCCTTGTCGAAAAGAAAGTCCGCAACGGTTGCCCGGCTGAAAAGATCGATCTGGGCCAGGTCTGAGGCAAGATGGTATCGCCTGAGAAGAAAGAAAATCTGTGTCTGGAAGGCGAACTTCTTCGGATTCTGATAAAAATTAATGAGGAAGGGATTTTCATCCACATCCTCAAGCAGGACCTGGCCGTCTATTTTTTCCGCGAGCATCCCGGCAAGGCTCGTCTTGCCGACCCCAAGGGGTCCTTCGATTGCAATATACTGGTGCATCTTGACGCCGCCCGATATCCTTCGACACACGCGCTTTCACGGGAGAAAGCTATCCCTGGGGCTTCTTTATCAAAAAAAACATATTAACTCTGCAGGCAGGACTTGTCAAGAAACGGCGAGGGCCGCGCTGAGGTTGAGAAAGTCGTCGATGCTGAGGGTTTCGGCTCTCCTTTGGGGGTCTATGGCACAGTGCTTCATGGCGTTCAGAGTGCTCTGCACCTCCCAGGACGGAAACGTGCCTCTCAGAGAGTTGAGGAGGGTTTTCCGCCGATGAGCAAATGCCGCCCGAACGACCTTCCTGAAGAATTCTTCATCGTCCGCCCTCCTGGGAAAGGGCTTTGAGAATTCAAACTGCACGACAGTGGAGCTGACTTTCGGCTTAGGGTAAAAGGCTTGCCTCGGGATTTCAAGAAGCGGGGAAAGGTGAGCATGATACTGGATGAGAACCGTCAGGGCGCCGTACTGTTTGTTCCCAGGCGAGGCGGTCAGTCTCCCGGCCAGTTCATGCTGAAGGGTGAGGATGGCTCTTGGAATGCGGTCCCGGTTGCGGATCAGTTTTTCTATGAGCGGGGATGAAATGTTGTAAGGGATATTCCCAATGACTTCGATCTTCTCTTCGGAAAGCGGGGCGAGGTCCAGTTTGAGGATGTCTTCATGGATCAGGGTGACATTCCCGATCCCTTCACGGGCGAGGCCGGCCCTGAGCTTCTCGGCAAGGGCTCCGTCTTTTTCAACGGCCATCACGTTGTGGACACAGGATGCGAGAGGGAAGGTCAAAGCTCCCAGCCCGGCTCCCACTTCTAGGACCGTTGAACTCCTGCTGAACTTCGCTCCGGCCAGGATCCGCTCGATGATGAGCGGGTCTCTCAGGAAATGCTGCCCAAGGCTCTTCTTGGGTCTGAAGGGGCTGGAGCGCCTGGATGGAAAGGATTTTTTTCTCATAGGGGTGGGATATCTTCGATAGGATATCTGGACTTCACATCCAGGGATAAATCCGCCCGCTCTCCCCTAGAAATCCTGTGATAGCCGGCGAGAGCAATCATCGCGCCGTTGTCCGTGCAAAAGGCCGGCCGGGGGTAGTAGAAGGCCATTCCGCACCGGGATGCCAGATCCTTCACTCTATCTCTCAGAGCCTGATTGCACGCTACGCCTCCGGCAACCACGACAGAAGCGACCTTCATCCTCTCTGCGGCGGCAATGACCTTCTGGGTCAAGACATCGATCACCGCTTCCTGGAAGGAGGCGGCGATATCCGCCATGGAGACTTCTTTTGGTTCGCTCTCCCGCCATCTCCTGACATAGAGGGCCACAGCGGTCTTGAGTCCGCTGAAGCTGAAATCCAGGGAATCAGGGGCCAGGTAGGCTCTGGGGAAACGGATCCGGTCATTGTTTCCTGACCGGGCCAGGTTTTCGATCACCACCCCTCCGGGATATCCCAGGCCCAGGACCTTGGCGACTTTGTCAAAGGCTTCCCCTGCTGCATCGTCCAGGGTCTGGCCCAGAGGTGCGTAATGACCGACCTCTTTCACGTGGTACAGGGAGGTATGGCCGCCCGAAACGGTCAGGACCACGAAGGGCAAAGGCGGAGTTCTCTCTTCCAGGAAAATAGACAGGATGTGACCTTCGAGATGATTGATTCCGACATAGGGGATTTCCAGGACGTATGCGAAAGCCTTTGCAAAATAGAGACCAACCAGCAGGGACCCGATCAGACCGGGGCCAATGGTCACCGCGATCCCGTCGAGGTCCTTTCGGGTTATGTGGGCTTTGCCGAGGGCCTGATCGACGACGGTCTCGATCTTCCCCAGGTGTTCCCGCGAAGCGAGCTCCGGGACCACTCCTCCGTAAGGATGATGAAGCTGAACCTGTGAGTGGACGACACTGGACAGGACCCTGCTGCCATCCGTTACGACTCCTGCAGACGTATCATCGCACGAAGTATCTATGCCGAGGATCATCATGGGTGCTTGCGGATCATAAGCTCAGGGATCGCGGCGTTACCCCTCGTTCCTGGATTTCAGTTTTCTCTTGAACTTTCGCCACACCCCTTCTTTTGTGACTTCCAGAAGGATGACCGTAATATTATCTCCTCCGCCCCTGCGATTTGCCTCGTCGATCAGGACGTCCCCTTTTTTCTTAATCGAAATGGAGAAATCGTCCAGAATCGCCTTGATGGAGGGTTCAGGAACGAAGTTCGTGAGCCCGTCGGTGCACATCAGGAAAAGATCTCCCGCCTCCGGACGGGTGGGACTGATGAACACGCTAACCTTTTCGCTTAGGCCGAGCACCCTGGTGAGGACATTCTTGAGAAGGGGATTGGTCGATCCAGCGGCATCAATCCACCCGATGCTTTTTTGCTCCGCCTCAAAGGAGTGTTCCTCAGAGACCTGAATCAATCGTCCATGATCATAAAGGTAAACCGGGCTGTCGCCCACATTGGCAACCCAGAGGACATCTTTGTCCACAAGCAGAGCAGATACCGTGGAGCCCATGTGATGATACTGAGGCTTCTTTTGACCCTCATGGATCAGCATGTTGCACAAGACAATGGAGTTGATAAGGTGCTTTGCGTTGTCCGAGATCTCTCTGTCGATGGGGGATAGAAAAGAGGGAGGCTTTCCATCGCGCACTTTCCGCCAGTAGTCGGACATGGTATCCACAACCATCCGGCTCGCCACTTCCCCTGCCTTGTGGCCGCCCATCCCGTCGGCCACCACGTAAAGATCAAGACCCGCATTGACGAGAAAGCTGTCTTCGTTGATCTTGCGCTTAAGACCCTTATCCGATTTTCCGATCGCTTCGATCTTCATGAAGTCACATTGCAGGCAGAGGCCTCCATTTGCATTACAACGTGAGATACGGTTTCATTCTCTCGTAGAACTTGGGACCGATGCCGGGGATTCCCATGACCTCGTCCAGGCTCTTGAAACCACCGCGCCTCACTCTTTCCTCCACGATGGCCTTCGCCATGCTTCTCCCTATTCCCGGCAGAGCCGTGAATCCCTCCTCCGACTCCCTGTTTAGCGAAATGGGGAGCCCAAGGGTGATTTTGAAAGAAGAGGGGATCTCATGCTGCTGAACCCTCAGCTCTCCGCCTTCCTTTGTCACGGAGATCCCGGAATTGGGGGCGAGGCGCTGTTCTCCAGGCAAAAGACTCCCCTCCCGAAGTCCTCCTGCCTTTTTGATCAACTCTCTAAGATAAGGAGGGTCGCAGAAGGAATAGACGCCCGGATGCCTGATCTCTCCGTCGATCTGAACAAAAACCGGCGCCTTGCAAGTGACGGGATCCGCCCCAATCCTGTAAGGTGCAGGCTTCAGCCAGTGAAGCAAGAAAAGGATGAGGAGAAGAACCGATAATCCTGTGGCTCTTTCACCGATCCTCTGTGGGGCCATTTTCCAGATCAAAGGCTTCATGAAGCACTCGGACCGCCAACTCCGTATATTTTTCTTCAATGATGCAGGATATCTTGATTTCCGAGGTGGTGATCATGATGATGTTGATGTTTTCCTTGGCAAGAATGTGAAACATTTTCTGCGCAATGCCTGCGTGGTTCCTCATCCCAACGCCTACGATGGAGACCTTGGAAATATTCTCATCGCCCAGAACCTTTTCCGCCCCGATCTGCCTGGCCACCTCGCTGACGAGCTTCAAGCTCTTCTGAAAATCCGCTTTCGGCACAGTGAAGGTCAAGTCCGTGGTTCCGTCCTCGCTCGTGTTCTGGACGATCATGTCTACAATGATGTCCGCCTTGAATATGGGCTCGAAGACCTGAGCTGCTGTCCCCGGCCGGTCGGGAACCCTTTTCACGGTGATCCGCGCTTCATTCTTGTTGTAGGCAACCCCTGAAACCAAAACTTTTTCCATATCCTTTGTTTCAGCCACCACCATCGTACCCCTTTCTTGTGTAAAGGTTGATCGGACATGAATGGGCACATTGTATTTCTTGGCAAACTCCACCGACCTGATCTCAAGAACTTTGGCCCCGAGGCTCGCCAGTTCGAGCATTTCGTCATAGGAGATCGCGTCCATCTTCCTCGCCCTGGGGCATATGTTGGGGTCGGTGGTGTAGACGCCTTTGACATCGGTGTAAATCTCGCACACATCCGCCTTAAGAGCGGCGGCCAAGGCGACGGCCGTGGTGTCTGAACCGCCCCGTCCCAGAGTCGTGATGTTTCCTTTCTCATCCAGTCCTTGAAACCCGGCGACCGCCACGATGCGGTTCTTCTCCAGTTCCTTGAGGATCCTTGTGGCATCGATCTCCTGGATTCTCGCTTTCCCGTAAAGTTGATCCGTCCGGATCGCCGCCTGGAATCCAAGAAGGGATCGAGCGTCATAACCCATGGACTTCACGGCCATAGCGAAAAGGGCCACGGACACCTGCTCTCCCGTCGCCATGAGCACATCCAGTTCTCTTGGATCAGGATCATCGCACATCTCACGGGCCAGGTGGATCAGGCCGTCTGTTTGCCCGGCCATGGCGGACAGGACCACCACCATGCTGTTGCCCTGTTTGTAATTCTCCAGAACTCTCTCGGCCACATTCCTGATTTTCTCAATGCTGCCTACCGAGGTTCCTCCGTACTTCTGAACAATGAGTGCCATAACCCCCCTCGACACATCTGGGAATTCTCGGGACTGCCGGAAAAGATGCACCGGCAAGAGCCTCAAGAAAAGAATTGTCGCAATATACACAATCGTGCAGGCGGAGACAAGTCCCTAAACAGGAGGCTAGAGGCTGGAGGTCTGAGGCAACAGGCAACGGAGCTTTTCGAGAATACTGAAGAGCCTGGGATGCTGCCCGGAAATGATGATTTTGCGGCGATGATCGTCCAGGATGAGCAGCTTAACCATAAGGGTATGTTCAGGGAGAATTTCCGGCCATCGGTCCGCCCACTCCAGGACCACCACCCCTCCGCTGTGAATGACCTCTTCGATGCCTGCTGAAAGCAATTCCTCCAGGCTTCCCAACCGGTAGACGTCCATGTGAAACAGGGCGGCCCTGCCCTGATACTCATTGACGAGAGTGAAGGAGGGGCTGGTCACGATGGTTTTGGGATTCACTCCAAGACCCAGGGCAATCCCCTTGGTGAGCCAGGTTTTGCCGCTTCCCAGTTCACCCGCGAGGCCGACCACATCCCCTTCCAGGAGGAGAGCCCCTATTCCTTTCCCAACTCGAATCGTGTCCTGATTCGATTCGGTGATGATCGTGAAAGTCTGTTCTTCCAATGCTCTGACCGGGGGTCCTTTTGACTTGAAGGTTTTACAGAGGCTGGTGAAGGTCCTTTTCCATGGGGGGCTGCTTCAGCGGCCATTCGGCTCGTGCCAGATAGGAAGCAAGCCCGGGGATGACATCGAGAAGTTCACCGGCCAGGATACCGGACTGCCCCATCTCTTCAGAAAGAAGATCTGCGGCCAGCCCGTGAAGGTAGACGCCGGCCGCGGATGCCTTGGCTGGAGGCCAACCTCTTGCCAGAAACCCGCCGATGAGCCCTGTCAGCACATCCCCTGAGCCGCCGCTCGACAGCGCAGGGTTTCCTGTGGGATTAATGTGGATTTGACCCTCAGGCTCCGCAATGACGGTGCGAGCCCCTTTCAAGACAAGGCAGCATCCGTGCTTCTGAGCGAAGGCTTCCGCAGTGCCGATTCGATCGGCCTGGACCTCGGAGTTGCTGATCCCGGCGAGTCTGGCCATTTCGCCAGGATGGGGCGTCAGGATGGCTCTACCCCTGCACTTGGCCAAGGCGCTCGGATCAGAGGAAAGAGCATTCAGACCGTCCGCATCGATCACCATGGGCAAAGGGCAATTGGCGACGAGTCTCCTCACGAGCAAGCTTGTCTCTGAGTGCGTCGAAAGTCCCGGCCCGATGGCCACCGCTGTTTTGCCTTTCATGAGGTTGAAGATCTCTTTCTCCGCTTCAAGGGAGAGACTGGATTCCGCGGTCTCGGGCAGGGGATAGGTCATCGCCTCGGTCAGCTTGTTTTCCAGAATGGGATTGAGGCTCCTCGGAATCCCCAGGGTCACAAGGCCTGCTCCGGCTCTGAGAGCACCAAGACAGGTGAGCGTTGCGGCTCCGGTTTTTCCTGTCGATCCTGCCAGAACGAGCAGGTGACCCCGGTTGCCCTTGTGCATATCCTGCTTCATTGAGCCGAAGAGATCATGGAAATCCCCTGCCTCGATCAAGTGGTACCTGGAGGGAAGACTTTCGGTCACTGTGTCAGGAATTCCGATACCGATTCGAACCAGTCGACCCACCAGACCAGCCCCCGGGAAGACGAGCTGCCCTATCTTGGGGAAACCGAAGGTGATGGTCAGGTCGGCTTGGACAGCGACTCCCATGACCTGACCGGTGTCTGCATTCAGGCCGGAGGGGATATCGATCGCGGTCACGGGTTTGTTCGCCCTGTTGACTTCCTCTATGACCCGGGCATAGAGCCCTCGGACCGTTGAATTGAGCCCTGTTCCCAGAAGGCCGTCGATGATAAAGTCGCAGTCTTTGAGCAAGCGCCGTTGCTTTTTCCATTGCTCCTCGGCTGGAACTTCCTGAATATCGAGGCCGATGCGCCTGAGGATTTCGAGATTGACGAGGGCGTCACCCGTTATTTTCTGAAATTCCGCAAGAACAAGGACGGTCACCTTGAGCCCGGATTCGGAGAGATATCTCGCCATCCCATAGCCATCCCCTCCGTTGTTCCCTCGACCGCAGAGAAGGAGCACCCGGGAATTCAAAGGTGGAGCAAAGTGAGCAAGAAACACCCTGACGGCTCCTCTGGCTGCGTTTTCCATGAGGACAACACCGGGGATGCCGATTTCCTCGATCGTGAGGCGATCCATCTCCTGCATTTCAGATGCGTTGACCAATCTCATCGTTCCCCTCGAGTACCACGACAGCCATGCCGTAGCGGCCTTCATCGGAAAGGCTCAGGTGAAAACCGGTGATATGTTTTTCACGGCAGATTTCCGAAGGCCTGCCCTCAAGTCTCAGTCCCGGCCGACCACCAGGATAGTGGAAGACCTCGATGTCCCGCCACCGGATCCCTTTGCGCATACCCAGACCAATGGCTTTAGAGAAAGCCTCCTTGGCTGCGAATCGGAGCGCAAGAGGTGAGGCTGGGTAGGCTCTCTTGAAACAGAAATCGGCTTCCTGTTCAGTGAACACTCTTGTCACAAAACGATCTCCCCACCTCTGGAGCACAGCCTCCAAACGCTGGATATTCACAAGATCAATGCCGATGCCGTAGATCACGGAGAGTAAGTGCCTAAAGTGCCCCTCCGGGCCGTAGGCCCTACAGGCCGGAGGCTAAAGTGAACCAAAGTGCCTAAAACAGAAAAATTGAGTAACGAGTAACGAGTAACAAGTATCCAGAATCAAAAATACAAAAGAAAACAAACCACAAACACGCAAACTTTGGTGGCACGGACAAACTTTTATCCGGCGGGTGTTTATCCGTGATTGCCTAGGTGCGACGCAGTCCTCGTTACTTCGTAGCACGGACAAGCTCAGCTTGTCCGTGCTACCAGTTCGTGCCGCCAAACAGCCGACAACGATTAACGACTAACGGATCTCAGAAGTCCTTGACCAGGTCGGCCATCTCTCTCACGGCTTTGTAAAAGCCGACATAGATCGTTCTGGCTACAATGCTGTGCCCGATACTGTACTCCTCGACCTTGGGCAACGCTTTGAATCTCTGAACATTGACATAGTTGAGACCGTGTCCAGCGCTGATGCCCAACTCAAACCTCGTGGCGGTTTCGACAGCCCTGGCAATCCTGTCAAATTGCCTGCGAGCCTCTGACTCGGACCGGGCTTCGGCGTAGTGCCCTGTGTGGATTTCCACAGTATTGGCTCCGATGCGGTGGCTGACTTCAATCTGCGCCGGATCTGGATCCACGAAGAGGCTGACCTCTATTCCCTTCTGCTGGAGCTGCTGGATCACCTTCTTGTAGAGCCGGGGTTTGGATTTGACATCCAGCCCGCCTTCTGTGGTGAGTTCTTCTCTTTTCTCAGGTACCAGGGTGACGAGATCGGGTTTCACGCTGCAAGCAATCCGGACCATTTCAGGAGTGGCTGCCATTTCCAGGTTGAGCTTGGTCTTGACGACCTGCCGAAGGAGGAGCACGTCTCTGTCCTGAATGTGGCGCCGATCCTCTCTCAGGTGACAGATGATTCCAACGGCACCGGCCAGTTCAGCAATTCCTGCTGCGATGACCGGATCAGGCTCGGTAGTTCCTCTTGCCTGCCGAACCGTAGCCACATGATCCACATTGACGGCCAGACGCGCCATAAGTCTCCTCCTGTAACGAAAAGGCCCTCTCTCCCGTTGATTTGAGCGGAAAAGTCATACTTCCATGACAAGGGTCAGGAGCCTGTTTTCTTCCCTTCTCATCCGGAGGGCCTCCTTCGGGGAACCCTCGTGACCATACCCCAGCAAATGGAGAATGCCGTGAATCAGGAGCCGGTCCACGGTGCGCTGCAGAGGCTCACCCAGTTCCTGGGACTCTGAAATAGCGGTGTCCACAGAGATGACCACATCCCCAAGCATGCTTGATTCGAGGTGAGGGGAGGTTCCGGAGAGCATAGGAAAAGCCAGGACGTTGGTCGGGCCCTGTCTTTTGAGGTACCGGTGGTTGAGTTCAGCGATCCGTTCATCGTCAGTGAAAAGGATGCTCAGCTCACCCTCATGAAAGTCCAAGTCTGCGAAGAGTTTCTTCAACTTCTGTTTTATCTTCTGGCTTCCGAGTCCCGGAATCTTCCGCTGCAACATGATCTGAATTTCCATTCCTCACCTTCTTTGCCTGGCCTGGGGCCGTCTCCGGGTATTCGATGCGATGATGAAAGATACCGCTCAGGGTCTTGTTGAAGCCTTTGGCAATGACATGGAGATCCTTCAGGGTGAGCTCACAGTCATCCATCTGCCCGTCGGAGAAGACCTTGTTAATGATCTTTTGCACCATGCCCTGGATACGGGCCGGAGTGGGATCGACCAGAGACCTTGAGGCAGCCTCGACCATGTCGGCCAGCATGACGAGACCGGCTTCTTTGGTTTGAGGCTTTGGGCCTGGGTAGCGAAAATCCTCTTCTTTGATTTCGGTGATCTTTCCGCTCTTGGAGAGCTGCCTTTCCTGCGCCTTGTGAAAGAAATAGGAGATCAGGCTCGTTCCGTGATGCTGCTGGATAATATCGATAATTTCTCTGCCCAGTTTCTGTTCCCTGGCGAGCTCCACAGCGTCTTTCACATGGGAGATCAAGATCAGGCTGCTCATGGAAGGAGCGAGCTTCTCGTGCTTGTTCTCGCCCCCGCTCTGGTTCTCAATGAAATAAAGGGGTTTCTTTATCTTGCCGATGTCATGGTAATAGGCGCTCACCTTGGCCAAAAGAGGGTTGGCGTGAACGGCTTTGGCGGTCGCCTCCACCATGTTGCTGATCACCACACTGTGATGGTACGTGCCCGGAGCCTGCACCATGAGCTCTCTCAGCAAGGGCTGATCCATATTGCTCAGTTCGAGCAGCTTAATGTCCGTCGTGAAACCGAAGGCAATCTCCGCGAGGGGCAGCACACCCGTTGCAACGATTCCTGAAAGAAGCCCTCCCATGAACCCTGCAAGGCAAGCCACGATCGCATCCAGGCTGGAGAGAGTCCCGTAGATCATTTGAACGGCAAGGCTCAAAATGACATTGATCAACCCCACCATAAGCCCGGCTTTTATCAGGATGACCCGCTCCGTGCAGTTTCTGACCCCATACGCTGCGATCAGGCTGCTGACAAAGAAGTAGATGAAGAACTCCACCCTTGCGCCTGTGGCAAGGGAGGCAAAGACAGAGAGGATCAGCGAAAAGGAAGCGGCTGCACCCACGCCCTGAAAGATGGAAATGAGCATGGCCCCAATGGCCACGGGCATTCCAAAAAGGAGAGCCGCGGAGGAGAGGTAGGGGAACCCTCGCTCAATCTCTCCGGCCACAAAATTGAAGGTCCATGTAATCAGGAAAAGAGAGAGGAACACCGAGGCATTGAACAGAAGGTCTGCCGTGGATTTTGTTCTCATGAGCCCGACAAAATAGATGGAGGCAAAAAGAATTCCGATCAGGATCGTCATGGCCGGAATGCGACCGATCAGGTCTATGGGGCGCGAGGACTTTGTCTCTGCCTCCAATTTTAGAACGTGCTCGGGCCCGATTCTCTCGCCCTCACGGACAAGCATTTCTCCCTTCTTGATTTTGAAGAAAACCGGCTTGACAGATTCCCTCGCGAGCTCCCTTCTGGCTTCGGTCTCTCGCTGGTTAAAGGTGAGGTTGGGTCTGACCAGGGATTGGGCAAGCTTGATGGCCACTTCAGTGATTTCTGCGGAAACCGCTTTTTCCTGCAGCGCCTTGCTCTGGTTTCTGATGTAGTTCTTTGCGGCCTGAAGGTCAAAGAACCGGTCAGGATCCGTGACCGTATTTTCCTTTTTTGAATAGATCTCGTGAAGGACAATCCCGCCCTTGTCCATGTGGGTTTTCATGGCCGCTTTGCTCGTCACTACTCCTCGTTCCGAGATCTCGGTCACCAGGCTGATGACGGTTTCCTCTAAGAGGGAAGAGAAGGCGATCCGGGCAAGGTTGTCGAAAAGCCGATCGTCCACCGAGATCTCCAGGATCCCGAAGAAGCGGTCTTTCGCGAAAAGGTAGGGCTCGGATTTGAGAGGAAGAGCCTTTTCCTGGGGAGCGCTTCGGGGGGTCTCCTGCCCGTTCTGAGCAGCGGCGTTCTTGAGACTGTCCCTGGCGAGATCAAAAGCTTCCCTGATAGAGGGGATGAGGTTCAGAGCAGAACCGTCAAAGTCGTAAACCGCCTGGACTTCCCGGCTCGCCTTTTCCCTGTCTTTTTCAGTCAGCTCCTTGTTTTCAACAAGGAAGTCCTGAGAAGCCTTGATACCTCTGCTGGCCACATCCCCGACCTTGTAAGAAGCCGGTCTTGTCAGGACATTCGGAGAAAGAAGCATGGCAACCACCAGGCTCATGAAAATCAGGGTAATCCATCGGAGCCGTGCAGGTTTAACCAACTGTCCCCGGAATCCGTTCAGTCTCGCCCGAAGGTAGGTTTCTCTCTCCGGTTTCTTGTGAGGCTTTAAACCTGAAATCGGTCTTACTTTTACTTTATCCGGCATTGTCCTCTCAGAAAACTCCACCTGCTAAAGGCCGGGAGCGCCCATCGGGCGCCGGACCGTTAAGAGCTTGTCTGCGTGGGCAGAGCTTTTCGTTTCACGTTAGATTTCTTCTGGCTTTCCAACTTCTCATAAGCGTCAATGATTTCCTGGACAAGGGGGTGGCGGACAACATCCTCCCTCGAGAAATTGATAAATTTTATTCCTTCAATTCCATGAAGGATCTCTCTGGCTTCGATCAATCCCGACGTTTTTCCTTCGGGGAGGTCTGTCTGCGTCACATCCCCTGTGATCACTGCTTTTGAACTGAAACCCAACCGGGTGAGAAACATCTTCATTTGTTCCGTGGTCGCGTTCTGCGCCTCATCGAGAATCACAAAAGAATCATTGAGGGTCCGGCCTCGCATGAAGGCCAGAGGAGCCACCTCGATGACTCCTTTCTGCAGGAGCCGGGAGGCATCTTCAAAATCCATCATGTCGTGAAGCGCGTCATTAAGAGGCCTCAGATAGGGATTCACCTTCTCGTAGAGGTCGCCCGGCAAGAAGCCCAGGTGTTCCCCCGCTTCGACCGCCGGTCTTGTAAGCACGATGCGCTTGACCTCCTTCTTGACCAGAGCCGCGACAGCCATAGCCATGGCCAGGTAGGTTTTCCCCGTACCGGCAGGACCGATTCCAAAGACGATATCAAATCCGCGAATGCTGTCGATGTAAGCCTTCTGATTAATGCTCTTTGGCGCGATGACCGTTTTCCCTGATCCCACATAAACCCGGTCCATGAAAATCTTTTTCAGGCTTGCGGACGGATCGCTGCTCAGGATCCGGATCGCATACTCCACATCGTTCCTGTAAATGGGATAGTCCTGGTGAATGAGGTCGTAGAGCTGGTTCAGGGCGTTTTCGGCCAGTTCGATCTCCCAGTCCCCGCCTTCCAGAATCACCTCGTTACCCCGCACGTTGACGGAGAGCCCGATTCTGCTCCTCAGGACCTGCAGGTGAGCGTTCTGTTCACCGCAGAGTTGGCGGATCAGATCCGGATCAGGGAAGGAGAGCTTCTTTACCATCCCGGGTGCCTGTTTAGCTGAATGACCTCCCAATCCAATCTCCTATCCAATGACCCTCATGACGTCATTTTTTTGCCCGGCAGTTGCTAGGGCGGTAAGCCAACAAATCATGTTACTACCATAGGGTCGCATTTCAAGCAAGAAAATCCGGCGGCCACATCATTATTTTAAACTAAAATAAGTTAATAATTTATAATTATAAATAAAAAATAGAATTTTAATATTTTAAATATAATTTAATATAAATATAGATTAATAATGGAAAACGAGATACTGCAGATCCTCCATGCGATACGAGATCATACCAGAATAGTTGAAGGTGGGAATCCAGTTAAACAGGATCGACATGACCATGTCTATCAGCAAGCGGATGTTCTGCGACCCCTTCGAGGAGGCTGCCGGATACGACGCGCTCTGCGGGCGGAGCCTCACACAAGAGAACGCAAATGCTTTTCTATCTCCGCCTTAGGGAGCGCTCCGACCAGTTTGTTTACTTGCTTACCATTCTTGAAGAAAAGAAGAGTGGGGATGCTCTGGATACCGTACTGGAGGGAATACGATTCTTAGTCCCACAACGGTTACACAGGACGATCGTGCTGTTATCCTTCACTTTCTCTCCATAAAAAAAGCACCCAAGGGTGCAGGTTCATGTTTTCATTCAAGCGACTAGATCTGTTTTTTCCCTACCTTCGATGCTTACAAACTAAGATCAGTTTGTGAATTGGCAAGGGAGCAGGCTCATTGGGGTAAACGGGTATTGCCCCTAACCATGGAAGCGAATATCCCACCGAAGCACATGAGGGAGAAAAGGAGAAAAAGGATGCCCATGCTTTGGACGAGAGCCGGGTAACTGGTTTCGCTGATCTCCACCCGGCCTATGAAAAGAGCAAATACGACCGTCGCCATCCCCATGCTGATCATCATGCCCAGGAGGCGCATGGTCCCGACCGCCCCTGAAGCAAGGCCGTAAAACCTCTTGTCCACGCTGCCCATAATGGCATTCGTGTTGGGAGAGGAGAAAAGCGCGAACCCGATGCCCAGGATGACCAAGCCGCTAAGGAGAAAGGGGATAGAGGAGTCCTGACTTAAGAAGATGAAAGGAACAAGACCCATGGTAGTCAGGACCATGCCCGCCGTTGCGACAATCCTGGGTTCGATCTTGTCGGAGAGCCAGCCTGCAACCGGGGAGCAGGCTGCCATGACAAGGGGCTGCGAGATGAGAATGAGTCCTGCTTCTCGAGGGGTGAGTCCTTTGATATGCTGCAAGTAGAGGCTCAAAAGAAAGGTGATCGCAAAGGTCGCACTGTAATTGATGAAAGCAGCAAGGCTCGATAAGGCAAAAACCCGGTTGGTGGTAAAGAGGTCCACCGGAAAAACCGGGCTCTTTGTTCGCAGCTCCCACTTCACAAAGGCGCAGAGAGCTGCTGTCCCGAAAATCAGTAGGCCCAGGCTTTCCAGGGAAGGGAGCAGGGAGACACCGCATATGATACCGGTGAGTCCCAATCCGTAAATGACAGAGCCGCTCAGGTCGAAAGCTTCACCCTTTGCTTCGGCCCACTCCTCTTTGAGTCTCCATAGGACAAGAATAATGATGACGATCCCGAAAGGAAGGGTCGCAAGAAAAACGCTTCTCCAGGTGAAGTGTTGAGTCAGGAGACCGCCCAGGACAGGCCCCGTGGAAAGCCCGGTGTACACGGCAGCCACGCTGATCCCAAGAACCTTGCCTCTTTCGTGGGGTGGAAACACAGAGGTCAGGATAGCGAGCCCGGTAGCGAAGATCATTGCACTTCCGATTCCCTGGAGAATGCGAAACAGGATGAGCTGTAAAGCTGAGGAGGCAACGGCACAGAGCAAGGATGCTAGAGTGAAGGCGACAATCCCAAAACTAAAAACTTTTTTCCTGCCATAGAGATCAGCAAGCCTTCCAAAAGGCACGAGACAGACGGCTGAGGCCAGGAGATAAGCGGTCGGGATCCAGGTCAGAATCACCGCGTCGATTTTGAATTCCTTGGCAATCGCAGGGAGAGCCAGGTTGATGGACGAGCCCATGAAGGGTGTCATGAAGGAGCTGAGGATGGCGATGATCAGCGCAGCACGTCGTAAACTCGGGGGATACATGCAAGTCAATCTAATGGACGATTTTCCATCTGTAAATCAATTTCCCTCACTGTTTTGATTGACAATCGTCTGCAACGGCTGTGTCTATCTCTATTGGTTCGCCGGAGTGCCCACCTGGACTGCTCATTACACGGCTTTGTGGCCACTGCTCCACAGGATACCTTATCAACCTTCCCCGAAATGCGAAGTGCTCATCGGCGTGTTGAAGCAAATGGGTATTGATCCCGCCGTGGAATTCATTGCGCCGTCCCGCCTCCATGGCAGGAAAGGCAGTCACCTGGCGAGTTTCACGTTGGATATCGAGGAGGATCGCTTGACTTGCTCTTCTTTTTCAACTATAAGCTCCTTATGGAACAGACCGACGAACTCAAGGCTTCTCTGAAGAGGGAATACAGTCTGTGCGCAAATGCCATGGCCTTTTACAGGAGGGCCATACAGGGCTTTGAACAAAAGCACGGTATGACCACACAGGGTTTCCTCAAGAAATTTGCATCCGGCAAGCTGGGAGATGACGCTGATTTCTTCGACTGGTATGCCTTCGCCAATCTTCTTGCCCGGGCGCGGAAGACTACGTCCGCCATCCGATCGGCATTGCAGTGATTCGCAAGTTTCTTGAAGATTTTGATCGAGCAATCCGCCTCATCCCCGGTTGTCCTTTCCTCTGCCATTGAGAAATATCTCAGCCCCGATGGGGACTCCGTGTATATAAAGGGAACCGTCCGGCTCATCGATTCATCAATCCTGGACATTGCCATCTTTGCCACCCTATCTGCCGGTAGACTGATCATCGACAAATACCGATTCCATTACATGGACAAAGAGCGCCGAATGGTCTTCCGCTACGATAATGCCCCCCACCATCCGGGAGTGAGATCCTACCCACACCACAAACACGCACCTGCACGGGTTGCACCTGCGAGTAGGCCGTCCATCAAAGAAATCCTCATGGCAGGATCCGTGATGTTTGTTAATCGCTTCCGACGAATCGAAATGGGACACGGCAAAAACACCGTTTGATTTCAGAACACTGCCGGCAGGCCTAAAAAGAAAACCTAAAACGGCCTTTTACCGCAGCAGCTTCCCGGGCCGCTGCACCCGGCAGCCTGGTCTGGAGACGATCCGCAACACGCGGTGTCGCCGGGACCCGGCATGCTCTTTCGCGCCGTCCCCGATAGGGAAGAGGGCGCGGCAAGGAGTCTCTTGACGTTCCGGCTGCCGCAGGTCCGGCACTCCGGTTGGTCAGCGGAATTTGCGATAAGGAGTTCGCTCACCTTTCCGCACTCAAAACAAAGAAAATCAAAAAGAGGCATGACATCATCCTTTTCTAAGGAAAGGGTAGAAATCAGTTTATGCCGCCTTATCGGCGTGTCCTTCCTCGTACTCTTTGATGGCCTTCTCCAGGGTTTTAACGGCAAGGCGGATGCAGTGCTGCTTCTGGTCAGGAATTTGAACCAATCGCCGGAAGACGTCTCGGTCCTTGACTTCCAGCGCCTCAGAAAGAGTCTTCCCCCTGACGAGATCGACCAGGGCCATGGCAGCGGAGACTGCGCCCGGGCAACCGAGAACCTGGTATTTTGCATCTGCAATCCGTCCCTTATCCACCTTGATAAAGCACTTCATGGTGTCCCCGCACGGGCCGGTCAATTCCGTGACATGATTCGCCCCTTTAAGTGGGCCAAGGTTGGGTTTTGTGAGAAAATACTGAATCGCTTCTTCCGCGTACCCGGAACTGGTCAGCATGTCGCGAATGCCGGCAATGTCGTTTTGATCCAATCGTGTATCCCGCTCCATCTCCTTTTCCCTCTCTACCAGAATGCTGAAAAAACCCTACTTGCGGGTTGCTCAAAAACGACCAGATACAAGGCGCCCGAAATCCCGAGGAGTGAGGCGTACATCTTAGTACGTCACAACGACGAGGGGCGAGGGCAACGCCGTGGATGAGCGCTTTTTCAGCGACCCGCTAGTGATGCTGGCATCCGCCCTGGCCTTGGTGTCCGGCACAGGTCATATTCACTGAAAACTCGGGTAGCTTGCCGGACCGAATAAATTCCAGATTCTGTTTGACGCTCCCTTCCACAGCCCTGAACACACGCACCCCTTGAGCCTGGAGCTTCATCAAGGCGCCGCCCCCGATGCCGCCTACAACGATAGCATCCACTGTATTGCCGGCAAGGGCATTCATGGGTTGGCACTGACCATGGTCATGGTGTGCATCGCTATTGCCGATGGTTTCGAACTCTCCACTCGTACTGTCGAGGATCACAAAAGAAGGAGCTGTGCCGAAATGGCCATAGACCTGGCTGTCGAGCCCCTCATCCATCTGAACCGGGAAAGCAATTTTCATTATGAAGTTCCTCCATTAAGTATTTTCACTGCAACAAGTTAAGAAAATCATCCCCTCCTGTCAAGGGATAGATGCCCTCATCCATCTTTCCTGAACCGATCGTCGGATCTCTTCGTTTTAACCATCCTTTGAACTTGTTCCAACCAACCGATGCGACAGTCCTCCTGGTGGTCGAATTCAGGAACATAGGGTTTGATATCCAGGAGAGGTGTGCCATCCAGGATGTCCACGTTCTCGATGTCCAAGGTGGACCCCTGGATCCGGAGGAGTCTCACAATGGAAAGCCCGATGGGATTGGGCCGCTTCGGTGCTCGTGTGGCGAAAACGCCTCGAGGTTCAGAATCAAGGAACGGTGTAACGATCAGCTTGTAACCGCGGCTCTCATGGAAATGGTAAAGAAGGATGAGATGGGAGAAACCGTCAAGGTCCTTCAGCCCCTCAGCAAATTCCGGAAACAGCTCCACGGTCCCGTAAATCCCTGCTGCGCCTGAAGGCTGAATCGGCATGTTCTCCACTTCTTTGAAGGGGGTGTGAATGATGCCGATAGGACGATAGACAATGTTTTCAAGCTTCTTTTCCATGATACCTTGAGCCTTGTTTCACGATCGAAGGGTGGCGGTCAGCCTCAGGGGATGGAGCAGAAGATCAAGGGCATCCAGAATGCTGTGCGTCACGATGTCTGCCGCCAGGAGAGTTTCAACGGCTCCTCCCTCTTCCTGGATCACGGCGATCCCCAGAACCGCCTCTTTGAGCATCAGGGCATCGTTGCGCCCATTCCCTACACTGACAGTCTTCTGCGGTTCCAGTTGCCGCGTATAGTCCGCCTTGGCCTGGGTCTGATTCTCTTTCCCGATGACCACAACCTCACAGGGAATGCCGGTCATTTCTTTCTGAACACTTCCGAAAGTGTCCGCCGTGAGAATGTGGATCGCGACGCTCTTTGAAAGTGCTTCCAGCCGGTCCCTAACCCCGGGGATGAGACGGCCGTTACAGGCAATGGTCCCATTGTAGTCCAGAACAAGAAAGGAAAGAACAAGTGTCCTGTAACCGGGGATATTCATTTCCAGCATGCGGTCTTTCTCCTCAGGTGTTCCGTCCGGAAAACCGTATCAATAACTGTAGCTCCACGCAAGGTTTGAATTCAACCAAAAAACCGGGAGAGGTTTCACCGAAAGGGTGAACTGTAGGATGGGTTGATCAAAGCGAAACCCATCAAGCTGCTTGGAGTCCGATGTGAGAACGCACCTTCTGCCAGATTTGCCGGAGCGCTGCGGCAGCTTCCGTATGATTGTCGTATTCAATGACCGTCTGGCCCGCAACCATCGCCTTTTTAGTGATCACACACACTTGCCTCGGTGACCAGGCTGTCTGAGAGATACTGACGAACAAGTGACTCAGGGGTGTCCGTAGGGGCTCCTGTGATCACCTTGATCCCTGCAGCCTTTAGGACTCGAAAGGCCTTGGGACCGCAGTTTCCCGTGAGGACCACATCGGGCTTGTGAGCAAGGACATTCTGGGCAGACTGGATTCCTGCACCCTGAGAGAGATCCAAACTCTGGGTGTTCGCGACCACATCAAAGCGCATGGTCTCGGTATCCACGACAAGAAACTTCGGCGCTCTCCCAAACCTGGAATCAATCTGAGCGCCCAGATCATTGCCTTGGGTGGTTACTGCAATTCTCATCTTTTCTCTCTGCTCTCCTGTGCTTCGGCGACCGCACAATCCATTCGCACGACTGCTATTCTTCGGTAGAGCATGTTTTGTGCCACTTAGAGAAGGAATTGAAACAGTGTGACAAGAGTCTGAAATTGCCTCAGAAATAAATAAGAGATTGTTGAGGGGGGACAAAAAGTTGGGTTCCAATATTTCAAATATGCAACAAGAGAATTCTCGCCTTTGCAGAAGTGCAGTGTTACTCAGCCCTGAATCCTCGCGCGATTGCCTCTCCCACGAATCGGAACAGAGAGTCCCGAGCCTTGAGAATAGGCTTTTTGGATTTGACGAAGACCGCACTATCTGCTATTCTGAATTTCAGAAAGTGAGGAAATCATGATTACTGAAACAGCAAAAGTTGGTAAGAGAGGAACCATTGTGATCCCGGCCGCCCTTCGCCAGAAATACGGTTTTGAGGAAGGCTCACAAATTGTGGTAGAGCCGGTTCCAGAAGGAGTCCTTTTGCGACCTGTCGTGATGCTTCCCATCGAGATTTACACGCCTGAGCGCAAAGCGGAATTTCTTTTAAACAACGCGGTCACTCCCGATGACTACGCCGTCGCCGTCAAGCAGGTCCGGGAAATGGGACTCGACCCCAAGCAGATCCCTCACAAGAAAATGGGAAAACGATGAGTTCAGAGAGGGTGTTCCTCGACGCCAATATTCTTTTCTCCATCGCGTATGGGAGTCCCGGCTTAGAGCGATTGTGGGGTGACGCCAAAAAGGGAAAATACGAACTCATTGCCTCGCAGTACGTGATTGAGGAGGCCAAGCGAAACCTCGATCGTCGGGAGCAACTGGACGCCTTGAACCGGCTCCTAAGCGAAGTGCGCGTCGTGCCGGAGGCAGACCCTACTATCCCATGTCCTATTCCTTTGCCGGAAAAAGATCGTCCCGTGCTTCTGGCCGCCCTGTCTTGTAAGGCCGATTACCTCATTACCGGTGACGTCACCCATTTCGGCAAGTATTTTGGAAAGAGGATTCGGAGACTTCGGATTTGCACCCCTCGTGACTTTTTCAACATCATCTCCAAGCGGAGCTCATAACAAAGAAGAAATCGCTTTTACCGCGCTACTTTCCTGCCATAGGGAATCCCCAGTTGATCCATCCTGTATCTCAGGGTGCTCGGGTTCATCCCCAGCAACTCGGCGGCGCCGCCTTTCCCATGCACCTTGCCGTGCGCCATTTCGAGAACCCGGCGAATGTGGTCGGAGATAGCGGCATCGAGGTTAGGGTCTTATCCGCTGGCCGGTAGGAGGGCAAGACCTGGTTGTCGTCATATTCCTTGACAGATCAAGCACATGCTTCCTATACTTCAAAGCACATGCAGAGGCTTTCGCCGAAAGGAATTCCAGAGGATGGGAATAAAAGAGAGAGCTGCCGCGCGAAGGGCAAAAATGGTGGTGCATCGTGCGGCCAACTTTGAGGAGGCTGAAGCATGGGATCTTGATTTCTGGCAAGGCAGTCTCCTGAACAGCGATTGTCCGCTTTTGTGGCGATACGCAGGGACGTCGACAAAGTGATGAAAGGGCGATTGTCTAACGAACAAGCGGCAAGAAAGGGTCGTTAGGATCTGTGGAGACCATTCAGGATTTTGAAGACTTGCTTTCGATTCTCGGCAAGCACCGGGTGAGGTACTTGATCATCGGCGGCCTTGCTTTCATCTATCATGCAAAACCACGCTACACGAAGGATATGGACCTCTGGATCGATCCCAGTCGAGAGAATGTCAAACGCGCCAATGCCGCACTCGCTGAATTTGGCAGTCCGCATCTTCTGAATCCGGATGCTGATGAGGAGATTCTCCAGTTGGGTGTCGCCCCTGATCGCATAGACCTTTTGCGCGCAATCAAAGGCGCCCGATTCGCAACGGCCTGGAAAAACCGCATTCGTGCAAAATACGGCAAAGCGAACGCCAACTGGATTGACCTGAACAGTCTGTTACGCATCAAAAACCAGATCAATCACCCTCGACATCAGGATGATGTCCGTATATTGCGAGAAGTCAGGCAGCGCCGAAAACTCAAGAGATAAAGGGTGCTGCGAACCCCCCCTCATCCTTCTTCAAATAAGATCTTGTGATTGACCAGGTTCATGCTTTTGAGTTTTCCCTTGATGATCTTCTGCTCGCCGAAGATGTTCACCAGGCGGATTTGGCCTTCCTCTTCAGGCTCCACGAGATCGACGCTCTCGAGAAGCAGTTTCTCTTCACCGTTCCTGAAAATAAATGCATTGGCCTCACACATTTCTAAAAACCTCCTTTGAGTGCTCATTGATCATGGTTTCGATCAAATGGGGCAGGGGTTCCCTGCTCGATCCGACCAGGACCATGTTTTCTTGGTGCAATGGAATGAGGATCTTCAGGGCAGGCTTGAGCTGATGGCTTCAGCCATGCGGGGAGTAACCTCCCCCATCATGGCATTCGGCCAGGTAATGGCTACAGGCCCCAGGATCACATCGACCAGTTCCGTGGCCCGGACCATGGGATTCTCTCCTGTAGCGCCCCGGTTTGCTCCAGCCCTCAGCATCTGAGAGGTTGCAACCGCATTGGTGCCCAAAGCCCATATCTCTATGGACTCGCCGTATCTGCTCTTGAGGGCCCTGATGATGGCCGCCCCGATTCCGCCGCCTTGGCCGTCTACAACACAAAGACGTTTCATGGATGGTTTACCCGTTTCCTGTGCCCTCCGAGGGGTCCCGCGGGATCACCTCGGAGGGCCTGTCCGTCTCACTGGTTCCAGACCAAGGCGTAAGGATCGCCTCCCGCCACTTTGTCCGCCAAGCTTGCTTTTCCGGAGAACTGCTTAAGCTCCGAAATGTAAGTCAGAAGCTTCTGCTTTTGCATTCGTGCCAGTTCCCGCGACATCTTCACCCTGGCAATCCAGAACGCAGGATTGCCAGGCCCTCCCTGGGGTGCCATTTCTTCAGCCTTCACCCCTGTGTCCGCATAGGCTTTGTCCCAATCAAACCCGAGTGCTACGCCTTTGCATGTGTCGGCTTTCTTGTTGACCCGCATGGCGATGATGGAGGGCTGAACTTTACCGCTGGAGTACTTGGCCAGGGCCTCGTCCCCGATGGCCATAGCATACCCCGAGGACTTCCCGGCCGTGGTGTTGAACATCACCTGGAGGGCGTCGGCCGCGCATTTGCCGGGAGCGATGACGAACACGTATTGGTCGCCAGGTCCCAGAGGCATCTTCTCCATGAGGTACTGCCCGGCAATATAGCCGGAATTCACGCCGGGGCAGAAATGGTCATGAAAGGTTGCCGCAAGGAGCAAAGCCCATGGAGGCTCCACCGCCCAGGTGAGGCAGATACTGATCACAGAGAAAGCCTGCTGACCGATCAAGCCTGACGATGCCGCTTTCCAGCCTTCAGGGGTCAAGATCTTGGCCGGGTCGGCATCGATCACCTGCTGCTCGAATCCCGCACCGGTCCATTTAGAAAACACCATTTTCCCCACGTCCTTTCTGTAGATGGAACACCAGAGCGGTTCTTCTAGTGAAGTATGCAAGGTGAGGAGACTACGGGATCCCATGCTGCACCCCGTGATTTGCTGGGCCATGTCTATGAGTGCTTCAGTGCTTTGATTGGCGATCTGACCATAACCGGCGTTAGTCAACACCAGTAGGTTGCGGTCACCCTTCGGAAGACCGATTTCGGACATGGCTCTGGCCAGCGTTTCTTGAGCCTTGCTCAATTCCTGTGAAACCTGCGCGGCCTGGGCAGACGCGAGAGAAAGAAGCACCACGGCTGAAAGAAGAAGCAAGAAACTCTTTAGTCTTTTCATAAGTAACCTCCTGATTGCACTTTCCGGTCCTGAGCCATCTCCTTTCTTCGTGAAAGTGCATTCTTTTGCCCAGGTCGAGAATGAGAACAAGATGGGACAGGCTTCTTGCCGGTCATTGCATGTTGTTTCACCGCAGAAACGCAAAGGACGCAGAGAGGGAGCTTTTTCCCTAGCGTTTTTCAACGGCTTCAAAACAAGGGATACACAACACCTGTTCGTTGAATCTTCGGGTCCGCGTCTCCATCACCGGTTCGCCGCAGCTCCCGCAGGTCAAGCTGGCCAGGATACGGGCTTTCTTCGGGACCGTACCTTCGGGCGCCTTGAAATCAAATACCTGTGTCATGTCGGATTCCATGATCCGTTTGGAAATGGCGGCCCTTGTTTCCTTCCATGTTTTCTCTTCTTGTTCGCTCAACCCCTCGGCTTGCATCTTGTGGTGCAGCTTTCTCATCAGCGGTCCGGTGTCTCCGTAGATGGTCGGGCGAAGGACCAGGCGCATGGCCTTCCCATCCCTGCGCCGGTAGAAGGTGAAGGCGTTCTTGCCGTAGTCCTTGTGGACCAGGTTGCCTTTGCCGAAAGTGCAGCCGGTCAGGTACTGGATGGCGTCAACGCCGCACATGTCGGTCTCCACCACCGCCACAATCTCTTCATCAGGCGATTTTCCCATTTCCTTCAAGGCCCATTCCGCGGCCCGAATGCCGATGGCCAGTCCAGGGCACCAGTGGCCGTGAAAGCTCATGGTATCCTTAATTTGCTGTTCGTCTATTCGATCTATGGTCATGCTGTGCTTCTCCTTTATTCGTTTGAGTTTTGAGCTTTATTGTTTCCCCCTCCCCTTAATCCCCTCCCACCAGGGGAGGGGAAAGGTTGGGTGTAAATTCACCGTAGGGGCGGGATTTACTCCCGCCCGCGGGAGGGGTTAAACCTCTCCCCTACATTTCGACGTGGTAACCGGGACTCCTGCCCCAATATTTCACGCCAGGGGGAAATGGCACCAAACCCCGTGGCGTCCCTCTTGCAATCTCACCTGCTCCGGGAACACCTCCCAGAGCACTGTTCCTGCACCCGATCACATCGGGCGCAAAAAGGGCAACCCTTGTGATTGGACCCTCCCGGTCCCGCAGAAGCGGCTTGCGACTTGGCCCCGCGCGCTTGCAATCAAGAGCCTGGTATAGGGATGCGCAGGACGGCCCATCACCTGCACGGTCGGCCCTGCCTCGACCAGCCTTCCTGCCAGCATGACGCCGAACCGGTCCCCGATCTTTCGGGCCACTCCCAGGTCATGGGTGATGAAGAGCATGGTGAGGCCTTTTTCGATCTGGAGATCCAGCATCATCTTGAGGATCTTAGCCTGAACGCTTGGATCCAGGGAACTTGTGGGCTCGTCGGCCACGACCATGGACGGCTGCGAAACGAGAGCCCGGGCGATACAGACGCGCTGCAGGGCGCCCATGTTCAGTTCATGCGGGTAGCGGCCGAGAAACTCAGTTTCCGTGGACAGGTGGACGTCCGCCAGTGCCCGGAGAACTCGTTTTCGAATCTCATCTTTATCACGCGATTGCTTCTGGATCTTGAGGGGTTCGGCAACGATGTCAAAGACGGAAAAACGGTGGCTGACCGCTACGGCCGGATTCTGATAGATGACCCCGATCTTCCTGGCCAGAGACCGGTATTCCTCCTTGATCCACCGGTCCATGTCCCGGCCCTCAAACACCCTGCGTCCCTGATCGGGTTGAAGAACCCCGGCTGCAATCATGGCCAGAGTGGTTTTGCCGGATCCGGTTTCACCCACAAGGCAAAAGATCTCCCCTGCGCGAAGAGTGAGATCCGTTGGGCCAAGGGCCGTGACGTCGCCGTAGCGCTTGCTGACTTGCTCCAGTTCGAGCTGCGTGGCGATGCCTCCGCGAAGGCAGCGAACCTGGTGGGTTCCCACATGCAGGAGGGGGACGGCCTTCTCAGAGCAGTCCGGCACGGACTGTGTGCACCGGGGTTGAAAAAGACAACCCTTCGGAGGCAAGTGGCCTTCTTCATGGGAGGGTCCTGCACCGATCACATGGGAGTGAGGACGAAGGGCTCCGTTCTTTTCCGGGTGGCGGTGGATCACACGATAGAAGGCATCGCCCCTGATGCCTCCCAAATCGCGGTGGATCTCCAGGCTGGGGTAGGAACGGCCCAAGAGCCAGGGTGTAGGGGTGAAGAGGGTTCAGGAGGAGATCCTTTGCCGGCAGGGTCTCCATGACCTGGCCCAGATAGAGCATCACCAGGTCGTCCGCCATATTCCTGGCCAAATCCAGATCATGGGTGATGAGAAGCACCGCCTTGCCCTGATCGCGGGCCCCCAGGATGATCCGGCTGACAAAAGCCTTGGTCATGGCGTCGAGGGCGGCCGTGGGTTCATCCAGGATCAGCACCTCGGGATCCATGATGAGCGTCATGGCCAGCAAAGCCCGCTGGATCTCGCCCCCGCTCAGCTCATGAGGGAAACGCCGGGCCTGGCTAGGCTGGATTCTCATTCGATCGAGAGCCTTTTCAGCCTCCAACGTCGCTTCCGCTTTCCCCGTTCGGCCGTGCTGGATCAGAGGCTCTGCCACCTGGTCAATGATCCGGTGGACCGGGTTCAGGTTGGCGGCGCCGTTTTGAAAGAGCATGGCTATGCGGGACCACCGGATTTTGTTCAAGCTCGCTTCGCTTGCCCTCACGATCTCCTGCCCATCCAGCCTGACGCTGCCCCTTACTTCAGCATAATCCGGAAGAAGCCCCATCAGGGACTTTCCCAGCGTGGTCTTGCCGGAGCCGGACTCCCCCACGAGGGCCGAGATGCGGCCGGGCAGCAAGTGCAGGCCGACCTGGTCCAGGGCAAGGAGAGAATGATCGCTTGCCCGGTAGGTCACAGCTCAATTCGTCAATCGTCACTTTCACCATGCTTCCTTCAATCTCGGATCAAATACCTTCTCCAGGCTTACGGCCAGGAAAGTAACCGTCATGATCAGCAGGGTCAAGCACAGGATGGGCGGAATGAGCCAGTTCCACCAGATGTCGAGGTAATAGTACTTGAGGGCATAACTGATCATCATGCCCAGGGACTTGCGGCTCGGATCAAACAAACCCAGGAAGCTCAGGGACGCCTCCATGAACATGGCCATTCTGGCCTTTGCGGCAAAACCGATCAGGTAAAGCGGGAAAAGCTCGGGCATCAGGTGCCGCGCAATGATGTAAGCGCCGGATGCCCCCATTTGCCGGGCGGCCTGCACGTGAACGCCTTTCTTGACCACCAGGGCCTGGGCGCGGATGGCCTTTGCCGTGGTCGGCCAGGACAGGGCGGCCAGGATCAACCCAAGGGTTAAGGGTGACGGCCGGAAAAAGGCGGCCACCAGGATAAGGATCATGACGGCGGGAATAGCCAGGAGAATGTCGGCCAGCCGCATAAGGAAGTGGTCCGGCACCCCGCCGAACCAGGCGCAGACCAGGCCGATGACGACGCCGATAACCAAGGCCGTTATGCCGGTCATCAGGCCGAATACCACGGTGTTCCTCACCCCGTGAAGAAGTTCGGAGAAGATGTCCATGCCGCCGTCGTTGACTCCCAAGCCAGTGTTCGGAGGAGGGTGGAGCCGAGAGGACGGAAGCTCATATCGTGAGGGTCATGCATGGCGAGCCATGGTCCTGCCAGCACCAGGGCCGCGAGAAGCAAAGCAAGCCCTGTACCGGTCACAAACCAGGGATCCTTGGCAAGCTCTCTTCGCAGGTCAAGATGCATACTTCACCCTCGGGTCGATCCATCCGTAGAGGAACTCCAAGGCCAGGTTTACGAATAAAACCATCAGCGAGGAAAAGAGCACGATGCCCTGGATCAAGGGCAGATCACGCATGGCAATTGCGTTAAACAACAGAGTTCCGAGCCCCGGGTAGGCGTAGATGGTTTCCACCACCAGAGCCCCGGTCACCATGAAGGCGATGCGAAGACCGAACCGGGTGACCATGGGCAGAAGCGCGTTCCTGGCCGCGTGAGCATAGCGGATACGCAGCGGGGGGAGACCCTTTGCCCGAGCGGTCTCAATGAATTGCTCCTTGAGCACCATGACCATGCTCCCCCGGGTCAGCAAGAAATTCCCGGGCAAATAGGCCAGGAAAAGGGTGGCAAAGGGCAGGGCCAGGTGGCGCAACACATCCGGAATCCACTGGCCTGCGGAATGAACGACATAGGCTGTTTCACCGCCTGCTGCCGGAAGCCAACCCAGATGGAGCGCGAAAAGCAGAAGCAGGATCACGCCGGTCCCTATCTCAGGAATGCCTTCCAGGATGGTCATAGTCCCGACCCCGGATTTCTCAACGACGCCGCCCCGCCTCCAGGCAGCCTCCACGCCTGCCAGGAATCCGAAGACCATGGAGAGGAGATGGGCAGTGCCTAGGAGCAGAAGGCTCCAAGGCAACGCTTCGCCGATCAGCTTGGATATGGGTGTCAGGAAAGCGTAGGAATAGCCCCACTTCAGGGTGAAAAAATTGACCAGGTATTGGCCGAAGCCCTGCCGTTGTGTGTAAAAGGCTCTCAAGCCCTCTTCCTGCTCCGCGTTAAGGGTCACGTGGGAGCTGGAATACATGGCGGTGACGAAATCGCCGGGCAGCCATCGCGGAAGGCTGTAGCTCACATACATCATGACCAGCGCCGCAAGGAGGTAGGCAAGGGTGTAATGCCCGCGCGCCATGTTTTTACCATTCCCCTTCATAAGTGCTCTTTTTTCACCCCCTCCTCGCCTCCCCCGTCGAGGGGGAGGAAACTCTAATACGATAGCTCACCCTTCCCCTCCCCTGGTGGGAGGGGCTAGAGGAGGGGGAAGCGAATGTGCATTGGCATGTAAACTCTAGGATGAAGCTATTGTCGCCTGTCTCTCGTCACTTGTTACTTGTCACTCTTTTTTATCAGCGACATCTTGTTCTGAGGAATCGGAATGCCCTTGCTGATGCCCCCTTTGGTGTAATACCAAACAATCCCCTTTTCCGGGTTGTAGGCGGACGTGGAATCCGGGTAATAGAGGGAAATGGCAGGGAGCGCCTGAGCATAGACTTCCTGAATCTTGTAAACAATCTTCTTTCTTTTTCCCTCGTCCATCTCTACCATCTGCTCTTCAAGCAGAGCGGTTAACTCCGGGTCTTCATCGTAGCGTGCGCTGTTCACCGATCCTGCACCGTACTTGGACAAGATCATCTCGTTCAGTATCCTGGCATCCCCGGATACGCCGCCGTGGCCGGACACGGCAAGATCAAAATTCCAGCTCTTCACCTTGCTGTCTGTGGTGGCTTGCTCCAGGTTCACCAGGTCCACCCTGATCCCAACCTGTTCGAGCTGCTTCTTGATGACCTCGCCGTCCCGGTCTGCCACACTCTGGCCGGCCACCGTGATGTTCGAGGAGAGGAGCTCCATCTTGAGCGGCTGTCCGTCCTTCTGATAATACCCGTCGGCCCCCTTCTCATACCCTATGGACTCGATAAGCGCACGGGCTTTTTCAGGGCTGAAGGCATAGGTCGGGGTGTTGGGATTGTGCATCTCATGGTCCGGGGACAGAAGCCCGTAGGAAGCCGGCATGGCGAATCCGCGGTGAGACTTGTCGATGATCTCCTGCTGGTTGATGGCAAAGGCCAGGGCGTGGCGGAAACGCTTGTCGCTGAAGGGCGCCTTCTTGTGGTTGATCATCAGTTTCTTGTTCCATCCCCTCTCGTCCTTGATCACCACGAGGCCTTTTTGTTTCAGTGGTTCGGCCATGTCAGGCTGGATGTTGGCCAGGTCGACCTGGCGGTTGCTCAGAGAAATGAGGGGCTGTCCGGTGCGGACATAGATAAGCCGGTCCGCCTTGGGCCTGCCCCTGGTAGTACTCCCCGAAAGCCTCGTAAAGGTAAGTTCCCTGGGCCTTGTTGAAGTCCACAAACCTGTAGGGGCCGCTTCCGACGAAAGCCTTGGGATCCTTGTAGGCTGCAGGGTTGTCCACCGACTGCCATATATGCCCGGGCAGAACCGGCATGGTGCCGCCGATGTCCGAGATGAAGGGAGAATAGGGCTTTGAAAGATAAATGATCACCTTATGGGGCCCCTGGACTTCGGTTCGGCTCGATATCGTCCACGCTGATCCAACTGTAGGGATATTTCTTGAAGTATTCGATCGTGAAAGCCACGTCTTGCGCTGTCACCGGTTGACCGTCGTGCCATTTGGCCTTGGGATTGAGATTGAAGGTAAAAGCCATCTTGGCCGGGTCATAGGACCATGAATCGGCCAGAGCCGGCATGTATCCTTCCCGGTCTTTCCAGACGAGGGTGTCGAAAACCCAGCTCATCCGGATGTAGCCGGGGCCACGGGGGTAATGGCGGTAGGCGTTGGGAGAACCCCAGTCGCCCTTGCTGTCCCCAATCCGGATTTCCTGGACCTGAGCTTGAGCCGCAGCAGGCGCTTCGAGCAAAAGCGAAGCAGAAATAATAAGCAGAGCGACAACACAAAGCATTTTTTTCATACCTAAAACCTCCATGATTAGGAAGACCCTGACCGACGACGGCAGACCGCCGATCACTCCGCGCGGAACCTTCAAAAACAAAAAGCCACGAACCTTCCCGCTATTAACAGGGAAAGACCTTCGTGGCCTTCTTGTAATCTTCTTCTTTACGCTGTGGGCATCAGCTCGTTATCGCCTTTGCCCCTTTTCGTTCAACAAGATCCTTCGTGGATCCTTTATTTCAATAGAGTATTTTTCACGTTTGACGCTTTGTGTCAAGCCCTTTTGTCCTTTCCTTCCCTCGTGTCCCGGATGGTCGGCTATCCCGCCAGCGGCGGGACCGACCGCATCCTTAACCACCCTTTCGCTTTCAGTACTTCGTAGGGTCGGCCACGCGCAGCGCAGGCGCTTGCGCCGCGTGCCGCGCCGACCGCATCTTAAGCCCAATCAGGCTTTTGTCTTGATTTGCCCCCGGCTTTTCCCTAAGATGCGAGATCAAAAGCATCAGCTCGATAAGTAACCCAATCAACTTATCAACCAAACTTACTAGCCAACCGAAAACTGATTCTCAACATCATTGACGTGTATTTAAGGCATCATTAGGGTAGGCAATGCGAGCACTCATCTTTGATCTGGACGGCACACTTGTCGATACCGTCTACGCCCATGTCTTTGCCTGGCAGCAGGCACTGGCGGAAGCGGGTTTGGTCATCGAAGCCTGGCTCATCCATCGCCGGATTGGAATGAGCGGTGGCCTTTTCACGCGGGCGGTCGCACGCGAACTCGGCCGAGACATCAGCGCAGCGGAAGAGCAGGCGCTTCAGCGGCGTCATGGGGAACTCTTCGTGCAACTCCTACCCGTTCGGAGGCCGTTGCCGGGAGCGGTGGAACTGTTGCGCTTTCTACGCGAGGCCCGGATTGCTTTTGGCATTGCCACGTCGGGTCGACGCCCCCAGATAGATGCTTCGCTGGCGGCTCTTGGCCTTGGCCCTGAGACGGTCGTGGTCGAACGCGGGGAAGTGGCCCGGGCCAAACCTGAACCGGATCTGTTCCTGGCTTGCCAGCAAAGGTTGGGAGTGGAAGTCAATGATTGTTACGTGGTGGGCGATGCGGTCTGGGATCTCCTGGCGGCGCGC
Source organism: uncultured delta proteobacterium (assembly GCA_963707125.1). Lineage (GTDB taxonomy): Bacteria > Desulfobacterota > DSM-4660 > Desulfatiglandales > HGW-15 > CAVPDE01. The sequence goes on along the minus strand of CAVPOU010000017.1, from coordinate 58,812 downwards.
CGTGCAGGGATGTTGAGTATCGGTTTGCTGAGCGGCGGGTACGGCGAAGACGAGTTGAGTCGCGCAGGGGCGTTCCGGGTGTATCGCGATCCTGCGGACTTGCGTCGCTCGCTGGATGAACTGGGGATCCTGCCATGAGAGCTGCGCCTTGACGCATGCAGAATCTTAAAGGCGTCTCAGGGGTAAGGTAAAAAAATGGACACGGATTATTTGACAGCGATGGCATACGAAACGATCACAAGAGCAGAAGATGTGCTGGATGTCTTGAGAAGCGAGATCGGTGCTTCTGCGTCGGACAAGAAGAACGAAGATGACTTCCTGCGCGGTGTCAGAGCACATCTGCGCGGCATACTGAGGTCGGCACGTGAGTACTTGGACTCATGGAACTACCTGGACACTGTGGATATCCGAGCTTTCCGGAAGGGCGTCAAAGAGATCCTCACCCATGTGGAAACGACTTTAGCCACTCCCTACGAACAGAGAGGCGAGCCGGCATTCAAGTAGACTCGTTTAAGTCGGGTCGGACCAAGACTGGGGTCAAAACATGGATGAACAACTCGAATTTGTGAAATTGATCGCATCCCGGCTTGATTCCGCCGATATCCCGTACATGATGACCGGCTCTATGGCGATGGCTATCTATTCTATACCGAGGATGACTCGTGATGTGGATCTGGTGGTTGAGGTCAAACCGGCCGATGTCGCCAAAATCGTCGGACTCTTCTCCAAAGATTGCTATATCGATCAGGAAAGCGTCAGAGAGGCGGTGCGTGCCCATGGCATGTTCAATATCATCCATAATGACTGGGTGATCAAGGCGGACTTCATCATAAGAAAAAACGAGGACTACCGCAGGGAGGAATTCGCACGGAGAAAGACAATGGATATCGAAGGGGTAGTCGTCTCCGTCGTTACCGCCGAGGACCTTATTCTGTCGAAGCTGGTCTGGGGAAAGCAATCCCGATCGGAGCTTCAGCTTAACGATGTTCGCCAGATGACATCCGCCGTTTCAGAACTCGATTGGAAATACATGCAAAAGTGGGCCGCCGTCCTCGGGGTTGACGATCTCTTGCGAAAGGCGGAGGAAGATGAGTGACGTTCCCAAGCAAATAGAACAACGGTACAAGGAGATGTTATTGTCTCGAACGCCGCTGGAACGATTGAGGATGGCGAGCAGAATGTATGATTCGGGGAGAAAGCTTGTCATCTCAGGCATAAAAGATGGAAAGCACCCGCTCACTGCTTCGCAATTGCGCGGCAAGGTTTTTCTGCGCATGTATGGGGGTGACTTCACGGTTCAGGAAAGAGAGAGGATTATCCATCGGATTCCTAACATGGAATTAGATGCAGACCGCTAAGGGGTCCATCAATTGATGGGCTGAAACAGAGATGGACACGGACGATCTGACAGCTATGGCATATGAGACGATCATACGCGCCGAGGACGTGCTGGATGTCTTGAGAAGCGAGATCGGTGTTTCTGCCTCGGACAAAAAGAACGAAGATGACTTCCTGCGCGGTGTCAGAGCACATCTGCGCGGCATACTGAGGTCGGCACGTGAGTACCTGGACTCATGGAACTACCTGGACACTGTGGATATCCGAGCTTTCCGGAAGGGCGTCAAAGAGATCCTCACCCATGTGGAAACGACTTTAGCCACTCCCTACGAACAGAGAGGCGAGCCGCCATTCAAATAGACTCGTTTAAGTCGATACAAAGGCAAAAGGGTACCTTCTGATCAAAACTTAAAAACCTAACAGCGTACACTTTCGAACGCTCCGTGGGGGAGCAGTGCCCCTGCGTTTGAGATTGACACAGTATTGCAAATTCCCTATCCTTCATTACGCGAAGATTATTTTCTTGTCCCACCTTTTTCTGGTAAATGGAATTCACCGTGAAATCCGTGTCCATCACACAGACCTCCCTTGATTTTGGCCCTGACTTCAAACCCAGGCTGAGCAAGAACCATTCCTCAATCAACAACAAACTGGCCGAACAGGATCGGTTGGTACATGGCTGGTACAGGTTCGTTCTCTCTTTTCCTCCCCATTTGGTCAGGAGCTATCTTGATGAGTTCGGTGTCAACAGCGACTCGGTGGTGCTAGACCCCTTTTGCGGCACAGGAACAACTCTGGTGGAGTGCAAACTAAATGGTATTCCAAGCGCCGGCATTGAGGCAAATCCATTTCCTAAGTTTGCAAGTTTCGTCAAAACATCGTGGGGCATCGATCCTGACAGGATGCTCGATGTTGCACACAGAACAGCCGAAAGGACTTTGAGTATCCTCCTTGCGGAAGGGATAGACGACGAAAAGTTGACCTCAGCGTCGGATACTAGTCGGTTGAGAACTCTGCCGCCTGAGTCGGAAAGACTTCTAGTCAAGAACTCCATCAGCCCTTTACCGCTTCACAAAATCCTTGTCCTTTGCGAGCAGCTTGAACGAGTGTCTAATGAACATGGCTACGATCATCTCAGGCTCGCGCTCGCAAGCGCTCTTGTCAATAGAGTAAGCAATCTTAGATTTGGTCCTGAGGTCGGTGTGGGACATATCAAAGCGGATGCCCCAGTTATCTCAAACTGGCTGAGGGAAGTCGAACGCTTTGCCTTGGACTTGAGAGCAGTGAACAAGAAGGCCTATGCGCCCTCGACCGTCTATCTTGAAGACTCTAGGCAACTCTCCTCCGTTCTGCGAAGTGGCACGGTTGATGCCGTTATTACCTCACCACCCTATCCGAACGAAAAAGACTACACTCGCACAACAAGACTTGAATCGGTTCTTCTTGGCTTCGTGACCAGCAAACGGGATTTGCAGAGATTCAAGAAGTCCTTTGTTCGATCCAACACTCGCGGCGTCTATAAAGAGGATACCGACCACCTTTGGGTGGCGGAGAATGAAAAGATTTCGACTATAGCAAATCAAATCGAGAAGAGAAGAATTGAGCTTGGTAAGACCTCTGGCTTTGAAAGGCTTTATCCCCGTGTGACCAAACTCTATTTTGGTGGAATGGCGCGGCACCTCGAAGAACTCAAAAGTGTTCTGAAACCGGGTGCGCGACTGGCTTATGTTGTGGGGGACCAGGCTTCCTACCTGCGCGTGATGATAAGGACCGGCGAGTTGCTAGCCGAAATCGCGCAAGGTATGGGCTATGAACTGCAACGTGTGGATCTTTTCAGGAAGAGGTTCGCGACGGCTACTGGCGAAATGCTTCGGGAGGAAGTTGTCATCCTGAGATGGCCGGGCTAAAGAGAAGGAGCGGAAATGGCCAAGAAGAATCGATACGCCCAAATTATCGAGAAGGTGTTTTTGAGGCATTACAAAAAGGGGGCGAGGACCGTTGAGTTTTCTCGAGATGAAATGCTTGATGTGGCGAAGCAGACCGGTATCGAGATACCCAAGAACTTGGGCGATCTTGTATACACATTCCGTTACAGAACAGAACTGCCCGAATCAGTAGTCTCAAAGGCGCCGCGCGGGACCAAGTGGGTTATTCGGCCGGCGGGTGCTGCCCAGTACAAATTCGTTGCCCTCCGGTTCTCTACGATTGAAGCGTCTCGGCAAATGGCAGAAACGAAGGTCCCTGATTCAACCCCTGGGGTGATCGAGTCTTATGCCTTGTCGGATGAGCAAGCCCTTCTCGCTAAGCTCAGGTACAATCGCCTCATCGACATCTTCACGGGGTTGACATGCTACTCGCTTCAAAACCACCTCCGCACGCAGGTGAAAGGGATGGGGCAGATAGAGACCGACGAAATTTACATTGCCCTGGATAAGCGCGGAGCCCATTACATCATCCCGGTACAAGCAAAAGGAGGTTCAGAGAGACTCGGCATCGTCCAAATCGAACAGGATATGGCGATGTGCGCCGCCAAATTCCCTGACCTCCAATGCCGACCCATTGCCGCGCAATTCATGGCCGATGATCTTATCGCCCTTTTTGAATTTGAACAGTCGGAAGAAGAGATTCTTGTAACGGCTGAGAAGCATTACCGTTTGGTGCCGCCCGAAGAGATCTCAAGGGAGGAGTTGATTGCTTATTCAAGAAGACAGGAATGAAAGAATTGTCTGGGTAAGGCTGCCAGCAGACATCCTATCTCTTGCACAAGAGCATTAGCAGCATTTCAGGGCAATCCTGCGCTTTTCTCGCGTCCACTTCTTAACCCTCTTACCTCATGCCGAGAATGAAGAGAGGCTTGCGGCTTTGGCTTGGGGTCAAGTTAACTATTCGAAATGTTGAAGTAATGATATGAAGAACGCCTCGCTTTTGGTGCTTAGAGCGCTATTCCCGCCATGGAAAAAGCCTTTGTGTCCGGTTGCGACGCCGGAATTGCTGGATAATTGCCTATCCGGGCATTTATCCGGACACAATGTCCGGATAAATGGGACAGAATATGGGCCACGATAGAAATCTCGGTAGATATAATAACGTGTATTGGGGTCGGAACCAATGCCGTACCAGCGGGTGAGCGGCCGACGTTCGATCTAAGACGATGAAGAAAGGGCTCCGAATGAAAAAACATCGTGGTGAGTTTACCGAGTGGGGTATTCAGTTGGTCGCTACGCGGAACCGGAAGGACGGATTCAACGACTTTCTTGATGCCTTCGTTATGGAAGCCATCAAAGCTAACGGGTGTTACTGTGGCGGTGGAGGCATGGAAGACATACTCGATGTGGTCATTGAACTCGGCCGTCATGCAGACGACCCCGAATCGAAACTGCGAAAAATCACTGCATGACTCGACAGCCGATCAGATGTCCAAGGTTATAGAACGAGAAAGCTTTTTGACCTCTGGCATGGCGATTTTGAAGATTTGGAGAATAAATCCGAACCAGCAAGCCCAGAAGACGCGCCTACATAGCGTTAATGAATGGTGCGTTCGTCGTCTCTATGGGAGCATCATAGGAGTTGTCAATGCGAGCACTCATCTTTGATCTGGACGGCACACTCGTCGATACCGTCTACGCCCATGTCTTTGCCTGGCAGCAGGCACTGGCGGAAGCGGGTTTGGTCATCGAAGCCTGGCTCATCCATCGCCGGATTGGAATGAGCGGTGGCCTTTTCACGCGGGCGGTCGCACGCGAACTCGGCCGAGACATCAGCGCAGCGGAAGAGCAGGCGCTTCAGCGGCGTCATGGGGAACTCTTCGTGCAACTCCTACCCGTTCGGAGGCCGTTGCCGGGAGCGATGGAACTGTTGCGCTTTCTACGCGAGGCCCGGATTGCTTTTGGCATTGCCACGTCGGGTCGACGCCCCCAGATAGATGCTTCGCTGGCGGCTCTTGGCCTTGGCCCTGAGACGGTCGTGGTCGAACGCGGGGAGGTGGTAAGGGCCAAACCCGAACCCGATCTGTTCCTGGCTTGCCAGCAAAGGTTGGGAGTGGAAGTCAATGATTGTTACGTGGTGGACGATGCGGTCTGGGATCTCCTGGCGGCGCGCCGTGCAGGGATGTTGAGTATCGGTTTGCTGAGCGGCGGGTACGGCGAAGACGAGTTGAGTCGCGCAGGGGCGTTCCGGGTATATCGCGATCCTGCGGACTTGCGTCGCTCGCTGGATGAACTGGGGATTCTGCCATGAGAGCTGCTCCGTAACGCTTAGCTGTGGAAACGGGTTATCTGCACGACTCCTCTACATTAGGAAACAAAAGGTTGTTTGGCATGAGTTGACATGATCTCGTGTTTTTTTTGTTGACATCAGACCAACGTTGAATTATTTTCTGCTAAAAATTGTTCTCCATTACTTTTGCGACGTTGATCCATAAGGAATGACCCGTCAACAAACACGTTTCGACAAGATGCTGGAAGCTCTCAGGAGGCATGATTCCCGAATCACACCTCAGCGTATGGCTGTGCTCAAGATTATAGCGACGAGCGACGGGCACCCAAGCGTTGAAACCATCTATGAACAGGTGAAAAAGCGTTTTCCCACCACGAGCTTGGCCACGGTTTACAAAACCGTGACCCTTCTTAAAGAACTCAACGAGGTGCTGGAGCTGGGGTTTCCGGAGGGAGGCAACCGCTATGACGGCCACAGACCTTACCCTCATCCGCATCTCATCTGCACCAAATGTAAAAAAATCATTGACCCTGATTTGGAGAGTCTGGAGGGTGTGACCCAGGAACTGGTTTCAGAGACAGGGTTTCAGATCACCAGTCATCGTTTGGATTTTTTCGGGCTCTGCCCCGACTGTCAGGGATAAAGGCATTAAGAATTCCATATTTTTTTGATCGAAATTGGAGAATCATTCTTTATTAATACTGATACCACGATTTGAAGCCTTTGGTCGCGATGGAGATAAGCGACATCGCTCCATTAAGCAACCCAATTTCCACAAAAGAGCAACGACATGGCAAAGACAACAAAGAGATTTACACAACGAAAGGAGGCAACATCATGACTGACGACAGAAAGTACCCGGTAACGGGCGGAGCAAACCCACAAGCAACCGGCAGAGGCACGACGAACCTAGACTGGTGGCCGAACCAGTTGAAGCTCGATATCCTGCACCAGCATTCCTCCAAGTCCAATCCGATGGGCGAGGGTTTCAACTACGCTAAGGAGTTCAAGAGTCTTGACTTGGCGGCTGTGAAGAAGGACCTCTGTGAACTGATGACGAAGTCGCAGGACTGGTGGCCGGCGGACTTCGGCCACTACGGACCTTTGTTCATCCGTTTGGCGTGGCACAGCGCCGGCACCTACCGCATCGGCGACGGCCGCGGCGGCGCAGGCAACGGCAGCCAGCGCTTTGCGCCCCTCAACAGCTGGCCCGACAATGCGAACCTCGACAAGGCGCGCCGACTGCTCTGGCCGATCAAGCAGAAGTACGGCCGGAAAATTTCCTGGGCCGACCTGATGATCCTCACCGGCAACGTTGCCCTGGAATCGATGGGTTTCAAGACCTTCGGTTTCGCCGGCGGCCGTGAGGACATTTGGGAACCGGAAAAGGACATCTACTGGGGCTCCGAGAGCGAGTGGCTTGGAGACAAGCGCTACACCGGTGACCGGGAACTCGATAATCCCCTCGCCGCCGTTCAGATGGGCCTGATCTATGTGAACCCGGAAGGCCCGAACGGCAACCCGGACCCGATCGCTGCTGCGCGGGATATCCGCGAGAGCTTCGGTCGCATGGCGATGAACGATGAGGAGACGGTGGCACTCATCGCGGGCGGTCACGCGTTCGGCAAGACCCACGGCGCCGGTGATAAGTCACTGGTGGGCCCGGAGCCGGAAGCCGCGGGCATCGAGGAGCAGGGTCTGGGTTGGAAGAGCAGCTTTGGCGCGGGGAAAGGCAACGACACGATTACCGGCGGCCCGGAACTCATCTGGACCAACACGCCCACGAAGTGGAGCAATAACTTCTTCCGGATCTTATTCAGCTTCGAATGGGAACTGACGAAGAGCCCGGCCGGTGCGTACCAGTGGAAGCCGAAGGGCGGCGCAGGCGCCGGTACCGTGCCGGATGCGCACGACCCGTCCAAGCGTCACGCGCCAGGCATGCTGACCACGGACCTCTCCCTGAGGTTCGACACTGCCTACGAAAAGATCTCGAGGCGCTTCTATGAGCATCCGGACCAGCTCGCGGAAGCCTTCGCCCGGGCCTGGTTCAAGCTGACGCACCGTGACATAGGCCCGCGCGCACGCTATCTCGGCCCGGAGGTTCCGGCAGAAGAGCTCATCTGGCAAGACCCCATCCCTGCCGTCAATCACAAACTGATTGATGCACAGGACATCGCCTCCCTCAAGGGCAAGATCCTGGCTTCTGGCCTGTCAGTGTCGGCGCTGGTTTCGACCGCCTGGGCGTCGGCGTCCACCTTCCGTGGCTCCGACAAGCGCGGCGGTGCCAACGGTGCCCGCATTCGTCTGGCGCCGCAGAAGGATTGGGAAGTCAACCAGCCTGCCCAGCTGGCGAAGGTGCTCAAGACCCTGGAGGGCATCCAGACCGCGTTCAACAGCGCGGCCTCTGGAAGCAAGAAGGTATCCCTGGCTGACCTGATCGTTCTGGCCGGTTGCGCGGGCGTCGAGAAGGCTGCGAAGAATGCTGGTCACGAGGTGGCGGTTCCCTTCACGCCGGGACGTATGGATGCGTCGCAGGAGCAAACCGACGTGAAGTCCATCGCCGTACTCGAACCGGCTGCAGACGGGTTCCGTAACTATCTAAAAGCCAAATATGCAGTGAGTGCAGAGGAACTCCTGCTTGATCGTGCCCAACTTTTGATGCTGACCGCTCCTGAGATGACGGTTCTGGTGGGCGGCATGCGCGTCCTGAAGACCAACTTCGGAGGGTCCCAGCACGGCGTCTTCACCAAGCGGCCGGAGGCGCTCACCAATGACTTCTTCGTGAATCTGCTCGACATGAGCACGATGTGGAAGGCAACCGCGGAGGACGATGGCGTATTCGAGGGTCGTGATCGCGCAACGGGCGCACTCAAGTGGACCGGCACCCGTGTCGACCTCGTCTTCGGTTCCAACTCCCAGCTCAGGGCCTTGGCGGAAGTTTACGCATGTGAGGACTCCCAAAAGAAGTTCCTGCACGACTTTGTAGCGGTGTGGAACAAAGTCATGAACCTTGACCGTTTCGACCTCGTCTGATCGTAGCATAAACGTCTTCGAGGGCTTCTGACAGGGCGACGAAAAAACGGTCAGCTAACAACCGGTTCCAGCGACGGCGTATCGCCGCCGCTGAACCGGAACGTTACGCTAGTCATAGACTAAGGTAACTCTTCTGCATTTCATTTGAGAACACCCCCTAGCAACACCCTCATTCCATGGTGAATCCAAGGCAGACCAGACACGGCAAACCGCAGATTAGGGAAAAGATCGAACTCTTTGCGGGGTGAGCGTCTTTTGTAAATAAAACTTAGAGGCCCTTGACAAAGTTTGGCTGTGCATATTAAGTTAGCCATACCTAACTTAATGTGGAAAATGCCATGGCTGTGAAAACAAATCTCACCTCACAGATGGAAGATTATCTGGAAGCCATCTACCATCTTTGCAGGGACGAGGGCGTGGCTCGAGTCAAAGCCATTGCAGATCGACTCGAAGTGACAACTCCGAGTGTTGTCGGCGCTATCAGAAAGCTCAAAGATCGCAATCTCGTGATTCAGGAGCCCTACGGTTATGTGCGGCTCACAATGGAAGGCGAGGAAATCGGAGGCGCGATCAGCCACAATCATGAGGTTTTGAGCGACTTTCTAAAGGAGATTCTGGGGTTGGACCATGAGACGGCTTCCGTGGATGCCTGCAAGATTGAACACGCCGTGAGCGCTGAAACCGTGAGGCGTCTGCGTGCGGTTGCGGAGTTTATCAGGCAAGAACCCCAAATCAACGTGGACTGGGAAAAGGAGTTCAAGCGCTTTTACCGCGAGTACCTGAGGAGGATCTAGAGTTGATCACGACGCTGGAAAAAGTCAAAGAAGGAATGTCTGCAGTGGTGAAGCAGGTCCATGGGGGTCACAAAATCCGCCAGAGGCTTGGCGGTCTGGGTATCCATGTAGACGACAGTCTGAAGGTCCTCCGCACCGGCTTTCTGGGAGGACCTGTCTTGATTGAGATTCATGGGACTGAGGTTGGGATCGGTCACGGCATGGCTGAGAAGATCGAAGTGGAAGTAATGGAAGAAGAATGAGAATCGCTCTTGTTGGACAACCGAATTGCGGAAAAAGCGCTCTCTTCAACAGCGTGGCCGGATACAAGACCATCGCCTCCAACTTTCCGGGCACCACAGTGGATTGTGTTACGAGCCCGGTCAAATTGAACGGGGACAGCTTCACGCTAGTCGATTTGCCTGGGATTTATTCTGTTTCCTCTTCAGAAAGAGAGGAGATCTTGGCTCGCCGGTACCTCATCAAGGAGAGACCGGACTTGGTGATCAATATCCTGGATGCGTCCGTGCTGTCCAGGAGCCTCGAACTGACCCTTGAGCTTCTGGAGCTCAATTTCCCTCTGGTCATCTGCCTGAATATGATCGACGAAGCAGAAAAGAAGGGCGTGGAGATCGACGTGGGCCACCTGTCCCAGGAGTTAGGAGTCCCTGTGATTCCCACCATCGCGATTCGAGGGCAAGGAGTTCCGGAGCTCTTCCAGTCAGCCCTGGAGACGGCGAAAAGAGGAACTGCAGGCACGATTCATTTTCTGTCCCTGGATGTGGAGCGCGTGATTTCAGAACTTGCGGATCTTCTTGGGGTTGCTACAGCAAGGAGGCTGGGAGTGCCCCAGAGGTTCCTGGCCATTAGGTTGCTTGAACAGGACGAGGAATTCGAGCAAGCCGTGCGAGAAATCAACCCCGGTATCATGGGCGACGTCGAACGCTTACGAAGCATGCTATCCGAGTGCCACGGAAGGCCTTCGGACATGGTGGTGTCGTCGGAACGACATTCCCTGGCCATGAACCTTTTTGAGCACGTGGCCAAAGTCAAACCACGAGGTGCAAAGCCTTTCAGGGAGCAAATCGACAAATACCTCATGCATCCTTACCTGGGGTATGCGTTTCTGGGGGGAATTCTCTTCTCCTTTTTCTGGATTGTTTTCAGTCTTGGCAAGCACATCGAAGAACCCATCCTCTCCTTGTTTGAGCAATTCGCAGCTTACCTGGGTGTGCACCTCAGCAAGGAGTCCCTTCTGTTCACCGTCGTTAACGGGTTGATCCAGGGCTTTTCGGGTGGCATTGGAATCGTCTTGCCTTACCTGATCCCATTTCTCTTTGGACTTTCCCTGCTGGAAGACATTGGATACCTTCCAAGGGCCGCTTTCCTCATGGATTCCATTATGCACAGCATCGGGCTCCACGGGAAATCCATCATTCCCTTTGTGCTGAGCTACGGCTGCAATGTTCCTGCGATCATGGGCGTGAGAATCATGGAAAGGGCCAGGGACCGTTTTATCACCGCCGTTCTCGTCACCCTCATTCCCTGCGCTGCGCGGACGACCGTCATCTTCGCCCTGGTGGCTTTTTATCTCGGACCTCTTAAGGCCCTCTTGCTTTATGTTCTCAACGTCGTGGTCATCGCAGCGTCAGGCAAGATCCTTTCACGCTTCATGCCCGAGGTCTCCCCAGGGATGATCCTCGAAATGCCGAGCTACAGGTTACCGCAGTTCTCAGCCGTGATGCGGAAGGTTTGGTTCCGCCTGCGGGAATTTATCCTGATCGCCTGGCCTATTCTGATTGCGGGAAGCGTCATTCTCAGTCTCCTAGAGTACTTCCATCTCGCTGAGCGCATCAACGGGGTCCTCTCTTTTTTCACCAGCGGGCTGCTGGGCCTTCCCTCAGCAGTAGGCATTACCCTCATTTTCGGCATCTTGAGAAAGGAGCTGGCCATCATCATGCTGGTCCAGGCTCTGGGGACAAGCAACTTCTCTTCCGCCATGACAGGGGAACAGATGATGGTTTTCACGGTCTTCAGCCTATTCTACATCCCCTGCCTTGCGACGCTCGGCATGCTGCGCTCCACGATCGGTACCCGGGGCATGGTCTTCACCCTGTGTTTCACCACCGCCATCGGCACGCTGATGGCCCTTGCCTTCCGGGCTCTTTACTGGGCCTCCTGAGAAACAGAAAGGCCCCTTTCGGGGCCTTTTGCTTTCTTGGAATTTGAAGAGAAGTTCTGCGGCTATTCTTCTTCCTCTTCCCCCTCCTCGTCAAAAACAATCTCATCCCTTTCATACTGGGCATCCCTCAGGGCATGGGCTTTTTCAACTTCCTCTTCGCTCCAGGGCTCGACGATGAGCGAATCAGCCACCAGTTCCCAGAGATACTTGGTCTCGATGTCGAGACCGAACTCCTTGGTGAGGGATTTCATGATCTGGTCGCGGCAGTTGTGACAGGGCGCAACGACCATTTTAGCTCCCGTATCCCTGATCTGTTGAGCCTTCACCCTTCCATAGTAGATCCTCTCGTCCGAGTAAGGCATGGCCCATGCGCCGCCCCCGGCGCCGCAGCAATAGTTGTTCATCCGGTTGGGATACATCTCCACGAAATGCTCGCAGCACTGTTGAGTGATCCAACGGGGCTCTTCAAAGTAACCGTGGCCGAAAGCCTTCTGGCTCTTCCTACCGTAGTTGCACGGGTCGTGGACTGTCGTGAGCTCTTCGTGGATGCTTTTATCAAGTTTGATTCTTGCCGTCTCAATGTATTCTTTCAGGAGGTCGTGGACCGACACGACTTTGCATTTCTTGAAAACCTCGGGGTACCAGTTTTGCAGACCAAGCCTGGTCGCATAGTAGGCGTGCCCTCACTCCGGTAAGAGCAGGGTCTTACACTCCAATCTCTCCAGGTGTTCAACGATGCGGCCGACGAGTTTTTTCATCGACTCGTCATCCCCGGAGAACAGGCCCCAGTTAACCCCTTCCCAGTTATAAGAAGGCACAGTCCAGTCCTCCTTTGCCGCATAGAAGATGCGCCACCAGAACTTCATGTCGTCCGGCTCTCCAAAAGGCTCTTTGGAGTTGATGGTGACGAGGACATTGGCGCCCTTTTTGTCCACAGGCACGTAAAAGCCCGGAAAGCCTTCCGCTTCAAGCTCCTTGCCCAGGTCGGCGAGGAGGAAGAGAAAATCCGGCTTGGGGATGCCGAGGTTGTTTCCCCTTTCAAGGTCCATGACAACGCCCTTGTGGATGGGCCCAGGGACCTTGTCTCTCGCCCGAAGGGTCCTGGCCCTTCGCATCATTTTGAGGATTTCCACGCCCTGGGGGCAGGCGTATTCGCAACGACCGCACAGGGTGCAGATCCATGGAAACCTCGAATCAATCAACTCCTGGTCCAGTCCCAGTGCAGCCATACGGACCGCCTTCCTCGGATCCATGTTATCCACTCCAGTGACCGGGCAACCGCCGGCACAGGTGCCGCAAGTGAAGCACACATCCGCCCACTCGGGAGCGACGCGAAGTTTGCTTTCTTTGCGGTTAATCACAAAAGGTTCCATTCAGTTCCTCCATTTCATAAAAACATCCTGGGCCTGCAAGCCGTCTGCGCCGCCATTACACAGTGTCTCTTGAGGGCGCCCCACAAAAGATCGCAGCCTAATGGCTCAGGAATTCTTTGATCTTTGCAAGAAGTTGTTCTTTGTCCACGGGCTTTTCAAAAAAGGCATCAGGGCTGAAATACTCCTGATCCCTTTCTTTTTCATATCGAACCCCCAACTCGTCCGCCATGCCCGAAATCCCGATGACAGGGGTGTCCTTGAGATGAGGGTCTGTTTTGATCCGCTTGCAGACTTCGAAACCGGAATAGAGGGTCTCCATCATCACATCGAGCAGGATGAGGTCGGGGTGCTCCTTCTGAGCCATTTCGACACCCTTCTTCCCATCCTGTGCGGTCAGCGTAGCGAAACCATTGCGTTTCAAGAACGTTTCGGTGGTGAAAAGGAAATCGGGGTTGTCATCGATGATTAAAATCTTCTTGGATCCCATGGGTCTTTCCCCTTTCGAGGTGATCATATCATCCCGAGGCTTGCCCAGGAAGTTATCCTTCTCCGAGGGACACGAAAGCCCTACGGAAAGTGAAATTCGAATATCGAAATCCGAAATCCGAAACAATACCCAAATTAGAATTTTCAAAACACAAATGCAATTCTATACCGTTTTGGTCATTTGGATTTCGATCATTAGATATTGTTTCGAGCTTCGATATTCGGGTTTCTGATTTGAACAACGCTTGTTCGATTTCTACCACGTTATCAATTGCCAAAACCAAGCAGAGAACTCCTGAGACGGCCCTAGTACTCTGGTGGCATTTGCTTAAGCTGAGCCAATGAAAAAACCGGCCCGTCCTTGCACACGTACTGGTCTCCGATGTTGCACCGACCGCAAATGCCGATGCCGCACTTCATGCGCATTTCCAGAGAGAGAATAATCCTGTCCGGGGGAAACCCCAGTTTCTCCAACACCGGTTGAGTGAACTTGATCATGATCGGAGGCCCGCACACAATGGCAATGGCACTATCCGCGTTTTTGATTTTCTGTTCCGTGATCGTGGGCACAAATCCGACGTTGTATTTCCAATTCGGATCATTCGTACTGTCCACGGTGATGTTCATATGGATGTCGTCCCTCTGTTCCCAGGCAGCAAGCTCCTCTTTGTAAAGAAGCATTCCCGGGCTTCGGGCTCCGTACACGACCGTGATATCCTTGAATCGCGACCGGTTGTCCGGGTGAATCATGTAGACGATACTGGAGCGGAGCGTGGTGAACGCAAAGCCGCCGCCGATGATCACCACATTCTTTCCCTCCATCTCTTCCCAGGGATAAGAGTTTCCGAGAGGGCCGCGAATCCCCATCACTTCGCCCTCTTTCATGTTGTGAAGGTAGGTGGTTACCTGGCCGACCTTGTTCACCGTAAACGTGACAAATCCTTTTTCCGTTGGCGAAGAAGCGATGCCGATGGGGATCTCTCCTTTCCCCGCGATGGACAGCTCTGCAAACTGGCCCGGAATATAGGCGAACTTCCTTCCGTCCTCAGGATCAAGGAAGACGAACCTGAAGGTCTTCAGGTTCTTGTCTTCGGTCTCCGTGACGATCTTGTCGATTCGGACCGGGTAGGGAAGATATGGATTTTGCATCAGACTCATACTCCTTCTTGAACATGGAATAATGGAGTGATGGAGTAGTGGAGTGTTGGATAGAAAAATTCAAGAGACCATAGATCCCGTTCCATCACTCCAATGCTCCATTCTTAGTACCCGTTCATCAGTTTGAAAACTTCTCGAATATCGATATTGACTGGGCAAAACTGGACACATCGCCCACATCCGACGCATGCCGCCCCATGGCCATACTTATCCACATAGTATTTCAGCTTGTGCATAAAACGCTGCCGGACCCGTTGAACCTTCTTGTCCCGGGGATTGTGGCCGGACCCGTGAAGTGTGAAAAGCGGAAACATGCACGCATCCCAATTCCGGATCCTGTCCCCTTCTTTTCCTGAGGCTTCGTCCTGGATGTCAAAGCACCAGCAGGTGGGACAGAGGTAGGTGCAGGTTCCACAGTTGATGCATGCAAAAGAGACTCTCTCCCAGAAGGGAGCATTGAAAAGCTCATTGACCACTTTATCCCGGAGGTGATCCATGGGCACCCTGGAGGGGATTTTTTTCTCCGCCGCTCTGGGAAGGCTTAACGCCTTCTTGAGGAGGGAGTCGTCTGCCTCTGTTCCAATCTCGATTTTTTCCAGGAAAGCTTCGCCCTTGGAAGTGATGCTTCTCACCAGAAAACGATCGCCCAGATCGACCATGAGAGCATCCAACCCTTTCTCGCTAAAGGGACCGCTTCCCACAGAAGTGCAGAAGCAGGAGGCGCAAGGGTCATTGCACCCGAAGCCGACAAGGGTGGTGGACGCCATGCGCCGGACCCACCATGGGTCTTGGTACTGAGGACTGTCGAAATTGATCCTGACCAACTCAAAGGCAAAAGCGTCGCAAGGCCTTATTCCCACGATAACCTGAGGAGAAAAGTCCTTGGTCGTTTCTTTGACGACATGCGCTTCCCCTTTGCTCTCGTCAAGAGTGTACTCGAACATCCGCTCTGACTGTGGAAGGATGATCGATTTCGGGGAAAGCCTGGTGTTCTGGAATTCAAAATTGGGCTTGCGGCCGTTTTCCAGAAGCCTGAAGTTGTGGAAGTCCCCTTCCTTCACGGGGACAAACACTCTGTAAGCGTTTTGCAGCCCTTTCAGTGTCTCAGTCCATTGTTCCTTGCTAAATGATTTTTTAAGCATAACCCAAGTCCTCGGGAGTATTGGAGTACTGGAGTTTTGGAGTACTGTTCTTATTTCTTTCGCCCATCACTCCAGTACTCCTGTACTCCACCACTCCATTTATTTGACAAACTCGTTATAGTCGTCCACTCGGTAAACATCGAGAGGCGGCCGTTGATCCACACTGATGCCGGCCTCCCAGCCGAAGAGATCGAAGGCATCTTTGTTGAGCTTCTTGGTGAACTGCCTGACCGAGATGCCCACCGGGCAAACCCTCTCACAAGCACCGCAGTCCGTGCACCTCCCGGCACAATGGTATGCCCGCAGAAAATGAAAGGTCATGGTATCCACAGGATCTATGCTCTTCCCTACCCACTGGGGCCGCGACTCATCGACAAAGCAGGTGGGGCAGTAGCAAAGCGGGCAGGCGTTTCGGCATGCGTAGCAGCGGATGCAGGATGAAATGAGCTGGGTGAAGAACTTCCGTCTTTCCTGGGGGCTGTTCTTTTCTAACACCTCAACGTCTTTGAAGGGTTTGACGCCCTCCTGTTCCGGCACCGGCTCGGCTACCATCTCGTCGTATTCTACGGGATTGCGATGAAGGCAAGTGGCACAATTGGTCCTCAGGAAATCCTTCTTCTGGAAGGTCTCCGTATAACCTTTCCCGCTCACCGTAAAGGAGGCCTTTTCTTCCTTGACTTCCAGAATCTCCCGGTTTCCTAAGGTCCTCTTCACCGCTCTGTGGTCAAGGATGCCGGTGCAGGGAATCCCAACGATGTAGAGCTGTTCTCTCTTGATCTGGTTTTCAATGATGTGGGTCACGATGTTTCTCGAGTTGCACCCGTTGGCGAGAATGCCGATGCGGTCTGTTCGCCTGGTCAAATAGTTGCAAAGGTTCAGACCGCAGTGGCTGTCCCAGTGAAGCAGATCGACCTCCGCAGGATTCTTGATGAGCACCGGTTCATTCATCATGGGCACGGAGCCCTTCTTGTAGCCGATGAAAACGTCGACGGCTCCCTTTTCCAGGAGCTTTCGAGCGATGTCTCTGATTTTCTGGGTATACTCTAGCATCAAACCACCTCAGCTCTTCTCTTAACAAGATAAGTTGCAGGGCCGGTCTCCTTGACCGCCTTGATGACTTCAGTGGCAACCTCCACAAACTTCGTTGCTTCGGCAGAGGAAATCCACGAAAAGTGCAGCCTTCCCGGTTCCATCCCCACATGCTCGATCAGATTCTTGAACAGAGCGAACTTGCGTCTTGCGAAGTAATTACCTTCCAGGTAATGGCAGTCGCCGGGGTGTCACCCGGAAACCCAGACGCCGTCGGCGCCGTGCCGGAAGGCGGCGAGGATGAATTTGGGGCTCACCCGGGCAGAGCAGGGCACCCGGATGATCCGGATATTGGAAGGGTACTGGAAGCGGCTGACCCCTGCCAGGTCTGCCGCGCCGTAGCTGCACCAGTTGCACAGGAATGCTGTTATTTTTGGTTGCCAGTCGTTCATGGGCATTCACTCCATGCTATCAAGTTCCGGTTCCTCTATCTTGTAAGCTCTCTTTTGCCACGAGGTTCTGCCGTGAGCTTTGAACCTTGCGCCTTGAGCCGTTTTCACATTTCATTAATCATCGCCATGATCTGCCCTTCCTCAAATCCTTTGAGGTTGAGCGCTCCTGAGCGGCAGGAAGCCACACACAGACCGCAGCCCTTGCAGAGCACCGGGTTGATCTCCGCCTTTCCCGCGAAAGGGCCCTTCTGTATAAAAGAGGGCGCCGAATACGGGCACACCTCCACACACACCCCGCATCTGCTGCAGACGGTCGGATTAGTATAGGCGACCATGCCGCTTACGGAGATGTTCTTCCGGGCCAGAAGGGTGACCGCCCTGGAGGCGGCAGCCTGAGCCTGAGCCACCGATTCATCGATGGGCTTCGGATAATGAGCCATGCCGCAAAGGAACACCCCGTCCGTGGCAAACTGCGACGGTCCGAGCTTCGCATGGGCCTCCACAAAGAACCCGTCCTCGCTCATGGGGACTTTGAAGAACTGGGTCAGTTTTTGGTCTTTGTAAGGAACAATGGCCGAAGCCAGGGCAAGCAGATCCGCCTTCAGAAGAACCGGACGCTGCAGCACATGGTCCACCACTTCGATTTCAAGGCCGTCCTTCCCGGCCGTGACCTTCGGCTTTTGAGAGAGGGAGAAGCGAATGAAAAGCACTCCCGATTGTCGTGCCTTCCTGTAAAGAAGTTCGCGCTCCCCGTAACTACGGATGTCCCGGTAGAGAATGGTGACCTCCATGTCCGGATTCATTTCTTTCAGGTGAAGGGCGCTTTCGATGGAATGGGTGCAGCAAACCCTGGAACAATAGGGCCTTTCAGGCTCCCGCGATCCAACACACTGAATGAACACCGCGGTTTTGATGTTTTTCAGCGAAGGATCGTTGTGGATGAACTTGCGATCCAATTCCTGGTGGGTCAAAACGCGCGGGTCCTTCCCGTATAGGTGCTCCTCGGGCTTGTGTTCATAACATCCCGTGGCGAGCACGGCGATCCCATGCTCGATGGTCCCTTTGATGCTCGCGGCCTCAAAGGTGGATTTGAAATTGCCCACAAACCCATCGACCTGGGTCAGTTCAGCACCAAGATACACTTGAATGTTTTTGTCCGATTGCACCGATCCGAGCAGAGCCTTCAAGTTTTCCTGGATATCTTCTCCCTGCCATGTCCTGTAAAGGTTCAGGGCCTGACCACCCAGGACCGGCTCCCTCTCAATGAGGCTTACCTGATAGCCCTGTTCGCTCAGGGTTTTGGCGGCAAACATCCCTGAAATGCCGCCGCCCAGGACGAGCGCCCTCTGGTTAATTTCAAGCGCCGCCTCCGGCAGAGAATCCATAAGCGCCACTTTCGCCACAGCCATGCGCACCAGGTCCTTAGCCTTGTCAGTCGCTTCTTGGGGACTATCCTTATGGACCCAGGCGTCCTGATTGCGGATATTGGTCATTTCAAAGAGGTATTTGTTGAGACCCGCGTTGACCAACGTTTCCTGGAAGAGGGGTTCGTGCGTCTTGGGCGTGCAGGCGGCCACCACGATCCGGTTGAGGTTGTTCGCCTTGATTACCTGGGCCATGGTATCCTGGGTATCCTGCGAGCAGGAGTAGAGGTTATCGGCCACATACTCGACATAGTGAAGGGTCTTCGCATAGTCACGCACAGCCGGCACATTCACCACGCTGCTGATGTTGATGCCGCAATTGCAGACAAAGACGCCGATGCGAGGCCTTTCGCCCCGAATGTCTTTCTGCTCGGGCACCTCTTTTGCCTTGGTCAGGGTGTTGCGTGCGCTGCTCAGAAGGGCTCCAGCCCGGGCAGCCGCCGAACTCGCTTCGATCACGGACTGGGGAATGTCCTTGGGCCCTTGGAAAGCCCCGCACACGTAGATGCCTTCCTTGGAGGTGGCAACCGGAGCAAAAGAACCGGTGCGGCAGAATTGTGATTCGGTGAGGTCGATGTCCAGCTTCCGGGCAAGTTCCAGGGCCTCCGGCGAAGTCTCCAGACCAACGGAGAGGACGACCATATCAAAAGCCTCTTGGCGCCATTCACCGTCTTCAGTGGCATACTTGACGCTGAGATCCTCGGTATGCGGAATCGCCTCAACGGAGTGAACGCGGGACCGGATGAACCGAACCCCGTGTTTTTCCCGGGCGGCATCGTAGTACCTTTCAAAATCCTTTCCGTGGGTCCGCATGTCCATAAAGAAGATGGCACAGTCCAGATCATCTCCGGAATGCTCCTTGGCGATGACGGCTTCCTTGATGGCATACATGCAACAGACGGATGAGCAATAGGGATGGTCGCACTGGTGCATGTCCCTGGACCCGACGCACTGGAGCCATGCGATCTTCTTGGGCTCCTTGTGATCCGACATCCGGGCCAGGTGCCCCATGGTAGGGCCGGATGCTGAAAGGATCCTCTCGAACTCCATGGAGGTGACCACGTTCGGGAGCTTGGCATAGCTGTAAGTATCGTACTTGGAGGGGTCAAAGGGCTGAAAGCCAGGTGCAAGGATGATAGCCCCCACATGCACCGTCATCCTTTTTTCCTGGTCATCGAATTTGACAGCTCCTGCAGAACAGAATTTTTCGCACGCTTTGCACTTGCCCTTTTCAAAGAAAATGCAGTTATCTTTGTCAATGGCATATTTCAGAGGCACTGCCTGGGCATAGGGTACATAGATAGCCTTCCGCTTAATCAGGCCCTCGTTGTAATCATCCTTTACCTTCTTGGGGCATTTCTCAGCACAGGTACCGCAACCAATGCATTTTTCAAGGTCCACGTATCGTGGATGCTGCAGCAGGTCTACCCGAAGATTTCCGGGCTCACCGCGGACGTCAAGAACCTCGGAAAGGGTGAGCAATTCGATGTTTAGGTGCCGGCCGACCTCGACCAGTTTGGGAGAGATAATTCACATGGCACAGTCATTGGTGGGAAACGTCTTATCCAACTGTGCCATGACTCCGCCTACAGAGGGGGACTTTTCCACGAGATAGACGTAGTAGCCGGAATCTGCGAGATCAAGGGAGGCTTGCATCCCTGCGATACCGCCACCGACCACCATCACAGATCCTGTGGGTTTATCAGGCATCATTGTGCTCCTTTGAATTGTTTGAGACGTAAAGCGCTCATCGAAGCTGGAACATAGTCTTCAGGGGAGAAAGTTGTCAATCAAAATATCGGTGAAACTCATTGGAAAAATTCAGGATTCCTACTTGTACGATAGTAATCAGCCCATGTGGAATCAAGCCGATTTCGACGTTTGAGACCGGAGGCTTGGTGATAACAAAACCCGCTCAAGCCTCAATATGGGTATGCTGGAAGGAGTACTGCGGTGAAGACCAGAAATCAGGCTAAGAGGAGCGCAAGAGACTCTTGAGTTGCTGAAGGGGTAAAATGATTCTAAAAGAACTGCCTTTGCCAGGGGCGCTCAGAACTTCAATTCTTCCTCCATGTTCCTTGACGATTTCATGAACCACCATCAGCCCGAGGCCGGTGCCGTCCGTTCCCTTTGTGGAGAAGTACTGGGTGAATATTTTCTCACAGGTGGCTTCGTCCATTCCAATCCCGTCATCCTCTACTTCGATCATGAAATGGCGGCGGTCATAGAAATCGGCTTTCACAGCGATGGCGTGAGAGTCTTTTCCTTTATCCCTGCGGCACGCTTCGATGGCATTGGAAAGAAGATTGATCAACATCCGGCGCATGGCCCCAGGATCCATATGAACCGCAGGAAGGTGAGGGTTGGCGTTTGCTCTCATTTTGCACTCGATCGACTGAGCTTTTTCGTAGAAAAAGGCGATGGACTCCATGAGCATTTTATCAAGCACAATCGCCTCATAGACAGGCTTTCTCTTCTTGGTGCTATACAGGATATTCTGGACCAGGCCGGAAATTTCCTGGATGTTTTTTTTGACCACAGACCATCCTTTCTTCATCAGTTCCTGATCTTGGTCCTTCAGCGCCTCATCCACCACATAGGCTCCTCCTTGGAGGCCCTCCAAAATATTCTTGATATCATGGGAAAGGATTGCCACAGACTGACCAAGAAGAGTGAGTTCCTTCTGGGCCTCTTTCACCTTGCTGATATTGGACGACAGCTCCAGAACAGCAACTACGTTGCCCAGGGCATCCGTAATGGGGGAAGAGTAAATCACCACGTGGAAGGGTTCCCTGCTCCCCAGATGCACGACCTCTTCGCTTACGTGGGCCTTCTTGTCCTGAAAGGTTTCCCAGACCGGACACGAAGAGCAGCGGACGGGACTCTTCAAATAGACTTCATGGCACTTCTTGCCGATCGCCTCGCCGAAGTCATTCCGAAATGTCTGGTTGGTTTGCAGGATAGTGAAAGATCGGTCTTGAATGGAGACATAGCAAGGAAGCAGATCGACAATCGCCTTGTACCCAAGGTCAAGGAGGGTGGGATGGCTATTCTTGTCCATTGTCCAGCAGTCTCCAGAAGGTGTAAACAAGGAAAACCTGTCTTGCGCTATTTCAAGGCGTTCCGTATAGCTTCCAGGATCTCATCAGGCTCAGGCGGTTTCTCGATGTAGGCCGCGGGTTCGGGGATTTTCTCCCCCCTGTATTCATCCAGCACTTTCTGGGAATGGAAAAAGGTTTTCTTGGAGAGCGCCGAGAGCATGATCACCGGGATGTCCTTCAGGTCAGGGTCGGTTCTTAGCTCGCGATAGAGGTTGATCCCGCTCTCCCTGGGCATCATAATGTCCAAGATAACAAGAGACGGTTTGTTCTTCCGGGCCATTTCGAGACCCTGGAAGCCATCCTGAGCGGCGAGGGGTTTGAAGCCGTTCGTTTCCAGCAAGGTGGTGATAAAGGTTCTCATATCCAGCTCATCATCCACGACCAGGACTTTCTTTGCCATCAGCGGTTCCCTCCATGAAATCATCGAGCGAAGCGAGATGATTTCATCATGCGCGACTTCGTCGCTTGTTAATTTGGATAAACGCCTTTGCCTTTGTGAAGCGGCGCAGCCGCGTTTCATGAAATCGCTTGAGCGATTTTATCAATACATACTGCCCGGCAAGGTGAACTGCTTTGCCGGATTGCGGATCGCGATGACGTGGCAATGGGCGTATTTGGAGACATTGGCCACCGTGCTTCCGTGAACCATGCGATCCTGTTCAGCCTTTCCGAGGGCTCCCATGACGATCACGTCTATGCTGTTTTTCTTCGCATAACGGATGATTTCCACATCGGGCGACCCGTTCTTGATCACAAACAGGTAATTCTTGAACTCTCCGAGCTTCTTTTCGTACTCCTCCTTGAGCGCCTCTCTGGCCCGCTTCTCCAACTCCTCGTCAAAGAACGCCTCACCTCCGGGAGACCCCGGAGGAACATGTTCGTTGACCACATGCCTCATGTAGGAATAGGAAGAATGGGGAACATGAAAGATGTGGAGTTTGGCGCCATGCTTCTTCGCAAGGTCGAAGGCGTGAAGAAAAGCAATGTTGGCGTCCTCCGAAAAATCCGTGCAGTAAAGGATGTTCTTATATTCTATCATGATCAACCCCTCTCAAAAGTAGTGATTCTTTCATGCGGAGGGCTTCTTTTCGGGAAGCCTCACCCTGAAGATCGTGCCGCTCCCTTTCTCGGACGAGAGGTCGATGACCCCTCCGTGCTCGTCAACGATCTTCCTGGCGATCATCAAACCAAGACCCGTGCCCCTCGAACCCTTTGTGCTGAAAAAAATCTGAAAAACCTTCTTTCTCGTTTCTTCATCCATGCCGCAGCCATTGTCAATCACCTGATATTCCACGGCCCACCCCTGAGGCTTCAACGTGCGAAGGGACACCTCGCATGTTTTTGAAGCACAGGAAATGTCCGTGCATGCGTCAATGGCGTTGCTCACGAGATTGAGGAGAACCCGGTGAATCCCTTCGCGGTCAAACCACGCGTCCGGTAGACTCTGGGCCGGATCAATCTTTAGCGCAACACCCACCTCCGTGGCACGGGAAAGCATGAGATCATAAACCTCCCGGGCAGGCCCATTGGGATCGCAGAGCTGATACTCGGGCTCTCTCTCCTTGGCGTAGTTGAGGAGGTCCACCGCCATGCCTTTGATTTTCTGAACATTACCCTTGATCATCTGCCAGCCCTGGCTGAGATAGCTTCTGTTATCCAGATCAATGCCTTTTTCCAGGACATACATCCCACCCGTCAGACCGGCGGTGATATTCTTGATGGCATGGGCCAACCCTGCCACCGTCTGCCCCACAGCGGCAAGCCTTTCTGCTTCCACAAGCTTCCGGCTCTTTTCCTCAACCAGCTTCTCCAGGTCTTCCGTGTACTCTTTGAGCTTCTTTTTGTAGGAGAGCTTCTCCAGGGCCCTTCGAAGGGCAATGTCGAGCGCTTCATCGTTGATGGGCTTTGTGATGAAATCAGACGCATCATACTTGAGACTCTGTATGGCCAGTTCCATTTCACCGTGGCCTGTGATCATAATCACTTCAGTGTCCGGGCTTTCCGCCTTAATGCGCTTGAGCAACTCGATCCCATCCATTCCGGGCATCTTGATGTCGGTGAGGATGACTTCGGGGCGCGCTTCATGGAAAACTCGAAGCGCCTCTTCACTGTTCTCAGCGGTCAGTACCCGGTACCCTCGGTCGGCCAGGGAGATGCCTAGGACTTTGAGAATGCCCGGTTCATCATCAACAAGGAGCACTTGCTTTTCCATCAAGCCTCGTGAATCCGGGGGAACCTGATGAAAAAGGTCGCCCCGTCCCCTTCTTTGCTTTCCACCCTGATGGTGCCGTCATAATCATGCACGATGCCGTAGCTGATGGAGAGACCGAGACCTGTTCCCTTGCCCACCTTCTTGGTGGTGAAGAAAGGTTCGAATATTCGGTGGAGAATGGCTTCAGGGATTCCGGTGCCGGTATCGGTGACTTCAATGGTGACCATCCCATCTTCGGCCCTTGTCTTTAGAGTGATCCGTTTCGTTTCTTCTTTGTGGTCCCCTTGCGCCCCTTTCTTCTCGATCGCGTCTCGGGCATTGATCAGGAGGTTGACGAAAACCTGCTCCAGCCGATTGGGATTAGCCAGGACCGGAGGGAGATCTTCATGAAAGTCCTCCACGACCTCGATTTCTCGCAACTTCAGTTGCTGTTTGAAAAAGTCAACAGCCCGTCTCAGGACATGGTTGACCTGGACCTTCTCTTTTGCCACGTCTGATTTCCGGCCGAAGTCCCTCATGTGGCCGATGATTTTCGATGCCCTGTCCACATGGTTGTCAATCTCTTCGGCCATGGTTCTCAGAATGTCTTCCTGAATCTGATCTCTGTTCTCTGCCTTCCTTCGCAAGAAACCGCTCGCTGTTTTGATGACAGAGAGAGGTTGATTGAGTTCGTGGGCGATGCCTGTGGCCATCTCTCCGAGAGTGGCCATTTTGCCGGCCTGGATCAACTGCTGCTCGGCCATCAAGCGCAGGGTGATGTCGCTGGTGGTCACGACCAGGACATTCCAGCCATGGAATTCAGAGGGGGAAATGCGAATGCTGACATAAATGACTTTCCCGTCCTTGCGCACCTGTCTTGCATGGTCGATGCTGTTTTTGGATTTGAGACTTGCCTCATAACTCTTCCGCTCATTGCCCTCAAACAGATCAAGGAAAGAGGTCGCAAGAATCTCCTCTTTGTGGAACCCATAGACATCGGCAACGCTTTCATTGCAGTCGAGGATCTTGAGGTTTTGCGCGTTCAACACAAAAATAGGGTTGGGGATCGTGTTGAAGATGATCCGATATTTTTCTTCGGACTTTCTGGCCTCTTGTTCCAGAAATCTCAGATGGGTCAAGTCTAAACTCATCTCCATGACCGCGGTGACTTCCCCTTTTGAATTCTTGATGGGTGAAGTCTTCACAAGCCAGTAGGTCTCGATGCCATCCTTGGTCACTGCCTCTTCTTCGCTCACATGGGGCTGTCCATCTTCAAAGGTTTTGATGACAGGGCAATCCGGGCATTTTTCGGAACGGCCTTTGTAGGCCTTGAAGCAGTGACTTCCCGCTACGGGCGCAAATATCTTTTCGAACTCACGGTTGTATTTCAGGAGTTTCAGATCACGATCCTGGACAGTGATGTAGCAGGGAGACTCCTCAAAGAGGGTCTGGTATTCGTTCTGGTGGCGGTTTAATCCTTCCGGTTTATTCTTGTTCACGCTGTCCATGGAATCGATGGCATCCTCTCTTTTCTGATCCCGCCCTCGCCTGGCTTAACGCTTTCTCCGGTCGCCGGCCTACTCCTCTTCTTCCTCCTCTTTAGGAATCATGTGTTCCGGTATCACCATGTGTTCGGCGATCACTTCCTTGAAGTGAACGGCCTTGATGTCCAGCTTGTGCTCCTTGGCCAAGTCCCGGATCTGGTCGATGCAGTTGTGGCAGGGGACGAGCACAAGCTTGGCGCCTGTTTCGCGGATCTGCTCGGCCTTCATTTTCCCTGACGCCAGGCGGTACTTTTTCATTTCACCGCCCATGGGCATGGCGCCGCCGCCGCCCCCGCAGCAGTAGTTGTAGTTGCCCTGGTATTTCATGGGCCGAAAATCTTCGGAGAGCATCTCAGCCAGGCGCCGGTTCTTCTCGGCCAGACCACCGTTGCGGATCACGTTACAGGGGTCCTGGACCGTGGTGGGAACTTTGATTTTTTCTTTGAGCTTGATCCGACCGTCTCGAATGTAGTCATGGAAAAGCTCAACGGAGTGGACGACTTCTTGTTTGGGCGTGTATCCCAACCAGATAGGCGCTTCGTACCGAAGCGATCGATAGGCATGGCCTCACTCGGTTATGGCGACTTGTTTCACCCCCAGTTCCTCGGCTCGCTTGAAGGTGTTTTCAACCACCATGCGGGCGGTGGCCGCGTCGTTGATGAACATGGCCAGGTTCGTGTCGTCCCATCCACTTTCGCTCGGGACGGTCCAGTCCTCACCGGCAACCGTGAAGATCTTGGCCACCTCCATGATATCCTGGGGATAGAACTTGGGCTCCCTGGCGTTGACCGTGTACATGATCTTGGCGCCCTTCTTATCAATGGGGATTGTCAATCCCAGAATTTCGCTCGCAGTCTCTTCTTCACACCACTGGATGGTTTCGACCCAGTCTTCCTTGGAGACAGCCATCTGATTGCCGGTGAGCTTGTAGTTTTCAACGGCTTTCTTGAGACCTTCAGGGGCGATGCCCAAAGAGGTCAGCATGCCCCTCATCGTGGAGATGAGGAAGGCGATATCAATGCCAAAAGGGCAGTAAAGCGTGCATCGCCTGCACACGTTGCACTCATAGTAAACGGTTTTGTAAATCTGCTGGAGGTACTCCGTATCCACCCGACCTTTTTTCTTCAGGAGGTCCTTGAGAAATCTCACCTTGTAGGCGGGAATCATCTTGGGGTCTTTCCCGCTCGCCAGATAAAAGTGGCAGGTATCAGCGCACATGCCGCAATGGGTGCAGATCTCAACCCAGGTCTTGAACCGGGCGCCCATTCGGGGTTTCAGGAAATCCATGATCGCTTTCGGGTTCACATCTTCAGTCATAGGGCAACTCCTTTAACTGGGGAAATCGCTTTCAAAACCAACCAGGCTATATCGAGTATCCTCTTCTTCCGAATTCGACGCCCGTGGCCGCCCGGGAGAAGAAGAAAAGCACGGAGTGAGAAAGCCTTGTAAAAGGAATCAGGATGAGCACAAGCTCTGCAGAGAGAACATGCAAGAGCCTCATGTTGTCACCCAGAAATTTGATGCTGTCCAGGGTCCCGTGAGTGAGGAAATAGCCGGTCAGGAAGGGCAGGGCAGTCACAACGATCAGGAGGTAATCGGAGAAGGTGGTAATGATGCGAAGATCGGGTGACAGAGCCCTTCTCAGGATGAAATAAATGGAGATCGCAAAAAGGAGCAGGGTCATCCAGTCCGCCCATTTGTCAGGGAGGGAGGACCAGGACCATCCGAAGCGCGACTCCTCCCACAGAGAGATGTGGCCTGCCAGCCAGATGGGCAACACAATGAGGCAGATGTGAAAGAGGTAGACACAGCTAACGAAGACAGGATTTTTTTTCACATCCACGTTGAGCGGCAGGAGCCAACGGGCCAAGGTGGCAAAAATGTATTTCAGACTGAAATAATCATAGAAAGGCTTATCCTTTGTCCTGGCGACAAAGATGAACTGGGCCATGCGGATCAGCGTTCCGATGATGAAAATCAGAAAAGCGATCCACAATAGGGGTCCTTCTGCAAATAGGCTGAAGTCCATGATCTTGTCATTCTCCTTCCTTCAAACAGGCTTGTCGTTACGCTCTTTCCTTTTCGTGGGAGCAAAGACCCCTTGGTCTGATGGGCAAGGGATGGGTAATGCTCAACGATTAACAAACTTCATTACCAAAACAGTATATTTATATATCATTCCTAGGCGGAGTCAAACCAAAAAAGGGGGCGACTCTCTGGAAATGGCGAGATATCCAGGAGTCATCTTCCCAAAGGATTGCAAGGGACAGATTGCAGTAGGTGGAAGGAAATGATAAATGTCATTTTGAAGTGGAACAATCAACCGGGGAGGATGGATATGAACAGACTGGAAGTGATGGAGCTCTTCAACAAAAGACCACGGATCGGGACGCTGAGCACGGCGAACAAAAAAGGGGAAGTGAACGTGGCGGTCTTCGGTTCACCTCAAATGATCGACGAGAACACGGTGGTCATGGGGATCGGCAGAAATCGCACCTTTCGGAACCTTCAGGAAAATCCCAAGGCGGTGTTCATTGTGGTGGAGCCTGGCAAGACGGTGATGGACTGGAAAGGCGCAAGGGTCTATCTCGAGGTGGTGGATCTGGAGAGCGGGGGCGGTTTCTTCGAGGAGATCAAGGCGGGCATTGCCAAGGCGGCAGGGAAGCAGGCTGCGGACATGATCCACGCGGCTATCCGTTTTAGGATCATGGAAGTCCGTCCAATCGTGGAATTCTAAGAACTCACCGCAGAGAGCGCAAAGCACGCAGAGGGTTAAGGGTTGTAAGAACCGTACCTCCAAAGGGGGTTGGCAACAGGTCTATCATCTCTGCGATCTCGGCGTGCTCGGCGGTTAGGATTTCACCGCAGAGGGCGCAGAGAAACAAGAGGGATTGGGACACAGATAAACGCGGATTTATTGGATTGAAAAACCCAAAAAACCAATCGGTGTGAATCTGTGTTAATCCGTGTCCTATTTCTCTGGGCGGTCTCGGCGTGCTCGGCGGTTAGGATTTCACCGCAGAGAGCGCAAAGCACGCAGAGGGATTGGGACACAGATAAACGCGGATCTATTGGATTGAAAAACCCAAAAAACCAATCGGCGTGAATCTGTGTTGATCCGTGTCCTATTTCTGATCACTGACTCATCCGCCGTTCACGTCCGGATAACGCTTGGCAATGGCTTTCAGAGTTTCCAGGCAGTCGAAGAATGCATCGATCACTTCAGGGTCGAAGCTCCTCCCGGAAAGGCGGCGCATCTCTTCGAGCACCCGGTCTTCATCCCAGGGGTCCTTGTATGACCTTCGGGAGCTCAAGGCATCATAAACATCCGCTACAGACACGATCCTGCCATAGAGAGGGATTTCTTCTCCCCTCTTGGTGATGGCCGTACCGTCCGTCGTCTCATCTCCCGTCGGCGTTCTTGTCGAGAAGGGATCCATATGGCCCGGGTAACCTGTGCCGTCCCATTTTTCGTGATGATTCAGAGCCACCTGGGCAGCCACTTCCTCAAAATCAGACTGCATGTTTTTGAAAAGCCTGGCGCCGAGGAAGGTGTGGCTTTTCATGATCGTAAACTCTTCCGGAGAAAGGCGGTCCGCCTTTTTGAGAATGAGATCACTGATCGCCACTTTGCCCACGTCATGAAGCATGGCGGCCATTCTCAGCGAGTCTTTCTTCCGTTCGATTTCTTCTTCAGGTAAGCCTTTTATTGCGGCCCAGGTTTCATAAATTTCCACGGCATAGGCCCCAACCCTGTTCACGTGAGGACTTGTTTCCTTAGGGTCCCGCAACTCGGCCATGCTGATCATCCGGAGAATGATGTTTCGTGTCATTTGCGCCCGGGCCAGGGCAAGGGCGGCGGTCGTGGCAAAGTGGCTGATAAGGGATTCATCGGAGGGAGAAAAGGGAATAACATTTCCTTCGTCATCAAGGGCATTGATAATCTGCATCACTCCCAGAAGATCTTTTCGCTGATTGGTCATGGGCACGGTGAGCATGGACTGGGTCTTGTACTTGGCCCGCTTGTCAAAATAGGAATCAAAGGTGTAGGGCACGGCAGAAGACATCTCATAGACATCCGGAATGTTGACGGCCCTGAGATTCTTGGCCACAAACCCGGCGATGGATTGGTTGTTGATGGGAATGGTGAAGGTGTTGAAAAAAAGCTTTCGTCCCCGTTTCAATCGTTTCTGTAACGTGTTGTTCTGGGTGTAGCTGAACTTCAGTTCATCTCCGGCGGTGAGGTAAATGGAGCCGGCATCCGCATTAAAAAACTTCCGGGCGTTGGTGAGGATCCGGTCCAGAAGGAGATCGATGTCTTTGACCTCATTGAGATCGAGACTGATCTGGGTGATGAGCTCTAACTTTTCTTTTTCACTCAACATGAAGAAGCTCCAGATTGATCTTCGTTGCAGGTTGCGAAGCAGCTACAAACTCACACTCCAATCCACGCTACCGGTCCCAAGCAAATTCGAATTTCGAAATCCGATTTCCGAAACAAATTCAATCGGATTTTCATCTCTTTCGTTTCTCCTCGCATTATCCCTCAATTTGTTCCAGGAGCCTCAAGATGTCGCTCCCTCTTTTCAGCCCTGAAACCCATTTCTTTGGAAGGCCTCTGTCTCCCAGGTGAGCCCCGAGAACCATGCCCACCATCAGCCCTCGACCGGCACTGTCCCCTCCGGCCATGACGGCCTGAACCAGTGCCTCTTTAAGATCCTTCTCATATTTGGCGATCAAATGAACCACGCCGGGAAAAGCCTCGTCCGTGTGGCAGCTCTGACCAAACCGGGCAATGGTTGAACCACTGTCTTTTTCTGCGGATTCAATTCCTTCTTTTACCCAGGCGGGCAGGGGAAGCCCCTTGAATCGATGAGCAGCGACTTCGGTCATCGCCTTGACCGGAGAAGTTCCTTCCAGGACCTTGCAGCAGACCCTCGCGAAGAACTCGGCGCTGTCGATGACCAGCGGGTTGTTATGAGTCATCTGGGTTTGCGCTCTCGCGGCCTTCACGAGAGTTTCGGAATCCTTGTGATAAAGAAAGACCAGAGGAGCGATTCTTGCTGCACCGGAGAGGTCCGTGGAGGATGAGCCGGCTTCCACGAGCGCTCTACCCTGAGCCAGATTCTGAAGGGTCATCTTGGTGGCCTGGTCAAAATATCCACGATAGGTTTTAAAGAGATCCCGCCATCGTGTGGAAAAATCGGAAAGATCAAATTCTCTTTTTGCAGCGATGGATTCGAGGAGCACGAAAGTTTGGTCCCCGTAGTGGGTGAACTCGCCTTTTTCTTTGGTCGGGTGGTAGGAACCGGGGAGGGGTTTTCTCAGCGCATCGACTCTTCCGAAGTCTTTGTTGATTTTTTCCGCGTCATAAATCCAGTGAACGCCGAGCGCGAGAGAATCTGCCGCAAAGGAAGCCATGACCATGGACCGTCTGTTGTTCGTCATATCACCCTCTCAGAGATGCGTTTTCGGTGGGCAACCTGGAATGGAAGCAGTATATGCTTCTATCTGCTTTTCGTCAACCGGGGATTGGCCTTGACGATGCCTCGCCGGCTCTGGTAAACATGTCAGTATGAATCTGCTCGATATCATCATTATCTGCACGATGATTTTTTTCATCGTCAAGGGGATTCTCCGGGGTTTCCTGAGGGAAGCGGCTTCCCTGGCCGGTGTGATCCTCGGAATTCTTCTCGCCAATCATTTCCAGCCACGAATGACCGAGGTCTTAAAAGCCTATCTGCCGGTTTCAGGATTTCTCCCGATCGTGAGCTTTGCTCTTCTTTTTGGAGTAGTGCTCGTGCTGTGCAACTTGGCCGGCTACGGCCTGAGCCTCCTTTTCAAGAAAGCCTTTCTCGGGTGGGTCGATCGAACCCTGGGGGCAGGGTTTGCCGTCGTCAAAGGCGTGATCATCACCTATCTTGTGATCGTCATCCTCACCTTTTTCCTCCCAACCCAAACCCCTCTCGTTGCCCAGTCTAAAACAGCGCCCTGGATCATCAGTTCCTATCAGGTCATGACTCGCTTGATCGCTCCGGATCACTACGAGAAGTGGAGAAAGCGACTCATGGGGATCACAGAGGGCGCGGTCCAGACCAAACCGGAAAAACCTAAGGACGTCCCAAGAAAAGATGAATCGAAATGATCCGGCGGATGTCTTCACGGCTCTGTGGGCGCTCGTAGAGAAGCTGCGAGGGCCGGGGGGCTGTCCGTGGGATGCCAAACAAACAGCGCCGAGCATCAAGACCTATCTGCTGGAAGAAGCCTATGAGGTGGCGGACGCGGTCGAGCGGGAATCGCCCGACGAAGTGTGCCATGAACTGGGGGACCTTCTGTTTCAGGTTCTCTTCATGGCCGGCATTTACAAGGACAGAGGAGACTTCGACCTGCACGAGGTCCTGGAGACCATCCGCACAAAGATGGTTCGCCGGCATCCCCATGTTTTTGGACCCGTGGAAGTCAACAGCGCCGAGGAGGTGGCCGCGAACTGGGAAAAGATCAAGAAGGAGGAGTTAGGCCTTTCCGAGAACGCTCGATGGCCTCTGGAAAAGGTTCCTGAAAACCTGCCGGCCCTCCTGAGAGCCTATCGTCTGATCGAACGGGCTGCGAAGCACCGGTTGCTCGCTCCGGGGGATGAGGAGAAATGGGGTGAAGTCCAGGACAAATGGAGCGCCCTGGGGGAGGCGGTTCTCAATGGGGATCGACAGCAGATTGCAGAGACCATCGGGGAGGCCCTTTTCAGTCTGGTTGCGCTCGCCAGGAAGTGGGGGATGAATGCGGAAGACCTCCTGAGAGAGAAAAACCGGCATTTCATTGAAGAGACGAAACAACGTCATGAAGAGGACGATAAGGATGGAGAGTGAGAGGGGCGGCAGGGGGTGACCCGCATCAGGAAAGAAAAACCGGGCATCATCAAGAGGGTTCTCAAAGCATGCCTCCTTCTGCTGGTTCTCTTTCTTATTCTTTCGGTCCTGCAAGTCGCTGTCCTGAGGTTTGTGAATCCGCCCTTCACCGGGACCATGATCTCAAACTGGGTTGCGGACAAGGTGGCTGGACGAGAGCCTCAGTGGCCTGACCCGGAGTGGCGACCTCTTCGCAAGATCTCTCCCCATTTGAGAAGATCCGTGCTGGCCGGTGAGGATCAGAGATTCACAATCCACAACGGCTTTGACTTTGTGGAGATGAATCAGGCTTTGCAGGAGGTGCTCGCAGGAGGCCGCGTTAGAGGGGCGAGCACCATCACGATGCAGGTGGCGAGGACCGTTTTTCTCTGGCCTGGACGAAGCCTGGCAAGGAAATCCCTGGAGGCCTACTACACGGTGCTCATCGAGGTGTGCTGGGGCAAAAAGAGGATTCTTGAAGTCTATCTCAACACGGTGGACTGGGGAAAAGACGTGGTCGGGGCTGAAATGGCTTCAAAAAAATATTTCCAGACGAATGCTTCCTACCTCACCGCGGAGCAAGCAGCCCTTCTGGCCGCTGTGCTTCCCTCGCCTCACCAGTGGTCTCCGGAGCATCCGACCGAGTATGTCCGGGAAAGGCAGAGACGGATCCTAGAGGATATGAGAAAAATGCCGCTCCTATGAAAAGGGGCACGGCGCAAGGTACAGGATACACGGCGCAAGGCCGGTATCTAGAGTCTTAATCCATGACTTGTTCGCAATCTGCGGAGAAGTTCAAAAGCGAACCGCAGAATACCCGCCTGCCCTGCGAAGCACTTTGCAGCGTAACGGTAGCCGTGATACTCATAGGCATGGCGAATCTACTTGAAATCAGTTTGAGGGCATAGCGGGCAGGTCGAATAACGAATGAAGAACGCCGAAGGAAGCGGTCGAATTAACTGAACTTCATCATTCGAAATTCCTTGTTCGACATTCGGGATTCGAATTTGGTTGCGGCCAGAGGCCTGCATTGGGATGTTCATGAGACGGATCGACCTTGAAACGATCAAGAGCCTGAGTCTGAAATGGAAACTCCTCATCCCTTTCCTTTTCTTTGCTTTCGTGGGCACGACCTCCCTCACGACCATCGGGCTGACCTCCCAGCAAAGGCTCATCATTGAGGAGGAGAAAAAGAGCCTTCTCCATTACCATCATCGCTTCCTGGAGGAACTCGATCAAAAAGGGACCCAGGCCATGTCCCTGGCAACGATGATCGCCGAGAACCCTCAGGTCCAGTCCCTTCTCGCCATGAGGGACAGACAGGGCCTGATCGACCTCCTCATGCCCACCTATGTCCAGCTGAAGATGTATTTCAACATCGAGCAGTTTCACTTTCATCTCCCGGGCGCCATTTCCTTTTTGAGGCTTCATTATCTGGAGCGCTTCGGAGACGACATGTCCCTGTACAGGAAGACCATCAGGGATGCTGCTCAAAAAGGCCGTCCTGTGGCGGGACTCGAGCTGGGTGCCACCGGATTCGGAATACGTGCCGTGGCTCCAATCTTCTTCAACATGCAGGTCGTGGGCACGGTGGAGATCGGGCACAGTTTTGATAGCGCTTTTCTCGATGATCTCCACGATCGATGGGGCATAGATCTC
The DNA here is from genome assembly GCA_963707125.1 of uncultured delta proteobacterium. GTDB lineage: Bacteria > Desulfobacterota > DSM-4660 > Desulfatiglandales > HGW-15 > CAVPDE01. The sequence goes on along the minus strand of CAVPOU010000017.1, from coordinate 24,831 downwards.
GCTCTTTATGAAATCAAGGATGAAGGCGTTTACAAGCTCATGGCCAGGGCGGGGAAGCCCTTTGAAGAGCTTGCGATCGAGGAGTTTGTCACGAAACCGTTAATGGAAAGCCCTGTAATCTCGGTAGCCACGGCGAAATACAGGGATCGTTCCCTCCTGTTTGCCCCGGTGAAAGACTATTCGGGAGTTCCGGTCGCCATACTGGAAATCAACCTGGACCGCTCCGAGATCCAGGGAAGGCTCTCAAGCACGAGAAACCTGATGATCTTGATTGGGATAACCGGAATTGCCCTTTCGTTTTTGCTCACCTATCTGGTCATCCTGTCTTTCATCAAACCCATCAGCACCCTTGTGGCCGGGGCCCATGATATTGCCCAGGAGAAAAGAGAAATTCATCTGGACCAGGGACCCAAGGATGAAATCGGGTCGTTGACCGAGGCGCTCAATCTCATGCTCGATTCTCTCAAGGAAAAGCGGATGGCCATTGAAGAGCATGCGAGAACCCTTGAAAAAAGAGTTCGAGAGAGGACCGCAGACCTTGTGACGTCAGAGGAGAAATACCGGACCCTGGTGGAAAACGTCCCTTTGATTGTTTACCGGGTACTGGACGACGGAACCACGGAGTTCATCAATTCCTATCTTACGGAGAGCCTGGGGTATACCATTGAAGAGGCGGTAGGCGACAAAAAATTCTGGATAGAAAAAATCTGCGGCCTGTCCATTGAAGACGAGGGGGAGATCTGCGTGGACTCCTTCCACAACGGGGAAGAGCACCGCACGGAGCGACTGGTGAGGGACAACAAGGGAAAAGTCCTTACCTTCATGGATCATGCCATCCCGGCCAGGGATGCCGACGGAAGGGTGAAATGGGTGGATGGGATCATGATCGACATCACAGAGCTCAAACGCCTGCAGGAAAGGGCTCTTCGTACGGAGGAGATTCGGATTCTCGGCGGCATTTCCGCTCATGTGGCCCATGAGATCCGGAACCCTCTCATTGCAGCAGGAGGTTTTGCCCGCCGGCTCAGGGACGCCTTGCCCGAAACAGATCCCAGGAGAAAGCAGGCGGATATTATCGTCAAGGAAGTCGCGAGGCTTGAGGATTTCCTCAGAGTACTTTTTTCATCCATCAGTCCTTTTGACCTGGTTTTCACGGACGTGGATTTGAACCGCCTTCTGTCCGAGCAGTTTGCCGGGCTTGAGGGCCTTATGAAGGCAAAGGGAATCGATGCGATTCTGGACTTGATGCCAGGTCTTCCTTTGATACAGGCGGATGAACCGCGGCTGAATCAGGCTTTTGAAAACTTCATCAAACATGCCATTGTGTCAACCCCTGCAGGGGAGAAACTGTCAATCTCCTCAAGCCGGCTGGGCGACCGGGTGGTCATCCATCTTCGGCACAAGGTCCGCCGCCTGTCTGAAGATGATCTCGACAAATTTTTCTTTCCCCACATCGAAGAAGCGGGGGAGTGGACGATCATGGATCTGCCTCTGTCCAGGATTATCGTTCATCGCCACGGTGGGAAAGTAGATCTTTTCCAAGAAGGCGAAAACACGCTGGTGTTGAGAATCGAGCTTCAGGAGAAGCCCTCGGGCAAGGGGAGAGAATAGCCGCCTAGGCTGCCTCGAGCTCCATGGACGGAGCGTCTGCCTGAAGAGAGGGTTGGGCCCCCTGGGGGGCGACACGTTGATGGGCGAGATACTCTTTGCACTCCCCCTTCTGGGGGCACCTGTGCTCGCAGATTCGGACATCCATGCGCGGGTTGTTCCGTTTTTTCTGGCAGACGATATAATCAGGCATTGCACACTCCTTTGATGGATTCCGGATGCAGCCTCCGCCGGAATAAAACAAATATCTCCTTGGAAGAGGCCGGGGGTTTTTTAACCTGTCTATTTATTATAACTATACATAAATTATTTTATTTGTAAACAATTAATATTTCGTTTGAATAGAATATTTTTTCGGGTTTTCAGGAGCTTTGGCCATGGTCAGGTTCATTTTTCTCAATGCCTTTCTGTTGATCTACTCGATCCTCTTCTGCCTTTGGGGCATTGCCATCTCCATCAGGGACCCAAAGGGCAGAAGGGTGCATGCCTACTGTGCCGTTCCGTGGGGAAAGTCGGTCCTCTGGGTCTGCGGGGTGAAGGTCAAGGTACAAGGACTTGAAAATCTGGAAGCGGATGTTCCCAGAATCTACATGGTTAACCACCAGAGTTACTTCGACATCTTCCTTCTGCTTGCGAACCTCCCTGTTCAGTTCAAGTTTGTCTTGAAAGAGGAGTTGATGAAGATCCCGTTCCTGGGTGCTGCGATGCGAAAAGCAAAGTACGTCGGCATCGAGAGGGATGATCCCCGGAAAGCGGTCAAGAGCATGAATGAAGCCGGGGATCGGTTCAGAGAAGGGGCGTCCATTTTGATCTTTCCCGAAGGGACGAGAAGCCCGGACGGGCAGCTCCAGCCTTTCAAACCCGGAGGCTTTCATCTTGCTTTGAAAATCAAAGGCGATATCGTTCCGGTGAGCATTGTGGGGACTCATCGGATTGTGCCCAAGGGGAGTCTTAGGGTTCAAAAGGGTGAAGCGACCATGGTCATCGGAAAGCCTATCCTTATTAAGGATTACTCGAAGAAAACCATGGATCAGCTGATGGAGCGGGTCCAGGGAGCCATGTTTCATCAAATGCAGGGAGTTGAGTGATTCTCCGCTTCGGTTGCGGACTCGCCAGAGACCACACCCCCTCACCCTAACCCTCTCCCCCAATCCTGGGGGAGAGGGCAGGGTGAGGGGGTGCGATCCGTCAATACGATTTCGACACGATTAATAATAGAGAAAGCTGTCTTGCCAAGCGAAAGCAAAACCTGCGTACGAGTCGCCGTCACCCTGCCGGTTGAGGAGACGTATCTCTACCTGGTCCCTAGAGACCTTGAAACCAGGGCCCAGGTGGGGTGCAGGGTAGAGGTGCCTTTCGGAAAAAGGAAGGTGACCGGCTACATCCTGGAGCACGCGGCTAACGCGGAAGACAAGGACCTGAAGGAGATCAACCAGGTTCTTGACCCTGAGCCCCTCTTTCACCGATCTCTTGTCCCTTTTTTCCATTGGATGTCTGAGTACTACCTTTACCCTCTCGGCCGGCTGATTCAGTCCGCTCTCCCCGGCGGTCTGAACGTCCACGCCTACAGGGCAGCCAGGCTCACTGCGAAAGGAGAAGAAGCCCTCAAATTTTTGGCCGGCCGCTCAGAGGAGAGAAAACTACTGACGTGGGTGCGGGACCATCCCGGGAAAAAAGCTTTGTCGCCTCTCGATCACCTGGTCGCTTTCGAGAAAAAGGGCTGGCTGATTCTCGAACACCGAATGACCAAAAGGCGGGGAGGGCCTTTGATCAAGCGTTTTGTAAAAGCCGGAGAGGGGTCGTCCCTCAAAGATCTTGCCGAATCGGATGCGAAATCTTTGAAGGCAAAAAATGAAATGGCCTTTCTGGAAGCGGTATTTTCTTCTCAGGGAATTCTCTCGGAGGAGTTGAGTTCCCGTTTTACCAACGGCGCTTATCTTCTCCGAAAATGGCTCAAGCGGGGGATTCTCGAAACGTATCAGGCAAGCGTCTTGAGGGATCCCGCAGGAAACGTTTTCCTCCCCTCCCCTCCTCCTAAAGAGCTCTATCCGCAGCAAAGGGAAGTCCTGGGTGTCCTAGAAAAGCAACTGGCGCGAGGCACTTTTTCCGCCTTTCTTCTCCACGGGGTCACGGGGAGCGGAAAGACGGAAGTCTATTACCAGGCGGTCCGTTATGCGATGGAACTCGGCCGGCAGGCGATTTTGCTTGTTCCTGAAATAGCGCTTGCCATTTACATGGAGGGGATTCTCAGATCACGCCTCGGGGATCGGCTGGCTGTGTATCACAGCGGTCTGAGTGAAGGCGAGCGATACGATCAATGGATGAAAATGGCCAGAGGCGAAGTGCCCCTCGTGATCGGGGCTCGCTCCGCCCTTTTTGCCCCGTTTCCCAACCTTGGGCTCGTCATCGTCGATGAAGAACATGACCCTGCCTACAAGCAGGAAGAAGGGGCGAGGTATCAGGCAAGGGATGCGGCCGTCGTGCGAGGGAAGCAGGCTAATGCTGTTGTGCTTCTTGGATCAGGGACTCCTTCCATCCAGTCCTATTACAATGCCTCCAGGGAGAGATACGCGCTGCTCAGGATGCCTGAAAGGATCGAGAGCCGGCCCCTGCCTGAAGTGCAGGTCATCGACATGAAGGACTTTTCCACAGAAGGGAAAGAAGAAGAGATTCTGAGCCCGGCCCTCCGGGACGCTCTGGATGCGGCGATGGCCGCAGGGAAGCAAACCATTCTTTTTCTCAACCGCCGGGGCTTTCATCGCGTCCACCTGTGCCGGTCCTGCGGAAAGCCGGTGCGATGCCCGAATTGTGAAGTGTCTCTCATTTACCATCTTAGGGAGAACCGTCTCGCGTGCCACTACTGCGGCTTTCATTGCCAGCCTCAGACGCTCTGCCCAGTATGCGGCCGGGAAGGCCTCAGATCCTATGGATTCGGGACAGAGCGACTGGAGGCGGATCTAAAGCAGATCTACCCCCAGCTGCGGGCCGCGAGGATGGACAGGGACAGCATCCGGCGAAAAGGTCACACCTTTGAGCTGTTAAGGAAGTTCAGCCGCCGCGAAATCGATGTGCTGGTGGGAACCCAGATGGTCACCAAGGGGTATGACTTTCCGGATGTCACCCTGGTGGGGGTCATTGGCGCGGATTTCTCGCTGGGTTTCCCCGATTTCAGAGCAGCGGAAAGAACGTTTCAGATTCTCTCCCAGGTCGCCGGGAGGGCGGGGCGGGGAGAGGACACAGGTCACGTCATCATTCAGACCTTCTACCCGGAGCATTACGCTGTCACCGCTGCAAGAGACCATGATTATCCCACCTTCTTCCAAAAGGAGATCGAGCTGCGGGAGCAACTGGGGTATCCCCCGTTTTCCTACCTGGCGTGCCTCCGACTCCAGGGGAACCAGAAGCAGAAGACCGAGGACATGGCCCGAAAGATGGCCGAGGTGATGATGGAGGTTATCGTGAGCTGGCCCAAAAGAGGGAAAGATCTTCGGGTGCTCGGCCCTGTGGAAGCGCCTCTCAGCAAGTTGAAGGGCAAATATCGTTGGCAGATTTTTATCAAGAGCAAAGGGCCGAACCTGCTTCACGCATTTCTTAAAAGGGTGGGCGAGAACCTGAAGAGGATTCTCAGAGGAAGCGGCGTCAGCCTCACCGTCGACATTGACCCATATCAAATGCTCTGAAGCCAGTAAGGCAGTAAGCAGTGAACAGTAATCAGTAAACAGTAAACACAAAAGCAAGGGCCATAGTCGTCTTGTTTGTATTTGGCTTTTACTGATTACTGACCACTGATTACTGCTCACTGGTTTTTGTCTTTGAACATCATTCTCAACTCGTAGACGCCTCCGCTGCCGCTCTTTTGCGTGTCATAGCCCATTTTTTCGAAGACGCGGAGCATCTGGCGGTTCTCCATGAGCGTCTCTGCTGTGAAACCCAGGAGACCTTGCCTCTTGGCAAGGTAGGTGAGGTAGGAAAGCAGTTCGCTCCCGATCCCCTTATCCTGGTAGTCATCGCGAACAATGAAGGCCACTTCTGCGGTGTGGGTTGTTTCGGCGATGCTATACTGCCCCAAACCAACGACATCCTCTTTCTCCCCGCTTTTCGCTGAAGCCACGATGACCATGTCTTTGGAGTAGTCAATGACGACAAATTCCTGAAGTTGCTGGTGGGGCACATCCTTCCGCGGAGACATGAATCTCCGGTAGAGGCTCTTGTCGGAAATCGAATAGAAGAAATCTTTCAGGAGAGGCTCATCGCTGATCTTGACCGGTCTGAAAAAGATTTCGAAACCGGTTTTTGTCGTCCTGTACGTTTCCAGTTCCTCGGGATATTCCCCTTTCTTACCGGGAATGAATTTCTGGTCTTTGTAGATCAGGCTAAGCTTCTTGGCCTCGTCAATGAGCATAGGTCTGAACTTGGGATGGGCAATGGCGATCAGTTCCATGGCTCGCTCCCGGATGTTCTTTCCGTGGAGGTAAGCGATCCCATACTCGGAGACGACATAGTGAATATCGCCTCGGCCCAGGGTGACTCCTGCTCCTTCAGGCACATAGGGGATGATTCTGGAGACGGTACCCTTGCTCGCCGTGGACTGGATGACGAGAATGGTTTTTCCCCCGGGGGACAGGACTGCGCCGCGCATGAAGTCTGCCTGCCCTCCAATACCGCTGAAGAATTTCCTGCCGATGGACTCTGCGGTTGCCTGACCGGTCAGATCGATCTGGATACAACTGTTGATGGCGGTGATTTGCCTGTGAGCGGCGATCACGAGAGGGTTGTTGGTGTAATCGATGGGTCTGAACTCGATGCTCGGATTGTCATGGATGTACTCATAGGTTTCTTTCTTCCCCATGCAGAAAGAGGCCACCGCCTTGCCGCGATTGACGCTCTTCCTGGTGTTGTCGACGACCCCGTCTTTCATCAACTGAACAAGGCCGTCTGAGATGAGCTCTGTATGGACGCCAAGGTGTTTTTTGTTCCGCAGGTTGTACAGAATGGCGTTCGGCACGCTTCCGTACCCGACCTGGATGGTATCTCCATCTTCGACGATACGGGCCACGTGATTTCCGATTTTTTCCGCAATCTCATCGGCAACGCTTTCTTCATATTCAAGGAGGGGCTCATCATAGGGAAGGATAAAATCCACCTCCTTGATGTGCACAAAGGTTTCTCCGTGAACGCGGGGCATCTGAGAGTTCACCTGGGCGATGATCTTGGAAGCATTTTCTACCGCCGCTTTAGTGATATCGACGCTGATGCCCAGGCTCATGTACCCGTTCTTGTCCGGAGAGGAGGTCTGGATCAAGGCCACGTCCACGGGCACGAGTTTACGCCTGAGCAGGTCCGGGATCTGAGACAGGGAAATGGGGGTATAGTCCGCGAGCCCTTCATTCACCGCAGCCCTCGTGTTTTTCCCAATGAAGAAGGAATTGTGCCGGAAATTGTCTTTGAACTTCTCGTCTGCGTAAGGGGCGACACCCAGTGTCCAGACATGGATCACTTCTGCATCAAAGATGGCCTTGGGGTGAGAGGACACATAGTTGATGAGGGCCCGGACAAGGTACTGTGGTTCCCCGCAGGCTGTTCCAATGAAGATCCTGTCCCCGCGGTGAATGTTTTTGAAGATTTCCTCTTCAGGAGCGAATTTTTCAGGGTAAAGACCCTTCATTTTTTCAAGCATCGAATCGGCCATAAGATCCTCCGAGCAAGGGGTTGGGCAATGCCCGCTCCTGGAATGTTGGCCTGCAGCTTCTCCGCGAGCTACTGAGAAGATGGAAATCAGAAATCCGAAGCACGAAATCCGAAACAATATCCAATGATCCAAATTCAAATGACCAAAACCGTGGCCCCTAGGTTTCTGCTTTGAGCATTGGAGCATTGGTGCTTTGAATTTGTTTCGAATTTCGGATTTCGAGATTCGAATTTGTTTGCAGGCAGAGGCCTGCATCGAAGAATCATTTCACAAACGAGCGGAAAAATCCAGAAGGTCAATGGCTTTTAAGAAGGGCGGCGGACAAGTAGCCCACCACCTGGCGGCGGTCGCCCGTGACATCCCCCGAATTGGCGTAGTTGAGGATGACGGAGCGATTCGCTCCGAGTTCCCTGGCCGCCAGCATCGCGGCGATGGTTGGTCCTGCGCCGCAGGCTTCGCAGGAGGCTGAAGCAACAGCCTTTGCAAGGGCCTCAGGGGCGAACTCCCGCACCTGTTTAATAAACTCTCCGTCCAGAGCTCTGGCCTGCTGATCGGTGTGAAAATGGGAAAGGTCCGTGCTTGCAAGGATCACCGCGTCTTCCCTGTTCGGCAGAACCTGGATCAAGCTTTTTGCCAGCAGGGCGCATGTTTCGAGATCCTGTTCTCCCATGATGATCGGTACGATGTGGAAGTCCTTGAGCACGGTCTGGAGGAAGGGGACCTGGATTTCAAGAGAATGCTCCTGATGGTCTGCTTGAGGCACCCATTTCATCTGCGGGTTGATGGAAAGCAGTTTCTTGGAGAGATCCTGGTCCACCGGGGCAACACCCAGAGGGGTTTTGTAGCCCAAATACTGACTCACGGACAAGCCTTTGAAACCGACCCTGTGGCTTGGGCCGATCAGAAAAACAACTTTGGGAGCGGTCCTCTGCAAGAGTTTGTAACTGTAAGCGGCGACCTGGCCAGAATAGGTGTAGCCTGCATGAGGCACGATCATCGCCATGATTTTCCCTTCAGGCGCAGGAGGGTTTGCCTTGGACAGGTAGTCGGTGATGGTCTGGCGCAGCACCTCCGGGTCGCCTGGGTACCAGGTGCCAGCAAGCACCGGGTTCCGCAAGTCTTTCTCTTGGGCTTTCTCACCCATGGCTTTGCCTGCAGGAAACTGGGTGATGAGAAAGCACGCCACTGCGAAAGTCAGTAAGAGAGATCGTTTCATGAGATCACCTCAAAACAGCTTGCCAACCGATAACGTTAAAGGTAAAATAGATTCACTTATCTTCACGATAACTTATCCCTATCTCTTGCTTGGAAGATAAGCATTTCCATTTTAAGGCATTTGTTGGCCTTTGCCACAAAAATCTCTTAAGGAGTCACTCATGGCGAAAAACCGAAAGATGAGAAATCTATTCATGGTCTTGTTCTGCCTGATTGTCATCAGCGGATGCAGCACAACCGATGATGGGAAAGTGCTTGTAGGCCCTGCCCCGAATTTCATGCTGGAGGACATTTCCGGGAAGCCTCTCTCTCTGAGCGATATCAAGGGGAAGGTCGTGATTGTTGATTTCTGGGCCACATGGTGTGGGCCTTGCCTCATGTCCATTCCGGAGCTCGTTGATCTCCAGGAAAAATACAAAGCCAAGGGTTTGGTGATTGTAGGGATTTCCGTGGATGATGACAAAGTGAGCAAAGGGGAGCTTCTTGCTTTCAAGGAAAAGATGCGGATCAATTACCCGATCCTGAGAGCCAATAACAAAGTGTATGAGGACTACTTTGGCCGGACGAGCGGCTTTTCCATCCCCACCATGTTCTTGATTGATCGCGAGGGCAAAGTGAGGGATCGATTTGTAGGCTTCAAGCCCGGGGTCGTTGAAAAATCCGTCCAAAGCCTTCTCTAATGGTCATTGATTTCCATACCCACATTTTCCCTCCATATTTCAGGGAAAAGAGGGATGCCTTCTTCTCCCAAGAACCGGCCTTTGAAGCTCTTTACCGATCAGCGACTTCAAGGCTAGCAAGCAAAGAGGAGCTTCTCCGGACCATGGAGGAGCAGGGGATTCAAAGGTCGGTGATTTTCGGATTCCCCTGGGAGAAAGCAGAGCACTTCCGGAGACACAACGATTTTATTGTCGAATCTGTTCAACGCCATCCTGACAAGCTCATCGGCTTTTGCTGCTTTTCGCCTCTCTCCCCTCATGGTCCTGAAGAAGCGAAACGGTGCCTCGACGCAGGTCTCGCAGGGGTTGGGGAGCTGGCGGTCTATCAGTCCGGTTTTTCAGGAGAGATCCTTCGCAGCCTGCATGAGGTGATGGAGATCTGTGCGGGATTCAAAGTCCCGGTTCTCTTCCACACGAATGAACCTGTGGGTCATGTTTATCCAGGAAAGACCCCTGTCCAACTTAGCGAGATTTACGATCTCGTGAAGCAATACCCATCGAACAAGATTGTACTTGCCCACTGGGGAGGAGGGCTTTTCTTTTACAGCCTCATGAAGAATGAGGTAAGAGACGTTTTCAAGAGTGTCTGGTTTGACACGGCCGCCTCTCCTTATCTCTACGCTCCACAGGTGTACAGGATCGCCGGTGAGCTTCTTGGTTTTGAAAAAATCCTTTTCGGTTCCGACTATCCTCTTCTGAAACCGGACAAATACTTTCGAGAAATGGCAGAAGCGGGATTGAGCTCCGAAGCTCTGGGTATGGTGAAAGGCGAGAACGCCGCGCGCCTTCTCGGTCTTGTGCATGAATAGTCTCTAAATCCCCCCTCGCCCCCCTTTACTAAAGGGGGGATGGGGGGATTTAGAGCGACTCAGCAAAATGACAATTCATTTAGCGCGTTCGTGCTCGAAACAGAAACCCGGGCCATGATCGAACCAGAAGAACAAACTGAACTCGAGGGCCAGATCGAAAACCTGACCTACGTCAATGAAGAGAACGGGTACACCGTGGCCAAGCTCAGGGTTCTCGGCTATTCAGATCCCGTCACGATTGTCGGTCAACTCATCTCTCCTACACCGGGCGAAGTTCTGCGGATGAAGGGCCTCTGGATCAACCACCCTCGCTTCGGCCGGCAATTCAAAGTCATGAGCCACCAGGCCGTTGTTCCTGCCACTGTAACCGGCATCCGGAAATATCTGGGCTCAGGTCTCATCAAAGGCATTGGTCCGGTGATGGCCGCGAGGATTGTGAAAACCTTCGCTGAAAAGACCCTGGAGGTCATTGACAAGAAGATCGCCGACCTCCACAGGGTGGAGGGCATCGGGCACAAGCGGATCGAGATGATTGACAAGGCCTGGAAGGAGCAAAAGGAGATCCGCGAGGTCATGATCTTCCTCCAGGGCCATAGCGTCAGCCCGGCCTATGCCACCAAGATCTTCAAGAAGTACGGCTGGGACTCCATCAAAATCGTTTCTCAGAACCCTTACCGGCTGGCGTCCGACATTTTCGGAATTGGGTTTCTCACGGCGGACAAGATCGCCGGGAGCATGGGCTTTGAAAAGAATGCGCCTGCGAGGGTAGAGGCCGGAATCCTCTACGTGCTTCATCAGCTCTCCGAAGAAGGGCACGTGTATTTCCCCTATGAGCCCTTGGTGAACAAATGCAGGGAGATCCTTGAAGTCGATCGAGAGGTCATTAGCAAAGCGATCGGCGCCATCACCCTTGAAAACAAAATCGTGATTGAGGATCTGAACCAGGACCTTGAAGTCTTTCAAACCAACCACAAGGCGGTTTACCTCAAGAACTTCCACATAGCAGAAACGGGAATTGCGGATCATTTGCGTCGCCTGACCACATCTCCGAAAAAAATGCGCAACGTCGAGGTGGGTAAAGCGCTCAAGTGGGTCCAGGAAAAGATCAGGCTTGAGTTTGCCGCAAAGCAGATCGAGGCGATTCAGTCGGCGGTGTCGGAAAAGGTGATGGTGATCACCGGGGGCCCGGGCACAGGAAAAACCACCATCATCAATGCGGTCATCAAGATCTACCGGGAACTCGGAGCCAGGATGTTGCTCGCCGCTCCGACCGGCAGGGCATCCAAGCGGATGAGCGAGGCGACCGGATACCCTGCGAGAACCATTCACCGCATGCTGGAATACAACCTGCAAAAGGGAGGATTCCAGCGCGACCAGGACCATCCTCTTGAAGTCGATGTGCTGATCCTTGATGAGACCTCCATGATCGACACCATCCTTATGGTTCATCTCCTGAAGGCGGTGCCGTCCGGCGCCACGCTGATCCTGGTGGGTGATGTGAATCAGCTTCCTTCGGTGGGAGCCGGAAACGTGCTGAAGGATGTGATCCGATCCAAGAAGCTGCCCGTGGTTGAGCTCAAAGAGATTTTCCGCCAGGCTGCGAACAGCGGGATCATCCGCAACGCCCACCGGATCTACACAGGGCTTCTGCCTGAACTCAAGCAGGAGAGAGAGGGTCTGGGAGACTTCTATTTCATTGAGCAGGAAGATCAGGAGGAAGTCCTTCGGATCATCATGGAACTGGTGTGCGAGCGTATTCCAAAGCGTTTCAAACTCGATCCTCTGGATGGAATCCAGGTCCTGGCCCCGATGCACAAAGGGACGGTGGGGACGGAGAACCTGAATGCGAAACTCCAGGAAGCGCTGAATCCCTCGGGCACGGCGATAATCCGGGGGGCAGAGCTTTCGGAAAAGCGACCGACATACGGGATTCCTTTGATCACCGGATCAAGAAAGTAGACGGAGAGTACGCCGGCCAGCGCCGACGCCAGGGTGCCACAAATGGTAATCCCGATCTGCACTGTCGGAAGAAATTTCTCCGGATTCTCCCGCATCTCCAAAAGCAGCTCCGCCCTCCTGTCCTTCTTCTCCTTGATCATCTCCCTGATCCTGCTTTTACGAGAAGAGATTATGGCAAATTCTCCTGCGGAGAAGAGGCCGTTCAAGAGTATGAGGATAATAATCAGAATAACGGAAAAACTGAGGCTATCCATTAGTGTAGACTATCGAATCCTTTAAAGATTTGGTTAAACTGAAGCAACGCTCTGTTCACCTGGAATTCACGGACGACCTTGGTATTCCTTCACCTGGTGCATAAAGGCTTCCAACCTCGTCGTGATATTGGTCAACCCTTGTCCGTCGTAAGCAATGTTGAGGACGGGCACACCGTACTTATTCTGTATCAGTTTCATGACCGCACTCGATATGGTCCCGGGCATACAGGTAAACGGCATGGCGTTGATGATACCGGAAGCGCCCTTGCGTATGAAATCGATGCTCTTGCCCACGCTCAGTATGGCTTCTCCTTCAAAGCTTTCATCGATGTAGGGACTTGCATCGTTAATAACCTGCCTGATCAGCGGTTCGCGTCCATACCGCAGGTATTCTGAGAATATCTCCTCCATGCGATGTTCATCTTTTCGCTGAATATGGTCGGTCAGCACCATGGTCAGCAAGCTCGACAGGCTCCTTTTCTGCGTGCTCCTTTTCTTGCCCATGTAGTTAACGTAGTTTATCCATTCCGTGATTGGCGAGAGCCATATGATCACTTGGTACAAGCTTACCCGCGACGAGCAGTGGATGCGGGAGAAGCTCTATCCGTTCCTGAAGGAGATCGCCGCCAACAGCGAAGGATTCCTCATCCGCGATCGTGAGCGGTAAGTCATCTCCAGTTGTGTCGCCGAGTTGGATTGCAACCACCGCATCAACGCCGCCCAGGCGATCGCCTTCACCTCGCGCGTCTTCAAGTGCCTGCTCGACTGGTCCAAGGAGTTGAACGTGGACGCCGAGCTGCGGCCGCGCTGGCAGGCGGTACTGGACCGCATGAGTCCTATGCCGCTGGTGACGGTCGAGGGCCAGTGCTGCCTCTCGTTCACCGAGGACAATCCCAGCGTGCTGGCCAACGGTGCGCCCTACCAACTGCAGACCTTCTACCCCGCCCTATGGTTCAATCGCGAGTCGCCCGAGGCCCTCAATGCCCGAAACCTGATCCAGTACTTCTATCGCCACGGCGAGATCGGCAAGAACGACGTCTTCCGGCGCACTTCTTCACCTGGCTCGTGCCGCAGGCCATCCGCTGCGGCTACCCGGTCGAAGAGGTGCTCAAGGTGATTCGCTCGGTGGTCGAGAAGACGATGCTACCCAACTTCACCTACTCGGACCAGGTGCTGCTGACCGAGCACCAGGTGATCGACGGCATCGGGGCGATGTTCCTGCAATCGATCCATGGCCGGTTGATCCTGTTTCCCAACTGGACGATGCAAACGGATGCCGCGTTCCACCAGTTGCGTGAAGACAGCGCATTCCTCGTCTCGTCTGCGGTGAAGGGCGGCGTGATCGGTTCGGTGACCATCAAAAGCGAAAAGGGCATCCCATGCCGGGTGCAGAACCCCTGGCCGGGCCGGGGCGTGAAAATGGAGGCGGACGGGCCGCCCTTGCTGCGACGCGGAACGCCGACGACAGCTACTCCTTCGCCACCGCCGCCGGGAAGACGTATCGACTCGAGTCCCACGGCGAGGCGCCGGTGGACAATCGCCCCGAGCCGCCGCTGCGTCCGGACGACCCGCCCGCAAAGCCGATCGTCGGCCAGGACTTCGCCGACGACTTCTCTGCCGGCCGAAACCATTGGCTGATCGACCACAACACTGCTGGAAGGTCGAGGACGGCGGCTGGTGCTGACAAACCGGAAGTATGGCCGGCTTTCGCCCCCCTCTGGAACCGCACGTTCGCGACGCCACCTACGAGTTCGACCTGACCGTGCAGGCGGGCGGCCTTGCCGAGTGCACTTCCGCAAGGTGAACCCGTTCGAGTGGTGGAACGACCGGACCACGTCCGGCTACCGCCTGGGAGTGTTTCCCAACGGGAACCTCATCCTGAACGTCGGCAAGGAACTCCTGGCCAGCGTCAAGACGGGCGAGTCGTTCGCCACGCCGCACCGCGTGAAGATCGTCAACCGCGGCCCCTCGATACGCGTCTATCTCGGCGACGATCCCAAGCCGGTGATCGACGTCGAAAGCAAGCACTGCACCGAAGGCCATTTCGTCTTCAGCGGTAATCAGGTCGAGGCCCGCTTCGCCAACGTGAAAATCACCGCGATCAAGTAGACCCAATCGGTGGGGTCAACTCTTGGAACTTGGAATTCGTCAACAAGGAACACGCCAATGAACAAGCTCACATTCCTCACTCTCACCGCCCTGCTGCTGGCGCCGTTGGCCAGCGCTGCATGCTGCCGAGCCGCCTGCCCGGAAACAGATTTCCAGTTCCGGCCTTACCTCCGGCAGTGAGGCGGCCACCTTTACCCCTCCCAGATTCACGCCTCCGGCAAATGCGGTGGTAATAGCACCGGGCACGGATATCCAATCGGTTGTTGATCAGCATCCGGCGGGACTGCGTTCCTGCTGAAGGCCGGCATGCACCGGCTGCAATCGATAACGCCGAAGAATGGCATGTCGTTTTATGGCGAGGTGGACAAGGACGGACGCCTGCTGACCACGCTCAATGGCGCGAACCTCATCACCAACTTTGAACGTGAGGGGAAACTATGGGTGATCACCGGGCAGACGCAGAAAGGCAATCGTACCGCATACGCTCAGGAAAAGAAAGGGATCTGGGCGCGGTACGGCGCGATGGATGTCATGGCCGGATGGGAAGGGACCACCTATTGCGAAGATGTCTTCATCGACAACAGGCATCTGCGTCATGTGGGCGGCGCCGGCCTGCGGTTCCAATGGGACGGCCCTGGCGTGAAGGAAAAGCGGACGGTGGGAGAGGCAAGCAAGGCCGAGAAACAAAAGACGCAATTCGACTTTACGAAAGGGAAGGGGAAGGCGGAGGATGTCGATGACGGCGGTTCAGCGGTGTTGTTCGTGGACCGCGCGGGCAAGACGGCGGGGATCAAGTCGGAATTCTTCGATTTCAACGAGTCCTTGACGAAGATCCCCGACTTGTCAGGCAGGAAGCCCGACTTCGAACGTATCGACGAGAACATCGGAACGGATTATCGGGTCAACGGGTATGTCTGGCCAGGGCTGGATGACCGCTTCGCGGATACATTCGCCAGCCGCCACACCGGATTCCTGAAGATCACGAAGGCGGGGAAATACACGTTCTATCTGTCCTCCGACGATGGATCGAAGCTGTGGATCGATGGCGCCCTGGTGATCGACAATGACGGTCTGCAGTCGTTGCGGAGCTGGATCCGCTTCCCGGGTATTGCCAGCCCAACGACGGGCATTACGTCCTGAAGGAGAAGTCCGGTTCGATGGATCTCAAGGAGGGCCTCCATGAGCTACGGATCGAATTCTTCAAGAGCCGGGGCTATGACCGCGTGCTTGAAGAGCCAGGGACCTGGTACTTCGATTATGCGGCCGATCGGGTGTATATCGCCAACGATCCTACGGGAAAGACAGTGGAAGTCAGCGTTCTTGGCTGCGGCCTTCAGCGGCATGGGAAAGAAGGGCAAGTCCGAGAACGTCGCCATCCGGAATCTGATCGTCGAAAAATACGCCAACGGCGATGCCATGGGCGCCATCCAGGCCGGGGTCGAGTGGACCATCGAAGGCAACGAAACGCGTCTCAACCATGGCACGGGGATCGAGTTCAATGCGAATGGCGACACCGGCGGCGCAGCCCGATTCAACTACTCGCACGACAATGGCTCGCGTGGCATCGGCATTCAACTGGCCAACAAAGTGGTGGTGGAATACAACGAGCTCGCGTTCAACAACCGTCTCCACTATTCGGTTGGATGGAACGCGGCCGGGATCAAGAACTCCTTCGGCGATTTCTGCATGCTCCGTGGAAACTACATCCATGACAACAACTGCAAGGGGATCTGGATCGATTGTTTGGCCAATGACAACATCATCGAAGACAACGTGATCGTCGACAACTCCTCCTCGGGGATCGCCGTCGAGATCAGCCTGCGCAACAAGGTCCGCAACAACATCTTCATCAACAACAATCGGTTGAGCAGCTATGACGGCTCGGCCATCGACATCCAGAGCTGCGCGTTCAATGAGGCTTACGGCAACAAGATCGAGGTTTCCAAGCTCAAGGGAGACGGGATCAACATCGCTCTTGGTGACAGGAGTCTGCCGGTCATCAAAGACCCGAAACAAGAGCATGCGGACTGCTATTGCCATGACAACAAGGTCTACGACAACAGCATCACCTACCTGGGCGAGTCGGGCCGGTTCGGTGTCAGCACCCAGAATCCGCCCGGATGGGATAGCAACAAGTTCGACGGAAACACCTATCATTTCCTTGCGGGCAGTCCGACCGCGCGTTTCATGTGGGGCTATCAGAAGATGACCTTCGAGAAATTTCAGGAGAAAGGCCAGGAAAAGGGCGGTTCCGTCAGCAGCGTTGTGGAGCCTTTGAAATACGAATGGAGTTGGAAAGACATCCAAAAGAAGACCGAGAAATAGGGGAGTCCGATTATGCACATGACCACGGCATCCCAACGGCGAAGCCGTTTCCTGAACCAGGCGGTAATCCTGCTGCTACTGGCAAGCGCGACCGTTTCACCGGGAATGGCCGCTGAGCCACCAGGGCAGAAGCCCAACTTCACCGTCCATGTCTTCTGGGGCTGCCATTCCAGCTACTTCTTCACGCCCTTGCCTTTCTTCCAGCCGGCCGTCGACATGCTCTTCGCGTCTTTGGAGGCGAATCCTGATTTCAAAGTGGTCATGGAACTCGATCCGTACACCCTCAAGCGGATGAAGGAGGGCGAGAAGTTTGCATTCGAAAAGTACAAGAATGAGGGCAAGACGCTTCGCGATGATGCCCGGTTGGAGCAGTTGCGCCATTACGCGAAACGAGGTCAGATCGAGATCATCGGCGGCGCCTACACCCAGCCCATCATGGGCACCCTCGGTGATGAAGCCGTGATCCATCAGTTTACCCACGGGATAAGGGCCGTTGAGGAGGCATTGGGAGTTCCGGTGAAGATCTATGGATATCAGGAGGATGGGTCGTGTTCCCAGATTCCGCAGATCCTCAACGCGGCCGGATTCGAGGCGGTTGTCGCCGAGACGTTCTTCGGCGCCAGCTACTATCCTCCGGCAAGGAAAGCGCGGGAGAATTTCTGGTGGATCGGCCCGGACGGCTCGAAGATACACAGCACGGTGTCGATCGCCGCCGGGATGCCCGCGAACCATACGATCACTGCAGGCCCTGCCATCGAAAGCGCAGTTTGAGGCGATGCTCAAGGCTGGTGCCCGGCAGCCGCTGTTTGGTACGTTTCGCGATTTCTTCGCTCCTTATGCCCCTCAACCCGACGTGGCGATCTTGAAGGAGAGGACTTTCCCCTTGGCCGGTGGGGGCGAGTACCGGGCGCAGATCGTCACCCTCGAAGAGTATTTCAAGTCGATCGGGAAGCCTCAGGGGACCGAAATCGATCTGTTCAAGGGCCAGGTGGGGCCTGAATACGGTTATGGCATCCTTGCCGGGGACGCCGAACGCGCCGACCGGGAGAGCGAGAACCTGCTGCTGCAGGCCGAACGACTGCTGGCCATCCGAGGTATCGATGCGAAAGGGCGGCTGGATGATGCCTGGGACGCCCATCTCAGCGGGCAGCACCACGATGCCCGCCTCTTCGAGGCGGCGACCCATGCGTTTGGCATCTTCAAGCAGCGAACATATACGCAGATGGTCAAAGAGGCATTCGCCGAGGCGGGGGCGATCTGCAAAGGGCTCATGCGTGAAGCCGGATGCCTCATGCCGGATGGCCCGGGCGATGTCCTGGTCCGCGGCACTGGATTCGCCGTCGTCAACACGGCTGGCTCGGTACGCAAGCAGACGCTGGCCATCCATGCGGCCCTGCCGCAGGGGGCGGTCAAGGAACCTGCGGTTTTCCGCATTTCGCAATCCCGCCGTTCCGCCATTCCGGCGGAGGTGGTCGTGCGTTCCCGGCATGCGGACGGCAGTGCGCATGAAGTGGACGCGGTCCTGCTTGCCCAAGTCCCTGGAATGGGGAGCGAACGCTATGAAATGGCGGATGGCCCCAAGACCGCGTTGTCCCCGGTCCAGTTGGTGACGCAGGCGGGATCGCCTGGAATGGACAATGGCTTTGTCCGCGTCATCGCTGCAGGCACGGGAGTGTGCATCATCGGCCAGGGACGATCCTTCCCGGTGCTCCTGGCCGGCAACTTCGTCGGCAAAGGGCCGATCGAGCAGGCGATCTGCGCGACCAAGGTGGGCAACGATGGCGCATCCGGTGTGATGCACGGGGAAGGGGAGATCGGCGGAGTGCGGTACAAGGCCGGCTTCAGGATCGAACCCGATTCGCCGATGGTGCGGCTGAGGTTGGAACTCGATTTTGGCGAAAAGACCGACGTGGGAACGAAGGCGGGCTTGAAGGCATCGGACCAGAAGCTCCGGCTGGTAATCCCCCTGCCATTCGACCAGCCCAGGTTTTTCTCCCATGCCGCCTTTGATGTGCGGGCGGTCGAGTCAGACGCCTATCCGATCCTGCGCTACGCCATGGCGGAGGGCGCAGGCGGCGGGATCGCGGTATTGACCGATCGGACGGCAGCCGGCATTTTCCGGAAAGACCCTTCGGCACTCGAGATCGCCTTGGCCTATAGCGGGAACCACGGTCGGGGAGCGGGCAACAACATAAAAAACCCGCCCTATTATCCGCTCACCGGGCAGCATGTTTTCGAGTGGTGCTTCATCCCGTATGACGGCGATTGGCAGCAGGCGGGCGTTCCCAGATGGTCGGAAGTTTTCTCCCAGCCACTTCTGGTCACGAGCGCTCGAACTGAATCTGGACCAGAACAATCGGTCGTGACCATACACCCCGAAGATGCGGCGACGATCACGTCGATGACGCGCCGCGGAGACCATCTTCTCATTCGGCTATGGCGGCCCTACGCGGGAGAGGCAGACATCCAAGTTCGCGTGAGAGGCGCAGCAAAACTAGAACGTACGGATTTGCTGGAACGCCGCCCGGAACCGGAGACGGACGTCATCCGGATGCGCCAGCATCAGTTTCTCACGTTGTGCGCAGCTCAATAAGAAGTAAGACAACCATCCGAACGAGATCAATATGCACAAGACAAAACCGATCCGACATTCAAGCCGTTTCTTTCTTCTGACCGGAAGCCTGCTGCTGGTAACCGCTGCCGTCGGGCTGGGCGCAGCCGCCGAGCCATCCGCCCGCAAGCCGAACTTCATCTTTATCCTGACCGACGACATGAGTTGGGCGGATGTGGCATGCTTTGGGCATCCTTACGCCAAGACCCCCAACGTGGATCGCATGGCGAAGGAAGGCATCAAGTTCACCCAGTTCTATGCGTGCGCCCAGGAATGTGCTCCGGCCAGGTCGGCCCTGTTGACCGGGCGGCTGCCGGCCAAAGCCGGTAAGCTTACCAACAATGGGCCAGGGCTGGATCCGGCCGTTCCGAACGTCAACAAACTGTTGAAGACTGCCGGCTACGCCACGGGACATTTCGGGAAATGGCATTTGGCCCATGGTTTCAAAGACCTCCCGGTGACGAACTCGCTTTCGGAGTATGGGATCGACGAAAGCTGGTTGGCGTCCAACAACGGTCATAATGCGGACACGGCCGCCTCACCACGGATGCCGCGATCCGTTTCATCGAGGCACGTGCTCATGTCCCTTTCCACATGTTTATCTGGTATGTCTGGCCGCACACGCCCACGAATCCGAGTGCCGAGCAGAAGACCGTGTACTCGAATCTGGTTTTCAACATCAAGGATTTCCCGGAAACGACGCAACGCAAGTTTGCGGAGGGCGCCAATTTTGATATCGCGGGCAAGATGACCACCTATCTGGCCACGGTCACGGAGATGGATAAGCAGGTCGGACGATTGCTCGCCCGGCTGGATGAATTGAACCTGGCCCAGGACACCCTGGTCGCTGGTTTCTCCGGCGACCAGGGGGCGGATAAGAAGGTAACCAAGGATGGCAGCATGTGGGTATGCAATCCTGGTCCCTATCGGGGCGGCAAATTCGACTATAACGAAGGCGGCATACGTACGACGTGCGTCGCCCAGTGGAAGGGGCGGATTCCAGCCGGTCTGACCAATGATTCCCTGTGGCGAACGGTAGACTGGCTGCCCACCGTCTGCGCTGCTAGCGGGCGTCAAGACGGGAACCCTCACGCTGGATGGGCAGAACGTTGCGGACATTGTGTTGGGCAACAAGCGGGAACGAACAGAGCCGCTTTTTTGGGGGCAATACAATTTCACAATCCAAGCCATGCGCGAAGGCGCTGGAAAATGGTGCAGCATTCACTCTACGACCTGGCAACCGATCCGGGCGAACAGATCAATCTGACCAAATCGAATTCGGAGCAGAATGGCGCATGGTCAAGATGTATGATCAATGGCGCAAAGACACTCTGCACACGACGATTGTGACGGGCGAGGCAAATCCGGCGAATGCGGGCATAGTAAGCGGCGGTGCGGCTTATGTGGTGGGTGGCAAAGCGGTGGTAGTGGCGACGGCCTGGAACGGCTGGCATTTCACGGGCTGGAGCGATGGGGACACGACAAATCCGCGCACCGTCGTGGTGCCGGCCACCGACAGCACCTATACGGCCAATTTCGCCAGGTAGACTCGGGCAGAGGCCGAGCATGCACAGCGCATGAAGAACCGTCTTCAGGAATGGTTGAAATAGTTGCTGGAGACAAAGAGACCATGCAATCAACACGAGACATTACAGGTGACTGAACCAGATTAACAGAGAGAGACGAAATGAAAACTCCGACTCCTGACTCAACGATCCGTTGTCATTGCGGCGCGCTTCTCGTTCTCGCCGGCCTGCTTGGTGGAGCGGCCGCATTGGCCGACGACCCGGGACGACCGAAAATCGTCAACAACTCCCTGTCTGCTGCCGACGGGCAAAAGTTGCGGGGAGACACGCTTTTCTTCACCGATACCACGAGAAACAACCGGGGCGACGAGTTCGCCCTGAGCGCAGAGGCCTGGTCGGAGAATGCCCACCTGGGCTTCAATGTCCGGCGTCTCTGGGCCAGCGGCGGCACCGAACCAACCGATGCGGCGAAGTTGGCCAAGCTGGATCAATGCGTGGATCTGGCAGCGCGGGCCGGTCAGTATGTGATCATTGTTTATGGTCCTTCGTCCACCAAACCGATTGGCTCCGTCAATCACCGGGAATTCTGGGACATCGTCGCCGCTCGCTATAAGAACCGTACACACGTCATCTATGAGTTGGCCAACGAACCGCATGAACCCTGGCCCATAAGTGATGAAGAGACGGACGCCTTCACGGGCGGCATTCCCATGGCGAACAGGGTGCGGAAACTGGCGCCCGACACGCCGATCATTCTCTTCAGCCTCGCCAAGACGCCCCGGGCGCCGTGGTACTATCAGAAATTCCAGGAGGGGTATCAGGCGAAATACGGCGTCGCCTGGAGTTGGGCGAATGCCCTCGTCGGTTTTCATGGATATTATCTGGCGAGCGCCGCCCAGATGCAGGCGGTCAAGGACAAGTGGCCTTGCCTCAATACCGAGACGCCCACCTACTACCGTGGCGATGGCGAGAAAACCGTCTTCGGTCAGTTCGTCTATGCCATCGAGGATGACTGGGACCAGATCGTCATCATGGAAAAACTGGGGATCGCCTGGATCAACTTCGATCATTGCACCCGGATCCCGTACGGTGAACCGGCGCCGGCACCTTGGGTACGGTGGATCTTCAGCGATTTCTACACCGGGCCCTTTGCGGACTACCTGGTGAAGAAGAATGTGGCCTGGTGGATCAAAGGACCGGCGGCAGCCATCACCGCACCCGAGAACTGCGCCACCTTCACGGCGCCGGCATCGGTGAGCATGACCGCCTCCGCTACCGACAACAGCGGAACCATCACCAAAGTCGAGTTCTACAGCGGTGCGACGAAACTGGGCGAAACGACGGCGGCCCCGTATGCGTTCACCTGGAACGGGGTGGGGGTGGGGACGTACGCGCTCACCGCCAAGGCGATTAACAACGCAGGCGCATCCTACACCTCGTATCCGGTGTCGGTCACCGTTCTGGCCGGCGGTCTGGCCAAGGCGACGATTGCGGATGCCACCGCCGGGGCCAAACAGAAAGGCAATGCCATTGAAAAAGCCTTACAATGCGGACGTCAGAAAGAAATTGGCAAACGACGGAATGCTGGCCGCGGACCTGGCCAAGGAGGCGAAGGCGAATGCCAATGCGGGAGACCAGAAGCCAGTGTACACCAAGGAAAACACGTACGATGGGAAGATCAACACGCGCTGGATGAATGACGGCACGCTGGCCGCGGCTTGGATCCAGTACGACCTGGGCAGCGCCCAGCGTGTAGCGGCCGTGAAGATTCGGCCTTATAACGGGCGCACCATGACATACCCGATCAAGATCGAGGTCGGCGACGGGTCGGCGATGACCACGGTCTGGAGCGGCAGCACACAGTTATGGGAGAAGACCCTGCAGACCTTCGATGTGGAGGACACCCTTGGCCGGTACGTCAAGATCAGCATGACCGGCCAAAACAGCCATGACAACGCCTGGCTCGGCATCTACGAGACCGAAATCTACGTCAACACCAGGCACACGCTAGGAAAGAACTCGGAAAGGACAATATGAGCAACATGAGCAATCAGTCATCCGCAGTGTTTGAGGTGCGGTGGTAGAACCATGAACTCGTTCGACATGAACAGACTGAGTCGGCGGGGTTTTGTCAAGACCACCGGGATCGTCGCCGGTGGGCTGATCTGGTGCCCGCCAGCATTCGCGGAACAGCGGCGGATCGCGATCAAAGACGTGCGCATGGAGAAAGGCGTCGCGATTGAGGCGGACGATGGCACCATCGGGAAGTTTGCCGGCAGTTCGCGCAAGATTTGAAGACGCTTGAAGGGCATCTGCCGAAAATCCGGGAATTGTTGGTCGGGAAGAACGCCCTCGATCTCACGCTCGCGGGCGAGACGCTCTGGGACGCCATCTATCCCGGCAAGGCCAAGTTGTTTGGCGAGGGGCAGGATCCGCTGACCGGTGAGTTGATCCTGAACAAGCCGCGCCGCGACCGGCACACGGCGACGGGCCGGGTGTTCATCGCGTTCAGCACGGTGGACATCGCGCTCTGGGATTTGCGCGGCCGAATTTTGAAGAAACCCGCCTATCAGATCATGGGCCCGGCCAACCGGGAGTGTGTGCCGGTGTACTGGCGGCCGGGCGAAGTCGGCACCGCGCCGTCGAAGCCCGGGCGAAGGCCCGCGAGGCATTCGACCGCGGGTATCGCAGCCAGAAATGGTATTTCAGCAAAGGCGCGAAGGACGGGGAGCCGGATTCAAGGAGAACGTTGAACTTGTGCGCGTGCTGCGCGAGGAATTGCCCGACGCGATGCTGATGTTCGACAATCACAGCATCCGCCACAGTGATGACGTGGAGTATTCGCTGCGGCTCTGCAAGGCGGTGGCGCCCTACAAGCCGTTCTGGATCGAGGAGCCGATCTGTCCCGAGCACGTGGAAGGCTATGCGCGGATCAAAGGCGAAACCGGCCTGACCATCGCTGGCGGCGAACACTGGTACACCCGCTGGGCCGTCAAACCGTTCCTCGACCGCAAATGCGTGGACTTCGTGCAGTCCGACCCGACGTGGTGCGGCGGCATCTCCGAGTGGTTGAAAATCTGCGAACTGGTCCGCCGTTATCCCGGCGTCAAGGTTGTGCCCCATATCACCAGTCCGTGGACCGTGGCGCCCCACTGCGTCGCGTCGCAACCGGAAGAACTTGTCCCTTGCTGGAATACAACTCCGAAGGCGGACGGCAGACGCTGGAGAAACACATGCAACCGCTGCCCGATGGCCGGATGGCGATGGCCCTGCCGCAGGAACCGGGAATCTTGCAGGCAACCAACCCACAATGAACCAGCCCATTACTACGTCCTCTTGTCTGATGCTGTCTATGATTATCCGCGTGGCAGTGCTGTCGGCGGGTGACCTAGCAGCAGGGGAGAATGTCCCGGGGATCGTCAATGACGGCGGGCGTTGGTCTGGGATGTGGACGGCAAGGAGATGGTCTGTTTCTACAATTCCGTGCTCAAGGTTGGCGACACCTTTTACCTGTACGGCGAGTGGTGTTTCGATGACGAGAACAGCGGCCAGAACGTGCTGAAATGCTATTCCTCGAAGATCTGGTCCGCTGGAAGTTCGAGAATGACGTGCTGACCCAGGAAGACTCGCACCTGATCAACCGCGGGAGCATGCTCTACAACCCCACGACCAGGCAATACGTTTACTGCTACAAATTCCGCCGGCGATGGGCTTTAAGGGCTGGAAGATTGGTGACGGCATCCTTGCCTGGGCGATGTGTTATTCGCCCACCGGCTATTTGAAGTGGCGAACAAGGACCCGCGCGTCGGCATCGTGGCCGGTCAGGTGACGTTGTTCCGGGACGACGATGGCAAAGCGTACGCGGTCGCTGACGGAACTTTCGAAGGTAGTGATTTCTGGAACGGCAAGGGGCTGAACGTGTATGAGCTCAGCGCCGATTACTGCAGCATCGTGCGGCGGGTATCCTATCTAGGCAAAGGCCACGAAGCCATCAGCATCATCAAATG
>CAVPOU010000016.1:0-181528 GCA_963707125.1 uncultured delta proteobacterium | reverse complement strand
ACCTGCCAGGGCGGGGCCATTGGATAATGGGTCCTGATGGCCGAGCATGGCAGGCAGGATGCGGCTGTGGCGTTTAGTGGTGCTTCGGGACTTAGAATAAGTACTCTATTTCAAAACAGTCATATTCCACTACCAAACCAAGAGATATAAAGGAGTTGGAAGGAGCACAACGATGTTGAAACCAAGGAAAATTCATATGGTATTGAAAAGCAAGCCCGTGATCGAAGGTGCAGGCGTCCACCTGAATCGATCCTTCGGTTTTGCTGAGGCTCCTCAATTCGATCCATTTCTCATGCTCGATGATTTCCGTTCCGACAACCCAGAGCACTTTGTCAAGGGTTTTCCCTGGCATCCCCATCGCGGCATTGAGACCATCACCTATGTCCTGAAGGGGGATGTCGAGCATGCAGACAGTATGGGCAACAAAGGCGTTATATCCTCCCGGGACGTACAGTGGATGACCGCAGGCAGCGGCATCATTCACCAGGAAATGCCCAAAGGGGACGGTCGAGGCTCCATGTATGGTTTTCAGCTGTGGGCCAATCTGCCCGCCTCACAGAAAATGATGGCTCCGAGGTATCGTGGAATCACGGCGAGCCAGATACCGGAAGTGGAGCTAGAGGGTGGCGTGCGGATAAAGATCATCGCCGGGACAGTCGCCGGTGTTACCGGACCAGTCAAAGACATCGTGATTCAAGCCCAGTACCTGGATTGTACCGTGCCCAAAGGAGAATCGTACAGCCATTCCACCAACCCCGATCACACCGCCTTCATCTACGTCATCGAAGGAGCGGGCGTTGTGAACGGCGCAGGAGTTGCCAATCGGACATTGATCCTTTTTGATCCGGGAGATCAGTTTTCGATTGAAGCCAGAGAGAGTTCGGTGAGGTTTCTGCTCCTAACGGGCAAGCCTCTGAAGGAGCCGATAGCCTGGCACGGTCCTATCGTCATGAATACCCAGGCCGAGCTGGAGATCGCTTTCCGTGAGTACCAGGAGGGAACCTTTGTTAAGCGTTAACCGAGAGACTTTATTCTGTGTCACGCTCAATCGTCAGCCGTAGAGGAGGTGTTTCAATGAAGATTACGTTCATAGGGATTGGCAATGTCGGATCCGCGCTGGCCGACCATCTGGCGCGCCTTGGGCACTCTGTTACCATCGCTGCGAGAGACGTCCATTCGGAGAGTGTGCGAAAAGCCGTGGCGAAAAACCCTTCCCTTGTCGTTCGACAGCCTAAAGAAGCCGTCGCCGACGCTGAAGTGGTTTTTCTGGTCACCCCTTTCCAGGCGAATGAAGACGCTCTGAAAGCCGTTGCTTCCGAGCTCAAAGGTAAGATCTTGGTGGATTGCACCAATCCCGTGGGTCCCGGCCTGATCCACGGTCTTAAGAGTGAAATCTCTGGCAGTGAGCTCGTCCAGAAATGGGTGCCCCAGGCCAAGGTGGTCAAGGCGTTCACCATCTATGGCTTCGAGAACTTTGAAAACAGCGCCTATCCGGGTTACAACGTCAAGCCGGTGATGATGTACTGCGGCCTGGACGCTGCGGCGAAGAAAACCGTGAACGAGTTGATCGCCCAGCTTGGCTGGGAACCTCTCGATGTCGGCGGTCTTGACCAGGCGCTGCACCTGGAGCATATGACGCTCCTGTGGGTGCGCATGGTGCGCGTCAACGGCCATTCGCCCAACATGGTGTGGGCCAGATTGAAGCGCTGAGCGTCCAGTAAGGAAACTGCTGAGTGAATACGGAGGAAGAGGTATGAAGTCGGACACAAAGAAAGGGTATTGCAGCCGTCGGAGCTCAGAGAGTGGATGCAGCAAGACAAGCCGTTCATCCTCATCGATGTGCTGCCTAAGGAAATCTACGAGAAAAGGCGCCTCCCGGGCGCTTTAAATGTCTGCGTCTTTGAAGTGACCTTTCCAGACCAGATTGCAGCCATAACTGAGGATAAGAGTGCAGAAATCGTGCTCTATGGATCGAGTGCCGAATCGCACGATGCGGCCGAGGCGGCAGAGAAGCTCTTGCGCCTGGGACATGAGAAGGTTCATGCTCTCGCCGGCGGCGTGGACGGCTGGCTGAAAGCAGGGCTTTCCCTCGAAGGAGAGAACGTAAAACCGCCCGAGCGCCTTGGGCCGACTGTCGACCTTGAAGATCATCTCTATGCCGTCAATGCTGGTGAGAGTGTGATTTGGTGGACCGGCCGCAATCGGAACGGGAAACATCACGGAACGTTGAAGCTCTCGAAGGGAGAAATCCAGGTGAGGAATGGCGCGATTCAAGGGGCTTTCGAGATCGACATGACAACGATAAAGAACAAGGACCTTGAAGGAGACCCTCTTCAGCCTGTTCTCATCGCCCATCTTCTGTCCGACGATTTCTTTTTCGTGAAGATGTTTCCGAAGGCGTCTTTCATCCTTGACGCCGCAAGAGTAGTGGAGTCGCCGACCCTGAGCTCACCCAACTTCGGCGTGACGGGAACCCTTGAACTTCGGGGAGTCAAAGCGGAGATCAACTTTCCCGCCACAGTGAACCGGCACGAAGACGGCTCGGTGAGCATTGAGGCGCACTTCGACCTGGACCGGACCCGATGGAATGTCCGTTACGGTTCAAGCCGGTTTTTCGAGCATCTGGGGATGCATCTGGTCTATGATTTGATCACCATCGAATTGAGGGTTTTTGCCCGTTAGGCAAGAAAGGGGGCTGTTAAGTTTTTAAGTTTACAGACCATTGGGCATGGTGATAGTGGTGTCTTATGCCGAGGAAATCCAGAATTGACGCTGCCGGAGCCCTGCACCACGTCATGGTCAGGGGCATTGAAAGAGGGGCGGTATTCCGAAGCGATCCCGATAGGAATCATTTTCTGGAGCGGTTGGGAGAAATTCTCCAAGATACGAAGGCCATCTGCTATGCATGGGCGCTTATTCCCAACCACTTTCACCTCCTTCTCCGAACAGGGCCTGTGCCCAGCTCACGGAGAGAATCGTAACGAGTGACGGCCGGGGTATTGTAGCTCTCTCGGTTGAAAAGCTCTTAGGCACCGATCAAAGCCAGGATGGATGGGGGGTCCCCGACAAGAAATTCCTTGTCGAGCGTGCGAAGGCCATTATGAATGACTTTATCAAGTCGCATCATAAAGAATGGCTGAACGCCATCGACATCAGGATCTTGGGCGTGATAATTGATTTCAAATACAAGGGGTTTGTGGCTGATCATAACGACCTGCTTACAAGAGGGTACGAGACAGCTCTTGTCCCGATATGCTCAGCTAGAACCCTTCAATTCAAAGACTCAGATTGCATCAAAGCCCTAGCTGCCCAAGTTGCAGACTATGCCGAACAATTGCATTGACCAGACGCGGAATACAGTCGGGGTCCTTTATTTTTCAGTTCTCCCCCCCGCTGGTCATGCATATCGTTAGGCCGTCGAAGGATTGAGAATCATGGACACATGGAAGTTCTACGACATCACTCACCGTGAACATGTGGTATGCAATCCCACGAGCGAGGAAAAACTGACGCGTCTCGTGGAACTTCTGCGCCTCCCGACGAACGCGCAGGTGGTTGACATTGCGTGTGGTAAGGGCGAGTTCCTGATTCGCTTGGCGGAAGTCTATGGCGCTCGTGGCATGGGCATCGACATTTCTCCTTTCTTCATCGCCGAAGCAGAGAGAAGGCTCAAGGCGCGGGCACCGAGTGCCGGCATCACCTTCACTCAGATGAATGGTGCGGATTTCAAGCCAGACGAGCCGCACAGCTTAGATCTGGCGTCATGTATCGGTGCCAGTTGGGTCTTCGGGGGGCATGCTAATACTCTCGAAGCGCTGATCAGCATGGTGAGGCCCGGCGGCTGGGTGATCGTGGGAGAGCCATACTGGCAGCAGGAGCCGTCAGGGGATTACCTAGAGGCATCCGGGTGCGCGCGAGAGGACTTCGGGAGCCACTCCTCGAATGCAGAAGCCGGAGAGCGGCGAGGAACGGAGCTCGTTCACACCATCGTGAGCAGCAAGGACGACTGGGACAGGTATGAGGGCCTCCAATGGTTCGCGACATCCGAGTACGCTCGCACCCATCCAGATGATCCGGACTTGGCGGAGGTGGTTGAGCGCGTGAGCAAGGCGAGGGCGGCATACCTGCGTTGGGGGCGCGACACGCTTGGTTGGGCGATCTACATGTTCAGATCGCGCTCTGCGGCCTAATCGGGTAAAGGGGAGCTTTGCCCCCCCTGGCCAGACCGCCCTGTGCGCAGGTCCGCACACTGCGGCTCGGCAGGTTAAGCCTTCGGCCGATAGTCAATCCTGGGATCTTGAACGAGCTGATGCATGCATTGCTTACAACAACTAAGCATTATCGAAGGAATCGCGGGAAAAATTGAAAGTAACGATACGAAATCTAGCTTGGCCCCTCACATCACTCTACCACGAATCCTCTGTCCATAATACCTTAGACGGTAAGGCGCAAGACTCATCAACACGCACGCAACGAATCCTATCGGATGCCTCATGGCGGCATATGCATTCGCCTTGATCTCCCTCCACACCCACCACTGTGCCTTATCCGCCAGGTGATACAGTCTCATGGCTGATGACAAACCGCTTCACACAGCCGGGGAGGTCATCCCTCACATAAACCTGCTGAGTGTCGGCCAAGGCAAGCCCGAATCGGGGATACAGTTCCTCTCTGGTTTGATAGATGACTTCTGGCACGGCAAGATCTGATGACTTTGGTGGATCAAGCTGTCACTCTATAACATAGCGAAGGCTGGGCTGTATACGTACGAGAAACTGCCTCGGTTAGCGCGGTGACAAGCCTCTTGTGGGGCGGGATCAATAATACGTGCGCTTTACCCATAGATGGTACGACACGGAAATGAAGCGAATCGATTCGGATGGTTAGTGTTTTATTGACATGATAGACCGGTCCTCTTATGTTTTCTCCCAGCAAAGGAAATCCTTCCATGACCCCGACAGCGAAAAAAAACACCGGTAAGGACACCGACGGGACCTCTTCATGGCGTTCCACCCTCTTCGTCATGTTCGTTGCCCAATTGCTTTCCATTGTGGGCTTTGCATTCGCTCTGCCCTTCATTCCCTTCTACATCCGTGAAATCGGAGTGACAGATGAGAAGTTGGTGCCGGTCTGGGCCGGTATCCTGGGGGCGGCAGCGAGCCTCACTATGACCATATTCTCGCCCATCTGGGGCTGGCTGTCCGACCGTTACGGCCGAAAGCTCATGGTCGAACGCGCCATGTTTGCTGGCGCCGTCCTCACCATGGCTATGGGGATGGTCGGCAACGTCTATCAACTCCTCAGCCTGCTTCTGGTGAGCGGCGCCTTCACGGGAACCATTTCCGCCTCCATCTCTCTTGTCTCCTCTGTTTTGCCTGTCACGAAACTGGGGTTCGGGCTGGGACTGATGCAGGTTGCCGTTTTTCTGGGGATGTCCCTGGGACCCTGGATCGGCGGCATGATTGCCGATATCGTCGGCTATCGTTTGACCTTCATTGCAGGGGGCATATTGCTGCTCGTGGGCGGCCTCCTTGTCCTGATGGGGGCGAAGGAGCAATTCATCCGCCCCTCCGCTGTATCGTTGAAACGAAGCGGGAGTATGCGGAAGCTCTTTGCCTTGCCGGGATTCGTTCCCCTGATGGCCGTCTTTCTCCTATTCCACTTTTCCATTCAACTCGCCATACCCATTTTGCCGCTGTTCATCGAAGAGGTCGGAAACCTGAAGACAGGGGTTGCTTCCACGACCGGTCTGATGTTTGCTGTTACCGGCGCCACCGCCTCCATTTCCGCCGTCGCCATCGGCTATTTGAGCGATCGCATGGGGCACAAACGAGTTCTCATTGTCAACCTGTTCATCACAGGTCTCATGTGGGCCGCCCATGCCTTGGCCCGGACCATACCCCAACTGCTCATTATACGCATTGTTTTCGGCTTTGCGGCCGGCGGAAACCTCCCCACCATGAATGCCCTGGTAGGAAAAGTCACAACGAAGGAAACCTATGGGAAGGCTTACGGGCTGATGGCTTCCATGACCTCTCTCGGCATGACGCTGGGTCCTCTGGCCGGGGGGATCATGGCCTCCCATATAGGGTTTCGCTGGCCTTTCGTCGTCGTCAGTCTGCTCCTAAGCCTGGTCGTGATCCCCGTGATCCTGAAGGTGAAGAGGTGATAGAACTCCTTTGTTCGACTTCGGACTGTGCGAGATTCGGCCTTATGTGTCAGAATAGAGCCAGTCCATGATGTTGCGGATGTTTATCTTTCTCCGGTACGGGTCGGTGATGGCAGGAAAAGTGGGGGTTGCAATTAACAACTCAAGTCGATTGCCAGACCAGGAGAGCTCCCGGTTACTATTACCCAAAAAACGTATTGAGCAGGCAGAGCGAAGGTAACGATTGCCCAAGTAGTTGTGAAATCGCGCTTTCCTCTCGAGAAAGCTTCACCGCACACTCAGGGCAAATTGGACGGGGCGGTCAGAATGTTTTCGTTTTGGTCTACTTCTTTTGGATCTCCAGTTCATTCACCACGCCGCGCAGCAGGGGTTTCAGCGTATCGGCACACAGAACCTTCTCTGCTTCCTTGTCTCCTCGCAGAGTGGCTTCGAAGAAAAGGAGGGTCGCTGCCCGGACCACGGGTTGTGCGGCGGCCCGCGATTTCGACGGCAAAGATCCTCGACCCGAGCCTTCCGAGTCTGAAAACGCAAGATGGTCCGCGTTGGCAAGCCAGATAAAGACTTTGCCCCCAGGCGGGAGCAGATCAAAGAAGCGCCGGCGGTTTTCTGGAGGCGCGCCCTGTTGCTGGTCGCGTGATCCGGTGATGCCGAGCACCGGCCTGTTGATGCCGGCGTAGCTTGTTTCAAGGAAGAAGGGCTCGCCCGGACCCTGAGGCGACAAGGCCACGCCCGCGCTCACCCGGGGGTCACTGAGATCCGGACCCAAGCCCTTGGCGGGGTAAACAGGAGGCGTAAGCCAGTCAAGCGCCGGACGCGCTCCGCAGACCACAAGCGTGGTATAGGCCCCGAAAGAATGGCCCATGACGCCGACATGCTCGAGGTCCAAACGGCCCTTGAGCTCAGGGTGCGTCCGGTTCCAGTCCTCGGCCCTGTCTAACGCAAAGCGAACGTCCTTGGGCCGTCCCAAGACCTCGCCTGAGTCGCGAGTCATCGCCTTCAGGTTCTCCAAAAACCGGAGCCCTTCGGTCATCCGCCCCGTGTTGCTGCCGCCATGTTCGAGACAAAGCACGGCATATCCATAACCGGCCAGGTGGCGGGCCTGGCCGAAATTCGCATCCCAGTTTCCACCGCCTCCGTGTGAAAAAACAACAACGGGCCATTTCCCCTGCTGTTGAGGAAGATGAACCTTGATCGGAACGTAACGCCCTCCCCGTTTTTCATCCTTGAGGTCAGGAAACTCAAGAGTCGTCAACGTTAGCGGTCCGGGCTGGTCCGGCATCACAGGCGGAGCCGCCCAAAGAGGAAGCGTTTGGAGGCATACGAAGAAAAAGGCTGTCTGACAAAGGAACCGCAACATATGGTTTTGAACCAGCGGCTAAACGATTCCCCCTTCACTGAGGGGTTTATTCTCAAGTACCCGCAGAGGAGTGAAAATAGAGAGGTCCAGGGCGGGCTTCATCCCCAGGATGAGTTCGGAGATATAGCGGCCCACGGCCGGGCCTTGCTGGAGTCCATGACCGGAAAACCCGTTGGCGAGGTAAAAGCCCTTGAGCTCAGGCCACTCGCCGAGGATGGCATTGCTGTCCAGAGTGTTGACGGCATAAAGGCCGGCCCATCCCCTGACCACCTTGAGTGTGTCAAAGGCAGGAACAAACTCCGCAAGCTCTGGCCAGAGAAGATCCATGAACCGTTTTTGATCCCACGTGAAATCAAATCCCACCGGATCATCCTCCAGGGACTTTCCGAGCAGGATAAGATTTCCAGTTTCAGTTCGGAAGTAAAGACCTGAGGGAAGAATGGTAAGAGGAAGCGGGCCCTGTGGCTTGACCGCCGTATCCAACGCAAAGACCTGCCGTTTCACCGGTTGCACCGGGATCTCTACACCGACACTTCCTGCGACCTGCGCGGCCCAGGCGCCCGCGCAATTCACAACCACTTTGGAAGAAAGATCCGCACCGGATTCCAGCCGGACTCCTCTCACCTCTTTTCCCTGGAAAAGCACCTGGATCACCTCATCTTTGATGAACTCCGCGCCCAGAGACCTCGCTTTGGCCTTGTAACCCATAAGGACGGCATAAGCATCCAGGTGACCGTCCCTCGGACCGAAGGTTCCTCCAACATAGGGGGTCGCATCATAAAGAGGATAGTGATCCTTTATCTCGCGGGGTGACCACCACTCCACCTGGCATCTCAGGCCCTTTTGCATCTCCTGCGCTTTTTTCGCCACATCACGGCCCTTTTCATCCACCAGAAAGAGATTGCCCTCACGATGAAAAGCAATGTAGGGCTTGTCATCGTCCACCATCATCTCTTCTTCGAAACGATCGAGAACATCAAAGGCATACTGGGAGATCTGGACATTCTGCTTGAGGCTGAACTGGATGCGGATGTTGGCCATGGAAAGGGTCGTGGAGGCCCTGGTGTAGGTCGGATCCCTTTCAACGACAGCCACTTTGAGCTTCTGATCCATTCTCATCAGATTGTAGGCGGTGGAGGATCCCATGACCCCTCCACCCACAACGATGACATCGTGGGTTCTGTTTTCCATTGGCTCTCCTTGCCTCCAGCAGGTTCCTATAGGCTGGCGGGGATCAACCTCGCCCCTATAACCCCGATAACCAGCCCTATTTGAATAGACTGACGGAAAGGGGAAGTCAATTCACTTCTCTTTTTCCCCCTTCGACAATGCCCACCCCTTCCTTGGAATGCCGGACAGAAGCCGGGGGGAGTTGACTCTGCGGAGAGCCTGGGATAGGATGGCGGAGTTTTTTCAAACGACACACAGGAGAAGTCGATATGGAGACAGGATTGAACAACCAGTGCACACCGCAGTTCAGACTGCTTGATGAAGCCCAGATCTTGAGAATCTATCAAACGGCTCTTAGAATCCTGGATGAAGTGGGAGTGAGGGTCAATCTGACCAAGGCTGTGGACATCCTGGCAGGCCATGGCGCCAGGGTGAGAGACAAGAACGTCGTGGAGATCCCTTCCTTTCTTGTGGAAGCAGCCGTCCAGTCGGCCCCCTCGAATGTGACCCTCTACAACCGGAAGAAAGAGCCGGTCATGGAGTTGGGGGGCAGGAGGATCTATTTCGGCACCGGCACCGATCTTCCTAAAACCGTGGATCTGGTCACCCGGGAGATCCGGGACACAAAGGCGGATGACATTGTGGCGAGCACGGTCATCAGCGATGCCGCGCCGAACATCGATTTCATCGCATCCTATGGTCTTCCGAGGGATATCCCGCCGGGACTCCACTACATCCGCTGCTTTCAGCTGGAAGTGGAGAACAGTGTGAAGCCCATCTTCTTCACGGCAGGATCTCTCCAGGACTTGAAGGTGATTCTGGATATGGCCTCTGCTGTTGCAGGGAGCAGCCGGGAACTGGCGAGGTATCCCTTCCTGATCCAGTATTCGGAACCCACATCGCCTCTGACCCACTCAGAGGAAGCCGTCTCCAAACTCATCTGCTGCGCTGAAAACAGGGTTCCCATCAATTACACCCCTGCCCTTCTGGCCGGCTCGACAGGTCCCGTCACGCTGGCAGGAGCGCTCTCCGTGGCCGTGGCGGAGGCCCTCTCCGGAATTGTCATTCACCAGCTCGCCGCTCAAGGGGCCCCCATCATCACGGGTGTTGTGGCCACGGGTATGGATATGCTCAAGGCCACCATATCCTATACGGCTCCGGAGTTCCGGCTCACTCACTCCGCCTATGCGGACCTTTTCCATTACTTGGGGCTGCCCATCTGGGGAACCGCAGGCTGCAGCGACGCCCAGTTCCCGGATCTCCAGGCAGGAGCGGAGTATGGTTTCACCCTCCTCAATGCAGCGCTTGACGGGTGCAACTTGATCCACGACTGCGGATACATCGGCCAAGGGTTTGTGGCATCTCCCGAGATGATCCTATTTGCCGACGAAGTGATCGCCATGGTGAAGCGGTACATGAGAGGATTTGAAATTGATGACGAACACCTCGCCATGGACGTGATCCGAAAAGTCGGCCCGGGCGGTCACTTCTTGAGCGAGAAACACACCCGCGATCACTTCATGAAAGAGCACTGGCGCCCGACCCTCTTCAACCGGGAGAACCTGCCCAACTGGATCAAGAAGGGGAAAAAGACGGTCGATCAGAAATTGATCGAAAAAGCTCTTGAAATCCTCAAGAACCACAAACCGGAACCATTGCCTCAGGGAATTAAAGAGAGTCTCGACAGGATATGGAAAGAGGCAACCCAGAAGACAAGGAGATGACCGTGGATATCATCAAAGAAATCTATGATGCGGTACTGGAAGGAAACGTGGATGAAGCGTCGAGCCGCGTTCAGCAGGCCCTGAATTCAAAAGTGGAGGTGAAAGAGATTCTCAACAGAGGTCTCATCGCCGCCATGGACCTTGTGGGCGAAAAGTTCGGAGAAGGGGAGCTTTTCATTCCCCAGGTGCTCTGGTCGGCCAAAGCCATGCAAGGGGGCATGGACCTTCTCAAGCCCCATTTTTCCCCCACGGACCGCGCGGAAAAAGGCACCGTCGTCATAGGAACAGCCAAAGGGGACATTCATGACATCGGCAAGAATCTCGTAGCCATCATGCTTGAAGGATCGGGGTTCAAGGTCGCGGACCTGGGTGTGGATGTGACCCCCGAGCGCTTCGTTGAAAAGGCCGTGGAGGTGAAAGCGGATGTCATTGCCATGTCCGCCCTGCTGACCACCACCATGCAAAGCATGGGAGAGGTGGTGAGCGTCATCAAAGCGAAGAAGCTCCCTTTCAAGGTCATTATTGGGGGAGCCCCTGTGGACCAGGCTTTCTGCCAGGAGATTGGGGCTGACGCCTATGGCATGGACGCAGCGGACGGCCTGAGGAAAGTAAAGGGACTTCTGGGACGTTGAATATCCAGATCCACAGGGAAGAACTCCTGAAGCAGCTCGGCTACAAGGAACCACCTCAGCCCAGGCTTCTGGAGATGGTGGACGAAGTGCTTGGGCTGCTGGAGGAGCTGATCGAGCCGAAGCAGGCCTTCAAAGAAATCGAGGATCAGAAAGATCTTCCTCCTTTTCTCATTGGAGCGGTTCTTAAATATA
Source organism: uncultured delta proteobacterium (assembly GCA_963707125.1). Taxonomy (GTDB): domain Bacteria; phylum Desulfobacterota; class DSM-4660; order Desulfatiglandales; family HGW-15; genus CAVPDE01. The sequence continues at coordinate 170,284 of CAVPOU010000016.1, read as the reverse complement.
CTGGGGCAGCAACCCTGGGGCCGAAGTTTGAAAACAAAGTGAAAGACCTCTTTGATGAGGGTAAGCCCGCTGAAGCTTATATCCTGGACACCGCAGGCTCCATCGCCATAACCAAGACAGGCAATCTCCTGTGGGACGAAATCAGACAGGATGCTGCAGCCAAAGGATGCAAGAAAGGACTGAGAAGGACTCCCGGGTGCCGGGGGATTGAGATAGAGACCCAGCAGTGGATATTCGAAAGGCTTGCTGATCCCGAGCTGGGGATCACGCTCACGGAATCCTGCATGATGTTTCCGAGAAAGTCTCTCTCCTTCCTGGCCAGGTTCGGAGGGAAACTGAAAGGAACGTTTTCATGCAGAGGCTGCCATCAATACACGGATTGCACCCTTCGGGGTTGAACATGCATACGATCTTAGAACTGGCCAAACAAAAGACCGTTATTTTTGACGGCGCCATGGGAACTATGCTCATGGCAGCCGGACTCAAAGCGGGTGAGAGCCCTGAGATGTGGAACATTGAAAAGCCCTCCCTCGTTGCAGACATTCACAGGAAATACTACGATGCGGGCTCTGATGTGGTTCACACTAACACCTTTGGAGGCAACGCCATCAAACTGGCCGACAGGGGCTTGTCCGATAAAACGGAAATAATCAATGTGGAAGCGGCAAAGCTCACCAGAGAAGCATGTCCTGCCGGGAAGTTTGTTGCAGGGGATATAGGCCCGACCGGAAAGCTCATAAAACCCCTGGGGGACCTTGTGATCGAAGAAGCGGAGGAGGCTTTTTTCCGGCAGGCACAGGCCCTGCTCAAGGGAGGAGTGGACCTCATCAGCATTGAGACTATGTTCTCGCTTCAGGAAGCGCTTGCCGCGCTTCATGCCGCAAAAAGGCTGGGGAACGTCACGGTCATCGCTGCTCTCACCTTTAACCGAACCAAGAAAGGGTTCTTCACGATGATGGGTGAAGGGGTGAGCCAGGCTGTTTCGGCGTTCGAAGAGGCGGGGGCCGACGTGATCGCAAGCAACTGCTCGCTCGGCAGCAGAGACATGATCGATCTCACCAAAGAACTTCGCGCCGCCACCAGGAAACCTATCCTGGTCCAGCCCAACGCAGGAAAACCGGTCACCCAGAAAGGAGTCACCTCCTACCGGCAAACCCCTGCCGAGTTCGCGCAAGAGGGTAAGGAGATAAAGAGCTCCGGCGCAGATATGATCGGCGGTTGCTGCGGAACCAACCCAGAATTCATCCGGGCCTTGGTGCAGGCCCTGGGGAATTTCCCTTGACACTGTAAGTACCTATCATCTAAATTGATTTTCGTCTTAAGTCACCCTGCCTTCGACAGGCGCTCGCTGCAACAATGAGGATGAAACGTCAGTAGCCGAGGAGCGAACCGACATACAGGCTCGCCCTTGTCTGTATCAGGTGAGAGGTGGTTTCTTTTTTTAACCTTCAAGAAGGAGGAAAGACGATGAAGAGGGTACTGCTTATTTTGGCGATTTGTCTGGCACTGGGCCTTGTCTTCGGCTCTGGCGCTTCAGCACAGAAAATGATTCGCATCGGCGAGCATCAGATTGTATCCCATCCGGCCCTGGACGATGACGGTAAGGGATTTGCAGCTGCCCTCAAGGAAGAGGGTTTTGTGGAAGGCAAGAACCTCACCATCAATCGGCAGAATGCCCAGGGCGATCAGGCGAACTGCGCGATTATCGCTCGCAAGTTCGAAGACGACAAAGTGGACCTCATCCATGCCATCAGTACACCCAATGCTCAAGCCACGGCCAAGATCACCAAGACCATCCCCGTGGTCTTCTCTTCAGTGACAGACCCTGTGGCCACCGGCATTGTTCCGAGGATGGGAAAGACCGGAACCAATATCACCGGCGTCAGCGACCGCTGGCCCATTGCCCTCCAGTGCCAGAAGTATGCTGAGATCCTCCCCAATGTCAAAAACTGGGGAACCATTTACAATCCAGGCGACGTGAATGTCACTTTCCACATTAAGGAGATGAAGGAAGCGGTCGAGAAGATGGGCGGAAAGCTCATCGAAGCCCATGTTTCCACAAGCGCTGAAGTGATGCAGGCGGCGCAGAGCCTGGTGGGAAGAGTTCAAGCTCTCCATATTTCTTCGGACAATACGACCGTGTCCGCCTTTGAATCTGTGGTCAAGGTCTGCAACGAGAACAAAATCCCTCTTTTCGTGGGCGACACGGGCAGCGTGCCCAGGGGAGCCATTGCCGCTTATGGGCTGGACTACTTCCTCATTGGATACACGGCGGGCAAACAGGCTGCAAAGATCCTGAAAGGTGAAAAACCCGGCGACGTCCCTGCGGGCATGGCCTCAGGTTACAGCCTCTGGATTAACTTGAAAGCCGCTCAAATTCAGGGCGCCAAGATCGACAAAGCCATGGCTGAAAAAGCGGCCGACAAGCTCTGGGACGAGCAGGGCAATCTTGTAAAGGGAAAGTAATCTCCGTAAAGAGGACTGGAGGGGAGGCTCTCCTCCCCTCCTCTATTTTGTATGGATACGATCCTGAGCGGTTTTTTGAGAACCATCCCCATCTCTCTTGAGCAGGGTCTGGCTTACGGCCTGGTCGCGCTCGGGATCGTCATCACCTTTCGCATCCTTTCTTTTCCTGATCTCACCGTGGACGGGAGTTTTCCCTTAGGCGCTGCGGTGGTCGCCCGCTTCATTACAGAGGGCGTTTCACCGGTCTACGGGATTTTTCTTGCGATTGCGGCCGGCTTTGTCGCGGGTTGCTGCACCGGTGTGCTTTACACAAAGTTGAAGATCAACAGTCTCCTTGCAGGCATCCTGATGATGACCGTCCTGTATTCCTTCAATTTACGGATCATGGGAAAATCCAACATCCAGCTGCTCACGGTGGATACCTTTTTGACGCCCCTTGAAAACCTGCCCATGAACCGGTTCATCCCGATCATTGCTTTCTTTTTTGTGGTCTCCTTTGGAGTGAAAATCCTCACGGATTTATTCATGCACACCCAGCTCGGTTTTGCCATGCGAGCGACGGGAGACAATGAGCAGATGATCCGCGCTCTGGGAGTTAACACAGATAACACGACAATCCTGGGGCTGGGAATCTCGAATGCTTTTGTGGCCCTTTCAGGGGCTCTGGTCGCGCAGGATCAGGGTTTCGCGGACGTGGGCATGGGGATCGGAATGATCGTGGCAGGCCTCGCCTCCATCATCATCGGCGAGGCGCTCATGGGCAAGCACACGGTGCAACGGATGACCCTGGCGGCCCTGATCGGGTCCATTCTTTACAAGGAGATCATCTCGATCGGCCTCAGGCTGGGACTGGCGCCTACGGATCTCAAACTGGCTACAGGGATCATGGTGATTCTGGCTTTAGGCATTCCGGCTCTCAAGAAGGAAAAGGAAAGCAAGCTTCATCTGAGAGGAGTTTAAGAATTGAGGGATTAAGGAATTAGGGGATTAAGGAATTGGAGAAGATGATAAAAGGCTTTGCTCTTTAATTCACAATTCCTCAATTCGGAATTCCTAAATTGTCTTTGCTATGGTCAGAGTTCAAAAGCTCAGAAAAGTCTTCAAAAAAGGCACCCTCGATGAGAAGGTGGCTATCGACGGGATCACCCTGCACGTGAAGGAAGGGGATTTCGTGACCGTCATCGGCAGCAACGGAGCCGGAAAGACGACGCTTCTCAATCTCGTCGCAGGGACCTTTACGACCGACGAAGGAGAGATCTTCATCGATCACACGTCCGTCACCCGCCTCCCGGAACATCGGAGGGCGAAGTATCTTGGAAGGATCTTTCAAAATCCTCTGATGGGCACAGCCTCCACCATGACCATCGAGGAAAACCTCGCCATGGCGGATCTCAGGGGCAAGCCGCGAGGGCTGCGCTGGGGAGTCACAAAATCGCGGCGAGAATTCTACAAAGAAACGTTGAAAGGGCTCGATCTTGGCCTCGAAACCCGATTAAAGGACTCTGTCAGCCTTCTTTCCGGCGGGCAGCGGCAGTCCTTGACGCTGCTCATGGCAACCTTGTCGCTCCCCAAGCTGCTCCTTCTGGATGAGCACACCGCAGCGCTGGATCCCAAGACAGCCCAGCGCGTCATCGAGCTCACAGAAAAAATCGTCAGGGAAAATCATCTCACCACCATCATGGTCACCCACAACATGCAGCAGGCGATCCGCTACGGAAACCGCATGATCATGCTCCACGAAGGAAAAGTAAAATTTGATATTCAGGGAGAGGAGAAAAAGGCTCTGACCGTGGAGGAGGTGGTAAAAAGGTTCGGAGCTGATCTCAAGGACGAAGCGCTTCTGTGCGCCTAACCCCTCCTTGTATGAAACTTCACCTGGCCGGAACCGCGAACCGCAGAACAGCAGAATATCGAACCGCAGAATTCCGAAGGGTTTTTCACTTCGACATTCGACATTCATTATTCGATATTCGATATTCTTTTTTTGAAGTTCCCTGTCGGATCAAACTGGCCGCCGTGCGGCCAGCGGCTAGGCCCTCTAGCAGCAGATCTCTTTGAGCTTCCGGTTTGCCTCTGCCTTCTCAATAAGGTCACTGAACGTCTTCAGGCTCTCGGACAATTGCCTTAGCTCTTCTGTCTGCGCAACAGGGATATCATCACTCCCATGCTGCTCCAGCGTGTCGACCACATTCTTGATGGTCATGCTATCCGGATCCCTTGCGGGCTCATAGGCGATTCCTCTTCCCTCATCGGCCTTGACTTCGGACGCTAGCCCCGAAGCAACCAGCTCAAACAGGATCTCGTTGACCAGTCGAATGGGTATCTCCAGATCATGGGCGATCTGGCGCGAGTTGTAAGGCTTTCCGCCTCGCCAGAAATCCCTGACAATGAAATGAAGGATTCTGAGAGACAGCAACCTCTTGAAGGCATGGCTCACAGTCAGGCATTCTTGTTCGAACTCATAGGTTTCCACATTCTGGTGAGCGAAGGCAATCTCCGCCCCGAGAAGCACGATGAGCCAGCCGGTTTGCATCCAAATAAAAAAGAGCGGGAGGGCGGCGAACCCTCCGTAAATCGCATTGTACTTGGCCACTCCGATTTGCAGACTGATGTAGAAAAACTGGAAGATATTGTAGAGGGTTCCTGCGATGACACCTCCGAGCACGCCGGAGGTGAACTTGATCTTTGTATTGGGTATAAAAATGTAAACAAAAGAAAACAGAACCCACAGAGATATGTAGGGTAAGAACTGCAGAAGAAAGGATATGCCCGGGCTGACCACCTTCAGGACAGAAGTCCCTTCTATGAGTTGCTGAACACTGCTGGATATGAAAACCGTCATCGTACTGGACATGAAAAAGAGAACAGGTCCGATCAGCATCACCGAAAGATAGTCCGTGATTTTCCTGCTCAGGCTTCTGGGCTTTTTAATTCCCCAGATCTCGTTAAGGGCATTCTCGATGAGAGAAAGGATTTTGATGATGGTATAGAACAGGATGAGGAGCCCCAGACCTGCGATGAACCCGCCCTTCACGTCTTCAAGCAGGGCGTGAGCAAAATCAACGATTTTTCTTACGATCTCCTCCTGCCCCTCCAGGCCGCTCAGAAGAAGCTTCTCCAGTGCGCTTTCAAACCCAAAGCCTTTGGCAATACCAAAAACCATGGCGGCAACAGGAACAATGGACAGGAGGGAATAGAAGGTAAGAGCAGAGGCCCGCAGCGCCACTCTTTCGCTGGAAACCCCGCGAACCGAGAGGATCATAACTCTCAGAGTTCTTAACAGGAAAGACTTGGGGCGGGGAAGGTCCTTTTCCCGAATTCTCCAGATGTCGCCCCGGAGGAATCGGATCACTTCCATGGTCCTGTTCATTGCAGAGGAGAAGAATTTCTGGAGATCCATACTCACCTCTTTCATGCCGGCTCGGAAAAGGGGAAAAATCCACCGTCTAACTCTGGGCACTATATGCCAAAAGACCGTCTTTATCAAGAAAGCTGGTAACTACTCAGGTCGATAGACTGAAGGTAGATAGACTGAAGGAAAAGACATGCGCGATCACACAAAGCCAAGATCGTTTGGATACGCAGGCAGGTGATTGTGTCATGGATGATCATTATTGCCCTTCAGTCTTCAGCCTTCAGCCTAAACACCTGAGCAGTTACGAAAGCTGATGACAGGGTTGGATGAGAAAGCCCTTCACCGCTGCAGTTCTTTTTCCAGTTTTGTTCGGAAACGAGATAGAATGGTGGGATAGTTTCTCAGTAAATTGACAAGCAAATCCTCTCCTCGTATGATCTAAGAAGAACGTAAGATCGGAGAAAGGTTATGAAAGCCCTGGTCAAATCAAAACGGGAGCCCGGCCTCTGGCTGGAAGAGGTTCCTGTGCCGAAAGTGGGGATCAATGACGTCCTCATCAAGATTGACAAGACGGCAATCTGCGGCACGGATGTGCACATTTACAACTGGGACGAGTGGGCTCAGAAGACCATTCCCGTCCCCATGCCCGTCGGTCACGAGTTCGTAGGCAGGATCGTTGAGATTGGAAACAATGTTCACGATTTCAAAATCGACGATCTCGTCTCTGGAGAAGGACATGTCGTATGCGGCCGCTGTCGAAACTGTCTGGCTGGAAGGCGTCATCTCTGCATGAAGACGAGCGGCGTGGGCGTCAATCGACCTGGGGCTTTTGCGGAGTACCTTTGCATCCCCGTCACCAATGTCTGGTACTGTGATCCTGCAATCCCAACCGATGTTCTCGCCTGTTTCGATCCCCTGGGGAATGCGACCCACACAGCCCTTTCCTTTGACATGCTCGGCGAAGACGTGCTGATCACCGGGGCTGGACCCATCGGATGCATGGCCGCCGCCATTGCCAAGCATGCCGGCGCCCGTTATGTGGTGGTCACGGACGTCATCCCCTACCGCCTGGAGCTGGCTAGAAAGATGGGGGCAACACTGACGTTGGATGTCCGCCATGAATCCATAGGGGATGCACAAAACAAACTGCACATGAAAGAAGGCTTTGATGTGGGTTTTGAAATGTCAGGCAACGCTCAAGCTTTTCGCGACATGATCGAAAACATGTGCCATGGCGGGAAGATCGCCTTGCTGGGCATTCTGCCTCGCGATGCTGTGGTTGATTGGGACACGGTCATCTTCAACGGCCTGACCATCAAGGGGATTTATGGTCGGGAAATGTATGAAACGTGGTACAAGATGACGGTGATGATTCAAAGCGGTCTTGACATTACCCCTCTGATCACGCACCGCTTTCATTTCACGGAGTATGAAAAGGGATTCGATATCATGCGCTCAGGCCAGTCCGGGAAGGTGATTCTAAATTGGGCCGGTGATTAGGACACTTCGGACGGGAAAGGAACACCTAAAATTCGAAATCCCAATATCGAATTTCGAACAAGGAATTTCGAATGATGAAGTTTTATGACTTCGATTGTCTCCTTCGGAGTTCTTTCATTCGGTATTCGAATATTCTCGGTTCTCTTTTGCGCCTCTGTCGATCAAATTGCTTGCTAAATGCCAAAAGAGGAGGAACATCATGCCGCTGAATAAACTGGATGATTCTCTCATGCGGGAAATCGAGGCCTTGAAAGCGGAAGGCCGTGCCAAAGCCCCTGAAAGGATCATCATTGAGTATCTTCCTCCAAGAGGCAAAAGAGGGCCGCGCTACAAGCTCAAGGGATCTGACAAAGAATACCTCCGCATGAACTCCAACAGCTACCTTTCTCTTTCCAATGATCCTGAGCTCATCGAGGCGGCCGACATGGCAACAAGGGAGCTGGGGGTCGGTCCAGGTGCGGTGCGGTTCATTGATGGGACCTTCTCCTATCACATTGCCCTGGAAAAAAGGATCGCCCGCTTTGTCGGCGAACCTGCAGCCAAGATATTCAACTCAGCCTACACTTCCAATTGCGGCCTGGCGCTCGCCATCTCAAACAAGCAAACCTACTGGATCGGCGATCAGCTCAATCACAACAGCATCATCCGGGCCATGCGCATCTCCAACGTGCCGGGCTCCAACAGAGCCGTCTACGATCACAACGATATGGAGGGCCTCAGGAAGTGCCTGGATGGAGTGCCGCAGGACATGGAACGGGTGGTGATCATTTTCGACGGCGTTTTCAGCATGAGGGGAGACTGCGCACCCATCGACCGGATTGTCAAAACTGCAGAGCCTTACCAGAGAAAATTTAAGGACGGCGTGATCACTGTGGTGGATGACTCTCACGGCATCGGTGCGTTCGGAAAAACAGGCAGAGGGACTGCTGAGTTTTCCGGCGCTCAGCCGGACGTGATCATCGGGACTTTCGGTAAAGCTTTCGGGGTGAACGGCGGTTTTGTCGCAGCGAGTGAAACGGTGATCGAAGCCATTCGTCAGAAAGCGGACACATATATCTATACCAATCCTCTCGGAGTGGCTGACTGTGCTGCTGCGATAAAAGCTATTGACCTATGCGACAGCGCCGTAGGCCTCAAGAGGCTGGAAAATCTCCAGCAGAGAATTCAGCAATTTCGTCAGGGGATCACCGCTCTTGGCCTGGAATCCATTCCCGGACCTCATCCCGTGGTTCCCCTGCTGGTTCGCGACACCGCCAAAGCACACAAGCTCGTTCAGTATCTTTTTGACCACGGCGTGCTGGCGGTCGGGTTGACCTTCCCTGTTGTCCCCCGCGGTGACGAGACCATTCGCTTTCAGATCAACGCGGCTCATACCCAAGCGGACATTGCCGAAGTGCTAAAGATCTTGTCCGCCTTCGAAGAGTAGGTCTTGCGTCTTTCAGCTACTTTGCGAGCCGATCCAGGAGCATTCCATAAGCTTTCTGGCCCCGCTCATAGCCGGAGAGCCGGAAGAACTCGTTCGGTGAATGCTGCAGCTCATCCTGGAGGCCGAAGGCAAAGACAATCGTGTAGGCCCCAAGATACTTCCGGAACATGGCATTTGCCGGAATCGTCCCGCCCATCCGGACCCAATAGGGTTCCTTTCCGTAGAGATCTTTCAGTACGGAGCAAGCCACTCTGAGGCCGGCGTGGTCAGGAGGAATGAGATAAGGGGATGCTCCGCTCTTGGACTTGGACGTCGTCACTTTCACACCCGGTGGCGTGACTTGATGGATATGACGCACCACCAGGTCGGCGATCTTTACCGGGTCTTGGTCAGCCACCAAGCGGCAGGAAATCTTGGCATGAGCTGTGCTGGGAAGCACCGTTTTTGTGCCTTCTCCCTGAAACCCGCCCCATATCCCATTGATTTCAAGAGTCGGCCGGGCACCCGCTCGCTCATAGGTCGTGAACCCCTTTTCGCCGAAAAGAGAACCCGATCCGGTCTCGGCCAGGTATCCAGCCTCCTTGAAAGGTATCTGGACTAGCTGGGTCCGCTCCTCATTGCTGAGGAGCCGAACGTCATCATAGAATCCGTCCACCGTGACTCGTCCCTCCTGATCGTGCAAGGAGTTCAGGATCTGGACAAGCGCGTGGATCGGGTTTGCGATGGTCCCGCCGTAAGTGCCGGAATGGAGATCATGACCCGGTCCCTGAACATCGACGAAAACCGATGTGACTCCTCTGGTGCCCAAGACCGCAGCCGGCTGGTCCTCTTCCCACTGGCCGCCGTCAGCACTCAGTACCATATCGCACGACAGGAGGTCCTTGTTTTTCACGATGAAATTTGGCAGCTGCGGGCTTGCGATTTCCTCCTCGCCTTCGAAAAGGAACTTGAGGTTCACGGGCAACCGCCCGCTCGTCTTCAACATGGCCTCAGCCACGACGATGGGGATGAACATGTTGCCCTTGTCATCCGTGGACCCTCGTGCATAGATCCGACCCTCCTTGATCACCGGCTCAAAGGGAGGACTGTCCCACAACGCCAGGGGGTCTACCGGCTGAGTATCGAAGTGGCCATAGATCAGGACCGTCGGTTTCCCCGGTGCGTGGAGCCATTCTCCATAGACTACGGGATGCCCACCAGTGGGCATGATTCGTACCGATTCGATCCCGGCTACTCTCATTCGGGTTTCTACCCACTGCGCCGCTCGTTGCACATCGGCCGCGTGCGCGGGCAGTGCTGAGATACTCGGAATGCGAAGGAATTCCAGTAATTCATTCAAGAAATGCTCTTTGTGTTCCGTCAAGTAAGTTTCCCAATCAGCCATAGTCATTGTCTCCGGTTTGGATTATTTTTCGTGGGAAAAAAGTCTCCCTACCACGGACAAACACAATTTGTCCGTGCCACCGTCAGTGGCGTTTCAGTCTAGCCGGTCAAGCCGGTATTGGGGCCCCGATAGTTTGCCCTATGGTTTCTTTGCGGGAACAGCGGGCAGATTCTTGGCCGGCGCCTGGACTGCTCCACCAACCTTCTTCTGCGCCTCGGCAATCTGGGCTTTGAGTTTTTCCAGCATACCCTGTAGATCAGCATTCTCTTTGCTCAGGCTGTCGACCTTTGCCTGCAGAGCACCCGCTTGTTGCTGTGCGGCGGCAACTTTCTCTTCGCTTTGTCCCTTGGCGTCATTCAATGATTTCTCCAGGGCCGCAGTTTTGGAGTTCGCCTGAGCCAGGTCTGCTTTGGCTTTGGTCAACTCTGCTGTGCTCTTTTCCAGATCCGCTTTAGTCTTGTTGAGATCTGAGACGACCTTTTCATGATCCTCCTTGCTGACCCCACAGCCCACCAGCGCGATCAGAGCGAATACCACGAAAATGCATGTCAAAACCTGTCCGAGCTTTTTCATGAGAAGTCTCCTTTCATGGGGTGACCGTTTGTCACCGAGATAACGTCCTGTTGAAAACCCACATCCTATTGTTCATGACAAATAGCAATTATAGGGAAATTTGGCGCAAATGTCCTCTTTTTTTCAGTCTCCGCTTTCGGCCCATTAATACCTTGCAAATCGCTTAAGCACTCTTCTCTTTTTCTCTTTTCTCCGTCACGCAATAGACGCCTTCCCCGGCCCTGCCCGGCTCAAAGCATTGGTTGTCTGAAAGACATCTGGCCTTGCTGCGATCTCCTGATGCCCAGCGTTTAACCAAATCGGGCTCACGGATCAAGGGCCGGCTCATGGAAAAATAATCCGCACATCCTTGCTCTAGAAGCTTCTCGGCAAGGTCGGCAGAGCGAACCCCACCCACCAGCATGATCGGCACATCCAGCGCCGCTTTGAACGCCTTGGATGCGTTCCTGAAATACGCTTCCTTCTCCTCTGACTTGATCCCAGCTCTGGATGCGCCCAGATTTCCGGATACCACGGTCCCGCCGCTGACCTCAATGGCATCGATGCCGCCATCCTGTAACATTCTCCCCACCTTCAGGGAATCGCTCAGCGTTAGACCTCCTTCCAGGTAGTCCTCAGAATTCAGCTTGATCAGCACGGGGTAGTCTTTTCCGGCTGCGCTCTTTACCTCTCCCAGAGTCTCGATCAGAGCCCTTGCTCGATTCTCAACAGCGCCTCCATAGGGAGCGGTTCGTTTGTTGAAGACGGGTGAAAGAAACTGGCTCATCAGATAGCCATGAGCTGCATGCAGTTGGATCCCGTCAAATCCAACTTCTTTCGCCCTTTTGGCCGCCTGGCCAAAGGAGACAACGATCTCATGGATATCCTTCTCCGTCAGGATGTTCCGGGGAGACTTTCCAAATTCCTCCGCGGGAGAAACCGCGATAGGAGTCACCCCGCTCAGCTTGGCGTTGGCAAAGAACCCTGCGTGGGCAAGTTGGACGACAATTTTGCCTTTCGCCCCATGAACCGCCTTGACCATCTGCTGAAGTCCATCGTTCAGATGATCATCATAGGTGCCGAGCTGAAAGAGCCCGGCCTGGCCATCCTTCCGCACATAGGCATGACTCGTTATAATCAGACCAACCTGCCCTTCTGCCAGGCGGCGATACACCTCCACAAGCCGCGGCGTGCACGCCCCATCCTCCGTGGCCATGCCTTCCCAGGTGGCGGAACGGACAAAACGATTCGCAAGTTTCATTCCTTTGATTTCAGTCGTCTCAAACAGTCTTGACATCATAAACTCCCTCTTCAAAGCGATTGCGCAGGGCAGGCCTCCGCGCCTGCCTATCGGTCGGCGCTGTGGCCGACCCTACTTCTGATCCTGCTGTATTGGTATGCCAAGCCCAACGCCTGGATGCATTTCTCCGGCGTGTTGAAGACAGGAAAACCCATTTCCTCAACCTGTTTAGCCAGATCAGCGGCCACCTCGGAGTTCGGTCCGTAGATCCACGTGGCAATCGGTTTCTTAACGCGGTCCTTGATTCGCTCATACGCCTTGAGGTAGCTGCTGACGATGATATCGGTCGGATTTGCCCAGAGCACATTGAAAAGGGCATCGACATTGGAATCGGCTGCAACCGCTTCGACCACTCTAAGATAGACATCAAAAGGATTCCTGACGGCCGCCATCATGGGACCGATGTCCACGGGCATGTTCCCCAGCCCCTGATAGATCGCATCAAGCGACTGCCTCGTCTCAGCACTCAGTGTGGTCAGGCCCATGCCGTACTTCGCTCCCTCATCAACTGCCACCACCCCTACTCCACCCGTAAAAGTGATGATTCCAAGCCGTCCGCCCGCAGGCAACGGCTGTGAGGCGAATATTTTTGGAATCTCGAAAAGATCCTGGAATTCTTCAAGCCGAAGGATGCCTGTTTGGCGGCACAGGCCGTCGATTATCTTGTCATCCACGGCCATGGAACCCGTATGGGACGCTGAGGCTCTCGCGCCTTCCTTTGTCCTGCCCGACTTGAACATCAGGACTGGTTTCTTCTTGGCGACGCTCCTGGCAATTCTCAGCAGCCTCTGGCCGTCCCTGATGCTTTCCAGGTACATGCTGATCACGCCGGTCTCCTGGTCCTCAGCAAGATACTCGAGCAAATCGCATTCGTCCACATCGCACTTGTTCCCGAAATCACAGATTTTGCTCACCCCAAAACGCAGATCCGGGTATGGAAAGGCCTGGGGATTGGTCATGCCCGTCTGGGCACAAATGGCTATCGGGCCCTTCCTGATTCGGTAGTATCCTGCCTCGTATGCACAAGGGTTAAACCCGTTGGCCGTGTTGACAACGCCCGCCGTGTTGGGACCGATGATGCGAATTCCCTCTTTCCCTGCAACCTCTAGCAGCTCTTTCTGGAGTCGAGCGCCCTCCTCATCTCTTTCAGCAAAGCCGTCCGAAACGACAATCATGGCCCTGACTCCCTTCCCTTCGCACTCGTGTACCATCCCTGCCACTGAACGGGCGTTGATCATGACCATGGCCAGGTCCACGTTCTGAGGCACGTCTTTGATCGAAGGATACACCCTGAGACCGTGAACTTCCTTGTAGGCCGAATTGACCGGGAAGATCTTCCCCTTGTATCCGGCCTTCAGGAGGGACTTCACGATCACGTATCCCCCAAAAAAATTTTCCCTGAAGGAACCAATGACGGCAATGCTCCGAGGGTCGAAGAAACAGGAAAGATCAGGGTTCGCAGGAGCTTTGCTCTCTTTTTGCATAGGCGCCTGGACCTCCTCATGAAAGAAGGCACTTAAAGGGGAGATCGCTTCCACTCGTTCACTTAGAAATCCTGAGAACTGCTAGCATAGCCCCTGATGAAATGCAAGCGCCCACATTGCAATTCTCTCTTCCCAAAGGCTACAGAAGCGCCTATAATGCTTCCCATTCTAGTGTTGGCCTTCGGCCGCAACCAAATTCGAATCTCGTAACTAACACGAAGGCATGGTGTCCATTATGTCAGATGTAACAGACGCTCAGGAATCTACCGAAAGATCCAAAGAACCGGAACGATTGACCCAGATCCGCTTTGATGACTTCGCCCTGCCCACTGAAATACTCGCCGGATTGAAAGACCTCGGCAATGTCTACTGCACTCCGATTCAGGCGGAGATCCTCCCTCTGGCTCTTGCCGGCAAGGATGTGGTTTGCCTGGCTCGAACCGGCTCGGGGAAGACAGCGGCGTTTCTGGTTACTCTCTTTGCCAGGGTCCTTTCCATCGCCCACAGAAGGACCGACCTTCCTTCTGCTCTGATCGTGGCGCCCACTCAGGATCTCTGCCTTCGAATCTATGAGGAAGCCAAAAGCCTTGGACGATACACAGGGCTTGGTCTTGCGATGGTTGTCAGAGGCCACGACGACCAGGGACAGGGGCCTGCCTTCCGTGAAGGCGCCGCAATTGTCATCGGCACGCCCGGTGGAGTCATTGATTTTTTCAAGAAGGGACTCCTGAAGACAGAGGGGATCCAGTTCCTGGTTATCGATGAAGCAGAGCGCCTCTTCACGCAGAGGCTTGCAGGGGATATGCGATACCTCCTCCGAAAGCTCCCCCACTCCAGGGACAGGGTATCGATCCTGTTTTCAGGAATACTCTCCTACCGCGTCGTCGCCGTCACTTACGACTTCATGAATCTTCCTGACTTCATCACCATGACGCCGGATCAAGTCCGGACGGACGACATCGACCAGTCCCTCTTTCACGTCGCTTCAGAAGAAAAGCTGCGCCTTCTACTGGTCCTCCTGCAACGAGAATCGTGGAAACGAGTTCTCATTTTCGTGAACGCCGGAGAAGAAGTCGAGTCCCTCACTCAAAAGCTGAACGGCAACGGCCTGCCCGCTGAAGGCGTGATCGGAGAATTGCCTCAGAACAAAAGGCGCAACCTGATGGCCCGCTTCAAAGGAGGGAAGATCAAGATCCTTGTCACAACCGATGATGTCGCCAGAGGCATCCACGTGGAAGATATCAGTCTCGTCGTCAACTACAGACTTCCTCAGGACGGCGAGACTTATATTCGCAGACTTGGCCGGACGACCAAACCGGGCCGCGCAATTTCCTTCGCTTCTGAAGACGATGCCTTTTACCTCGTACCAATCGAGGAAAAGCTCGGTTACAGGATCCCGGTCCTCTGGTCTCAAGACGAGTGGTTCAGGGAGGACAAATCCGGTGAGGAGCTAGCCGAGATCGAGGAGAGCCATCCTGAACCCGGCAAAAAACCCGCTAAAGACAAAAAAGACCTCTGCCCTTTTCTGGCAGCGAAAAAGGTCGTATTCAGTTCTCAGCCTGGGGGAGTTTTCGGATTGGCTGTTCAAGCGAAAGCGAGCCCCCAGAAAGAAATCGGCAGGCCGCAAAAGAGGAAAAAGAGACACAGAGGCCGGCCCAGGAAGCAACACACCACAGCAAAACCGCCGTCAGAGACGATCTCCACGACTTGAACGCACCGAGCAAAGAGCCACCCGTTCTTCCTAATGCAGGCCTATGGCCGCAAACAATTGGAATCCCGAATGTCGAATGTCGAACAAGGTTTACCCGCCTACGGCGGCGCCAGAGGCGACCAGGGAATTTCGAATGATGAAGTTAAATCTCTTCTGTTGGTCCCTTCGGCGTTCGTTATTCGATATTCTGCGGTTCGCTTTTGAGCTTCTATTCAGCTTTCGGAGAAGGTATTGGTCTAAGATCGTAAGGTTTTACGCCTTCTGGGATAAGTAGGCCGCTTCAGCCCTGCCCTTGTCCTCGTCCACAAAATAAAGTAGAACGGCCCCGATCAAGAACAGGATCAGGATGGAAGCCATGCTGCACCGCGACGCCAGGTGGCCGATGGCGGTGAGTTGCTCGGGAGTCGGCGAAGCAGGCATCAGAATTCTCTTTGTGCAAAGGCCCACCACTCCCATGAGGGCCGGGCCGAAGATCACGGCAAATTTCCCGAGCATGTTGTAGAAACCGTAGAATTCCGCCGATTGCTCTTTGGGAATGAGCCGCGAATAGTAAGAGCGGCTGAGAGCCTGAATGCCTCCCTGAACACAACCGATGAAGATGGCGAGCACATAAAACTCCCACTTCCGCGTCATCATCACTCCCCAGACCGTGATGAACAAATAGACCCCGATGGCCAGGTAAATGCTCTTTCGGACACCCCACCTCTGGCCCAGCTTGCCGAAAGCCAGGGCGGCAGGGAACCCGACAAACTGAACCATGAGCAGGGCCATGATAAGATCATTCGCTTCGAATCCGATGGACATGCCATAGTCCACCGCCATCCGGATAATGGTATCCACCCCGTCGATGTAAAACCAGTACGCAAGAAGAAACAGGAACACGGTCTTGAGATGCTTTGCTTTCTTGAATGTCCCGATGAGTTGCTGGAATCCCTGTCTGACGGCACTGCCCTGACCCGCTTCAGGAAAGGAAGTCTTCTTTTCTTTGACCCAGGCAATGGTGAAGAAGGTAAACCCTCCCCACCAGAGGCCCACCGAAAGGAAGGAGTATTTGACCGATTCTCCAGCATCGGCAAGGCCGAACAGCTGGGGCTTCAGAACCATCAGCACATTGACAAGAAACAGGAGTCCCCCACCCAGGTAACCCATGGCATAACCTAGGCCCGACACATAGTCGATCTCTTCTTTAGGTGCCAAGTGGGGAAGGAGCGCGTCATTGAAAGCAATGGAACCTGAGAACCCTACCACCCCCAAAACATAGACCAGGATCGCCAGGGCCCAATCCCCCTGCTGAACCCAGAAAAGACAGGCGCTCATGAGCGCTCCGAGGTAGGCAAAAAAGATCATGAACTTTTTTTTGGCTGATCCTCTGTCGGCGATAGCCCCAAGAATCGGAGCCATCAGCGCAACCAGCAATCCGGCAAGAGAATTGCCGAATCCAAGCTGGGCCGTGCTTACATTCACGTCCGTCCCAAGGCTCCAGTACTTCTTGAAAAAAAGAGGAAAGAAGCCGGACATGACCGTTGTCGCAAAGGCTGAGTTCGCCCAATCGTACATGGCCCAGCCCCAAATCGCTCTTCTCTCTTTAGTCATGCCTTTCCCTCCCAATCCTTTCATCTTCTGAGCTCAACCGCCCTAACGCACCGTGCTCACCTACTCTATTTTCTTATGACTCCGCAAGTCAATAGACTATGGTCTTCAACCACGCATCACTTACAAAAGAAAGGCGCATGATTGGAGGTGAAGAGAGGAGGATCTCTTCTCAGAATTAGAGCAATCGCAGGGTGTCTTTTGAATTCCCTGTCAAGAAATCTTCTGACCGCACTTCGATCCCACCCGCCGGGATGGGCAAAGCTTTTGTAAAGGGAGAGATCGCCTTCATAGAAGTCTTTTGTTTGAAATTTGTCGGCATCCGCCCCGTGGGCCGGCATATTGAAAATGGCGATGTTCAGGAAATCAATGCTCTCGCTGTGTCGAACGGTGAAATCAAGGGTCCGGTGGGCTCCGTCGGCAGTCTCTGCCGGGGTGCCGAATAAAAGATAAACATAGGTTGCGATCCCTGCTTTCTTCAGAGCCTTGAGCGCCGGCGACGCGATTTCGAGATCAATGCCTTTGCACAGACTGTCCAGAACCGCCTGATCCCCTGATTCCAATCCCAACTTCAACATCCGGCAACCTGAGCGCTTTAGAGCTTCACACAAATCCGGATCTTTGAGATCCTTGGTGACTCGGGCAAAGCCATACCATGGAGCGCCGGGTGGCTGCTCTGACAGAGCCCTGAGAAGCGCAGGGCTCATGGCATTGTCAAGGAAGTGGATAAGAACCGGTTTCCCACTCTCAAACAGAGCCCGCACATCCCGCGCTACCTCTTGGACCCGCACCGGCCTGAAGGTGTTTCCTTCGGCGTTTTCAGGGCAAAAGGAACACTTGCCCCAGTAGCATCCGCTCGACGCGCTGTATGGCAAAATGGGACCGGGAGCAAAATAGTCCTCCGAAGGAAAGTCTCCGTAATCCGGCACAACGTGGTCATCGATGCCGCTTACGCCGGCAAAAGAAAGGAGGGCATCCTCTCCAGGACCTGAGACCATGAGGTCCACCAGACCCTCAAACGGGTTTTTCCAGTCCGGGCGGCTCATCCACGATGTGACCAGCCCGCCACCCAGAATGACTTTCAGGTTTGCCGACTGTTTCTTCAGAAAACCCGCCATCGCAAAGGTACACAGTGCCTGGCTCAGGTAATTGAGAGACAGACCGACGCCGTTGGTTTCATTCTTTTCGAGCAAGCTCAAAAGGCGCTCTCCGAAATAAGGATAAAAGAGATTTTCCTCAGGATTTTCCCAGGCTCTGATGAGATCAGCACTTCTAAGAGGAGAGAGCTTTTGATCTGAATAGTTGGCAAGGCTCAGGCGGATGCCTTTTGACCGGGCCGCATTTTCAAGCATCCGGTTCACACCCATCACCGCCCGCTTATAGCGGTCAAAGTTCTCATACCCTTCCCGGCTGGTCAGCAGTTTAAGATTGTCCGGGAGACGACGCGAAGCGACCTTTGTCCATGTGTCATGCTGAGCCGGCACTCTCTTAAGAAGGCTCAAAAGTCCTTCCAGGTTGGCATCGAGGACAGAGCAAGGGATATGGTGATGCTTCAGGGCGCCTGCGAGTTTCGCAATCCCTGCGGGCGCCTCACAGGGTTTGACCACTGGGGGATTAACAAGAATCATGGGATTTCAGCTCTTCTGACCAATATACAGTAAAAGCGCCTTATTCTCAACACACGGTCACAGAGATCCGCTGGGCACCGCTATTACCCGAAAGGCCATGCCCTGATCGTTTCCGACCCCTCGACTCGGGCCACGGCCTCTGGCCGCGGGCCCTTTGCTCGGCATAGGGTCCGGAGCGATGGGAAGTTATTGAGGGGGTCGCCCTGAGCGGAGCGCAGCGGAGTCGAAGGGAGACGAAGTAGGTGCCCCGGGTCTGCACGGGCGGACCCACTTGGACGATGTTGTGCTCGGATTGCCGGGCCTGTCGGACTGTCAGTCTGAAATTTACAGAGAAGAGGGAAAGGATTCTCTGCGGATCGAAGCCCTTCCAGCCTCGAAGGACTCGAAGGATGTTCCCGGGGAAGCTGGGGGGAGCGAGGGACAGATGGACCTTCTTCCGCAGCCCGCTATCAAACTCAGATTCCAGTTGACGGGGGATACCTATCATGTTGGCTATATAGATCCTCCTACCACTCTATTCCGCATGATATTCGGAACGCAATCCTTCAGACCATCGGATAGAGCTTGTCAAGGCTTTCCCTATAGTGTAACAAAGAAACGGAGTCATCCCGACTAAGGAATGTCTACCAATCACTGAGCGTATAGCGATGTGCCCTCCAGGAGGCCGCGGACCTTTCGTCCTCCTGGAGATATCCGGAAACTATATAATCACTTGCCCCTATCGGTGCCATGTGCTGGCCGTCGCCGCTGCGGCGGTGCCAACCAGGCCACTGGACCCGATGTCACTCGCTTGCATGTGCCTGCGGCACCGCAAGCTTCGTTCCATGGGTCAACGCCGCGTTATGCGCCTTGAGAAACCAAGAAATGCCCTCGTCAAGGGCATGATCACAGGGAATGAAATGACTGAAAGAAGGAAGCCGAAGTCAAAGGGCATTGTCACCTGGCCGGAGGGCGAGCGACCGCGAGAGCGGTTGCTACGTCAAGGGGCGCAGTCTTTGACGGACGCCGAGCTTGTGGCGATTCTTCTTCGCGTTGGGGTTCAGGGCACAAGCGCCGTTGAACTGGCCCGGCAGATTCTCAAGAAATTCGGATCACTCCGGGCACTGGCCGAAGCTCCGCTTTCGGCTCTTCTCGTCGTGAGGGGCTTGAAGGGCGCAAAAACCGCGCAATTGGCCGCCACGATGGAGGTTGCCCGACGTATTGCGCTACCAGACAGACGCGACCGCGTGACGCTGAAAACCACAAGCGAGAGGTGGCGGTCAAAGCCTTGTTGAGGCGGTGGCGCAGCACCTGCGCGAACAAGAGCGAAAATCAATGGAACTTCCGCCAATTTCCCCGGGCGAGACTTACGAAGTGGTATTGTGTAATGGCACGAAATTGGTAGGTTCGGTGGATGAGCGTGGACCCACGTGGGTAGAGATGCGCGACGAAAACGGCAAATCATTAATTGTCCGCACAAGCGAAGTCGCGTGTTTCGTTGAGCAGTCGAGACGTGCATCGCCATGGCGCTGAGCCATGGTGCCCCATCCCGCCGCAACCAGCGGGCCGCGCCCGCGATTGCACTTGACGCTGCTAACCTTTGCGGGTAAACTGTCTTATCGTGAAGCTCCCCGCGCTCCTGCGCGGGGCATCCTGGCGAAGGCGAGTAGAAATCAAACTGAAGGAAGCCATAATCATGTTGTCGCTTACCATACCCGATTCGGTGCTGCATTCTCTCAAGCTTCCAGAAAAGACACTCCCGAGCGACCTTATGAAGCTGTTGGCCGTGAAATTATATGAAAAAGGCGCTCTGGGCATCGGCAAGGCTTGCGAGCTGTGCGGCAAAAGCAGGATAGAGTTTCTGCAGGTGCTGAAAGAGGAGGGTGTCTTTCTGAATTATGATGACGCCGAGCTTGACCGTGACCTCGCCAATATGGAGTCCTTCCGGTGATAGTAGTTAGCGACTCCTCGCCGCTCATTGCCCTTTCCTCCGTGGATCGTCTTGATCTCATGCAACTCTTATTCGATACGGTCATCATCCCTGTCTCAGTGCGCGACGAAGTTATGGGCACGGCAGCGAAAATCGCGGGGGAATTGCCTTCCTTCATCCGCGTTGAACCGGTTGCTGCGGAGTTGCCGGTTCGTTTTTTAAAGTTGAACCTCCATGCCGGTGAAAGCGAGGCGATCGCCCTCGCGCTGGAACGGGGTATACAAGGCATTATTTTAGACGACAAACAGGCCCGGGAAATCGCTGTCGAGCTTGGTCTCAAAGTCATCGGCACGCTGGGTTTGCTCATCTTGGCGAAGCGGAAGGGCTTTCTTGCCGCGGTGCGTCCCATCATGGCCCAAATCATCGACCGGGTGAACTTCCGTATCGCCCCTTCGGTGCTCAACCGCGCACTATCCCTTATCGACGAACCCTCACTATAATTTATAGTCCCTGAAGAATAGAGCCACAACTCGACTATGATCCCAACCAGCGGCTCGACACCGACGCTGAAAGACGCGCGGGTCAGCCGCGCGTTATGTAGCGGACCCCTGCGGGTGTTATGTCGACCCCCGTTGTTGTTATTAACAGTCTCAAAATTGAATTGGCAGGGTCCACCAAATCTCCCCTTGCCCCTCTTTTCCAAAGAGGGGTAATACCTCCCTTTGTTAAAGAGCCTGTCCTGAGCCTGTCGAAGGTGAGGTGAGGAGGGATTTATGGAGTACGCATAAAGGGTTGGGCGGTTTTTGCTCAACCCTTTTTTTTATGGTATTTTTGATAATATCTACGGACGAAAACAACAGCTTTCTGACCAATGGAAGGAAATGGCGAGGTTGATTGCCAAGCCTCTGAATGTTATTAAAGAAGCGAAGAAGAGTGTTATGCGGAGACGGCTGGTGAAAAGGAACGAACCATTGAAAATCGCGATTGCCGGCGCTGGAATGACCGGGGCTTATGCTTACAGGCTTCTGAAGAGCCGGGGGCTTGAAGCGGATGTTTACCATCGCGATTGCCGGACCGCCTGCGGCATCCATCCCTGCGCATGGGGAACCTCGCGAAATTTTTTTGAACTCGTCGACGCCGCTGGTCTTCACCCTGAGAAGTACATCCTCCAGGCGACCGATCACGTATGGATGGAGGACGTGAGAATCCCGGGAGACCTGATGACCTTTGATAAACCCGCCCTGATCCAAGATCTTCTCCAGGGAGCGACCATAAAAAAAGATCCGCTCGATGTTACCGCATACGACCGGGTGATTGATGCCACGGGCATCTCGCGCAGCTATTTGCCTTCCATTCAAGGAGACGTGCTCTTGCCTTGCATTCAGCGCCGGATCGAGACGAGCGAGCCTCTCGAGAATCGCATCAAGCTCGGCGGGGTCGGGTATGCCTGGATTTTCCCTCTCTCCCGATATGGTTACCACATCGGCTGCGGAAGCCTGGCTGGTGATCCAAAAGCTTATCTGGCAAGCCTCGGGTGGATCGAGAACCGCGGAAGAAACCCCTCAAGGAAAGTGCTCTGTGCCTGCTCAGGACATGTGCGCCTTACAGGGCCTCATGGGTCTCAGCCTTTTGTCGTCGACAGCGCAACACAGGGAGTCTGGGGTGTGGGAGAGTCCATCGGGTGCGTGGCTCCCCTTGCCGGAGACGGGGTGGTCCCCGGGATGAAAAGCGTACAGCTCCTGTTGCAGAACTGGGAAAACCCTGAAGCCTACACCAAGGCCATCCTCAAGGAGTTCAGGTGGATGGAAAAGGAGCGGCAGGTTATTGATAGACTGCTGAGCAAAGGAACCCTTAAAATCAAGGATGCCTGGGTGCTCAAGAAGAACTCCAGGCGAATGGGGATGCAGGTGGGACTTAGAGAAGCGCTTTCCCTGCTGAGAGCCTTGGCAAAAAAGTAAGCAGTAGGGAGTATACAGTAAGCAGAAAAATTCAATTACTCCAATACTCCAGTTTGTTATGACCATGAGCCACTATCCTGGCGTAGAGACCGCTCATCAATTTTTCTCAGGTACTGGTTCCAGCTATGACCTGATCGCGCACCTGTGCACCTTTGGTATCGACTTCTGGTGGAAAAAGAGAATCCTTCGAAAAATCCCTTCGAACCCGAAACACATCCTTGATCAGGCTTGCGGAACAGGGATTCTCACGATCAAACTCACCCGCCGGTTTCCGCACTGTCGCGTGATCGGCGTTGAGCTCCGGGAAGAATATTTGAACGTGGCCAGGAACAAGGCCATGAAGCTCAACCTGAACCATGTGGAATTCTTTTTAGGCCGGGCAGAAGACATTGTTCTCAATGCCGGCATCGATTGCATCACGTCCTCCTACCTGGCAAAATACGCCGAGATCGGCACTCTGGTTCTTCATGCGAAAAAAATGCTTCGGCCCGGCGGCGTCCTGATCATGCATGATTTCACCTATCCTTCAGGCGGGATTTTCCTGCGTCTCTGGAAATTCTATTTCAGGATTCTCCAGAGCATCGGGGCATGGGTGTTCCCCGAGTGGAAAACCGCCTTTCATGAACTTCCGGCGCTTCTCGAAAGCACCCGATGGGTTGATGAAGTCGTCTCCTCTTTGAGGGAAAACGGTTTTTCAGAGATTCGCCAAGAGCGTCTGTTCATGAACACTTCCACTCTGGTCGTGGCGACGAATTGACATGGATAGCTAACCGGCGACTCGCCATATAAGCATTCCAATGCCTAAGAAGATGACCCCCAGGCTGATGCTCTTCAGAATGGCCTCGTGCCTTTGCATCAGAAGTTTTTCATCATCGGTCAGCATATCGGAGCGTCTCTTGAGCTCTTTGTAAGGGCGAGACGCCTTTATCTCTACAAGGCTGAAGAGGCCCATGGCCACTGCAATGGCGAGGACTCCCGGAGTGACCTCATTGGTCTGCATGATGTAACCCGCTAAAGCGGGAAGAAACCCCCAGGAGAAGGCAAACCACAAATCCTTGTGGAACTTCCCGCCGAACCATTCCAGGTTGTAGGCAAAAACAAAAAAACCTTCCAGCAAGGCGACAACCCAGAGGAGGGGGACGAAAAAGATCATGTAATAGATGGCGATCACATAGGCCGCAGCGATGGAAGAGAGCGCCGCAACCCATAACCCCCGTTCTGAGAAAACTCTTCCCCAGGGTTTTGTTCCTTTGCTTCCCACGGCATCCAGTGCGTGGGCGCCGATTCCCAATCCCAGGAAATAGATAACGACCGTCGCGACCACTCTGTCCCAGTAAACGAAACCGGCGAGCATGGCCCCAATGACGGAAAAAGAAAGGACCATCCCTGTGTAAGGCAGGAAGAGCAGGCCCATGAGTAACCTGAACCTCTCAGAACCAAACTTCGGAACAAACCACTCTGAGCTTCTGTCCGCCATTCTAAGGCATCCTCCATCCTCTAGTGTCGCGTCGCAGAAATAAGTTGACAAAGTCCTTGGAGTTCCCCCTCCCCTTGCCCCTCCCACCAAGGGAAGGGAAGTACTTGGGACGCAGAAGTTTCCTCGGCAGCCGCCATGGATCAGCAAAAAAGACTAGTTCTGCGGTATAACAAAAGCAAGCAAAAAGGCCCTCCTTCTCTTGACACCACGGGCGGTTTCTACCTATATTCATTTCTAAGAAAAAGACTCCCCCCATCGCCCGAGTTTAATCAGTAGGGATTTCAGGGCACGTCCTTCAATTTATTAGCCCATTCACCACGGGTGCCTTTGCGGCCCTTTGGACCTTGAGAGAGAACGATGAAGACCTCTTATCAAACTCAAACCCAGCGAACCCTGCCTTTTCTTCTGGCCGGCTGCCTTATGTGGTTCTTGTCTCTTTGCTCTTGTTCGCAAGAAGAACAACCTGTGCAGGTCGACCTTTCCAAGAAAGCAGAAGTATCCGTGCAGAAGGATTCCTACATTATCACCTATGCCTATCTGCCCCAGTATTCCCATCGAGTGTCCTACGAACGGCACAATCCTCTGATCGAATATCTGAAGAAGGAAACAGGGCTCCCAATCAAACAGATTTTCCCTGACACTTTTGATGAACACATGAAAATGGTGGGGCAGGGAAAACTTGACATTTCCTTTTCCAACCCTGTGGCCTACGTGAAAATGGCCCATCGCTATGGGACCAAAGCCTTTGCGCGTATTGTTGAGGAGGACGGTAGAGCCGAATTCCGGGGGCAGATTATCTGCCGGAGAGACAACATCGCGATTCAAACTCTTGAAGACTGCAAGGGCAAGAGATGGATTGCTGTGGATCCCACCTCTGCGGGTGGATACATGTATCCCCTAGGTCACTTCTATGATCATGGGATCCGGAAAGAGGACTTCGCTGAGATTGCTTTTGCACCAGGTCCCGGAGGCAAACAGGAAAAAGTAGCGCTTGCCGTCTACGCGGGCAAATATGATATTGGGTCTGTCAGGGAAGGGACCCTTGAGGTGGTCTCCGAGAAGATTGATATTTCTGAAATCCGTGTCCTTGCCACATCCCGCTGGTATCCCGGTTGGCTCTACTCGGCGCGCAAGGATCTTGATCCGGCGGTGGTCGACAAAATCCGAAAAGCCCTTCTAGCACTTAACGGCGAAAATGCTGAACATCAAAAAATCTTCAAGGCAGCCCACTTCACGGGGATCCTGCCTTCCAGCGACCGGGAATATGACTCTGTGAGGGAGCTGCTGGAAAAGGTGGGAGTGGATTTGAACAGTTGAACGGCTGCATCATGTCTGAGGAAAACCCCTGAGGTCTTTCGGCCCATGGCGAATCTAAGCTCATTTTTCAGAAAACTAGGATTTCGCACTAAGATATCCCTGAGCATTATTGCTATTCTCCTCCTCTTCGGAATAGGGCTCTCTCTGATCATCAGCAAATGGGTGTCCCAGGCCCTGCTCAACGAAAACAGGATGCGAGGGATCTCCAATTCGGTCAACCTGAGCGCACGTGTCGTTGAACCGCTCCTTTCCGAAGATCTCCTGGAATTGAAGAATCTTGTAGATGAGCTTTCACGAACCGACAAGGATGTGACCTACACGTTCATCCTCGACCGTGCCGGCAAGCCGCTTGTTCACACCTTCTCAGGCGGCTTTCCCATCGAACTCATTCAAGCCAATGCGGTTCAGCAAAGCGAGGTTTACCACATTCAGCTGCTTTCCACTGGGAGCGAACTCATCAACGATTTCGCCGTGCCGGTGCTCATCGGGAAAGCCAGACTGGGCACGGTAAGAATCGGCATGTCTCACGTCCGCGTTCAGAAAGTGGTCCGGGAAATTCTCTGGACTATCGTGCTGACGATCGGGATCGGGATTCTGATTGTGGGTTTTGTGAGTACCGCTCTCGCCCGAACCGTGACGCGGAAAATTCAGGTTCTCCACCATGCCGCAGAAGAGATCATCAAGGGGAACCTGGACGTGCGAACCGCCCCCTCTCTTCAGAGCCGTTGCTGGGAGACGATGAGCTGCAATCAGAGAGAGTGTCCTGCATACGGAGATGAACGGGGTCGCTGCTGGTACTTGGTTGGGACCTTATGTCCGACCTGCGTGGATGGCCGATACGACAAGAAAATCGAGAGCTGCCGCCACTGCGAGGTCTACAGGTCTCAAGCCGGTGACGAAATCCAGGATCTTGCCGAGTTCTTTGACGTCATGGCCCTCACTCTTAAAGAACGACTCCAGGCCCTGAGACAGACCGAGGACAATCTGAAGCAGCAGCAAAGACTTTTCCAGACCATTCTGGATGTGACTCCGGACATGGTCTCTCTCCAAGACCAGGAGTTGCGGTACCAAGCCGTAAACAAAGCCTTCTGTCAATTCGCGGGAAAAAGGGAAATCGAGATCCTGGGAAAGACGGATACAGGGATTTTTTCGGGTGCGCAGGCAGAGGAGAATCAGCGGGAAAACCGTGAGGTCCTTGAACAGCGGCATACCCTCAATGTCGAGAAAAAGGTGGCGGGACTAGATGGGGATCGCTGGCTTCACGTGGTTAAGACCGCTGTCGTCAGTCCAGAGGGCCAGGTTTCAGGGGTCCTCGGTACCATTAGAGACATCACGGAGCTCAAGAACTTCCAGGACCGCATTATTCGGTCTCAAAGGCTGGAATCGATCGGCCAGCTTGCTGCGGGCATCGCTCACGAGATCAACACCCCGCTAGGGATCATCCTGGGATATGCACAGCTCTCAAAGGAGGATGTCCAGCCGGGGACGGAGATTCATGAAAGCCTTTCCACGATCGAAAAATATGCCCGTATCAGCCGGACGATTGTCGCAGATCTTCTCCGTTTCTCCCGGCACACGGAAAGTGTCAAGAAACCGCTCGACGTCAATCAGATCCTCCATCAGGTCACCGGCGTTGTGGAGCACACTTATGGTCTTGAGAGGATCACGATCGTCCGGGACTTACAGGAAGCATTGCCCTTGGTCTTCGGGGATCAGGAGAAACTGGAGCAGGCCTTTGTCAACCTTTTGAACAACGCGCACGACGCCATCGGCTCGGACGGTCGCATCCAAATTGGGACCACCTTTGATCCCGTTGAAAAGGAAGTGGTGATCCGTGTTTCCGATACCGGTAAGGGGATCCCTCCTGAGATCAGGGACAGGATTTTCGATCCTTTCTTCACCACCAAAGGGGTCGGGAAAGGAACGGGCCTGGGGCTTTCCGTCACCTTCGGAATCGTGAGAGATCATGGAGGGAGAATTGATTTTGAAACCACCTACGGGGGAAAAGATTCGGCGGACAAAACCGGCACGACATTTATCATCCGTTTCCCTGCGTACAAGGAAGAACCCACATAAACGAGGAAAGTCATTATGGCCAAGATCCTGGTTCTTGACGATGTCACCGACGCGGTTATTCTGATCCAAAAGATCTTGAGCAGGAAAGGCCACGAGGTGGCGGGTTTCACGGATGAAGAGCCGGCGATTGACCATGCGCGCAGTCACCCGGTGGATCTGCTCATCCTGGACATCAAGCTGAAGAAGCTGAGCGGCATTGAGGTGCTGGAGGAAATCAAGAAGAGCAACCCGGCGGTCAGGGCCATCATGCTCACCGGATATCCGACGCTGGAGACAGCCCGGCAAGCCATGAAGCTGGGCGCCCAGGAGTACTGCGTCAAACCCATTGAAAAAGAAGAACTGGAACAGAAAGTGGCTCACGTCCTCGCCATCCAGGCTTGAGCCTTTCCTGTCGTGAACAACCATGCTTTCTCTGAACGATTTAACCCGTCTCTTTTACCGGACTTTTTCTCCCGAAAGGATTCTCCGTGAGACCTACCGGTCCTTCAGAGCCCTCCTGGATCATGACCACCGAAGCCACGAACGTCTAGCCGCCCTCGAGAAGCTCTATCATGAGGAAAAACCTGCCGACTTCTGTGCCGTGATCAAGGCCTATGAGGAGCTTGCTCAAGCTATCTTCAACATGATCGATTCCCTGAATAAAATGACTCCTGGCGCTTACCCACAGCTGTCTTCCATCCTCACCCGCATCGACTCCACCATCAGAGCTGAAGGTCTGAACGTCGACAAGGTCGATCCTTCATCTCCTTTTGTGCTTCCTCTGGACAGCCTACCCTCCCATGGAGCAAAGCTTGTGGGAGGGAAGGCGGCCAATCTTTCGAGAATAAAGGCAGAGACAGGACTCCCTGTCCCAAAAGGCTTTGCCATTACTTCCGGGGCCTACCAATATTTCTGTGAGGCGAACCATCTCTTCCCGAAGATCGCTTCCGTGCTTGCGGATTTGGACATCGATTCACCGTCCTCTCTGGAACGGGCTTCGAGGGATATGACGGATCTCATCCGTGAGGCTCCCCTGCCGCCGGAAGTGGGCAATGCGATCCGCAACGCATTTGTCCAGGCCTTCGAGGACCTCCTTCCCATCAGAGCCTGTGCCATGCGGAGCAGCGCCGTGGGGGAAGACGGGCTCTTCTCTTTTGCCGGCCAATTCAAAACCGTGCTCAATGTTAGTCCGGAGCGCCTTGGCGAGGCCTATAAAGAGGTCATCGCCAGCAAGTATTCCGTTGGAGCCCTCCACTACCGTGTAAAAGGCGGCTTCCTGGATCAGGACACACCGATGGCCGTGCTCGTCCTCGAGATGATCGATGCCGCCGCGAGCGGTATTGTCTATTCCAGAAGCCCTGTGTCCTCTCAGCCTTCTTCCATCATGGTCTATTCCATCTGGGGGCTGGGAGAACTGCTGGTCAAAGGAGCAGCGGCTCCTGATCTGATCGAAGTTGCAAAGGAGGGGGCATCCCTTCGGGTGGTCAAGAAAGAGAAGGCTTCAGGGGATTCCAAGATGGTCCTATCTCGTCCGGGTCTCGTTGACACCATCGCTCTCGATCCCATTGAAAAGGAGCACCACTCCTTGAGCGAGAGCATGGCCCTTCAGCTCGCATCGTGGAGCCTCAGGCTGGAGTCCTGTTTCGGTGGGCCCCAGGACGTGGAATGGTGTCTTGACAGAGCCGGGAACCTTTATGTTTTGCAGTCTCGCCCCCTGCGGATCGAGGCTCCGGCACAGCGGACGTGTGAAGTGCCTCTCAGCCATATTCCCAATCCTGTGCTTCTTTCCGGCGGAGAAAGGGCGGCATCAGGCATCGGGACAGGCATGGTCTTCATCCTCTCCTCTCCATCGGAGCTCAAGGACGTGCCGAAAAACTCCGTGCTCGTTAGCCGCACGACCTCCCCCAGGTGGACGCAGGTCATTGATCGAGTGAACGCGGTTGTCACGGATGTGGGCTCTGTGGCAGGCCATTTTGCCTCGGTTGCACGAGAGTGGGGAGTGCCGGCCCTGGTCAACACAGCCGTGGCCACACAGGTACTTAAAGCAGGTGAAACGGTCACGGTGGATGCAGATCACGGAACCGTATTCCGCGGCGTGGTTGAGCCTCTCCTGAATCTGCCCTGTGATCTAAAGACCCACCTTCCTGAGAACCCTTTTAGGAGGCGGCTGCGCAAAATGCTCGATCCTATTTCCCCTCTCCATCTCACAGATCCAGCCTCTCCTGACTTTGTTCCGGAAAAGTGTGAAACCTTGCACGACCTGCTGCGCTTTATCCATGAAAAGGCGGTCCGGGAGATGTTTTCTCTGGGCGGAAAAGGCAAAGGCCGGGTCAGGGGCGCCAGGAAGCTCGTGAGTGAAGTTCCCATTACCCTCTACGTGCTGGACCTTGGAGGCGGGGTTCGGGATCCTGGAGAAAGCAAGGGAATTCTGCTGGAGTCTGTCACGAACATTCCTCTTCGTGCTCTCTGGAAAGGGCTCAGTCACCCGGATATCGCCTGGTCCTCCGAGATTCGCCACTTTGACTGGGAGGAATTCGATCGGCTCAGCTCTGGGATTATCCGTCTCGACTCCCAGGCTCTGGCAAGCTTTGCCCTGCTCTCCGCCGATTACTTGAACATCAATGTCCGATTCGGTTATCACTTTGTGGTCATCGACACCCTCTGCCGCCCCACTCCTCGTGAAAATTACATTTCTTTTCGCTTCGGGGGAGGAGGGGCTGACCTGGAAGGAAGGCTTCTGAGAACGACCTTCCTCGGCCGAGTTCTGGAAGCGCAGGGTTTTGATACACACCTTCAGGGGGATACGATTGACGCAACATTCCACAAAGGGTCCCCTGCAGAACTGGAAGGGAAACTGGAGGTGCTCGGGTTCTTGCTCGGTTTTACACGGCTGATGGATATGAAACTCAAGAACATGGAAACCGTCGATACCTTCGTGAGGGAGTTCCTGGAAAGGGCCCCTTCCCGTTCCTGAGCAGAAAGGAAAGCGATGTCTCCTTATCCCCTGAATTGGGTTACAGAGCAACTGGCTGTCGGGCATGCGCCCATGTCCTACGACGAACTCCAGTCCATTCGAGAACAGGGCGTTGACGGCATTGTCAATCTTTGCGGTGAGTATGCCGACCTTCATCAAATCGAGAAGAGCTACGGGTTTGAAGTCTATTATCTCCCTGTCGAAGACGACCAGGCCCCGGCTCTTCGCGAACTCGAAAAGGCTCTTGATTGGCTGGACGAATCCCTTTACTTGGGCAAGAAGGTTCTGGTCCACTGTACCCACGGGATCGGCAGGACCGGCACCTTTGTCACTTCCTACCTTATGAGACGCGGTTTCAGTCTCAAACTGGCCAAGCAAAAGCTCAAGAAGACGCGCGCTGAGTTTACCAGCTTTTACCAGTGGTGGTTCCTGCGAAAATTCGGGAAAAAAGAGGGCACCCTCAGTATACGGGAACCCTCCATCGAAGGAAGCCACCTGGTTGACCTGGGACCCCATTTTGCTGAATACGAAAGCCTTGTTCATGACGTGGAAGCCTCTCTTGACTCCAGTCATCGAGATCTCCCGCGCTGCGGTCAGGATACGGATTCCTGCTGCACCCGTTTCTTCCACCTCGAACTCGTGGAAGCGACTTTCCTAAACCACCATCTGAACAAAACGTTTACAAGCGAAGCCAGGCTGGCAGCCATCGACAGGGCCGTTGCGGCGGATAGAGTGGTCCATCATAATTCTGACAATGAAAAGTATGGGTTCGCTGAAAAGGCCTCCATGGCAATACCCGGTTATCGATGCCCGCTGAGTGTCGAAAAGAAGTGCATCCTTTACCCCCACCGGCCTGTCCTTTGCCGGGGTTATGGAGTCGCGGAGACCTCTCCTCTTGACCACGCCGACCGGAAGATCCTTGAGATTTCGAGAAGGCTCTTTTTCGAAATGAACGGCGCTTTTCTTGAAGGCGCCCTCCTCTTCCCCGTGACTCACGTCGTCTCGGGAAGATTTGTTCAGGACTACTTCAACTTCCTGATCCAGGCGGAAGACAAGGAAGGCTGATGGGATTGCCTGTTGACACTCTGAAGGTTCTCAAGATACTCTCGGTCATGTGCGTCCCCTTGATTTACCGTTCGCAGATCCTGGGGGCCATCTATGTGGATTGCCACTCAGGCCTACGCCTGCGATCAAATTCGAATCTCGAAATCCGAAACTCGAAACAAATTCAAAATTCCAATGCTCCAAGGTTCAAAACAGAAACCCAGCAACCCACGGCTTTGGTCATTTGAATTTGGATCATTGGATATTGCCCTTCGACGTGGCTCAGGGTGGTGAGTCCTTCGACGTTGCTCAGGACCCTGAGGTTCTCGAAGGGCTGGTCGAACCATTTCGGATTTCGTGCTTTGGATTTCGGATTTTCGACTTCCAGGCAGATTGGGAAGGTGTTCCACGTGAAGGGACCACTAATGTTCCACCCGATTGATGAGCGTGTGCCTCTCGCCTCTCAGGTAACGGCGTAGATTCTCTTGGAAGATCGGGAGGACCTGGCGGACATAGAAGGTGCTGGTTCCCCCGATGTGAGGAGTCACGATGACATTCTTCATTTTCCAGAAAGGGTGGCCCTGGGGGAGAGGCTCTTCGTAGAAGACGTCAAGGGCCGCACCGGCAATGGTTCCTAATTTGAGAGCCTGGATCAAAGCTTTTTCATCGACCACTTCTCCTCTGGCGAGATTCAGGAGGAACGCCGTAGGCTTCATGGCAGAGATGACTTCCGCTCCGACCATCCCACGGGTTTCAGACGTGAGGGGGACCACAATGATGAAGAAGTCGACTTCCCGGGCCACGGTGAGAAGCCCATCCAATCCGAAAAACCGATCTACCGCACCCACTTCTTTCCTTGAGCGATTGATCCCGTAGACCGTCATCCCAAAGGCCTTGCACTTCCGGGCAATCTCTTCTCCCACCACTCCCAGGCCGAGGATTCCTGCTTTTTTCTGTAACAGAAGCTCAGCCGGCCACCGATCCCACACGGCCTTGTCCTGATTGCGGACCATGGCAGAAAAACGGCGAGTCCAGGCGAGCATGAGCAGGATTGCCAGTTCAGACATCTGAGGACCATGGATGCCGCGAGTGGAAGTGACCAGGATACCCTTTGGGAGCGATGGAAGACCGACGATCGAATCCACGCCTGTTCCCAGCGCTTGGATCCACCCCAGGTTCACGGCCTTCTGGATTAATTCGTCTGAAATGTTGAATGTGAGGAGAATCCTTGCCTTCTCGATGAAATCCCCGACCTCGTGTTCGGTTTTGCACGCCCGAATAGAGAGCTCAGAGAATTCCGGTTCCAGTGCTTTCTGGTATTCCTCCCCGTGCGGATCAAGAATGAGCAGATTTGTTTTCATGACTCCCTAAATTCTAATAATCTCTTTTGGAGTCTTGTGGAGGCATTCGCTGACCCCCGTCTTTGTGACCAGATAATTGTCGCAGACCCAGACCCAAACCCTCTCTGAGCCCACGGTGGGATGGACCGTGATATTCATTCCCGCCTGAAGCTTCATGGGCTCATCATCCCGGATCAAAGGCCTCTCCACCAGATCATATCCCTGACCGTGCGCATAAGCCCTGGTTTCAGGGAGAAAGCCCTCCCGCTTGAGCAGTTCATTGTTGGCGTGCCAGATGTCCGCCGGATCCGCCCCAGGCCGGATCATTTTGAGCGTTGCCTCCTGGATCTCCCTGGCGAGCTCAGCCGCATCGCTCAACTCGGGAGGCACCTTGCTTCCAACAAAAAAGATTCTGCCGATCTCCGTGTACATGCCTCCAGGGCCGTTGACTTCAATCAAGAGAGAGAACTGGTCTCCTTCTCTCACCATTCGATTCTGAAAATGCCGCTTCCTTATGGCAACCGGCTGCCCCAGAGGACCGGATCCGCCGAGGACGAGCTGTTCTTCGCTGCCCAAGTCGGTTACGTGATGGATGATGTCAGCGATGATCTCAAAGTCTCTTCTGCCGGGCCGTATCGCTTTTTTGGCATATTCAACGGCTTGATCCTGCAAGGAGGCTGTCTTCCTGATGAGGTCTATTTCCTCGTCGCTCTTGACCGCTTTGATGGGATCCACAAGATCCGCTGCTTCAACAACGCTCCATCCAGTAAGATTCTTGAGAAGGTACTCATAGAAGGCTGCAGACATGGTCCCCTTTCCCAGGATGCCGATTTTTGCTTTTTTCTTGGCCTTCAGCACTTCCACCGCAAGTTCTGCATCATAGGTGTTGGTGAAGGCCGCACTTCGGAAGAAAGGCACTGTGAGCCTTCTCTTTACTCCCCGGAGCGTCCAAGCCGGCGGACCCACGTCTCCGGGAGGTTTGCCGCCGTGCGTGATGGTCGTCATGTCCCCGTCCACAGGGAATATGACCGTGTGAGGCTGGGCATTCCTGGCTGGAACATCCGTAAACCACTTCACATACCCTCCCAGCCATTCATTGTCATTCTGCATGACCAGGAAATCGATCTTTTCTTGCTCCATCCCTTTCCGGACTTCTTTCCACCGTCTTTTCAGCTCCCGGTCTGAGATGGATTGGGTCAATACTTCTCTTTCGTCGTCCATTCGAGTCTCCCACAGAGGTGCCATGAGTTTGATGATTTTTCGTCGATCCCTTCCCTCATGCCTTGAATTGGTCATACTGCTGGCGTCGCTTTTTGAAATTAGGCAGGAGTGTTGTCAAAAGAAGAAGGAAGGCAAAACCCAGAGCAGCGGCTGAGATGGGCCGAGTGACAAAAATCAGAAAACTGCCCTGAGAGATCAAGAGCGACTGCCGAAGGGCATTCTCCAGCATGGGCCCCAGGACATAGGCCAGGATAAGGGGCGCGCCCTCATAACCGAATTTTCTCATAATCCAGCCCACCACCCCGAAGAAGAGCATGACGTAAAGATCAAAGCTCAAATTGTTCATGCTGTACACGCCGATGAGGCAGAAGAGGAGAATCAAGGGGAAGAGGATCTTGTAAGGAATCTCGAGCACCTTCACCCACAAGCCGATCAAGGGCAGATTCAATATCAGGAGAAAAGCATTGCCTAGATACAGGCTGGCGACCAAGCCCCAGAAAAGATCGGGATGCTGCCTGATCAGGAGAGGACCAGGCTGGATTCCGTGAATGATCAGCGCGGAGAAGAAGATGGCCATGATGGGGTTGGGAGGGATTCCGAGCGAGAGAAGAGGAATGAGCGAGCTCCCAGCAGCGGCATTGTTCGCGGACTCAGGGCCTGCTACTCCTTCGATGGCACCCTTGCCAAACTTCTCCGGATGCTTGGAAACCTTCTTTTCAACCGCATAGGAGACGAAGGTAGCTATAACCGCGCCACCTCCGGGGAGAATCCCAAGGACGAACCCGATGAGGGATCCTCTCACAATGGCCCACTTTGACTCCATCCAGTCCTTGAAGGAGGGCCACAGATTCTTGATGCGCGTCTTGAAGACTTCCCTCTTAAGACTCCCTTCAAGATTCTCCAGAATTTCAGATATTCCAAAAAGCCCCATGACCAGCGGGACAATCCCGACCCCGTCGGTCAATTCATTAATCCCAAAGGTGAAGCGGGGAAAACCACTAATGAGATCCAGCCCAATGCTTCCTAGGATAACACCGACCAGGCCCATCATAATGGCCTTCAAAACAGACCCCTGCGCGAGATACGTGACAATGATCAAGCCCGTGCACATCAGGGCAAAATACTCTGGAGGACCGAGTCTTAATGCAGCATGGGCGAGAGGAATGGCCACAAGCATAAGCCCGATATTGGCTATCGTTCCTGCAATGAAAGATCCCCATGCGGCAATCCCCAGAGCAGGCCCAGCACGCCCCTGGCGGGCCATCTGGTGCCCATCGATGCAGGTCATGACCGAAGAAGCCTCACCTGGAATGTTGACCAGGATAGAGGTCGTCGAGCCTCCGTACTGAACGCCGTAGTAAATGCCTGCGAGCAAAATGATGGTGGACGTAGGCGAAAACTTGAATGTCGCCGGAAGCAGAAGGGCCATGGCGCCGGCAGGGCCGATGCCGGGAAGAACCCCTACGAGAGTTCCAACCAGCACGCCTACGCCACAAAAGAGAAAATTGATCGGCTGGAACGTGACTTGAAGACCATAAAGGATGCTGTCAAAAAAATCCACGTCTCTTCCTCAGAACCCGAACAACCCTTGCGGGAATTGGCAGTTCAGCCATTTAGAGAAAACCAAATGGCTGAAGAGCGTCGCCAGAAGGGCGCAAAGCAAAACAAACCAGATTTTCTTTCTTTCAAGAACCCAAAAGAGAAGGGTCATGAGGAGAAAGGTGCTGATGAGGTAGCCCAGGACCGGCATGACCCTGGCATAGACCGTGAGAACAAGCAGGACAAAAAGAATCCTCCGCCACATGGTGCCGGCGAAGAGGGGCTTGTGCCGCACGTCCTCTTTTCGAAGAGAGGCTTCAACGCATAGGATGAGGGAAAGGATTCCAAGAATCGCAGAGGCGCCGAAAGTCATGAACCCCATGCCGGGATTATGGAACGTTCCAATCCCTATGCGAATGGACTCCGCAAAGACTAAAATGGAGACAAGCAGCCAGAAGAGGCTGCTTGTCTGATCAAGCGCTTTCATGATTTCTTTTCAACATCTGGACTCCGGCCCTTCGCCCGGAGTCGTTGATAAAACCGTGTCCCGCCTTGTCCTCCCATTGAAAGGAAAGGAGGAGGATTTACTTCGCCACTTCTTTCTGAATGCCAAGCTTCTTGATCAACTCTGCGAAACGCATGGACGCATCATCCAGATACTTCTTTGTGTCGGCCGAGTTTCGATAAGAAACGGCGAACTCAATATTGGCAATGGTCTGCACGAATTGTGGATCATCCATGGCCTGGCGGAAGGACTCATCCAGCTTTTTGATGACCGCAGCAGGTGTCCCCTTGGGAGCGGCGATCATGAACACGGTTTCGTTGATGAAATCATATCCCAGATCCCGAAAGGTGGGCACATCCGGGAAACTTTTCATCCTCTTCTCACCATGGGTGGCAACCAGTCGGAGCGACCCTTCTTTGACATGAGGAAGCCATTCCGTGCTATCGGACATGGCCGTCACATGGCCTCCGAGCACCGCTGTGAGGCCGGGAGCGCCTCCGGTTTGCGGAACGTGAGTCCATTGAATGCCTTCCTTCATAGCAACAAATTCCATGGCCATATGCATGGGAGAGCCGGCCCCGGATGTTGCATAGGTGACTTTCCCGGGATTCTTTCGAGCATATTCCACCAGATCTTTGAAGGTCTTGTAAGGAGAATCCGATTTCACGACCACGCCGGACTCCACGGCTGCAAAATGCATCACCGGAATGAAGTCGTCCGAGCTGTACGGGACCCCCCTCAACTGGGGAATCCGTATAAGGCCGGTGCTGGTGCAACTCGTGATCTCATAGCCGTCGGGTTTCTTCGTGGCGACCTGCGCCAGGGCCACGGAACCTCCCCCTCCCCCGACATTCGAAACAATGGCGGGCTGCCCAAGGAATTTCTCAGCTTTGGTTGCAAGGATGCGCGTGGCCGTGTCCAGAGTTCCCCCCGGCGCAAAGGTGACGATCACGTTCACCGTTTTCGTCGGGTAGTCCTGTGCAAAAGAAAAAACAGGGAGCAGAACAAAAAGAAGCCCTAACACAACCGCGCTGATGACCTTTGATCTTTTCGCTTTCATTGGAATCCTCCTTCTTGGATATGCCTATCGTTCATAAAGTCTTTTACCTGTCCTGTCAAGCTAACCTGTCAAAACGTTCAAAAGTGTTTGCGCGGGACCGCTAGACCCCGAAAGGGCTGGGACTTTTTCTTGCGTTCCGAGGCTTATGCATTCGTAAAAAGTCCCGTTCACCCTTCGATACCTCGCTCCGTCGCCTTAGCGGCTTTGGCGCGTCGGTGACAGGGCGAACGGATCACGAAGAGCGGAAGTGTTTGATTCTCCGTTCGTGGTGAGCGGTTCGACTTCGCTCACCGCCCTGAGTAGGTCGAAGGGGTATCGAACCATGAACGGAAAGGCCCCGACCCAGTCCGATATGCGACCGCTTATTCCCATTCGATGGTGCTCGGCGGTTTTGAGGAGATGTCGTAAACCACGCGGTTGACGCCGCGCACCTCATTGATGATGCGGTTGGAGATTCTGGCCAGGATCTCGTAAGGGACTCGGGTCCAGTCCGCCGTCATGGCATCCAGGCTGTCCACGATCCTGACGGCAATCACCTTCTCATAGGTCCGCTCATCCCCCATCACCCCCACCGTTCTTACAGGGAGAAGCACGGCAAAGGACTGCCAGACCTTTTCATAGAGATCTGCTTTCCGGATCTCTTCGAGAAGAATCCCGTCCGCGGACCGCAGCACCTCCAGCCGCTCCTCGGTGATATCCCCCAGGATACGAACGGCAAGTCCCGGTCCCGGAAAGGGCTGGCGCATGACGATTTCCCTCGAGAGTCCGAGCTCAAATCCGACCTGCCGACCCTCGTCTTTGAAAAGTTCCCGGAGCGGCTCGATCAACTCCAGATTCATGACGTCCGGCAGCCCGCCCACATTGTGGTGGCTCTTAATGGTTGCCGAGGGCCCCTTAAAAGAAACACTCTCGATGACATCCGGGTAGAGCGTGCCTTGCGCCAGGAACTTTGCCTTTCCCAGGTCTCTGGCGTTTTTCTCGAACACCGTGATGAACTCCCGGCCGATAATCTTTCGCTTCTGCTCCGGGTCAGTGACCCCTTTAAGCTTGTTGAGAAAATGCTCGGACGCATCGACCACATGGATACGGATGTGATAGAGATCGCGAAAAAGCTCGATCACCTCTTCTTTTTCACCTCTCCTCAACAGGCCGTTGTCCACAAAAATCGGGGAAAGCTGATCCCCGATGGCCTTGTGAAGAAGTACCGCAGTGATGGTGGAATCGACTCCCCCTGAGACCCCGCAGATGACCCGTTCCTTCCCGATTCTTTTTTGCAGGTCCTGAACGGTCCTTTCGACAAAAGAACTCATCGTCCACAGGGGCTCGCATCCGCAGATCCTGAGCAGGAAGTTCTTGAGAATGCGCATTCCCCTCGGGGTGTGAGCAACCTCCGGATGAAACTGGACCCCGAAGAACTTTCGGGAAGGGTCTGCCATGGCGGCGATAGGGCTGTTCCTGCTGCTGGCCAGCACCTTGAAGCCCTCGGGCATCTGTTCGATGCGGTCGCCATGGCTCATCCAGACCGCCTCCTCCTTCCCTCTGTTAAGACTGTGGAAGAGGCTGCGGAAATCCCTGACCTTGATCCCGGCGCTCCCGTATTCCCGGTCCTCTGCTTTTGCGACCACGCCGCCCAGCACGTGAGTCAGGTACTGCATGCCGTAGCAGATTCCGAGCACCGGAACCTGCAGGTCCAGAATTCGAAAATCCGCAATGGGCGCGGCTTTGTCGTATATGCTGGACGGCCCTCCGGACAGAATGATTCCCCTCGGACGGAACGTTTTGATCTTCGACAGGCTCAGGTTGAAAGGATGGATCTCGCAGTAAACCTGGGCTTCACGCACCCTTCTGGCAATGAGCTGGGTGTACTGGGATCCAAAATCGAGAATCAGAATTTTTTGAGAGTAGATGTCCTTGCTCATCGTTGGGGTCACCATGAAATCCGGCTGGGCAGATTACCTGTGAGCCCCCTCACCCCGCCCTCTCCCCCAGTTTGGGGGAGAGGGGAAGGGTGAGGGGGAATGCTCAATGGTCAATGCTCAATGGTCAATGCTTCGGTCTATTCCACCCTGTAGTTCGGAGCCTCCTTGATGATGATCACGTCATGGACATGGCTTTCCCGGAGTCCTGCCGCCGTGATTTGCATGAATCTCGGTTTGGTTTGAAGCTCCTGGATGCTCCTGCTGCCGAGATATCCCATGCCCGCTCTGAGCCCGCCCACCAGCTGATAGACCGTCTCTGCAAGGGGACCCCGGTACGGAACCCGGCCGACAATGCCCTCGGGCACAAGCTTCGTCTCAGATTCCACTTCAGCCTGAAAGTAGCGATCCTTGCTGCCCTCTTTCATGGCCTCGATCGAGCCCATGCCCCGGTAAACCTTGTAGGAGCGGCCTTGAAAGAGAATCGTCTCTCCCGGGCTCTCCTCGGTTCCTGCAAAGAGGCTGCCGATCATCACCGAGTCCGCTCCCCCGGCAAGGGCTTTGGTCACATCACCGGAGTACTTGATTCCTCCGTCGGCGACAATGGGGATGCCCCATTTTCTCGCCTCTTCGGCGCAGTCCATAATCGCCGTCATCTGAGGGACGCCGATGCCGGCCACCACACGGGTGGTGCAGATGGACCCGGGCCCGACTCCCACCTTCACGCCGTCGGCACCGGCTTCGGCCAGACTCCTCGTTCCCTCGGCGGTGGCTACATTTCCTGCAACCACCTCCAGGCGCGGGAACTTCTTTTTCAGAGTCGCGACGGTCTGGATCACTCCTTGGGAGTGACCGTGAGCCGTATCCACGACGACCACATCCACATTGGCACTGATCAACCTCTCCACCCGCTCTTCCATGTCCGCGCCCACGCTGACGGCTGCCCCGACTCTCAACCGGCCGAGTTCATCCTTGCAGGCATAGGGGTATTTCTTGATCTTCTCAATGTCCTTGATCGTGATCAACCCCAGGAGCTTTCCCTTGTCGTCCACCACCAGCAGCTTCTCTATTCTCCGCTCGTGCAGAATGGCCTTTGACTCATCGAGGGTGATTCCCGGCCTTGCGGTAGCCAGGTTGTCCTTGGTCATCACGGCTTCCACCTTCTGATCCAGGTTGGTTTCAAACCTCAGATCCCTGTTGGTGATGATGCCTACCAGTTTCCCGTTCTTGACGACCGGGACGCCGGAGATCCTGTACTTGCCCATGATCTCCATGACCTCGTAGAGCTTCCGATCCGGCTCGATGGAAATGGGATCCACGATCATCCCGCTCTCTGATTTTTTGACCTTCTCCACCTCGAGCGCCTGGCGTTCAATGCTCATGTTCTTGTGGACAAACCCGATGCCCCCCTGCCGTGCCATGGTGATCGCTGTGGCGGATTCCGTGACCGTGTCCATCGCAGCACTGACAATAGGAACATTGAGCTGAATGCTCCTTGACAGCCTGCTTCTGACCTCCACCTCCGCAGGCAGGATGGCGGAATGGCCCGGAATCAGAAGGAGGTCATCAAAAGTAAATCCGACCTTGAAATCTCTTTGCTCCATCACAACCTCCAATTCATCAAAAAATCACTCTGAAGAAAACAAAATTCAGTGGATTGAATATCGAATCACGAAGTTTGACTACCCGTTTGGTTTCCTTCGACATTCATCATTCTTAATTCGACAAGGTGCAGAGAAGTTACAGGCCAAGATTCTAACTTCCAGAAACCGTATCAGAGGGAGGAGCCTTTTTCAAGGCCCAAATGGTTGAGGACGCTCTTAATCCGGGCTTCCAAATTGATCATGTAGGCAGGTTCAGTCTGCTTAGGCGAGGGAAGCGGATCGTACTCGGTCTCTCTGATTCTTTCGAAAACACGTCTTAGATCTCCTTTTTCTCTGATCCAGTAATCCTCCACCATCGCCTTGAAATCAAGGGCGGTTTGAATGGACCGCTGCAAAAAAGCTTCTACGTCTTCGTCCACGTACACATAACGATGACCTTGGCAGAGGATCTCTGCGTCCAGGGAAGCCAGGCGTTTTAGGGAATTAAGATACACGTCGAAATCGGCAAGACTGTCCGTAGAAATGTAGCCTGAGCTCAAAGCACAGCCTGCCGATTCCGATGCAACCAGGATCTTCTTCTCCGGCACATAGTAACTCAGGAAATCCCATGTGTGCCCCGGAGTGGCCAGAACACTTACCGTCAAGCCATCCCCCAGCTCAACAACATCACCGTCCTGAAGCACCCTATCGACCTCAAAAGGTTCAAAGGGGTCTCTGACGAGCTCTGCCTCATCAAACTCAAAAAGAACATTCGCTGCACCTTCGCTCAGCTTTTGGATGAGGTTGATTGCGTTCGGCCTCTTCAGGATATCACCGGCTTTTCTGGATGCGCCTGCTTCAAGACCGGGGAAGGCTTTTTTCAGGTAAGGAACCGCTCCGCAGTGATCAAAATGGACGTGGGTGATGAAGACCATGCGGGGAGAATCGCCATTCAGTATGGACGTGATCGCTTCCCGGTAAACACCGCCGAGCAGCGCAAGGCCTCCGTCAAAAAGGACCGGCCTTTTGCCTTTCAGAAGATAAATGGGATTGTGAGACCAGCCGACAACGAAAAACCCATCCCTCACCTCTCCCGTCTTATTGAAAATCAAGCGAAGGCTCTCCTTCTTGTTCGCAGCAAATCGTAACTAATCAGGTAGATAGACTGAAGGTAGATAGACTGAAGGAAAAGACATGCGCGATCAAACAAAGCCAAAATCGTTTGGAAACGTTTACAGGTGATTGTGTCATGGATGATCATTATTGCCCTTCAGTCTTCAGCCTTCAGCCTAAACACCTGAGCAGTTACAGCAAATCAAGAGATTGCTCGCCATGAGATTTCTCCTACACACCCACTTTTCTGACAATGGGTTTGAAAATATCCAGAACCGAGGAGATCTCCCGGCACCGGAAGATCCTTGCCATCAGGAAATAGACGGCCACTCCCGCAAAAATAACACCCGTGAGGGTCAAGGCAGGAGACCACAAGTTGCCCGCCTCCCCCGAGCTTAACCATCTTCCATTGAGGGCATACAGGACAAGCCCCATAACCGCCGACGCCGCGATGCTCCTGGCCGCGGAGGAGAAGATCGGTTTCAGATCGAGGAGTTCGCCTCTTCCTCTGAGAATAAAGATCAGGAGGAGAAGCTGCACAGTGGAAGACAGGGAAAGGGACAGAGCCAATCCGCCGTGCCTCAAAGGCCCCATGAGCAGGAGGCTGAGAAGGCCGTTCACGATCATGGTGATCGTCGCCACCTGGACCGGTGTTTTGGTGTCCTGAAAAGCATAAAAGGCCGACAGCATCACCCGGCTCGCGCTGAAAGCCCAAAGACCGAGAGAATAAAACAAAAGAGCTTCAGCGGTCATCAGGGTCGTCACTTGATCAAAAGCCCCTCTCTGAAAGAAGACCTCGATGATGGGCACCCGGAGAATGATCATCCCCACGGTGGCAGGAGTCGTGATGAAAAAAACGAGTCGGAGGGCATGGCCCAGGGTCTCTCTGAAATCCGAGAGATCCTTGCCTGCCACTTGTTTTGCAAGGGAGGGAAGGGCTGCCGTGCTGATGGCAATGGCGAACACCCCAAGAGGAAACTCCACGATTCGGTCTGCATAGTAGAGCCACGAGATGCTTCCCTGCGGAAGAAAAGAGGCGAGGAGCGTGCCAATGAACTGGTTCACCTGATAGACCGCTGAGCCGAAGACCGCCGGAAGCATGAGAAGACCGATCTTTTTCACGGCCGGATGTCCCGGCATCCAGAGAGGCCGGAGGGAAAACCCTTTTTTCAGTATCCAGGGAATCTGAAGCAGAACCTGGAGGATGCCGCCGATGATGACGCCGATGGCCACTCCCACGATGGGCTCGGAGAGCCGGGGTGAAATCCACATCGCTCCGGCGATAATTCCGACGTTGAGGAGGATGGGCGCTGCAGCCGGAGCGGCAAAGTGCCTGAGAGAATTCAGAACACCCATGAAGAAGGCCACCAGGCTGACGAGGAAAATATAAGGGAAGGTGATGCGGGTCAGCAGCACGGTCAGCTCGTATTTCGCGCCGGATGCGCCGAAGCCGTAGGCCTGGATTCTCACAATCCAAGGGGACAGCACAACGCCGAGGATCGTCACCACGACCAGCAGGAGGGAAAGAAGGGTGAGGACCGCCCTTGCCAGTTCAAAGGCGTCCTGCTTCGACTTCCGGGTCAATGTCTCTGTGAAAACCGGAATAAAGGCTATGGTGAGAGACCCTTCCGCAAAAAAGCGTCTCAAGAGGTTGGGGATACGGAAGGCCACGAAAAAAGCATCCGCCGCCATGGTTGAGCCAAAGAAATAGGCCACGACCATATCGCGAACCAGTCCCAGGATACGGCTGAGAAGCGTGTAGAAACCCACTGTCCCTGCAGCCCGGCTGACGTTCTCTTTTTCTGTTCGATCAGAGTTCACTTGAACAAAATTTCTTGACAAAACGCTATCTTTTGGCTATCAAAAATGTTTTACCGATTGCAATTAACCTTCCCAAAAGGAGATCAGGATTTGGCAAACCATCCATCCGCCCTCAAAAGGGCAAGACAGAGCAAGACCCGAAAGCTTAGAAACCTCGCTCATAAGACCAGGGCGAAGTCCGTTGTCAAAGAAGTCAGAGCGCTTTTGGAGAGCAACGACACCGCCCAGGCCCAGGAAAAGCTCAAGAAGGCGGTTTCCACACTCCACCGCAGTGTCTCAAAAGGAGTCCTTCACAGAAAGAAAGCCTCACGGAAAATTTCCCGCCTTGCCCGTGCGGTAAACCGGGCCGTATCGGCAAAGCCCGCTTAACTGCAAAGCGAAAGGATAAGACTTTCCAGGATCGGCCTGGGACTGGATCCTGACTTGAGGCGATCGTCGGACCGATAAAGAAGGTCAAGGGCCTTGCCCAAGTCCTCCTCGCTCCAGTGAGGCGCCTGCTCAACCAGCTTTTCCGCCGGTTTTGACCACAGTCCAAGTTTCTTCTGCACCTCACCGACGCTCCCTCTTCTCTTCAGAACCGCCTTGGTCTGCCAGAGGAGCCTGATCTGCCGGTTCAGCATGCTGATGAGTCCCAGCGGCGCACCCCTCAGGTCCTCTTCTTCCAGGTATCTCTTCAATATTCGCAGGGATGAGCGACAGTCCCTCATGGACACCGCGTCCATGAGTTCAAAAACCGTGTAGACCCGGCTGTGCATCACAGCCTCCTTCACCTGATCAAGGCTCACGGCCTTGCCGTATCTCAGTTGAAGTTTCTCAAGCTCGGAGTAGAGCTCTCTCGGCCTGTTTCCCACAACCGCATAGAGAGAGGCACAAGCTTCCCCGTCAACGGTCATCCCGAGATCCTCAGATGCAGTCTTCTTGATCCACGGCACAATCTGTTCCTCTTTCAATTCATCAAAGGGGACGGCGACGCCCTGGGATCTGAATTTCTTGTAGAACTTCGCGTTGAAGTTTGTCCTGGATGAAATGAAAATCAGACAGGTAGACGGCGAGGGTTTTTCAAGGTAGGGAAGGAACTT
The DNA here is from genome assembly GCA_963707125.1 of uncultured delta proteobacterium. GTDB lineage: Bacteria > Desulfobacterota > DSM-4660 > Desulfatiglandales > HGW-15 > CAVPDE01. The sequence goes on along the minus strand of CAVPOU010000016.1, from coordinate 125,977 downwards.
CTCCAGTTGATCGGCGGTGAAGGATTCCGTCCTTCGCAGGATAATGAGCCGGCGAGGGGCAAGGAAAGGCACGGAACTGGCCCTGTTGATGATTCCTTCCGGTTCGATGTGTTTTTCCCCGATCTTTTCGTCTCCATAGAGGACTTCGAGGTTGAGATCTCTCACCGCCTCAGGCACGAGCAGGGTCCGCAGGGTGACCAGCACCCTTTCCATGCGGAACTCACCAGGACCATAAAAAAGATAAAAGGGAGCGACCTGCTCTTTCCTGGCCGCTTTGAGAACATCGTCTGGCTGCAGATGCTCAGGCATCAAAATCGTTCCATGGTTCTGAGATAGATTCTTTTTGCCAGGCGGCTGGCAATTTGCTCCAGAGCCTTCTGTTCGGTGTAACGCGTTTCCAGGGGATCGCCGCTGACAGCGTAGCTGGCTTGCTCTTCCATGGCTGCTTCGCGCCAAATGATTTTGCCCTGGCGCCTGTCCAACAGCTGGACATCCAGTCTCACCCTGAGCTTCCGTGACCTGGTGACTTCATAGGTCGACGTATTCCCCCCGACCGTCACGTCCTTGGACATGTAGGTCAGTGGATCAGCCCTGATCTCCTGGATCTTGCCGATGAGCACCACTTGCGCCTTCTCCTCCGGCACGAGAGGGACTCTTCCATTGCTGATGAACTCCTGACGGATCACCTTGGTGAAATTCGCTTCAAAGCCTATCTCGGAAGACGTGCTTGAGAATAGGGGTATGGCCAGACTTTCAAGCTGAATCCCCACAGGTTCGCCGTCGGCCCTGAAGTGATACCCGCAGCCCGCCAGCAAAAAGCTCAGCAGAAGAATTGCTCCGCAGCATCTCATCTTTATTCTGTTCCTAAACAACCACGTTGACCAGTTTCTGCCCGACTACAATGACTTTCTTCACCGCCTTCCGACCGACGAAGCTCAGGACTCTCTCGCTTCCGAGAGCCGCCGCTTCGATCTCTTTTTCAGTGAAAGAGGCAGGGACTTCCATCCGGTCACGCACCTTGCCGTTGACCTGCAGCACGATGAGCCTCGTGGCCACTTCGAGCGCCTCAGCCCGGTAGGCCGGCCACCGGACGTTCAACAGCAGTTCCTCGTGACCCAGCATTCGCCAGAGTTCCTCCGTGATATGCGGCACCACGGGGCTGAGAAGAAGAACCGTTGCCTCCACGGCTTCTTTGACCACCGACCACGTGAGGCTTGAGTGCTTTTCAGCACCGGCCAAGACCTTGTGGACATCGTTGACCAACTCCATCACGGCGCTGACAGCGGTGTTGAAATGAAAGCGGTCTTCGATATCATTGGATACTTTCTTGACGGTCTGATGGGTCTTGCGGTGGAGGTCTTTCAAATCCTCCGGAAGCGTTTCATCCCCGCCATAGAGCGTCGCCTTCCTGAGTTCTTCAAGGTTCTCCTCCACCAATCGCCACACGCGATGGAGGAACCGGAAGGAACCGTCCACCCCCTGGTCGCTCCACTCCAAATCCCGTTCCGGAGGGGACGCGAAAAGGCAAAACATCCGGACCGTGTCGGCGCCGTAACGTTCGATCAGGTCTTCCGGGTCCACCACGTTCTTCTTGGACTTGGACATCTTGAGCGTGGGCCCGACCTTCACCGGCGACCGGCAGCGAGTGCAGCGATTATCCTGCACTTCCTTGGGGAAGAGATAACCGTGCTTCGGACACTCCTGTGTTTCCTTGCAGACCATTCCCTGGGTCAGCAGATTGGTGAAAGGTTCGCTGAATGTTACCTCGCCGAAGTCCCGCAGAACTCGGGTGTAGAAACGGGAGTAAAGGAGATGGAGGATGGCATGTTCAATGCCCCCGATGTACTGGTCTACCGGCAGCCAGTATTCCACCCTCTTCGGATCAATGGGGCCTTTGTCGTAGTCGGCACAGGCAAACCGATCGAAATACCATGAAGACTCCACAAAGGTGTCCATGGTGTCGGTCTCTCTCCTGGCCTTTCCATGGCACTTCGGACAGGAGGTCTCATAGAAGGAGGGCTCAAAAGGAAGGGGCGATCCGCCGTTCGGCCTCAACTCCAGATTCAGAGGCAGAACCACGGGAAGGTCTTTCTCAGGGACAGGAACGGTTCCGCACCGATCACAGGTGATGATGGGAATCGGGGCTCCCCAGTATCTCTGTCTCGAAATGTTCCAGTCTCTCAACCTGTAGTTCACCGTCTTGTGTCCCAACCCATTGGACTCAAGGTATTCGGCGATGCGGTCCATGGCCTCCAGATTTCGCTGCCCGTTGAAAGGACCTGAGTTGACGAGAATCCCTTCTTCCACATAGGCCTCGGTCATGGCCTCCTCGGACAACTCCCGGTCAAAGGGTTTGATCACGACTCGGAGGCGCAGGTTGTATTTCTTGGCGAACTCAAAGTCTCTCTGGTCGTGGGTAGGGACCGCCATGATCGCTCCGGTTCCGTAATCGAAGAGAACAAAGTTGGCCACATAAATGGGAATCTCCTCCCGGGTCACGGGATTGATGCAGGTGCGGCCTGTGAACACCCCTTCCTTCACGGTCAAATCCGCGGTCCGGATATAGCTGTCCACCTTCAGTGTCTTTTCAATAAAGGAAAGGACCTCCTGCTCTTGAGGTCGCCCCCCGACCAGGCTCTTCAGCATGGGATGCTCCGGAGCAAAACAGAGAAACGTGGCGCCAAAGAGCGTGTCCTGCCTTGTGGTGTACACCTCGATCACGTCCTTCGAGCCCACCACAGGAAAGCGAATGATGGCGCCGTAGCTCTTGCCGATCCAGTTCTTCTGCATCGTGAGAACCCGCTCCGGCCATCCCTGTAGCTTGTCGCAGTGCTCCAGCATCTCCTCTGCATAGTCCGTGATTTTGAAAAACCAGCTGTCCATCTCTTTGAGCGTCACTTCCCGGTCCGAGTGCCGCCAGCACCGACCGTTCTCGACCTGCTCTTTGGCCAGCACAGTCTGGCAGCTTTCACACCAGTTCACAAAGGTCCTCTTCTTGTAGGCCAGCCCTTTTTCGAACATCTTGATGAACACGAGCTGCTCCCAGCGGTAGTATTCGGGATTGCACGTGGTCACCTCGCGATCCCAGTCGTAACTGAAGCCCATGCGTTTGAGCTGGGCTTTCATGTTCGCGATGTTGTTGTAGGTCCAGCGGGCAGGATGGGTCTTGTTCTCGATGGCTGCATTCTCCGCAGGCAACCCGAAGGCGTCCCAGCCCATGGGGTGAAGCACATTCTGCCCTTTCATCCTCTTGTATCTTGCCACCACATCGCCGATGGTGTAGTTCCGCACATGCCCCATGTGGATCCTCCCCGAGGGATAGGGGAACATCTCCAGGAGGTAATATTTTTCCTTGGCCGGGTCTTCAGCCACCTTGAACAGCTTTTCCTTGTCCCACTGATCCTGCCACTTCTTCTCGATTTCTTGAGGGTTGTACTTCATAGGATGCCGACACCTTCCATACTGACGCATTTGAAGACGTGAGGCATGGAAGAAAGAAGGTCTTCTTTCAGCCATGCCTCTTGTAAACGTTTCTCCACAGATTTCCGTTATCCCCCTTGATCGACCTCCGCCTTCAGCTGGTTGTAAATGTGATCCAGAATCCCGTTGATGAACGCGCCCGACTCTTCCGTGCCGTATCGCTTTCCCAGCTCGACCGCTTCATCAATGGAAACCTTCGGCGGCACATCCTTCATATAAAGGACTTCATAGATCGCAATCCTCAGGATATTGATATCCACCCGCGACATTCTTTCCACGCGCCAGTTCTTCGAGGACCCGCTGATCAATCGGTCCAGGTCCGTCCTGTTTTCCCAGACGCCCACCACCACTTCCCTGGAGTAGGGCCTGATCTCCTTGGGCGGACCAAAGCTCTCGCAAACACGCTCAAAGCTTTCGCCCGGATCGCCTGGATTGTATTCCATATGAAAAAGAACCTGGATGGCGAGTTCCCTCGCCCGACGCCTTTTTCCCATGATGTTTTGTTCTCGGGCATCCGCCCGTTCCCGACACGGAAGAGGTCGGGGCTCACCCGGGACTCAGAGGGCTAGAGTTGTTTCAAGAGGTCCACCATCTCCATGGCGGCCAGAGCTGCATCCCAGCCCTTGTTTCCCGATTTGGTGCCTGCCCTTTCAATCGCCTGCTCCAGGTTGTCCGTCGTCAGCACCCCAAAAGCGACCGGCACCTTGGTGTCCAGGGAGACCATGGCAATTCCCTTGGAGACCTCTGCAGCCACGTAGTCGAAGTGAGGCGTGGAGCCCCGGATCACGGCCCCGAGACAAATCACCGCATCCACTTTGCCGCTTTCGGCGAGTTTCTTGGCGGCCAGGGGAATCTCAAAAGCACCAGGCACCTTGACCAGAAGGAGCTGCTCCTCGGTGGCCCCGTGGCGCTTGAGGGCGTCTACCGCTCCTTCCACCAGCTTTGAGCTGATGAAGTCATTGAACCGGCTGACCACCAGCCCGAATCGATACCCTTCTGCAGAAATTTTTCCTTCCAACGTCTTAGGCATGTGAATGTCCTCTCCTTTGTGTGTTGACGGCCGACGTTCATCGAGGGCTCTTCCTGCCCTAGCTCACTTCGCGGGAAACCCTTCCCTTCAGATTTAAAAGGTGACCCAGTTTCTGACACTTGGTGACAAGATATCTCAGGTTTTCAGGCCTTGGCTCGGTTTCAACCGGGATCCTGTCCACCACCTGAAGCCCGTATCCTTCAAGGCCGATAATCTTCTTGGGATTGTTGGTCATAAGCCTCATCTTCTTTACGCCGAGGGAGGCCAGAATCTGCGCTCCCACTCCGTAGTCCCTCAGGTCCGCTTCAAAGCCCAGTTCCCTGTTTGCCTCGACCGTATCTCTTCCTTTGTCCTGCAGCGCATAGGCCTTGATTTTGTTGGCCAGCCCGATCCCGCGGCCTTCCTGTTGCATGTAAAGAATGACCCCGAGGCCTTCCTCCTCCACCATTTCCATGGCTCTCTGGAGCTGGGCTCCGCAGTCACAACGAAAGGAGCCAAACACGTCTCCTGTCAGGCACTGGGAGTGCACCCTCACCAGGACCTCTTTCTCGGGGTGGAGCTCTCCTTTGACCAGAGCCAGGTGCTCGTACTGGTCAATGTCATTCATAAAAGCGACGGCTCTGAATTCCCCATAGGCCGTCGGCAAAATCGTTTCTGCCACCTTATGCACGAAGGATTCAGTCCTCATCCGATGGGCGATGATATCCGCAATGGAAACGATCTTGAGGCCGTGTTTTTGCGAGAACTTCTCCAGGTCAGGCATGCGGGCCATGGTGCCGTCATCATTCATCACCTCGCAGATGACACCGGCAGGCTTAAGCCTGGCAAGTCTTGCCAGATCCACGGAGCCCTCGGTCTGGCCGGTTCTGAACAGAACCCCTCCGCGCCGGGCCCGTATGGGAAAAACATGGCCTGGCTGAACCAGATCCTCCGGTTTCGAGTCGTCCGCAACCGCGGTGAGGATGGTGCGCGCCCTGTCCGCTGCAGAGATTCCCGTGGTGACTCCTTCCCGCGCTTCAATCGAAACCGTGAAGGCCGTCTTGAAAGCGGAACGGTTATCGAAAGCCATCAAGGGCAGTTTCAATCTATCCACGATTTCCGGAGCCATGGAAAGGCAGATCAATCCACGGCCGTACTTGGCCATGAAATTAATCGCCTCAGGAGTGGCCTTTTCCGCCGCCATCGTGAGATCACCCTCATTTTCCCGGTTTTCATCATCCACAAGAATAATCATCTTGCCCTGTTTCAGATCTTCCAGGGCTTCTGGAATCGTTGCAAGTGGCATGTTATCTAATCCCCAAAGCCATATTTCCTAAGCAGTTTTTCATCAATGAGAGAAGCCTTCTTTCGGTGAGACACGTCGCCCTTGAGTAAGAACTTCTCCACATATTTCCCTATCAGATCCGTCTCAATGTTGACAGGGTCTCCCACCTTTTTCTTGATGATCCCTGTCTCTTTTCCGGTCTGAGGAATGACATTGACTTCGAAGCCGTGGTCGTCGCAACGATTGACGGTGAGGCTGATTCCGTCTACGGCAACAGAGCCTTTTTCGATAATATACTTCAGGAGATTCTCTTCAACGCCGAACCAAAGAACCCAGGACCGCTGCCTCTGTTCTTTCTTGAGAATCCTTCCCACCCCATCCACATGACCGGAGACAAGGTGTCCTCCAAGGCGATCCGTGACACGAAGCGCCCTTTCGAGATTTACCTCATCCCCGACCTTGGTCTTGGTCAGGGTGCTCGTTGAAAGAGTCTCCGCGGACACATCCAGGCGAAACGAGCCCTGGCCGAGGCGAGTGACCGTCAGGCAGACTCCGTCTACAGAGACACTCTCTCCTATTCGGATATCGGGCATGTCAAAGAGAGGCGAAATCGTGATGCTCAGATCCTCTCCAAAGCGACTGAGCTCCTTGACTTTGCCGATTCCCTCTATGAGTCCCGTAAACATGCATCACTCTATTTCAATTCCAGTACTCTATCCATTGTATAGCCAATCGATGGCTTCACACATAATTTGAAGAAAATTCAAACCGCAAAATGTCGAACAAGGAATATCGAATGTCGAAGTAAACACTTCATCATTCTGCGGTTCATGATTCGATATTCGACATTCTCTCCTCTGACTCAACTGCAAAGAGCAAAGCTACGGATATTCAGGATACCCCACAATCAGCAGGTCGTCTCCAAAACGCTTGATCCGGATGTCCTTCAACGGAATACTTTGATCCATTTTGCTCGGCCCCTGCCCCAAGGCCATGGGCCTGCCGTCACTTCCCCCGAAAATTTTGGGAGCCTTGAAAATACAGAACTTATCAACGAGCTTTTCCCGGATCATGGCTCCCATAAGTGTTGCGCCGCCCTCGAGAAGAACGGAAGTGATCGACCTATTTCCTAACATATCCATCAACGCGATCAGGTCAATTCTCCCTTCCTTTTTGGGGCACACGAGGAAGGATATCCCCTTTGTCTTGAGCCTCTCGATACGGCGGGGAGGAACATCCTCACTGACTGCGATGAGGGTCTCGGATCCGTGTGGATGCGCAAGCACCCGGGCATTCACCGGAATTCTCAGGTGCGTGTCCACGATGATACGAACCGGATCTTTCCCTCTTCCCTTCTTGAGCCGGGTGTTCAGGAGAGGATCGTCGGCCATCACGGTTCCGACCCCCACCAGGATGCCGTCCACCTGATGCCTGAGACGGTGAACCCATTCTCTGGACCGCTCATTCGTGACCCACCGCGAGTGTCCTGTCGAAGTCGCTGTCCAGCCGTCCAGAGTCAACGCGGTTTTGGCGATCACGAAGGGACGCCCCTTGGTGACATAGGTCACAAACCATTCATTGAGACGCCGGCATTCCTCTTCCAAGACACCGGTCACGACCTCCACTCCTTGCCCGGACAGATAGTCGCACCCTCCGCCCGTCACGTGAGGGTTTGGATCCCTCATTCCCACCACGACTTTCCGAATGCCCTTTTTAAGAATCGCTTGCGTGCAGGGAGGGGTTCTTCCAAAGTGGTTGCACGGTTCCAGGGTCACATAAAGGGTGTCTCCCCGCCTGGCTTTGCCTCGGAGCTGGTTCAGAGCCTCCACCTCGGCATGAACCTCTCCTGCCTTCCGGTGAAAGCCCGCTGCAACGACTTGACCCCTCCTGGCAATCACCGCTCCCACGGCAGGGTTCGGCGAGGTTTTCCCCAGGCCCTTTTTGGCAAAGCCAAGAGCCGCTTTCATGAACTTCTCGTGCCTGTCCTTCAACGTCTGACCGCTCAACCCCTTCTATCGAGACCCGGCAGTCAATCCGCCGGAAGGCTTTTCTTTGTTCCCTCCTTCTCTTTCCGCGTCTTGAGGATTCCCTCCAGCTCGGCCATGAACTCGTTGATGTCCCTGAACTGCCTGTAGACCGAGGCGAAGCGCACATAGGCCACTTCGTCCCACTCTTTGAGACGATTGATGACCCTTTCCCCAATCTCCTTGCTGTCGATCTCCTTTTTGCCGAGCTCCTGGAAATAGAGCTCCACGGAATCCACGAACTCATCTATCTTCGTAATGCTCACCGGCCTTTTCTGGCAGGCTTTCTTGATCCCCCCGATGATCTTGTCCCTGCTGAAGGGCTCCCGCCTCCCATCCTTCTTAACCACCATGGGAAGGACCTCTTCCAGCTTTTCGTAGGTGGTGAACCTTCTGTCGCATTCAATACATTCCCGGCGGCGGCGGATGGTGCGACCGTCCTTGCTTAACCGGGAGTCAATGACCTTGTTGTCCAGTTTACTGCAGTAGGGACATCTCATAGGCTCAACCTCACTGTTTCTATTCCGGCTTCTGCGAGCATTTGATCAGAAAGAGGATCATCATAACCCTCCTCATAAAAGACCTTCATAATGCCAGCGTTGATGATCATCTTCGAGCATATCACGCACGGCTTGTTGGTACAATAGAGGGTTGCGCCTTGTATCGAGATGCCGTGAAACGCCGCCTGGATAATCACGTTCTGCTCCGCGTGAAGGCCTCGGCACAGTTCGTGGCGCATGCCAGAGGGGACGGCGGAATCGGCTCTCAGACAACCCACCTCTTCGCAGTGTTTCAGCCCTGCAGGGGCGCCGTTGTATCCTGTAGCAAGAATTCTTTTGTCTTTCACGAGGACGGCTCCCACACTGCGCCTCAGGCACGTCGATCTCCTGGAGACCAGTCGGGTGATGGCCATGAAGTATTCCGGCCAAGTGGGTCTAGTCACGCCTGTCACTCCTCTTTCTGATCCAGATATCGATAGATGGGGAACTTACGACAAAGCTCGACCACTGCCGCGCGAACCTGTTGGTGGACCGTTTCCTGCTCGGGACTCTCAAGCACCCTCCGGATCAACCGGGCGATGATTCTCATCTCCTCCTCTTTCATGCCTCTGGTCGTCACCGCTGGGGTTCCGATCCTCAGCCCGCTCGTCACCCGGGGGCCTCTTTGGTCAGAGGGCACGACATTCTTGTTCACGACCAGACCGGCTGCTCCCAACGATCTTTCAGCCTCCAGCCCGCTCAAGCCTCTTGCGCTCAGATCGATCAGGAGCAAATGATTGTCCGTGCCTCCGGAGATCAGTTCAAATCCGGTTCCCGCCAGTTCCTCAGCGAGCGTCCGGGCGTTCCGGACCACCTGCTGCTGGTAGCGCCTGAATTCCGGCCGGAGAGCCTCCCCAAAGCAAACCGCTTTCGCCGCAATGATGTGCATGAGCGGCCCTCCCTGAATTCCCGGGAACAGCCCTTTGTCCAGAGACGGGCCGTATTTTTCCTCTGAAAGGATCAGTCCCCCTCTGGGACCTCGAAGGGTCTTGTGAGTCGTCGAGGTGATGAAGTCCGCTTCGTTCACAGGCGAGGGGTGCAGCTCAGCAACCACCAACCCTGCGATGTGTGCAATATCGGCCATGAAGTAAGCGCCGACTCTGCTCGCGATTTCTCGGAATTTGTGGAAGTCGATCACGCGGGGATAGGCGCTCGCCCCGGCAACGACCATTTTGGGCTTATGCTTCTTCGCCAGGTCTTCCACCTGGTCATAGTCAATGAGCTGACTCTTCGCATGGAGGCCGTAAGAGACGACCTTGAAGAAATTGCCGGAAAAATTCGCGGGGCTCCCGTGGGTCAGGTGCCCCCCATGGGAGAGATCCATGCCGAGGATGGTATCCCCGGGCTTTAGAAAAGAGAAGTAGACGGCCATGTTCGCCTGGGAACCGGAGTGGGGCTGGACATTCGCATATTCCGACCTGAAAAGCTTTCTGGCCCTCTCGATCGCCAGCCTTTCCACAATGTCCACATAGTCACAGCCGCCGTAGTATCTCTTCTTGGGATACCCTTCGGCGTATTTGTTGGTCATCACACTGGCCGTTGCTTCCATCACCGCCCTTGAGGCATAGTTTTCTGAGGCAATCAGCACGAGCGTGTTCTTCTCCCGTTCGATCTCTGCCTCGATGGCTCGCGCCACCTCCGGGTCCATACGCTTCAAGCTCAGTTCTTCCACATCCACATCCTCAACCATCAATGAGATCCAGCCTTTTCTTGTGCCTGCCTCCCTCGAATTCCGTTTTCAGGAACACCTCCAGGATCTCCAGAGCAACACCAGGGCCCACGATTCTCCCGCCCATAGCCAGGATATTGGCATCATTGTGGAGCCTGCTCATCTTCGCAGAATAGACATCATGGCACAGCGCAGCCCTCACTCGCTTGAATCTATTCGCGGTGATCGACATCCCGATTCCTGAGCCGCAAATCAGCACACCGCGGTCGTATTCCCCGCGGCTGACCGCCCCTGCCACCTCTTTCGCGATCCGAGGGTAATCGGAGGAGTCGTGGCTGAAAACGCCGACATCCGTTACCCGATGCTCCCCGGATTGCAGCAGATGAGCCTTACAGACCTCTTTCAGGTCATAGCCAGCGTGATCTGATCCAATGATGATGTTCATTCGTTATAAACGCTCCCACCAAGAAATCCTTGAGATCAGTAGGGAATATAGTAAAAACCGCTTTTCCCTGTCAATTTTTAATTGTGATACCAGGAGCCCGAAAGCAGACCGGCGACCTGGAGCGAAATGCATTGGGCCGAACCCGCCAGCTTGAGGGACAAAGTGGCAAAGGCACAAATGAAGACAGGCACAAAGGCACAGAGGCACAAAGGGACAGAGCGGAGGGGTTTTTCTGCTTTGTGCCTTTGTGCCCTCTGTGCCTTTGTCCCTGTATTATATCCTTGACTTCAAAAGCCGAGGGATCTAATTGCACAGTGTTCTGCGGGTAGCGCACACATGACCATGGGAGCAAATTCAAAAGTCATTTTCGCCTTGTCTCTGGTTCACTTCACCGGGGACTTCTATGCTGCTTTCTTGACGCCCTTGCTCCCCCTTTTCGTGGACAAGCTGGGACTCACCCTGACCCAGGTAGGTCTCCTTGCGGGCATCAGCCGCTTCCTGGCCTTTGTGGTCCAACCCTCGGCCGGCTACGTTGCCGACCATTATCACACCCGGATTTTTATTCTGGGCGGCCCCCTTCTGGCCACGGTCTTTATGCCCCTCATCGGGGTAGCGCCCTCCTACGTGGTTTTGCTTTTCTTCGTCTCCATGGGGTCCATCGGGGTCTCCATGTTCCACCCCCCGGCTGCAGGCATGGTTTCCCAGTACGCCGGCTCTCGTTTCGGCCTTTCCATGTCCCTTTTCAACCTGGGCGGAACCCTCTCCTTCGGCTTGGGTCCGATCTTCATCGCCTTTTTCGTTCACTCCTGGGGACTGGAGTCCTCTCCGGTGACCATGGTCTTCGGTCTCGTCCTGATGGCTTTTCTCTACAAGATCGTTCCTGTTCCCACCACGGAAGGCCTGGGGAACCTGGGGTTCATGGGTTCCATCAAGGAAGCTTTTGGAGAGGTATGGAAGCCCATCTTCGTCCTCTGGGCCGTCATGGTCTTGCGGTCCTTTGTTGGACAGGTCTACATGACGTTTCTTCCCATCTATTACGCCCGTGAAGGCTTCTCTCTGCTCTCCATAGGAACCATTGTTTCCATCTTCACTGTTGCGGGGGCACTGAGCGGGGTGGCAGCCGGTCACTTCTCAGACCGGTTCGGATTCAAGCCCGTCTTTTTCCTGAGCCATGGCCTCGCAACGCCCTGCCTGTACCTCCTACTCCTTCTTCCCGGGGACTGGGCTTACGCGAGCGCTTTTCTCGCTGGGTTTTTCGTCATGGCTTCCTTGCCCCTGGGTGTGACCATGGCTCAGGAAATTGCGCCCAAAGGCAAATCCATGGTTTCGAGTCTCATGATGGGATTAGCGTGGGGAACCGGAGGAATGATGACACCCCTTGCAGGAAAGTTGGCCGACCTCTTTTCCATACGCCCTGTCCTCGCCGCACTGGCCGTCATCCCTTTGCTGACCGTCGGACTCATCGCCATGCTCCCTGAAAGGAGCGCCAAAAAAGATGAGTAAGCAGTAGGCAGTAAACAGTAAGCAGTCTCATTGGTCCGCAGGTCCCTTACGTCCTTGTCTCCTTACTGCCTACTACCTACTGCCTACTGTTTACCGGGGCTTTGAGGCGCTTCAGGACGGATGCTTCACCGGAGAACCCTTCAGCAATTTGTGGCCCAGAATGGCGAAGTAACCGGCGGCCAGCACAAACCACAATACCCTGACTGGCCCTTTTTGCAGGGTCGTTCCTATGAGCAGGCTGTGAACAAATCCCAGAGGGAATACCACGTACGTCGCCTTGTGAACCCTCTTCCAGGTTTGAACTTTTATGTGAAGCCTTCTTGAAAGCAGCGCGGCAAGCACTGCCGCAGATAGGACTACTAACGTTACCGCCCCAAGAATCTTCACCGGAGACATGGCTGACGCATATCCCTGGATCCGCTCTGAAAGGAGAATGAGCACAGGATGGCTCAGGATCAGCAAAAAGGCGATCAAGCCCCACCTTCTGTGAAGCTTGAAAAGATTTCCTGGTCCCAGTCCTCGCTCCACCCATGGGATTTTCGAACTGAGGACGTACTGAAAAAACATGACCACAAAAGCGAGGAGCGCCAGCAAGCGACCCACTTCGTAGAGATAGACGCTCCACGGAAGGCCCGGCATCAGAGCCTTGGCCCATGAGATACCGGGCACGGCCAGGCAAAAAATCATCGCTGCAAAGAGCATGGCCTTCTTCATGGCATCGCGATCCTTTCCATCAGGAAGAGATTCTCAGCGAACAGGCTTTGAGGCAGGATCTCCCGGATGCGTGCCGGCGCTAAACTCCTGATCATTGGTGGCGCCGTCTTTGTCGGAATCAATGGCGCCCAGTTCCTGTGTGTACTTGTCTCCTGCTTTTATTCCCACCTTCTCATAGTCCTGGCCAAAAGAGTTCCTTGGCCCGCCTCCTGCCGGGTTCACATGGCAGGTCCCGCACCCGAACTTTGCTCCTTTATCAGGGAGCACACCCATTCGGAAAGGTTTTGCCTGCGCCGGCGATTGGTCCATCAAAGGGACAACCGCAACAAAGAAACCCATGATCAGGCACGCTATTAATCCTCTTTTGAATTTCTCCGACATCTCTTCTTCCTATCCTCCTTCACGAAAAGATTAATGGTTGCGCACACCCTCACACTTCGAACTGAAAAGAGGTGTAAGCAGGAGACAGCATTGCCGTTGCGGTCCGAGCCCCGCAGTACTTCTCCAGCATCACCGCCACCCGGTCCCTTGTCTTTGCGGCTCTGAATTCGCTCTCCTCTCCCAATCCGTCAATATTCATGACCATGGCCCGCGTCTCTTCAGTGATGCGGGTCTCATAGCCGTTCCGCCAATTCCATCGGCGGCACATGACCCTTCCTGTATCCACCACCGCATAGATGACCTCACCCGGTGCCGGATGTTCAGAGGTCTCGGGTGAGTCAAGGGGGACGAAAGTCTCCTGGCCTGAAGCATAACGGAGTTCGAGGCATAGCCCGGCGTGCTCCAGATCATCTCCTCCTACGGGAATCACATCCGCAATGGAATTGCAGTTCATGATGGTAACCACCTTGTTAATAAAAGGAAGATGGATTCCCGGTTTTTGAACTCGCTTGACCAAAGAAAAATGAGCAGGAGGGAACTTGTTGGGGTTGGACCCGAATTTTCTGTGAGCCTCGCTCCAGACAAAAATTCTCGGGTCGGCTTTGACGTCGATGGGTTGGCGGCCGGCAGATTCCACCGCCTCATTAAGAAGGGTCTCGAGCTCCTTCGAGGCGCCTTGATTTTGAATCCCCGACGCTACGACGATCCCCCTGCGAAAAAGAGGAAACTCCTGAAAAATTCTTTCCTGCACTCTGACTTCCATCATCCTGTCTCCTCATGCAGGCCTTTAGCCGCAACCAGATCAATGCTCAATGTCCAATGTCTTCTTACCACAGCCCGATCCCTGACCAAACAAAAAAAGACGGCCCATGGGCGGCCGTCTCTTGTTATGAAATCTTTGCGGGTTCTCTAACTCATCCCATCGCGGTATTTTGCGTAGAGCAAAGAGTTTTCGATGGCCACTGCAGCGGGGCTGCTCAAAGCCGTGAGGAGGTCGAGATCCTCCTTGCGGAAGCCATGAGGCTTATTGACGGAATCCACGTAAATGACCCCCATCACCTTGGACCTGCTGATCAGAGGCACACACATGATCGATCGAATTCCACTGACTCTGATGCTTTCGGACAGGTTGATCTCTTTCTCTTCAAGGGTGTCGAGCATGGATACCGGCTCCCGTTCTTTGATCACCCGCTCCACGATGGTTCGGCTGTAAGCTGTCTCGCACTCGTGTTTGTTAGCTTTAATGATGGATATCACCTCGGAAGGCGCCCCAGTCTCCTGGTCGATCAGGATGATCACCCCCCGGTCAATTCGCTTGAGAAGCTCAAGAATGTAATGAAGAATTCTCTCCATGACTTCTTTCATGTTAAGCGACTGCATGAGCACATTGGAGACCTTGTAGATCAAATCCATGTTCTTCTTGGCGGTCAGAGGTCTGTCCTTGATCTCGTCTCTGCCTTCCTCATCGAGCTCTTTGAAGAGGTCTATGGAATCAAGGACTGCCAGCACATCGTCCGGATAGGCTTTCCCTATGGACAAAAACGTCTTGCCGACCGCGATAGGCATTCCTTCCCTGACCTCGTATTCCTTTCCATCGGTCACGCGCATTCCGTCGATGAATGTTCCGTTCTTGCTGCCCAAGTCCGTGACGTAATATTTCTTTCCCCGCTTGACAATCTTCAAATGCTTCCGCGAAACAGACTTGTCCTTGATGTGAATTTCGTTATCCGGCGCCCGCCCGACAAAAATCGCTTCTTCATCCACTTCAAAGGACCGGCCTTTGTCAGGCCCGTTCATAATATAGATTTTTGGCATGTCCCGCGCTCCTTAGTAAGCAAAGCCAAAGGGGGATTTTGAATAAACTAACTAATTATAACTATTTTACGACAAAAATAGCCACAAGGTCAATATTCTTTTACAAATTCATTGCGGAATGCCGTTACCCTCCTCCAATCTCACTTTGCCGGGAATGGAGAAGCGCGTTCTCTATGGCTATGGCCACGGGACTGCTCAAAACGCTCAATAGATGCAGATCCTCACCCCGAAATCCATAAGGTTTTGTTATGGAGTCCACATAGAGAACGCCACTCAGTTTCGCGCGGTTCATTAAGGGGACACACATGACAGACTTGATGTGGAGGAGCTTGAGCGTGTCGGGTACGTCCTCCTCCTCTTCCGTGTCCGCATCTGAAATCATAAAGGCTTCCTTGAGCTGCATCACATGATCCAAGACTTCTGTGCTGAAGCGTTGGTCTTCCACACCTTCTCTCATGCGATAGATCACTTCTTTGATCTCCCCTTTTTCGGGGTCCAGGAGGATAATCGCTGCCCTGTCAATTCTGACGAGAAGGTCAAAGATGCAGTCCAGGATCTCCTTGAGGGTGTCATGAATATCCGTCGATCGGGTCAGGAGGTCAGACACCTTGATCATGAGTTCCATGTTCCTTTGAGCCGTCATGGGACGATCTTCAGACAGTGCGTCCGGCTCCTGCGTCTCGAGTCGTGAAACATCAATGGCGCCGAGAAAATCCCGGATTTCCTCGGAGCACCCCTCTCCGAGACAGAGGACGGTCATCCCTATGACCACAAGAACTCCTTCAGGAAGCTCGACCTCCGCACCAGGATGGATCGGTTCTCCATTCACGAAAGTCCCGTTGCGGCTGTTCAGGTCTTCGATGAAGAAGTTCCTTCCCTTTCTTGAGATCTTCAGGTGCTTGCGTGAGACAAAAGGGTCCTTGACCGGAAGATCCGCGTCCGCAGCACGGCCCACGATGAGCGAGCCTCCACTGAATTCAAGAGACCCTCTCTTGTCATGCCCGTCAATGATGTGAAGGACCGTCATATCTCCAGCTTCTTCTGAGAAAAAGCTTCTTCCCTTTCCGCATGCTGCTCATTGCCAGAGAGCCGGCTCTCCTTTTGCCTGACCACGGGCAAATGAACAAAAAAGGAGGCCCCCCCCGCTTCATTGTTCTCAGCCCAGATTCGGCCCCCGTGGTCTTTGATCATTCCATAAGACAGAAAGAGGCCCAGTCCGGTTCCCTGACTTCGCTTCTTCGTTGTAAAAAAGGGATCGAAAATCCTGCTCATGTTCCGGATGTCGATCCCTGTGCCCGTATCGGAAATGATGACTTGAGCGTGGTCCCCTGAAAAGGGTCTCGTCGTGGTCACCGTCAGAACCCTTTTCTCCTTTCCTGACATCGCCTCCAGGGCATTGGAAATGATATTGGAAAAAACCTGCTCCATCCGACTTCTCGCAAAAGACATGAGAGGCAAAGCCGGATCATAGGACGCCTCAATCTGGATATTCTCTTCTTTGAGCTGAGAGACACAGAGAGTCAACACATGTCGGACCACCTCATTGAGATCATTGGGCGTCGCCTCTTCTTTGGGCATTCTCGAAAACTGACTCAGGTTGTCGAGAATTTTGGTGATCCGCTTGACCTGGTTCTCGCAAACGACGAGAGCGCCTGCGACCTTTTCATTGAGATGCTCGCTCTGCTTCAACAGCTGCAGTCTCATAGAGATGATATTGACGGGGTTGAGGATCTCGTGGGCAACTCCCGCCATCAGTCGGCCGATGACTGCAAGTTTCTCTGACTGGAGAAGGAGATCTCTCGTCTCCTGCAATTCACGACATGTTTTCCCCAGTTGTTCTTCCGCCCTTCGGCTGTCGGTGATATCCCTGGCGACCCCATAAGTACCAAGAAATCTCTTATCCGGGTTCGGCTGCGCCTCGTCGTAAACCCCAAACGCATGGATTTCAAAAACAGGTTCCTTTCTCTCTCGATCCTTCGCCTTGGGGAGAAGACCAATCTCAAACCGTCTCGTTGCCCGATTTCCGGTACGGCGCTCATTGAAGCGGCCCTCTGTTCGATTTACATCCTCCGGCCTCACGATGCATTGGAAATGCCTTCCCAGCAACTCCTGGGAGGAATATCCGAGCAGGTTCTTCAGAGCCCCTCCAACGAATGTAAAACGGCCCTCCGGGTCAAGGCGGTAAATGAAGTCAGGAGCGTTCTCCTGCATCGTCTCGAGAATGGTGCGATACCGCTCCTCGCTCTCCTTTAAGGCTTCCTCCGTACGCAAACGCTCTTCGATCTCTCTTTTGAGTTCTGCGTTCAGTTTTTCGAGTGCCTGCGGATCTTCAGGAATCATCGTTGAGTGCCTCTTTGTTTTTCCCATGCCTTCACGCCCACTCTCAAAAAAAATCTGCCGGAAAACATTATAAGAAAAGGAAATTGAGTCAAATTGAGAAACAGTATACTACTCTTTGTTTGAAATGGCAAGTCCTGACGATTGCTTCAGAGCAGTTTGTCTTGGTGAAGAGCAGTGGCGGCACCTTGAGTTCTGGACTGCAACTTCTCTGGACAGTGCGGAGAAATATTCGAGCCCAGGCCAGGGGGTGTGGTCTCTTTAGAGCCGCTGAGTTCTAGTAAGGAGTAGGCAGTATTCCTTTCTGCATACTCCCTACTGCATACTCCCTACTGCATACTGCTTACTTATGGCGTTGCGGCCAAAGGCCTGCATTAGGGTGATATGGTTCCGCCCGGCCCTGAAAGGGTATAGGTTGTATTTCCTGCAGAATGGTAGGCAGTCATCAGGTAGGCCTCATTGGTCGCAGAGGAGATGCCCACATTGACGCCCTGACTGATGAAAAGATTGAAGGGGGTTACAGTCAGATTGCTGATACTGTTCGTGTACTGCCGGTTGTCTACGTAATAAGCTTCCTGAGCGATTGCGGCGTTCTTAAGATCTGAAATGGCGGAGGTATTGTATGATTTTGTTCGATAGACGCTCAACTGGGGAATGGCAATCGCCGCCAGGACCGCGATGATGGCGACGACGATCATAACCTCGATGAGGGTGAACCCCTCGTCTCTCTTTGTGATCGCTAGGTGGGTCTGGATTCTTCGAGTCCTCCTTATGGCGAACAGCCCTGCATCCCGAGGGCGCATCCGCTGCGCCCTCCCTTAACCAGTGATTAACCCTGTGACGCTCCAACACAGCTTAACTGGTTGTAAAGAATATCAAAAATGTTGCCGGTTGTCAAACACGAATCCCTGTTCGCGTTTCTTTGTTTTCCTCTCCTTGACCGAACCCTGTTTCTTTTCTATACTCCCACTGTTTTCAGCAATCCTCCGGAGAGAACTCCTCACTTGTATGAAAGGGGCGCCATGGAAAGTCTAAAGCAGAAGCAAGAGAGAGCCAATCTTATTCTTGACATCCTCGACCCTCTGTACACGTATGAAAAGACGGCACTCAAGTATCGCAGTGCTTTCCAGCTCCTGATCGCAACGATTCTCTCTGCCCAATGCACGGACAAGCAGGTAAATGAGGTCACGAAGACCTTGTTCAAGAAATACAAGAATCCGAAAGATTTTCTGAAGGCGCCTATTGCAGGGTTGGAAGTGGATATCCGGCCCACGGGTTTTTATAGAAACAAAGCCAAATCCATTAAAGGGTGCAGCCAAGGCCTGGTCGATCTTTACGGAGGAAAAGTGCCCTCCACCATGGATGAGCTCTTGAAGCTTCCCGGCGTAGGAAGAAAGACGGCCAACTGCGTGCTTGGAGCCGTCTTTGACGTTCCTGGCGTGGTCGTGGACACCCATGTCAAGAGACTCTCCATGAGGCTTGGTCTCACGAATCACGAGGATCCCGATAAGATCGAAAAGGACGTTGAGAGCGTGCTTCCCAAGGAGAGATGGCGCCGTTTCTCCGACCTTCTCATCTATCATGGCAGGGAAGTGTGCAAGGCCAGGAAAGCCGAGCATGAGCGCTGTGCCATTTTCAATCTGTGCCCGTCGAAAGCGATCTGAGAGATCGCCGTTGGAGGACCGCCCTGCCAGCGGCAGGGCTTGAGGAGCGGCTCTTCGAGCCTTGAGGCAAGAGGCAAAGTCTTCCACCCTCCTCCCTCAAGCGGAGCGCTCCTCAAACGAAGTGCTCCTCAATCCTTTATACCATCACTCCAGTACTCCACTACTCCAGCTCTCTTAGATTTCGAATTCCGCTACTAGAAACGTATGATCTGACGGCTTCTCAGCCGTCCTTGCTTCCAGGTCGATCCAAACGTTCTTGGATTTTTCAGCAAGGGGTGGAGTCGCGAACAGGTAGTCGATGCGCCAGCCCATCTTCCTTTTTACAGCATTGGGAACTCGATAATCCCAAAACGTGTAAAGGCCTCCTTCCGGCCGATGTTTACGGAGGACATCCACGAGCCCCCAGGACAGGTATTCGCGCAGGATAGACTGCTCGTCTGGGTGAAACCCGACCTCCCCCCGGAGCTTTTCAGGATCGTACACATCCCTGGGTTCCAGAGCGACATTGATGTCTCCGGCTACCAGAAGAGGATGACGGGGGTTGAAATTACCCCGGATGTAGCTCAAGAGGTCTTTTAACCAGCGGAGTTTGTATGCAAACTTCTCCGTTCCCGGAGCAACCCCCTGAGGAACATACACACTGATCAGAGGGATCTGACAGGTCGTCGCGCTGATGAAACGGGCTTCCTCCTCGATCTTATCGTAGAGGCCGGTGCGGATTCCTTCAGAGGGGTGTCTTGTGACAATGGCGACGCCGTTGTAGGACTTCTGCCCCCGGTACAAAGCCGTGTACCCTAGGGATTCAAATCTCGCAAAGGGGAAATCTTTATCCTGAACTTTGCATTCTTGAAGGCACAGAACATCCGGTTCCTCTTTCTTCAGCCACTCCAGGACCACCGATAACCTGGCCCGAATGGAGTTTGCATTAAAGGTGGCTAAACGGAATTTTCCCATGGCCTCGCCTCCTCCAAACAAAATAGAGCACACTCTCTCCAATAATTCAAGCGGAACCCCTTGGACGGAGCAATCCCTTGGTGTCGTTCAAAAGTGTTCGCATGGGGCAAGCCAGCACGGAAAGGGCTGGGACCTTTCCTTGCGTTCCAAGTCTCCCGGGCTGGTCTTTTCTACGACTTATCTGCGAGGGAAACTTGCCCCCTCCGCCGTTCTCCGCTTCCTGCGGAAGCGGAGCCGGGGCTTCCCCCACAGATAAGTCGTGAAAAGACAGCGCCCTCCCGCCAGATTCACTCCAGAAAAGGTCCCAGCCCTTTCCAGCGTGCGACTCGCTGTAAAAGATCGCTTTAAAAGCCCCTGCAGCGACTTTTGACCTTTCTAATCCCTTGACAAAGTTCATGCAAGCGCTTAATTATCTTTACAATTAAGCGCTATGGTTCGTTTATCTTTGGCAGGATTGGAATAGCAGAAAACCCTGGTAGATGGAGTGCCCGACGTCGCGGGTGTGGCTATCAGGGTTTTTGATTTTGCGAGCCAGCGCTTCCAAGTCGGAAAGGGGAAGATTTGAAAACGGACGTCCTCATCATTGGCGGCGGTATTGTAGGCGCTTCCCTCGCCTGCGAGCTTGCCAAGTACCGGCTGGATATCGTTCTTCTTGAAAAGGAGGCGGAGTTGAGCTTCGGAGTCTCCAAGGCCAACAGCGGTATTGTTCACACAGGATTTCAGAGTGATCCCGTCGCACTCAAAACGAGTCTCGCGGTGAGGGGAAACGAACTCTACAAGAAACTCGCAAAGACCCTGGACTTTCCCCTCCTTCCTGTAGGTGAGCTGGTCGTTGCTTTTCCCGGAGAACTGGAAGGCCTGAAACGGATGAAAGAAACAGGAGAGCAACTCGGAATTCCGGGGCTTGAGATTGTGAACCGAAACTGGCTCGACGAGAATGAGCCCAGTTTGTCGAGAGAGATCCAGTTCGCCCTTATCGGCCCTACCGCCGCGGTCATCAACCCTTATGAAACCGTCTATGCCATGGCAGAACAAGCCGCAGCCAACGGTGCGCGCACCTACTGTGATCACGAAGTCACGGGGATTCAAGCCACAGAGGGAGCCTGGCGGATCCAGACAGAGAAGGGCATTTTCTCCTCCCGCTACGTGATCAATGCAGCCGGCCTTTACGCAGACAGGATTGCCATGATGGCCGGGATAGAGGTGCCTCGTATTCTTCCCTGGAAGGGAGAGGAATACCTGCTCGACCGGCATGCGAAGTGGCTCACGAAAAGAGTGATCTTCCCCCTACCCCGAAAAGAAACCAAGGGCGTTCTGGTGATTCCGACGGTGGACGGCAACACGATGATCGGTCCCACGGCCGAAGCGGTTCCGGATTGTGAAGAGCATTCCACAAGCCGTTCCGGTAAATTGGCTGTTCTTGCAAGCGTGAGAAATCTCATCCCCGCCGTCAAAGAGGATCAGATCATCGCCTCCTTTGCCGGAGTGAGACCAACGACTAAAGAGGGCGACTTTCACATCCGGGAGGATCTCAAACGGTTCATCAACCTCGTGGGAATCCAGTCCCCCGGCCTCACCGCAGCGCCCGCGATTGCAGAACACGTGGTTAAAATGCTGGCTGAAAGCACTCCACTCATCCCCAAGGTGGACTATATTGCAACGAGAACGGCGATCCCGCGCTTTCGCCTCTTGGGCAACAGAGAACGAAATGCCCTCATCAAGAAAAATCCGGATTTCGGTGAAATCGTTTGCCGTTGCGAGCTCGTGACAAAAGCAGAGGTCAGGGAAGCCATTCGAAGGGGCGCCCGCACTCTTGACGGGATCAAATTCCGGACGCGAACTCAGATGGGTCGATGTCACGGTTCCTTCTGTACCATGAAGATTATGTCCATCATGGCTGAAGAACTGCACATTCCCTATGACGCCATTACGAAGAGAGGGATAGGATCGGAGATCATCAAGACGTAAAAGATCGGAGGAATGGAGGAATGGAGTGATTCAAGAGTGGAGTAATGGAGTACAGGAGTAATGGAGTATTGGTAAAAACACCTGTGAGAATCCCGCAGCATGGGCTCTCAGTCTTCTTCTCCATTACTCCATTACTCCATCGCTCCATTACTCCAAGGTGTTTGTACTCCAACACTCCAATACTCCACTTGGATCTGATATGTTGAATTATAATCATTACGATGTCATCATCATTGGAGGGGGGCCTGCGGGTATGGCGGTGGCTTTTGGAGCCGCCCGTGCCGGTCTGAACAAGATCCTGCTCCTTGAAAGACATCCGAGACTTGGAGGCATTCTCAATCAGTGCATTCACCTTGGCTTTGGATTGAAGTATTTCAAAGAGGAATTGACAGGCACAGAGTACGCTTATCGTTACAAAAAGATGTTCGATCAGACCGGCACGGAAGTTAAAACGCGCAGCTTTGTCCATAGGGTCACGCGTCAGAAAGAAGTGATCTTTGTTTGTCCTGAGGGTGAACGAACTCTTTCTGCTGATCACATTGTTCTCGCGACGGGATGCCGCGAAAGAACACGGGATATGCTCACCATCCCTGGAACACGCCCGGCCGGTATTTTCACTGCCGGCCTCGCTCAGGAAATGGTGAACATCCATGGCATCCTTCCCGGGAAGAACGTTATCGTCATTGGGTCCGGTGACATCGGCCTGATCATGGCGAGGAGGATGGTTCTGGAGGGTGCAAAGGTCCAGGCGGTCCTGGAAATCTTAGATCATCTGTCCGGCCTCGTAAGAAACAAGATCCAGTGCCTTGATGACTTCGGCATTCCCCTTTACCTTCAACACGAAACCCTCGAAATTATGGGCAAGAACAGAGTGGAGGCGATCCGTTACCGGGATAATGCAACAGGCAAGGAAAACGAGATGGCCTGCGACACTCTGTTGTTCTCCGTAGGCCTGATCCCTGAAAGAGATCTCCTCATCGATGCGGGGATTGAACCTGGACAAGGGATTCGTGTTGCGGGAAATGCCGACTATGTGCATGATCTGGTTGACTGGGTGACTAAAGATGGAGAAAAGCTGGGACGATCTCTGAGGAGCGGCAACGCATAATGGAAACACGCGTGGAGAAAAAGTCCAAGACCAGGCGCAAAGCGGAAAAGCCCCTGGACAGAGACAAGGCAAAGCGA
Source organism: uncultured delta proteobacterium (assembly GCA_963707125.1). Lineage (GTDB taxonomy): Bacteria > Desulfobacterota > DSM-4660 > Desulfatiglandales > HGW-15 > CAVPDE01. The sequence continues at coordinate 103,005 of CAVPOU010000016.1, read as the reverse complement.
TACACGTGCATTGTCTGCCCGGCCTGCTGTGATCTGGAAACAGACGGTGTGGAGGTCAATGGCGCTCGATGCCCAAAGGGCGAGGCCTTTGCTCGCCAGGAGAGGATTGCTCCTCTGCGGGTCATCACCACCACAGTCCGATGTGAGACCCCCAAGGGCATCAGAATGCTCCCGGTGAAGACGTCCTGCCCTGTCCCTCTTGCTCTCATTCCCGACGTCATGAAGCAAATCAAAGCGCTCCGTCTTTCGGAAATCCCGGACATCGGTACCCAACTCACAACGGGGTCCTCGCCGGAACCCGTGGAGTGGGTAGTTACCGGAGAATTGGAGTAGGACGGGACCAGCGATTCAATGGGTATTGTAGGAGCAAGCTCCCGCTTGCGATGAAAGGCACCGAGGCCCTTTATGATGACACCGATCCAAGAACTCCCTCCCGAGGTTGCCAAAAACCTTCTGGGCGTCTTCTTCGACATTGACGATACCTTCACGACCCGTGGGAAGATCGGAGCCAGGCCTTTCCGGGCCATATGGTCACTCAAAGAAGCGGGATTGAAGGTGGTGCCTATAACAGGGCGGCCTGCCGGATGGTGTGATCACATCGCACGGATGTGGCCGGTGGACGGGGTCGTGGGCGAAAACGGAGCGTTCTATTTCTGGTACGACACGGAAGAAAGAAAGTTCAAGAAGCGATTCATGGACTCTGAAGAGGTACGAGGGGAAAACCGCCGGCGCCTGAGCCTGGTCGGAGAAGAGATCCTGCATTCGGTTCCAGGCACAGCCCTCGCAAGCGACCAGCGATACAGGGAAGCGGACCTGGCCATTGATTACTGCGAGGATGTGCCGCCTTTACCTTGGAAAGACGTGGAAAAGATCTGCGAGATCTTCAGGAGCCATGGCGCCACCTGCAAGGTTTCATCGGTCCATGTGAACGGCTGGTTCGGGGACTACAATAAACTTGGGATGACAAAGCTCTTTGTGCTGGAGCGATGGGGCCTAAAGCTGGATGACCACAAGGATCGTTTCATCTTCTGCGGGGATTCCCTAAATGACGAACCCATGTTTGAATATTTTCCTAATGCCGCAGGCGTTGCAAACATCCTCCGCTTTGCAGAGCGCATGAACCATCTGCCCGCCTATGTTGCGGATCACGAAGGAGGCGAAGGGTTCGCACAAATCGTTCAGACCATCCTGGGTATGCGAATTGCCCAGTAGCCCGTCAGTCGGGTTTTTCTCCACACCCCTAAATTCGCCCTACCCCGAGAGCCAACGTCGCCCTAGCTGCCTCGTCGTCACCGGATTTTGCTTGATTTGCCACCCGCTTCTCCTTAATATGGGCAGGAATCAAATCCTGGGCGAAAGCATCTGCATCTTATTCCGCTTTTGCTTGCTTGATAAGTGACGCTATTATCTTATCAGCCTAACCCAGTAGCCAACTGAAAACCAATCGTCAACGCGATTCACCCATTTTCAAAGAATTTGACCCGGGTTCTTCTTCAGATCAATGTCGTGTTACGGCACGCCGCAGATTACCATCCGCAGCGTATTAGATTCGAAGGATACGGAGACAGGAGACATAGAATTACAAATTTCACGGTCTGTGATCTGTCAAGAGTGTATGGATCGCTCTAAATGAATTATTAAGAAACCTCACAACAACTTGTCATGGATATCAAAGCCATATAAATGACCATATAAAAATATTGACATAGTCGTTGATCCGCCGTACTTTATCCATATGGAAAAACAATCTGATTTTGAGTGGGATCCCGCTAAGGACCAAATGAATCAAAAGAAACACGGCGTCTCTTTTGCCTTGGCGCAGCTTGCTTTCCTGGATCATAATCGTGTCATCTTAGAGGACCTGGAACACGGTGGTGATGAAAAGCGATATTATTGCCTTGGCGGAGTCGCTGGTGGAATTATGACTGTAAGATTCACCTACCGGACTACCAAAATCAGAATTATTGGCGCCGGATATTGGCGGAAAGGAAAGAAAATATATGAAAGAGAAAATAAAGTACACAAATGAGCCTATCGGAAAGGTAAAGGTCATTTCCGACTTTCTTCCTTCACCTGAAGAACTGGCGCTGAAGGACGAAACCGTCAAGGTCACTATTGCACTCAGCAAAGCCAGTGTTGAGTTTTTCAAAAAAGAGGCAAAAAAAAATAGTTCTCAATATCAGAAAATGATTCGCAGGCTATTGGATGAATATGCAGCTCACCAATCCTAGTTCATCCATAACAAATAAGGATTACGACGATCTGAAGGGTCGTTTCAATCCTGGGTTCAAGAAGCCCGGAGCGAGTTGGGGAGTTCATATAGGGTAAATACGCATGAGGTGGATAAACCTGCCGGAGGCAGTTAAGCCGACCTATATTTGGCGGATCGTGAATGGATTTGGAGAGGCATGATAGGTGACTGGTAGGATAAGTGGGACTTTAAAAGATGTGGGTCTTATCGAAGGGTCAACAGGCACGACACCTGCCGCGGAGCGGCTTACTTGAACAAGGGTTTCCAGCGGACGATCCTAACGTCGCGCCGCTGAAGCCAAGCGTTGGCGCTGAGGAAATCTTGCATGGATCTTTTTGACGAACTGAAGAGGCTGATCACGAGACTTAACGAAGAGAAAATCGAGTATGCGCTTTGCGGCGGATTGGCTATGGCCGTCTATGCCCTGCCAAGGGCAACGCTTGACATTGATCTATTGATTGAGTCAAGTTCGCTCGGTAAGACAAGGCTCGCAGTTCAGGAGTTGGGGTTCACCCTGAGCGCTATGCCGATGGAGTTCCACGGCGGTAAGGTACATATCCAGCGCGTCAGTAAAATCGAGTCTGGCACAGGGGAAACCCTCGTCCTGGACTTACTCATCGTGACGCCCGATATTAAGCGGGCCTGGGAAAGTCGTACAAAGGTGGAATGGGAAGGCGGTACTCTCAGCGTTGTTTCTCCTGAAGGCCTGATTCTCCTGAAGTCCTTCCGCAGGAGCGGCCAGGATCAAGACGATATTGAATATCTCAGGAGTATAATAGATGAAGATTGAGATGAGTTCATCTGCTATTACACTTCGACTGAGACAAGTCAGTCAACTGAGGCGTGCTTGCCTTATGTTGGCAAGATCCACTGCAGGCCTGAGAATACGACAGAGGTATGCATCCAACAAATCGGTCCTGCGGACCTCGCTTGCACTCGGCCGCTGACCTCAGCGTTAGCAGCAGTCAAAGTGTGTACGGACCCAATAACAGTACGAGAAATGAGGTTTGAACATGACTACTAAGGAAATAGCCATAAGGAGCATTCAAGAACTCCCGGAAGACGCTACCTGGGAAGATATCCAGGAGAGGGTTAACTTCGTGGCAGGAGTACGTAAAGGTCTTCGCGAGCTCGATGAAGGTAAGGGTATTCCCCATGAGCGGGTCAGGGAGGAGTTCAGAGAATGGCTTTCAAGCTGATCTGGTCTCCGACGGCGAAATTTGATCTCAAGGACATTGCGGCCTTTATCGCAGAGGACAATGCTTCGGCAGCCGGGCGATTCGTCAGGAGCCTATTCCAATCTGTGGAGGGTGTTTTCCGGATACTTGGCCCGGTATCCCCGGTGAGCAATAATCAAGTGCTTCTTGGCGGTTTTCAGATCGAACAAGGATTTCTTCATATGCTCATCTCAAAAAAACATAATTTAACTTTTGACCTCTAAGACCACCCCCTCACCCTGCCCTCTCCCCCAGGGGGAGAGGGGGGATGGATGAAGAGATTCGATGGCCGCTTTCCTTATCATACACATGCAGGTTCTTGGAGAGGACCCTGAGCGGCAGAACCGTATTCTTGTCCAGATGGTGCACCGCCGGCAGACGAATGGTCAAAGAGGTTTTGTCTTCGCCAAAATGCCCGTAGACCAGCGTGTCCGCCCCAAGGATCTCCACATGATCCACATGGAGGAGCATGATGCCCTCTTCCTCTGCGGTGAACTCGAAGTGCTCCGGCCTTATGCCGAGAACCACCTCCCGACCGCCATGGCCTGGGAACCCTCCCTCCGGGAGAGGCAGGCGGGTAATCCCTGAATGTTCAACCATCCTGCCGTCCGCGCTCAGCCGAAAAGTCAGGAAATTCATGGACGGCGACCCGATGAACCCGGCCACAAAGGTTGTTGCAGGCTTTTCATAGACTTCGAGGGGAGTGCCTATCTGCGCCGCATATCCCTGATCCATGACGATGAGGCGATCTCCCAGGGTCATGGCTTCAACCTGATCATGAGTGACATAGATGCTGGTGACCTTGAGGTCTTCATGCAGTTTTCTGATTTCAAGGCGCATCTGTACACGGAGCTTTGCGTCGAGGTTACTCAAGGGCTCATCAAAGAGAAAAACCTTGGGTTGCCGCACAATGCAGCGTCCCATGGCGACGCGCTGCCGCTGGCCGCCTGAGAGTTCCCGGGGCTTGCGATTGAGAAACTCGGTCAGCTCAAGGATTCGGGCGGCACGGAGAACCCGTTTCTCAATCTCTGTCTTGTTCATCCCGCGAATCTTAAGTCCGTAGGCCATGTTGTTGTACACCGTCATGTGAGGGTACAGCGCATAGTTCTGAAAGACCATGGCAATGTCCCGCTCTGCAGGCTCCAGTCGATTGACCACCCTGTCGCCGATGATCACTTCTCCGGACGTGACCTCTTCAAGACCTGCGACCATACGGAGCAGCGTCGACTTGCCGCATCCCGAAGGCCCAAGGATGACGACAAATTCCCCATCCCGGATGTCACAGCTGACGCCGTGGATCACTTCCGATTTCCCAAACTTCTTGATCACGTTTTTCAAACTCACCTGAGCCATGGGCAAACCCTACTTTTCTGTTTCCGTCATACCCCGGATAAACTGTTTCTGCATGAAGAGGACCACAAGGACCGGTGGAATCATTGCCAGCATGGTCGACGCCATGATGATGTGCCATTCCGCTTGTCCTTCTCCCACGTCGAGCATTCGCTTGATGCCGATCAAAACCGTGTAATAGTTTTCGTGGGTCGTAATCAGCAAAGGCCAAAGATACTGGTTCCACCCGTAAATGAAAAGGATCACAAACAGGGCGGCAATCGAAGTGCGGGACATGGGAAGGAGAATATCAAAGAAAAAGCGAATCGGCCCTCCGCCGTCGATCCTGAGCGCTTCGCACAGCTCATCCGGCACGGTCATGAAGAACTGGCGAAACAAGAACGTCGCCGTGGCCGATGCGATGAGCGGCAAGATGAGGCCGGTGTAGGAATTGAGTATTTTGAGATCCGCAGCCACCTTGTACGTTGGGAGAATGCGCACTTCTACGGGCAGCATCAGAGTGATGAAAATGAGCCAGAAAAAGAAGAGACGGAAGCGAAACCGGAAATACACAATCGCAAAGGCCGCCAGAAGAGAGATGGTGATTTTTCCGAACGTGATGCCTAGCGCCATGATCAGGCTGTTGAGCATCATCTGGCCTACGGTGCTTCCCACGTCCCTGGGGCCGAGACTGAGGGCGCGAAGATAATTCTCCACGAGGTGACTCCCTGGCAGCAGGGGAAAGCGGGTCGCTATCTCCTCCAGGGTGTGAGTGGATGCGACAAAGGTCACGTAAATGGGAAAAACGATGATTACCATTCCCAGAAGGAGCGTCGCGTGGGTCAGGAAGGTCAGCCAGGGCCTATGTTCAACCATGAAAATTCCTCTAGTAGTGTACTTTCCTCTCGATGTAGCGAAACTGAATCACGGTCAGAAAGATCACCGCAATCATGAGGATAACGGACTGGGCCGCGGATCCCCCAAGATCCAGGTTGAGAAATCCGTCGTGATAGACCTTGTAGACCAGGATATTCGTCGCATAGTTAGGCCCTCCGCTGGTAATCGCGTGAATTACTCCAAAGGTATCAAAGAAAGCATAAACGATATTGACGACAATGAGGAAGAAGGTTGTCGGTGAAAGCAGAGGGAAAGCAATGGTCCAGAATCTCCTTGAAGGTGAAGCGCCGTCAATGGCCGCCGCTTCGATCAGGGACTTCGGGATCGACTGCAAGCCGGCCAGGAAAAAAAGGAAATTGTATGAGATCTCCCTCCAGGCTGCGGCAAGGATCACTAGAATCATGGCCTGGTTTCCGTTCAGCGTGTGGTCCCAGCGGTACCCCAGCGCTTTGAGCACCATGACCACCACTCCGACCGTGGGATTGAACAAAAAGAACCACAAAACCCCGGCAACGACCGGCGCGACGGCATAGGGCCAGATGATGAGAGTTTTGTAGGCTGTAGCGCCCTTGATCACCCTGTCGGCCATGGCCGCAAAGAGAAGAGCCAGAGACATAGCCATGATCGCGACGGAAAAGCTGAAAATGATCGTGACGTAGATGGAGCGGAGATAGGCGTCATCCGTGAAGATATCGATGAAATTGTCCAGACCGGCGAAGGACGTAGAAAGGCCAAAAGCATCCCCCTGGAGCAAAGACTGGTAAAGCGCCTGGGAAGCGGGGAGGATGAAGAAAACAAGGGTGATGATGATCTGGGGAGCAACGAGCAGATAGGGAAGAACCTTGTTTCTGAAGACAACCCTTTTTTCCATCGCCTATTCGCTGACGGCCTTGTAAAAAGTCGGAGAGCCCTATTCCGTTCATGGTTCGATACCTCACCGCGAACGGAAAATCAGATGGTTACAGCCTATCCCGTCCGTTCGCCCTGAGGTATCGAAGGGCGAAAAGGGCTTTTTGCGAGGCCGTCTTTGCTCATAATGGAAGGGACCCGCCCATGGACAGGGCAGGTCCCCGATTGGATCCACGGAGGTTACTTGTTCTCTTTCTGGAATTTCGCAACCAGCTTGTTCGCCGCAGCGACGGCGTCGTCTAAGCCTTTCTTGGCGGTCTTCTGACCGCTAAAGATGGCCTCGAACTCGCTGTCGTTGATGTCCCGTATCTGGGCAAAGTAACCGAACCGGAGTCCTTTCGAATTGTCCGTCGGCTTGTTGAGGGTCATTTGCTTCAGCGCTGTTTCCATGTCCGGATTCTTGGTGTAAAAACCCTGTTTTTTGGTCAGTTCATAAGCCGCCACGGTGATCGGCAGATACCCTGTGTTCTGATGCCAGTCGGCCTGGACCTCCGGGCCGGAAAGGTAGTTGAAGAACGCGGCAACGCCTTTGTAATCGTCCGCACTGTGCCCGGCCATGGCCCATAAGCTGGCACCTCCGATGATCGTGTTCAGGGGAGCTCCCTTCACGTCCGGCCAGTAGGGCAGCATGCCGGTCCCGAACTCGAATTTGCAGGTTTTCGCGAATCCCGCATATCCCGCTGAGGATTCGGTGTACATGGCCACTTCCTCGGAAGAGAACTTGGCGTTCCCTTTATTGGTTCGTCCACCATAGACGAACACTTTGTCCTTCTGCCAGTCTGCCAACTGCTGGAAGTGTTTCACATGCAGCGGAGCGTTGTAAGTGAGTCTCGCATCCAGTCCTCCGAAACCGTTGGATTTGGTTCCCAGAGGCACGTTGTGCCATGCACTCAGATTTTCGAGATGGATCCAAGATGTCCAGGCGGTTGAAAACCCTGCCTGATAGCCGGCAGCCACCAGTTTCTTGCTGTACTCTGCGACTTCCGGCCATGTTTTAGGCGGTTTGCTGGGATCCAATCCCGCTTTCTTGAAACCGTCCTTGCTGTAATAGAGGACAGGGGTTGAGCTGTTAAAAGGCATTGAAAGCATTCTGCCGTCTGTGGTGGTGTAGTAGCCGGCCACCGTGGGAAGATAAACTTTCGCGTCAAAGGGTAAGCCGGAATCCTTCATCACCTGATAAACCGGTTTGATCGCCCCCTTTGCGGCCATCATGGTTGCTGTCCCCACTTCGAAGACCTGAAGGATATGGGGAGGATTTTTTGCACGGAAAGCCGCAATACCGGCGGTCATGGTGTCAGCGTAGCTTCCCTTGTAGGAAGCGACCACCTCGTACTTGTCCTGAGACTTGTTAAACCCTGCGGCGATGGCGCTCACTCTCTCTCCCAGTTCACCGCCATGGGCATGCCAGAAATTGATGACTTTTTTCTGCGCCAGCACATTGGCCGGCAGAAGGACCACCATCAAGATCGTGATCAGAATCCATTTGCGCATGAGTCACATCCTCCTTTCCTTCGTGAGGGTTAAAAGAATGACAACGGTCACAAAACCCCGGGTCGCCAAAGAAAACAAACTGATTCTATTTTGCTTCGATGGCTGAGTCAAGGCTTCGAGCTGAAAGTAAGACCGGCTACCCGAAGACGCCGCCCATTTTAGTGCCCGCCACCTTGGTGATGACAAACAGGCAGGCTGCGCCAAGGAGGATGAGGATAAGACCTAATGCGGCTGCCTCGTTGATGGAGCCTCCGATGTAGAAATTGAAGATGCCCACGGTCATCATCTCATGCCCCGGGACCACGAGGAGGAGCGTCGCCGAGGCCTCCTGAAGGGCAAGGATAAAAGAATAGAGAGACCCGACCAGCACGCCTTTCCAGATGAGAGGCAGGGTCACATCCTTGAAGGTTTTCATCTTCGGGGCTCCCACGCTCTCAGCCGCCTCCTCAAAAGACTTGTGAACAATCAGGAGAGAAGCGAACGTTCCTCTCACGGTGTAAGGGAGCCGCCTCACCCCCAGCACAATGGGAATGACGATCCAGATTCCTATCAAAGCCGTGCTCATGTAAGGCATGGGTTCCCTGAAGGCCCTGAGATAGGCGATTCCTATACCGGTCCCGGGCAGTGCGAGAATCAGCGTGGTGAGAGAATCCAGAAACTCCCTGCCCGGCAGTTTCGTTCTGGCGAGGACCCAGGCGACCGGCACGCCCACGGCAATACAGATGATGACGGAAATCCCTGAGTAGAGCAAGCTGTTCAGAATGAACTTGGGAGTCTCAATGGCCACACGCTGGAAGTATTGCACCGTCCACTTCACAGGGAAGGGCGTCAGGGCCCAGCCTCTGCCGAAGGAGTCCAGTGCGATTCCAAGATAGGGAATGAAGGCCATGAGGAGAATGACGGCCAAAAAGAAGATCACGCCGATTTTCCCTGCCAGGGACAGTTTTTTTCTTTCAATCACTGAGTAAGACAGCGAGCTGTAGTCCTTGATCGCCACATACCGCTTGGCAACGATGAGGAAGAAAATGGCGAGAATCACCATGATGGCCGAGATGACGATGCCCATTTTGAAAAGCCGCCGATCCACGAACTGAACAATGTTCAGGTAGGCTTGAGAGGCCAGAAGATCGTCGACGCCCACGACCAGAGGTGTGGCAAAGTCTGCAAAGGTCCAGATGAACACGAGCAAGGCCCCGGAGACATATCCGGGCGTCGTGAGCGGGAAGGTGATGTCCCAGAACTTGCGCAGTCCCCGGGATCCCACGCTCTCCGCCGCTTCGTCGAGAGACGGGGAGATCTTGCCCATAGCGTCCACGATGCTCAGGGTCATCAGAGGAAAAAGATGGAGGGTCTCCACGAGGAGGACACCCTGAATCCCGTACATGAAATTGATCGGCTTTGCCATCCCGAAATAATCCATCAGGATGATGTTCACGGTCCCTGCCCTGCCCATGATGAACACGAATCCCATGACTCCCACGAGGGGAGGCATGATCATGGGGACAAAGGAGAGATAGCTGAAAAGCCCTCGTCCCGGAAAATCGTAACGCAAAAGAAGGAACGCAAAGGTGATCCCGATGAGAGACGTGGTCACCACCGTGCCCAAACCGAGAAGGATAGAATTCCAGAGGGTCTTCAGATAAAAGGAATCCGTAAAAAACTCATAGAAATTCTGGAGAGTGAAAGAACCCGTCTCCGTGGTGACGGCATCAAAAAACAGGCGAATAAGAGGATAGATCAGGAAAACACCGAAGAAGGCCCAGATGGCGGCGTAGCCCAGGAGACCGCCGATCTTCAGCTGGGGCCACAGCCGGGTTTGGCCAAGAGCCGGGGTTGATTCGTTTTGTGGCGCCATAACCCCTCTACTGAGCCGGAATCCCGAGACTCGTCTTTACAGGAAAAAAGACAACCACCTTCTCTCCCATGGGATAGGGCTTGTGATCCCATGGATTTTGGACATCCACCTTGAAGATGAGCCCTTCCCCTATCTCCACATCATAGCGAACGGTGTTTCCGATATAGGATGCGAAACTGACCGTTCCGGGAATACAATTCAGTCCTTCTTCTCCGGGCGCGGATGAGCTGATAGAAGCCGTTTCCGGCCGGACACAGATGAGACACTTGTCCGAAGCCTTGAGCCGCCCGTTCGTCAAAGAAGTAAGCACCCCAAATCCTGTTTTGACTTTAAGCCGGCCCTCACCGTCGGCCCCCTCCTGAACTTCCCCCGGGAGCAGGTTGTTGATTCCGATGAAGTCGGCGACAAAGGGGTTTTCAGGCTTTTCATAGAGGTCGAGGGGTGTCCCTGTCTGCTGGAGTTTTCCCAGGCTGATCACGGCGATGCGATCGGAGAGGGTCAAGGCCTCTTCCTGGTCGTGGGTCACATAAATCGTGGTGATGCCCAGCTCCTTTTGCAGCTTTCGTATCTCCGCCCGCACCTGGACACGAATCTTCGCATCCAGATTGCTCAAAGGCTCATCAAGGAGGAGAACATCCGGATTCAGAACCAGCGCACGGGCAAGAGCCACCCGTTGTTGCTGTCCCCCTGACAACTGGCCCGGGTATCGTTTCTCCAGCCCTTTCAGGTTGACCAGGTCCAGGGTCTGCAGGACCTTGTCGCCGATCTCTTTTCTGGAAAACTTCTTGAGTTTCAGACCGTACGCGACGTTGTCGAAAATCGTCATGTGCGGCCACAGGGCATAGTTCTGAAACACCATGCCGATGTTTCTCTCGTAAGGCGGAAGGGGGTTTACTTTTCTCTCACCGAAAAAGATCTCCCCCTGGTCAGGCTTATGAAAGCCCCCAATGAGCCGGAGGATCGTCGTCTTCCCACAGCCGGAAGGGCCGAGAAGGGTGAACAGCTCTCCGTCCTTGATGTCGAGGGAAACGTGGCTCACTGCATCCAGAGACCCAAAGCGTTTCACGATGTTCTCAAGTCGGATGTTCATAATGAAACAGTTTTGGGGAAAGCCCCAATCCAAAGCGACAAGGGCTTTCCCCAATAAGGGACAGGCTTTACTTCTCTTTTATAATATCCTTGTGCTTCTCGGCGATCTCCTTGCGGAAATAGGAGTTCACGTCCTCCATCCTCTTCTTCTCCCCTGCAACCTTGTCGTCGTACACGTTCCCTACAGGGATATCAAAGAAGGATCGCATGCCTCCTGTAAATTCCACCGCTTTTTCCTGGCCGGATCCCGGTGGACCTTGGACCTTGTATTTCGGAGTGATGGGGTAAACCCCCAATTCAGCAAGGAGCCTTTGCCCTTCCTCGCTCAAGAGGAACTCGATGAAAGCCTGCCCTGCTTTTGGATGTGGGGCGCCTTTCAATACAGCGATGGGTTCCGGGGTCACATAGGCATTCTTGGGATAGACGAACTTCACATCATACCCTCCAAGGACCTCGGCAAAGGCCATGTAGCTCGGCACGGCGAAACCGACCGCAAACTCACCCTTCGCAACCACGCTGGGCACGTCACGGGACCGGGCCGTGAAAATTCCGGTGTTCGCAGCCAGCTTTCTCAGCCAGTCCCATCCCTTTTCCCATCCGTGCATGAAAAGGATCACCTCGTAGCTCGCATGGCTGGAACTGGATCGATCCGGAGTACACTGTGCGATCTGGCCTTTCAGCTTGGGATTGAGGAGATCATCCCAGTCCTTGATCTCCACCCCCAGCCGGCTCACCAGCTTCGGTTGGTAAATGAACCCATAGGGTTCAAGCGTTGTGCCCACCCAGAATTTCTTCGGATCCTTGAGAGGCAATCCGACCGGTTTCCCAATGGTCGCAGGAATTTCATCAAGCATCTTTTGAGGGACCTGTATCTGATCCAGGAGCCCTTCCGCCGCAAGAGCATCGAAGAGGGTTCCTTCCCCGCCCCAGAACACATCAGCCTGTGGCCTCCCCTTCCATTCAAGAATCTGCCCGTAGGCTACGGGCGTCCCTTTTGGAATGGCGCTCGTTTTCACGTCCACATTCCACTTCTTCTTGGCATAGGCGGCAAAGGCTTTCAAGCATGGATCGTGAACATCCTTGGAAACGGGCGTGATGAGATAGAGTTCGTTTTCGATTGCCTGAGCAGAAACCATTCCCCACGCGCCGAAGACCAGAACTCCGAGGATCAACGCAAACATTAAAGTTCTTTTCATCAAACAACCCCCTTTCTCTGTGTTGAAGTTCCAGTGATTGCGGCAGCAACGCTCCCATGGGCCCACATGGGTCGCAGCCGTTGTCCCCGCAGTGCTTAAGACGTACTTCCCTAGGCCCCTCAATGAGTTGTTCATGAAAACCATGTAACAGCAAGGTGTTTAGGCTGAAGGCTGAAGACTGAAGGGCAATGATGATCATCCATGACACAATCACCTGCCAACGTATCCAAACGATCTTGGCTTTGTGTGATCGCGCACCTGCCTGCCGCGCCCGCGGCGCAGACAGGTGTCTTTTCCTTCAGTCTATCTACCTAAGTAGTTACCCACCCTTTTGGGCCGGAGTTTAGTGAAAAAGCCTGGATGGGTCAAGGCGAAACGGACAAAGCCTACTTCACCTTGCTTCCGGGTCGAGTCGGAGCATCAGGAGTCAACAGGTGAACACCGCTTTTGTCCTCCGCCGCAAGAACCATTCCGTTGGATTCCACCCCCATGAGCTTCACAGGCTCCAGATTCGCAGCCACCACCACCTGTTTCCCAACAAGATCCGGTTCAGAGTAAAGACCGGCAAGCCCTGCTACGATCGTCCGCTCCTCCCCCATATCCAGCAGGATCTTGAGGAGTTTCTTGGAACCGGCCACGGGTTCCACCGATTTGATCGTTCCCACCCTCAAATCGAGTTTCTGAAAGTCCTTAATGGAAACTCTGTTCGCAAGCTCTTCTTTCTTCTTCTCTATCTTTTTCTTATCCAGTCCCTCCTTGGGGCTCTCCGGACCGATCCTCTGGAAAAGATGGGGTGCTTTGGCGATCGCCCTGGATGGCTTAACCCTGCCCCATTCCCGGATGGCCTGAAGTCCAAGATCCTTTCCTTTTGTGGGAAGACCCAGCAGATCCTGGATCTTCTCGGCTGTCTCCGGCATGACAGGCCAGATGAGGACGGAAATGATCTTCAGGGATTCCACAATTCGATTCATGACCGTGGCAAGACGCGTTCCATCGGACTTGGCGAGTACCCAGGGCTCTGTCGTGACGATGTACTTGTTCACCCGGTTCATGAACTCCCAAACCGCAATGAGGGCCTTGTGAGGGCTGAGCTCTTCCATGAACTCAGAGTATTTGTCGATCAGGCTTAGAGCTTCTCTTTGGATCTCCTCATCGACGGTTTCCGAAGGTCCAGGCTCCGGCAACCGCCCCTGGTAGTAGTTGTGAACCATGGTGAGGCTTCGGCTCACAAGATTTCCCAGATCATTGGCAAGGTCGGAATTGATCCTGGCCACCAGAGCCTCCTCGCTGAAGTCCGAATCAAGGCCGAAAACCATTTCCCTCAGCAGGAAATATCTGAAGGCGTCCAGTCCGTAGATATCTACCAGGTCCAGGGGCTTGACCACGTTCCCGATGCTCTTGGACATCTTGCCCTGATTGACATTCCAGTAACCGTGAACGTTCAAGTGATGGTAAGGCTCAATGCCTGCGGATTTGAGCATGCAGGGCCAGTAAATGCCGTGCGGTTTCAAGATATCTTTGGCTACGAGATGCTGGACTACGGGCCAGAACTTCTTGAACAAAGGGCCCTCAGGGTATCCAAGGGCGGAGGCGTAGTTGATGAGCGCGTCAAACCAGACATAGGTCACATAGTTTTCGTCAAAAGGCAGGGGGATGCCCCAGCTGAGCCTTGATTTGGGTCGTGAAAGGCAGAGGTCTTCGAGGGGCTCCCTCAAAAACGCAAGCACTTCGTTCTTGTACCGCTCGGGCCGAATGAAATCCTGATGTTTCTGAATATGGGCAATGAGCCAGTCCTGATACTTGCTCATGCGGAAGAAATAATTCGACTCGCTGATCCTCGTGGGTTCCACCTGGTGGTCCGGGCACTTCCCGTCGACCAGTTCCCTTTCCGTGTAGAAGCGCTCACAGCCAAAGCAGTAGAGCCCCGAGTAATCGCTGAAATAAATGTCTCCCTTTTCCTTGACCTTGGTCAGAATCAGCTTGACGGTCTCCTGATGCACCGCATCCGTGGTGCGGATGAAATCATTATTGCCGATGTTGAGCTTGGGCCAGAGCGCTCTGAACAGGGCACTGATGGTGTCCACGTACTCTTTCGGGGCCTGACCGGCTTTTTCCGCAGCCGTCACAATCTTGTCCCCGTGTTCATCCGTTCCGGTCAGGAAATAGGTCTCACAGCCGGCAAGACGGTGGAACCGAGTCAATACATCCGCGACGATGGTGGTGTAGGCGTGACCGAGATGAGGCGCTGCATTCACATAGTAGATGGGGGTGGTGATGTAGAACGCTTTTTCCAAGGCTTGAACTGGTTACTCCCTTCTTTTGGGGATTCGAATTTTGAATTCATCCTAATCTTGGACATTGGCCACAAAGCAGATAACCAAAGTCGACGAGATGAATGAATATCGAATGTCGAACAAGGAATTTCGAATGACGAAGTGTATTGACTTCGATCGACCCTTCGACATTCTTTATTCGTCATTCGATATTCTGCGGTTCTCTCTTGAACATCCCCGCAAGTTTTGAAGATTTTTCAGGCTAAGATTCTAACTCCATTTGCGGGACCAGCCATCCGTCCGGAAAGGTCATGCACTCGGATCCTTGTGAGGTGCAGGTTCTCTTACGATCTCCTCGTAAGAAATCTCCTTTTCCTCTCCGGACTCAAGAAGGACGGTCAGTTTTTCTCTGAAGATGTTCTGGCGGATCACCTTGGCCGTCCCATAAGCGGTGTTTACCTTCTTGCCCACTTTAGGAAGATCTTTCTTGGCCTTTTCATAATGATCAAACTCATACGCGAGGCAGCACATCAGCCTTCCGCACATTCCGGAGATCTTCGTGGGGTTAAGGGACAGATTCTGTCCCTTTGCCATCTTGATGGACACCGGTGCAAAACCGGTCAGGAAGCTCGTGCAACACAGAGGACGCCCACAGGTTCCTAGGCCTCCGACCATCTTGGCTTGATGGCGCACGCCGATCTGCCTCATCTCGATTCTTGTTCGGAATTTCTGCACCAGGTCCTTGACGAGGTCGCGAAAGTCCACACGGCCGTCCGCCGTAAAATAGACCATGGTTTTGTGCTCATCAAAGAGGCCCTCCACGGAGACGAGACTCATGGGCAAGGATCTTTCCTTGATCTTCAGGTAGCAGAAGCCATAAACCTCTCTTTCCAGTTCAGAGTTTTTCTCGAATCGCTCTATGTCCTGCTTGCTGGCAACACGAATAACCTTTCTCGGCGGTCTTTCCGAGGCGGATGGCGGCCTGGGGTCGCTGCACACCACACCAAAGGATCGACCCTGCTCCGATTCGACCAGGACATTATCCCCCTTTTGAAGGGGGAGGCTATTCAGGTCAAAGCTCTGAACTTTCCCATACCTGAGGAGCTGCACCTCTACGATCCGGCATGTGTCTCCTGCATTCATCATCATAAGGTCACGAAACGTTCCCGCCTGAGTCGTTCTGTTTCAACCGCAACACCGTGTTCTCCAGGATGAGCTCCTGATTCCGAAAACGCAACAGGTCTTTTTCCGCTTGATCGAGTGCCAGGAGACTAGACACCAGGTTTTCTATTCTAAATGCTTCAGCAGCGATTTTCAACTCATGGGAGAGGTCCACGTTGATCAGCGAATCCTCAGGGCCCTTTGCTTTCAACAGGAGAAGATCCCTATACCATGTCTTCCACAAACCCAAAAGGGCTCCCAACTCCTCCTGACGGTCGTCTTTCCCAATCTCTTTCACAAAACGAGATGCCCATTCCACGGCCTCATCCGGAGGAATTCTCTGGAGTTTGGTGAGCGAGAGAAGATGGGCATGACGTTTTTCCAGAAAACCGCTCTCTTCCATGTCCAGGGCTCTCCCGAGGCTGCCGTCGGAAATCCTCGCAAGCACCGACGCCTTCTCCCGGTGCACACCCTTTTTGTCGACGAGCCACTCCTCTATCACTCGCGGGGGGATCCGTCTGAACACCACCTTCTGGCACCTGGACACAATGGTGGGCAGGAGGTCCGAGGGCTCGATCCCATTCAGGATCAACACATTCCCGGGAGGTGGCTCCTCAAGAGTTTTCAGAAAAGCATTTGAGGCTTCTTCGGTCATCGCTCCAGCCGGACGGACAATGGTGACCCGGTATCTTCCGGCAACCGGCTTATACGCAAACCGACGCTCAAGCTCCCTGATTTGCTCGATCTTGATGCTCTGGCCGTCCGGTTCTACTAGCTCAACATCCGGAAAGTTACCGCCCAACAACTGGCGACAAAGTTTGCAGCGGCCACATCCTTCGCCGGCCGTCGGGGCTTCGCAGTTCAAGGCCTGGGCCATGGCCAGGGCTGTGGTTGTCCTCCCCACTCCGGGGACACCGACAAAGAGGTACGCATGGGGCATTTTCTCCCGTGTGATCGCTTGCTTCAAAAGATGGACTGCCCTCTCCTGGCCGATAATCTGCGAAAAGGGAATGACAGGTCTCTTCAGGTTCATCGATTCATACCACTTCTTCCAAACCCGGACATCGCCACAAACCAAGTAATTAACATGAACTTAATCAATGTCGAATGTCGAACAAGGAATTTCGAATGACGAAGTTCCATGGCTTCGCTTACTTACTTCGGCCTTCTTCATTCGTTGTTCGTCATTCTGCGGTTCGCCCTTGACCTTCTCTGCTAAACCCCCTTCTCTTGGCTCTGTCTAAGGAACGGGGCGAGATGGCGGAGTATTTCCGCTTCAATTTCCTTCCGGCTCGCCTTTGCGTCGAGGATCACGAACCTTTTCTTGTCCTTGTGAGCAAGGTCAAGGTAACCCTTTCTCACTTTCAGATGGAAGGACACGGCCTCCTTCTCAAAGCGGTCCTGCCCTTTCATGTTCCTCCCCAGGGCTCTCCTGAGACCCACCTCGACCGGGCAATCCAGAAGAAAGGTGAGATGAGGCCGGATTCCCTGAGTGACGACTTTATTCAGAAGCCGGATCAGGTTCCTATCCTGGCCCCGGGCAGCACCCTGGTAAACCACTGTGGCATCGGAGAAGCGGTCGCAAATCACCCACTTTCCCGTTCGGAGAGCCGGCTTAATGATCTCCTGCACGTGCTGAGCCCTGTCGGCAGCATAAAGCATGAGCTCAGCCAGCGGCGTAAGAGCCTTGTTTCTGGAATCGAGCAGAAGACGCCTCACGTGCCGGCCAATCGCCGTCCCTCCCGGTTCCAGGGTCATCACATGAGCGATGCCCATGCGGACCAAGGCCTTGCCAAGGCGTTTTGCCTGAGTGCTCTTCCCGCACCCTTCGATCCCCTCAAAAGTGATGAAGATCCCTTGTTTCATCATTCTCCCGTCGTTGAATCGTCTCGCAATCTCTCTTGAGTTGGCGACGTTATCACAGAATGAGATATCCCACAAGATAACTGATTAAGGCGGTTGGCCTCCATGGATTGGATCACAACAGGAGCAGGAAACAGGGCCCGGTTATTTTGTTGACAAAAGAATAAAAATGAGTATTTGTACTCTACTTTCGTTTTGTCGCCCCTAGGAAATCAGGGCCTCGATTACCCGTCGAATGTGAGCGGCAGTTAACCTTCGAGAGGGAGGGTCCATGAAATCGAGTAAGGACAAGAAACTCAAAGCCAAGAAAAAGAAAGCTTCTGTCACGAGAGCAGTGACCAAGAAACCCCGAAAGGTTGCCCCCAAGGTTAGCAAAAAGATGACCTCCGAATCCAAAACAATCTCAAAACCCAAGGGAGCTCCAAAAGCCAAGGTTGTTGCCAAACCCAAAGCTGCTGGCACACCCAAGGGTAAATCTAAGAAAAAAGTTGCTGCCAGACCAAAGACGGTGTCTAGGCCGAAGGTTCCTCCCAGACCTAAGGGGATGTCCCGGCCCAAGCTTCCTTCCAAACCCAAGGCCGTAACCAAGACGCAGGTAAGTGCCGAGAAAATAAAACAAGCCGCTCTTGGGCATAAGAAAAAACCTTTGCCTAAAGAAGAAGATTTTCGTACCGCTTTCATGAAAAGCCTGAAGCTCAAGAAAGAGGATCTCCAGCAAACCCTCGAGCGTCTCATTAAAAGCCGAAAGGAGTATGAAGGTCAGCTCACAGCCGGTGATTTCATTGACGAAGTGGATGACGCTCAGAGGGAGATTTCTGCATACAGCCAGTTCAGTCTGATTGAGAGAAAGAACAAGGAGCTACGGAAGATCGAATATCTTCTGAACCGAGTTGCCGAGGAGCAGGACTTCGGCGTCTGCGAAGAATGCGGCACGCGCATCCCCAAGGAGCGGCTTCTCCTGGTGCCTGAAGCAACTCTTTGTGTGGCATGCCAGCGGGAAATGGAAAAAATGGACTCCAGGATGTCCATGGCAACCCGGTCTCCCGGATTCAGCCCCACCCGAAGAGAGGTCACGTGGGAAACCACAGAGCCGCATGAGGAAGACGATAACCTTCTGGTCGAATATCACATTGGTACCCTGCCGAATGTGGACATTGATGAAAACGACACAGAAGTCCCGCCTGAAGACAAAGAGGACAAAGAGGACAAAGAGCCCTAGGGTACTGTCGGAAACAGGCTCCTGTCCGTGTGAGGAATGAATTTAGCGGCGCTGAATTGGTTCATGAACTCCTGATTGACGTTCATCTCCACATAGGTCACACGGTTTCGAATCTCGTCCGCCTCCTTCCTTTTTCTCAGAGATAGAAGAGCCATGGTGGCGCCTGCAAGGGAAGTGTTCCCCAGGGCCTCATAAACATCGAGGGGCAGATCCGGCAGCATGCCAAGGACAATCGCTGATCTCGGATTGATGTAGGAACCGAAAGTCCCGGCCACATAAAACCTCCGGAAATCCTTCCAATCGAGATGAATCATTCGGGTCATGGTGGTCAGAATAGTGTGCATCGCCGCCTTTGACCGCATGACCGCATCGATCTCCGCCTGACTGAGGGTCAGATCCTCGCCCGTACCCGACTCCTTAGAGAAAACGACAGTGAGGTGTTGCACCTCATCGATGGTTTGGATCCTCTCGCCGCACTTCTCGGAAACGTATTTTCCCCTGATGTCGATCATGCCGGCCAGGTAGAGCTGCGCCACCAAATCAATCATTCCTGACCCGCAAATGCCGACAGGAGGAAGGCGGTCAATGGTTCTTACTTGAAATTCACCGGTGGCAGAGTCGATCACCACCTTGTCAATGACACCGGGACCTGCCATCATCCCCATGGTCGCCACTCCGCCCTCCAGCGCCGGGCCGGCAGCGCCTGCACAGGCGACAAGCCACTCCCTGTTTCCCAGGACCACTTCCGCGTTGGTCCCTACATCCACCAGGATCGATACCTCCTCCTGTTGATTCATGCCTGAAGCCAGGATCCCGGCAATTAAATCTCCCTCCAAAGTAACTCCCTGCGTTCGGAAAAACAAAAACCGCACCTTGTTGATGAATCGCAAGGCCGAGTTCGCTCGCCCGGATGAGACCCGGTCTGTTCAGGACCGGTATGTAGGGCTCTCGGCAGATCCAGTAAGGGTCAAGACCAAGGAAGAAGTGGGTCATCGTGGTGTTGCCGGCGACTGCCGCCCCCATGATATTTTTGTTTGAGATCCCCCACCTCTCGGCCAGGGAATGAATTTCCTGGTTAAGCCTCTCGATCAAGGACAATTGGAGGCTTTGGAGCCCGCCTTCCTGGCCGGCATAGTGAATCCGGGTGAGGATGTCCGGCCCAACTTGAATTTGAGGATTGAGAAACGAAATCTCTTCTTTGAGGTCTCCTGTCACGAGGTCCAGAAGGCGGACCGCGATCATAGACGTCCCAAGATCCACGGCAAGGCCATACACCGAACCGGTCTGACCCGGAGGGACGAGGTCCAAGAGATGCCAAGAGGAAAGCCCTTGATAAAGAATAGCTTCTACATCGTAGTGATGTTCTCTCAGTAAAGAGGGAATCCTCTTCGAAAGAGGAAGATCAATCTTTACCTCTCCGCTGCCGAGAACCTTTTCGATTCCTTTGAGCAAGCGGTCCACATCGCCAGTGTTGTCTTTCAAGCTGGGAGGGGTCACGCTTACGGAGATGCTCTTGATCCACCGTTCCTGTTCAGGAGTATCAGTCATGTGGAAACTCTTTCTCGCAGCAAGTACTCTTCGGAGAAGTCCGACAACTCGTCTCCCCTCCCCTGGCGGGAGGGGATAAAGGGGAGGGGGCACCCCCACCCTTGCCCTCCCCCGTCGAGGGGGAGGGGAATCTTAGGTAGTCTGACAGGCTCCTCGAGGGGGTTTTGCTTCACCGGGTGCCCCGTCCAGTGAGACCCCGTCAGCAAACCGTGGACTCGTCCCAATTCGGCTCCCGTTTCTCCAGAAACGCCGTGAACCCTTCCGTCGCATTAACGCTGATTCCGGCCAGGGCCATCATCTCTTTGGCATAGTGGTAGGCCTGCCATTCCGTCATTTCGACCTGAGCATAGAAGACCTGCTTGGACATGGCGATCGCATACTTGCTTGACTTGGCAATTTCCTTGGCCCATGCATAGGTCATTTCATCCAGCTTATCATCAGGGAATACCTTGTTCACAAGATGGAAGCTCGCGGCCTCTTCAGCCGTGAAGAGCTTGGCGGTCATGAGCATTTCAAAACACTTCTTCTGAGGAACGGCCCGGCTCAGCGCCACGGTCGGCGTGGAACAGTTATAGGAATAGATCAAGCCGGTCATGCCGAACCTGGACTTGTCTTTTCCCGCTGTGATGAGATCACAACCTGCCGCCAGATGGCAGCCCCCGGCCATGGCAATGCCTTGGACTTGGGCGATGACACACTGGGGGATGGAACGCAGAGAGGTCATCATGTTGAAGGAGGTCTGGAAAAGCCGTCTGATGTCCGCCACAGGCTGGCGGACAATTTCCAACCGGTCGTGGCCTGCGCAGAAAACATCGCCTGAGGCTTTCAGAATGATCACTTTCACCTCCGCTCGTTTTGCCGCATCCTGCAAACACGCGATGATCTCCTCTTCAGCCTCCCGGCCCAGGGCATTCCGTTTGTCAGGCCGATTCAACGTCATCACCCCTATGAAATCTTCCTTGTTCTCCTCATAACGAATCGACGTGTAAATCATATTCTTTCTCCTTGTCTTTGCGTGTTCTTATGACTTATAAGAAACGGCAATATTTTTCCATCCCTCTTTTTCAGTGCCGGGCATTAAGCTTTCTTTCCCTGGATCGTGGAGGGCAAATCATGGCAGCAAGATACTCGATCCCGCTGGGCGTTGGGTTTTACCCCGACTGGTGGTACAAGCAGTACGGATTTCTTTTGACAAGAAATACTATTTCGACCCTGAGACCAGGATTGAGGCCAGGATGGCCATGGACAAAGCTCTTTACGAAAGGTTCGGGGATGTAGGTCTCGGGGACCCCGATCCGAAGCCGAAGCCTCTCATCACCGCCAGCATGACCACCCTACCGGCGATATTTGGATGCGAGATCGTATACGAGGATGAGGCGCTGCCCTGGGCCATGCCCCTAAACCTCTCAGAAGACGAAGTCATGAAGCTGGAGGTTCCCGACATCTTCAGTTCCTGGCCCATGATCAGAATGGATCAAGCAGATTGACTACCTCAAAAAGAAGTACGGAAAAGTCATAGGGGATATTAACACGACAGGCATTCAAAACCTGGCCCTGAAAATCCGGGGTGATGAGCTCTACATCGACTATTTCGAAAACCCGGAGCTCTGTCATCATCTTCTGAGGATCTGCACAGAATGTGTGAAGCAGCTCTTCGAATTCAACTACAAGGCGACAGGCACCGGCGCTGTGGACGTGACCCCCATGGCCGACCCCAAAATTGCCGTCATCCCGAACTGCACGGAAGAGCAGATTTCCAACAATACCTATGAAACCTTCCTGCTCCAGTATGACAACGAGGTCGCTGACGCGGTCCAGGCTCATGGTTTCGGCATTCATCACTGCGGTTCGGTCAATGAAGTGCTGCCAGGATATTCCAAAGTCCGCCATCTCAAGTTCGTCGAGATCGGTTTCGGCTCAGACGTCAAGAGATGCCGTCAGGTGCTGGGGCCCGAATGTAGCGGTGAATGCCCGCATCAGCCCGGTGCTGATGAAGAACGGAACCCCTGAAGAGGTGGCGGCGGAAGTGAAGAAACTCATTGACCAGGGTGCCCCCTTGGAGAACTACTCAATTGACACGGTCGGTCTAACCTATGGCACCCCTGACGAAAACGTTAAAACAGCAAGAAGAACCGCTCAAGAATACGGGAAGATAGATGGGCGTTAGTGGACATCCTGCAAGAGGCCGTTTTCGCCCTTCGATACCTCAGGGCGAACGGATGCGTAGGCACGTAATCACTTAATTCCCCGTTCGTGGTGAGGTATCGAACCATGAACGTAAATACTTTTGCAGGAGGCTGAATTGGAAACCATTCTAAAGAGTAAAAAAGAGACTGTGGTCATAGGGCCGGATTGCCCCTTAGTGATCATCGGGGAGAGGATTAATCCGACGGGCCGGAAAAAGCTGGCCAAGGCCCTTGAAGACGGAAACTTGAAACTGGTTCAGGAAGAAGCGACCAAACAGGTGCAGGAAGGCGCTCATGTGCTGGACGTGAATGTGGGTGTTTCAGGAATCGACGAGCCCAAGCTTTTGAAGGAAGCGATTCTCGCGGTCAGGGAAGTCACTGACGTCCCGCTTTGCATTGACTCCGCCCTTCCCAGAGCCCTTGAAGCCGGGCTGCAGGTCTATGAGGGGAAAGCCCTGGTCAATTCAGTCAATGGCGAGGAGAGAAAACTCAAGGATGTGCTGCCCATGGTCAAGCAGTATGGAGCGGCGGTCATCGGCCTGACCATGGACGACGAAGGCATTCCAAGAGATGCGCAGAAACGCCTCCAGATTGCCCGGAAGATCATGGAGGAGGCCCAGAAGATAGGAATTCCTCCCGAAGACGTGGTGATCGATCCTCTGGCCATGGCCATCAGCACGGATCACATGGCTGCGCTTGAGACTCTGAAGGCCATCCGAATGATCCGGGATGAACTGGGAGTCAATCAGACCATGGGCGCGAGCAACATATCCTTTGGACTCCCTGAACGCCACCCCATCAACAGCATCTTCCTGGCCATGGCGGCGATCCATGGAGTGACCTGCCCGATTCTCGATCCCACGGTCTGGGAGATCCGCAGATCGGTTCTGATCACCGACCTCTTGCTGGGCAGGGATGAGTATTGTATGAATTTTATTTCCGTTTACCGGGAAAAGTTTCCTATGGAATAATCCAATGCAGGCCTTTGGCCGCAACCAAATTCGAATTTTGAAATCCGAAATTCGAAACAAATTCAAAGCACCAATGCTCCAATGTTCAAAACAGAAACCCAGCAACCCAAAGTTTTGGTCATTTGAATTTGGGTCATTGGATATTGTTTCGGATTTCGTGCTTCGGATTTCGAATTTTAACTTCTGGGCAAATAGCAGAGAAGCCCCAACCTAAGATTCTACGAAAGGGAAAAACCTAATGGCGGATCTCGAAGCCTTGATGCAGGCGGTCATTTCCGGCAAAAGAAAAGAAGCGATGGATTTGACTCTGCAGGCGATCGATGAAGGGGCCGATCCCCACGACCTGATCGGCCGCTTTCTCATTCCTGCCCTGAATGTCGTTGGCGACCGCTTTCAGAAGCGGGAGATTTTTGTCCCGGAAATGATGATCGCAGCCAAATCCATGCAATCCTGCGTGGACCTGCTCAAACCCCTGATCAAGAAAGACCAAGATCTGAACCTGGGGACGGTGGTCGTGGGCACGGTGTTCGGCGACCTTCACGACATTGGGAAAAACTTGGTCCGACTTCTTCTTGAGAGCTCAGGTTTCAAGGTGGTGGATTTGGGTGTGAATGTGGCCGCGCCGAAATTCATTGAGGCCGCCAGGAATCATAGCGCCGTTGTGATCGGCCTCTCTTCCTTGCTGACCACTGGGGACCCCCACGTGGAAGAAACGGTTAAAGCGATCAAGAGCTGTGACCTTGCGGAAAAGGTCAAGGTGATTTGCGGAGGGGCCGGCCTTACCCAAAAGTTTGTCGAACAAAGGTGCGGGGCTGACGCCTATGCCAACGATGCGGCTAGTGGAGTCAAGAAGATCAAGGAACTGATGGGAATCCCCAATTAGCAAAATCCATCTAGAGCCGAGTTTGACGATCAGGAAGAATTGACACCAAAGGCCCTGCCCGCTTACAAATTGCCATTGGCTTAACGAAAAATTTTTCTCCTATCCTTGATTTCATTTCTGAAGTAATTATTTTCTTTATATTTACCACTAAATCGCTAGGGCTGAAAAGCAGTTCTACACACAGGAAACCGTGCTTCTTGGCCTTTTCTATTTGACTCCTCAAGAAATTTCACACTTGTCGCTCTCCACGGAGAGCGCAAATTCTATTTAGTAATTTTTTGATAAAGAAGGAGATTAATTATGCAAAAAACATCGAAGTTTCAAAGACGTGCCTTCTTGGCTCTCGCTCTGGCCCTCGTCTTTTCCCTGGTGGCTGTTGGCGCGGCCTTTGGCCAGGCCAAGGAGCAACCCAAAGAGCAGCCTAAAGAGCAGGTCAAGCTCGTAGGAGATAAGCTCGGTCTGCCTGGCAAACTCGGAGAGGCTGTAGCAAAAACCCCTGCAGGGAAAGGGCCTGGGCAGATCGACCCAAGTGCCCCTAGAGGAGCCTTTGGGATTCCAGGCGCTCCGGACATCAGCTGGATTCTGGCCTTGTGCTGGGCCCTTTGGGTGGGCTGGATTTTTTCCACGGTCGGAGCCTTCGGCGGCATCATGGCAGGGGTGGGCCATATCACCGTGTACGGTCTCGGTGACTACGCCAAGACCTTCGCGAAAACCTCCCCGGCACTGAATAAGACCCTCACAGACAGCATCCGTACATCCAACCAGTTCCTGGTGGGTCTTTCCGGACTGATCAGCACCATCAATTACCTGAGGACAAAACGCCTGGCGTGGCCCCTGGGTATTGCCCTGGCCCTTGGGTCTATTGCCGGAGCCGTATTCATTCCCATTCTGACCGGTGGCAAGATCAGCTTCAGGCAATACCAGGGCTGGTTCGGAGTCTTCGTGTTCGTGGTCGGAGCCGTGCTCCTCTACGAACTGACCCCGAGAGGGCAGGCAGGAAAGAAAGCGGCCAAGCAGGCGGCTCAAGCCTTTGAGAAGGCAGTGAAGGAGAAAAAGGACGTCACTGCGCAGGGGATCCGGGTCGGCAGGTTCGGCCTCACCAGGATGACATTCACCTTTTTTGGTGTTGAATTCAGCTTCAACCCCATCTGGGCCTTTGTGGGAGGTCTTGTCATCGCGGCCATCTCTTCCTTCATCGGCGTTGGCGGCGGTTTCCTCTACGTGCCATACCTGACGTCCCTTGTCGGGGCCCCCATGTACGTTGTGGCCGGCACCTCGGCCATGGCCGTGCTCGTGAGCATGCTGACCAGCATCACCGGCTACATCACGGTTGCGAAGGCAGGCATGGACTGGGGTCTTATCGGAATCCAGCTGGTAGGGGTCTTCATCGGATCCATGATCGGGCCGAGAACCCAGAAATATATCCCGGATAAGGTGTTGAAAATTATCTTCATCATCCTGGCCCTCTATGTGGGACTCGGGTACTTCAGCCAGGGATTCTTCGGACAGAAATGGGTACCGATGTAAAAAGGATCAGTCAGGGGTTCGGCTTTGCCCATCCCCTCCTTTCAGGGGAGGGGATGGGTACAACAACTTATTGAAGCAGGTGAGCGATGCAGATCCTTGATCCGATTCTTATCCTCTTCTACAGGCTTACGGGCCATCCTTTGGTAGATTATTACCTGGGAACCTTTTTGCTGGCTTTGCTGACGGTCCTGGTAGGGGAGTTGACGATTTCGATTGTCTTTCGGATCAACAAGGCACATCTGGACAAGCTCAATGCTCGCGTCGAAAAGATGAAGCGCCTGTCCGAGGAGGCGCTTAACCTGGGAGACGAGAAGGCTTACAGAGCCATCAACAAAGAGGGAAACGACGCATTCGGCCACCTCTTTTTCAACAAGTTTGGGCTTTCCGCAGCCTCCCTCTGGCCCATCTTTTTTGCACTGGCCTGGATGCAGGAACGATTCGCGGAGATCGCTCTCCCAATCCCGTGGATAGGATGGGAAATCAATTATTTCTTTTTCTTTCTTCTGTGTTACATCCTGGCAAGAATTTTCTTCGGCCGGATCAAGCGGCATCTCCCCTATTTCAAAAGCATGCACCGCATGCTTGTAGCTTATGACCACAAGGGTGTGATCTAGGACCGGCCCCTCTTGAAAGAGTCGACCTTGCCCTTTCTTTTGTCTCTTCCCTTATTGAAAAGGCTGTATTAGAATCCCGCCTGACGATGACAAAACTCTTGAGCCTTTGCTTGGAAGAATCACGCGCACAATTTGCCTGCGTTGGAGGAACGGAATGAGCATTTACTATCTCTATCAGGATAAAAAGAAATGCATCGGATGCAGCAGCTGCAAGGTTGCCTGCAAGACGAACAAGAACCTTACCGCAGACCCAAAGCCCACAGACATCATCCCCGTGGGTCCCAGACTCGTAGAGGGTCAACCGCGCACATCCTTTGTGTTCATGCCCTGCTTTCACTGTGAGAATCCCTGGTGCGTCGTCGCCTGCCCCACAGGAGCCATGCAAAAGAGACCTAAGGACGGTATCGTCTTTGTGAACCCTGCGTTGTGCGTGGGCTGCAAGAGTTGCATGTCCGCCTGCCCCTGGGGGGCTCCCCAGTGGAATGCCGAAACCGGAAAGGTGGTCAAGTGTGACTACTGCATGGAGCGCGTCGACGCCGGCCTCAAACCCGCCTGCGCTACGATTTGCACGGCCCATTGTCTTCGTTTTGACAAAGCCGCAGACATGCAGGATGTACGTAGAGAGCGTTACGCAAAGGCCATCGCCGAACTCTAGCCACATCTTAATCAAGCTCCTTACCCCTCGTCCCGGGCTCGAATAGGCTTTGGTTGCGGCCAGAGGATTAGGAAGTCATTTCATGGTTGACCGAGAACTACCAATAAACAGGTGCTTCATTTCCGGGGCCATAGAAACCCTCTATCCCTGCATCGAGAATTACCAGGGATCCGAGCGCAACTCCGTGGCCCGCATCGTCAGGCTGCTCACTGAGATTCGGGAAGGTAAAGGGACGAGGGATCACCTGCCGGCGCTTCAAAGTGTGGCTGAAACCTTCGACGGCGATGCGAAGCAACGGGTCGGGATGCCGGTTCTCTCCTTGCTCAAAGAAAGGCAGGAGGAGCTTTTCCGTCACCTCGAAGAAAAAAAATGTCTTGCAGGCACGTGCTTTCGACACCTCCCCGCGCCCTGCCAAAACGCCTGCCCGGCTCACATAGACATCCCCACCTTCCTGGCCCTCATCGGTCACAGCCGGTATGCAGAGGCCACGGAAGTCATCCTCAAAGATATTCCTTTTCCCTGGGCCTGTGGCTTGATCTGTCCTCATCCGTGTGAAGAGGCGTGCCTCAGGGGCGAGATGGATGAACCGATCAGCATCCAGTTGATGAAGGCCTACACGGCAAGGCTCGCAGCCGACAACGGCGGCTACCCAAGCCCTCCTGTTGCACCTCACAAACCTGAAAAGGTGGCGATTGTGGGAGCAGGCCCCTCGGGCCTCAGTACCGCTTACTTCCTGGCCTTGAAGGGATACGGTGTCACGGTCTTTGAAAAGCTCCCGTATGCCGGCGGCATGCTCCGCTACGGCATTCCTGCCTACAGGCTTCCCAAAGATATCCTCGACAGGGAAATCAAGAATATCGTGGATCTCGGAGTGGAGATCAGGACCCACGCGGCCTTTGGCAAGGACTTCACGTTGGACAGCCTCAAAAAGGAAGGATTCAAAGCCTTCTACTTTGCAACCGGCCTCAGTCTTAGCCGCAGGCTGAACGTTCCGGGAGAGGATCTGGAAGGAGTCCTAGGCGGCATTGATCTCCTGAGGATGACCGCTCTCGGCGTTCCACCGAAGCTTGGGGATAAGGTCATCGTGATCGGGGGTGGCAACGTTGCGGTCGACGTGGCCCGTACCGTGAACAGGATCGGCCCCAAGGAAGTGTCCATGGTTTGCCTCGAAACCCCTGAGCAGATGCCTGCCTGGAAGCACGAGGTCCACGACGCCAAGGCAGAAGGCATCACGATCTACCATTCCTGGGGGCCCAGGCACCTCATGGGAAAAGACGGCCGTTTCACGGCCGTTGAATTCATGAGATGCACTTCGGTGTTCGACGCACAGGGCCGATTCAATCCCTCCTATGATGCTTGCGAACTCACGACCATGGAGGCAGACAATATCATTCTGGCCATTGGCCAGTCTGCAGATTCCTCTTTCGCCAAGCCCATGAATCTGGAAGTCACCCCAGGCGGAGCCATCAAGGCCGACCTGGTCACGGGTGAGACCAACCTGCCGGGAGTTTTTGCAGGCGGAGACGGTGTCTATGGTCCGCGGATTGCCATTGATGCCATTGCCGCTGGAAAAAGAGCTGCCGTTTCCATGGATTGTTATTTGACAGGCAGTGAACCTCCCCTTCCGCCTTTTGAACCGATCACCAGGGGAAACGTGGATTTTCTTTCTCTCACAGCCTCTGAAAAGGTGCAGCTGAAGCGATCACAGAGCATCATGATCCCATTGGAAGAACGATCGGCGAATTTTCGCCAAGTAGAACTTGGCCTCACGGACCACATGGCGTTGAACGAGGCGAAACGGTGCCTCCGCTGCGACCGTTGCCAGGGGGATGGACTTTGCCAGTATGTTTGCACCGAGGTGGGGGCCAATGCCCTGCGGCTGGCTCAGACCAAGGACACAAGCAGGCTGGCCTACTTTGATTTTGCCAATACTCGAGAGAAGTGCATCGGCTGCGGAAGCTGTGTCATTGCCTGTCCGCACGGGAACATCGAGATGAAGGATGAGGGGAGCCTGAGAAAGGTGTCTTTCTGCGGCACGGTTCACTCAGAGCTTCCTCTGGAAAGGTGCGATCTGTGCGGGGCTCCCTATGCGAGCACAAAGCACCTGAATCTCGTGAAGGAGCGCTCGGATCTTTCGCTGGGGCTGGATCTGGAGCGGACCCTCTGTCCCGAGTGCTCAAGAACGGCCGCAGCCAGACGCATGACGGAAAACATCGTGACCTTCTAGGTCCCCTGTCCCCCTTGGACAAGAACCTACTTGATCTTCCTCACGGTCACAAAATGCTCCTGCATGGCCACACCCCCCCCTGCCGGATCCCAGAGATCCAGCCCTCCAGGCATGAGGGCATTGTCTGAAACTCCTTTGCCAAACGCGCGGCTCTCCATGGGCAATGTGTGACCGAAACCGTGGACCATGAAAACGGCTTCCGGATGGATCAAGTCCGTCAGCTTCACTTTGATCCTCCCGGCGTTCTTCCCGGCGGCGATTTCTACTGGTTCACCGTCTGCAATGCCCAATGTTTCGCCCACCTTCGTATTCAACCAGAGCGCGTTTTCGGGCATCTCTTTGGAGAGCATCGCATTGTTGACCGTGTGGCCCTGAGTGTGAACCGGGCATCGACCAAAGGTGATCCGAAATTGGCCGTTTCCCGGTTTTGGAGCCGGCTCATAGGGTTTGAGGGAGGGAAGACCTGCGCTTTCCAGCTTTTTCGAGATGACTTCAATCTTCCCGGAAGGCGTCTTGAACTTGAGCTCACTCACCTTGCGGTATTTGGGGTCCTTGGACAGGGACACCATGCCGGTCGCTTCAAAATCCTTGATGGTCGCCCCTGTGCCTTCCAGTTGAAAATTCCACACGTCTTCAGCGGAGTTGAACGCGAGAGCGTTCAGGCCCAGCCTATTGGCCAATCCGGAAATGATCTCCCAGTCCGACCGAGTGTCGAAGCGCGGCTCCGCCGCCCTGTGGCGGACGAAGAAGTAGGGCTTTAGTCCGTTCTTTGTTGCCAGGACGCTCTCCCGCTCGAGATAGGGCGAAAGAGGAAGCACCACATCAGACAACCAGGCAGTGTCAGACCAGCTAAAGGTCACCGATACCAGCAGATCCAGCTTTTGAAGGATCTTCGTAAGAGCCTCAGGGTCCGGGAAGCCCATGAGAGGGTCGTGCCGATAGGCGATGTAGGCCTTGACCGGGTAAGGATCTGCGGTCTCAATGGCTTTGAATGCAAGGTGAAGGAGTCCGGGTCCGGAATCGAAGTGGGGGTAACGCCAGCCGACCCCGTCGGCCCGCTTTTCCTGTGGTTTGGGATAAAGGTCGACAAACTTCTTCAATCCCTTTCGATCCACGTCCGACGGGGTGTTGGTCAGAGGCATCCCTCCCTTGGCGCCCACGGAACCGAGCAGAGTGTTGATGATGTAGATGGAACGGCAGAAATAGAAGGAGTCCATGTATCGAGCAGTCATCCATCCGGGGTGCCAAACGACGGCCGGTTTTGCCTCGGCCAGTTCGCGGACAAAGGCAAGGAGTCTTTCCTTTTCAATGCCCGTTTCCTTTTCGGCCCACTCGGGCGTGTAAGGTTTCACAAACTGCTGAAGCGCTTTGAGGTCGCTGATCCACTGATCCGCAAAGGCACGGTCATAAAGATCCTGGTAAAGCAATGTGTGGATCACGGCCAGATTGAAAGCATAGTCGGTTTTGGGACGGATCAAGAAGAAGTTGTGCGCCTTGGTCGAAGAGATGTTCGCCCGGATGTCGATCACGGTCAAACGGCAACCGCTTTCGATCGCATCGAGAAGGTCGTTCACTTCTTTGACATTGATGGACTCGAAGATGTTCCGGGTCTGAAGGACCACGTGCCGGGCATTCTTCAGATCATTGACAAGCTCCTCCCGGCCGACCCCGAACAGGGATTGCGCCGCGTGATGAACGTTTCTCGCGCACGAGGCGTCATGGTTGGAATAATTGGGAGATCCCAGCCCTCTCATAAAGCCTTGATAGAGATCCCGGAAAGGTCCTCCCCTGTCTGAAAAGAGAACGGTCCGGCTTCCGTACTTTGCCACTGTTTCCTTGAGGCGGCCGGCCACATAGTCCAGGGCTTCGTCCCAGGAAACCCTTCGCCACCGGCCTTCTCCCCGCTCCCCTTCACGAATAACCGGGAACTGGGGCCGCTCATCGTCTTTGATCAGCGCAATCCCTGCAGATCCGCGGGCACACACGGACCCATTGATCCCTGCAGCGTGAGGGTTGCCCTGGATAAACGTGCAGACCCCGTCCTTCACGTCGACCTGAATAGGGCAGCGCACCGTACACATGCCGCAAACGCTATACACTTTCTTCGTGGTCATGATTCTCCCCTTAACATCAGATAGTCAGCCGAACCCGCCCTCTCCTGCCGGGCGATTGGGCGGCAAATGCTCTTCGCTACTCGATTTGAAGGTCGGATTGGGACTGAAGTTTTCTTTGACTTGTATGACTCCGATACGTAAAAAAGAGGCCCCTGTCAAGCGCAAATATACACTCTCCCACTCTGTCCTCTCTCTTCACAAAAGCCTCTGGACAAGGAGACTCTCCATCAGTATTGTTTCTCTAAAATCTTTTTGAAAAGCAGGATATCAATAGGAGGCTTGAAGAACATGGCCCTTAGAAAAACGTTATACGGCACCAAAGGTTTTCAAACACCTTTTCTGATCTTGCTCTTCGCTGCAATCCTTTTCTGGATGAGTCTCCCATGTGAGCCGTCCTTTGCAGGTGAACCGATTCCCGTGTTCGTGAGTATCCCTCCTCAGAAATACTTTGTTGAGAAGATCGGTGGAAACCTCGTGAAGGTTTTTGTCATGGTGCCGCCCGGAGCCAATCCTCACATTTACGAACCAAGACCCAACCAGATGGCTGCCCTGTCCAAGGCCAGGATCTACTTTGCCATC
This sequence comes from uncultured delta proteobacterium, assembly GCA_963707125.1. GTDB lineage: Bacteria > Desulfobacterota > DSM-4660 > Desulfatiglandales > HGW-15 > CAVPDE01. The sequence continues at coordinate 70,951 of CAVPOU010000016.1, read as the reverse complement.
GGCGTCACCTTTGAAGATGCTTGGCTTCCCAGATTCGCCAAGCTGAATCCCCAGATGCGGATTGTCCACACCGACAAAGGCGTCGAAAAGATGGCTATGGTCGCACATCATCACAATGAGGAAAAGGGGGTTAAGAACAAAGAGAGGACAAAACACACTCACCGGGACGATGCTCATGGCGCCCTTGATCCTCACGTATGGGTCTCGCCTCCTGAGGTCAAGATTATTGCCCGAAACATCCTGGAAGCTCTGCTGGAAATCGATCCGGCCAACAGCCTGACTTACAAATCCAATCACGATGCTTTCATCATAGAGATCGAGGAGCTTGACAGGGATCTCAAAAATATTTTCTCAGACAAGAAAGGCCTCAAGTTCATGGTTTACCACCCCGGTTGGGGCTACTTCGCAAGGGCGTATGGGTTGGAACAGGTGCCTGTTGAAGTGGAGGGAAAAGAGCCAAAACCTGAGCAACTCAAAGCCCTCATCGAACACTCCAGAAAGGATGGCATTAAGGTTATCTTTGTTCAGCCTCAGTTCTCGATCAAGAGCGCTGAGGTGATCGCAAAAGCGATCGGCGGGCAAGTAATCTTTGCGGATAATTTGAGCCAGGACTGGGAAAGAAATTTGCGAGAGCAGGCTGAGAAGTTCAAACAAGCTCTATCCGGGCAGACTAATAAGAGCACAATTAATTGATTGTCATTCAGCCCCCTCACCCCGCCCTCTCCCCCAAGCCGGGGGAGAGGGGAAGGGTGAGGGGCGTTACTTCCTGTTCGTTGATTTTGATCTTGGAAGTCTTGTAGGACAAGTTCAGATCCAGGGAATCCGTGCTTGGAGCGTAGACGTTCACCTTGTTCTCATCGAGAGCGACCAGCATCAAAACAATCTTGTCAAAGGTCTCGCTGTTCATCCGGTGAAGGAACTTCATGATGCGGCTGAAATCCTTTGCCCTGAACGATAAGTCCAGATCACTCTCATCCAGCGGGTTGTGAAACTCCAATTTCCCGGCCAGTTGTACGGCAGAGCTGAGGAGGTTGAGAGAGCATCGATCAATACTGGCAACGGTTCCGCTCTCCCCCCATTTCGTTCTCATGGTCTCACTGTACTTCCCTGCCCCTGCCTGCGCCCCGTCGGCCTGTTTTGGAAGGAGTGCGTTCTTGAGGGTGAACAGAATATCCACGTCATTCGTGATTTTCTCACTCAGGGATGCGACGAGCTTGACCTTTAAGGAAAGCTGCGCATCCCCCAGGACAAAGCGGGGATCCGCGTTCCAATCTCCGCCTTTGAAACCCAGTGTCAACTCCAGCTTCTGCCCCGTGAACACATCCATTCCTTCAATCTCTGCGGTGGCTTCTTTTGTTCTGAAGGTTGCATGCCATCCATCGGACCCAGCCGCTTCGAACACACAGCCGTTCAGAATGATTTTCGTATTATAAACATTGACACGCATGGTGAACGGCTCTGTGACGAATTGCTTTTTGGAGGGATCTATCTGAAAATAGACTCTGTCGGCATAATACAAAATCTTCCGTGCCTCTCGATCACTGAGGGCCAGCCCATAGAGACACCCTTTCTCCCGGGTGAGCCCTCCAAGAGCGGAAAATTTTATATCCTCCAGCTTAAATTCAAACCGTCCATTGGAGGCCTGGGCCAGTGTATTTCTCAGACTTTTTTCGAACTGGTTGTGAACAGAGTACTTCCACAGGTAAAAGACGCCTAGCACAACGACGAGGACAATTCCTGCCGCACAGACGCCAAGCTTAAAGCCTTTTGTCTTGAACAGTCCCGTTGCGGCTGACTTCCTCCGAGGCATTGCTCTGGAGGAAGCACCATCGATGTCCTGTTCGGTCTCCCTCCGCCTCTTGGCATGGACAACCACAAAACCCTGCTGGCGGCTCGCTCTATCCCTGACCGGGTCTCCGGAATCCTTCACCATGGTGAAGGATTTACCGCACTTCTTGCAAGGAGTCGTGACGCCCTCTTCAGGAATCCTTTCCGGAGAGACAAAGTAATTGGCAAAACAATGAGGACAGAAGACTTCCACCTGGTCCAACATTTTGGATTATCCTTTCTAAGGAGACGGAGGCCTTTCTTTCAGGAAAGTCTCTTTCAAGGCTCTGATCTTCTCCTCCCTGACCTTGTCCTTGTTCGCATCCGCCGCAGAACCCGTCGTCTTGTAATCCGCTTTCTTCCCATTCAAAAGGCTTTCCAGGACATTTCTTCTCTCCACATGGCTGACTTTAAGAAAGCTCATCTGGTTTTCCAGGGCGGCTCCTGCCCCGTCCATCCATCTTTTCAGAATGGACGACTCTCCCGTATCGAGCCTTGATTCCGAAGTGACATCCATTTGATGCAGGATCTTGCCTTGCGCATCCAGAGCGTTGACCACAATGCGGACTTCGCAGGGATCCCCTCTGTTCATGATTTCGAAGACCACAAGGCAGGAGCTTTTGGTTTGGCTTTCTGATCCGCGCACCATTCGCACGTTTGATATGACGATGTTCTCGTCTTGGTATCTGGGGCCGGGATGAACAAGGAGAACCGTTTCTCCATCCACGTTCTGATACTTTGGGAAAGTTTTTTCAAAATTGACACTCTGAAGGGGCAGGGTAACATTGCCTCCGAACTTCCGACATATCATCCTGGCTCCGTCTAGCCACCCCATCTGACATTCGATCATCTTTCCGTCATTCATGTAGACCTTCTTGACGGGCGCAAAGACATCTTCGCTCAAAACGATCGACGGGATCGATCCCACGAAGACAAAGGCAAGAATCAGGAAACAAATCTTCCTCATCCCCATCCTTTCCCATGGTCTTTCATTGTTAGCTCCTTTGGGGTGTCTCATAAGTCTTTTCATTTTCTTACGATTATTTGTTTATGCAATGGCTGTACCACTTCTATGAGTGGGAACGAGTTCCTGTGGCCTATATTTTTATCTAATTATTTCAATAGCTTAAATTTTAGACAAAGAAGACCTCTACTTGGAAGAATAAGCGAAAATTGTCATAGATGGGCAATTTTGGGGGAAAATCTATCTTCTGAGGGAGTTCGGAAAAATGCCGCCCTCCTGTTGCGAATTCATCTTTCTTTTCTTAAATCATTTGACAGATGTATCCCCCTCACCTAACCTCTCCTCCATCTTGCGCCGCGCCTGTAGCGGGGCTGCGGAGGACGGCACCAGGAAAGAGAAATCTGATAGGGAAGGAAGCAACTTGAGAAAACGACCCTTTATTGGCATCACCATGGGTGATCCGGCGGGGATCGGACCGGAGATCATTGTGAAGGCCCTTTCCGATCCGAAGATCTATGACTTCTGTCGTCCTCTCGTATTCGGTGACCGGGGTGCGTTGAAGCTCTGTGTCGGCAAAAAGCGTATCCCGGCCATCAGAGAAATCACCCATCCCTCCGAAGCCCAAGGCAAGCCAGGTCAGATCGATCTGATCGCGGTGTGCAACTTGGAGCGAGGTGTCCTCACTCCGGGAATCCCAAAGGTGGAAGGCGGAATGGCCATGGTGAACTGCATTGTCACCGCCGTGGAGATGGCCAAGAGAAATGAACTCTCCGCAGTGGTTACCTGCCCGATCAGCAAGTCCCTTATGCAGCAGGCAGGCCACGCGTACGAAGGCCACACCCAGTTGATTGCCTCACTTACCCGCTGTGAGGACTATGTGATGATGCTCGCAGGAGAGAAGCTCCGTGTTGCCCTCGTCACCATTCATTGTTCCCTGAGAGAGGTTCCTCTTCTTCTGAGCAAGGAAAAGGTCTACAAAACCATTTCAGTCACCTCCCGGGCTCTTCAACAGGATTTCGGTCTGAGGAACCCACGAATCGCAGTCGCCGCTCTCAATCCCCACGCTGGAGAAGAAGGGCTTTTCGGCAAAGAGGAAGAAGAAGTCATCAGGCCCGCTATCCAAAAGGCAAAGGCCGAGGGGCATCAGGTGGAAGGCCCCTTCTCTGCGGACAGTCTTTTTTTCAGAGCGGCAGGGGGAGAATTCGATGCGGTTGTTGCCATGTACCATGACCAGGGGCTCATTCCCTTAAAGCTTCTTCATTTCTCAGACGCCGTGAACGTCACTTTGGGCATGCCCATTGTCAGGACTTCGGTGGATCACGGGACAGCCTACGACATTGCAGGGAAGGATATTGCCGATCCGTCCAGTCTCAAAGCTGCGATCAGAATGGCGGTCCAAATGGCGAAAAACAGAGAACGGGTGGCACGGACAAACGAAGTTTGTCCGTGATAGAGAATGCAGATCACAGTGTGATCCCACGGACAAACAAAGTTTGTCCGTGCCACCGAGCTAAATATTCAATGATCCTGATCTATGACCACTGATTACATCAAAATCCGCGGTGCCAGACAGCACAACCTCAAGAACCTTTCCCTGGATATCCCCCGGAACAAGCTCGTGGTGATCACGGGTTTGTCAGGGTCGGGCAAATCCTCTCTTGCCTTTGACACCATCTATGCCGAGGGGCAAAGGCGCTATGTGGAATCCCTCTCGGCCTATGCCCGCCAGTTCCTGGAACAGATGGACAAACCGAATGTGGATGCCATCGAAGGCCTCTCCCCTGCGATTTCTATCGAGCAAAGAACGGCCAGCGGGAATCCCCGGTCCACCGTGGGCACCGTGACTGAAATCTATGATTACCTGCGACTTCTCTTTGCAAGGATAGGCAAGCCCCACTGCCCCCAGTGCGGCCTGGAGATTGCTCCGCAGACAACGCAGCAAATTATCGATCAGGTCATGGCCCTCCCGGAAGGGACCAGCATCCAGATCCTGGCGCCCCTCGTCGAGTCAAAGAAAGGAGAGCATGCTCAACTCCTCCATAAACTCAGAAAGGACGGCTTCACCCGGGCCAAGATCGACGGGGAGATCAGACTCCTGGAGGAAAACATCCTTCTTGAGAAAAGCAAGAAGCATACGATCAGCGTGATCGTTGATCGGTTGGTCGTGAGCAGGGAAATCAGGCGCCGCCTCACAGACTCCATGGAACTCACTCTTAACCTTTCTGAGGGTCAAGCCCTCGCAGAGATTCCGGGAGAAAGGGAGATTTTTTTCAGCCAAAAAGCAGCCTGCATAAATTGCAGCATCAGCATCCCCGAATTGACCCCCCAAATGTTCTCCTTCAACAACCCCCAGGGGGCATGTCCTGAATGCAGCGGTCTCGGCACGAAGCGACACTTTGACCCCGAACTCATCGTGCCCAATCCGGATCTGTCGCTGAGAGAAGGAGCGATTGCTCCCTGGGCCACTCGCCAATCCGTTTACTTTCAGCAGATGCTTGATGCCATCTGCCAGCACTACCATGTAGACGTGTATACTCCTTACAAGGATCTCCCCAGGAAAGTGCAGGAGATCTTTCTCCACGGTTCCGGCAAGGAGGCAATCAAATTCTATTTCGAACGGGACGATCACCGTCACTATTACAAGCGGCCATTTGAAGGCGTGATCCCGAATCTCGAAAGACGGTATCGCGAAACGGAGTCCTACGTCATCCGGGAAGAAATCGAAAAGTTCTTGAGTATCCAGCCTTGCCCGTCGTGCAAAGGGGCAAGATTGAAGCCCGTTCCCCTTGCCGTGACTCTCCATCACCTCTCCATCCAGGACGTCACCGCTTTATCGATCGAGAGAACCTACGACTTCTTCCAGGATCTCCAGCTCGACCCAAAAGAGAAAGCCATCGCGGAAAGGGTTCTTAAAGAGATCCGTGAACGGATCTGGTTCCTGAGAAGCGTCGGTCTCGACTACCTTTCCCTGGACAGGCCTGCGTCCACTCTGTCCGGAGGGGAGGATCAGAGGATCCGGTTGGCCACCCAGATCGGTTCAGGGCTGGCGGGAGTTCTCTATGTTCTTGACGAACCCAGCATCGGCCTTCACCAGAGGGACAATCTCCGACTTCTTCAGAACCTGAGGCGGTTAAGAGATCTCGGAAACACGGTTCTTGTTGTCGAGCACGACGCAGAGACCATCCTTTCTTCGGATTTCGTTGTTGACATGGGCCCGGGCGCAGGGGTCAACGGCGGAGAAATTGTCTTTCAAGGACCTCCCCGTGAACTGCTGAAGAGCGAGTCTTCTCTGACGGGGCAATACCTCTCAGGAAGACAATGCATTCCTTTGCCTAAATCAAGAAGGAGCCCTAACCATTCTGCGATCGTGATTGAAGGAGCCAGGCACAACAATCTCAAGGACATCCGGGTGGAAATTCCTCTCGGCACCTTCACCTGTGTGACAGGGGTTTCTGGATCCGGCAAGAGCAGCCTCATCAATGAAATCCTCTATCCCGCCCTGGCTCAAAGGCTCTATCGCTCAAAGGGGAAAGTCGGGAACGTGAAGGCGGTACAAGGGACCCACCCTATCGATAAGGTCATCCGCATTGATCAGAGCCCGATCGGGAGAACGCCTCGATCCAATCCGGCCACCTATACCGGGGTCTTCGGCCACATCCGGGACCTCTTTGCCCTGCTGCCTGATGCAAGGGTGAGAGGCTACAAACCGGGAAGGTTCAGCTTCAATGTGAAGGGGGGACGGTGCGAGGCCTGCAATGGCGACGGCATCCTCAAGATCGAGATGCACTTTCTCCCTGACGTGTATGTGACCTGCGACGCCTGTCGGGGCCTTCGGTTCAACCGGGATACGCTCGAGGTCAAGTACAAGGGCTACCACATAGCGGATGTCCTCGGCATGACCGTCCTCCAGGCTTACAGCTTTTTTGAGCATGTGCCGAACATCAAAGGCAAGCTCAAGACATTGATCGATGTGGGTCTCGGGTATATCACCCTCGGGCAGTCGGCGGTCACGCTCTCAGGGGGTGAAGCCCAACGAGTGAAACTCTCCAGGGAGTTGAGCAAAAGGGATACAGGAAGAACGCTCTACCTTCTCGACGAACCGACCACCGGACTCCATTTTGCCGATATCCGGAAACTCCTCGAAGTATTGAACCACCTGGTGGAGCTCAACAATACGGTCGTCGTCATCGAGCACAACCTCGATGTCATCAAAACGGCCGATCACATCATCGATCTGGGTCCGGAAGGCGGAGACAGGGGAGGCTATCTTGTGGGGGCAGGCACACCGGAAGAAATCGCTCAAATGAAAGACTCTTACACAGGCCAGTTCCTGAGGAAGGTTCTGGCGGCTTCAGCACTGTCTTGAGTAGAACTCATAACGCAGCCCTATCCGGGTGCGAAATCATACATGGCATAGCGGCATGACTGAGGATTGAGATCTTCGTGTCGCGATGCTCCGCAAGTCTTTTCGACTTGACAAGGCTGGGCGGGTGGAAACCCGCCCAGCAGATTTCCATGGATCAGCCGCCGAGGCTTTTCACAATGGCATCGTGCATCGGCCCAAGGTTCGGGATCTTGAACACGAGAATGAAACAAATGACCAGGGCATAAATACACAGGGACTCGATGAGAGCCAAGCCGATGATCATGGTGGTCATGATCTTGCCGCCCGCTTCAGGGTTCCTTGCCGTGCCCTGAAGCGCGCCGTTAATGGCATTGCCCATGCCGATCCCTGTCCCCATGGCCGCAAGGCCGATTCCAACCCCGCAAGCAATCGCGATTCCGAAGAATGTCCACAACCCTGCTGCCTGAGCTGCCCCTTCCGCGGCGAGAGCCGTCGACGTCAATCCCAGCACCATCATCCCACTCAAATTCGCAATAAAACCCTTTTTCGCCATATGAACCCCCTTCTTTGAATTTTGCACTTTCGTGCGACACTATATTCTCAGGCTCACGACCCCGTTTCTACCGCCTGTCTCAATCTAATGCGAACGCAGTAAATCTTCTTACTTTAGAGGCCTCCCCCTCACCCTTTCCCTCTCCCCCGACTTGGGGGAGAGGGCGGGGTGAGGGGGCTGATTGGCAACCAATTAAATGCGTTCGTTTTAGTGGGCCTCTTCCATGGCGCCCGCAAAATACATGATGGAAAGAAGCATAAAAACCACAGCCTGAATAAAGCTCACAAGAATTCCCAGGAACAGAACAGGAAGCGGGGCCAAATACAGACCCGCCAGCCCAAAAAGGATCCCCAGGAGTTTCTCTTTGCCAAAGATGTTTCCGAAAAGCCGCATCGTCAAAGACATCACCCTTGCCAGATGACCGATCACCTCAATCACCAACATGAGCGGTGCAAGAATCAACATTGGCCCCAAGAAGTGCTTGATGTACTTTGCTCCGTGGTATTTGATCCCGATCGCATGGGTGAGGACAAAGGTGCAAAGGGCCAACGAAAGCGTGGTGTTGACGTTCGCTGTCGGCGATAGGAAACCGGGAACGAGGCCGATTAAATTGGAGATGAGGATGTAAAAGAAAATCGTGGCAATGTAAGGGAAGAAAATTTTTCCCTCCGGGCCTGTGATCTCCACCATGAAATTCTCAAGACTCTGAATGACCACCTCAATGACATTTTGTCCCCTTCTCGGGATCATTTGAATGCCCTTCACAAGCAAGAGTGATCCGACAATCAGAATGACCATGACCAGCCAGCTGTGAATCACATGAGCCGCTTGGTGCGCAAAATGCCCCAACCCAAGGCCGCTCAGGATTTCAACAAGAAAGTAATAATGATGCTCCATGCCTAAATCGCCTCCCTGGTCCTTGTTCTGAGAGCCAAGCCAATCCCTAACCCGACAATGCTCAGCAATACGGTAGAAAGCCCGACCACAAGCCCCACAGGGTCGATCCACCCCCGTGTGATAAGGAAATAGAGGATACCCCCCAGGGCAAGCAGTCGAAGGTAGTATTTCCCAACGATTGAGAACTTCGCGCCTTGGTGAATTCCTTCAGTGGAAAAAGCTCCGCGAATGGTGTGCTGCAGGACATTGAAATTCGCGATCGCGATCAATCCCCCCAGAATCAATCCTGCGGTCCAGAAAGGACTCATGATGAAATAGCCTGCCGAGGAGAGGGCCAGCAGAACCAGCCAGTTCAGCATTCGCAGGATGCTATGAAACCTCTGCCACTCCATCCGCGATCCTACATTTCCTTCTTAAGCTTCTTGTACATGAGGTGAAGATTTCTGAATGCCGCAGCAATGCCGAAGCCCAGAAAAACGAAAAAAAGCCAGGGCGTTGTGCCAAACTTCTGATCAAGCCAATGCCCCAACACCGCCCCGATCCCCACAGACAAAGCCATGGAGAGACCTACAGTGCTGAGGTACCCTAAGGTCCTGAAAAGCTTCTTTCCTTCTTTATCCATGGTGGATAGTCAAGGCCTGTCGCCTTTGGCGGGCGACCTTTTGGGTTGGCGCTTGTCTGTACCACACGCATTTCAAAAAAGTCAACGAATTTTTCTTTTCTTCAAGGACACAAAACTTCTCTCCGCACACTGGATCGTCTTCTGAATCGAACCAGGGTCATGAGCCGTTGAAACAAACCAGGATTCAAAGGCAGAAGGAGCAAGATAGATCCCCTGTTCCAGCATGCCGGCATAAAAGCCCCTGAACATCTGCAGGTCGCTTCTCTTTGCAGAATCAAAATCCGTCACCGCCTCCCCTGTAAAAAAGAGAGTTCCCATGGACCCGATCCAGTTCACCACCACCTCGACTCCTGACGCCCTCGCGACCTGTTCGAGTCCGGTGAAAAGCATTCTGCCCTTCTCTTTGAGGGTCTCGTAGATCTTACCTTTTCCAAGTTCTTTTAACGTGGCCAGACCGGCCGCCATGGCAAGAGGATTGCCGGAAAGGGTCCCGGCCTGATAGATATTCCCTTCAGGAGCCATGCTTTGCATGATGGCTTTTTTCCCGCCGTAAGCCCCTACCGGCAGGCCTCCGCCGATGATCTTACCGAGACACGTCAGATCAGGCGTGATCCCGTAAAGCCCCTGGGCCCCTCCCGGGCCTACCCTGAAGCCGGAGATCACTTCATCGAAGATAAGAAGAGATCCATACCGGGACGTCAGCTCACGAAGACCTTTCAGAAACTCCAGGTCAGGCAACACAACGCCCATGTTTCCGGGGATGGGTTCTACAATGATCGCTGCGATTTCTGAGCCGTATTGGTCCATGGTTTGAGCCACCTGATCGAGCCTGTTGAAAGCCAGGGAGATTGTGTGACTCGCGAGATCCGCGGGGACGCCGGGGCAGCCCGGGATCGCGAAGGTTGCCACTCCTGATCCTGCGGAGACCAGGAGACTGTCTGCATGCCCGTGATAGCATCCCTCGAACTTGACAATCTTCTCCCTGCACGTGAAACCCCTGGCAAGGCGAATCGCGCTCATGGTCGCCTCTGTTCCCGAATTGACCATCCTCACCATCTCGATGGAAGGCACCATGGAGGTGATCTTCCGGGCCATCTCCACCTCCAGTTCGGTGGGCGCGCCGTAGCTGGTACCCTTCGGCACCCTTTCCTGCAGCGCTTTGACCACGCTGGGATGACTGTGGCCCAAAATCATAGGACCCCATGAACAGACATAATCAATGTATCGCTTCCGGTCCACATCCCACAGATAACATCCTTTTGCCCGCGCGATGAACGGCGGATCCATGCCCACCGCTTTCCCGGCACGGACCGGGCTATTCACGCCGCCGGGGATAAGGGCTCTGGCCTTTTGAAACAATTTCTTGGATTTCTCTCCCATATCCGTTCTCCGTCTTCATAAGCGATGAGTGCTGAATGCTGAGTTAGGGCTTCACACTCTGTCTTTAACGCTCAGTCCTCAGTCCTCGTTACTCATCCCTCGTTTTTCGCCTGGTGCCACGGACAAACTTGCTTTGTCCGTGCTTCACCCCGCGCTCTACTTCCTGCCATCCTTCTTTGGTGCCACGGACAAACTTGCTTTGTCCGTGCCGCCCCATCACCTGCTCTCTGTCACACGGACAAACCCGCCTAGGCGGACAAACAAAGTTTGTCCGTGCCACCTCGTCACTCGTTACTCGTCACTCGTCACTAGAAATATTGCATGCTCGTCTTCTTGAATTCCTTTTCGCTAAAGAGGAGGATATAGTCGTGAATGCCCGCCTTCATAGCCAGTTTTTTGGCTGTCTCATAGCATTCCTCGCGGTCGTCTCCGTGAATCATGGTGTAAAGGTTGTAGGGCCATCCCTTGGTGGTCTTCCGCTGGTAGCAATGGGTCACCGCCCTGAACCTCGCCATCGCTTTCCCGACTTCTTCGACCCGCTCCTCAGGCACGATCCATGCGACCATGGCATTTGAGCTGAAGCCCGCTTCCTGGTGCCGCAAGGTCGCACCGAACCTTCTGATGATTCCCCTCTTCTTTAGGGACGCAACCCTTTGAACAAACTCCTCTTCGGAAATCCCCGCCTTCTCCGCGAGCACCGCAAAGGGCCTAGGGTCAAGAGGCAAATCACCCTGAATGAGCCGGATAACCTTTTTGTCAACGTCATCGATCATGGCACTGGGGATATCCAATAGGGTTTGGCGTGTCAAGAGTAAACTGCTGTCGGCTGAAGTCGAAAGTTTGAGGGACAAAGGGACAGAGGGACAGGGCGGAAGGGTTTTTCCGCTTTGTGCCTTTGTCCCTTTGTCCCTTTGCCTCTTTCTTTGTCGCTTTGTGCCTATGTGCCTTTGCATCTTTGTCCCTGCATCGTGATGTAAGAACCAAACGGAAGTCATTGCCTGAAAGCGAGGGGGGCAATAGAAGAGATGAAATAGGCTTGCAAATTCGCCAAAAATCTTCTATTGTTGTTTTCCTTCCGCCCTGAGAAACTCAATCGGTTCTTCGGGCGGGCACCTCGCAGCGGTGGTGAGCCGATGGCAGGAACCCTTCCGGGATACGCGCAAATCGTTGAGCAGAGAATCAAGGAAGCCATGGAAAAGGGAGAGTTTGACAACCTTCCTGGAAAAGGAAAACCTCTCCTCATTGAAGACGACAGCCATGTTCCCGAGGACCTTCGCCTCGCGTACAAGCTCCTGAAAAACGCCGATTGTCTTCCCCCGGAACTTCTGGAGAAGAAGGAAATTTTCCAGATGGAGGACATGCTGGCCGCGATTCCGGACGAAAAGGAAAGGTATAAGCTCATCAAGAAGATCAATTTCAAAATAATGAAACTGAACGTGATGGGCAGAAAGTCTCCTCTTCTTGAAGAAAAGCAGATCTACTACAAGAAACTTGTTGACAAAATAGCTGAGAAATAGCTATCCCCTCAGGAGCTGTGGACAGGAGAGATCACCCATGGACATGAAAAGGGACTATTATGAGGACGTCCAGTTCTTCCGCTCCGGAGTGACTCTCTTCTGGTTTATTGTCCTCATCGCCTTTCTTGCCCTCTTTCCCTTCCTTTTCAAGAACTACTATGTCTATGTCGCCAACTACATGGCCATCAACGTGATTGTTGTCATCGGCCTTAACCTTCTCGTCGGCTATACGGGGCAGATCTCTCTCGGACACTCGGGTTTTTTTGCCATCGGCGCTTACGGCACCCTTGCGCTCATGTCCAAAGTGGGTTTGCCCTTTGTCATCGCCCTTCCGGCGGCCGCTCTGGCTACCGCCCTCTTTGGGTTCTTGATTGGCCTCCCGGCTCTGCGTCTCGAAGGCCCTTACCTTTCCATTGCCACGCTCGGATTCGGCCTCACGATCACCAGGGTCATCGGCCGGATTGAATTTTTCGGCGGCCGACAAGGTCTTCACGCGCCTGAGTTGACGATCGGTCCCTGGCACCTCAACACGGACAGAGACTTTTATTACCTTCTGATCACCATCGCGGTGATCCTGACTGTTGCGGCCCGCAACCTGATCAAGACCAAGGTGGGACGAGCTTTTATAGCGATCCGGGATGCGGACATTGCTGCGGAGACCATGGGGGTCAACCTGATGTATTACAAGACGCTTGCCTTTGCGGTGAGCGCCTTCTACACAGGGATCGCCGGCGGTCTGTATGCCTTTGTCCTCCGATTCATCGAACCGGAACTGTTCGGTCTTTTCATGTCGATCCTGTTCCTGGCCATGGTGGTTGTGGGCGGCCTGGGCTCTATTTTTGGCGCTATCGCGGGAGCTTGCCTCCTGTCTTATATGGATCTGGAGCTCCGGAATATTTTGAGTATCCCCTATGTGGGATTGTGGCTTGAAGCTCTTTCCAAAAGCTACTTTTCGATTACAGGGGTCTCCAACATCCAGTTCATCCTCTATGGCCTGATTATGGTCTTGATCATGATCTTTGAGCCTCTGGGACTCTATGGGTTCTGGATCCGGACCAAGATCTACTGGAGGACGTGGCCGTTTTGAACGGCGCAGGGCACACGGCGCACGGTACACGGCCAAGAGGCCGTAGCGAGTGACAAGCAGCGAAGATTGGGTGGCACGGACAAACTTGTTTGTCCGTGTGACAGAGAACTGATGACGCGGTGGCACGGACAAACTCTGTTTGTCCGTGTGACAGAGAACTGATGACGAGGTACCACGGACAAAGGAACTTTGTCCGTGATTCGAGACGCATGATGACGGTTTCACACGGACAAAGAAACTTTGTCCGTGGCACCGAAAACTGAACGCGAGAACAGGAGTAGTGGTGGCACGGACAAGCTCCGCTTGTCCGTGGTAGCAAGCACAATGATCATACAAGGTAAACGAATGACGGGCGCCTATGCTTGATTTCTTGCAAATGCTGGCCAGCGGGATTGCCGTGGGAAGTTCCTACGCCCTCATGGGTCTTGCCATGGTGATCATCTACAAGACCTCCGAGGTCGTCAATTTTGCCCAGGGAGAGATGGCCCTCCTCTCAATTTTTCTCACCTACATGGTTCTTGAGTTTCACGGCTTCCCCTTCTACGCAGCCTTTCCCGGCGCTCTTGTCTTTGCCGTCCTGCTCGGCTTTCTCCTTGAGTTCGCCGTGCTCCGGCGTGCCAAAGAACCGAATGTGCTCGGCATGATCATCATCACCATCGGCATCGAGATGATCCTTATGGGACTCGTGTCCTGGAAATTCGGTGCCGATCCCAAGACCCTGCCCTTCCCCATCGGGCCTTATGAGAGCGTGAGCCTCGGCGGCATCTTCATCAGTTCCCTCGAGGTCCTGACCTTTTTTGTGGCCCTGATCATCATGATCGTTCTCTTCCTCTTCTTGAGGTACTCCAAGCTGGGAATCGCCATGAAAGCCACCCAGCAGAATCCCACTGCCGCCCGGCTCATGGGCATCCGCACCAACCGCATTCTGATGTTCACCTGGGGCATCTCCTCTCTGGTCGGGTGCGTGGCAGGACTTCTGATTGCGCCGACCACTATGCAACCTTACATGATGTGGGACCCCATGCTGAAAGGCTTTGCTGCTGCAGTTCTTGGAGGCATGACCTCTCTGCCGGGGTCGATCTTCGGAGCTTATGCCATCGGCATCATTGAAAATCTTTTCGGCGGTTACGTGTCCATTGAATTCAAATCCGTCGTGGCCTTTGCCATTATTGTCCTTGTTCTTTGTGTTAGACCGAGCGGGCTCTTCGCTCGCCACTATGTGAAAAAGGTATAGGGCTGGGAGAAAGTCAACCTTCATTAACCGACAGAAAGGAGCATGCTATGAAGAAGAAAGACTTAGGGATTTTGCTCGCGGTTTGCTTTATCGTTTTTGGTCTGCCCTTCACCGCTTCGGCCGAAGAAGGGGTGACGGACACCACGATTCGCATCGGCCAGTGGGGTCCCCAGACGGGTCCCGCTGCTCCTTGGGGTGCTGTGGCTCGCGGAACAGGAGTCTACTTTCAAATGATCAATGACGAAGGAGGTATTGCCGGCCGGAAGATCGACTACTCCATGTTCGATGACGGCTACAACCCGGCCAAAACCAAAGCCGGCGTCAAAGAACTCCAGGAAGGAAAAGGCATGTTCGGATGGGCTTCCGGCGTGGGCACATCCCCTGGTCTCGCCGTCAAGGACTATCTCATGGAGAAAAAGATCCCCTGGGTAGGCCCTGCTGCTGGATCTCTTGACTGGATCACCCCGCCTCAGAAATACCTCTTTGCCGTCTACCCTCTTTACTACACAGAAGCCCAGTTGCTGGTCCGGTATGCCGTGAAAAACCTGGGCAAGAAGAAAATCGCCATCGCTTACCAGAATGACGATTACGGGAAAAACGGAGTTCAGGGTGCGGAGAAAGAGCTGGCCAAGCAAGGTCTGAAGCTGGTCGCCCAGGTACCTGTGGAAATGGCCGACACGGACATGAAGCCCCACGTTATGGAATTCAAGAAAGTCGACGCTGATGTCGTGCTCCTTTGGGTGTCTCCCACCCACGCGGTTCGGATCGTCGGCACCGCCCAGGCCATGCAGTTCAAACCTCAGTGGATGAGCACCAGCACCTGCTCGGACTTTCCTCTCATGCAGAACATCAGCAAAGGGCTCTGGACGGACACGATCGTTGCTTTTTTCGGGGAGGTCCCTGAGTCCACGACTCCCCTGATGCTGAAATACAAAAAGGCTTTTGACAAATTTGCAGCTAAAGATGAACGATGGGGCGTGTTCTTTTACGCCGGCATCGGCTTTGTGGAACCCATGGTGGAAGGGCTCAAGAGGTGTGGGAAAGACCTCACTCGCGAGCGCTTCGTGAAGGAGATGGAAGGCATCAGGAATTTCAGGGGCATCTTCGGCCGCATCGATTACTCCGCCTTCGAGCCGAGCGACGTGTACTCCAGGCAGGGGCAGAAGGAAGTCTTCCTGGCCCAGTGTCTGGCCGACGGAAAGTCCAAGATCCTGACGGACTGGATGGAACCCTAAGGCCAATCCGGAAAACGAAATTTCCGGATTTGCGCTGTCAGCAAATAGAGACCTTACCGGCGTGCGTTTTGTGCGCCTTGAGATTCCCGTTGACTGTCATTCCGAGCTCCGCCAGAGATGGCGGAGCGAGGAATCTGGGCGTGTAACGTTGAAGGCATTCAAAGATTTCTCCCCCCGCTCTTGCGGGGGTCGAAATGACAAACAAGGCCAACAAGGAAGGGAGTGAAAGCTCCGGACTATGACTTTCTTCAAGGTTGAAAAACTGTCCATATCGTTTGGCGGCATCGAAGCCCTGGCGAACATCTCTTTTGAAGTGAAACAGGGTGAAATTTTCGCCATCATCGGGCCGAACGGGGCGGGGAAAACCACCCTCTTCAACTGTATCAACGGCATCTACCACCCCAGCAGAGGAACCATTGTTTTCAAGGACCGGGAAATCCAGGGCAGGCGGCCTGACCAGGTGGCCAAGCTCCGAATCGCCCGGACCTTTCAGAACATCGAGCTCTTCAGTCACATGAGCACCATGGAAAACCTGATGCTGGGCCGGCACAATTTCCTGAAAACCGGCCTGTTCCGCGGGGCCTTCCTCTGGGGGAAACGGTCCTTTGCGGGCAAGGAGGAGATCTCCCATCGCCGCAAGGTGGAAGAGATCATTGACCTGCTCGATCTGCAGTCTGTGAGGAACAAGTTTGTCGGCGCTCTCCCTTACGGAATCCAGAAGCAGGTGGAACTCGGAAGGGCCCTGGCCCTTGAGCCAGAACTCCTGCTTTTGGATGAGCCCTGCGCAGGCATGAATTCCGAAGAAAAGCAGGACATGATTTTCTGGATCAAAGATATCCAGGACACCCTAGGCGTCACGATCCTGCTCATCGAGCACGACATGAAGATGGTCATGGACATCTCCGAGCGTATCCTGGTCATCAACTTTGGAAAGATCATTACGGAAGGGAACCCTGAAGACGTGCAGAAAAATCCCGAAGTGCTGAAAGCCTATCTTGGAGAAGAGGATGGAATCCGGGGCGCTGCTTGAAATAAGGAACATTGAGACCTACTACGGGCTGATTTACGCGATCCGGGGAGCTTCCCTCTCTGTGGAAGTGGGAACGATCACCACGATTCTAGGCAACAACGGGGCAGGCAAATCCACCATCCTGAAAACCGTCATGGGCCTTATCGAGGATCAGCCGGATAAAGGCACCATCGAGTTCATGGGAAGGCGCATCAACGATGAGGACACCGAGAAAATCGTGCGCATGGGGATTTCATACGTGCCCGAGGGACGGGAGGTCTTCGAGGAACTCACGACCAGAGAAAACCTCCTCATGGGAGCCTACCTCAGAAAAGATCGGGTAGGCGTGAAGAGCGACTTTGAGCAGATCTACAGGCATTTTTCCGTGCTCAAGGCCAGGGAAAACCAGTGGGCCGGAACGCTCTCCGGCGGGGAGCAGCAGATGCTCAGCATCGGCAGGGCCCTGATGAATCGGCCCACCCTGCTCTTTCTCGATGAGCCCTCCCTGGGGCTTTCCCCCATTCTCGTCAAAGAAATCTTCAGGATCATTGAGAACATCAATGAGGAAGGCGTTACGATCCTTCTGGTGGAACAAAACGCCAGGATGGCCCTCGGGATCGCCGACTTTGCCCTCATCCTGGAGAACGGCCGTTTCGTCATGAAAGGCCCTGCCCGGGAGCTCATGGAAGACAAGGACGTGAAGGAATTTTACATGGGCATTCGCTCCGAGGAATCCGCCAAGGGTTACCAGCGCTGGAAGAGGAAGAAGAGGTGGAGATGAAATCGCTTCACGATTTCATAGGTAGGTAAAGAGATGATGACGTCACCGAGAATCTTCAGGGAAACGGTCAAGAAATACGGCGACCGGGTGGCCATGCGGAAAAAGGAGTATGGCATCTGGCACGATATTTCCTGGAACGACTACTCCCGGCTTGTCAAGCAGGTCGGGTCTGCGCTGATCTCTTTGGGACTTCAGAAGGGAGACTGCGGCTCCATCATCGGCGACAACTGCCCCGAGTGGGTCGTCGCGGACTTGGGGATACAATGTGCAGGGGGAGTCGCTGCGGGCATTTACGCGACCAATGCCTGGCCCCAGGTCGAGTATGTGATCGAGAACTCGGATTCCAAGTTCTTTTTCGTGGAAAACGAAGAGCAACTCGACAAGTGGCTGAGCTTCAGAGACCGGGCGCCCCTGCTGAAAAAGGTCATTGTGTGGGACCTGGAAGGGCTCCGCCATTTCAAGGATCCCCTGGTGATGACCTTTGAAGAACTTCTGGAACTGGGGCGACAGGAGCTTGAAAAAAACCCGGACCTCATTGAAAAACGCATGGACGAGGTTCAGCCTGAAGACACCTCGATGCTCATCTACACCTCGGGAACCACCGGGCCCCCCAAAGGCGCCATGCTGTCCCACCGCAACCTGACGTGGATGGGCACCGCCATCACCGCGGACAACCCCATGCACAAGGGCGACGAGGTCATGTCGTTCCTGCCCCTGTGCCACGTCTTTGAACAGCTCTTCTCCGTACTCGGTCACATTACCCACGGGTACACGGTCAATTTTATCGAGAGCCCGGACACGGTCACGGACAACATGATCGAGATCTCGCCGACCGTCGGCTATGCGGTGCCCCGCATCTGGGAAAAGTACTATTCCGCCATTGTAATCAAAATGTCGGATGCCACCTGGTTCAAGAGGATGGTCTTCTATGTGGCTCTTAAAATCGGACAGAAAAGAGCCACTCTAAAGATGAACTTCAAAAAGGTGCCTCTTTATTTTGAAGCCCTGTATCAACTCGCCTATTTCAGCGTCTTCCGGAAGCTCAAAGAGAGACTCGGCTTTGACAGAATGAGGATGGCCTATTCCGGCGCCGCTCCCATCTCCCCGGACATTCTCCACTTTTTTCAGTCCATCGGGGTCAATCTCGTCGAAGGTTACGGCCAGACCGAAGGCACGGGGGTCACTTGCGTCTCCCGCACGGGCCGGATCAAATTCGGAACCGTGGGGCCTCCTCTCACCGGCACCGAGGTGAAAATCGCGGAAGACGGAGAGATCCTGGTGAAATCTCCGAGCGTGTTCAAAGGGTACTTCAAGAATCCCGAGGCCACGGCCGAGACCGTCAAGGACGGATGGCTGCACTCAGGAGACGTGGGCCTGATCGACGAGGACGGGTTTCTCAAGATCACGGACCGCAAAAAGGACATCATTGTCACGGCCGGCGGAAAGAACATCACCCCTCAGTACATTGAAAACAAATTGAAGTTCAGCCCCTACATCAATGACGCCGTGGTGATCGGCGATCGCAGGAAGTTTCTGGTTTCCTTGATCATGATCGACGAGGACAACGTGGTCAAGTATGCCCAGGATAAAAAGATCCAGTTCTCAACTTACAAAGATCTGACCAAAGCTCCGGAGATCCTCAAGCTGATTCAGGGGGAATTGGACAAGGTCAATGAGACTCTTTCGCGGGTCGAGCAGGTGAAGAAGTTCACGATCCTTCCGAAAAAACTCTATGAAGAGGACGGCGAAATCACGCCCACCATGAAGGTGAAGAGAAAGTACGTCAACGAGGCGTTTAAGGATTTGATTGAAGGGATGTACAAAGGCGGAGGCAGAGGAGAGTAATCAATCTGATTTTTCTCTGCTACTGATCACTGTTCACTGATAACTGTTTACTGATTATAGGCTCTGTCTTGAGGCTTCCAACGATCTCACCGATCTGCCGGATTCCGTTTTCCACACAATAGTTCCTGATCCCCTCGATCACCTCCAGGGTCACTCGGGGATTGACGAAGTTGGCGGTCCCGATCTCCACCGCCCTGGCGCCCACCATCAGAAACTCGATGGCATCTCTGTAGTCCATGATCCCGCCCATCCCGATGACAGGGATCTTCACCGTCCTGGCGACCTGATACACCATGTAAAGAGCAATAGGCTTGATGGCAGGCCCTGACAGCCCGCCGACAATGTTGGCCAGCTTCGGTCTTCGGGTTTCAACGTCTATGGCCATCCCGGTCAGCGTGTTGATGAGCGACAGCGCATGCGCCCCTGCCCCTTCTACAGCCTTTGCCACGGCTTTGATGTCCGTCACGTTGGGAGAGAGTTTCACGATCACCGGTTTGTCCGTGTTCCTGACCACCCTTTCCGTCACCCGCGCCGATGTAAGCGGGTCAATCCCGAAAGCCATGCCTCCGCATTCCACGTTGGGGCAGGAGATGTTCACCTCGAGGGCGGCGATTCCCTCCACGCCTCTGAGCTCTGAGGCCAGTTCTCCGTACTCCTCGGTGTGGTGACCATAGATGTTGACGATGATCGGCGTGGTGTAGTTCCTCAGCCTCGGAAGTTTGTCTTTGAGAAATGCTTCAAGCCCGATGTTTGCGAGACCGATGGCGTTCAGCATGCCGCCGGGTGTTTCCACGATTCTTGGAGGAGGATTGCCTGCCATGGGCTTGAGGGAAAGCCCTTTCACAACCACGGCGCCCAGAAGGTTAAGGTCTACCAGGGGCTCAAACTCCAGCCCGTAACCGAAGGTCCCTGATGCGGCAATGACAGGATTCTGAAGATCCAGAGGACCGATCTTGGTTGTGAGATCAGGTAGCGTTAGCGCCATATAAAAACTCGCATCTTACTGCTTTTTTGAAATCCCAAATATCTGAGTTCGGATTTCGTGCTTCGGATTTCGGACTTAATCAAAGTCTCTCCCAATCAATCTCTTCCGCTTCAAAGACCGGCCCTTCTTTGCATACATGAAAGTAGCTTCTGCCTGAATCCGCAGACGCTTTCACCGCGCACCCCTGGCAGGCCCCTAAACCGCAGGCCATGTGGGCTTCCAGAGAGACCTGACAGGGTATTCTCTGAGCCATGGTCATCTCTGCGACTTTTCTGAGCATTGGTTTAGGACCGCACGCATAGATCGCCACCTCTCCCGGGTTTTTGCTAAGGAGCTTTTCGAGAAGATCCGTCACCGGACCGGGGTGGCCTTTCGTTCCGTCGTCAGTGGCAACCAGAAAACTTGTGTCTTCACCTGTGATCCTCTCCGGGAAGATGATGTCCTTGGCCGAACGAAATCCCATCATGAAAGTGACTTTCTTCTCCCTGTGGAATTGGCCAAGAAAAAGAAGGGGGGCGATGCCGATTCCTCCGCCGACCAGAAGGCGGCCGGTGCGATTTTCCGGCACGGCAAAGCCTTTCCCCAGCGGTCCAAGCACCCACATTCTCTCCCCTTCTCTCAACCCCGTCATCAAGCTTGTTCCTTTGCCGACGACACGGTAAAGCACCAGGAGGAGATCATCCCTTACTCCGCATATGGAGAAAGGACGTCTCAAAAGAGGGTCAAGCCCGGGCCTGACCCTTATCATTACGAACTGGCCAGGCTTCGCTGTTTGGGCGATCTCAGCAGAGCGCAAGCCCATGAGCCAGGTGTCATCGGTCACACGCTGGTTGGATACCATTTCGGTCAGAAGTTCAAACATATAATTAAAATACCCTATTATGGATGGTGAAACAACTGTTGAATTTCAAAAACCGGGGTACCCCATAAACGCTCTAACAAAACAACCCGGCTTTTGGAAAGACACGTTTTGACAACACTCGCCGGGTGTGACTATAAGGGTGGGCATAAAACTACTGTGAAGGAGCACGCTTATGTTACAGGGCTTCGATTATCCCACCATCCTTCTTGGAGTCGTCATTTTCTTAGCACGAGTCACGGATGTCTCCATGGGAACCATGAGGACCATCAGCATTGTGCAAGGCAGGACAAGGATCGCCTTCTTGCTCGGATTCGTGGAAGTCAGCATGTGGCTGGTCATCATATCCACCGTCATCCATAGAATCTCGGAGCAGCCCATTCTCGGTGTTTTCTATGCCCTGGGTTTTTCCACAGGCAACGTGGTCGGCATCATTCTCGAAAAGAGAATCGCCTTCGGGCATATCATCTTGCGGATCATCAGCACGGAGAGCGGGAAAGAAATGGCCGAGAAAATCCGGGAATCCGAACACGCGGTGACCACCTTTCAGGGCGAGGGTTTATCCGGCCCCGTCACGATGCTCTACGTGGTCTGCCGGAGGAAGGAACAAAACGATATTGTGCAAATCGTGCGGAGTGTTGAACCGGACGCCTTTTACACGGTCGATCACGCCGGGAGCGTCAGCAAAATCTATCGTCCCTTCATGCCGCAACCCACCGGACGGAGGGCGATCTTCAAAAAGGAAATGATGCCTTTCGTGCCCCCTTGACTTCGAGGAACACCCTGGCTTATTCTGGCCACAACAAGGACCTGTCTTTCTCGCTTTCCCTGTTCTCTGAACCACCCTTTTGCCTGGAGGCCCCATGAGCATCCTTGACGAACAATACGCGGAATTTGAGAGACTCCCCAATGAGGAAAGAATCAAGTGCTTCGAAAAAGACGGTCGCCTGTATGACATGATCATTTCTCAGCAGCTCAATCGCCAGATTCTCGACGACCTGTATCGAATTACCAACCAGATTCGCTCCCTTTCGAAAAGCAAAACAGGGTCCCAGTTTATTCAGAGTCTACTCTGCCACAAGCGGGCCATGCTTTACTTTGCCCAGCCCTCCTCCAGAACGTTTCTTTCCTTTGAAAATGCCTGTCACCTCTTGGGCATGAAGACCTCTGAGATTCGTGATCCCAGTGTTTCATCGGAAGTTAAAGGAGAGAGCTTCGATGACAGCCTTCGCACCTTCTCCTCTTACACCGACCTCATCATCATGAGGCACAAAGGCCACAATATGGCCGAGCGGGCGGCCTGGCTTCTCAACACCCACACCTATCGGCCGGTTCCGGTCATCAACGGCGGTTCAGGAAACGACCAGCATCCCACCCAGGCGCTCCTTGACGTGTTCACCCTGCAGCAGTCCTTTGAATACCAGGGCGGCCTCGATGGAAAAACGATTCTCATGTGCGGGGATTTGAAAAGAGGAAGAACCGTGAGGTCTCTCACCTATCTCATGAAGAACTTCCGTGACATGAAAATCATTTATGCCGCGCCCGCTGCGTTTCAAATGAAAGAGGATGTGTGCAGCTTCCTCGAAAGGCACCGTATTTCTTACCGCATTGAAACACAGAGTCTTGAAACGGTGCTTGGCGACGCGGATGCTATTTATATGACGCGGATTCAAGATGAGCATGACGCCACACCGGGAGAGTCCGGAAAAACCGATATCTCAAAATTCAAATTGAGCCTTGCCGGCATGCTAAAAGTGAAGCCCAATGCGGTGATCATGCATCCCTTCCCGAGAAGGGATGAGATTGATGTGGCCATTGATCCGGATCCAAGAGCCATGTACTGGCGTCAGGAGCGAAACGGGATGTGGTCCAGGGCGGCTCTGATTGCTTACATGTTTCGGGTCGATCATGAAATCATGAGCTATTAACCGGCCCCGGGCACGCCCGGCCTTAGCCTTTGAGCTTCTCTTCGATCAGCTTTCTTAAGTCCTCTGGAATACGCGTGGGCTTCATCGCGGAATTGATGCATCCGTGAACCGTGTGGCCGGTCACCAGGAGTTTCTTTTCCTCGCTTCTCACCTCGTAATCAAATCGAACCCTCGCGCCTCTCTGGTCTCCAATCCTTGTCTTCACCATAACCAGCGCGTCATAACCCACGTTGGCATGATACTTTGCAGAAGCCTCCGTGACCACCAGGGTGTAGCCGTCGGCCTCAAGCCTCGAGTAAGGGAAGTCGAGCTCTCTCATGAGCTCGGCCCGGCCGATTTCAAAAAAGGTGAGATAGTTCCCATAGTAGACCACCCCCATCCGGTCTGTGTCCTTGTATCGCACCCGTATTTTTGTTTCATGCCATCCGTCTTCCAGCATGGTGCTCTCCTCCCGTTCGAGCGGTATTTGCACTACTTTCGCACTTTTGGTCCAGCCTGCCACTGAATGCTCATCCCCTCCTCGATGCCGTGCCGTTTTGAAAAGCCGGCCCTCACTTCAACCACATATTTGGCCGGCCCCCGAGAGCTATACGTCTGCTTGGACATGGGCGTCGTCGATTCGGCAATGTTCAGTATCCGGCGGTTCTCATCAACAAAGATCATGTCAAGCGAGAGGGGCGTGTTGTGCATCCAGAACCGTTGCGTATCCGGGTAATCAAAAATAAAGAGCATGCCGTGGAGTTCCGGAAGGGACCATCGCTCCATCAGTCCCTTTATTCGGGCTTCCGCGGTGTCGGCAATCTCGATGGTGATCGAGACCCCTATGGACCCGCTTTGTCGAAGGAACTGAAGCTCCCCGTCGCCTTTCCCGGTTATACCACTCTCGCAAAAGGCTTTGTCCCCTGCCGCTGAGAATCCTCCGATGATCAAGAAAACCATTAATACGGGCATAAAAGCCCGAGGCCAGTTCATCAGGAATACCCTCTGCCTGTGTCCGGGATGAGTCCGGCGAAAGCAGCAGCATGGCCCGCTCACGAGGGTCGCTCCAGGAGAGAGCGGTTTTCATAGATGTTGCCAATGACTTCCTGAAGATGGGGCTTCCACCATATCGTTCTGCCTCGTGGATCGTACAGAGAAAACCCCGCCTCTTGCTCGTTCCATTTCACGACCAGGGTCGCCTGCTGGATCCCGATTCTGCCTGTCGTGTCGTCCACGATATCCCCTTCATAAATATCCCGCCCTTTCATGTCACAGAGGCCCGTGAATTGCATTAATTGGCAGGATTCCATGCTCAATGGACCTGTTTCTTCGGAGCGGGCATCCATCCAGACTCCAGTCACCTGATTCATAGAAAAATGAATTGACCCAACCTCCAGCATGCGTTTCGTCCGCCAGTGCCATGCCCTGTATCTTATCTCTGCCATGTCATGATGTCCTCCTGAAGAGTGCTATGCCCCTCCCGCACCTCGCTGCCGGTAAGCCTCCAGACTCTTTATGAGCCACTCGGGAGTCTCGGTTTTCTCGAAGGTGTCCATGTTCATGCTGACCGTGACGTTCTGCCCCTCTACGGCCAGGTCTTTGCCGTTAAAGCCTTTGTAGCCCCATGTGATAGAGGCCCGACCGATCTGGAGCACGCTGATCTCCACATCAATCAGGTCTCCGTAGCGTAAAGACCGTCGAAAATTCGTCTCCAGGTGAACGGTGGGAAAGCCCAGCCTGTGACGGTTGAGAATAGCGGGATAGTCGATCCCGACTTCCGCCTCGAAGAACTCCTCTAAAGCCACGTGGAAATAGTGAAGGAACCGAGGGTAGTAAACAATCCCGGCATAGTCGATATCCCCGAAACGCACCCTGATGCGAGCTTGAAAGGCCATCCCACACATCCTCCTGACCCTGAGTTTTAGCCCCAAATCTATACCCGGATTTCATACTTCTCCAGAAAAAAAACACCCGCCCTCTCCTTTCTGAGAGAAGGCGGGCTTAGCTTTTTACACGTCAACTTTTTCCCGACCTTTCGCTGCCCTCAAGGTGCCTCATGATAGACGGCCTTGCCCATCTCTGAGAACTTGAAGTTGTAGAACACATTGTGCCCATTGTAGTCGAGTACCCGAAGGTCATCGCTCTGCTTGAGGTCTCCCATGATCACGTTGTAATGGTTCCCATACTTCTTTTTCACCGCCTCTAGAGGCAACTCCGATGCAATGTACTTGTTGATTCCTTTTGCCGCCAGTTTCTCCACGATCTTCGGATCTTCAAAGGTTTCATAGGTGGTTAGAATAGGAATGGAACTCAGGCGCAACCGTTACCCTTTAACTGCCAGAGATGATCCAAGTGGATGCAAGCAGACTTTAACACAAAGCCCAGGTCTTTTCAATCCACTCAGGCAGAACCCACCAGCGGACTATTTAGGATTGTACTTCTGAGCAAGTTCACAGTCGAATCGGTCCTTGCACGCACGGGAACAGTAGAACTCCCGCATAATAAAGCCGTATTTCTCAATAAAATCAAAGATGGCTTTATCTTTGTTCGCTATCCCCTGGAACCACTTGTGCTTGTCAATGTGGCGCTCGATAATGTCAATCTGAGCATCCAGGATATCATGGAGATGTTTGCATTCGTTGAACATGGTCAAACCGTGTCAGTATTTGTAAAAAGTATAGCATTTCTTGACTCTTAAGGCAATAGGCACGAAAGGGAGGCAGTACAATCTTTTCTGCCTTCAGCCTGGAAAGGTTTTCTGGCCGTCAGAGCTGAAACCAAGGAGATTTTAACAAGCCCTTGGAAAGCCTGTTGCATTAGGCTCTCTGATAAGCTAATGTCTGAACCAAGTGATTGTTTGATGAACACGAAATCTTCGAAAGGAGTCGTTTATGACACGGGAGGTTAGTGCCGACACTCAGGAGATTTTTGGCGAGATGCAGGAGGATCTGGCCAGGAATAAGCCCAATGTCCGTCGCAGCAGGAACCCACAAGATTCGGATTCCTCTGGAAAACCACTGCTGCTGTGGGGCTTCATCGGGATCATTCTCATCCTCCTGATCGTGTTGCTTTTTCGCGGCGGAGACAAGGCCGTCACAGAGGATCTGAACGCCCTAAAAACCAGAGTGGAGCAGATGGAAAAAAGGGCGTTGCCCCTGGAAGCCGCCGCAAAGAAAATGGACGCTGTGGATAGCCAGATCAAGGGGCTTCAGCAATCTGTCTCGAAAGTTGAGGGCGCTCAACGATCGCTCGCAGAGCGCATCGACAAGCTTGCCCAGAAAGCGGAAAAGCCCTCAGCGCCCCAGGCAGCTCAAAAGAAACCAAGTGCTCAGGCAAAGCTTCATGAGGTCCAGCCCGGAGAGACCATTTTCAGCATCGCCAAGAAATACAACCTCTCCGCAGAGCAGTTTCTTAAACTCAACAATATGACCAAGAAGGATACTCTTCAAGCCGGCCAGAAGGTGGTTGTCGCGCCCTAACGCCTTATGATTCTCACTGTCAACGGAACGACCATTCAAATTCTGGAACCTGAGCCAAGGGGAACGGAAAAAGACCCCTCTCTCCTCTTTATACACGGGGCAGGAGGAAACGGGGAGATCTGGGAAAGACAAGTGGAGTTCTTTAAGGGAAAGCATTCCGTCTTTCGGTTGGATCTTCCGGGCCACGGAGGCTCGGACCCCAGAGGAGAAGACCGGATCAGCTCTTACGCGGAAAGCGTTCTGCTGAGTTCGGAAACACTTTTCGGGACAAAGCCTTTCGTCCTGGTAGGCCATTCCATGGGCGGCGCGATTACCCTGGAGATTGCCCTCAACCCCCCGGATGGCCTGAAGGGAATAGTGCTTGTGGGCTCAGGGGCAAAGCTGGCCGTCACCCGAGCGATTTTTCAGATGTTGAGCGAAAATCCTGAAACTTTCTTCGAAACCATCGACCAGTTCGCGTTTTCTTCAACCGCTCCCCGGGCCGTGAGAGAGCGCTTCGCCCGCGTGACCAGACAATGCCCGCCCCCCGTGATATTCAACGATTTCAAGGCATGTGACCATTTTGATATCCGGAACCGGCTTCACGAGATCAAACTTCCAACTCTAGTGCTGTGCGGTGAGGAGGACCAGCTGACCCCGGTCAAGTATTCCAGATACCTCCATGAAAATATGCCCACTTCTCGCCTTGTTCTCATCCCGCATGCCGGGCATATGGTGATGGCCGAACAGCCTGACACGATGAACACAGCCCTCGAGATTTTCCTGAACTCCTTGAATGGTTGACTCTGCGCCGGGAAGCTTTCCAGCAAGTCCTTAGCCCCGGCGGTCGAAAGCAGGAAGACTCTCTTGCTTTTAGGTTCCGAATCATTTAAACATTTCCTCGTTGCCTCCCGACCTCACAGGTCATGCCCGGACCCTCGGTCGGAGGCGGTCGATGAAAATGCGCATTGATGAAAGAAAGGCGAATATGACCATGAGAAGATGGATCCTTGTCTTAGTCCTTTTGCTGTTCACTGTAGCCCCAGCACACGGAAAAACGGCGCCGCAGAAAAAGGCTCGCACCCAGAGCTCCGCGCCTCAAGCCCCGGCCAAGGAAACCGGGGACCAGGAAGAGCCGTACAAAGCTTATATTGTCATGGAGGCGAGCACCGGCAAGGTTCTTGAAGGAGCCAATACCCACCTCCGGTGGCCTCCTGCCAGCATTACAAAACTCATGCTTTCCCTTCTCGTCATGGAGAAGCTCTCCGCCAATGAGATCAAGCTCACCGACACGATTACGGCATCCCGAGACGCTTCGAAAATGGGTGGGAGCCAGGTTTTCCTCAAAGAGGGAGAAACCTTCACCGTGGAAGAATTGATGAAGGCCATGCTGATCGCTTCAGCGAATGATGCCGCCTTTGCGATTGCCGAGTTCATCGCAGGAAGCAAGGATAAGTGCGTGGACCTGATGAACGAGAAAGCAAAGGCCCTCAACATGGTCGACACCGAGTTTCGCTCAGTCCACGGCTTGCCCCCATCAAAAGGAGAAGAAGAGGACCTCACTTCGCCTGAAGATCTTGCGACTCTGGCGCGGCACCTGTTGAAATATCGCAAACTTCTCGAATGGACCTCCGCGAGGAGTGAGCCGTTCCGAGATAGTACGCTGATCATGGTCAATCACAATAAACTGCTCGGAAGGATGTCTTCTATTGACGGGCTGAAGACCGGTTTTTACAGAAAATCGGGATACAATGTTGTGGCCACTGCCAAGAAAGGGGACCTGAGACTGATTGTTGTGGTCATGGGAAGTCCGGCGGTAAAAGTCCGGGATGATATCGTTGAGGAGAAAGTGAAGAAGTACCTGCCCCTCTATGAAATGGTTCCGATCATCAAAAAGGGAGAAACGGTTGACCGGGAAATTGTCCTGACCGAGGCGACTCAGCGAAAAATGAAAGGGATCACGAGCGAAAGTTTCTCCTATCCCATGCTGATCAAGAAGAAGAGCGCCATCAAGAAGGAAATCAATCTACCCGAGAAGATCAGCGGCGAAATCAAACAGGGGCAGAAGCTTGGGGAACTGCTTGTAAAGCTCGATGAGGAAGTGATCGGGAAGGTGGACATCCTTTCCCCCACAACCATACCCAAAGCAGGCTTCTTCACCCGTTTGCTGAGGAGGTTCGGGATCACCCTTTGAGCCCCTCCCGCCTTACGATGGTCATGAAGCTCACCTACGCAGGGGCGGGCTTTAGGCCCGCCCTTCGGATCACGAAGCGCCTCTCTTATTTCATTCCTATTTCCATCTTGCTCAACCTGTCTCTGCTGTCACCTGCCTTGCCCCAGGCGTTCCAACGCAATTCCGACTGGCAGGTTTTCGAGAGGATGGTGCGCGACGGAAATATCTCCTATCATGACGGCGAGAAAGCCATTGCAGAGTGGGCCAACAGACTTGAAACGGAGTTTCCCCAGGGCCAATTCCAAAAGGATATTTTCTTCCCCCTGAAGGGCTACTCCATAAAAGATGTGGGTGGGAAAAGCGGGGACGGCTACAACCCGAAGGGGTATAGCTTTCTCGACGGGAATCGGCATCAGGGGCATCCTGCTCAGGATATTTTTGTCCGGGACCGCGATCAGGACAGTCTGGATGATCTCACAGGAAGACCCGTGGACGTACTGGCCCTGGCAGAGGGTATTGTTCTCTCGACTTTCTCAGACTGGAAAAAAGAGGGTCCCTCCCGCAACATAAGGGGAGGCAATTATGTCTGGATCTATCATCCGGCCCTGAAAGTCCTATCCTACTATGCTCACCTCGAAAAGGTTTTCGTGCGTCCGGGGGATAAGGTACAAGGAGGAGAGGGCATTGCTACGTTGGGCCGGTCAGGGAAAAATGCCTCCCTTCCTCGCTCTCCCACCCATCTTCATCTGATGGTTCTCGCCGCCGGAAACATGGAACCCTTGAACGCCTTCCTCCTCTTGAAATCATCGCCGCCTAATGGTTCGTCCTTGCCGGCACCGACCTTCTCTTGTGACGCATTCGCGTGCCCTGTTTATCAAGCGTTAGCTTTCTAGATGTAAACAATCGATCACTTTACAAATGCTTCTTTCTCTGATAAGATCTTGCTTGACATGTACGACTCTCTAAAATAAGTTGCACAGTACTTGAAAAGATCCGTGCTCATCTACTCATGACAAAAATACTCCATTTCCATATCAGCCGGTTCTTATCCCTGTTCATCGGCTGCCTTTTGGTGGGTCTTTTCGCCCATCACGTTGCCGCCAAGGAGAAGCCCGCGAAAAGGTCGGCTACTTCATCCCCTCGCCCCCAAAAATCCCAACCCCTCGCTCAGAACCCGGACGAAAAGCTGCAGGAAGAAAAAATTCAAGAGGAGATGGAAAAATACCTCGGTGTCCATTACAAAAGGGGTGGGAACAGCACGAAGGGCTTTGACTGCTCGGGTTTTGTGAAGCAGATTTACAGTGAGGTATTCGGCATAGACCTGCCGCATCAGTCTTCGGAACAAAACCAGTTTAGCCTTCTCACAAAAGTCCCAGATGATGAGCTTAAGACCGGAGACCTCGTGTTCTTTTCTACGGGCCGCAACAGGAAGGGGATCAATCACGTCGGTATGTATCTGTCAGACGGGAGATTCATCCATTCGGCGAGGACAAAAGGGGTGGTGATTTCGAGTCTTGATAACCCTCACTGGAAAGCTCGTCTCGTTTCCACTAAACGCCTTGTCGGCCGGGATAGCATGATGGCGAGTATGGATTCCCAAACCATGTTTGGGCTTGGGATGGCTCTCGACGAGAAAAGCCTCTTTACCTTTCAGGTCACATCTGCTCAGCTTGAATCCTTTTACCCCTCGCTGGTGCACAATGAACTCCTGCAGTTTTCTCCTGATAGATACTACCGCACAGAGTTCAATCTCCTGAAAGGTTTGTGGGTCGATTCCTGGAGCGCCCGCTTTACAGCCTTCAGAGAGCACTTCTCTTTGGATCAGGAAGACCCCTTCCTCGCTCCACGTCCAATCCTGCGGGGAGCGGATTTTTCCGAGAACTCTTTCTCAACGACCTATGCACAGGGCTTAAAAGTAGCCAGCGACATCCGGCCAAACGAGTGGCTGCGTGTTTCTCCCTCAGTAACTTACTTTGATTACGGCCCCGGTATCGACTTAGCTGATCTGCCGAAAGTCGCTGTCGGGCTAGACTTCAATCTTGTCTCCTCCTCCGATGGTTGGTCCCTGGCCACCGGCTTCCAGTATCCTCTATCGAGATACGCTTCCACACGCCTTTCCGACACCGACACGGCGGACAGTCGTGTCATCGACATGAGTCTCACCTTCCGTCAGCGACTGACCGACCACGTCCAATTCTCTGTGACAGGCGAGCGCTTTTACAAGTACTCGTACGGACCCAAGGGCTCGCCGTCCGGCCTGGACGTGGAGGATCACCAAGTCTCCTTCGCTCTTCACTTCTTCTACTAATTCGCCCTTTTCTGGATTTCTTCCGTCCCTATTCGGCGATAGTGTACGAATCTTTTTACTGCTCAGGCCACTGGAGTATACACCCCAAACCCACCGTCCCTTTGTCCAGGACCCTGATCATTTCAGAATTCCGGACACTTACAAGTTGTTAGGAGCAGATCTCCGATCTGGCATGCCTGTTGCTCTAGTAGGCAGAGAGATCTTCGGTGAAGGCTAGAGACAGTCATTCCCACCCGATAAACCCTCCACAGAGAGGATTCCAATGAGTGCATCCAATCCGTTTCTCCAAAGAGCCATGAGGTTTTGCGAACTGTGTGGATTTTTCGTCGGCAACCTGACCGTGAGGCAATGGGATCAAGCCGGCCACCTATGCAAAGAGTGCGAAGAATCCTACGGCAGCCCTGGAATGATCTTAATGAACAACGTTTTAGAACCTTGGAAGACCCAACCCACGGCCAAGTGACCCAGCGACTCCCATCGAAAAGACTTCGCCCCTCATAGGCCGACGCCGACCCTAACACCCTCCACCCTCATCATTTCCTGAACCAGAAATAGAAAAGGGCAAGCGCTATTTCGCTCACCCTCTGAAGTTCGCTGGTGCCGGAGGTCGGAATCGAACCGACATGAGCTTGCGCTCACTGGATTTTGAGTCCAGCGCGTCTACCAATTTCACCACTCCGGCACGCTTTTGACTCGCGATTATAGGAACAATCTGATGACCCTGTCAATATGATATTGACACGCCACGAGCCGGTTGTTAATATTCTCCCAAACCCTGGGGCTGTAGCTCAGTTGGGAGAGCGCATGAATGGCATTCATGAGGTCGTCGGTTCGATCCCGTCCAGCTCCACCAAAAAAATTAATAAAAATAGCAGGTTAGGCAACTCCTAATCGGCTCTTTTTTATTCTGGGGGCTCATTTTCGACCTTTGTGACCCCTATGTGACCCCCACTCGGCTCTCTCACGCACCCGTGGTTTTCATAGAACCTTGCAAGATCTACCTGTTTTGAGAGCTTCCTCATGCTGGTGAGGTGCGCATAGCGGTCCGTCATCTTAAGGTCCCTGTGTCCAATCATCTCCTTGGCATCCTTTAGGTCCCCAGCTGACAAGATCCGATTGGAACAGAAAGTGTGACGTAAATCATGGAAGTGAAGTTTAGGAAACCCTGCGATGGTGCGGATCTTACGCCAAGACCTGTTGAACCTGTCAAGGCGCCTTCCGTCGAGTTTGGAAAAGACGAACCCCGGAATAGGCAACTGCGCAGGAGAGGGCAGGAATGAAACGGATAACTTTGGTGCTTCCTACTGATTCTCTTGAAAGACAGTTCGCCCAAGTGATTGAGGGGCGGGGTTATCCTTGCCCCACGGTCGTTGAGTTCGGAGAAGCTACCACCCCAAAGGGGACTTCGCTGGTTGCCAAAGCGGAGTGCTCCGATGGTTCTCGTTACAGGATTGAGGCTTCTGAGGATATGTTATGGGTTAGAGTGGAGCTGTGGACATATCCCTTAATTGACAGCTTTGAGCGGGGTTTGCAACGGATCATTGAGGGCAACGGTTTCAAATGCTCCCGTGCCGCGGATACCTATGAGATCACACGGGGCAAGCTCTTTAAGGTCATGTGTCCAGAAGGGGTTTGCAAGTTAACCGGGAATGCCGCCAGCGGTTTCACTGTGACAGAGTGGTAGAGAAAATCATTTTAACCTGCAACTTCAGCCCGTGTAACACCATAGGGAGAAAGGGGGCAAGCATGATTCTGATACAAATTTTTTTACTGATACTTGTCGCATTGATGATCGTCATTCTGTACAAGCTCCATTCAATGAACCCATACCAATGGCTGAAGGAAGTATTTATTGACAGCGCTAATTCCTCTTACGGTAATTTGAAGATTATCAATATTCCGTATGAGATTTCTAAGCTCAAGGGGGAGCTTGCACCCCTGTTTTACCTTCCGTTGGCTTCTGAAGCTAGAGACCTTAAGATCCTAGAGTCCATTGTTGACGATGAAAATCGCATGCGTAACAAATTCTTTCTGAGAACAGAAATATCAGAGATGGAAGAGTTTGCAAGATCTCATTCTTCTTCAGAACCATTCGCAGCAAGTGATTCTTTGAAATCTGCTCTCAGAGAGTGGGCGCTTGCACTTACTAATCGTTGGCGGGCCGACAAATTGGTGCAAGAATACAAGCAGAGACTTATGAATGTTATGTCGGGGAATGTTTTTGTTGAACACGCAGAAAAATCTTTAAGGAAAACCCCTTCGTTTGTACCAGGGTGGCTTATCCTGGATGAGGATAAGTCAAAAATTGACGAATGGTACAACCAGAGGACAGAAACTTGGCAGGCGGGCAAATGGTTTGAACATTTAGAACTTAGCAGGAAACTTTACGGCGCAGATTCCCATTAATGATGAGTTTGCCACCGTATTCAAGATCGGGCACAAAGACATCAAGATGACCATGCGGTATGCTCATCTCAGCCAGGAGAACAAGAGGAAAGCAATCAATCTCTTGAACGAGCTTACCACGAAAATGCAATGTCACAAAATATCACAAATCCAACTTTACTCTCTGCAAGTTCTTAGAAGTACTACCTAATTTCTTCAAGTGGATTTGAATAGCCATCAATGCGGCCGGCGTAATCCCGGAGATGCGGGAGGCTTGACCCAAAGAGATGGGTCTCACTTTGCTCAGCTTCTCCTTGGCCTCTCTCGTGAGTCCATGAATGATCGCATAGTCTACCTCTTCAGGCAAGCGCACGTTTTCCATTTTCTTCAGCTTTTCGACCTGCTTCTGCTGGTTGAGGATGTAGCCTTCATACTTGATTCTCGTCTCCACTTCTTCATAGATGCTCTCCTCTATTCCCTCAAGTTCAGGAGCAAAAAGAAAGAGATGTTCAAAGAGAATCTCATGTCTTCGCAACAGCTGAGCAAGAGAGGTGATGTTCTTGATCGGGGGAGATGCCCGGCCTTTCAATTGATCCAGTACAGAAGGTTCCGGCCTTATCTTCATACCGTTCAGCCGGTCGATGAGTTTCTCGACAGCCTGTCTTTTTCTGCAAAACTGCCGGTACACATCCTCCGAGACAAGACCGAGACGATAGCCGATATCCCTGAGTCTGAAGTCCGCGTTGTCTTCTCGCAGGAGAAGCCTGTACTCGGCCCTGGAGGTAAACATCCGGTAAGGTTCATTGGTGCCTTTGGTGACCAGATCGTCCAGCAATACTCCAAGGTAGGCTTGAGATCGGTCGAGAAAGAGGGGGTCTTGTCCACGGACCTTCAACACTGCGTTGATCCCGGCCATGAGGCCTTGAGCCGCTGCCTCTTCGTACCCGGAGGTGCCGTTGATCTGGCCTGCATGAAAAAGGCCTTCGACCCGTTTGGTTTCCAGTGTGGGCTTGAGCTGCAAGGGGTTCACAAAGTCGTATTCAATGGCGTAGCCGGGTCTAAGGATCTCCGCTCGTTCAAGGCCCGCAACGGATCTCACCATTTTAATCTGCACATCGATCGGGAGGCTCGTGGGGATGCCGTTGGGGTAAACCTCAATGGTGTCCAGTCCCTCCGGTTCCAGAAAAATCTGGTGTCTTTCCTTCTCCGCAAAGCGCACAACCTTGTCTTCAATGGATGGACAGTACCTCGCTCCCGTGCCCTTGATGATGCCGCTGTAGAGGGGCGACCGATCGAGGCCTTCTCGGATGAAGGCATGGGTTCTTGAATTGGTGTAGGTGATATGGCAGGGGACCTGGGGCAAAGTGATCCGGGTGGTCGTAAAGGAGAAGGGCCTGGGTTTTTCATCCCCGGGCTGAATCTCCAGACCTCCATAGTCGATGGTCCGGCCGTTGAGACGGGGAGTGGTCCCGGTCTTGAGTCTTCCAACGTCAAAGCCCAGCTCTTTGAGCTGTTCCGAGAGCTGATTGGAAGGAGGGTCTCCCATTCGGCCCGCGGGGAAATGATCGAGCCCAATGTGGATCAGACCCCTCAGAAAAGTTCCTGTAGTAAGGATGACGGTCTGGGAGAGGAACCGCTCGTGAATGTGAGTTTCTATTCCTTCTATTCTGCCATCCTTTATGAGAAGCCGGTCCACCATGGCCTGGCGAATATCCAGGTTGGGTTGGCTCTCCACGACCCCCTTCATCCTTTTCCTGTAAAGGTCCATGTCGTTCTGGGACCTTGATCCCTGGACGGCCAGACCCTTGCGGGTGTTGAGACGCCGGAACTGGATGCCCGTCTCATCCGCATTCTTGGCCATTTCTCCGCCGAGGGCATCGATTTCCTTCACCAGATGACCTTTGGCAAGACCGCCGATGGCGGGGTTGCAGCTCATGGCCGCGATGTGGTCAAGATTGATGGTCAGGAGAAGGGTGGGATGGCCCATGCGTGCCGCTGCAAGGGCTGCTTCGCAACCTGCGTGACCGGCACCCACAACGGTCACGTCATATGTTTTCTCGTAAGTGGGCATAGATGAAAGAAAGGCACAAGGTGCAAGGCGCACGGTTCAAGGCAAAAGAAGTTTCCTTAATCCTCAAGCAAAGCGATCCTCAGGCCTCAAGCGGTTTTTGCGAACGGGTCCTTGAGGATGATCGATTCTTCCCGCCCCGGGCCCACGGATAGGATAGAGAAAGGAAGCTCTATCACTTCTTCGATCCGCTTGAGATAATTCCGGGCGGCAGCAGGCAGCTCATTCCACTTCCTTGCAGAAGAAATGTCCTCCTGCCATCCTGGAATCTCTTCATAGACAGGGACGCATCGGGAGAGTTTTTTTAGGCTGGCGGGCATGGACCCCACTCTTTTCCCATCCAGCTCATAGGCGACGCCTATCTTCAATGTCTTCAGGCCGGTGAGCACGTCGAGCTTTGTAACGCTCATGCTGGTCAACCCGTTGAGCCGGGCAGCGTCCTTCACCGCAACGAGATCCAGCCAGCCGCAGCGCCGCCTCCGGCCCGTGGTCGCTCCAAATTCGCAGCCCCGCTCCTGCATGTAATTGCCGGTCTCATCCGTCAACTCCGTGGGGAAGGGCCCGGCGCCGACCCGCGTGGTGTAGGCTTTCACAATGCCAAGAATGTGATGCAGCTTGTCAGGGCCCACACCCGCACCGCTGCACGCTGCTCCGGATATGGGGTTGGAGGAGGTGACATAGGGATAGGTCCCGTGATCGATATCCAGGTGGGTCCCCTGCGCGCCTTCGAAAAGGATTTGCTTGCCCTGCCGGATAGCCTGATCGATTTCGAGCGACACGTTCGTCAGGTAAGGTTTCAGAATCTCCCCTAGGGCCAGATAACGATCATAGATGGGCTGAAACTCCAGAGGCTCGGCGTTAAGGAATTTTGTGAGGAAGAAATTCTTCTCCTTGAGGTTGGTCCTGATCTTCTCTTCGAGAGTGTCCGGTTCAAGGAGGTCGGCAGCTCTGATTCCTGTTCTTCCCGCCTTGTCTTCGTAGCATGGGCCTATGCCCCGGCCCGTGGTCCCAATCTTGTCTTTGCCTTTGGCCGCTTCTCTGGCCACGTCTAGGGCCCTGTGGTAGGGCATGATGATGTGAGTCTTCTCACTCAGTGCGAGACATTCCGGGCTCACATCCACTCCCTTCTTTCGCAGGTCTTCCATCTCTTCGAGAAGAACCTCCGGATCAAGCACCACGCCGTTCCCAATAAAGCACTTTCTGCCTTTGTGAAGGATGCCTGAAGGGATGAGGTGGCAGATGGTCTTCTCACCGCCGACGACCAGGGTATGACCGGCGTTGTTTCCTCCCTGAAATCTGACCACCAGGTCTGCTTTTGCGCTCAGGTAGTCAACGATTTTCCCTTTGCCTTCATCGCCCCATTGGGTCCCTATGACCGCTACATTCGCCATCGAATCTCTCCGCAGTGTTTATTCCAACGTAACTACTCAGGTAGATAGACTGAAGGTAGATAGACTGAAGGAAAAGACATGCGCGATCACACAAAGCCAAGATCGTTTGGATACGTTGGCAGGTGAGTGTGTCATGGATGATCATTATTGCCCTTCAGTCTTCAGCCTTCAGCCTTCAGCCTAAACACCTGAGCCGTTACATTCCAACAGGAAAATCCCCAAGACGCTAATACAAACTTTAATTGTTTACTATTCAGCCTCGCTGTTACTCAAAAGTCCGATTTCTTGTAATCCCAAGAGCGAAGTCTTGTCAATGGGTTTATATTCGTGTACCATAACCAAACCATGGCCGGGTGAGGCATGGGACGTTTCGACAAGTCCCTATGATCTATTCAATACGCAGTGATGTTTGATGTTCGGCCAGTGGTTGGCGAGAAGAAGTGCTGTGCTGAGCCCGATGCCGACAACCGCCGGTGCCGCCCAGGAAACGGCGATCATGGAACCGACGGCCAGAATCAGGATCATCCCTAGGGAAGCGATGAAGGGGACACGAAAGACTCTGTACCCTGCCACCCAAGCCAAACAGGCCAAGGCAGAAGTTAGGGGAGACAGGGCGACTGTAAAGCCGATATACGATGCAACGCCCTTCCCTCCCCTGAACTGATGAAAACAGGGGAAACGGTTGCCGAGGAGAAGAAGGAGACCGACCCACGGCATCAAGGTTTTCCCGGTCCAGTGAATGGATAAAAAGGAAAACAGCAGGGCACGGCCGAAATCGAGGAGGAGGACCACCGTTGCCCAGAATAGCCCTGCTTGTCTGTAAACATTTGTTGCCCCTGCATTGCCACTGAATTTCGTTCGCGGATCGCCTCTGCCTGAGGCCTTCATGACGACTATAGCAAAGTTGACCGATCCTAGAACATAAGCTGAAGCGGACAGGAACAAGAACTCCATCGCGATTCTTCTCCCGCGCCTCCCTGGGCTGGACTTTTCAGACAGGAGGCCAGAGTTGAGAGTAACACATCGTCGAAGGCCCTCCAAATCCTTTCTTCTCTAAGGTCACAACACTGCGAGAACCCCACCCTATCGTGGCCCGATATCCATTGACACACCGTTCCGGCTTCCCTATACTTCGCCGGAAGAGAAGGAGTTCCCTCAGCCGGCCTCGACAACTTCTCCTCACGTTGTGAAGAAATTGCAGGTTAAGACTCTAAAGTCTCCGGGCTTGCCGGAAAACAATGAGATCAATATGGACCGAGCTGTTTCTGCCAGTGTTCGAAGGAAAGTCCCGTTCTATGACGTGGACATGATGCGGGTGGTCTGGCACGGTCATTACTGGAAATACTTTGAGGAGGCCAGGCAGGCCCTGTTTACCCAACAGGGGATCACGTCCTTCGATGAGACGGAAGGAAAAGGATGGGTTTTCCCTGTGATCCGTTCCGAGGTGAAGTACATCCATCCCTTGAGGCTGGATGATGAGTTTATATGCACGGCGACTCTCAAAGAAGCAAGGGTGAAGATCGTAGTGGATTTTGAGATAACACGAGGTGCAGACGGAAAGGTCTGCGCCAGAGGGAGGAGTGAGCAGGCCGCGGTCAAGGTACCTGAAACGGAGATGGCATTCATGATCCCGGAAGAGGTTCAGAATGCCCTGTGGGGTCGTAGCAAATGAAAAGGACCTGGCCTATGTCGGGCGAAGCGATGGAGAACGGACATCCCTTTGTTTTCTACTATTGCAGGACTTAGCTGATCAAGGAGGGCCGAGGGGCAGTGGGATCAGGCAGGAGAGTCGTTGTCGTCGGAATGGGGATCAGATCTCCAGTAGGGAATTCCCTGAAGGAATTTGTCGAATCCCTGAGAGAGGGCAGGAGCGGGATTCGAAAGATGTCTGAGTGGGAGAATATTCGTCGGCTACGCACAAAGGTCGCCGGGATATGCAACATTGAAGGAGAAGAAAAGGGGATCCCCCGCAATTGCAGGCGCAGCATGGGCAGGGTGTCGGTCTTGGCTGCGCTCTCTGCCATCGACGCGGTCCGCCAATCAGGTCTGAGAGAAGACGCGATTGCGTCTCCCGATTGTGGGATTTCTTACGGTTCTACTGCGGGGAGCACCATTGAGCAGGTCGAGTTGATCGGCAGGTTTATCCTGAATTCCGACCTCACCGGGGCACTGGCATCTTCCTATCTCAGATGCATGAGTCACACCTGCGCGGGAAATCTTTCCACTCTTTTCCATCTCCAGGGTCCTTTCATCGCTTCATGCACCGCCTGCGTTTCCGGATCACAAGGCATAGGATTCGGATACGAGGCCATCCGATCAGGCAAAGCCGAGATCATGATCACAGGCGGGGCCGAAGAGATGCACTTCCTGCATGCTGCGGTTTTCGACCTCATGCTGGCGACTTCTTCCCGGTACAATGACGATCCCTCGAAAACGCCCAGGCCCTTCGACGCGGAGAGGGACGGCCTCGTGGTGGCTGAAGGGGCCGGAACCCTGGTGCTGGAGGAATATGAGCACGCGAAGCGCCGAGGGGCTCCGATCCTTGCGGAGGTCGAAGGCTTCTGGACGAATGGGAGCGGCGTGCACCTCACGGACTCGGATGCCCCATCCATCGAGCGATGTATGCGCAGTGCTCTTGGGGACGCACGAAGGAGCCCTGAAGAAATACAGCATGTGAATGCCCATGCCACAGCCACCGCGAATGGTGACGAGGCTGAGGCGGTGGCAATCCACAGGGTTTACGGGTCGCACGTCTCTGTCACAGCCATCAAGGGTTATACCGGCCACACTCTGGGGGCTAGTGGGGCCATAGAAGCTGTCGCCACCATCCTCATGATGAGGGAGGGTTTCCTCGCCCCGACCTTGAATCTGGAAAGGCCGGACCCTCACTTGCCTCCTTTGAACCACGTCATCGGGGACCCCGTGGACAAGCGCTTCACTGTGGCCGTGAACAACAACTTCGCTTTCGGCGGGATCAACACCTCATTGATCCTGAGTCAAGTGTGATGGGTTCTTTTTCACCCCGATAAACCAGGTTTCCTCTCTGCGGTCTGCAGTGGGCGCGACAAGCTCCACCTGGAACCCTGCATTTCCGAGAATCTCGATGACGTCCTCTTTACTCCTCCAGCAGGGTTTCACCCCTTTGAACAGAAGTCGACTCTCCTCGACAAAACGTAATAGGCTGAAGGTGTTTCCTGGAAGGGTGACCCGGATGATCAGCCGTCCCTTGCCTGAGAGTGCCGACCTGAGGCGCGCCAGGAGTTCGACAAGCTCTTTGTCCTGCAGGTAATGAAGAACATCCAGAAGGAGGACAGCATCCGCCTCCACATGGTCCAGGGGCAGGTCCAGCGCCCCCCCGTGCAGGACCTTCGCTCTTTCCCCAAGCACCCTTCCCGCGATCCTTGCCCGTTCTGCAATGGGATCGCAGGCTATAAACTCCAAGTCAGGGTACAAGGTGAGGAGCCACGCTGCCGGGACTCCAAAACCGCAGCCTACGTCAAGCAGCTTCCATCCCGGTTTCACAAAATCCGAGAGGCGAGGGAACATGGGATCGAGCAGGATCTTGAATCGGGCGAACAGACGCGGAAAAGGCTCAAGGTGCCTGAATCGCCTGAGCGTCGACCGGGTGTGTTCCTTTGATCCGGCCCGAAAAGGATGGAGCGGGGTCTGGAGAGACCGCGAAGAGGGAGCGGAGCACAGGGGGCACGATCCAGAAGGCACCGGCCATAGAATAAAATATGCCCAGAAAGGTGCTGATCCCGGCATCCCGCAATACGGCGTGCTGCGCCGAAAGCAGAGAACCGAACCCAATAAGGGTCGTGAGACCGCAGAGCATGACCGTAACCCGAAACCCATCGGAGTTTGGGTTAGGGGCGGTTCCGAACCGCTGGTAGCTGCGCACAAAATAGACGCCGGATTCCAGTCCAAGGCCTACAAGCAAGGGTGCCAGCATCAAAGAAGAGATAGATAGGGAAAGCCCAAGAAGTCCCATGGTCCCGAGGGTGGCAATTAACGAAAAGGTCACCGGCGCGATTGAAAGTAGGAGGAGCTGCCAGTCCAGAAAGAAGAGGAAAAGGAGGACAAGGGTCACAGCCATGACGATCAGGAGAATCCCCAAAAAGGACCTGTTCAGTTCTCTACCCATGTGACTGGAAAAATGAGAGGAGTCAAAAAAAAGGAACCCTTCCTGCTGGGCCTTCTGAAAGAAGACAGAGGGATTGTAGCCAGGGCCTGGTAAAACCGTATCCACCAAGACCCATCCCCCTTTCTCTCCCCCCGGAAACACGCCGAACGCTGCCAGGAATTCCTGCGGGAAAGACAATGGCCGTCGCGCAGGGTGATGGAGCATTTGGACAAAAGGCTCGAACGCATCGGCCTTGAACCCCAGCCTTGCAGCCGTTTCCTTCAAGGAGTTCTCCAGACGCCCCATGCGTTCCTGGGTCCAGAAATCGCGCCACGCCTTCAGGTTCGTCTCCTGCGCTATGGCGCCCAGGCAAAAGCGTCGATCGAGGAGGATCTTCGCTTAGGACCGAGGAACGCCGCTCTCTTTCCATGAACTCGGCAAGGCGGTCCACCTTCATCAACAAATCGTCCACGGTGCGGCCTCTCACCATGAGGCAGGGCTTGGCAGACATGCCGCCCCAGACCTCCTGGAGAGTCTGTTCCGCCTCCACGGTTTCTTTGCTCAGGGTATTCATGGAAGCAAGATCCACGTTGAACTGGATTCTTACAAAGAAGAGCATGACCAGAGCCAGGGCGGCACAGGCCCCGAGCGACCACCAGCTTGAGGTCCCTATGACCCAGTCCATGAGACGTTCCAGAGGTAACGGCTTCTCTCTCTTGGAAGCTTTTAGTCGGGGCAAAAGAAGAGGGAAAAAGAGGTGTGCAAAAAGCGCCGAGAGTCCTACACCCAGGGCTGCAAAGAGCCCCACTTGGGCAAACAGCGGAATGTTGATGGCTGTGAGGGACAGGAGAGCTGCCAGAGCAGAAAGAAGAGGCAAGGAGCCGACAGCCCAGACATCCCTGGAGACGCTTCGAGCGTCGGTTCCGCCGGGTCGGTCCAGAAGAATCACGTAGGCTAATCCATGATCCACGGCAATGCCTATGAGGGCACCGCCAAAGCCCATAGCCACGCTGAAAATGGCCTCGCCTGTGAGGGCATAGACAAAGACAGCCAGCATGGTTCCAGCCGTGGCGGGAACGGCTGAAAGCAGGCCAAGCCATGGCCTCCTAAAGCTCAGAAGGACCAGGGGGACCAGGCTGAGCATGACCAGGGTGAGGGCCCTGGAGGTATCATGCCTGATGATCTTCTCGTTATCCAGCGAAGCCCTGAAGGCTCCGGCATAAACCATACTGAAGCTGTTCTTTTCAGGGGAGGAGAGTTCCTTGAGCCTGGCTAAGATACGTTCCAGCACCTCTGTCATTGGCCGGGCAAATGAGGCGTCCTGGCTAGGACGGGTCGGCCGGGCCATGAGGAGAAGGTGTCTCCCGTCCTGGCTCATGATGTATCCCTGTTCCAGGGTCACGTCCTTAAAAGGTAGACCGGAAGAGAGG
Organism: uncultured delta proteobacterium; assembly: GCA_963707125.1. Classification (GTDB taxonomy): domain Bacteria; phylum Desulfobacterota; class DSM-4660; order Desulfatiglandales; family HGW-15; genus CAVPDE01. The sequence goes on along the minus strand of CAVPOU010000016.1, from coordinate 28,568 downwards.
CGTCCGAGAAAAAGATCCCGCAACCCCAGAGGATCCTTTGCGAAGTATTGGGCCTGACCTATGCTGCCCAAGTCGAGAAGCCGGTGGAACCCATCCTCCAGGAGGCTCTCAACCCGGCCCGGCTGGATAAGATCCCCCACCTTGTCTCTCAAATCCTCTTCGCTGAATAGGAGGGGCAAGTTCTCCGTCACCGTGTCAAGCAGGATAGCGAAGGACTCTGCGGCCCCGCCTCCGGATACCACCTTCACAAGGCCACTCTCGGAAAGCATGGCTGAGGCGAGATCTGCGGCCTTCACGAGAGCTTGTCTGTTCACACTGCTGCCGGAAATGCTGATCTGGATGAAAATGTTATCAAGGACGGGATGGTGTCTGAGGATCTCCTCTGCCGCAGCCACCACCTTGTCATCCCGTGGCAGGGCTGCTGTGATGTCGTTGTTCACCCTGAGCCTGTTCACACCCCACCAGAACGCCATCACCACACCGGCCAGCATGGCCAGGGCCAGGAGGTACCTCCCTTTTCCCATTTGAATGGTCATTGGTCCCTGTGTTTCCCCTGTCGCAGCGTGCGTGGGATGAGGATCCTGCTTGCAACCAGGCGAGTGAAGGTCTTCGTGTTGCGCCAGAAATCCAGAAACGGCCTGAAGTGGGAGATTCTCTCCTCGGCGGGACCATAGACAGCTTGCACAGGGATCTCTAGGATAGGAATCCCAGACCAAGCCGCACGAACCAAGATCTCCACTTCGAACTGGAATCTCCTTGACCTGGCCCCAAGGCTCATTGTCTCAGGTAAGGGGTACATTCGGAACCCGGATTGGGAATCGGAAAGCCATTTCCCGCAAGAGGCCCAGACCCAGAAATTAGAGAATTTGCGTCCCCAGCGGCTGGTCCAGGGCACGTTCTCATGCCCCATCCCTGCGCGTTTCCCAACCACAAGGGGCCGTTCCCCTTCCGGGACCGCCTCGACAAGAGAAGGGATATCGTTCGGATTGTGCTGGCCATCCGCATCGAGGGTAATGGCATAGTCCGCCACGTCGAGCGCATAGGCAAAGCCGGAGAGAAGAGAAGCTCCCTTGCCCTGGTTCTTCTCGTGACGGATGACGGTCACGTGAGAGAAGGATGCGAGGATTTGGGGCGTGGAGTCTGTGGAACCGTCATCCACCACGAACACTGGAAACCCAAACCTCAGGGCCTTTTCCAGGACTTCTCGGAGCTGCCTCCCATGGTTGTATGCTGGGATGACAATAGCGCAGCGAAGCGTCACGGCCTCTTCACGAGATAGGTCAGGCATGAGAGGGACCTCGTGGAAGTTGACCCCCTTGCTGCCCGCTTCAAGGTTCGGTAATGATTTTTTGAAAGTCTGGGTCTCCCAGGACACTCTCGATCAACCGGTTGGTCATCCTGATATGCCCATCCCACAAAGTGTTTTGGTTTCCTCTGCTGACTATGGTATAAAAAAACACAATAGGGGAGGAAAAGTCAACCTGTTCATACCGATTCCGACCAAAAAGTGTTTCCTCTCCTGAGCATAAAAAACGAGGTGAGGACAAGCACCATGAGCCCCTTCCAGACCTCTACGATTTTATTAGCCCTGATCGGTCTGTCCGCATGGTTTTCTTTGGGAGGAAAATCCAGGCTGGTGGCCATAGGCTCCCTCCTTGGTGTCTACCTGATCCTGTTCGGTTTGGGGATATGCATTGTAAGGCTCGGGTATTTCGTGCGCTCTTTCTGTCGTGGCAGAAAGCCGGGAGCAGGCGTGGTTCTTACCTTTGACGACGGGCCTGATCCTTCCGGCACAAAAAGGCTCCTGGAGGTTCTCTCCCGGCACGGTGTGAAGGCAGCCTTTTTCCCTATCGGCATGAAGGCTGAAGCTCATCCGGGTCTTCTAAGAGAAATCGATCAGGAGGGGCATGTCATCGGGAACCATTCCTACCGGCACGCCTGGTTCACCAACTTGCTGATGGGAAGGTCCCTTGAGCGGGAGATCGTTAAGGCCCAGAACGCTGTTGAAGCAGCCGTCGGGAAGATCCCGGCCTTTTTCCGTCCCCCGGCAGGCCTTACAAGCCCTCATTTCCGTAACGTCTTGAAGAGACTGAGGCTCCACCTGGTGGGCTGGGATGTGCGGGTCTTTGATACGCAGAAGAAATCGGAGAATGTGGTCGAGGGGGTATTACACAGGGCGAGGGACGGCAGCATCATTTTGATTCACGAAGGGTGCAGGGCTCCAGAGGATCTCGCGCAAATGTTGGATTCCATAGTCAAAGGGATTCGTGCGCGCGGGTTCACCTTCACCAATTTGGAAGAAATGACCGGCCTGCCCGCGTATCAGGACGCCCGGGACAGGGGGATACCCTCAAGGGCTTCCCTGGCCGCGGCCTGGCGAAGCTCTTTTCAAGAGGGGAAAAAAGGCAGGCTCCGGCGGTTTGCAGGGATGTGGCTTGCTTCGACCATTCCCGGCCAGAAGGCGATCCGTGAGAAAACGGATCTGACGGCCTTCAAGGAAAGACCCTCCACAAGATTTCTGATAGGGGTTGGCCTGATCCTTATAAGTTATGTGTTTGGCTGGCCCATGGTGGGTTTATTCAGCTTCCTGGCGGCCTATTTTCAGAAACCGGGCCTTCTGATCGGCGGGCCGCTAGCTTTAGGGTTTTCCCACCTTGTCTTTCTCGGCGGCATGTACCTGGCCGGAAGAGGCAGCCTCAAATACGTAGAGATCTTTTTTCTATGGTCTCTTCGAAGCTTGGTGGAGCGGCTGATAAGCCAAGACTCGGCAGACACGACGGGTTATGCAGGCCGGAGGTCGGTTTAGAGTCGCTTAGTTTCAGTAAGGAGTAGGCAGTTATCCTTTCTGCTTACTGCCTACTGCATACTACCTACTGCATACTGCTTACTCCTGGCGTTGCGGCCAAAAGCCTGCGTGGAGAGAAGATAGAGAGCGATGATGGAGAAAGAAGAAGTCCTCAGGATTGTTTCCAGATACCTGGTCAAAGATTTTGAAGTGCCGGCGGAAAATATCAGGCCAGAGGCAAACCTGTTCACCGATTTGGGGCTGGACAGCATAGACGCCCTGGATTGGTTCTCGAAGATGGAAGCAACGATCAAGCTGCCCATTGTGGAGGAAGACATCAAAATGGTGCGCACGGTCCAGGATGTAGTGAACTACGTGATGCGCCATTTGAAACGAAATGCTTAGCGCCTACGACAAATGGCTTCCCCTTGGGGAGGTCCAGGTTTCCCCTTCGGGCCTGCTGGAATCCACCGTGCGGCTTGAGCCTTCTTCAACCTGGTTTTCGGGCCACTTCGAGGAGTGCCCATTGGTGCCCGGCGTTGCAATCCTGGCCTTTGTTGCGGAGACGGTGAAAAGGCAGGGCCACCGGCAAGGCCGCACCCTGGAGGTGTCCGGGTTTTTCAAGGTGAGGTTCAGAAGGGTGGTCTTTCCCGAAGAGAGTCTTCACGTTTCGGTAGCGTCAATGCCTCCCGGGCTGGAAGCAGAACTTCAATTTCACGTGACCTGCGCCGGCGATAGCGTCGCCCAAGGCACCTTGAAGGTGAAGGAGAACAGGGCCGGAGGCGCGCATTAGGAAGAGGCTATGAATGAACTGCTGAGGGAGCTCAAGATCAAGATTGTTGAGGAACTTCAACTCAAGGAGGTGAATCCGGATCAACTGGCGGATGACACTGCGTTCTTCGACGGAGGGCTTGGTCTGGATTCCGTGGATCTTTTGGTCCTTGTGGCCCTGGTGGACAGGGATTACGGGGTCCAAATATTCAGCCGCGAACTGGGGGAAAAGGTCTTTATCACCCTCTCCACCCTGGCCGCATACATCGCGAAAATGAGGAAAACGAAATAGGTGCCTAAAAGGCGGGTTGGCACAGGCAGAAACTTCAACTAAGAACGAATCTTCTTGGCTCCCCGAAGGGTGCGGGAGAAGCGGACGGAGCAGGTTTCACGTGATGGAGGTGCACAGGCGATGAACAGACCATGGCTTGAGCAATATGAAAGACATGTTCCCCACTCATTGACCTATCCTGAAGTCGCCATCCACCGCTTCCTCTTGGACACTGTAGATAGGCATCCGGATCATGTGGCGATCACCTTCAATGAGATTCACCTCTCCTACAAAGAGCTGAATGACAGGGTGAACAGGTTTGCCCGTGCTCTTTTGAAGTTGGGGGTGGAGAAAGGGGATCGGATTGCCTTCCTCCTGGTCAATTCCCCCACTTATGTCTTTGCTTTTTTCGCTGTTATGAAACTCGGGGCCATTGTGGTCAACCTTAATGTGGGGATCCAGGGGGAGGAATTGGCCCGCTGTCTCAATGATTCAGGCGCCAAAGTCATTGTCACCCTGGATCTATTCGCCCATAGTCTCTACGCGGTGATCAAGAAGACAGGGGTGAAGACCGTGATCCTCCACTCCGTATTCGGACTGGAGAAAAACATGCCCCTGGAGCAAGGGGCTCCTCAACCCCACCTTTTCCAAGAACTGCTGGCCTCGGCTGAGACTGCGGAAGAGCCGGCGGCCGGTGTCTCTCCGGGGGATGTGGCGGTGCTACAATATACAAGCGGCTCTACCGGAGCGCCCAAGGCCGCTGCCCTGACGCACGCCAATATCGTGTCCAGCGTGCTCCAGTCTGAAACCTGGGTCGGGATTAGCGACGCCGGGAATGCTGCGATCCTGTGCGTCATCCCCTTCTTCCACGTATTCGGTATGTCCGCGTGTCTTCTCATCTCTGTGCTCAAAGGATACAGGATGGTGCTGGTCCCCAGGATCGACCTGATGGACATCCTCTCCCTCATGGAGACTCTGAAGACCTATAGACCTATCTCCTTCCCGGCTGTGCCAAGCCTCTGGGCGGCAATCCTCTCTCTCCCTCCGGACGTTGCCAGGGAACATCTCTCATTCATACGGATGGCAACGAGTGGGGGGGCACCTCTCCCGCGATGGGCGCATGAGCGGTTTGAGGAACTCACCGGGAGAAAGATCATCGAGGCCTACGGCCTCTCTGAGGCCTCATCAGCGACCCATATCGTCCCCTATCCACGAGGCGGACCCATAGGCTCCATCGGGGTTCCCCTTCCGGACACAGAGGCCAAGATCATGGATAGGGAAACAGGAAAGGAAGAATGCGCCACAGGAGAGATCGGAGAGCTGGTTGTGAAAGGGCCCCAGATCATGCAAGGATACTGGAACAATGAAGTGCTGACTAGAGCGGCCCTGCGAAATGGGTGGCTGCACACCGGGGACCTGGCAAGAATGGATCCGGATGGATTCTTCTACCTTGCAGACAGGAAAGATGATCTCATCCTCTCAAGCGGGTTCAACATCTACCCCGGTGAGATCGAGGATATCCTGATGAGACATCCCAAGGTCAAGGACGCTGTGGCTGTCGGCGTTCCTGACCGGATCAAAGGACAAGCCGTTGTGGCCGTGATTGCTCTGAAACAAGGGATAGAAGGGGACAAGCAGGAATTCCTGAAATACTGCAAGGACAACATGCCCGACTACAGGCTGCCCAAGGCCATCCTTTTCAGGGAGGAGATCCCGAGGGATCCGGCAGGCAAGATCCTGAGGAGAATCGTGAGAGAGGAGGCTCTGGCGCTCTGACGGATAACCATGAGAGCCTTCCTTCTCAAAACTGTTTCAAGGACCTCCCTTGTCATCGGCTCCTGGCTGATTCGGTTCATCGCCTGGTGGATCGCCACAGGATATTTTCTTTTCCGGCCTTCAAGGAGAAACTCAAGTATCCGGCTCTATCAGGCCATCTTTCCAGATCGCAGGTCCTGGTACTATCTCTACTGCGCTTGGTGCCAGTTTCACGGCTTTGCAGGAACCTATGCGGATCGGATAGAGGTGCACGCGAATAAGGAGGTGACCGCAGCCGCGCAAGACAGGGAGAAACTGATCGAGGCGGGAAGGAGGGGCACCGGCGGAATTATCCTTATCTCCCATCTGGGAAGCTACGAGGTCGCGGCCCGTGCCTTTCAGGAACTTGGACTCAGGCTCCTCCTCATCATGGGCGAAAAAGAAGCAAAGCAGGTGGCTCGTAATCAGCGAGAGACCCTTATTGCGCGAGGAGTCCAAATCCAAGTGGCTACGGCCCAGGAGGGTTCTCCCTTCGGGGGACTGGAGGCCCTCAAATTCATCCGAGAAGGGGGATTCGTGTCCATTGCCGGTGACCTGGTCTGGACTGAGCAGCGATCCCTTGTGCCGGTGAGGTTCTTTAACCATGACGTGGGGCTGCCCGCAGGACCACACCTCCTGGCCTTGGTTTCAGGAGCGCCTCTGTTCACCCTGTTCACCTTTCGGGTGAGAAAAGGCAGACACCGGATCATGCTGTCCTCTCCCCAGCACGTGAAGGCTCCATCCCGTGCTGAAAGAAACGCAGCGATTCAGGCGAGCGCACAGGCCTATGCCGGCGCCCTGGAAACAATGGTACGCCAGCACCCTTTCCAGTGGTATATCTTTGAGCCGTTCTTTCGAACCGTACCGGGTGAATGGAGTGCTTCCCCCACGGGCGCTTCAGCACGAGTTCCCGGGGGAGCGGGAAGGTAAGGGAATGCAGATGCACGAAACCCTTATGAAGGCCCTTGCCGCAGGCTATGAGAGGATCGTGGCCTGGGCGGATATCCTTGACCGGATCAATGTCTATCCGGTGCCGGATGGGGACACGGGCCGGAATCTCGTCATGACCTTAAGCGCCCTCAGGAACCCCTGGCAAGAGAAAGAGACGCTGAGCAGGGAGATCCTGCTCACGGCCCGAGGCAATTCAGGGAACATCGCCGCCCGTTTTCTTTCCGCGTTCCTCGGTTGTGAAGACCTTTTTTCCCTGCCCGCTTCGGTCGAGGCAGGCCGGGGTCTGGCGTACAAGGCTGTTCCTGATCCACAACCTGGAACCATGCTCTCCTTGTTCGACGCGTTAGCGGAATCCCTGAAGAGAAACCCTCCTGAAAAGACCGGCGCATGGGTGGATGCGGTAACCCATGACCTGGAAGAGTCGGTGAAAGCCACGACCCAGCAATTGCCGGAACTGAGGGAGGCCGGTGTGGTGGATGCAGGGGCCCTCGGCATGCTGGTTTTCTTTGATCCTTTGCTGAACACCTTGGCGGGCCGGGAGGTGCGAGGCTCCGGCTTCACTGAAGAACTGAAAGATTTCTTCAGCCTTTCCGGGACCTGGCAGGAACAAAAGCACCAGGGCTATTGCTTGGATGTGGTGCTCAAGCTCGGGCAGGAAGAGCAGGACGTCATGAGCAACATCATGGAGGTTGGAGAATCCATGGTCGCCATGCCCGATGGGGACTGCCTAAAGCTCCACTTGCACACCATTGACAGGGAAAAGGTGAAACAGAGTCTTGCTGCTCATGGGTCCATTCTCACCTGGGCCGAGGACGACCTTGCCGAGCAGACCCTCCATTTCAGTAAACCCGGGAAGCAGCCGGCCATCCACATCATGACCGATGCAGCAGGGTCCATGACGAGGGACACAGCCCGGGGTTTTGGAATCACTCTCCTCAACAGTTATGTCACCGTAGGGGACCGTTGCCTCCCCGAGAGTTATCTGAATCCCTCCCACCTCTTTACGGCCATGAGGGGAGGGGTCCCGGTGTCCACCAGCCAGGCCTCCATAGCCGAGCGCCATGAATGTTACAACAACGTCTTGAAACTCTACGATCGGGTTCTCTATTTATGCGTGGGTTCCTTCTACACCGGGAACTGCAGTGCAGCCATGGGCTGGAAGGCGGAGAATGACCCTGAAGACCGGATGATCGTCATGGACACGGGGTTGGCTTCGGGCAGGCTCGGGCTTGCAGCCAGGGCCACAGCGGAGTTCTCCCTTTTTGCGGGCGACGCTTCGGACGTTGTTGCCTTTGCCAGGACCGCGATCCATCACGTAAAGGAGTACATTTTCCTTAACCGGCTTCAATTCCTGGCTGCCGGCGGCCGAATGTCAAAGAGCGGCGCCTTTCTCGGCGACCTCCTTCACATCAAGCCCATTGTAAGCCCTTATCCGGACGGCGTGCGAAAGATGGGCGTGGCAAGAAGCACGAAAGAGCAAGTGAGATTTGCTTTGCGGCGTCTTGAAGAAGGCTTGAGGAGGGACCAGCAGGCCACTGTGCTTCTCGAATACACGGACAACAGGGAATGGCTTGAAAAAGAAATAAAACCGGAAATCGAGGCTAGATTCCCCCGGGTGAGAGTCATCATACAGATCATCTCCATGACCTCTGCCGTTCATATGGGACCTGGCACATGGGGGATTGCCTTTCTTCCGGACAACCCCGGTCAGGCGGAGAGCGATGCTTGAGACGATAGTACGCACGACCAAGGGGGTTTTGATGGGAGTTCTCTATGGCGTCTTCTTCCTTGGGATCCTGTGCGAGCTCATTTTGTTTCTCCCCGGCATCTCGATTCTGAACAGGCTCTTTGGGAAACAACCTTACAGGATGCAGTGGGCACTCAGGATTCTCCTGAACCTCTGGCTCAGGTTCCTGTGGGCATGCAGGCTTCTCGTTTCCATGCCGGCCAAAGGAAAACCCCTGGAAGGTCCATGCGTGGTGGTCTCCAACCACCCCGGCCTCTTTGACGTTCTCTTTCTCATCCGGGAGATCCCCCACATGTGTGTCATGGTCAAAAGAATCCTGGCAAAAAGACTCCCTCTGGGCCCGCTGTTCCAATCGGCCGGTTATGTCCTTTCGCCCGATTACGAGCGCATGAGCCCTCTCCAGTCTCTGGATGAAGCGACGGAAAAGATCAAAAAGGGTTATAAGTTTATGGTCTTTCCTGAAGCAACCCGATCGCCCAAAGGGGTCTTGGGCAGGTTCAGCTCCGGCCCATTCATGCTGGCCAGGCTAGCCAATGTGCCGGTGCAGCCTGTGGTTATAAGAAACAATCCGCCTTTTCTCCCAAAGGAGGACAAATGGTATTTCCCCCCCTTCCATGCCTCCACCATTGGACTCGAATACTGGGAGCCCCTGGCTCCCCCCAAAGCCGGAAGGGAGCGGGAGTTCGCAAAGGAGTTGGAGGCGCGTTACAGAGAGGCCCTCAGCCTCCGTAGAGAGGAGAATCTCGAGAGCAGCCGAGGAAGCGAATGGAGCAGAAAAACATCCTTCGAGCCGAATCCCTGATCCCGCATCGCGGCCCCATGAGGCTCCTGGACCGGGTGATAAACCCTGCCCGGAAAGGGCTTCAGGCTGAGACAACGGTTACCGAATCATGGCCTCTGAACAGGGACGGCTCTGTGAGTTCTCTCCTCTGCATCGAACTCGTGGCGCAGGCCATTTCCGCCTTGAGCACGTGGCGCCGAGGAGAAGGGGCCAGACCGCGGGTAGGGCTGCTGGTCGGCATCAAGGAAGCGGAGTTTTTCACGCTCAGTTTCCCGCTGGGCACCAGACTCACCATCCACGTGGAAGAGCTTTACCATGTAGGGAACTATGCCGTATTCAAGGGTCAAGTGATTTCCGGTTCGGCTCTCTTTTGCACCACCATCGTCCAGGTCATGGAACCTGAAGGCGATGACTTTCCGGATTTTCTGAGACTGCAGGGTGCCCACCCGGACGGGAAAGAGAGGAGGGATTAAGGCCTATGCTTTTGACACAGGTTGCCCTTGTGACAGGCGGTGGACGGGGGATCGGCCGTGCCATCAGCCTGGAGTTGGCAAAGAACGGCTGCCACGTGGTGGTCACCTTTCGGTCTAACCTGAAGGCTGCGGAAGAGACCGTGGAGTTGATTCGACAGGCCGGGGGGCAGGGAGAGGCCGTGTGTTTCGACGTTGCCGACAAGGAGGAGACGGGAAAACAGGTCGAAGCCATTCTCACCCGGCATGAGTCCATTGATATCTTGGTGAACAACGCGGGAGAGACAGCGGACAGTCTCTTTGTGCTCATGTCTTTCGAAGAATGGAGAAGAGTCCTCGATACCTCCCTGCTCGGCTTCTTTAACGTCACAAAACCGGTCCTCAAAAGGATGATCAGCAAGCGGAAAGGCTGCATTGTGACTCTCTCCTCTGTGTCCGCTCGGCTGGGCCACAGAGGTCAGACCAACTACTGTGCTGCCAAAGCAGGCCTTGAAGGAGCCTGTCGATCCCTTGCCTCGGAAGTGGCGCGCCTCGGCATCCGGGTCAATTTGGTAGCCCCCGGCCTCATTGAGACCGAGATGCTCCGGGATTTTCCAAGAGAGATGATCAAACAGATCATTCCCATGGGCCGGACAGGACTGCCGGAAGAGGTGGCCAAGGTGGTCCGGTTCCTGTGTTCCGATGATGCCTCTTACATTACCGGACAGGTCATATCGGTCAATGGCGGAATGCTCTAGCAGGTTGCTGAAAAACGCCCATCTACTGCGTTGCCCTCATCCCTCGTCATTGCGACGTACTGGAATGTACGTCTCACTCCTCGGGATTTCGGGCGCCTTGTATCTGAGCGTTTTTGAGCAACCTGCGAGCTAGGAGTTTATTGATGAAGCAATGTGCGTGGAAGATGGTCCTTTTCTTGAGCGCGGTGACGATCGCAGGCCTTGTCGCAGCCGTGCCGGGGCACTCTCAGGATTGGGCTTCTATTAAGGAGGCATCCAGCAACATCCAATCCGTGAAAGCGGAGTTCCTGCAAAAGAGACACCTCCAGATTCTTAAGGATCCCCTCCTTTCTGAAGGAAGGTTCTTCTACCTCGCCTCCGGTTCCCTAAGGTGGGAGTACCTCAGCCCGCTGCGAAGCGTCATGCTGCAGAAGGGCGATAACATAGGGCTCTACCACTTCTCTGAGGGCGCCTGGAAACAGGACATGACCCAGGCGGTGGAGGCAAGACGGATGGTGCTTGCTGAAATGAGTCAGTGGTTTCAGGGGCGCTTCGAGGAGAGCAAGATATTCAGCCATGTCTATTCCCCGGGCCCTCCCGGTCGAATCCTCCTGGCCCCCAAGCGAAGGGATCAACAGGTTTATCCTCGGGATTGAGATTGTCCTTTCTGAAAGACCCGGGGTCATCGACCGGGTGGAGATAGTGGAACCAGGGGGTTCCGCGACATGGATCGAGTTCAGGAACGTTGAGATCAATTCCAACCTTCCGTCCGAGATCTTCGATAAACCATGAACTTCAGATGGAATCTGAAAACGTGTCTCTTCGGGGTCCTGATGCTCTGCGCAGGGTGTCTGCCCATACCGGAGGCAGACCTGCTGCCCGGGGCCCCGGGCGATCTGCAGGGCTGTTTCGCCATCTTCCCTGCCGGCCCCTGGGAGTGCATCCACAAGATCGAAGCGGTTATCAGCGAAGGGGTTTCTTCCTCCCTGCTCGGGGTCACCAAAGGGGATCCTGCAGGCCGCAATCTCCACACGGTACTGCTCACCCCTGAGGGATTCATCCTATTTGAGGCAGAACAGCGGAAGGATACGATTTCAGTATTGAAGGCCGTGGCTCCCTTTGACTCCCCGGCCTTTGCCAGGGGATTGATGGAGGATGTGAATCTTCTTTTTTTGCCTCCAGAGGGTGGGCCATCGAAATGGGGAAGGAGGGCGGACGGCGCCATCCTCTGCCAATGGGAGAGCCCTGATGGTTCTCGAAGAGAAATCAGTCTTTCCACGGTTCGGAAGATTTCGCTCCGGGACAGTCACGGGAACCTGGTTAAGGAGGCGCTGCTGCGGCCGCCCTTTGTGGAGGGGCTGGCTTCCCAAATGGAACTCCGGGCCTATAAGCCGGCTCCATACAGGCTGATGATGACGTTGCTCCCTGGGGGCTCATGATATCGAGCTTTCTCTTAACCCGTGCGATGATGGAGAAGGGCCGGCGGATCATAGGAATGGTCTCTGTGATGGTCCTGCTCGTGCTATGCGGTTACTCTGAAAGCCCTGCCGGTGTTGCGAGCTACGAACCGGGCACCCACAAGCACAAGCTCGACCTCCGCGTGCTTGGGTTTCGCCGTTCCTACCTCATCCATATCCCCAAGAATTATGATCGGGCCGAGGCTCGGCCGTTGGTTGTGGCCCTCCATGGAGCTTTCAGCACAGCGGAAGAGATGGAAGAGGAGACAGGGCTTTCTGAGCTTGCCGACAGAGAGGGCTTTCTTGTCCTGTATCCAAACGGCATCACCCTGTTTGGTTGGCTTCAGCACTGGAATGCAGGGCATTGTTGCGGAAGGGCCATGAAGGACCGGGTTGACGACCTCGGTTTCGTCTCCACGGTCATTGAGGAAGTCCGTGAGCACTTTCGTGTAGACCCCTCTCGCATCTATATGGTGGGGTATTCAAACGGCGGGATGCTTGCCTACCTCTTTGCCGCGCAAAAACCGGAAACCCTGGCAGCCGTTGCCGTGATCGCAGGCACGATCGGCAGCCGGCCTTCTCCTTCTGAGCCGGAGGTGCGCATTCCCCCTGCTCGGGCGCCTGTGCCCGTTATGGCCATTCACGGTCGGGAGGATGACAGCATCCCTTATGAAGGGGGAAGCATAGAGAATGAGGGCCACTCTTATGTTTCCGTGAAGGAATCGATGGAGTTCTGGTTGAAGGCCAACCAGGTTCCCACGGCCCCTCAAAGGGAAGAGATGATCGGTGGCAGGGTGGTCAAGGACACCTGGAAAGCAAGGGAAAGCGATCAAGAGGTCATTCTCTTTACCCTTGAAGGCTGGAAGCACACCATCCCCACGAAGTACTTCACGAAAAAGCTCCCTGAGAACGATCCTCTCAAAGACTTCCATGCCACGGACATTATCTGGGACTTTTTCAAAAGCCATCACAGGTGATCAGGCTGAGCACATGGCTTTCCCCCTCAGCATGCCTTACAGAGTATCTCTTTCCACGATGTCTTATCACGCTCTCTTCTTCTCCCACCAGGACTATCTCCACGTCGCGGATTGCTCCTGAAAGGTCCAGGCCGAAAGCTTTGGCTGCTGCTTCCTTGACGGTCCATGCACGCGTCGCAGTTCGCTCCGGACCTATCCCTGAAGTGGAAAGGAGGCCGTGGTCCCGAGGGGACATGAAAAGATGCCAGATCCTTACCGTTTTTGCAGAAACAACCTCAATATCCACACCGACAGGGAGAACATGCCCTACCGCCACTGCGAACCGGTTGGTGTGAGAGACGGAGCAGTAAAGGCCGCTCTCAGCAAGACAGGGCCTCACTCGATCGGGGCCAAGCGTCTCGATCGTTGAGTCGGGCCTGTCTTTGTCGGCAAGACCAATCTGGCGGGCCAGTCTTTTCAAGGCCACCCGCGCTGCGGTGAAGCCCTTGCGCCTCCTCGGTCCCAATTTTTCAGCCCGTGACGCTTCACGGGGTGTCAAGAGATCTTTCTCCTCGGGGAAGAAGGCCTCGATCTCCAAGAGCGTTATGCCAAGACACGCGGTCCGCAGCCTTTCCAGTCCTGGCCAGGCAATGGGGTTTGCCAGCGGGAGGGAAGAAAGTGCCTTGGGAACAGATTCCATTACCTCTTCCAGAAATTTTCAGTGGGGAAAAGTTTCTGATACCTCATGACCTCGTCAGACCTGAAGCCCTGCCAACCATATCAGAGGGCTGGCCCCTGTCAAGCCCAAAGGGTGACGAGATATCCCTTGAAAAATATATTTGAAGAAAGCCAAAAAATAGATAAGTTGTTTCTGTTAAAGTATATTGTCCGGATCGAACCGGTCAGGTGGGTTCCGAGGGGTCTATCATGTACGAGATTCGTTTTCATGGGCGAGGGGGTCAGGGCGCTGTGTTGGCCTCCAAGATTCTGGCCAAGGCGCTGGTAGAGGAAGGGAGGTTTGTTAAAGCGATTCCCTCCTTTGGTTTTGAGCGACGGGGTGCGCCGGTCGAAGCGTATCTGAGATTTGACAGCAAAGTGATCCGGCAGAACACCAACATCTACTATCCTGATTGCGTGATTTGCCTTGATCCGACGCTTCCCAGGTCCGTCAACATTTTTCAAGATATGAGACAGGGGGGTGTCTGGGTACAGGCGACCAAGAAGAGCTTTGAACAGCTGAAGATGCCTGAAACCTTGACGAGAATAGGGCTTTGCGATGCCTTTGGAATAGCCTTGCGGATTTTCGGCAGGCCGATTACCAACTCCATTATGCTCGGTGCTTTTGCAAAGACGACCGGCTTGGTGTCGCTGGGCTCCCTGCGCAAAGGCATGGAGTCCGCAGAGTTTCGTGATGCTGCGCTCGACAAGAACGTGCTTGCCGTGGAGCAAGGATATGAAAACACCAAAGTGTTTGACGGCAAGGGAAAGGAGGTCCCATGAAGCGACAAGCTCGGAAGGCCTTTGATCAATCCAGCATTCCCGATGATCTCTGCCCCATCGCTACGGAGCTCACCGTACTGAGGACAGGGGACTGGAGGGCGGAGCGGCCGGTCGTGGATCGGGACAAATGCGTAAAGTGCGCAACCTGCTGGACCTACTGCCCGACCCAGTGCATTGTTGAGAAAGATACCTGGTTTGAAGCGGGTTTGGAGATCTGCAAGGGGTGCGGCATCTGCGCTCAGGAGTGCCCGCACCATGCGATCACCATGATTGAAGAAGTAGAGGAATGACTATGTCCAAGACGCTCGTTTGTGACGGCAACGAAGCTGCTGCGTGGGGAGTGGCTCTGGCACGCCCTGACATGGTGGCCGTATACCCGATTACGCCCCAATCCTCCCTGGCCGAGTATATTTCACAGTTTGTGGCGGACGGGATCATCAAGGCGGATCTGATGGACGTGGAAGGCGAGCACAGTGTGCTTTCCGTGCTCCAGGGAGCTTGCCTGGCCGGTGCCAGAACCTTCACGGCAAGCTGCGGCCAGGGACTGGCTTTCATGTTTGAGCCCTATTACCGCACGCCTGCACTGCGGCTGCCCATTGTCATGTCCATCGTGACCAGGGATGGGATCACTCCCCAGTCGGTCTGGGGCGGCCAGCAGGATGCCATGACCGTGCGCGAAGCAGGCTGGATTCACATGTACTGTGAAAACGTGCAGGAAGTCCTGGACACAGTGGTCATGGCCTACAAGATCGCCGAGCATCGTGACGTCATGATCCCCGTCAATGTGAATCATGATGGAAACTACCTTTCCTACGGGGTGGAGAAAGTGGAGCTGCCGGATCAGGAAGAGGTGAATGCTTTCCTGGGCAAAAAGGATACGAACTGGCATGCCGCACTGGATCCGGAGCGTCCCATGGCGGTAGATCCTCTGACCGGCGGGGCAGGAGGCGTTGGGCCGGCCCTCTTTGTCCGTTACCGCAAAGGATTGTGCAAGGGAATGCAGAATGCTTTGAAGGTGATTCCGGAGGTCCATGAGGAATGGGCCAGGCGTTTTGGAAGATCCTATGCGCCTCTTGTTGAGGAGTATCGCCTTGAGGATGCGGAATATGCGGTTGTAACCATCGGCAGCATGACAGGCGCTGGAAAAGATGCGGTGGATCTGGCCCGGGAGGCAGGCGAAAAGGTGGGGCTCATCAAGGTCAAGACCTTCCGGCCTTTTCCTCTGGAGGCTCTCCGCAAATCCCTTTCAAAAGTTAAAGCCGTGGGCGTGGTGGACAGGTCCGTGAGCTTCGGGTGGAATTCAGGGCCGGTTTACCAAGAATTACTGGCTGCCCTGTACGGGTTGAACCGGCGTATTCCGGCTATCAGCTTTATCGGCGGGTTGGCCGGGGCAGATATTACCATCGAGCATTTCACCCGTGTGATTGAAACAACCGCGAAAGCGCACAAAGGAGAAGTGGCTGAAGGGCCGATATGGCTGAATGAATAAAGCCGTTTGCCTGAGCAAACGGAAATTCGAATACCGAATTTCGAAACTCGAAACAAATTCGAAATTCAAATTTTCGAATGATCCAAACAAAGGCTAACACCCTTCATCAGCAACTGTTTTGGTCATTTGAATTTTGGTCATTTAGCATTGTTTCGGATTTCGTGCTTCGGATTTCGAATTTGCAATCCATGATGGAATTACAGAATTGAACAAAGAGGCACTATGCATCGCACCAAATACCTCATCATAGGTTCCAGTCACGCCGGGCTTTCGGCGCTCGATGCCATCCGATTGCAGGACAAGGAAGGCCCACTGACCCTGGTGACTCAGGAGTCGTGCCTTCCTTACTCTCCGACCATTCTTCCTTATGTGCTCTCCGGCCAGGCCCGACGGGACAAGGTTTTCCTGAGGGATCAAAAAAGCCTTGACAGCCTGTCCGTCGTTTTCAAGCCGGGAGCTAAGGTGGTGGCCGTGGATGGAAGGAGCCGGCAGGTGACCCTCGAATCAGGGGAAAAGATAGAGTATGAGAAGCTTCTTTTGGCCACAGGTGCAGCAGCTAAGCGGCCCCCTGTCGCAGGGCTGGAAGCGGTGTCGCACCATGTCCTGCGCACCCTTGAAGATGCCTTGAACCTGCGTTCCGGAATCCGAAAGGACGGAACGGCTGTGGTCCTCGGAGCCGGGCTCATCGGTTTGCATGCCGCCGAGAACCTGGCGAAAGGAGGCATGAGGGTGGTTGTGGTGGAGGCCTTGCCACAGGTGCTGCCGGGCTACTTTGATGAAGAAGCTTCGCAAATGATCTACCGGGCTTTTTCCGAGAATGGCGTCACGATCCTGTTGAACGAAAAGGTGTCAAGCGTCAAAGGAGCGGGCAGGGAAACCACTCTGAGCCTCGCGTCAGGAGGGATTCTTTCCGCCGGGTTGATCGTGGTCGCTACGGGAGTTCAACCGAGAGTGGAGTCCCTGTCAGATTCCGGGGTTGAGGTGGACCAGGGGATCCTTGTAGATGAGAGGATGAGGACCAACGCAAGCGGGATCTGGGCGGCCGGCGACGTGGCGCAGGCAAGAGGCTTCTTTGAAACTTCAAAGATCCTGAACGCCACCCTGCCCAATGCTGTGGAGCAGGGCCGGATCGCAGGTATGGATATGGTGGATGATCCAACGCTGAAAGTTTACCAGGGAGCTGTCGCGCTGAACACGTACAAATTTTTCGGCCACAGGGCTTTCTCCGTCGGGATGACCAGGGAGGAAGCGGGATGTGAAGTTGAAAAGGTGGCGGTTCCGGAAAGCTTCAAGTATCAGAAGCTCCTCTTCAAAGAGGATCGGCTGGTGGGAGCCTCGGGAATCAACTCCGATTTGGACCCCGGCGTGATGTACCAGCTGATTCGGCGAAAAGCGTATCTGGGCGATGTGAAAGCCAGGTTCTGCGCCTCGCCTGTTGATATCAGCCGGGTGATGATGACGAGTATGTGGAGATGACGATTTCAAAGTAAAAGCACGAAATCCGAAATTCGAAACTCGAACCAAATTCAAAATTCGAATGCTCTAATGACCAAAAGAGTAGCTTACACCGGATGAGGTTTTCGTTTTGAACATTCTAATTTAGAATTTTGTGATTGTTTCGGATTTCGTGCTTCGAATTTCGGATTTTTCGGTCGATTGGAGGAACCGATAGTGGGTAACAGTTATCCGACCATTGCTTTTTACCAGGACAAGTGTGATGGGTGCGGGGATTGCGTGCCGGCATGCTCCAAGCATCACACCGGCACAACGGATTCGGCTCATTCACGCATCAAGGTGGCAAAGGATGCGGAACAGCAGGCTTTTGGGATTGCCCTGTGTCGTCAATGCGGGCAACCGCAGTGCGTGATGAACTGCCCGTCAGGAGCCCTCTCCAAAGACCTGGACACCGGGATTGTGAAATGGGACAAAGATAAGTGTGTGAACTGCCAGCTCTGCACCCTCGCGTGCCCTTACGGCGGGATCACTTACAATGCGCTGACTGATCAGGTGATGAAGTGCAACTTCTGCGACGGGGACCCGGCCTGCGTCAAGGCTTGCCCAAGAGCTGCTCTTGAACTGAAGCAAGTTGCTTCCATCTTCAATTCCTGGGGCGACCTGGAAGATCTGGTTGTGCCCGGTCTCTCCGCTTGCCTGGGGTGCAACTCTGAAATGCTCCTGAGGCATACTCTTCGCCGCATCGGATCCAATGTGGTCGTTGCAACGCCGCCGGGATGCATTGCCGGGGTCGGTTCCGTGGGTGTCAACGCAAAGACCGGTCTCAAGACCCCTGTGTTCCACCCTCTCCTGACCAACACCGCTGCCATGCTGGCAGGGGCCAGGCGCTACTACAATCGCATCGGCAGGGATGTGACCATGCTCGCTTTTGGAGGAGATGGGGGCACCGCGGATGTGGGATTCCAGTCCCTCTCAGGCGCGGCGGAGCGGGGTGAGCAGATGATCTACATCTGTGTGGACAATGAAGGGTACATGAACACAGGAGTGCAGCGCTCCAGTACGACCCCGTACGGCGCGTGGACCTCCACCACCCCTGTAGGGTCTGTTCTAAGAGGCAAGACCCGGGATGCCAAGCCCATGCCTCTTATCATGGTGATGCACAACTGCGAGTATGTGGCAACCGCGTCGACCGCCTTCATGGAAGACTACTATGCAAAGGTTGAAAAAGCCATCGAAGCCGCCAAGAAAGGCATGGCCTACATCCACGTGTTTTCTCCATGCCCTACGGGCTGGCGATTCCCTCCCGGTAAGCTCATCGAGGTGGCTCGGAAAGCCGTGGAAACAAATACTGTTCCTCTGTGGGAGTTCGAGTTGAAGGAAGGACGAATTCGTTTTACTCACCCCGTAGACAATCCTCTTCCTGTCCAGGCCTATCTTTCCCTCATCGGCAAATACAAGCATCTTGACGAGAAGCAGATTGTCTTCATTCAGGAGCAGACCAACCGGAAGATTCGGGTGCTGAAGAACTTCGCACGAGAGGAGCAGAAGGAACCAGTCCCAAACGCCGCCTGACGGAAATCATATATAGAGTCGCAATCTGCAACCTGTTCGAAACTTACGGAGGACTTCAAAAACGAACCGCAGAATGCCCGCCTGCCCTGCGAGGTACTTCGCAGCGCAACGGTGGCCGTGTCACTCGTCGGCACGGAGTATCTGTACCAAATCCGTTTGCGGGCATAGCGGGCAGGTCGAACAACGAATAACGAACGCCGAAGGAACCAATCCAAGTCTTTAGACTTCATCATTCGGACTTCCTTGTTCGACATTCGATATTCGGCCTGCCCTGGCGCGATATCCTATGTACGATGTGGCGCTTGATTCCGGCGATGGTTCATCTTCTGATGAAGCCATCCTGCATGCCAGGTCTGGGCCAGGGGTTTCGGGATTTGAATTTGATTGCGGCTAAAATCCTGGATTGGGATGCTTGGAGAGGTGAACTCAGGATTCTCTGCGCATTGTATCTTGTCAAGGGCTTGCGTTGAGCCTATACTGTGCCCATGTCTGATTGGCTTGCGATAATCATCCTCGGGATCATTGAGGGGATCACCGAGTTCCTGCCTATCTCCTCCACCGCCCACCTGCTCATCATTGAGAACTGGCTGCCGCGACAGACCGATCTATTCAACATCGTCATCCAGAGTGGTGCGGTCATTTCGGTGCTGCCGCTTTTCCCTGAACGCCTGCATCAGTTCGTCTTCCAGTGGCGCGAGAAGGCAATCCGGGACTACGGGCTGAAAATCCTCTTGGCAGTGATCCTCACAGGCATCGGCGGCTTGCTCCTGGACAAGGCCGGGTTCAAATTGCCTGAACGTCTGTGGCCGGTTGCCTGGGCAATGCTTGTGGGTGGTATCGGGTTTCTGATTATCGAGCGATGGTTAAGCGGCCGCAACCCGCAGGGCCCGGTGACCTGGTCTGTGGCGGTAGTGGTCGGTGTGGGACAGTTGATCGCCGCGGTGTTCCCCGGCACCTCGCGGTCGGGCGCGACGATCCTCCTGATGCTGATGCTCGGCCTGAGCAGGCCGGCTGCGACCGAGTTTTCCTTTCTCGTCGGTATTCCTACGATGCTTGCGGCAGGTGGACTCAAGATTTTTCAGGCCCTCCATCACCCGCCGGTCGGAGGCGCCACTGAGCGCTGGGACATGGTGCTGCTCGGATTCATCACCTCTGCGGTGGTTTCCTTCATTGCGGTGAGGTGGCTGCTTCGCTACATCCAGACACACACCTTCATTGTCTTCGGCTGGTACCGCATCGTGCTGGGTGCGGTTCTTTTCCTCCTTTTATTCCTCGAATACTGAGACTGGTAAGCATAGTCGACTCGTGAATCTGACTTGTCCGTCGATTTTTGGCTTGAGTTTTCTAAAGTGCTAGTTTAGAATTCTCAGCATGAAATACATCCGACGCATGATTGAAAAGGAGCTTTCACGAGCCGCCAAAAGCTTTCCAGCCGTTATTGTAACCGGCCCACGAAGAGCTGGGAAGACGACTCTCCTTCAGAAGCTTTTTCCAAAGAGCTCCTATCATCTTCTAGAGGATCCTGACTTGATCTCCAGAGTTCGGTCGGACCCCCGATCTTTCCTCGAGGAGATCAGGCGGCCGGCGATTTTGGACGAGGTCCAGAACGCCCCTGAGCTTTTGAATTATATTAGGACGAGAATTGACGAATCTCCAAACAGGAAAGGCCAATGGTTGCTGACCGGATCTCAGGATGCGCCTCTGATGAGGGGGGTCACGGAATCGATGGCCGGCAGAGCAGCCATATTTCAGTTGCTGCCGCTTTCTCGTTCGGAGAGCGGGAAGGTTTCTCTGCTGAAGGGAGGGTTTCCCGAGGTCCTTGCCAAACCGTCCTTGGCTTTGGTCTGGTTCCGTTCCTATGTGCAAACCTATCTTGAGCGGGATGTACGTGCCGTTAGCTCGATACGGGACCTGGCGACCTTTCGCCGATTTCTTTCGCTGCTGGCAGCTCGATGCGGGCAAATTCTGAACCGAACGGATTTAGCTGCGCCGCTAGGGGTTTCGGTTCCAACGGTGTCCGAATGGCTCAGCATCCTTGAGGTTACGGGTCAGATCCTTCTTGTCCCGCCTTTTTTTGAGAACTTCGGAAAACGTCTTATCAAGTCTCCGAAAATCTATTTCATTGACTCTGGGTTATTGAACTACTTGCTCGGGATAGAGTCGGAAGCGACACTGAACCGTTCGGTGTTTCTAGGTCCTGTGTTTGAAACATTTGTTGCCTCCGAAATTGTGAAAAGACAAATCAGTCTGGGTCGCTCCAAAGAGCTTTATTACTTTCGTGATCAACAGGGCCTCGAAGTCGACTTTGTGCTGCCCCGGGGAGATCGGAGACTGCTGCTCATTGAAGCGAAGGCTACCAAAACAATGACTCCCCGCATGGCAGAACCTTTGGTACGGCTTTCCAATGTTATTCACGGCTATGATACGGAGTCCATCGTTGTCCATCGTCCTTCGAGAGGGGGGACGGGGATTTCCACTCTTCGCCCGGGCGTCAAAGCCCTGCCACTGGATGAGCTTCTTGCCAAAATGGGAGAATAGAAGGAGGGATCACAACCGCCTCCGACAAGCCAATCTGTCCGCAATGCAGTAAAGCGACCCCTCGACTCGGGCCACGGCCTCTGGCCGTGGGCCCTCGCTCGGGATAGGGTCCCGAGCGAAAGGAAGTGTTCGAGGGATCGCCCTGAGCGGAGCGCAGCGAAGTCGAAGGGAGACGAAGTGGGTGCCCCGGGCTCTGCCCGGGGGGACCCACTATAAAGTCTATGTGAGGCCTGAGCAGCTCTGCCGCAAAGGGCTGTTCCTCCTCCTTTTCATCCAACTCTGAGAATGTTTAACAAGTGCACGTCGCACCGGGTTTCATTCCTTTTTGGCATCCACCCGGATTATCGATAACGATTCATTTGGGCTAACCTATCGTTTCCCGCGTCCCCCAAAACGAGCGATTTCGCATTCTATCGATAGTCGCGCGAGAGGCGGAGAGGCGGCGATTAGCAATTGCAATCAAGTTGAAAAGTGAAGATTGTGCCCAGTGGCTTGCTCGTGGGGGAGCCGAGAGAACTCGATAATCAGCAGTTTAGGGACGGTTTTGGAAGTATTCCGCAGGCGTGTGGATGGTGCCTTTGAATTTTCCTTTGAAATGCTCTTTGTCCCAGGTGATCATCACAGAAAGAGAGGGCATTTGCTTTAGAGCGATGGCGAGGATATAGGCATCGCCAAAGGACAGCTTTTTCTTGATCCACTCAAAGACTTCCCGGATCCTTAAGGAAGGGAGAGCACCATCCAGCGCGATATCAGGGAGGACAGTGACCTTGTACCTTTGTTCGAAGTAGACCCACAACTCCCGAAGCTGCCTGTCCTTGAGATTGAAAGATAGAATTCCGCATATCTCCAAGAGATTGACGATCGTCGTGAATCCGGTGCCGGCCTCACCAATCGCATCAAGAAATTTACGATTTGCTCTGTAGTGGCTATCTTGCTTGTAGCGAAGATCAATAACGAAAACATTGGAGTCGATTAAGACAAGAGTTCTTTCCGCGCCCACTTCATAGCCTCCCGCCAGTTCTTGAATTCGGGTTCTGTCCTTTCCAGGGATGCCTCGATCTCCCGCCATGCCTGTTCGAAGGGCCGAAGGTCTTCGGAGCGATCAGCGCCGCCCGCCGGCTGCGGAAGAATGACCGCTACCGGTCTTCCCCGGTAAGTGACTGTCAAGCGCTCGCCCGCCTTCACACGCCGGATGATTTCGCCTGTCTTTTGTTTTAACTGCTTTGCTGTTACCGTTACCATGTCCACCCTCCGAAGTGATCACTTTGGCAAAAATAGTAGCCATTTCGATGACACGTGTCAAGCAGAGAAAAAGGGAACGCATGCGAGGGTCATACCGAGTCAAGTGATTGAAATCCTGAAATGCTGAAATGAAAATCTCCCTCTTTTGGGGCTTAGAACGGCATCCTTGAGGCAGAAACTGGGCCTATAAGGCATAGGTGGCGCATGAACCAAGAGAGCCTCCTCCTCTTACAAGGGCGTTTTGGGGCAGGAAAATGGCGGTTTAAGGCTTGAAAACACCAAGTTCTGAGATGACAATCATTCAATATCAGTAGAGTAGCCTGGTCCGACCCAATGCCATAGAGAAAGGGTTTCTGATTTGAGGATCGGGAGGGCCTTATCGGAACCCTATGGTTTGGGCTGAGATGCTCAAAACAGTTGGCGATAAAGATTTCGTCCAGAATACGAAAGAATCTCAAGTGCGGCGAAATTCAACCATGCATTTTGGAAGTCGTAACCTCACGACTTCTTACCCACGCGACGGACTTCTGGTGTTAATCGTAACCTTGATTTTTCGTCCTGCCACCTGCGTATTTTTCCTTGGGCTCCCTTTCCTTCAGGTTGTGATTTCCGCTGTCTTACAATTCCACGCTCTAATAAGGAGGCGCATAGAGTGACCTAAAATGCCTGAGGTATCTGAAGTTAGCAGCCAAAACGAACAGATGAATAGAAATCCTAGCGCTCTCCTCCAGGGGAAACTCGCCATGGTCGAGCAAGCACGTTTGTCCTTGCTACCCTTCTGACTCGTCCCTGTTGCCTACCGTCTATTTCTCCAACAGAGTCTCGATCCCTGTCCAGTCAGACGGAACGCCGTTCACCATGTAGTTGGCGCAGCGCTTCAGATAGATCCTGGCAGCCAGGTCCCCGGCATTCTTCTCCAGCACCTGGTTGAAATGGACGCTGGCTTCAGAGAATTTCTTGGCGTAGTAGAGCTGAAGCCCGCTCTCAAAGGAGGGTTTGGTCTGTTCTTTCAGCCCTGCGATGGACTCAGGGTCCCCTTCGAAGACCTCGTACACCGTCACCGCGTCCTCTCTTCCCTTGACCCGCACCTTGTCGATGAACCGGTGTCTGTACCTGCCCGGCACCTTCAGGGAAAAAAGAGTTTCATCGCTCAAGCTCACATAGGACCCGTACATCTTGTTCAATCCCTCGATGCGGGCCGCGAGGTTCACCGCGTCCGCCACCACCGCGCCCTGCATCCGCTCCTCGCTGCCGATGATGCCCAGCATCAGATCAGCCCGGTGCAGTCCGACCCCTATGCCGATAGGGTCATGCCCGTCCTGGGCCCGTACCTTGTTGTACTCGGCAACGGCGCTTTGCATGGACACGGCGGCCCTCACCGCGTCGTCCGGAGGGCCGGGGAAAAGGGCCATGACTCCGTCCCCGTAATACTGATCGATGAACCCGTTGCATTCCTTGATTACAGGAGTGACCCTTCTCAAATAGGCATTGATGAAATTGAAAGCCTGCTGGGGAGTCATCTTCTCCAGCAGCGTGGTCCAGCCCCGGATGTCCGCAAACATGACCGTCATTTTGTGGCTCACCTGGTCGCCCAGATGGATGTCCAGAATGCTCTCCTTCTCTAGCAAGTGAATGAACTCCCGGGGCACGAATCGCTCATACATGCGGTTCAAGGAAGCCAGCTCTGCGGTCCTCTCCCTGACCCTTTCTTCCAGGTGCACGCTGTAGGCCTGCAGTTCCTTGTTTTTCTCGGCGAGGTCCTGTTTCAGGAGACTCATGGTCAGGTGGGTGTTGACCCTGACGCGGACCTCTTCAGGCTGAAACGGTTTCGAAATGTAATCCACTGCTCCTACGGAAAACCCCTTCACCTTGTTCACCGTATCATCCAGTGCGGAAAGAAAGATGACAGGGATCTCCCGGGTCGCATCATCCGCTTTCAGCCGCCGGCACACTTCGAACCCGTCCATTCCAGGCATCATGATATCCAGGAGAATGAGATCCGGCTTCGGGTCCGCAACAGCCATCTTCAAGGCCTTGTCCCCGTTGATGGCCGCTACGATGGCATAATGATCCTTCAGGGTGCCCATGAGCACCTGGATGTTTTCGGGAGTATCGTCCACAATCAGCACTTTGGGCTTTTTCGTACCTTCAGCCATCTCACCCTCCGCTCAGAATCTTAGTCTGTAACGTCTACGCAGGCTGCATAGAAGTTCAAAGACGAACCGCAGAATATCGAATAACGAATATCGAACTCCGAAGGCAACTGCAGGAGGAGTTAACTTCATCATTCGAAATTCCCTGGTCGCCTCTGGCGCCGCCGAAGGCGGGTAAACCTTGTTCGATATTCGGCATTCGGGTTTGGTGTTTTTTGGTTGCGGCCAAAGGCCTGTCTTAGACCTCGATATCCAATATCTTGGCTATGGCCTCGATACTCTTGGCCGCACCGTCCGTGTCAAAGTTCTCAACCTGTTTCTCCAGCCGTTTGAACTCCTCATGGGCGGAGGACTGCGCCAGGTGCTGCCTCAAAGCCTCAAGACGGTTCATCGCTTCTGTCAGGTCACTTTCCAGGAGCTGCGCCATGTCCTGAAGCAGAAGCTTCACCGCTCCCTTGTCAACCGAAACAGCCGTTGAAGGCTCGGGCTCTTTTTGAGCGGCCAGGCTCTCCTCCAAAACCTTTATCCCATCCATGACGATCTTCAGCTGGGAGCCGAACCCGGTCAGAAGAGGATCGATGGTCTCTTTCCCTTCTTTTATCGCCTTCTCCAAGTCAGCCGCAGCGCGGTACAGGGTCTCCGCGCCAAGGTTTCCGGACACCCCCTTGACCGTATGGGCCAGTCGGCCGGCTGTTTCCCTATCCCCTGAGTGCAGAGCCGCCCTGATCTCCTGCACCGCGTTCTGCTGGCTCTCCCTGAACTTGCGCAAGAGCTTCGCATAAAGCGGCTTGTTTCCGCCGACCCTCTCAAGGCCTGATGCGACGGCGACCCCGGGCAACTCGGGCAGCAGCAGATCCTCTTCCTTTTCTTCCGGCATCGCCCGACGGCTCTCTGCTCGCGGTACTCCCCTTTCACCCGGTTTGATCCATCTCAGCAGGGCGGAGAAAAGCTCGTCCGGATCAATAGGTTTGGTCACATGATCGTTCATCCCGGCGGCCAGGCTCTTCTCCCGGTCTCCTGCCATGGCATGGGCCGTCATCGCAATGATCGGCAAATCCTTGAACCGGCTATCCTTGCGGATCTCCTCAGTTGCCTCGAACCCGCCCATGACCGGCATCTGGATGTCCATGAGCACCGCGTCATAGACCTCCGCTTTGACCCGCCGCACAGCCTCTTCCCCGTTGTTGGCAATGCCGACCACCAGCCCTGCCTTCTCCAGCATCTCCTGCGCCACCTGCTGGTTGATCTCATTGTCCTCTGCCAGCAGCACCCTCGCCCCACGCAGCTTGCCCTGTTCTTCCTTAGCACTCCCTCTCCAGGGCGCTGCACGCTCCCGGTCCGGCACTTCCTTGTCAAAGGCCAACATGATCGCATCAAAAAGCATGGACTGGCTCACCGGCTTCAAAAGAAACCCGTCCACTCCCACCTTCGCTGATCTCTGCATCACCTCTTCACGACCATAGGCTGTGACAATGATCATCTTGGGCTTGGTGGGTATCCCCGCATTCCTCTTGATCACCTCACACGCCCTGATCCCGTCCATACCAGGCATTTTCCAGTCCATCACCACCAGCTCTGTAAGGACGCGCTTTAGCCTCTTTCTCCAGCTCCGCGATCCCCTCTTCGGCAGAGGCTACTGCTGAGACCTCAAAGGTCATGCTTTCGAGCAGGGTCTGCAGGATCTCCCTGGAGGAGGCATTGTCCTCGACCACCAGCACCCGCATGCCTCTGAGGTCCAGGGAGGGTTCTATGCGCTTCCTGGCCACTTTCCTCGCTAAGCCGAAGGTGGCGGTGAAAAAGAACTCGCTCCCTTTGCCCGGTTCGCTCTCAACCCAGATCTCCCCTCCCATCATCTCCACCAGGCGCCTGGATATGGTCAATCCAAGCCCTGTCCCTCCATATTTTCTTGTGGTGGAACTGTCCGCCTGGCTGAAGGCTTGGAAAAGCTTTCCCATCTGCTCCCCGGTGAGCCCGATCCCTGTGTCCCGAACAGAGAACTGGAGCGTGACCGAGTGCTCATCCCTCTCCTTCACGGCCGTGGAAACGACGATCTCGCCTTGTTGCGTGAATTTGACCGCGTTGTTGCACAAATTGATCAAGACCTGCCCCACCCTCAGCGGATCTCCCACCAGCGCAAGAGGCACATCCGAAGCAGTATCCAGCAGGAACTCAAGGTCTTTCTCATGGATCTTCACTCCCATCATCGTCGACACATTCTCGAGGACCTCGTCCAGGCTGAAATCCACTGATTCCAGCTCCATTTTCCCCGCTTCGATCTTGGAAAAGTCCAGAATGTCGTTGATGATCCCCAACAGGGAATGGGCGGAGCGCTGGATCTTTCTCAGGTAGTCCTCCTGCTTGGGAGTCAGGTCGGTCTGAAGGGCCAGGTGGGCCATGCCGATCACCGCGTTCATCGGCGTTCTGATCTCGTGGCTCATGTTGGCCAGGAAGTCGCTCTTGGCCTGGGTCGCCGCCTCGGCCGCCTCTTTGGCTTTTTGCAGTTCTACCTCCGCCTCCTTGCGCTCGGTGATGTCGCGGATCGTTTCGATGGCGCCCACCACATCGCCGTGCGCATCGCGCAAAGCAGAGGCCGTGGCATACAGGTAGCGACCGCCTCCCTTCAAGCCGGGCACGTAGGTTTCCGCCACCAGCACCGAGCCCTTTGTCGCGATACCTGCATACTTCTGCTCCAGTTCCTCACGGGGCAGAAGCACGAGATCCAGCAAAACCGGCCGCCGCTCGCCATAGAACGGAATGGCGTACTCGCAATCGCCCTTGCCCAACATGTCTTGTGCCGGGATCCCCGTCATCTCTTCCATGGCTCGGCTCCAGGCGATCACGTGACCCTCAGCATCGATCACCAACGTAGGATCGGGCATGAAGTTGATGATGTCGGTCAAGCGGCGTTCCGATTCCTGCGTGGCCGAGTACAAGCGGGCATTGTCCAGGGCCACGGAAGCGAGTTGGGCAAACCGGCTCAGGAGTTCAACTTCTTGCGGCCCGAAGGTTCCTTCGGATTCCGGGCCGTAGGCCAGACCGATGACGCCCACCATCTGCGGGCCGGACTTCAGCGGTACCGCCATGATAGCGCCCAGGAGACCCACCGGGAATGTCTCCGACCGGCCCGGCCAGGAATCGTGGTTGACAACGGCCAGGGACTGGCCTGTTCTCCAGACCTCGCCGGTCAGGCCCTCGCCAACTTTTCTCCGCGAGCCGACCATCTGGCACAGGACGCCTACGCCGACCTTACACTCCATCTCTGTTTGCCCCGGCTCCAGCAGATAGATGAACCCGTGAGGCGCGTTCGACAATTGCCCGGCCCGGAGGATGAGGGTCTGCAGCAGATCCTTCACATCGAGGCGGCTGATCAGGCCCAGCGTGGTTTCGTGGAGGGCGGCGAGATACTCGTTTTGGTGCACCAGGTCGGTGATGTCGAAGTAGGTCAGCATCCGTCCGCCGTCAGGCAGCACCAGCGCCTGAAATCGGAGAATGCGTCCGTCGCGGCGCCGGAACTGGGTGGGCGGGACCGCGCCCTTGCGGATCGCTTCCACGCGCTGTGCCACGTAGTCGTCCCACTGGTCCTTGGGCACGTCATAGAGACCCGTGTCGCGGTTGAAGTTGATCAGGTCCGCCAGCGTGGGTTCCTCTGCCAGCAGGGATTCGGGAAGCCGCCACATCTCGCATATCGCGCGATTGCCGAGGCGGAGGCGCAGGTCCGGCCCAAAGAGGAGGATGCCATAATCGATCGCATCGAGCACGGCTCGCATCTCGGCGAGCAGGGCGCCCTTCTCACGGTCGGCCTGTGAGATTGCCTCAGTCGCTTCTTCGGCTCGGTGCGTGGCGGCGGCCAGCTCAGCCGTGCGTTCCTGCACCCGGCGCTCGAGGGTTTGATACAGGCGCGCCCTGTCAATGGCCCCGGC